>JADKGL010000014.1 GCA_016722295.1 Saprospiraceae bacterium
ATTTAAAATTGACGCATAATCCCTAAATCTTGGATCATTTGTCCGATCCTTGCTGAATTGCTATCTATTACTTGCCCAATGAGAATTTCGTCTCCAATGGTTATTATTGAGACCTTCATCCTTTGTTTTTTCATTTTAAATAAAATTAAATATTCATTGCAGCGATACCAGGAAGTTCTTTCCTTCTAAAAATTCTAACATAGCACCTCCACCCGTTGAAATGAAACTCACTTGATTGGACAATTCATATTTGTTGATGGCGCAACAGAATCACCGCCTCCGATTAATGAAAGGCACCTGCGGCAGTGGCATTCGCAACACTTAGAGCGATTTGTTTAGTCCCATTGGAAAAATTAGACATTTCAAATACACCCATTGGTCCATTCCAACTATAGTTTTCGAAGCCAAAATAATTTCATTGTACTTTTCTATCGTTTGAGATCCTATGTCTAATCCATTAAATCCTGATGAATCTCTTCCTCATTGGTGATATAATATTTAGCTTCATTCGAAAAACTATCAGCAGCTACTGAATCTAATGGAAGAAAATTTTTACATTTTTTTCATGTGCTTTTGAAGTAAAGATTTTGCGAGATCTAGTTTATCGCTTTCGCAAGTGATTTACCAATTGGAATTCCTTTGGCTGCAAAAAAGAAAGATCACCATTCCGCCTCCAATAAGAATATTATCACAACGGTCGATAAGTGAAGAGAGATCAGATTAATTTTGTCTGGACTTTGGCTCCACCAAGAATTGCGGTAAATGGTCTTTCAGGGTTGTCCATGGCCTTACTCGCATTTTTTACTTCAGCATCCATTAATAAGCCAAATGATTTATGTTCTTTGTCAAAAATCGAGCTATGGTTCGCAGCACTGCAATGCTCTCTATGGGCAGACCCGAATGCATCATTGACATAGTATTCGCCGAGTGTTGAGAGACTTTTAGCCCATTCTAGATCTCCCTTTTTCTTCTTGTTTATTGAATCTTGTGTTTTCTAAAAAAAAGATTTCTCCAGATTTTAATTCAGCCAACAATCTCAACGTGTCAGGTCCACCGCAATCTTTTTGAAATGCACATTGATATTTAATAATTCACAAGTTTTTGCAATTGGCTGCAGAGAAAATTTTGCAAAATCGATAGAACCATCTGGCAACAATTCCTTCAATGGCCTGCCCAAATGAGACATGATGATAAGCTTTGCATTGGATTTGAGCAATGCATTCACAGTATCTAATGATTTGACAATGCGAGTATCATCTGTGATCACTCCATTTTTAGGTACATTAAAATCAACTCTAAGAATAACTGTTTCTCCATCCAGATTCCAATGATTCATAATTTTGATATGATTTGATTTTTATAAAAATGCTACTTTTTCACACATATCAGCTAATCTAGCTGAATATCCACTTTCATTGTCGTACCAAGCGACTACTTTGAGTTTATTTCCTTTTACAGTCGTTAATGGAGCATCAAATATTGCACTGTGTGGATTGCCGATGATATCCGTAGAAACTATTTCATCAGTATTATATTGTATAATGCCTTTATAATTGGTCTCAGAAGCAATTTTGAAAATGCCATTGATCTCCTCAACAGTAACTTCTTTGTTCATAATACATACTAACTCGATCATAGATCCTGTGATAAGAGGAATGCGATACGAAGAAGCCATCAATTTGTCCTTAATCTTAGGTAAACGACTTCCACTGCTTTAGCCGCCTGTGCTGCATAGGTACTAAATTGACAGATGCTGCTCAGAGCTCTCCGCAGATCGGCATGTGGAGCATCTTGTAGTCTTTGGTCCTGGGTGAAAGCATGAATTGTATTCATTGATGCAAAATCGATTCCTACACTTTCATTCAGTAATTTGATGACTGGGGCTAAACAATTGGTTGTACATGAAGCATTTGATAAAATTGAAGTCGATGAATTGATATCAACATCATTAACACCTAAAACAAAAGTTGGGATGCTGTCATCCTTAGGAGGTGCAGAAGCACAACTTTCTTAGCTCCTGCTTGAATATGAGCTATAGCTTTATCGTGGGTTAAAAATACCCTGTGCATTCTAATACATCGACATTGAGTTTCTTTCCACATGAGAGTGGTTGCATCTTTTAAAGATGTAGCTCTAATCGGTTGATTATCAATGATGATGTGTTGGTCATCAGAGCTAACTGAGCCATTGCTATGTTCTGTGCGCACTATCATATTTGAATAAATGAGCTAGGGTCTTATTATCCGTTAAATCATTAATTCCGACTAATTCAAGATTGGGATTCTTAAGAATATTTCTATCAGTCAATCGACCGATGCGCCAAACCGTTTATTGCAATTTTTTTCTTCATTATTCTGATGATTCAATAAAAATAAATAAGAAAGTATAAAAAAGTTTAGTGAAAAATGAAAAGCATCATATATTTGCGTTCCCTAACGGGAAATGCCTCGTTCGTCTATCGGTTAGGACTCAAGATTTTCATTCTTGCAACAGGGGTTCAACTCCCCTACGGGTACTAAAATGAAGTCTTAAAAGAGCTTTCAAATTTATTTGGGGCTCTTTTTATTTTGGGGGAATATTTTGAATTCTTTATTTTTCCTTGAAAGATTATGCTAGGCTCAAATTATGTTAGGATAGCAATATATTAATGTAGACACTTAAAACTAAAATGAAATTTGCCTGGTTTAGTTTTATCCCAACACATAAGCATTTTTCTGTATTTTTGCTAGATTCATTTTTTTATTTTAAAATTACATATGGATAATATTCATTCTGGATATCAAGAAGCTCTGAAGCGTATAGATACTGTTAAGCGGTCTATGGGTACTGAAAATGAAATTTTTGAGCTTGATTTGAGTGAATTGAGATTATTTGAAATTCCTAAACAAGTCGGTCAATTATTTCATCTCAAGCAATTAAATCTTTCAGGTAACCAAATCGAAATAATTGAAAATTTGGAGTCTTTGACTGTTTTAAAAGAATTAGATTTAGAGAATAATCAGATCAAAGAAATAAAAAATTTAAAAACACTAAAAGAATTGACATTATTGAATTTAGGGGCGAATTTTATTAAAGAGATTAAAGAATTAGATAATCAGATAAACTTGAATAACTTAAATTTATGGAATAATAAAATTAAAGAGATAAAAAATTTAGAAAAATTACACAAATTAAGTATTTTAGATTTAAGTAATAACCAAATCAATGAGATAACAAATTTGGACACATTGGAAAATTTGTGGCAATTAAGATTAACAGCAAATCAAATTATTGAAATAAAAAATTTGATGAATTTGGTAAATTTAACTGTATTAAATCTTATTAGTAATCAGATTAATGAGATAAAAAATTTAGAAAACTTGCGTAATTTAGAAATGTTGTTTTTAACCAACAATAAAATAAGAGAAATAAAAAATTTAGAAAAATTGTTAAATTTATCTACTTTAAGTTTGTCTGACAACTGGATTAAAGAAATAAGGAATTTAGAGAATTTGGTAAATTTAATAAGCTTAGACTTATCATATAATGGAATCACTGAGATTGAAAATTTGAGTAGTTTAGCCAATCTCAAAATTTTAGGTTTAAGAAAGAATAAAATTTCGAAAATACAAAATACGGATGGTTTAATTAATATAGAAAGAGTATATCTAGAACATAATAATATTAGTCAAATATCAAGTAGAATCAATAATTTACCTTTTATAGAAGTAGTAGAAGATCCTACTTTTAATTTTAAGAATATTTTATTTCAAAAGGGTGTTAATATTTATAAAAATCCATTACCATCTTCATTTATAGAAGCTGTAAATAACGGAGATAAAGCAGTACAAGCTTATTTTGCCAATCTCTCCAAAGGATCAAAACCTCTTCGAGAAGCCAAATTGATGATCTTAGGCGAAGGCGAAGCAGGAAAATCCAATCTCAGAAATTATATTATGGGAGAAAATTTTAATCTTAAGCAATCAGCTACGATTGGCATACATATAGATCATTTGCCACTTCAAATAGCTGAGAAGAATTATAGAATTAATATTTGGGATTTTGGAGGTCAATGGATGCAGGAACAGGTGCATCGTTTTTTTATCACTGAAGAATGTGTTTATGTTTTGATGGTCAATTCGCGGACAGAAAAAAGAGTAAATGATTGGTTGGAATGGATCAAGACCCATGGACAAAAATCTAAAGTAATTATCGTCGCCAATAGAATCGAAGATATCCCAGGTCAATCATTCATTTTTCCTGAAAATCAATTGAAGCAGGAATATCCTGGATTGATTCACAGTTTTCACTATATTTCTTTATTGCGCACTCATGAAAATATTCCTGAATTTGTAAAGGCAACTCAGCAACTTTATGATAAAATAATCAGCAGCCTTTTGTCTTTAGAATCATTGGAAACTACTGTACCACAAAATGTCTATAATCTTAAGGAAATATTGGAGGATAAAGAATTCAAAGGAAAGCCATACATTAGTCACGATTATTTTACAGCATTGGCAGACAAAGAGGGTATCGAAGGCAATAAGGAATATGAAATTAATCTTTTCAATAAAACAGGAACAATAAGATATATTAAAGGATCGAAATACATACTCAATCCAGAATGGGTCAGCGGAGGAATATATCAATTGATAGTAAGCGAATTTACAAAGCAGCTTAAGGGAATCGTGAGTAAAAATGACATGAATTTAATCTTGCAGAAAACAGAGGAATTTAATCTTGAGTATAGAGAAGACGATTATGAGTTTATCATGGATCTCATGGTGGAGTTTAATCTTGCTGCTAGGAGTCAAGATAGAAATACACTTTTTATTCCTAAACAATTCAATCAAGACATCCCAGAATCTCTCAAAGAGTCAGAAATATTTGTAGAAGATTATATCCATTTTTATTTAAAATACGAAGGCTACTTTCCAGATAGCTTGATCAGTCAGTTCATAGCAGTAGCCTTCGAAGATGTACATGAACAGTTTTATTGGCAACAAGGAATTTTATTAAAAGATAAGGAAGATCATACGGGCTCTACTTTTGCTTTAGTTAAATCTGATGCTTATTTTAAAAAAATCAGTATTAAAGTGAAAGGAGATACCAATTCTTGTCAGGCTTATTTCAAAAGATGGAGAAGGGAGCTAAAAAAATTGCAGGAAGGTACCCATTATCAATATGATGAAAAGGTGGAAGATCTTTTACATCAAGTTGAAATATCTTATGAAGATTTACTCATCTATAAAAAAGAAGGAACAAAGATTGTTCCTATGATCAATAATCAAAAAAAATTAGTAAATATTGAAGTAGATAAAATTTTGAGGTTTGTAGAAGACAATGCTACAACACATGAAAATATAGTTCAACTTAATATTACTAATAATTATAGTTCTTATTTTAATCTAAATATATCTAATTACTATCAACAAGCCGTTCCAGCAATTAATGAGCAATTAGAAAAAATTCAAGAAGCTATTAGCCACCTGAGTACCAAGTCAGATATTGATGAATTGAAAACAATTTTGGAAGAGTTAAGGGCGGCTACAATAGTTAAAGATCCTAATGAAGGTTTGAGTTTATATGAAAAAGGATTGAAAAAACTGGAAAATTTTGCTGAAGTGGTAAAGAGTGAAGGAGTTAAAGAAGTGGCTAAAAAGTTAATTTATGAAGCACTTGAAGTGTTACAAGGAATTTATGGGTATTCGCTTAAGCTTAAAGAGTATGGTCTGAATTCTCATAATATTGATCTTCCTTTATAACTTTGCAAAATGAAAGAGTTGCTCAGCATCGATCGAATCAAAGAAATACTTGAACTTGGAGAGGATAGTCTTCATCAATTCAAGTTGCTTGTCAACAATGAGGAGCAGATGGCGAAGATCTTTGTCTCCTTTCTGAATATGGGAGGTGGTTATGTCTTGATCGGCATCAATGATAAGGATAACAGTGTGGAAGGCTTGACCCCAGATCAAATCAGAAGACAGAATCAAATCATCAGCAATGCAGCTTCTGAAAATGTCGTTCCCCCATTTTCTCCATTTACTGAAAATAAAATCATCAATGACAAGAGAATCATAGTAATATACATACAAGAAGGTAAACAAAAACCATATAAAACAAAATCTGGTAAATATCTCCAAAGAGTTGGCTCTGACAAACGGATCATGGACACCGAACAAATAGGCAGACTGATTCAAGACAAAGGACACACTACTTTTGAAGAAGATGAAGCTAATGGAACTTCATGGGAGGAAGATTTAGACAGAGCCTTGTACTATTCTTACTTTGAAAAATTCCATAGAAAATCAGTTCAAGATCACATAAATGAATTGGGAATTTCAATGGAGCAATTATTGCGCGCTACAAGTATAATAAAAAATTCAGGTTTGACTCATGCTGGATTAATTTGTTTCTGTGCAAATCCTCAAGTGTTCAAGCCTTCATATTCCATTGATTTTGCTCATTTTCCTGGACTTGAAAAATCAGATGACAGTTATATCCATAAAGAAAAAATCACAGGACCGATTACAATCTTATTCAGAAGAGCAATCGAATTATTAAAGTTGCATTTGATTCAAATAAAGAAAGAAGGTGGATTCAATTCAAGACCAGAAATAGAAATTCATGAATATGCACTTGAAGAAGCCTTAGTAAATGCATTAGTTCATAGGAATTATTCTATTAATAGCACAATTAAAATTTTCATTTTTCAGGATCGCGTAGAAATTCAAAGTCCTGGCAAATTGTTTAACTCTCTCAGTATAGCTAGTATTTTATCTGGTGAGTCTCGCCAACGAAATCCAAAAATTGCTGCAATTGCAACTATAGAATTGCCTTATAGTGGACTTGGATCTGGTATCAATAGAATTCGAAAGCATCATCCAGATTCGCAATTTATTAATGATATAGAAACAGATCAATTTAAAGTGATATTTAAGAGAAATAATAATTGAAAATTATTATTCCATCTACCTTATCAAAGTCACATCACCAAAAAACTTCTGTACATCTCCATTATTCCATTCGATCTCGAGTACGTAGACGTAAACTCCTGGGATGCAATATTCATTATTGAATTTTCCTTCCCAACCTTGTGTTGGATCGTTGGCTGGAAAGTTTTCTTGATGAAATATTTTTCTCCCCATCGATCGTAGATGGATAGAAAGTTCACTTGTCGAAATGAATTACTCGATGCTTTTGGAAAGAAACGGTCGTTGATATTATCTCCATTGCTTGTGATGACATTGGGAAACCAGACATTCCTTGAGTTGATTTTTATTTTGATTTCTGATGTTGCTATGCAGCCATTTTTGTTGGCGAAAGTGACAGTATAG
Organism: Saprospiraceae bacterium; assembly: GCA_016722295.1. Taxonomy (GTDB): domain Bacteria; phylum Bacteroidota; class Bacteroidia; order Chitinophagales; family Saprospiraceae; genus Vicinibacter. Next base: position 7,317 of record JADKGL010000014.1, read on the forward strand.
CTTTGATCTGTATTTGCAGTGTGTATGGGATAGAGACAGTTGGCACAAGATAGATTTTCTGCTGGTTCCCATTTTACCCATGCAATGCTATCATCTGGTATGGAATACTTTGGTATGATCTTATATTCATCTCCTGCATATAATTCTACTTGTGGGACCAGATCTACATCCACTCCAATCGCTGCATTGATGACAATTGTTTTCTCAAATTCACAACCATTTTTATCGATTACTTTCAAGATATAATTCCCTGGTGTGAGATCATCGATTTCTGTAGTGGTGATCGATTTGTTGTTGAGATAATATTCAAAAGGTGCTGTGCCTCCTGTGATATTTTCTATTTCGATACCTCCGAGATCTTCAGGACATAACGGTTGGAAGATTTGATTTTGGATTTGAGTTGGAATATTTTTTATTGCAGTGACGATGACTTCATCTGTGGCTGTACATCCATTGTTGGGGTCAGTGACTGTGAGAATGTAACTGCCTTCGCGATCTACTGTGATGCGATCCGTGTTTGAGCCATTGATAATATTTCCATTGTTCGTCGACCACGATTTTTCATGTTGAGCATTTGTGTTTGATATGATATTTGCTTGTGTGATGCGACAACCTATGGATTGATCCAGTCCAGCATCTGCTTGTGGTTTTGTGATGTTTTGTTTTACGACGATGCTATCAGTATTTGAACAAAGATTGCTTGTATCAAATACTGTGAAATAATAAACTCCTGCTTTATCAACGGTCGTGCTGATTTGATCTTTTGGTCCAGTAATATTTCCTTGGATCGTATTCCAAAATGGAATATAATTAATGCCACTACTCGATCCTTGAGCAGAGATTGTAACGCTTACATTTTTACAAGTGAGATCAGCTGGTGGTAAAAATTGAACTTTTGGAAAATTGAGATCTGGAACAATACTTACTTCATCTGTAGATTCGCATCCATTTTTTGTATCAATAACTTTTACTAGATATTGACCTGGAGAAGTAATCGTTATTTGTGCTTGATTTGAATTTGAATTTATTTTTCCATTAGTTGTCGTCCATTCAAATTTGTATTTATTTCCTATTGAATCTTTTGCGATTAAAGTAATCGTTTTACTTGAGCAATTCCATATTTGATCTAGTCCTGCATTGGCAATTGGTGCTGTAGTATCTATTGTGACGATGGTCTGAATGTTTGTACTACAACCATTCATTTGATCGATAGCCCAAAGTGTATAGGTCCCTGGCGTTTGAACTTTTGGATTCAATGAATTTGGATTGGTGATTGGTGCATTGTTTGTTGATGTCCAATAATAATTTAGTGTGCCTCCAGATGTAGACATCGCAGTTCCTATCAAACTTACTTCTTTCGTAACACAATCTAAAACTCCAATGGTAGAAGCTGTAACTTGCGGTTTGTTTTGATCTGGTGTAAGTGTTATCCTTGCTGTGTCTGAACATTCGTTTACTGTATCGATGACGACAAGAAGAAATGTTCCAACATTATTTACCGTTGCCGTTTTTGTATTAGCTCCGTTTACGATATTATTTCCTAGCCATTGATATTTTATTCTAGGTCCACCATCAGATAGAGAGCCATCCAAAGTCACTAAGGTATCTGCGCATCGGAATGTCTTGTCTGCTTCTACTTGTGCGTTGGGTTTAGTTTGATCTATGCCGATATCGATACTATCTGTTCTTTCGCAAAAATTATTGCTATCAAGTACTGTAAAATAATATCGTCCTGCTTGCGTGATTTGAATTTTATCGCTATTGTTTTGATTCAGTGTTTGACCTGAATTGTTTTTCCATTCGTAGCGAATGTTGCTGGATAAATTGCTTGTACCTTGAAGTGTCAACAATGTGTTTTTGCAGGTGATGGTGAGATCTTGTCCCGCATTTGCATTGGGCAACTGTCGAAGATCTGTTACGTTGATGGTATCGCTATAATCACATCCATTTTCTGTATTTGTCACATGTAAAATAACTCTACCTGCTTGAGTGATTTGTTGATTTTGTAAAGTTGTATCTGTGATAATATTTCCATTTGGCAAGGTCCATTTGTAATTATATTTTCCTGAACCGATTGGATTACTTGAGATGGTAACACCATTGTTTTTACAATCAATGGATAGATCTTTTCCGAGATTAAACTGTGGTAGATTTCTATTTTCAAATACGTCGAAATAACTTGTGTCTACGCATTTATTTTTTTTGTCTGTGATGACGAGTTTGTATCGACCTGATTGATTTGAATTAATTGTATTCTGATTTTGCAAAGTGGAATTATCTGGTAGAATCCAAGTCAAATCATTCTTTGCGGTGTCAAATGGATTTCCTGTGAGCAACACATTATTTTTTGCACAAGTCAAAAGTGAATCTCCGATGATATTTCCATTAGGACCAATAGTATCTCCCAATACAGTAAACGTCTCTTCAAATTCACAACCTGAAGATTTGTCTGTAATGGTTACAGAATACTTTCCTGGTGCGAGTACTTTTGCAATAAAAGAACCCTGTCCACCTACGATCAAACTATCTGGTGACCATTTGTATGAGAAATTTCCACTTCCATTGGAGATGGTTGCAAGAAAGAAAACAGTATCGAATTTGCAGGTGGCTTCATTGTCTACAAAAATTTCACCCAACAAATCATTTGGTAAATCAATATCTAGCTCAACTTCTTTGTCACAATAAACCAAACCATTTTGATAGATCACTTTTAGTTTATAAGTGCCAGATCCTTTTGCTGTAGCAGTAAGTCCATTGCTGCTTAGAATTTTTCCACCATTGCTTGCAGTCCATTCATATCTTACATTCGTTCCCGTTGAAGATCCATTGGCTTTGAGTTCAAATGGCTCTGAAGAACAGTCTGGTAGTATCGGCGCCTTTACTACTGCTTTGAGGTCTACTACTTCTACCATCACTTCGTCCATGTCTTCACATTTCTCGTAGAGGGAAAGATCGTCAACTGCAAAATCATTTCCACCTGCAACTCCAGTTAATTCACTCAAACAAATTAATGCAGTACTCGATTTTGCAGTGAAACAATGTTCAAACATAAACCAAGCACAAGAGCCACCTGCAGATATCGTCCCGACACTAGAACCATTAATCGTAACACTGATGACACCAGGATTGGAGGCAATGACATTTTGCAAAAAAATGTAAAAAGATACATTTTACCTGCAGTGACTGGAACTGATTTGCACAAAAAATTTAATCCAGAATTTATTGATGCGTTTACAACCAATTGATTGCCACCTCCTGTCGTATGATCTCCACATTGTTCAAATCCTGGATGAAAGGCACTTGGATCTGGACCCACGTAGCAAGTTCCTTCTGGTTGTAAGTTTGTGGTGTATGAGTAACTTGTACTAAATCCTGCGAATCCTGATTCAAAATCACCATTTGTGATGAGATTTGTAGAAGACAAACCCTTTGTTTTTAGAGTATATTTATATTTTCCCGGAGGTGCGTTTACAAAGGGATCCAATACCTTGGGATTGCTCAAATAAGTACTTGGAGTCCATTCATATTCATCTGCATTAGTTTCACCTTGAAGCTGCACAGGCATGCTTGGGTCACATGTGAAGAGATCTGGACCTGCTTTCGCTTCAATATCAAGGCATCCTTGAGCCAAAAGATTCGCTGTCAAAAAACAACAGAAACCAAAGAATGCTAAGCTTTTGAACCAATTCATGAAATTGAAATTTGCCCAAATATAAGCAAATAATTATTAGATCTTACAGAATTTTAAATCTTTGAAAATTATTTTTAAAAAATCCTATCGAAGTTATTTCAATTGGAAAGAAAATTTATACAATCTCATTTTCTTCAACCATTTCTAGCATTTCTTCTTCATCTTCTGGCTTCAATTGATCGATGTCCACTCGTAAATTATCAATGATAAATTCTTGTCTTTCATTGGTATTCTTTCCCATATAGTACTCGAGTATTTTTTCAATATGACTATCTTCTGTAAGAGTAACTGGCTCCAATTTTATATCATGTCCAATGAATTTTCCAAATTCATCTGGAGAAATTTCTCCTAGCCCTTTGAATCTTGTGATCTCAGCTTTACCTCTTAATTTTTTTATAGCGTTTTGTTTTTCTGTTTCTGAATAACAATAGAACGTTTGCCTTTTATCTCTAACTCGGAACAATGGGGTATCCAAAATAAACAAATGACCAGATCTAACTAATTCGGGAAAAAACTGCAAGAAAAAAGTAAGCAATAAAAGTCGAATATGCATACCATCCACATCAGCATCTGTTGCTATAACTACTTTATTGAATCTGAGATTTTCTACGCCATCTTCAATATCTAGAGCATGTTGGAGTAAGTTTAACTCTTCATTTTCATAAACTATTTTTTTTGACATTCCATGACAATTGAGCGGCTTTCCTCGCAAACTAAACACTGCTTGTGTTTCTACGTTGCGAGATTTTGTGATTGAACCACTTGCCGAATCTCCTTCTGTAATAAAGAGCATCGTATTTTCTTTGATTTCGGGTTTAGCCTTCGAGTCTGTAAGATGGACTCTACAATCTCTTAATTTTTTATTGTGAAGATTTGCTTTTTTTGCTCGTTGATTTGCCAGTTTTTTGATACCGGCAATTTCTTTTCGTTCTCGTTCTGATTGCAATATTTTGGACAAGAGTTCTTTTGCAGTTTCAGGATATTTATGGAGATAATTGTCTAATTCTTTGGTAACAAAATCCATGATCATAGTTCTCAACGAACTACCTTCTGGAGCGATGGTTGTAGATCCTAATTTAGTTTTGGTTTGAGATTCAAATACAGGTTCTTCAATTCGAACTGAAATTGCGCCTATGATACTTGTATGTATATCTTTTGTATCTAGATCCTTTTTGTAAAAGTCTCTAACCGTTTTTACTATTGCTTCGCGAAAATAATTTAAATGAGTTCCCCCTTGTGAAGTATATTGACCGTTGACAAAGCTATAGTATTGTTCACCATACTGGGTGCCATGAGTCATGACACACTCAATATCCTCTCCTTTAAGATGAATGATAGGATAATTGATCGACTCACCATCTGTGCGGCGATCCAACATGTCTTTTAGACCATTTTTTGAAATGTAGGTTTTTCCATTAAAATGAATTTTCAGGCCTGCATTCAAGTATGCATAGTTCCAAATTCTACTTTCAATAAATTCGTTGACGAATCTAAATTTATGGAATATTTTTTCATCAGGACGAAATTCAATATATGTTCCATTGACATCATCGGTATTTTGTAGTTTGTGATCTTTTGAAAGATTGCCCAATTCAAATTCAGCAGTTTTCATCTTACCCTCGCGAATCGCACTTACTTTAAAATAAGAGGATAGCGCATTTACTGCTTTGGTACCAACGCCGTTTAAGCCTACTGATTTTTTAAAGGCTTTTGAATCATATTTGCCTCCTGTATTAATTTGAGATACACAATCTATTACTTTGCCCAAGGGTATGCCTCTTCCATAATCCCTAACCTTGACAGTGCGATCTTGAATTTCAATGTCAATCTCTTTGCCAAATCCCATTACATATTCATCTATGCAATTATCGATTACTTCTTTTATTAGGATGTAGATTCCATCGTCTACTGTCGTTCCATCACCAAGTTTGCCTATATACATTCCTGGACGTAGTCGAATATGCTCTTTCCAATCGAGAGATCGAATATTATCTTCGTTATATGATGTATTTAAATTGGACATTTTGAGTATTAAGTTTCGGCAAAGATAGGAACATATTATAAATATTTACAATGCTTCACAATTAGCCTTCGCAAATGCAAAAAAAAAGCCTCGAATTTCTTCGAGGCAAAATCTTTATCACAAAACACATTCCAGTGTTTGCAATTTTTATTATTTTTTTGCTATTGCTGCTTTGAAAGCATCATATATAGCCATAGCTTGAGTCTTAGAAGTATTAGCTGATTCAGTAATCATTGTTGTAGCTGATGAAGTTTCAGTCAACATGCTTTTCAATCCTTCGATTTGAGTCAAAGCCGATGCATCCAATTTACCTGTAGTAAGACCATCCTTTAATGCTGCAAGTTTAGCAGTACCATCTTGCCAATTCGCTGCTAAAGATGCAAATTTACCAGCTAAGCTAGTAAGTCCATCCATATTTCCAGCAAAACTTGTTTTTAAAGAATCGATTAATTTTAATTTTGTAGCATCTAACTTTAATTTTGGATCAATTGTCAAACTGTCTTTAAGACCAGCAATTGAACTTTGAACTGAACCTACAAGAGTTCCAGCATCAGTGAAAGAAGTTGAAGCTTTTTCCCAATCAGCAGATAAAGATTCGATAGGTTTTCTGAATTGCTCAACATTTTTACAAGCAAAAACGAAGACAAAAAGAGGTAAAATAATTGCGATTAATTTTTTCATTTTATTCTAAAATTTAAGGCAAAAATAGGGTATTATTCAGAAGCACTTGTTAAGCGATATCTATAGATTTCTAATAGTTAGTTAATGTTTTGCACACATATCAAATAGCCTGGAGCTTCTCAGTAAAATCTATTTTTTTAATTCATATTATAATTATTTTTTAATTGTAAATGACAGGTAATCAATTTATTATATATTATAATATACTCTTTGGTTAGAAAATTGGTATCATTTTTGATTTTATAGATCAAAATATTTTATCATGAAAAAGCAAGTAAATATTCCATTCATGCGAATCCTGGGACTCAGTGTTGCGATTTACTTTATTTCAGCTAGATCGTTGAGCTATCAAGAAATCTATATATATCAATTTAGTGAAATAGCGAAATCAGAAAGTGCCAGAACAGGAATACCTGCTAGTATAAAATTAGCTCAGGGTTTATTTGAATCTAGCGCTGGTAAAAGCGAACTTGCTATTCAGGCAAATAACCATTTTGGCATCAAATGCAAAAATGATTGGACTGGATTGACTTATTTTTACAAGGATGACGATTTGGATTCAACGGGAACGTTAATGCATTCATGTTTTAGACAATACAATAATCCTGAAGAATCTTATATAGACCATAGTAGTTTTTTGACTCAACGGTCGCGATATAAAGGGCTTTTTTCAATAGATAAAAAGGATTATATCTCTTGGGCAGTCGGACTTAAAAACTGTGGCTATGCAACAGACCCAAATTATTCTAATAAATTGATCAAAACGATTGAAAAATATGAATTATATGAATTGGATAATGGAACAAAAATGTTTGACTTTACTCAATCAGTTAATCCTGTGCAAATCGAGCAGCCTAAATCTGAAATAAATGTTAAATCTGCAAAAAAAATAAAGAAAAATAGACACAAGTCTAAAAAGAACAAGAGTTTACATATATTTGCCCCTGCCAAGGTTATCGGGGTCGAAGTAAACCAATCTCAGACCAATAGACGAATGTTAATAGAGTGAACCAACCTACTCGCTCATTTCTTCTGATAGCTTTGGCCTTTTTTTCACTGGATTTTGTCTCATCTCATCATAGCCTTTTCGCATAGCAATAGTATTTTTTGCGAGATAAATAGAATGTAACATCGAGCTGAATTCTGCTACATTTTTTCCCGCAATATCAAATCCAGTGCCATGATCTGGTGAAGTTCTAACATAAGGCAGTCCGGCTGTAAAATTCACCCCTTCACTAAAACTGATACTCTTGAATCCAACCAAGCCTTGATCGTGATACATTGCTAATATTCCATCAAATTTTGAAAATTGCGAAGAACCAAATAAACCATCGGCTGAGAATGGCCCAGCGATATACATACCGTTCTTTTTAGCTTCAATAATAGCGGGTCTTATGATTTCTTCTTCCTCAGAACCCAACAATCCTTCTTCTCCTGCATGCGGATTAAGTCCTAAAACAGCAATGTGTGGTTTTTCTATGCCAAAATCAACCCGTAAAGACTGCTCCATAAGTTGTATTTTGCTGGAAATCAAGGATTTTGTAATTGTGCCACTGACTTTATTGAGAGGAATGTGTTCAGTCACCAATCCAACTTTCAATTTATTGCTCACCATCATCATCAGCACATCTGTTGCACCAGCTTTTTCTTTTAGATAACCAGTGTGCCCAGCATGTTTGAAGCCTGCCAATTGCATGGATTGCTTGTTGATTGGTGCAGTAACTATGGCATCAATAAAACCTTGATTAAGATCCTCGATCGCTTTGTCTATACTGAGTTGTGCATATTTTCCACCTTCAGGACTTACTTTTCCTATTGAAATCCCAACATTGTCATTCCAACAATTGACCAAATTGATGCGATCTGGTCGTGGTTTATCACCTTCATTCAATACAAAAAAGCTGAGATTGTCCAATTGGACAATATTCTTATGATAAGATGCTACTTTGACATTTCCATAGATGATTGGAATTATGTCTTTAAATATATATTCATTATTTAACGCTTTAAGAATAACTTCAAGCCCTATTCCATTGATGTCACCAGTGGTAATTCCAATTTTCCATTTTGTAGCCATGTGCTAATGTTTCTCGTTTGAGTGCAAAGATATGTTTTTAAGGCTAATTCTTTGGATAATAATAGTTTCAAGAACCTTGAGGTAAAACAAATTCAATATTAATTCGTTTTAATCCCAAATTCAAAAAAGTCAATCATGTATCCTATTGAACTTATACGCCCAATGGCACAAGAACTTGAAAATTCAGGTTTTGAAAGTTTATCTTCACAAGAACAAGTGAAAAGTGTATTAACCCAAGCTCAAGGGACAGTTTTACTGGTAGTAAATTCTGTGTGTGGTTGCGCTGCTGCAAATGCGAGACCAGGAGTTCGAATGGCGCTAAATCAGGATCAGAAGCCGAGCAAATTGGTTACGGTTTTTGCAGGAGTTGATCGCGAAGCTACTGCCACTGCAAGAGAATTTCTGTTGCCTTATCCACCTTCATCTCCAGCAATAGCTTTGTTTAAAGACGGCAAACTGGTTCATATATTAGAAAGACATCAGATAGAAGGACGATCTGCTCAAATGATTGCAGACAATCTTAGCCAAGCATTTCAAACTTATTGTCAGAATTAATGAGGTATTTAGGAACCATTTTTTGTAATTTATTTCTGTGTTTTAGTAGTTTGATCGCCCAAGTAGCGACGTCAAACCAAGAACCAATTGAAGCTCGATTTACAAAGCTTGATTTGAAAGAGGAGAAACTTGAAATGAAGCATTTTGAAAGCTTGCTAAAAAATTGGAAAAAAGCGACTAAAAGCAAAAATATAGATTTTCAAAATAATGCTTTGGATAACCTAAAGCAAAGTATGAGTGATGAAAGTCTAGAACTTTCAAATAAAATTGCACTTCGAAATAAGCAAGTGAGCAATTTGAATATATCACATGAAGAAGTGGATTCATTGACTTTCATTGAAATGCCAAGAGGAGCTATGTTTTCAAAAATTGAAAATCAGATTACTAAATCGGAAGTAGAAAATCGTAAGACAGAATCTGCATTACTTTCAAAATATACGGCGATCATATCAAATCAGCAGCAACTATTGATGAAATTGTCTAAAATTGGCATAATAACACAAGAAAATAATCTTTCTAAGATTGCAGAAATTAATCCTATTACACAAGAATTTTATAGCACACTGAAGCAAGAGATCGATTTGATGGCAACTGAAACTAAAAAGTAGATCGATATAACATGCTCAAGTTTTGATTTTTTCAAAGCAAATAAAAAAGTAAAATATAAAAAGAGATCGCCAAACCCAATAACATATTAAATATTTTTATAATATGTTTGTTGCAAATATTCTTCGCAGTTGGCACGGAAAGCCTAATTTTTAAATAAATTCATTCGGAAATATTATTTTTGTTTATTTGGTATATTTGACAAATGTCAATATAATATTTGGATAAAATAAATTAACATATAACTAGAAATTTGTAGTTCTTGCATTTTTGGCATAATTTATGCGCCATGCTAAGTATGGCAACAACAATAAATATTCAAGAGTTAAATCGAAAGCACCTATTGCGTGCAGATGTAGTATATCGCGTTAATTTTGGTTTGTGTAGTCGATTGGTAAATTATAGAAATGGCATCATGTATCTTGAAGTCATGTTTACCAAAAAGTGGAAGAAAGATTATGATCAGACTACTGAAGAATTGGCCCAATGTTGGAGAAACAGCAATCGGGAGTTGGCAAAAGCTATTGGATGTAAAGTTTACATTATCGATGCTCGTGATTATCCTTACAAGAAAGATCTTTACCTAAATACTGGAGTGGCTAGTTATGATGCTAAAAAAGGAATGATTTTTTACGATCAAGTTTTAAATTAGTTTTTATTTTTTTGAAAAGTCGATTTTAAACGAATTAAAAAATTTATCTGCATTTGAGTTCAATCGCCCTTCCATAGTTGAGATTTGTTGAAGAGAATATAGGTGATTTTCAAATGGTATTAATGCTGTTTTAATTGAATTAGTTGATTCATATTTAACAAGAAATATTTGACTCTCAATACCATTGATTTTCTCTTTTCCCGAATAAATAAGTTCACTATCTTGTAATTGATTCAATAAACCTTCTTTGATCGTTTGACACATATATTCCACAGTTGAGTCTGCACCTGTCAAGATAAAATCCTCTGGATAAATGGTATGAGTGACAACATAAATATCTTCATCTTTTTCCTTTTTTTTGTCAACAGCGCTATAGGAGTATATTTTAATATTGCCAATATCAGTGTCAAGTTCTTGATCGTTTTTTGTTGGGCTTTCGGGTAAATACACTTTGAAATATCCTTGATCAGACTCATAATATTGCCATTCTAAAGCAAAAAAGACTAAAAACAAGTATAAAAAGCTTTTCATTTTCAAAAATTTTATTTAGAACGTTTGATTCTTAAAAAGAGTATTCAAGAATCAATCCTTATATTTGCAAAAAATTGATAGATTATGCAATTTGACATCGTCGTAGTAGGATCAGGTCCAGGAGGGTATGTCGCAGCCATCCGAGCTGCACAATTAGGTAAGAAAGTCGCTATCATAGAAAGAGAATCCTTGGGAGGAATTTGTCTCAACTGGGGATGCATCCCAACAAAAGCCTTATTGAAAAGTGCACAAGTTTTTCAATACATTCAGCATGCTTCTGAATACGGTATAACTGTAGCTGATGCAAAAGCAGATTTTAATGGTATCGTCAAGCGAAGCAGAGGAGTGGCAGAGGGCATGAGTAAAGGAATTCAGTTTTTGATGAAAAAAAATAAAATTGAAGTCATCATGGGTAATGCGAAACTTCTAAAAGTTGGTGTATTGGAAGTGACAGGAGCGGATGGAAAAATAAGCCAAGTGGAAGCTTCAAGTATTATACTCGCTACAGGTGGAAGAGCGAAACAACTTCCTAATCTTCCTATTGATGGAGTTCATATCATCGATTATCGAAAAGCGATGAGCCTTGAAAAGCAACCAAAGAAAATGGTGGTCGTAGGAGCAGGTGCTATCGGAGTCGAGTTTGCTTATTTTTACGCATCCATCGGGACTGAAGTGACGATAGTAGAATTTATGGAGCAAGGATTGGTACCTCGCGAAGATGCTGATGTTTCAAAAGAGTTGGCAAAATCTTTTAAAAAGATGGGAATTAATGTACTTGCAAATACCTCTGTGGAACAAGTCGAAAAACTTAATTCAGGAGTTCGAGTTACAGCAAAGAATCGCAAAGACAACAGCACTCAAATCATCGAAGCAGATCTCGTATTATCTGCTGCAGGAGTGAGTCCAAATATTGAAAATATAGGCTTAGAAAAACTAGGCATTATTGTAGAAAAAGGATTGGTGAAAGTAGATCAATTTCATCAAACGAATATCAAAGGAATTTATGCCATTGGAGATATTACTGCAGGTCCAGCTTTAGCCCATGTAGCTAGTGCGGAAGGAATAACATGTGTAGAATATATCGCAGGGCATCACCCAGAGCCCATTGATTATAATAATATACCGGGATGCACATATTGTTCGCCTGAAATTGCATCTGTAGGTTATACAGAAGAAGCTGCAAAAGCAGCTGGATTCGAAATTTTGGTTGGAAAGTTTCCTTTTTCGGCATCTGGTAAAGCCAGTGCTGCTGGAGCAAAAGAAGGTTTTGTCAAAATGATTTACGATAAAAAATATGGTGAATTGTTGGGTGCACACATGATCGGGATGAATGTCACTGAAATGATAGCAGAGATCGTAGCCGCCAGAAAATTGGAGACCACAGGCCACGAAATCTTAAAAGCGATACATCCACATCCTACGATGTCAGAAGCTGTCATGGAAGCTACAGCTGCTGCTTATGGTGAGGTGATCCATTTGTAAGAGATATTATTAGTTTTTGAATTTTTTAAATGGAATTTTAATATTTAAATTTTTACTTTCTATTAATATTTCCATAAAATTGAATCTTTGGCTACTTAATTCTTTCTTCATTCGAATTTCCTTTTTAATTACGGACGATAGCATTGAATTATTATAGTTCGTATTTAGTAAATGGTTAAAGAATAAATGGTTTTCTTCGTCTAATGAGTATTTGTTATTTGAAGGAAGAGGCCAGATATATTATAGCCTTTGGGTAAGCAACTCGCTGTCATATTTTTAAAACAGAATCGCAGTATTGAAAGTGTATCTAATTTTAAAATTTTATTCATGACGAACTCACTTGCTTCATAGCTAAATCGATCATCTCGAAGAGCTTTGTTGCAATAATTCAATAAACTATCTGTGGATATATAGTTTGTTTTTTGCATCCATGACAATTTATTGATTGTATTTGTGTCTAATGAAAATTTCAATCTTGAGTGAGAGTCTAATTCTTGATTCTTTTCTTCTATTGAGTAAAGGAATATAATAGCGTTGAGAATGATAAAAGTAAATGCGGTGTGTGTTATAAAATTGAATCGCATATTTGAAAAATATGATTTATTTAGTAATAACGATTATAATTGCGCTTTGTGATGATATTTATCTGTTTTATGTGTAAAGTGAATTTTCAATCAATAAATATCACATTTTAGTTTTGTAGTAAACAATTTGTTTGAACTTTCAAAGCAATTAAAAAAGCCATACATTCATCCCAGAATGTATGGCTTTTTATTATAGTCTAATTTCTATATTCTAATGTCTTTGTCCTTTGCCCATTTCTGCGCGGCGCTCTTTGAATTTTTTCAGGACTTCTTTGTTGAATTCCATTTCAGCTTCTTCGAGTTTGACAAGTTTTTGAGCGGGGAGAATGGCTTTGAATTTTTCGTAGTAGTTCTTTTTCAAAGCAACTTCTTTCTCTTGGTTTTCCATTTGCTGATCCAATGCTTTTTTCGAATCTGATTCGTTCATTGACTCTTGTTGTCTTCTGTCAAGCTTTGTGTTTTTGCGAAGTTCAAATCTCTTTTTTGAAAATTCATTATAAACTGGCCAAAACTTAGTTGACTCTTCTGTGCTCAAATCCAATTTGGTAGTGATGAATGCAACGCGCTGCGCTTCTACTTTTTCCATCATTTTTTCTCTCATTTCTGGATTTCTATCTCCAGGACCAGAATTATCTTGTGCCAATGAAAACATTGGAAAGGCGAGTATTATAATTGAATAAATAAATTGTTTGATAGACATGGTTGTGATTTATTTTATTGTGATTTAATTGTTAGCTATTGATATAGTTTTATCAGTTCATCTGCTTCATCTTCGCTTATGATTTCAAATTCAGTACTATGGTCAAAGAACCAGCTTCAGAGGAAAGTATTTCTATGGTCTCATCATCAAATGACTGTATGTTTTCATAAACATAAGTTTCCAATTCTTCATCACTCAATGAGTCTAGAGCAAATGTCGTTTGTACTTTTTCTTTTTTCGAATTTTGGAATACAACAACGGATACAGCAAGTATTGCACAAGCTGCAGCTGCATAGGCCCAAGCTTTGAAATTGAATTTGCGAACGACGACTTCTTTTTGTACATGTTTCTCCTCTGGTTTTACTTGATTCAATATGCGATCTGTGAGAGTGAGTCAAAGTAATTTTCTGGAACTTTGAAGTCTTCATCTTTTGCACTTGATTTGATATCATCGATTAGAATTGTAGTATTTAAATTGTCATAGAAAGATTCAAAATAATTTTGTGGAACAGCTTGTTCACTGGTATTTTGAATCAAGGTTGCAACATTTGCCTCCGCTATCAATTGATCAGACAAGTGTTGGAAATAATTTTCAGGAACCAAAAATGGATTCTTGCCTTTATACTTTTGGAGTATTTCAGGTAAGTAGTCATCTTCGTTATTTATATTTTGTTCCATGATTTATAATAGTTCTTTTGTTTTAAAATATTCTTCTATTTTTTTTATCGCATGATGATAAGATGCTTTCAGAGCGCCTTCGGAAGTATCCAGTATTTGGGCAATTTCTCTATAAGGCGTTTCTTCGTAATACCGCATTTTAAATACCACTTTTTGTTTATCAGGAAGAGTGCCGATGGCTCTTTCGAGATGAAATTGAATTTCGTCACCATCATACAATGGATCTGTCTTCAGATTTTTTATAGCTGGATGATCTTCTGAATCTTCCATGGTATCGTAACTGTATTTTTTATTTTTGTCGAGATAAGTGAGCGTTTCATTGGTCGCTATTTTATATAACCAAGTGTAGAGGCTACTTTTCCCTTCAAAATGGTCTATACTTTTATAAACCTTGATAAATGTATTTTGAAGCACATCATCTGCATCATCATGATTTAAGACCATTCTTCGAACATGCCAGTACAACTTTTCTTTATACTTTTCTACTAATGATCTGAATCCTTTTTCTTTTTGATCTTTGCTACTGATCCAATCCAGTATCTGTTGATCTTCAGCTTGTTTCACTACTTCTGTGATTTAATGGTTTGACTAATATTTTTTCGTTTCGTTTAATCCAATAGTTTAAAATCATTTATTTTGTCCAAATAAAGTTGCATTTGACCATTTTTTACTTCAAACATTGGCTCAAATTTGGCATTCCAAATAATTTCTTTAGCTAAATATGACCTCATACTATGCACTTGCTGATTGTATGTATCATCATAGCCACGGAGGAAAACCAAGATCTCGAGTTCTTGGTTCACTATATCTTCAAATGTGAACCCAGAAATAGGGCTAGAATCATTAATAATATGAACCAATGTCCAATTTAAAGGAAATAAGACGATTTTGTTTAATTCAAGATTGACGGTCCTAAAAGTTTTATTTCCAGTTTTTTGTCCTTTTGGAAGGTAAGTTAACGTAATAGTGGCTTCAACATCCATGAGGTTGTTATTTTTAGGATTGACGGTTCTCACTTGAAGTGACATATGATCTTGAAAAGGAGCAACCAATATATTTTCTGAAAATAGTATTTTGGCTTTTGGTTTTGAAAATTTAGCATACACTAATCCTGTAATTATTGCAATTGTGAGCAAACCAGTTAATGCTTCTATCCCTGCTAAACCAGAGGTAAAATATCCTTTTGGATGCATTCCTCCGTACCCAACTGTGGTATATGTTTGAATGCTGAAAAAGAAACATTGCATAAATCTTGAAAATTCAGAATCTGCAGTTATACCTACGATATCGTTTGGAGAAAACATATAATATATAGCTCCAAATAAAAGATTGACCAAAGCATAAAAAGAAAGGTCACGCCAAGAAATTTACTCCAATTCAAATCGATTAAAGTCTGATACCAACTATTAACTTTATAGCCAGATCTCCTGATGTTGAAACTTCCATCAGTGTTTAGCATTCGACTTGCTGATGAGCTCATGGATCTCCCAAAACCCAGATCTTGACCTTCTGTGATTTCTTTTTGTATTGAAAATGGCGCTTTTTTCATTATTTTTTGATCTTTCTACCCAATCTAGTCAAAATGAATAAATAAACTTGAAATTAGTTTAATTCGGGATTGAATCAAATGAAATCTATACCTTTGTGCATTCAAATGTACAATTAATGAGTATAGCAAAGAATATATTAGAAACAATAGGGAATACTCCAATGGTGCGCCTCAATCATGTTATTGATGGAAGTCCGGCGACAGTTTTAGCTAAAGTAGAAACTTTTAATCCAGGGCATTCAATTAAGGATCGGATGGCAGTTTATATGGTAAATGATGCAGAAGCGAAAGGTTACCTAAAACCAGGTGGCACGATCATAGAGTGTACTTCAGGCAATACTGGCATGGGTCTAGCATTAGTAGGCGTCGTCCGAGGCTATAAGTGCATTTTTACTACTAATGATAAACAATCTAAAGAAAAGATTGATATTTTGAAAGCTGTAGGAGCCGAAGTGGTAGTATGTCCGACCGCTGTTGAAGCTTCTGATCCTAGATCATATTATGCCGTTGCAGAGCGTTTAAGCAAAGAAATTCCAAATTCATTTTGGTTTAATCAATATGATAATTTAGCTAATTGGTTGGCACATTATGAAACGACAGGTCCTGAGATTTGGGAGCAAACTGAAGGGAAGGTAACTCATGTGTTGGTAGGCGCTGGAACCTGCGGCACTATTACTGGAGTAGGCAAATTTTTAAAAGAAAAAAATCCTGCTATTCAAATCATAGGTATAGACACATATGGATCGATTTTAAAGAAATATAAAGAAACGGGCGAAATAGATCCAAAGGAGAATTATCCTTATTTGACAGAAGGAATTGGTAAAGATACTATTCCTTTGAATCTCGATAATAATGTTGTGGATTATTATGAAAAAGTAGGCGATAAAGAAGCTGCTTTGGCTTGTAGAAGATTGGCGAGAGAAGAAGGTCTATTGCTGGGATATTCTGGAGGTTCTGCTATGGCAGGATTTCATCAATTGAAAGATCGATTTACTAAAGATGATGTGGTTGTGATTATTTTTCACGATCATGGTAGTCGATATTTAGGTAAGATATACAATGATGATTGGATGCGTGAAAGAGGCTTCTTGCAGACTGAACTTACAGTAGCCGATTTGATTAAATCCAAGAAAGATAAAACATTTTATTCCATAGATGCTGGTGAAACAGTGAGAAGTGTTCTAAATTTAATGAAGACTCACGATATTTCTCAACTTCCAGTTATGCTAGAAGGAAAAATAAAGGGGACAATTTCAGAGAATGCAATTTTGAATTTTATTTTGGAAAATCCATTGCACAATCCTGATAAAGCAGTGCAATCCATTATGTCAGATGCGATGCCAGAAGTTGCTCTTGATATTCCTATTAGTAAGTTAAACCGATATTTTGAAGAAAAAATCCCCGGAGTAATTGCTAGAGATCAAGTTGGCAATTTTCATGTGATTACTAAGTTTGATATTGTAAGGTCATTGTAATCATTCGAATTAATTTTTTACAATGTAATAAACAGCTGTTGTATAAAAATTTCTAAAATATGGAATTTTTGAAAAAATCCCAGCAACGGATCTAACTTCTAGGCCGAATTTATATTTGTAAATCGGATTGAATAAAAAGGATTTTTTTGCTATGATGTTTAAACCAGAGTTCTTGATGATTTTTTCAAATCGTTCTATACTAATTCCAGTTGATTTAATTTCAAGCATACCATCCTTTGATTCCTTGTTGGTAAATTTTTCGACAAGATTTCCATAAATAAAATTGGGCAACAAATGAAACCAAGGAAGTTTGCTCAAGTATTTATTTCCCAAAATTTGTTGATGCCCACCAAAGGGCATTTGCCATGGAGGAAATCCAAAGAAGATAACACCACCTTCTATGAGGAAGTCTTTCATGAATGGTATAAATTTTTCTTGATTGGGAATATGCTCGATTACATCTTTTAATATTATAATATCAAATTTGCCTTGTAGATCTTTGTCAACATCGATATCATATACATTTTTTGTGGAGAATTTTAGCTTACCTGATGAAACAGCATCTGCTTGTAATTTTTTTGCATTTTCCACTCTGTTTGCATCTAGATCTATACCCATACAAAAACTTCCAGCTTCTACAAAAGCTTTTAATACACCAGCTTCAGCACATCCTAACTCTAGGACACGCTTTTGAGTAACGTTTATATTTTTATCTTTTAGAAAAGGTATGATGTAATCTCTTGCGGTCAAATACTGCATGGTAAAATACCGATCGAGATCCGTATGAAATTCAAACATTTTATTCGCCTATAAATGTTGGAGTGCGTTTGTTTAAAAAGGCATCTACACCTTCCTTAGCATCTTTTGTATTGATTAATATTCCAAATTTATCTGCTTCAATATCGAATACACCAACATTATTTTCAAAATAGGAATTGACGCACTTAATTATTTTTTCAATAGCTATCGGACCTTTTGTTGCGATTTTTGAAATCATTGACATAGCAAATTCAACTTCTGTGCCTGAGTCCACGACATGATTGACCAGACCTAATCGCCAAGCTTCATCTGCATTAATCATATCTCCAGTAAGCATCAATTCAAGCGCCTTTCCACGACCTATATATCTGATCAATCGTTGAGTACCTCCATATCCAGGAATTAAACCTAAATTTACTTCAGGTTGTCCGAATCGAGCATGTTTTCCGGCCACTCTCATGTGGCAAGCCATTGCCAATTCGCATCCTCCACCTAATGCAAAACCATTGACAGCAGCAATAACTGGAAATGGTAGTTTTTCAATCCGATCAAATAAATATTGTCCTTTCTCTGACAAACTTCTACCTTCATTTTGTGATAATCCCGCAAATTCTGAAATATCTGCTCCAGCTACAAACGCTTTTGGGCCAGCACCTGTGATGATCATGCCTTTAATTTCATGAGAATACACTAAAGCCTCGTCAATGATGGCACTTAATGTTTCCATTACTTCAGAATTCAATGCATTCAGGGCTGATTCTCTATTGATGGTCAGTTTCCAAATTCTGTTATTTACTTCTTTTATAATATTCATCTTCTTAAATATTCCGCAAATATCACAATAAAAATATATATATAGTCCATTTTAGACAGCATTTCAAACTTTTTAACGTTTTAACAAGTAAATTATCTTATACTTGCCAACTTTTTCAAAAAAATTAATCAAGATGCGAATTGTTTTTTTATTTTTTTTAATGATTTCTACACTTGCTTACAGCCAAAAAGACCCAGATTTAAATATGAAGATTATAGCTCATATTGAAGATCCAAGTGGTGGTAGTGGTGTATGGCATTATATGAGGAACGGAATAGAGTATGCTGCATATGGATCACGAACAGGCTTGGTGATTTATTCGTTAGAAAATCCAGCAATGCCAATAGAAAGATATAAAGCTAGTGGAGTGAATACGACTTGGAGAGAAGTATATGGTTATGGTGACTATATCTATGGGGTAACTGATTCGAGATCAGATGGTCTGATTATCATAAATATGAAAGAGGCTCCAGCGAAAATAACACATAAGTTTTGGACTACTGAAGTCACTGCTAATAATAAGACTGATAAAATCAACACCTGTCATACAGTATTTGTAGATGAGAAAGGGATATTATGTTTGAATGGATGTAGTCCATGGGATGGTGTGTTATTTTTTGATATCAATACAGATCCTGAGAATCCAAAATTTCTAGGAGCGGAAACAAAAAGATATTGCCATGATATGTTTATGCGGGGAGATACAATGTGGTCTTCAGATATTTTGGCTGGCTTGTTGTCTATTTGGGATACAAAAGACAAAGCAAATCCAAAAGAATTGGCTACTATTACTACCCCACATGCTTTTACACATAACTCATGGATTTCTGATAATGCTAAGTTTGTCTTTACTACAGATGAAAAAGAAGAAGCTTATGTAGCTTCATACGATGTGAGTGATTTGTCAAATATTAAATTGCTCGATGTCTTTAGACCAAGAGATACAGAAGGAAAAAGTGTTATCCCTCATAACACGAGGTATTTGGATGGTTATTTGATTACAGCATATTATACAGATGGTGTAAAGATTATTGATGCTAATAAACCAGATAACCTCATTGAAGTGGGCACTGTGGATACATATTTTGGAGCCGATGGTGGATTTCATGGATGCTGGGGAGTAAGCCCTTACTTGCCAAGTAAAACAATTGTAGCTTCAGATATAGAAGGTGGATTATTTATTATTAAGCCAGAATATGTAAGAGCATGTTACCTTGAAGGTGATGTAAAGGATAGTTTGGACGGTACTCCAATAGTGAATGCAAAAGTTGTAATTCAAGTTCCTAAAGTAAATTATGAAGAGACTAATTCAGTTGGTCAATATAAAACAGGTTATGCTGTAGCAGGAACATTTAAAGCTGAGTATTCTCATCCCAACTATTATCCTGCAATTGTCGACGTAGTTTTAGCAAACGGAGAAGTTACTTTAAAGAATGTAAAGTTGCTTCCAAAATCGAGTCAAACTGTAAAAATCACAGTACTCGATTCTTTGACAAATAATCCAATTGCCAATGCTAAAATTGTAATTAATGAAAGAACTGGATCACAAACTTATGATGCAACAACAGATGGAATTGCAAATACAAAGATCTTTGTTGATTCTGTTATAACAATTTATGCAGGTAAGTGGGGATATCATGAAAAAAAGTTAAACGTCGATACACGGACTTCATTAACTAATTTTACTATTTTATTGACTCCTGGATACAAAGATGATTTTGTGTTGGATTTAGGTTGGAAAGAAAGTTCAACAGCTAATTTAGGTCAATGGATTAAAGTGGAACCCATTGGAACTGTCCAGCAGCGTGTACAAATTCAGACAGAAACCGATCTTCCAGACGATCTAGGAAATGAATGTTATGTCACAGGGAATGGAGACACTGCTCCAGGAGCAAATGACGTGGATAATGGATCAACGACGATTCAATCACCATTGATGGATCTCTCTAAATACAATGACCCAGTAATAAAATATTCAAGATGGTTTGTCAATACAGGAGGTGCTGGAAATCCAAATGATAAAGTGATTTTTTCACTAAATGATGGGACTAATACGAAAATTTTAGAAACAATTACTGAATCTACAAGTGCTTGGGTAAGAAGCGAAGAATTTCATCTTAAAACACTGTTTACTGATGTAAGTAAAATTCAGTTTTCTGTGACTGCATCTGATGATGATCCTGGTCATTTGGTTGAAGCAGCATTGGATGGTTTTATCGTGTATGACGCTAATCCAATCGTGTCAACTAATCTTCCTTCTAAAGACATTAGTCAAATGAGAATTCAACAGAATCCATTTCATCGAAAGGCAGTTGTTGATTTTGCAAATTTAGAAAATTCAATTTATACTTTACAGATAGTTGATCCCAATGGACATATTGTTTCTCAGCGATCTATTAGCAATAAAACTAATACAGTAGAAATTGGAGATGATTTGCTCGTTGGGCAATATAAAGTAATACTTAGAGATCATATAAGTGTACTACAGATTTTGACCTTAGTGAAAATATAAGATGTTTTAAAAAAAATAAAGCAGCATTCAGGGTATACTTGAGTGCTGTTTTTGTTTATTCTTTTTAAAGAACTAAATTGTTAAAATACTCAATGGCTATATCAAGCGATTCTATTTTTTTTCCGCTACTGAATTTGTTGAACCAAGTGATCTGCCGTTTCGCATAGTTTCTAGTGTGCTGTTTGATTTTATCAACAGCAAAATCTAACGTCACCTTAGCATCCAAGTAATCAAATAATTCTACATAACCCACAGTTTGCAATGAAGGTAAAGTGCGATAATTATTTACTTGCCGAACTTCATCTAATAAGCCATTTTCCATCATTTCATCAACTCTTTGATTGATCCTTTGATACAATTCATTTCTTTCTGGACACAAATAAATTTCATTGATAAGATAGGGTAGCCTCTTGTTGGAATTTGTTTGAATTTGTTGAGTAAATGGCTTTCCCGTCATTTCAATTATTTCAAGAACTCGCAACAGTCTCCTTGGATTTTTTATATCAATTTTATAGTATGTTGATTCATCTTTAGCAAACAATTTTGCTTGGAGATATTCTAATCCATATTGGTGCAATTCAAGGTTTAATTTTTCTCTGATTTCAGTAGTAGCTTCTGGTAATGGATCTAGACCTGAAAGTAATGCATTTATATAAAATCCTGTACCTCCGACAATGACAATATCTTGGTATATTGTGGTCAAATTTTCGATGCATGATAGCGCTTCACGTGAATATTGATGCGCATTGTAGGAGTCATGTATTGAAATGTGGTTTATGAAATGATGTTTTGATTGGGCTAATTGAACAGGCGTAGGTTTTGCAGTTCCGATAGTGAGTTCATTATAAATCTGTCTACTGTCTGCAGAAATTATTTCACATTTTAATTTCTCAGCTAGATGCAATGATAGGGTTGTCTTTCCTGAGGCTGTTGGACCAGTAATTAACCATATCTTTTTATCCATTGATTTTTTTGCAAAGTTACGCATTTATTTAAATTGATTTTGAATTGACAGTGATTGACTACTATGTGTTAGAAAAAAGTTTATATTTGCAGTACATAGTTTTTAACAAAAATGCTTTATCCAATATTCAAAATAATAATGAAGGTATACTTCAATATGTATTATAAAAAAATATATATTGAAGGCGCTGATCAAATTCCTGAAGGCGTTCCTTTAGTTTTTATTTGTAACCATCCTAATTCTTTTATGGAGGCATGTCTATTGGCTACATTTCAGAATCGTCCATTACATTTTTTGGTAAGAGGGGATATGTTTGAAAAAAAATGGCTGGCACCTATTTTGCGAGAGACAAATCAAATACCTATATACAGATTTAAAGATGGGTTTGAAAAATTGAGAAATAATAAAAGTAGTTTTTCGGCATCATTTGATATTTTAGCAGAGAATAAATGTATCCTACTTTTTCCAGAAGGAAGTACAGAGTTTGTGCCTTGGTTAAGACCATTTCAAAAGGGTGCAGCTCGATTGGCTACTGGTACTATAGAAGAAAAGGGAATCGATGATGTCTTTGTATTGCCATGTGCGGTTCACTATTTTGATGCTCTAGAAACAAGATCAACAGTAGCGATACAATTTGGAAACGCGATATCAACTAAAGAATTTTTTCAAAATAAGAACTCTACAGATATACTTTCGGATTATACAAATCATTTGTATCAAAAGATGGATGAATTGGTTATTTCTTATCCCAAAAAATTGCCTAGAAAACCTTTAGATGAGCAATTGCAAGATGCATTTACTAGACCTAAATCGTTATTCAATCTATTCCATTCAAAAGAGTCAGTACATTCTAAGTGCAAAGTTGCAATGGATAAATTTGTTAATCAAAATGAAGCAATTTTAGAGCCAAAAATATCTTCGTCTTTACTGAGAAAAATAGTTCTGAGTTTACTAATTTTCATTTTAAGTATTCTAAGTATACCTGCAATTATTTTATTTTATCCAACACTTTTTTTTGTAAAAAAATGGTCAAAGACTTTGAAAAGCATAGAGTTTCAAGCACCAACTCGATTGGCAGTGAGCTTAATGCTTCATCTATTCATAAGCAAAATATTCTTTTTCATGTGTTGGTATTTTTTGGATTTCAGTAAAGCTATAGTAGCTACAGTGTTGCTCCAAGTTTCGTTATTTTCATTGTTGATTTTGAAAGATTCTATCACTATTTTAAAATTAGAATAAAGTTACTATTATAAAGTTTTGAAGTCAATATTTGATAAAGCTGAGCAATTTCAGTTGAATTTATCAAACAATTAAAACTTTACTTTATGAAAAAAAATGTAGCAGAATTCTTTGGGACATTTTGGTTGGTCTTGGGAGGATGTGGGAGCGCTGTTTTAGCAGCTTCTTTTCCAAATGTTGGCATTGGCCTAGTTGGAGTTTCCTTCGCTTTTGGACTTACTGTTGTTACGATTGCCTATTCTTTAGGCCATATTTCAGGAGCACATTTAAATCCAGCAGTTACAATTGGATTATGGGCAGGAGGTCGATTTCCAGCTTCATCAATTTTGCCTTATGTGGGATTTCAAATACTTGGAGCTATCGCTGCAGCTGCAGTGTTGTACGTGATTACGATAGGAAATGGATCAGGGATTGGCAATTTTGCAGCTAATGGTTATGGTGAGCATTCACCGGGCAATTACAATTTGCTTTCAGCAATAGTTATTGAATTTGTTATGACATTTATGTTTCTCATTGTGATTTTAGGTGCCACGGATGAAAGGGCTCCAAAGGGTTTTGCTGGGTTAGTTATAGGATTTGCATTGACGTTGATTCATTTAATTAGTATACCAGTGACAAATACTTCGGTCAATCCTGCAAGAAGTATAAGTCAAGCTTTGTTTGTTGGGGATTGGGCATTGTCACAATTGTGGTTATTTATTCTAATACCAATTCTAGCTGCTGTATTCGCTGGATTTTTTTATAAAATGTTTCTAAAGGAATAATTGATTTTCATTATATTTTATGCGATGAATTCACGTATTAAAATGAATTCATCGCTATTTTTTATATAAACAATCTAAACAAATAAAATAAAACAGCACTTAAGATCATTGTAACTGGCAACGTAAGTACCCATGCAAGTGTGATATTTTTTACTGTTCCTTTTTGTAAATTTTTAGTTCCTTTACTTGCTACCATTGCACCAGCAACACCTGATGACAATACATGTGTAGTTGAAACGGGTAGTCCAAATTTTGAAGCTAAGCCAATGGTAATCGAGGCAATTAATTCTGCTGAAGCGCCTTCTGCATAAGTCATATGACGTTTACCAATTTTCTCACCAATTGTAACTACGATTCTCTTCCAGCCAACCATTGTTCCAAGTCCTAAACAGATAGCAACCATTAGGATAACCCAAGTAGGAATATAGGATGTGTAATGAGAAATATGTTTTAGACTTTTTTTAATGGCTTTTAAATTACCTGTGCCTGAGAGAAGATTTGGCTCTTCTAATAGTTTATTCAAGCCTTTAACCGTAGTTCCAATTTGTTTTCTTACAGATAATATTTGTTTTGCTTCTTTAAGGTTGGCTGAATTTACAAAGATCGCAAACTGTCTTAGTTTATCGGCTTCTGCACAAAGAGTTCTTTCCATTAAGTAATTATTCGAAGCTTCTTTATCTAAAATTTGATAGATATTTGTAATTTCTTGATTAAATTTTTGTTTGTCAAAGTCTGGTGATAAAGCATGTTGGGCGGGTAAAAAAGCGAATAATACAATTAACATTAGTCCAATGCCTTTCTGACCATCATTATACCCATGAAAAAAACTTACCAATGTACAAGTACAAAATAAAATCGCTCGAATCCAAATAGGAGGTTTTGCACCTTCTTCAGGTTCTTTAAAAATTGCTTTATTTTTAATTAAACTTTTTAACAAAAACATTAGAGCTATTGCTATTGAAAATCCGAAAAGCGGGGAAAACAATAAAGAATATCCAATTTTGATTGCTTCATTCCAGTTCACTCCCGTAACAGTGGAATGTGGTAGATAGGAATATGCTATCCCAACACCCAATAAAGCTCCGATCAAGGTGTGAGAACTCGAACAAGGAATACCAAAATACCAAGTTCCCAAATTCCATATAATCGCAGCAAGCAATGCTGCCAAGACTAAGGCAATTGCTTCATTGGTATTGTTTGACATCACAGCTTCTAAAGGCAATAAACTGGCAATTTTACCCGCAACAGCCATTCCGAAGAAATATGAACTCAACATCAAGCCGACAAAGTTCATCAGTCCTGACCATATCACAGCCTGAAGTGGCTCAAGTGATTTAGTATATATAACTGTAGCGACAGCATTGGCGGTGTCATGAAATCCATTGACAAATTCAAATATACATACAGCTAGAACGCATAATATAAACGCAGCCAATAACCCCCCTGATAGCCCTAATTCTACAAAACCGAACATAATTAACTATTATTTCGGTTGTAAAGTTAAGTCTATGATCTCATTTGGCAATATTATCTAATCATTAAGTTTTATAACTATGGTTGAATTAACGAATCATTTGAGTAAGTAGGGGCAACATTCAGCATTTTTTGATCGTTGTCATAGGACTATGCTTAAATTGGTCAGATTTCTTGTTAAGATAGCCTGTCTTATTTATCTCATTTTTTTGAAAGAGGGCTTTTTGGATAATCAAAAATTGCCCCCAATTTTTTATACACCGATTGCAATTTCAATTATACATTTTTTAATCTTCTTTCTCGCGTTGAATCTGATCATTAGATTTACTCAAATGATCTATAGAAAACGCAAACGCAAAGGAGATAAATACTCAGATAATGTGATTATCGGTTTGCAAAATATTTATTATCTTTTAATGGTCATGGCTATTACCGTTACTATTATTGGATTTTTTGGAATTGAGTTTTCAAAATTATTGACAGCCTTGAGCATCGTCGCTGCAGCAATAGCAATTATTTCAAAGGAATTTGTTTCAGATATTATCGCTGGAATGAGTATTACTTTCTCTAAAGAACTATCAATTGGTGACTATGTGAAAGTAGGAGAATATAAAGGCAGAGTCATCGATATCAATCTGCATAAGATTGTTTTGCATCATGATGATGATGATATTATATACATTCCAAACTCAAAAGCATATAATGATGATATTATAAATTATACACAAAAGGAAATCCGAAAATTTAATGTGGACTTTGCGATCAATTCAGAGTTAAACATTCCCTTAAGTGCTCTTCAAGTGACCATTCATAGAGTCTTACTTAGATACAATGATTCCATAGTACTCGATTCAGAAAAGCTAAAAGTAATCAATATCTTAAAGGATGAGATACGGTATAAGCTCCAGTTCAAATTGAATCAGATGAATCCAGTCCTTGCTGAGCAAATCAAATCTGAAATTCGCGAAGCTATTTCACTATTGGTTATAAAAGACTAATTTGGTTACATTGAGATAGAATACTAATTTTCAAAAATCAATTTATACCAAAGCGATAAATTCGCCCATACTTCGTTACAAATCCTCGATGTAGTGATCCACTGCATCTCCAGTTTGCGCCTTGACTAGAAAAATTTCTCATCATAGTATTTTGGACTATTATATAATTCACTTTGGTATTACTTGTTTTATTTTTGATTCGTTGTAGCGAGAAAATGGGAACAACCATTGGCTAATTCTACTGTTTTACCATTAAAGCTAAAATTCGCATTAGAAATGATTTACTTGAAAATCTGACAACATATTTGTCATCATTCTTGATTTTATATCATCAATAAGCAATAGCAACATTTGTGGTATATAATTTCCATGCAATGTCAACTATCTTGTCATAAATTCATTCGAGTAAAATCTAATGTAGAATTTAGAGTAAACTAAAATTAATATACAATTGCATAATAGTAATCTTCAATGAATCAATTTGGAAATTATTTCAGGCTTTCAATCTACGGAGAATCACATGGTGTTGCTGTAGGAATTATAATCGATGGTGTGCCTTCTGGTATCGAACTAGTAGAAGATGATTTTTTGACTGATTTATCGCGCCGCAAGTCAGGACCTATAGGTACAACAAAACGTATTGAAGAAGATTTACCCATCTTCATTTCTGGAGTATTTAATGGAAGAACGACTGGTGCCCCACTTCATATCCAGTTTAAAAACAAGGATATAAGATCAGAAGATTATAAAAATTTAAAATTCACGCCACGACCTGGTCATGCTGACTTTACTGCTTTACGTAAATATAATGGCTACAATGATCCACGAGGTGGCGGACATTTTAGTGGCAGGTTAACACTGCCTTTGGTAGCGGCTGGAGTGATTGCAAAAAAGATAGTAAAACAGATTAAGATTGTAGCCTCAATTCTTGAAATAGGTGGGATGACGGATTTTGAGAAGGCTATTGATCATGCAATTCAACAAAATGACTCAATAGGAGGCATCATAGAATGTGTGAGTTCAGATGTTCCTATCGGATGGGGAGAACCATTTTTCAATTCTGTGGAGTCTTTGATAAGTCATTTGATTTTTTCAATTCCAGCGATAAAGGGGATAGAGTTCGGAGTAGGATTTATTGCTGCAAAAATGAATGGATCTCAACACAATGATGCAATAGAGAGTATTGACGGTCGAACAAAAACAAATAATTCTGGGGGTATAAATGGTGGAATAACAAATGGAAACGAATTAGTGTTTCGGGTTGTGGTCAAGCCAACAAGTAGTATTGGAAAAATACAAAACACATTAAATTTTGAAAATAGTAAAATTGAAGCTCTTGAAATAATAGGTAGACATGATGTTTGTATCGCATTGCGAGTTCCTGTGGTCGTAGAAGCTGTAACCGCAATTGCATTGGCAGAATTTTATCTCACTCAAAAAGTACAGAATTAATAAAATAAAAAAACCCCACTCAAAGTAGAATGGAGTTTTATTTTTTCACTGTAGCAAAAAAAACTATGCTTCAGTTGTTGGAGTTGCAACAGGTGCAACAACAGCTTCAGCCACTTTTCTACGAGCTCTTCTTGGAGCTGCTTTTTTTGCAGTTGCCTTCTTAGGAGCTGCTGCCTTTTTAGGAGCTGCTGCTTTTTTTGCAGTTGCCTTTTTAGGAGCTGCTGCTTTTTTTGCAGTTGCCTTTTTAGGAGCTGCTGCTTTTTTTGCAGTTGCTTTTTTAGGAGCTGCTGCTTTTTTTGCAGTTGCTTTTTTAGGAGCTGCTGCTTTTTTTGCAGTTGCTTTTTTAGGAGCTGCTGCTTTTTTTGCAGTTGCTTTTTTAGGAGCTGCTGCTTTTTTTGCAGTTGCCTTTTTAGGAGCTGCTGCTTTTTTAGGAGCTGCTGCTTTTTTTGCCGCTGCTTTCTTAGGAGCTGCCGCTTTTTTAGGAGCTGCTGCTTTTTTTGCAGTTGCTTTTTTAGGAGCTGCTTTTTTTGCTGCTGCTTTCTTAGGAGCTGCTGCTTTTTTAGGAGCTGCTGCTTTTTTTGCAGCTGGCTTTTTAGCTGTAGTTTTCTTTTTCGCAGTTGAACTTGCTTTTGCCATTTCTAGTTTTTTAGTTAAAAAAAATTCAAATTAATTTTGATAAAAATATCAAATAACAATACAAAGATATGATAAATATTTTATATGCAAATTTTTTTTAATATTTTTTTCAAAAAATGATTTTTTTTAAAATTTTTTTTGATCAATTTTTTTTAAAAAGAATAACGAATTTGAAATTTTACCTCTGTTTTGAAAGGAGAATTTATTTTCTCATTTCCAGATCCGATGCTTTCATTTTCTTTTTGAAATGTTCTCGATAAATGTAACTCTGTGGTTATTTTTTTATGTACACGATAGCGTAGATTGCCCACCACTCTTGATCCCAAGCCATAATAGGCTGGAATACTAAACTGATATAAGAGATCATTTTCATAGGCATAAATTCGATTCAAATAGTCTTCTGTGTCAAATAATGCAAAGCGAATGTTGCCTGATATTTTACTTTCAATAGATTTGTAAAGCAAATCTGAATAAATCAATGCACCTGATTTTTTTTCTAAAATATTTTTTACTAGATTCGTCTCAAATCGTGTTCTCCAAGTCCAATCAGGACTAATTTTTGATTCAAAATGAAGTCTAATAGAATATTTTTTAACTTCTTTTACTAGTCTCTCACTATTGATTTCGATATTATTTTCAGTTTGTCGAGACACTAATTGAAGATAGGTTAAAAATTTTCTACGCTCTGAATATTGTAGTCTGAAAGAATATTCCGATCCACTTACTGGCAGATTAATATTGTATGATAGCCAAGGTTTTTTCCAATGATCTGCAAAAAATAGACAACTGAAACGCTGATTTATCTGCATACTCAATCCTTGGAGAAGCCCGATTTCATTGCGCGGTAAAGTACTTTCAGAGAATGCCGCAGATAGCATAGAGGAATATCCTGAACCATAATGTCGATACATTGCGATGTATTCTGCTCTCTTGCCAAGTCCTACCAATAATCCTTGTAGTACTGCAAATTGATTTCTATTTTGCATAGCTGCTTCACCGAACATGCTTAGATTTCTTTTGACCCATCTATAATCTAAGGAGATAAAATCTTGTTGGGCACTTGTCGAAACATCTTTTAGATCGGGTCGATCTGGTCGGTCTTTGAGATTGATATTTGTTTTTTGCAAAAAACCATTTAGAGAAATATCCCATGTAGGTCTTCGATAACGCAATCCTTGGCCTATCATGGCAACTTGTATTTTATTGCGATCTTCTATCTCCGATGCTGTACGATGAAAGCCTGAATAGAGACTTGAACTAAACTCTGTGTTTACATTTGGCTCTAATGCATTATTTGAAATCGTATCTGTCACAATGTTTGCATCAATTTTGTGTTGAGAGATGAAAACTGTATGTTCCCAATTTCGCTTGTATTGCAATTGAGCAGCTATACCTCTTAGCATATTATTTTCTTGAACAGAAACAAAAGGTTTTACCACTGATCCATTTTTGTAAAAAGATCCAAACTGGCTTCCTTTACCAGCTACATAGGAATTATCTAGTAACAACCCTTGTCCCAATCTCGCTGAATAATCACCAACTATAATAGATTTTATATTTTTTGAAAGATTGAAAAAAGCTAGATGACTAGATAAGTAGTCCACTCCAACGGGGGAAGTTTTCGAGAAATATTCTTCACCTGCATCTTTCTCCATATTGATTCCTATTGAATACACTCCTGGGATTTGAGATCGATATGCGAGGTATACTTTATCTTTCGATCCAATATATTTGGCTGGGATACTATCTCTAGCAATAAATCCTTGCTGTTTCTCAACAATCGCCCCAATTCGAAATACGAGGATGTTATTTGATTCACTGGAAAATAAACGCTTAATTGGTTTTACTCTTGGACTTTGATCCAATTTTAAATATGGGAGTAGCAAACGGATCTTCTCCAAAGGAATTGCATCTATAGTTTGTAATTCTAAAGGGGACAATACAGGTCTGTGTTTTGCAATGTAGGAAAGAATCAGTTCAATATCCCGAGCATTCAACCAATAGAAATTTGAC
This sequence comes from Saprospiraceae bacterium, assembly GCA_016722295.1. Lineage (GTDB taxonomy): Bacteria > Bacteroidota > Bacteroidia > Chitinophagales > Saprospiraceae > Vicinibacter. Next base: position 38,225 of record JADKGL010000014.1, read on the forward strand.
AATTTCTGTCTATCGAGCTCATTTATGGAATACATGAATTTTTTTCCTTCCAATTCATTTGAGGCAATATTATCATTATAGAAATTGGATTGCGCTTCATTTACTTCAATATTTTCTTGCGGAGTATCACTCACTTGTGCGGATAGGCTGCAGGAAATAAAAGCGATTACAATAAAAAATATAAGATTGGGCTTCAAATGATTTTTTTAAATATTAACTATTTTACAATACAATATTAATCATTCTTTCTGGAACAATGATAATTTTTTTAATTTCATTACCCTCAATCCATTTTTTTATCTCCTCCAATTCTAGAACTTCTGTTTCAAGTTCAGATTTTGGTTTAGACTTTGATACATTCCATTCGTATCTTTTTTTACCATTGACACTTACAGGATAGTTTACTGAATCTTCTACCAAATATTCTTCGATAGCACTTGGATACGAAGATTTTTGAATTGAACCTTTGTTTCCTGCTAGATTCCAAATCTCTTCAGTGATGAAAGGTGCAAATGGTGCCAACAATTGTGTCAAAGGAATCAGTATTGATCTTTTGCTGCAATTTATACTTTTCAATGCGTTGACGCATATCATAAATGCGGAAACTGAAGTGTTGAAAGATAAGGCTTCAATATCTTGATTTACTTTCTTGATGCAGGTGTGTAATATTTTTAATTCTTCTTTCGTAGGTATTTCATCTGATAGTATGAATTCATCTTTTGCATTCCAAAACAATGAATAATATCTTCTTAAAAATCCAGACACACCACTAATTCCCTTGGTATCCCACGGTTTTGATTGTTCTAAAGGTCCAAGAAACATCTCATACATTCTAAAGCAATCTGCACCATATTCTGCTACCACCTCATCTGGATTAACGACATTGTGATAGCGTTTTGACATTTTACCGATCTCAGACTCTAGCATCCATTTATCTTCAGTAGTTGATTTTAGCACATTGATTTCTGAATCATGTCCACGGAATTGGATGAATGCATCTATACCGTCTTTATCTAAGTAAGATTTTCCATTGCTATCTTTTTTTACTAATTTTAAAGGCACTTCTACTGCAGCGTAGTCTTCAGGATTTTGTTCCTTCACATAATTTAAATCGGCATATTCTGTTCTTTCACCTTCCGATTTTCTTTTCTTTAAAAATAAGCGATTGATCTCACCCTGGATCATTCCTTGGTTAACCAGTTTTTTAAAAGGCTCTTGGGTACTTACATAGCCAAGGTCAAATAAAAATTTATGCCAAAACCGCGAATACATTAGATGACCTACTGCATGTTCTGTGCCTCCAATATATAAATCAACTTCTTTCCAATAGTCCAATTTATCTTTCGCTGCAAATGCATTTGAATTATGAGGATCCATATATCTCAAGAAATACCAACTTGATCCTGCGTATCCAGGCATTGTATCGGTCTCTCTTGTAAAATCTGGAATTGCATTAACCCATTCGGTTGCGTGAACCAAAGGTGATTGACCCTGAATACCAGCTTGAATACTGTCTATCCATGGTGTTTCTACTGGTAAGTCTTCTTCTGTTAAAGCTACTGGTATATCATCACTAGTATATATTATAGGAAATGGTTCGCCCCAATATCTTTGTCTACTAAAATTAGCATCCCGCATTTTAAACTGAACTTCTGCTTTCCCTATATTTTGTTTTTCAATTTCGCCAAGAATTTTTTCTATTGCATCAACTACTTCTAGACCATTTAAGAAATCTGAATTAATCATTTGCCCCAATTTCTCTTCTATGCCAGAATTTGGATATTTGGATTGATCTACAACAGGAATTATATCAAGGCCAAATTTCTCTGCAAAAACTCTATCTCGAGTGTCATTGCTTGGCACCGCCATTATTGCTCCAGTGCCGTAATCAATTAATACATATTCTGCTATCCAAATTGGAATTCTCTTTTTCGTAAATGGATGGATTGCATACGAACCGGTGAATACTCCAGAAACTTGTTTAGATTCAGACTGTCTTTCTCTTTCTGTTCGTTTTTTTGTATATTCTATATATTCTGAAACAGTAGCAGACTGATCTATTGTAATGATTTGTTCTAATAATGGATGCTCAGGTGCAAGTACGAGGAAAGTAGCACCAAAAATTGTATCAGGTCTCGTAGTATATATTTCTATGAATTCACTGGCTTGTTCTATTTCAAAATTCACATGTGCACCTTTGGATTTACCAATCCAATTTTGTTGCATGATTTTTAATGAATCTGACCATTCGAGATGATGTAATGATTCCAATAATCGATCTGCATAAGCTGTTATTCTCAAAACCCATTGCATCATTGGTTTTTTCTCTACCGGATGCCCACCTCTTTCAGAAACACCATCCTTAACTTCATCATTAGCCAATACTGTGCCCAAGGCTTCACACCAATTGACAAAGCCCTTTTTTCGATAAGCCAATCGGAATGACATGACTATTTCTTGTTTTTCTTTTTCTGAAAATCGACTCCATTCTATAGCGTTAAAATGATATATTTCCGAACTTTTTGCATGTAGACCATCTGTACCGAAGGCCTCAAAATGATTAATTAATTCTGCTATTGGCTTTGCTTTATCTGAGCTTTTACAATAATAATGATTGAATAATTTTAAAAAAATCCATTGTGTCCATTTGTAATAATCTGCAGTACATGTCCTCACTTCTCGAGACCAATCATAGTTAAATCCTATATTGTCGAGTTGTTTTTTATACGTTTCAATATTTGCATGTGTTGAGATGGAAGGATGTTGACCAGTTTGCATAGCATACTGCTCAGCAGGCAAACCAAATGCATCAAAACCCATGGGGTGCAATACTGAAAAACCCTTCATATTTTTTGATCGAGCTATAATGTCAGAAGCGATATACCCCAATGGATGTCCTACATGGAGACCAGCACCTGAAGGATAGGGAAACATATCCAAAACATAAAATTTTGGTTTTAAAGGATCTTCAATGACTTTATACGTATCATTTTCTGCCCAATATTTTTTCCATTTAGATTCTACTTCATGATGATTAAATTCCATTATTTACTTTTTATTTACTTAGTCAATTGGTTAAAACGAAAATACAAAAATACAGAAACTAATGTAAGACAAGTAATAAATCCTACCCAAACTCCATTAGCTTGCATGCCCACTTCACATGCTAAAAAATATCCAACTGGAATGCCAAACATCCAATAAGCAATGGTTGCAATAATGGTAGGGTATCTTACGTCTTGCATTCCTCTTAAAATGCCAATAGCAACAGCTTGAACTGAATCTGATATTTGAAAGATAGCACCGATGATTAATAATACAGAAGCAATTTGGATTACTTCAGTTTCATCAGTAAATAGCAAAGGCAGCTGATGTCGGAATAACACAAAACAAATGGCACAGAATATCCCATACCATATGGCTATTCGAATTGAAGCCATTCCATAAATTCTTGCTTTGGGAATATCTCCAGCGCCAAAATATTCTCCTACTTTGATAGATCCTGCAGATGCAAATCCTACTGAAACCATGAAAGTAACGGCTGCAATGCTTATCGCGATCTGATGTGCAGCTAATTGCTTGGCGCCAAACCATCCAATGATGATCGCCAATATTGCAAATGCGCCAATCTCACTTGCGTATTGCCAAGCAGAAGGCAATGACATCTTGGCTATTCTTTTTATTTCGGCTAAATTGTATTTCCATTTTACGGTTCGGAATTCATTAAATTCTTTTGAAAATAAAATATAGAGCGTCATTAAGATTACAATTATAATTCTAGTTAAAAAAGTAGCCATTCCAGCTCCTTCCAATTCCATCCTTGGGATAAAATAAAATCCATAGATGAAAATATAATTGAGAATGATATTTATTGGTACGGCTGAAATTGAGATGTATAAAGGAATTCTTGTTTTTTCCATCCCATCACTAAATTGCTTCATTGTCAAAAAAATAATCATTGGTACGATCGACCAGTTGATCCAAAATAAAAAGGGCTTTGCATAAATTACTACTTGTTCTTCTTGCCCCATCTTATCTAGTAAATCTGAAGTCAATGCTATGATGGTGCATAGAAATATTGCAACGAAAATATTTAAAACCAAACTATTGACCAAAACATTTCCAACAAATTTTCTTTTTCCACTATTGATCTGAAAGGCAACTAACGGAGCAATCACAGTGGTCAACCCAATACAAGCTACATAAGGAATTCCTACATAATTATTAACAAAGGCACTAGCAGCAAGATGAGTATATGACAACTTACCAACCATAATACTATCAGTGATGTTTAACGCCATCTGAGACAGACCACCTATTGTTAACGGTAATGCCAATGTTAAAATATCCTTATTTGCTTGACTAGTAAAATTCAAAAGAAATACGATTTGAAGTGCAAAGATGGGAAACAGAAGTGAAGGATTATAATTTTATTTTATAAATACAACAAATTAAATTAAATAAATGATTACAAATGATATTAAAACACTTTATAAAAATATGTCATACAAGAATTCTAATTTATAAAATTGAAATTGGCATAGTTTTTACATTGTTAAAGTATCTGCAATTCCACATTGTAAGGGCTGTTGTTACAAACATCCACACTTGAACGACTAAATACAATTGATTTTCATTTTGGAAGTCAAAAATTCCTTTTTTTATATTATAAATTAGTTAGGTAGTAAAATATGTATAAACATAGATATTCTATACATTAGATATGGTAGAATAAAATATGTAAAGAAACACTTGCACAGCGATTTGATTTATCTGAATATTGCATCGTAACAACAGCCGAATGAAGTGCATAACAAGCACTTTATTTCTTATCAGCGCATGATTCATGCAAATTTCCTGATTTGATTATTCGGCAAGAATTATTGAAAAATAATTCAACTCACCAAACTCAACTCAACATACTCATGTGGCGTAGCTATACGTCAAACTTAATTGAGCAATCAATGAGCTTGGTCTATCTATGTCTATGAGTAATTAACGAAGCAAAATTTTAGGTTATTATTAATATTATTAAATCAAATCAAATTAGTATGATTAGACTATGCTTACTTGACAAATTCAAATTATCGCTTCTGCGAAATTTGATGTTCGTACTAGTTGTTGTGGGATGGCAAAATGCCAATGCTGAAAACTCGAAAGGGTCAAATGTATTCGGCCAGCTAGCTTGTAACGACGATATCCAAATTAGTTTGGATGAAAACTGTAGAGCCACCATAAATCCAGACATGGTATTGGAAGGCTCAGGAATTGTAAACGATGCTTACACAGTAATTGTGCGCGATTGGGCGACGAATGCAATTATTGACGTTGATCCTGCTACACCTGGATCTCAGGTTGGCGCAGCTCAAATTAAAAGACATCTTCAGATCACAGTGCGTGAAGTTGCACCTCCATACAATAGTTGTTGGGGTAGAGCTTATGTTGAAGACAAATTAGCTCCAGTGATTACATGTCCTGCGGATGCTACTGTGACTTGTATGGATCCTATCACTACAACTGCTTTAGGAGTTGCTACTGTAGTTGAACTTTGTGGAGGACATACTACTAACTATTATGATGTAGTTTCTAAGGGTAGTTGTGCTTTAGGATATGACAAAATCATTTCAAGATATTGGGTGGCAGTAGATGCAAGTGGAAATAGAGATACTTGTGTACAAACGATTAGAGTAAATTATGTTCCTTTAAGTGCAGTAGTATTTCCACCACATTTTGATGGATTGGCTACAGTTGGGCATACTGCTATGTTGAGTTGCGATGCAAAGATTGATAAGTCAAAAGATATTTCTTCACATTTGGTTGCATATCCAACTTGTGTTGATGATTATTTACTTGATGCTGCATATTTAGCTGCAACTGGTGCAAGAAGACCGAAAGTATTAGGTTGGAATTGTTTGGATTCAGGTCCTTATGCAGGTCATCCAAATCCAAAGTCAGTTTATTATCCAGCAAACTTACCATGTTGGGGAGCTGATGTTCACACAATGTGGGCAGGTACAGGCGAACCTGCTGCAACTGGTTGTGCAAATGTTGCAGTAACATACAAAGATTTGCGAATTGATATCGCAAAACCTGGATGCGATGCAGGTCCAGTAGGTTGTTATAAATTATTAAGAACTTGGACTTTGTTAGACTGGTGCACGGGTGAAGTTTTGGATTCTCATCAGATTATCAAAGTAGCAGATACTGAAGGTCCAAAAGTATTGTATCCAGACCACTTAGATGTAAGTACAGATATTTGGAAATGTGAGGGAAGATGGGAAGTCCCACCAGCTTGGATTGTTGATAACTGTTCAAATGAAGTGCATTATTCAGTCCGTGTAGATAACGGAACAGTTTTAGGCAATGAAACAGCAGGCTTTATCGTGGTGAATCTTCCTCTTGGTATCCAAAACGCTTATATTGTAGCCGAAGATTGTTGCGGCAACATTACAGAAAAACTTGTAGTAATTAATGTTGTTGATGACATCGCTCCTACAGCGGTTTGTGATCAAAAGACGGTAGTCTCTATAACTGGTAATCTTTCACCAGGTCAAAATTTTGCAAAAATTTATGCAGAAACATTTAACGATGGTTCTCATGATAATTGTGCTCCACATTTATTCTTCAAAGTATTGAGAATGGATGAAATGGATGGCACTCCACACGGAACTTCAAAGCCATCAACAGTTTGCAATGGCGCAAATGGAGATGACGATACATTTATAACAGGTTCTCAATCATATTTTGATGATTATGTAAGATTCTGCTGTTCTGATGTTGGAACGACAGTTAGAGTAGTGTTTAGAGTATTCGATGTTGATCCAGGTGTTGGACCAGTTTCACCATCAAGATTTTCTTCAGCTCCATTAGCAGGAAGATTCAATGATTGTATGGTTGAAGTTGAAGTACAAAACAAAACTGCACCTACAGTTGTAGCGCCTCCAGATGTCGTAGTAAGCTGTATGTTTTGGTTTGATGTAACAAAATTGACAGATGTTAATGATGCTACATTTGGAAAAATAGTAAACGATGTTGCTTGGAGAAAAAATGTAAAGACATTGGATGTAGTTTGTAATTATTATTGCTTACCAAATCCAATTTCATTATACAATCCAGCTTCTCCAGCAGGAGTAAAAGCTTGTGGATTCTTTAACTCATTATTCTCACCAGCACATCCAGACAATAAATACGAATTATTGTGGGGATTAGATGGATATGTATTATCTGGTTGCGGTGTAACACCATCAATTAGTGTAACGGATAGAAGAACATGTGGAACAGGTAGAATCGAAAGAACTTTTTCAGCTCCTGGTCCAAACAATACAACTATTACAGCAAAGCAAACAATTTGGGTTGTAGATTGCGATCCATTCTATATTTCCCCTGATAGATGTGATTTAACAGATGATATCACATGGCCTGATTGTGGTGGTCAAGGTACTTTAGTTACAGGTTGTGGAGCAAATACTTCTCCTGATGCAATTGGCAGACCTAGAATTGAAAATGGTGCAGATGACAATTGTGCATTAATTGCGATTGAATATAGAGATGAAGTATTTACTATTGAACCAGATGCTTGTTTGAAAATATTGAGAAAATGGATTGTAATTGACTGGTGTCAATATGATCCTAATATTAATGCAACAAACGGCAGATGGGAGCATACACAAGTGATTAAAGTGAATGATAGCAAAGCTCCTAGTGTTACATGTGCAGTGGGTCCTTGTGAGCCAGCAGTAATTAATCCTGCTACTAACTTATGTGTAGGACATATAAGATTGACAGCAGTAGGACGTGATACTTGTACTCCAGAAGATTGGTTGTTCTATGAATACAAAATAGATGCATTTAATGATGGATCTATAGATTATACAGTTGGAAGATTAACGAGAAGACAATATGCAGCAGGTGAAGTTCCTTCAGTTAGAAATAATCCTTTTGCAGATAATAGAAATAATCCTTTTGATGCAAGTGGAACTTATCCAATAGGAAAACACAAAATCACTTGGTATGTAGAAGATGGCTGCGGTAACGTAGGTACATGTTCAAATATATTCGAAGTAAAAGATTGCAAAGCACCAACTCCTTATTGTTTGACAGGATTGATCACAGTACCAATGCCATCATCAGGATGTGTAGATATATGGGCTAAGGATCTTGATGCAGGTTCTTATGACAACTGTACGCCTAAGAGTAGATTGAAATTCTATTTTGATGGCGATACTTCAAGAAAATCAAGACGAGTATGTTGTGAAGATTTCAGAAGAGCAGGTGCTAATGACGAATTAATCATTGATGTTCAGGTTTGGGTTGAAGATGAAGAAGGCAATAAAGATTATTGCTCTACAGTAATCATTGTACAAGACAATTTAAATATTTGTCCTAATTCTGGAACAAACATCGCAAGAATCAATGGAGAAATGCGTACAGAAACTGGTGATATGACAAAAGATGCATCTACTGATTTATATTTCAACGGAAATGTAATGAAAAATGCAATGACAACGACTACTGGTAAATACTCTTTCCTTGATCTAACATTGAATCAAGAATATATGGTGAAGCCAGTAAGAAATAATGATTTATTAAATGGTGTGACTACAGCAGATATCGTTAAAATTCAGAAGCATATCCTCGGTGTAGAAAGTTTATCTACTCCTTATAAGTTGATTGCTGCGGATGTTAATAAGTCAGGTGGTATCACTGCTGCAGATATTTCTGAAATCAGAAAAGCAATTTTAGGTGTAAATGCTACATTCTCAAAATCAAATTCTTGGGAATTCGTACCAGCAAACTATACTTTTGCTGATGCAACTAATCCATGGGCTTATCCAAATTTTGTAAATGCAAAATTGACAACTGAGCAAAATATTGTTGATTTCATTGCAGTAAAAATAGGTGATGTAAACAATTCAGTAGTTGCAGGAGTAAATGGTGCAGCGACAACACGTTCTAATGAAACATTGGTTTTAGAGGTTGAACAAGCTAAATTACAAGCTGGCCAAACTTATAAAATGAATGTAAGATCATCAAACTTCACAAATATCAACGGATATCAATTTACAATGAATTTTGATCAATCAGCTTTAGAATTCGTAGGAGTTTCAGCAGGAGCTTTAGCAATCACTGAATCTAACTTTGGTCTAAACAAAGTAAGTCAAGGTATCATTACTACAAGTTGGAATTCAAATAACGCGATTTCAGTTACAAATACTGAGGTTCTATTTACAGTAGAGTTTGTTGCGAAAAATAATGTTGATCTTACAAAATCAATTGCAATCACTAGCGATGTAACAAAAGCTGAAGCATATAATTCTGGTCTACAATCAATGAATATTGAATTGGCAGGTAGATCAAATGCAGGTGTAGCTGAAACAAGTATATTTGAATTGTACCAAAATACACCGAATCCATTTGCAAAAGAAACTGTTATTGAATTCAGATTGCCAGAAGCAGCTCCTGCTACTTTGACGATCTATGATGTGACAGGAAAAGTTCATTTGATTCAAACTATCGAAGGTCAAAAAGGATTGAACTCAATCCAGATTGATAGAAACAAGTTGAGTGGAGTAGGAATGTTCTACTACCAATTAGACGCAAATACTCATACAGCTACAAAGCGTATGTTAATCATCGAATAATCAGAATCTTTAATATTTAGATTTAAGAAATGCCTTCCAGAATGCTGGAAGGCATTTTTATTTGAATTATTGTGCAATAAGCTGAACATAATGTGAGTTTATTCTATTTTTATACTCGCAATGTTCAGGATTAAAAAATTAGATAGTATGTTGATTAAGGGGTTTATTCCTCCCTTTCTCATGTCCTTTTTGATTGCATTATTTGTGTTGGTAATGCAGACATTGTGGCTTTATATTGATGATATCATTGGTAAGGGAGCAGGAACTTTAGTCATCTTAGAATTTTTATTTTATCTTTCAATTTCGATGATTCCACCCGCATTACCAATTGGCATCCTATTAGCAGGTGTATTCCAATTTGGAAATTTAGGTGAGCGATATGAATTATCTAGTATGAAGTCAGCAGGATTGTCTCTCCTGAGGATTATGTTGCCGATTTTGGCATTTGCATCGATGATATCATTATTTTCTTGGTTTTGTTCAGATTTTTTAATTCCTAAATCGAATCTGAAATCACTTAGTAGATTGCATGATTTGAAAAATGCAAAGCCAACACTTAGTTTGCAAGAAGGTGTTTTTAATGAAGATTTCTATGGATATGTAGTTCGCATTGGAAAAAAATATAGTAATGGGAATGATATCAAAGATATTTTAATCTATGATCACAGTTCTACAGAACGCAATGGTGGAAAAAATATGATCATTGCTGAAAAAGGTAGAATGTATATCACTCCACAGAATCAGTTTTTGGTAATGGATTTGGAGAATGGTTCTATTTACCAAGATCCTGGTTCTTCAAAAAATCATAAATCAAATCTTCCCTTCATCCGAAATTCATTTTCAAGTTTGACTAAAGTATTTGATCTAAGACAATTTAGTTTGAATCGAACTGACGAAGACCTATTTAAGAACAATCAACGGATGCAAAATAGTCTTCAGTTGCGCAAAGAAATAGATACGATTAAAAAACAAATTGATCTTAAGCTTTCTCCCTACTTTAGTAATAAGAAAAGAAATTTTGAAGCAAAATTTGAGTTAAATACAAATAAATCTCTTCCCGACACTCTTCATTCTAAAGAGAACTTAATCAAGCAGAAGATTCATTATACAGAATTGCAATTGAGTATAGATCGAACTGAAGAAAAATATAAGTTTAGAGATAGTATTATAAATGCATGGATTTCTCCATCAAATGAATATATTACATCGTTAAAAGATTATTATACTAGAGAAAATAAGAACATTGATGACTCGAAAAATTCATATTTAGCAGAAATAAAATCATTAAAAAAGAAACAATCAAAGTTTGGATATGAGTTATTGATTAAATATTCATTCGCAATTATTTGTTTTGTCTTTATTTTCATTGGGGCACCACTTGGTGCAATAGTAAGAAAAGGTGGATATGGCTATCCATTGCTCTTATGTATTTTTGTTTTTGTAAGTTATATATTGTTAAATACTCTTTTCAAGAGGTTATCAGAAGCATTGACAATAAATATGTTTTTAGGAGCGTTTATACCATGCATTATTATGTGTGTTCCAGCTATTTTATTAACTTGGACTGCATTGCGAGATCGAAATATTGTGAGAGATATAAGTTTGTTTTTTCAAAGATTTATAGTAAAGCGATAACAATAATAAAGTAGCTGAAGTTGCCTTTTAATAATCGTTTTTGAGAAAGATAAATGAGCGTAAATAGAATGTAAGTAGTTAGTCTTTGTGAGATTCAAGCTCGAGAAAGCACGACTTCATCCGAGTCCTCCAGCACTCCGTTTCAAGGCACTCTGAATTAATGGAAATTGATAAATTTTAAGCAGATAGTTTAAGGATGTTGTCGAATGTTTAGATCAGTGTTTACATCCAAAAGAAAATGGAACAGAGGTTATTGTAGATTTAATTTGTGATAAAATTATAAAAATGTAACAATGTAGCGAATTGTATATTTTATACAATGCAACGCAACAGAAAGATTAAAATAAGTTCAATTCTTTCTCAAATTTAAGTTAAACTCAGCTATGCAAAACCAAGCAATAAAGTCGATTTTGTAAATGTCGAAATGATCAATTAGGTTTACTTAACGCTTCTTAAGGATAATATTCAATAAGAATAATAGCACAAAAGCACCTATTGCAGCAGTTAGAATATAGCCTATCCAACCTGAACCAAGACTAATTCCAAGTTTGCCTAAACCCCAATAACCAATGTAGCCACCAAGTATTCCTACAACGATATTGCCTAGAATACCAAGTCCACTGCCTTTGTAAAATTGACCACCTAGCCATCCAGCTACAGCACCTAAAACCAATGAAATAATTGTTCCTTCCATAATTAAGAATTTAATTTTGTTGATGATTTTATATGCTAAGATAATGATATTTCTGGATTAGCGTGATTTTAAAAATATTTTTTGGAATCTAGAGATTTTGCTAACTGACATTTGATCAAGATTTATTGCAAGTCAATATCATGGATCAATCTGTTGTTAATAAAATTAGTATAAAATTGGCTGAGGCAAAAAATAGTTAATGAATTGATTGGCTGATTCAATTATTTATGCCTATCGGTCAAATTTCTTAAAAGTACTTTCTCAATCCTTAAACCACTTTAATTCACCTTTCACCAACCAAGCAAAACCAAAAGCCATCAACATCATTGTTTCTGCAAAGAAAATTGGTTTCGCGCTACCAATTCTAAATTGAATACCATCGATTTTCCAATAACAAATTAAAAAGATAATCATGACAAGTATAGTGCCTCCGCAGATTTTATAAATTAAATTTCTGCGCAATTTTGATGGCGAAGGATTTCCATTTGACTTTGTAAATAGGAATAGACACATATAAGCAAGTGTACTAAATAAAATCCCTGCAAATGCAAAATGTAAACTTGGAATTAATGCAATATTGGTTTGGTCGCATAACCCACAGGTTGCATCATTGGACGTTGGAAAAATGGCAATTCCTAATGTGGATATACTTGCAATCCATGTCGCAATTTTATCATGGAGATCATATCCATTATAACAAAAAAACATTATGGCAATAGTGCTTAAGATCCCAACAAATAAATCACTTACATTCGTATAATAATAAGTACTAATAGAGTTTTGAAGTGTGGCACAAGAACTAAATTGAGCTACAAAAAAGAGTATGAATGGTAAAAAGAACCCCAGTATTCCCGTCGTAAATAACATATTCTCTGCAGAAAAAACTTCAGCGGTCTGTGATTTTGATAATTGATTTTTCATTTGAATAGTTTTAAGTGTATTGCACTATTGTTGAAGTGAAGTGTTTAGAATTCTATTTCTGTTACCTTGGATTTGATAAATTTGTAGAGGAGTTCGTTTTTTCGATTTTATGTACAAATTTGTGATATTTTGAATTAATTTAAACGATAATTATTATCAATATTGCGGCATTATTCTGAGTCTATTGTGAACTTATTCTAATAATTTTAGTTTTTCATACCTAAGGCAATTTAATATCTAATTTTTGAATTTTTGCCAAATAATATTATATGGTAATTCCCATGTATGCATAATTACGTGTAAATCAATATGCTACTTCTGGAATTAAATGTTTAAACAAATATTAACAGTTTTTTGTCTAATAATTCCCTTCGAATGTTTAAACATTGTGGTATATTTGAAAAAAGTTTAAGAGATCATGTCCAGCGTGGAGTTTTTTAATCAGCTAAAACAGCAAACCCAGACACTTAATAATTTTGCTTATAGTTTGACCAGAGATTCAGAAGATGCAAAAGACTTGTATCAGGAGACAGCATTTAGAGCGCTTTCCAATAGAGATAAATTTCAACCAGGAACTAATTTCAAAGCATGGTTGATCACTATCATGAAGAATATTTTTATCAACAACTATCGCAGAAAGATCAAAGGAGGCATAGTTAGTGATAATAGTGAGAATCAATATTTTTTCAATTCGGTGAATAATTCAGTTTTGAATAGAGCTGAATCCGATATCATGATGAAAGAATTAAATCGAATGGTAGAAAGTTTGGATGACAGTCTTAAGATACCATTTTTGAGATATTATCATGGATTCAAGTATCAAGAGATAGCAGATGAATTGCATTTACCTCTAGGTACTGTCAAGAGTCGAATATTCTTTGCTCGAAAAGCATTGAAAAATATGATTGGTAATCATTACCATATTTACGAAGAAATAGCTGCAGTCGAAAACTAAGCTAGCAAGTTTTTATCATTTATATTAATTTTTACTTTTATGTTTTCTGCTTACGATGTGATTGTAGTCGGTGCTGGTCATGCTGGTTGTGAAGCTGCTGCCGCTGCTGCAAACATGGGCAGAAAAGTCCTTTTAGTAACAATGAATATGCAAACGATTGCCCAGATGTCCTGTAATCCAGCAATGGGTGGCGTTGCAAAAGGTCAAATCGTAAGAGAGATCGATGCGATGGGAGGTTATAGTGGCATCGTGACAGATGAGACGATGGTTCAATTTCGAATGTTGAATCGATCCAAAGGTCCTGCAATGTGGAGTCCACGAGCTCAAAGTGATCGAAATTTATTTGCTCGAAAATGGAGAAATTTATTAGAAGATCATCCCAATATTGATTTTTGGCAAGACATGGTTAAAGCATTACTCATTAAAGAGAACCGTGTCGAAGGCATCATAACAGGAATGGGACTAGAGATACAAAGTAAAACTGTAGTATTGACCAATGGAACATTTCTAAATGGTTTGATTCATATTGGAGAAAAACAATTTGGAGGTGGAAGGGCAGGAGAAAGCGCTGCTAAAGGGATTACAGAACAACTTGTTTCTATTGGGTTTGAATCTGGACGTATGAAGACTGGGACACCTCCAAGATTGGATGGTAGAACGATCGATTATAGCCAAACTGAAATTCAGTATGGAGATGAAAATCCAGCTAAGTTTTCGTATACAAATACAAGTCCATTAGCTACACAACTTCCGTGTCATATCACTTACACAAATCAGGAAGTTCATGATATCCTGAAGACTGGCTTTGATAGAAGCCCAATGTTTTCTGGTCGAATACAAGGTCTAGGACCTCGATATTGTCCTAGTATTGAAGATAAAATTGAGCGCTTTTCTGAGCGTGATAGACACCAATTGTTTGTCGAACCAGAAGGTTGGGATACTCATGAAATTTATTTGAATGGATTCTCTTCCTCATTGCCTGAAGAAGTGCAGTACAAAGCACTTACAAAAATTCCAGGGCTACAACATGTGAAAATGTTTCGACCTGGCTATGCCATCGAATACGATTATTTTCCACCGACTCAATTAAAAATGAGTCTTGAAACTCATTTGGTCTCTGGACTTTATTTTGCTGGGCAGATCAATGGAACTACTGGATACGAAGAGGCGGCATGCCAAGGATTTATGGCAGGAATGAATGCAGCATTACAAGTAAAGGATGAAGCACCATTCGTTTTGTCAAGAGCAGAAGCTTATATCGGTGTGTTGATCGATGATTTGGTAAATAAAGGTACCGAAGAACCATATAGGATGTTTACTTCTCGCGCAGAGTATCGCATATTATTGAGACAAGACAACGCCGATATACGATTGAGTAATCTTGCGCAAAAAAAAGGAATGCAAAATATGGATTCAAGAATGCTTCGTGTAAATGAAAAGATCGCAGCATTTGAAATAATAAAAAAGAAATTGAATGAATTTTCTTTATTACCACAAGAGATAAATCCATACCTAGAATCATTGGGATCTTCGCCAATTGATCAAAAAACAAAAGCTCTTCCAATTCTTACAAGACCGAATGTTACTTTAATTGATATCATAAAATGTAATTCTGAATTGCAACAAGTCATCTCAGTATATGACCAAGAGATCTTGGAAAGTGCTGAAATAGAATTGAAATATGAGGGCTACATAAAAAAGGAAAAGGAACTTGTGGATAAAATGTCGCGACTTGAAGAAGTAAAACTATTAGAGAATTACGACTATAAAAGTATTAAAGCATTGTCCAATGAAGCAAAAGTAAAACTGAGCCAAGTTAAACCAACTACTATAGGACAAGCAAGTCGCATCAGTGGTGTCTCACCTGCTGACATATCAGTCCTCTTAGTGCATATGGGCCGGTAGTTTTAATTCGTTAATTTGATAATGAGGGAATTTGCAAATCTGCAAATTTGAAAATGTGCAAATTAATTTGATAAGGATTGATTAATTTGAGAAATGCGATAATGTGAGACCTTAGATAATTTGCAAAATGATTTGAGTAGTTTTTTTAGGTAAGCAAAATTCAATGTTGCAAATTTTTATTTCTTTTCTTCCAGAATTGATACCACTTTGGTTTTTCTATAACATAAATGAGTCCACCAACAGCGACTTCATTTAAATCAATAGATCGAACTAATTCTATTTTTATTGGCAAATGTAAATTTTTTGAGCTAATTCTAATTTCAAAGGGAAAATAGCCCACATATCTAGCTTCAAGTAATACAGAGTCTTCAACAAAATCTACAGGTAGTTGAATACTAAAATTGCCATCATAATCTGTGACAGTATTTAGGTTCAGCTCTTTCAAAATAACAATTGCTTGAATTATTATTTCTTTGTTCGCTGAATCTACTACTGTTCCAAACAAAGTTTTATTTATGACATTTGTTACCACATTCGTTTGCGAAGGTGGATTGTTTTGTTTATTGCTGTTAGTAATACTAATTTCTTCGGATTGAATATTTTGAGCTGAGATAGTATTTCCAGTGATGGCTAGAATTATTCCAGCTATTGCTGTCAGAAATCTAGGTTTCTTATTTGTAGATTCACCAAAACTGATAACTTGATTTAGTTGCGTTTCTTTCATTCGTCCACAGACATTTCCTTTTTGCTTAGTAAGGAATTCAATGATTTGCTTGTCTGAATATTGACTAAAATCATGTACTGTTTTCGAACATTGTGAACAGAACCTACCTTGCTCACAATTAGTCATTTTATGCCAATCTTGATCACAGGGTTGATTAATTTGAATGATATATTTCTTGGTTTTCATTAGATTATATTTTAATTAGAGTCAAGTACATGAATATAGTTTAAAGATACGTTTATTTTATCATATCTAGTGAGATATGTTCTGTTTTTAAGATGTGCTTTGAGATAAAATTTTGTTGGTCCATTTTGGGTTTCATGATTAAGGTATTTGCGTCTTTATAGTTTGAGCGGAAGTAGTGAATAGTGCAGGAACCAATCCCAAGAATAGCAAGGAACAAAGTCACTGAGAATACAAGGGTTTTATTTGTCATGATTTTATGTGTTGAAATAGTTATTAAAGGGAGTAAAAGTATTTTGACAACTTATTAGGTTGAAAATTGTGTTTGAGAATTCATAGGTTGCAGACATTTTGATTTCGTTACAATATTGTAGTAAATTTAGCAAAATATTTTATCTGCTGGATATAAAATTGATTTATTTTTATATTTCATTCAAATATGATTACCCAATTATTGAGAATTACATGTTTGTCGAGGAGAAGTTTTGGATTTTTATACATTTGTTTTTAAAGGAGAAGGCATGTAATCTTTGAGTGGAATAAGATTAAAAGAATATTAAGTAGTTTTAAATAAGCCTTCAACTGTATATATTGTATAAGTTTTTGGATAATTTTGATTTTTTTTAACCCAAGATTTTGTATCTCAGATTTTTGTTTGCTGCTATTTTGCTCACTAATTACAGAAAATTGAAGGTGATTAGTATTATAACTATTAATATTCCCAAAAGAGCTATCATGAAAAAATAATCCGCTATTGTCTCTAATAGTTCTTCTCTTTTAGGCTTACTAGTCCGAATTGAAATAAAGGAAAAAATGCATGAGAAAGTTAAAATAATGGCTATTATACATGTGAATTCATCAATATAATCTGCTTCCATTTTATCACTAATTTGAAGTGAGGTGATCACAAATAAACAGAATCCCAATAGATTAGCCGAAGTATTTAATATATGTGGAGAAGTTTTATTAGCCATTCTTATTAGTTATAGATCGGTGTAAATAAAATTGATTCAATATTATATTTTTAAAATAGTTTGGAAGAATTCACTATATTTAATTATTTAAGAACTTTTCTAGTAAAGGTACTATGAGCTCAGATTCCTTAAAACTGGAAGTTATCGTAGTTATTTCACCTATATATTCTCCATGGCCACCTGGTATTATTGCTAACTTGGAATTGGTTATGAGTTTGTGCAGTTCAAGTGTATGCTCTATTGAGATTACATCTTTGTCGCCAATCACCAGTAAGGTTGGCACTTCAATGGAATTAATTATATCTTCAGGGATATCTTTAAACTCAAGCATTCGCTTTACATCTTTGTCATGCATTACTTGCAAGCCATTTGGTTTAGAAGACACATTATGATATGCTTGTTGTAGTTGAATAGGCATATTTTCCAATGAAGCATTATCCATATATTTCCAAAACCAATCTGGCATTCCATTTCGTTTTGCAAGGGCAGAGGCAAGAATGATTTTATCTACAATATGTGGATGTCGAATAGCTATTTGGATCGTTGTAGTGCCACCATTGCTAAAGCCTAAAATATCCGTTCTGTGAATTTCTAATGTAGAAAGTAGAGATGCAACATCATCCGCATCCTGCTCAAATGATAAATCAGAATTTCGATCACTAGTGCGACCGTGAGCCTGTAGCTCGATAGCGATGACTTTTCTGTTTTTTGCAAGAAGTGGAATTATTTTTTCAAAATTACTTTGAATTGTTGAACCACCGCCATGAAGTAGTACAATTGGCTTACCTTTGCCGTAAATTTCGTAATACATTTCAATTCCATTGATTTCCGAATATCCGTTTGAAAAAGTGAATTTTTCCATTGAATTCTGTATTTTATTTGTTTTACCTGTACAGTAACAGTAGGTGCATTAGTTTGGTTTTTATCCGATTTGCTAATCACTACAGATTTGGTGTATTTTGATGATAATAAATTAGTAAAAAAACTACTAAGGATAAGAGTTTCAATGAATAGATTCAATAGTAATTGTGGGTTCATGCCAAATCTATACAAATATCAATTGAGGGAGGAGAAGGGAAGCTATATATTCAAATTTAGTTCAATAGATTTATTAATTTGTTTCTTGCACATTTTAGCTGTATATTTGCATTAGTTGATGTTTGAAAATACTTTATTTATGGCAATTTTCGAAAAAAATATTTCATAAGGGTATGAATCTTTCTAAATACAATTATGATGTTCTTATTACTGATTTTAGCGATTATTTTAGGATTTCGTTACATCTAGGAAAACTACGGCTTTACACTAAACCTTTTAATAGATTTTTTTTAATTATTAGAGTGCTTCCAGATTCTGGATCCTAGAATGCTTTTACGACATTTATTAAAATTAAATTACCAATAATTTCGATAAAAATCTGACCAATGAAAACCAAATTAATTTTATTTTTTTTCCTAACAAAGAGTTTTTTTATTCACGCTCAAACTAATCCTCAATTGGGAGCTACATTACAGCATATCAATAGTTTTAATTCTCCTTCAAATTGGTTTGTGGACATTATGAAATCTTCAAAACCATTTAGTCCTGTAGGTGGTCCTTGGCTGCAAGGGAGTCCTGCATTAGATCCGCAAGGATGGCCTACTGAACCATTTAGTGTTTGGGTAAAACATGGTATTTATCCAGGTGACGAAGGTACTTATCAACTAAGCTTCGATGGTTTCGCCAATATTGAAGTCTTTGATACTTCCAATGTCATAAGTGACAAAGTATATGATCCTATTACAAATAAAACTACAGCATCACTTTTTATCTCAAGTGCTGCTAGTCAAGTGATTTTGACATTCAATGCTCCAATGTCACCCGCAGTGCGAAATATCAAATTAATAAGCCCTGGATTCAATCCACAGAATTTTCCTACATATAGACCAGAATGGTTGTCCCATCTCTCCAAATTTCCTGTCTTACGTTTTATGACTTGGAATGCAGCAAATTTGTGCATGGCTAGAGAGTGGAATGAGCGCAGACTTGTAGATGGACCTACGCAATGTTCGTTTTATACGGAAGATACCTTGGAAGCGAAATATGTAGCTCAAGGTGTTGCGTGGGAGCATATCATAGAATTATGTAATGTTCTACAAAAAGATGCATGGATAAATATTCCGGTATTTGCCTCTGATAATTATGTCACACAGTTAGCGAATTTGTTGAAGAATTCCTTGAATCCTAATTTGAAAGTTTATATCGAATACGGAAATGAAATGTGGTCATTTGCTACGATCGCTGGTGCAGCAAATTTCAATGAGGCAAGAAAAGAAGTGTTGGCAGGGAATAGTACTTTGAATCAAGGGAATGAAACCAATGAAGCTGTGTGGAGTATGAGAAGGTATGCTAAGCGTTCAAAAGAAATTGCTGCTATATTTTATAATGTATATGGATTGAACAATCCTAATGATCGCATTCGACCTGTGCTAGGATTTCAGTATGTCAGTCCTGAATCAAATCTTAGAAAATTGTTAGAATATATTCAGCAAAATTTCGGAGCACCGAAAAATTATTTTTATGGTACAGCTTCTGCACCGTTCATTGGACAAGTGTCTGTATTCAATGAAGGGATGACAGTAAATGATTATTTGAATCATCTCGAAATGGAAAACAATAGAATGTTTTTGGCAACAAGCAATATTATGGATCAAGGATTGGCATGGACCAAATTTTATGAATTAAATTTTTTGGCACACGAAGCAGGAGGATTTCATGATGCTTCTTATACACTTCCTGGAAATCTGAGTGACTTGCAAAAAAAAGCAATCCGAGATACTTTGGTTGCCGCAATGGAGAATCCGCGTATCACTACAATTTACAATGATTATTTGACTAATTGGTTTACTTATGGAGGACCGGGATCAGTCTTTACATGGTTTGTAGCAGGAGCAACAGATTACTCGCTAGGGGATGGTTTTGGATTGCAAAAAAATAGTACTGACAGTCTAAATATAAAAAATGTTTTTATCCAAAACTTTTTGCAAGGTAGTCAGCCAGCACAAGTTGCTGGTCAAAATATAGATCAACCTGTTGATACAAGAAAATTTGCAGGCTATGCAAGCAATTGGAATAGTGTAAGCAAAAATACTTCCATTGATGCTGGTCTCTCTCAACTTTATCTCCTTAATGTGACAGCTTCAGGATCATATCAAATCCGTCTCGTGAAAGATAAAGCGACTAGAGATGCATCTACATATCAAATAAGTGTAAATAATTCAACACCAAAAGTAATCAATGAAACAGGTCTTCAAAACCCTGGAGTTGATACAGTTGTTATAGGAAATTTTAATTTTAATAAAGGAGCTAATGCATTGCAAATTACAAACATCTCGAGATGTTACCCGAACTATGCATTCTTGTTTGATATCATAACGGTCAATACAGAAGATCATAATACTGTCCAATCAATAGTTTACCCAAATCCTGCCTCTTCAAATGAATCAATGTACATCTTCTCCACCAAGACAATCTCCATTATCTCAATTTTGAATTTTGAAGGAAAAGAGATTGAGCTTTACAAAAATGTAAATGCCAATCACTTTACTATCCATAGTCCAAATCAGAATGGAGCATACTTCGTAAAACTTACATACGCTTCAGGGGAAATGGAATCGCTTAGAATTGTGGTTGAATAGAGAAGGATAAAACACAGAATCTTTGGATTGGCTTACTTCCTAACAATCCAAAGATTTCTTTTCTGAAGATAATTTTATTTCCAAAATTTACCTTTACAATTTTAGTTTCTATGCATGTAATAATAGATATCGAAAACGAGGCATTGTACAAATAAATACCTTTATTATTTACTCCTCAATATAAATTTTTGATCCAAATTTCGCACCATTGATTTCAGTAACAATCAAATATATTCCAGATGCAATATGTTGTGGTAAATGAAGACTTGAACTTTTGTTTGTATGTGTTATTTGTCTACCTGTTAAATCCAATAAACGAATAGCATCATACTGCACATGATTTTTGGAAAACAGAATATCCCCATTTTTGTAAAACTCATGTTTATTTATAACATCATTTTCTTCTACAGAAGTGGAACAAGTAAAACCAGTTCGAGAGTATCCGCATACGGTTTCCCAGGCTAGTTTTTGTAAAAATTTGGCTTGATCGATTGTAGGGAATACTTCATAAAGTTGTCCCCAATTATCCTCTAGTCTGTTCTTTAATCCTTCAGGTGATCGCTGATGGATGACACTATACATAATACATGCGATAAAATAATTCCCTACATTAGTTAGGTGGATATCATCTTGAAATAAACTTCTAGATGAAGTCATTCCAGGCATTTTTCCAGCAAGAATGGCATCATGCAATTTCGCAATGCCTTGTCCACCAGGAATCATAAATGCAGTGTTTGGTAGTCGCATATTCAAATGATCCGCAATACCTTCCCAAAGTGGTCTATCTAGATCCAATCGCTCACGCCATGGCAGATGAGAATCATCATCATACATACACTTAGTTGGTGTGCCGCTATTGATGCAATGCCATGTCTCATAAATGTACATTTTTATTGCAGGACTTTTTTTTGCCGCATAGTTATAAAAACTATAGAGGTAACCATAGGTATTGCTCCATTTTAAATGGCCTTTTAAAGCAATTGCTTCCGTTAGTATAAACTTATCGAAAACTTGGTTGCGCAATGTCGTGTCCCACAAATCGCCCTGACCAGATTGTGGCTGTGTCCAGTGCCATGAAAAATTGGCTCCATTACCAATATGAGCTTGATAATGTAGGTTTAGTTTGGCATCTTGTGTCAATTTATTTACCATATTTGGTATTTCAAAATTGATGAGACTATGTCCAAGATAAAATACTCTTGGCTTTGTCGATTGAGCTGAAAGTAACGCCACTAAAAATAGGGTGGCGAAACAAATATTAATAAATTTTTGTGCCATATCTTTTATTTATTGATGAAAATTATTTTTCAATATTGAAAATGAAAATTCTGAAGTAAAGGTAATAATTATTTCTATATGAATTAAGTTGGAATGTTTTGTCGATCACTAGGTAATTTACTTGCTTCATACTTTTGCTTCTCTTTTATTTTCCATTAAGCACAAAATTAGTTAGTAAAGCTTTGCAGGCTTGTACATTTGAGGAATGGCGGGATTGGATTTGTAAACGGGGTAAAATAGTTGTTTTTCTTTCAAACTATCTTAGGAAAGGGATTATAATTGAAGTTTAGTTTTAATATGCAGTATAAGTTGCTGTTCCAATTGTTCTTCTTTGCTATAAAACAGTTTATCTAGATTATCGAGTACTAATTCGTATTTCCCATTTGGCCAATTCGATATACTAATGTTTCTTTCATTGATATCTATTGAGGGCTTCTCGTTTGGGAATAGTTTATTAATTTCTATTAGAATGTTCGCTATGTCTTGGAAACCTAGAAATTTTAAATCTTCTATGGTTTCATAAACTCTTTCGCCATATGAATTATAATAAAAACTTATGAGTCCACCATTGTCTAAACTGCCAATAAGTGATTGAATGTTATACCAAATTCTTTCATCGCTTGTCAAGGATAAATAATCTTTATATCCCTTCTCAACGAGTTTTTCCCAAGAATTCTGGAAATCTACAAGTGTCAATTTTTAATTCATTTTATCTAAAAAAATTATACGAAATTTTATTTAAAGCTTAATTACAATCCTACCTTATATTCATTTTTTCCTCCATCTTTAACAAATCCTTTTTGTATTGCTCTACATCCCATTTTATTTGCCATCGACCCACATATTCAGATAATGGACCTAGTCCTACTTCAGCTCTTCGCTTATCCACATTGTCGGGATCTTCCAAAGGAGAAACATAATAAACTGGTGAATCTTGATCACGTGCAATTTGACTGCCATATATCTGTCGTTTGCCCTGTCTTAATGCAACTCTATCCACTAGCAGCGCTAAACTACTTCCTTTTGCTTTCCCATTTTTTACGGCCTCTCGCATCATAGGTAAATATTGGACTTGTGTTTCTATATCAGCATGTTGGATAACAAGGAATAATGTATTATTTCCTTGACCACCGATAATATCTGTTCCAAGCCAACCATACTTGTCTAATATGGATTTTACTTTTATTAAATTGATAGAATCTTTTTCATTTATGACCTTCCAATGCTCTCTCATTTCATTAGATTGTCTGCCAAACTTTTTCTCAATTTCATCAATTTGTTGTCTATATTTTTGATCTTCTATATAAATACTGTCAAGAATAGCAACCAAAGGTTTGTTTAAATTTACTTCGGCTTTGTCTTTGTTTTGTTTAATCTTTTCAAGTAAGACTTTCCAACGATCGTCATTGTGTAATGAGTTTAAGTCTGGATCTGTAGTGATATGTCCATAGTTGGTGTAGTTTGAATAATTCGCAATTTGCACTAGTTGAAAAAATGCACTATCAGGTACACCTGCCAACGCCCAAGAGCAAGCTGCATTATACCTATCATTAGGCAATGCTTTCCATCCATTTGCTTTAAATGCTTCAGAGTAGTTGTAAGCTGAGGTTTTGTAGTCTTTTGCATTGTAAAGTGAGTCTGCGATCTTTACAAGGTATGAATACTCTCTGGCTATATTCTGTCCATAAGTAGTGATTGATGAAAGGAATAAAATAAAAATAACAGCTGTTTGCTTCATCATTGTATTAGTTAAAATTGAATAATCTATATACAGTCCAAATAATTTGAACTTGTCTTATACTTGTAAAAATAAGGTTTTTGTTTTAGTTGTGAAAGAGATTTAACAATTTTTTTGATGGAATTTATTTTATTGCGAATTTATACATCATTTTTTGCTATTACGATCATGTGAATTTCGGTTTCTGAATCTGATTTTTTATACTCAAGTTTGAATGTGTTAAGTATGTCAAGTTTGTTTTCAGAAAGATGTCCCAGTAAACTACTGCGTTCATAAAAATAAAAATATACTCTATCACCGAGACTATTCGTTTGGTAACCGGATGAACTTGGGTCACCTTCAATAAAACTCAAATAGAGTATTCCATTTTCATTAAGTAATTTAGATAGGTCAGCGATGAGTTTTTGAGAATCTGATTGCGATAAATAGGGTAAGCAAAATCCACAAATTATACCATCAAAGCTAGTCTTTATTTTATCAATTTCTCTACAATCCATTATGGCGAATTTTGCATTTGGATTGTTACTTTTAGCGAGTCCAATCATGTTCTCTGCAATGTCAATTCCAAAAATTTCAAAGTCTGGTCGTTTAGATAGCAAGTATTTCGTTATATTGCCAGGGCCACATCCTATTTCAAGAAGTTTAGAATTTTCCTTTGGGATGTGAGTGCATAAGAAATCATAAGTGTCATTGTATAAATCTAAATCCATAAATTTTTCTTGATAAAGTGAGGCTACTTTATTCCATGTCTCAAATGTTTCTTTGTATTTATCTTTGCTCATTTTAGTTGTTTAATGAAAATCAATATACATTAACTTTTGGATTTTTTGCGAATCAAGACTAGTCCCAAAGATAAAACTAATAAACAAGTAGATTCTTTTTTGTTAGTTTATTCGTATACAGTTGAACTATTATCGCTCTATGAGGAACGAAATAACAATGAGCAAAAGCAATGCAACAATATATAATATTCCACTGAGATAGATCAAATTATGGTACAATGAGATTTTTCTTTTATCCCTTAAGCTATACGATATAATTCCCATAATGATTGGTGCTATAAAAGTTAAATAAGCCATTCCAAGTGAAGCCATGGCTGACCATTTCCAGAACAAAGAAGTTAAGATTGCAAGTATCAACCCACCGTAGGTTACAAAAATTACAAATAATTCTCCAATTGGAGGGTCAGCTATTTTTTCATATTCAATTTTTGATTTTATTTTGAAAAAATAAAGAATGCCTAATATAGGGATAATTAGATGAATTAATAAGAATAAAGCCATTTTACAGTTTTAATTAACTCAATATTTGTAAATACATTTGTCATTTTATATTTTCAAAATGGCTCCACTCATTTAGTAAAAAATTGCTAAATTTATTGATGGTTTCCTTTTGGCTTTCCGAAAATTGTTCACTTTCTTGAATCAACTTTTCGCAATATTTGTTTACTATAGATATGTCTTTTTCTACATCAATATTTGATTCCAGAATTTCAAATTCAAATAATGTTATTTGTGCCCACGCTCGGCGTAGGCTATTCGTACGTCGAAGAGTTCTGATGGCTACGGCAAGGAATAAGTAGTACAGACTAATACTTATTTTTTCGTATTGCAATAATATTGGCCAATAATTCATCTTTAAAATGGTTTAAATCATTTGGGTCATAACGTTGAGTTCTCTAGGCTCGGCGTAGGATCTTCCTACGTCGAAGAGTTATCATGGCTGAGTCATGAATTAAGATCACAGCTAGCACAAGTCTTAGACTTGTGCTGATGGAATTAAAACAAGAAGTACTGGAATGTAGCCACGTCATTGCAAGTCCAAGGTATTAATACTTCGGATAATAAATCTTAAGATGTTTATTGTGATCTGTGCCTTGAATAAAAATTTTATTTCTCCAAGAGTTGAACAATGCAATGTCCCCTTCATAGACTCGCAGATTTTTGGATTCTTTACACACATGAATCCTGTCATTTAAACTTAACCAAATATCGTTATTTGGAATTAGAGAAAGAATTTTTTCGAGCTTATCATTGAATTGCAAATTTAGATCTTCAACTAATTGGTTGTGATTTTGAACATAAGCTTCGGATTGTTTATTCATCTCACGCCATTGTAAGAGTTGAGTTTCTGTAACAGATCCAGGAGGAGGCTGAATTGTAGCCTTATACTCTTCCTATTGCCTTTGCATATATGAAATGCTATTGATAATATCTTTAAGTTCTTTTTACTCGGATTCGATTTGTTGAAATAAGCTCATAATTTATTTACTTTAAAATAGCTCTTAATTGATTTTTAGCAAGATAAGCATAAAGGAGAGAGTAGATGCATTCTTTGTCTTTATCGTTTAGTTCATCGATGTAATCCTACCTTATATTCATTTTTTCCTCCATCTTTAACAAATCCTTTTTGTATTGCTCCACATCCCATTTTATTTGCCATCGACTCACATATTCAGATAAAGGACCTAGTCCTACTTCAGCTCTTCGCTTGTCCACATTGTCGGGATCTTCCAATGGAGAAACATAATAAACTGGTGAATCTTGATCACGTGCAATTTGACTGCCATATATCTGTCGTTTGCCCTGTCGTAATGCAACTCTATCCACTAGCAGCGCTAAACTACTTCCTTTTGCTTTCCCATTTTTTACGGCCTCTCGCATCATAGGTAAATATTGGACCTGTGTTTCTATGTCAGCATGTTGGATAACAAGGAATAATGTATTATTTCCTTGACCACCGATAATATCTGTTCCAAGCCAACCATATTTGTCTAATATGGATTTTACTTTTATTAAATTGATAGAATCTTTTTCATTTATGACCTTCCAATGCTCTCTCATTTCATTAGATTGTCTGCCAAACTTTTTCTCAATTTCATCAATTTGTTGTCTATATTTTTGATCTTCTATATAAATACTGTCAAGAATAGCAACCAAAGGTTTGTTTAAATTTACTTGGCTTTGTCTTTGTTTTGTTTAATCTTTTCAAGTAAGACTTTCCAACGATCGTCATTGTGTAATGAGTTTAAGTCTGGATCTGTAGTGATATGTCCATAGTTGGTGTAGTTTGACTAATTCGCAATTTGCACTAGTTGAAACAATACACTATCAGGTACACCTGCCAACGCCCAAGAGCAAGCTGCATTATACCTATCATTAGGCAATGCTTTCCATCCATTTGCTTTAAATGCTTCAGAGTAGTTGTAAGCTGAGGTTTTGTAGTCTTTTGCATTGTAAAGTGAGTCGGCGATCTTTACAAGGTATGAATACTCTCTGGCTATATTCTGTCCATAAGTAGTGATTGATGAAAGGAATAAAATAAAAATAACAGCTGTTTGCTTCATCATTGTATTAGTTAAAATTGAATAATCTATACACAGTCCAAATAATTTGAACTTGGACTTCTATTTGTAAAAATAAGGTTTTGTTTTAGTTGTGAAAGAGATTTAACAATTTTTTGATGGAATTTATTTTATTGCGAATTTATACATCATTTTTTGCTATTACGATCATGTGAATTTCGGTTTCTGAATCTGATTTTTTATACTCAAGTTTGAATGTGTTAAGTATGTCAAGTTTGTTTTCAGAAAGATGTCCCAGTAAACTACTGCGTTCATAAAAATAAAAATATAATCTATCACCGCGACTATTCGTTTGATAACCGGAAGTACTTGGGTCACCTTCAACAAAACTCAAATAGAGTATTCCATTTTTATTAAGTAATTTAGATAGGTCAGCGATGAGTTTTTGAGAATCTGATTGTGATAAATAGGGTAAACAAAAGCCACAAATTATCCCATCAAAGCTAGTCTTTATTTTATCTATTTCTCTACAATCCATTATGGCGAATTTTGCATTTGGATTGTTACTTTTAGCGAGTTCAATCATGTTCTCTGCAATGTCAATTCCAAAAATTTCAAAGTCTGGTCTTTTAGATAGCATGTATTTCGTAATATTGCCAGGACCACATCCTATTTCAAGAAGTTTAGAATTTTCCTTTGCGATGTGAGTGCAAAAGAAATCATAAGTGTCGTTGTACAAATCTAAATCCATAAATTTTTCTTGATAAAGTGAGGCTACTTTATTCCATGTCTCAAAAGTTTCTTTGTATTTGTCTTTGCTCATTTTAGTTGTTTAATGAAAATCAATATCCAATATCTGTTGGATTTTTTGCGAATCAAGACTAGTCCCAAAGATAAAACTAATAAACAAGTAGATTCGTTTTTGTTAGTTTATTCGTATACCTGTTGAACTATTATATCTCCTACTATTCTACTATTAGAAGAAATCCAATAAGAAATAAAATCACCATCTAAATTTTTAGATATGCCTTTTATAAGGCTTTGAGTTTCATGAAATAATTTTGGAGGAACTTTAATAATACTTTTTTTTGACATATT
The DNA here is from genome assembly GCA_016722295.1 of Saprospiraceae bacterium. Classification (GTDB taxonomy): domain Bacteria; phylum Bacteroidota; class Bacteroidia; order Chitinophagales; family Saprospiraceae; genus Vicinibacter. The sequence goes on from JADKGL010000014.1 coordinate 66,952, forward strand.
AAGATTTCGATAGTTTGAAATTAATTTTTTCTATAGAATAAAATTGTTGCAACATCTTCACTTCTAGTTAAATCTAATTGCACCAACTTTTTGTTCATTCTTTTAACTCTTAACTTAAGCTTATCCAATTTCCGAATATCTTTGGATATAAAAGGAATACTGAGTTTTAACATTGATAGGAAGTTTATCATCCTATTCTTAAATGAAGCTATTTATTTTAAAATGATAAGCTTCGAACATTCTGTATGATTTGAACATTTAAATTTAAGAAAATAAGTTCCAGCCTTTATTGATTCCAAATTCAATTTGTAATTATTTAGAAATTCTCCTTTTTTAATTTCATTGCCATCATTGCTATAGAGTATATATGAAATAGGTTTATTGAGAATTGATTTCATATATACATAATTAGCTGCTGGATTTGGATATAAATAAATACCTAATATGTCTTTATCTGTTTGAGAATTGGATGTTGGCAATTTTTCAACCATAATAGATTGTGTAGTATTGGTTCGAATTGGCGGATTATAATCGAAATAAATATAGGCAGTATTTTGTATTGAACTTTTTTCAGGTACATTTGCAATAGATTTGATTTTATAACTGACGAAACCATTGCTTCCTTCTTTATCTTGTTTTTCAAAAGGTAACCTTATATTTTCAAATGAAAATGTTATAATTCCATTTTCAGAAACATCTGTGGCAAGATGCTCTTGATGGCTGCTGTTTAAAACCTGCAAACTGGACCAATCAAGTTTTGGATCCAATGTATCACTTATAACTACACGGTAAGCTAAATCATTGCCTGTATTCTGAAACCGGATTGTGTAAATTAGATCTTCATTAAACAAGGTATAATTTTCAGCTCGCATTGGATTGACCATTTTATCGTTGGGATCAAATGAACAACGTATTGGAACATCATAACAATACATATTACTTGTTAATGGTAATGAATTAATAGCTTCCTCAACATAGGATTTGAAGTGTAGGAGTTCTCCAGCAGGTATATCGTTGACCCCAGGTATTTTAATTTTAATACATTTCATCAATCCCTCACTTGGATACAAATTGGTATAATACCAGCCATAGATGTTTGGATTAATTATTGTATCTGGTTTATCTAAAAAATTTAAGTTAGTCAATCGTTCATCAATCTTAAACCAAAGTGTTCCATTTTCAATTTGGCTTCCTTCATTTTTTAAGAATACTGAAAATTTTATTGTTTCATTACAGCGTAAAGGGGGAGAATAAATAGTTGTAACAAGTTCGGAAGACAAGATATCAGGTGCAACACCAAAATAAATAGTATCTGCAAAATTTTTAAAATTTACATCAATGTCAAAGGAGCTTTCTCCACTTGTCAATTGCCATTTAGGTAGACTTAAAGGATTAAACTCTATTCGGTATTTTCCAGTTTTCAATAATGCAAGTATCCCACTTCCATTATTATATAATAAATTATAATTTGATGGTGAGACAAGGACAGATCCATTTTGTTGCAAATGTTCCCATGAGTCGAATCTTCCATTTTTGTTTTCATCGTAATAAACTACTGCCAATACATGTGCAAAATCTTGATCCATTTCAATGGCTCCCATATCAGGATTGGATCGAACAGGACTTGGTCTTGGATTGCCAAAAATGTCATTTTGAGGTGCATGAATTAAAGTACCAACACCTAAACAAGGAGATTCCAGTTTTAGAAAATAGGATTCATTGTTAATAAATAAAGGATCCTTGTCGATATTTCCAATTCCCTTCCAACCTCCTTTGATATCAGAATAACTCACTTCCAAAGTAGCAGTGCCACTAAAATTTTCTTCTACAAATTCTGAGTTTCCATTATTCCAAATAATTGAATTCAATACAGTTCCATCTGATCCATCAATACATATGCCTCCTCCTTCTAATTCGTTTCCATTAGAATGAAAATTATTTGCAATAGTACAATTTATTACTTTAACTGAAGACCTAGATGAAATTGTCGAACAATAAATGCCACCACCAAAATACCAACTTCCAGTAGACCCAATCATTTCATTGTTCGAAATTATTGAATTGTTTAATTGAACATGGGAATCATTTATATAAATACCTGAACCATAATACCAACTTGCACCACTTTCCATTATATTCTTGGAAATGAAAGCATTTTTTATAATTGGTGAAGAGTTAGTTGAATATATTCCTGCACCATAACTCCAGGATGAACTTCGAAGAATATTTTCAGAGACTTCAGTATTTTCTATAATAGGTCTAGATTCTTCCATATAAATTCCAGCACCAAAACACCATGTGCCTGTAGAAATATTTTTGCTGATCACAAGATCTTTTAAATGTGGACTCACTCCTTCTAAATAAATTCCGGCTCCATAAGCCCATTGACCGGGTTCATTTATGTGTCCATTTGTTATGGTAAAACCTTGTATTAATGTTGTAGTATCTATTATTATTGGACCGAAATCATTTGATATTTTTATAACACGATCGATCCCATTTCCATCTATTATAGTGTTCTGAGCTGTCCCAGCACTGATCAGTTTAATACCATTCTTTTGTGGCCAATTAAGATTTTCATAGTAATGGCCAGGTTGAACCAATATGATATCGCCCTTATTCGCTGCATCCAAAGCGGACTGAATGTCTTTGAAGGAAGAAGGCACATTCAAAACTGATTGTGCCAATAAAGTAATAGTGCTTCCAATACATAAGATTAGGAATAATGAAATTTGAAATTTCTTGTTCTTCATATTTGATTTTTTATATTTAATTAAATGTTTCAACATTCATTGCGAAATTTAAATCGCAATAATTTATGGTTTTTAGCGAACGCAAATACTGATTCAAAATTAAAAATCAATGTTCTTAAATCCAAATATAATTGTAAATATTTTGAAACTTTAACTAAAATACAGTATATGGTATTTTCTATTATCTACTTGAAGTTAGTTCCTTCGCATATTCCTAGAATTTGCCTTTGCCCAAGCCGCAATCCGCCATTTCGCCCGTATTCTATTTGATATTTCATTTAGAAAATAGAATTAAGCGATTACATATTAAAAAAAAATCGTACATTTGCCAATTAGACTAAAAAATACAATTATGAACCGAAATCTCATTGTTATCCTTATTTTGATGGCAGTTCCGGTTTTTATTAGTGCACAATTTTATGATTTTAAGCATGGAATAGGTGCGCGAAAAACACTTTTGGATTTTAACACCTTTAGAGGAAAAAGCTCAACAGCCTTCCGAGACTATCGAAATGGCTTTGAATTGTCTTATATCCGAAATTTTAAGCAAAATCTAAGTTTAGTGCTTCCAGTAGGTGCAGCTGTGTATCAGGACTCTTTATTGGATTGTGCAAAAACTCCATTTGTTTATGTTGGTGCGCAAGGTAAATATGGATTTTATAAGCCAACCAATTGGTTCATGCCATACGTAGTGGGTGGCGCAAATGTAATTTTACCAAAGGGGAAAGATCTCGCAATCCAGATTCCAATCGGTATAGGAGCTGCATTTAAGGTTCATCCTCAAGTGTATCTCAATTGGCAGTCAGATTATAGACTTTCGGTTTCGAATTGGGAAAATCATTTGCAACACGCTTTTGGCTTTATTTATATGCTAGGCAATCGCAAAATGGATAAGCCTACAGTGACTGATATGAAGCCAGACTCTGATGGTGATGGCATTCCTGATGAATTAGATTTATGTCCAAGTCAAGCAGGTTTGGCAAAATTCGCAGGTTGTCCAGATACTGATGGCGACGGTATTGAAGATAATAAGGACAAATGTCCGGAATTAAAAGGGACAGAAGCATTAATGGGATGTCCAGATTCAGATGGAGACGGAATCTCTGACAATGAAGATGAATGTCCGAATGTAAAAGGAACAGTTTCAAATAAAGGTTGCCCAGATTCCGATATCGATGGTGATGGGGTACCAGACAAGTCAGACCATTGTCCAGATCGCGCTGGTTTGGTTAATCTTTTTGGATGTCCAGATAGCGATGGCGATGGAATTTCTGACAAAGATGATCGATGTCCAAATGTGCCAGGTGTGAAAGCAAAGGGTGGATGTCCAGATAGTAAAAAAGATGCAGACAATGATGGAATAGATGATGAACAAGATGAATGTCCATTTACAGCAGGATTGATCCAATATAGAGGATGTCCTGATACTGATGGAGATGGTATCCAAGACAAATTGGATTCTTGTCCTAATAGTCCTGGTCCAGAGTCTAATAAAGGCTGCCCAGTGATCGAAAAAGAAGATCGTGAAGTCTTGGATTTTGCGATGAGAGCTATACAATTCGATTTAGGCAAGGCGACATTAAAAAATGAATCATTTGGAATCTTGGATAAAATCGCCAAAGTAATGCGCAAATATGATGCATACAATTTGGCTATCGGTGGTCATACCGATAATACAGGGAGCCCAGCATTCAATCTTTCGCTTTCAGAAAAAAGAGCTAAAATATGTTATGAGTATTTGATTTCAAAAGGAATCGATGCATCGCGATTGAGTTATGCCGGTTATGGAGCGACAAAGCCGATTTCAGAGAATCGTACTGAAAATGGCAGATTTTTAAATCGCCGTACAGAATTTAACCTCGTTCCGAGATAAAACTCGAATAAAAATTATAAAACAAGGGCTTTTCATTCAGGAAAGCCCTTTTTTGTCGTATAAAGTCCTAGAATTCCACTTTGGACTTATATTTGCACAAATTTTTCAAAAATAAATAGTTTGTAATGGCAACTACTTCGGATATAAGAAATGGCATGTGTATTGAATATAATAACGATATTTACGTTATTGTTGAATTTCAACATGTCAAACCAGGAAAAGGTAATGCGTTCGTTAGGACCAAATTAAAAAGCATGACTTCAGGCAGAACCAATGAAAATACTTGGGTGGCTGGACATACTTTAAATGAAGTTCGCGTAGAAAGACGAAAATTTCAGTATCTTTACAAGGATGAAATGGGGTATAATTTCATGAATACAGAAACATTCGATCAAATATCAGTTCCTGATAAAATGATAGAGAATGGTGAATTTCTAAAAGAAGGAATGGAAATAGAAATTATATTTCATGCAGAAAAAGATGAGCCATTGACTGCTGAATTGCCACCACATGTTTACTTGGCCGTGACGTATACTGAGCCAGGAGTAAAGGGGAATACAGCTACTAATGCGTTGAAAATGGCTACATTGGAAACAGGGGCTGTGATCAAAGTACCAATGTTTATTAATGAAGGTGACTTGTTGAAGGTTGATACCAGAACTAGTGAGTATTTAGAACGTGCAAAATAAAAACCAATGAATTTCAAAGAATTGCAAGAACTTATTCGAATGGTCTCAAAGTCAGATCTTTCTGTGTTTAAATTCAAAGATGCTGAAGTTGAAGTCACCATTAAAACTGGGAAAGAGCCAAGAGTCATCGAAGCTAGCCCTATTGCTCAATATCAGATCCCTTTACAGCAGCCTATGCTAGCACCAGCTCAATCTGCAGCACCAGCAGCAAAGACGGAAAGTAATTCATCAGCTAATTCAGTTTCGACTCCAACAGAAAGTCCAAAAGGTAATTATCTTGAGATTAAATCACCAATGGTTGGTACGTTTTATCGTGCAGCAGGACCGGACAAACCGCCTTATGTACAAGTAGGTGATTCTGTTGAAAGTGGAAAGACTGTTTGTATGATAGAGGCTATGAAGCTATTTAACGAAATTGAGAGTGAGGTAAAAGGAACTATTGTAAAAGTCATGGTAGAAGATGCCACTCCAGTTGAGTATGACCAAGTTTTATTTTTAGTAGAAGCTTAAGACATTCATATGTTTCAAAAAATATTGATAGCGAACCGCGGTGAAATCGCCTTGCGGATCATTAGGACGTGCAAAGAAATGGGCATTAAAACTGTGGCTATTTATAGTACTGCGGATAGAGAAAGTCTACATGTGAGATTTGCTGATGAAGCAGTATGTATTGGGCCTGCAGCAAGTTCTCAATCCTATTTAAGCATTCCAAAAATAATGGCGGCAGTTGAAATTACCAATGCTGATGCAGTGCATCCAGGTTATGGGTTTTTAGCTGAAAATGCAGAGTTTGCAGAAATTTGTACGGAGTATGGTATTAAATTCATTGGCCCGACACCCGACCAAATTCGCCAAATGGGAGATAAAATCACAGCAAAAGAAACTATGATCAAAGCAGGTGTGCCCGTTGTACCAGGATCTGGTGGTTTGCTCCAAGATTTGGAAACAGGATTAAAAATAGCTAAGGAAATAGGTTACCCCATTATATTAAAAGCCACTGCAGGTGGAGGCGGTCGAGGAATGAGAATCGTGCGACAAGAAGACGAATTTGAGTCCCTTTGGAATATTGCACGCCAAGAAGCTAAAGCAGCTTTCTCAAATGATGGAATGTACATCGAAAAATATATCGAAGAACCACGACATATTGAATTTCAAATCGTAGGTGACCAATTTGGTAAAGTGGTGCATCTTTCTGAAAGAGATTGTTCGATCCAAAGAAGACATCAGAAATTAGTTGAAGAAAGTCCTTCACCATTTATGACTCCAGAATTAAGAGAAAAAATGGGCAATGCCGCCATTAAAGCAGGTGAAGCAATTAATTACGAAGGAGTAGGAACAATAGAGTTTTTGGTTGACAAATACAGAAATTTTTATTTCATGGAGATGAATACTCGAATTCAAGTTGAGCATCCTGTGACAGAAGAAGTAATCGATCACGACCTTATCAAAGAACAAATTAAAGTAGCAGCAGGAATCCCTATTTCGGGAAAAAATTATTATCCAAATCTGCATGCTATTGAAGTCAGAGTAAATGCAGAAGATGTCTACGCTGACTTTAGACCAAGTCCAGGAAAAATTACATCATTGCATACATCCAAAGGGCATGGAGTGAGAGTTGATACACATGTTTATGCTGGTTATACAGTGCCACCATACTACGATTCAATGATTGCAAAATTGATTTGCAAAGCACAAACTCGCGAAGAGTGTATTACTAAAATGGAGCGCGCTTTAGACGAATTTATTGTGGAAGGCATTAAGACAACCTTGCCATTTCATAAGCAATTGATGAAAAATGAAGATTTTCGGAATGGAAATTTCCATACCGGATTTTTGAATACATTCGTCATGGAAAAACCAAAAGATTAACAAGTTTTCTCTACTACCGATTCATTGAATTTATTTTTTAGATATATTAGTCAAGTTAAGAATTACAAGAAAAATGTGATTCTTTATATGATTAGTTATTTGCTCACTGCGATTTTTACAGTTGTTAGTATTCCAGTGATTATTCCATTGTTTGAAATGCTATTTCAAAAAGATATCTGCATAGAAAACAAACCAGCGCAATTACATTCAATATCAGATTCGATACAAAATATTAAATACCAATTTTCATATTGGATCTCGGGAACAGATCGAAAGAATGCAATAAGCATTGTCTGTATAATAGTTATCCTAGTTTTTTTTCTAAAAAATATATTCCGTTATTCAGGTATCTATTTTATTACTCCAGTGAAAGCTGGAATATTGAGAGAGACTAGAGATAAGTTGTTTCAAAAATTTTTAAGATTGCCTCTTTCATATTTTTCTGAAGAGAGGAAAGGAGATTTGATTTCTCGCATGACTTCTGACGTTTCGGAAGTTGAAACTACTTTGCTTTCGACGATGGAATCATTGGTAAAAGATCCATTGATTATTTTTGGGAGTATTGGATTTATGCTTTATACAAGTACCAAATTGACATTGTTTGTTTTGGTATTGCTTTTTGTGACAGCATTCATTATTGGTGGAATATCGAGATCGTTGCGCCGCAAAGCATTTCAAGCGCAATCTGAATTTGGAGAGTTGGTCTCTATACAAGAGGAAACTTTAGGAGGAATACGAGTCATTAAAGCCTTTGGAAGCGAACCATATATTCGCAATCGATTTTCAGAGATTTTAGATAAATATAAAAACCTAATAATAAATATCAATCGAAGGAGAGAATTAGCCCCACCTCTTTCAGAATTTTTAGGGATAGTAGTTGTTGCAATTTTATTGTGGTATGGAGCTTCACTTGTGTTTGCCGACCAAATCAAAGGTGCAAGTTTTTTAGCATTTCTATACGCATTCTTCAATGTGATCGAGCCATCAAAAACATTGTCTGCAACTTATTTTAATATTCAAAAAGGTATGGCTGCTTTGGAACGGATCGAGTCTGTTATGCAAGTCCCAGAAACAATTCAGGATCATCCAAATGCTGTTCATAAGACTATTATAGAAGACAAGATTGAATTTAAAAATGTAGGGTTTACCTATTTCAATAATGCAACTCGAGTATTGAATCAAATTAGTTTTGAAGTGCCTAAAGGAAAAACGATAGCATTAGTTGGCAGTTCAGGATCAGGAAAAACCACTTTGGTGGATTTATTAGCTCGATTTTATGATGTAAGTTCTGGATCCATAGAAATAGATGGAATCAATATTCAAAAGATCCAACTTGTAGATCTTCGCAAAATGATCGGAATTGTAACTCAAGAGGCTATACTTTTTAATGATACAATACGAAATAATGTATTGTGCGGAATGCCAAATGAAGGTGACGAGAAAATATGGGAGGCGCTTCGATTGGCTTATGCAGAAGATTTTGTTAGAGAGTCGAGCGGACAGTTGGATCATCAGATTGGTGACCGAGGAGTAAAACTTAGTGGTGGTCAAAGACAGAGGCTTACCATCGCGAGAGCATTATATCGAAATCCTCCGATTATTATATTGGATGAGGCGACTTCAGCTTTGGATTCAGCTTCTGAAAAAATTGTTCAGCAAGCAATGAATAAAGTGTTGGAGAATAGAACAGCCATAGTGATAGCCCATCGTCTTTCTACAATAAAAAATGCAGACCATATCATTGTATTAAAGGAAGGAGAAATTGTTGAAAGAGGAAAACATGACGAATTAATCGAAAATCAAAAAGAATATTATAACTTTGTACAATTACAAACATTTGAGTCATGAAGAAATTTTTTTCTTTCAGTTTTAACTTATGGGCATTCATTTATTTTATAGCTACAGTTCATGCCCAAACTACGATTACAAATCGAGTCTTCCCTGAAGCGGGAGATTCAATAATATTTACATTAGATACTACTGTTGCAGGTAGTGCTTTGCCACAAATAGGTGCAAATCAGATATGGGATTATTCCAATTTGCAATCTGGTATCCGCAGACCTGAGATATATCGCGCTCCAAACTTGGGAGCTGGTTTTGCCACATTCCCAACTGCCACATCTATGATCCGACAAGGAATTCAAGAGCGATATTTTCGAAGTAATTCGAATTCATTTGAAGAATTGGGATATTTTATTACAGTTGGCGGAGGCGGAGGTGGACTTCCAATTCCAACAGGTCCAACTGTTTATTCAAGACCTTTAGTTGTGCTTAAATCAAATTACACTTATCCAAATAGTTTTCAATCTGTATATTCATTTGCGATAACAGTTGGCAAAGATTTTTTACCTGATTCTATTTCTGCTGTTGTTCCTGGTGATTCATTTCGGTTGAAAAACACAATAACTGTAGACAAAAAAGTCACTGGCTGGGGCACATTGAAACTCCCTAACAGAAATTGGGATGCATTATTAGAGGAAAGAATTAGTACTACAGATACCAAGGTGGAAGCAAAAATACCATTTCTAGGTTGGACAGATATAACGAGTTTGGCCGGACCATTTATTGGAAATCTATTTGGCGGTGGAGGTCCTACCAAATCAATTGGTTTCTTGTCAAATGATGCGAAATCCTATTTAGCTGTCATTAATACTGATACTTTAGGCTTACCATCAACAATTCAATATAGACAAAATCTGGAGCCATTGCAAATTGGTGAAAACAATCTTCTTAAGCTAAGTTCATTTTTCATCAACCAAGGATCAGAATTATGGATTCAAAGTGATGAAGCTAATCTTGATGTAAGAATACAACTCATCGATATCAGTGGGAAAGTCGTGTTGGAAAAGAACTCCAATCTATCACAGAATATAAAATTAAATACTTCTCATTTAGTTGGGAAAGTATTTCTCATGAATATGTATACCAAGAATGGAGACTTACTTTATTTTCAAAAATTATTGAGATAATAATTGTTTCAAGTTTTTGAGATGGATCATTTGTCTGCACAATTGGCGAAACATTTGCGAGAAGTTTTTTTTGGAGGAAATTGGACTTGTTCTAATCTAAAGGACCAATTAAAAGACGTGACATATATTCAAGCCAATCAGCAAGTAAGTTCTTGTAATACGATAATTTCATTGACCTATCATATCCAATATTATGTTCAATCTATCCTGCAAGTAATGAATGGAGGCGCATTAGATTCCAAAGATATCTATAGCTACGATCATCCAAAAATGGATAATCAAAAGCAATGGGAAGAATTTCAACAATCGATTTGGTCATCTGTTGAATCTTTAGCATCACAGATTGAATTAATGCCCAATGAAAATTACCAAAATATTTTTGTGGATGAGAAATATGGTAATTACTTTCGAAATATTTTAGGGTTAATCGAACATACACATTATCACCTAGGACAAATTGCTTTGTTGAAAAAATTTATAAATTAAAATACCACTTTGAATAATGATTTATTCTTTCATTACTAACTATTTATCTAATCATTAAAAAATGGATATCTTCACTAGAATTGCTTACTCTTATTCTTCTTATGCAAATTATTTGTGGAATGAAATTACAAATCCTTCTTGGCATAATTATTTTTATTGGCTAATAGGAGTTTCTGTAATCGCATGGACATTGGAGATCTTAATCCCGTGGAGAGCAAAGCAATCAATAATTCGTAAGGATTTTTACTTGGATTTTTTTTACATGTTCTTTAATTTTTTTTTATTTTCTTTGATTGCGTACAATGCTGTTTCAGACTTATTTGTCGATTTGTTTAAAGGATTTTTAGGTCAATTTGGTATACAGAATTTAGTTGCCATCCAGTTGGAACATCTCCCCTTTTGGAGCAAATTATTATTGATGTTTGTAGTTCGAGATTTTATTCAATGGAATGTACACAGATTACTACATTATAGTCCTACATTATGGGAGTTTCATAAGGTGCATCATTCGGTTGAACAAATGGGATTTGCTGCGCATTTGCGTTATCATTTTATGGAAAATATTTTTTATAGGGCAGTTGAATATATTCCACTTGCAATGTTAGGTTTTGGGTTGACGGATTTCTTTATCGTACATATTTTTGCTTTAGCAATCGGCCATTTGAATCATAGCAATATTTATTTACCATTAGGTCCATTGAAATATATTTTCAATAGTCCTCAGATGCATATATGGCACCATGCCGAGCATTTGCCAAAAGGATTGTCAGGTGTGAACTATGGAATAAGTCTGAGTTTGTGGGATTATTTATTTAAGACGAATTATATGCCTCATAATGGGAGAGATGAAAAATTAGGCTTTGAAAAAGTAGAACAGTATCCAAGTACTTTTTTTTCACAAATGATTGAGCCATTTAAGTCATTAAAGAAAAAGTAAAAAAAATACCTACCACTTTATCAAATGATAGGTATAATTTATAGAATTTACTTCTTGACTGATTTTCTTATCTACTCTTCATGTTGATCTTTGTGGTGAGCAGCCCAATCTGCAGAAAGTTTCTGTTGTACATCTGGACTTACAGGAGCATATTCAAGAAAATGCATTGAAAACTTTGCTTTGCCTTGAGATAGGGAACGCAATGTTGAAGAATAATTATGCATTTCTGATAATGGAACTTTAGCTTTTACTTTTTGATAATGACCATCAGAATCCATTCCTAATATCAATGCTCTTCTTGATTGAAGATCACCCATGACGTCTCCCATGACTTGGTCTGAACAAAGGATTTCTAGTTCGTTCACCGGTTCAAGTATTTGTGGGTGGGCAAGATGAAAGCCTTCTTTGAAAGACATTGTACCAGCGATTTGAAATGCCATATCATTACTATCCACAGGATGCATTTTTCCATCAAAAACTGATACTCTTACATCTGTACAATAAGAACCTGTTAAAGGACCTTCAATCATTTTATTCATAATTCCTTTATGAATGGCATTAGAGAATTTGGTATCGATAGCACCACCTACTATACACCAGTAAAAAACTAATTTTCCGCCCCAATCTAACTCATCTACTGTTCTGTGACGAACAGTCAATCCGGCGGGATCTGGCATACCTTCATGATATGGTTCTATGCGGATATGTACTTCTGCAAATTGGCCAGCACCACCAGATTGTTTTTTATGGCGATACATAGTTTCTGCCGATTTAGTTATTGTTTCTAAATATGGAATTTTGGGCTTGATAAATTCTATGTGGAGATTATGCAATTTTTCAATTCTATATTTTATAACATCGAGATGCATTTGTCCTTGGCCATGAAGAATATTTTGTTTTAATCTAGCTGATTGCTCTAAAACGAGTGTAGGATCTTCTTCTTGTATATCGTGAATTGCTTTTATTAATTTTTCGAGATCGTTTTTATTTTCAGTTTGAAATGCAGTACGAATTCTTGGTTCTGGAAATGGAATGGCTTCTATCTGTAATTCTCTTCCCTTGGTACTTAAGGTATCATTTGTGTGACTGTCTTTTAATTTAACCATGCAGCCTATATCTCCTGCTACCAACTCTGAAACAATCTCTCGATTTTTTCCATTTGATACATAGATTTGATTGACTCTTTCATTGGATCTATTTGACGCATTGACCAATTCATCACCAGTTCTTAACGTACCTGAGTACACTTTAAAATAGGAAACGCGGCCAACTTTAGGTTCTGACATTGTCTTGTAAATAAAAATGGATGTAGGGCCACCAGCTTGAAGAGCCAATGTACCTTCAGTTAGTTTTGCAGCCGGACGATCATCAGGAGAAGGGCAAATATCATTTATAAAACCCATAATACGACCACTACCCATGTTTTTTGTGGCTGAACAACAAAATACAGGAATTAAACTTTGCTTGGCCAAACCTTTGCGCAATCCATGGGCTAATTCTATTTCATCTAGAGTGCCAGATTCAAAGAAATGTTCCATCAAGCTATCATCATTCTCTGCGGCAGCTTCTACTATTGCATTATGCATTTTTTGTGCTCTCGCTAATTCACTGCCTGGTATTTCCTTTTTAATTGGCTTTCCTCCATCTGAAGGAAATTCATAAAGTACCATTCGCAATGCATCAATGATTTGATTGAATCCTTTTCCTTGATTGAGAGGATATTGGAATGGAATTAGTTTTTGACCAAATCTATTCGTTGCTTGTTCAAGAGTAAGATCAAAATCTGCTTTTTCATGATCGCATTGATTCACAACAAAAATCGTAGGTAATTCAAATTTTTCTATGTATTCCCAAATTAACTCTGTCCCAACTTCAACTCCATGAGCTGCATTAAGTGTAAGAACTCCAAGATCTGCTACCTTCATAGATGAGAGTATCTCACCCACAAAATCGTCTGAACCTGGTGTATCAATGATGTTAATTTTAGAAGACTTCCAATTTACGTGCATCAATTTTGAGAATAATGAAGATTTTCTCTCTTGTTCGATTTCTGTAAAATCTGAAATTGTATTAGCTGCATCGATAGAACCTCTTCTAGAGATAGCTTTTGATTCGAATAGCATTGATTCAATCAATGTCGTCTTACCACTATGTGAGTGGCCTAGGAAAACAATATTGCGTATGTGCTTTGGATCTTTACTCATGACCTTTCATTTTTTTTCGTGAGATAATGCTTGAAGGTAATAAGAATTTCTATTCCTTACTAAAGAATTTATAAAAATTTATTTTATTTTAGAATAATAAATGAATGTTTGAGAATTTGAATAAGTATATTTTAATTTTTTATAATATGTATTTTCTTAAGCCTAAATTCCATGTAAAAGCAGTGTGATTTTTTTGAAAATTGCTAAAGTAGGTAGAAATCATTTCTATTTCTAGACCATGGTTTGTGAAAAATTTATAACCAAGCCCAATTTGGCCATAAGGGTTAAAATCGAATGAAATTGTGGTCCCTTGGGGGATGATTAGATTTCGTGTGAAATCCCATTTTGGAGTAAATTGACTTAATAGATAAACATAATGTTGTCGCTGCAAAAAATAACCTGGCAAAAAGCTAATGGGAAATGAAATCGGAATAAAAAGATCTTCATCACTAAATAGCGTACCATCTATATTTTCGATTAAATAACCAAAATCAACAAAATAATTTATTGACTTTTTTGTAAAATTTAAAAAAAATTGGCTTTGTAAACTTACACCATCCCAATCTATAAAACCATCTGATTTTCTTGTTAATATTGGAATTGAAATGCTATGTTGTGCCGTTGCTGTTTTTCCAAATAAATCGAATCCATGTCGGATAAATGGGCTTATACTACTAACGTCATAGTTAGAATAAAAGGGCTGAGAATTTTCTTTAAAAGCAAATGTTGAGAAAAAATTAAATTTGGATGCAAGAGTTACAGATCGAAGTTTTGCTCGAATACCTAAATTATACTTATGATGAAATGCAAAAAT
>JADKGL010000015.1 GCA_016722295.1 Saprospiraceae bacterium
AATGAAATTATACACAAAAACATGGTTTTGCAGCCGTTTGTGTTATGGTAGTAACATCTGAATTTTTGAGACTCGGCTTTCAAGCATTTTTCGGTTATTTTAGGTGAAGTGGATATGAATGAACCCATCACTGATATTCAAAAGCAAGGGAGTGAACATCGGCGAAAAATTTGGGTTGGATTTAATCGATGATAAAAAAGCAAAACGATTGATAAAATAAAACATTGATCATTGATTTAGTCCAAAACAAAAATATTGATTTAAAACAAACCTTTCAGATTATCTCTAAGAGCAAATCCATCAGGATTACAATTCTTAAGCAATTGTTTCTGAATAGAAAACTACTTTATAAAAAATACTTTCAGGAATCAAAAAAAATTTAAAAAGAAAAAGAGTTAATTGTGTATGACAAAACTATCGCTGGGCGAAATTGCCTATTCATTAAACTTCTGCAGTGTTTCCATTAAGTCATCCAATTCAAAAAAAAGTACCGGTTTCTCTCAACTTATTTAAGAAGTTAAAACGATTAAAAGGAAAACATAGAAGATTTATAAATCTTGCAAATCAAACCCAAAATTGTGCAACCCTAAAAAAAAAAACAGTTAAGAGGGAAATTTGCATTAAAATAATATATAAGATGATACATACTTACAACATTTCCGGAATGACCTGTGATGGTTGCCGAACCAAAGTCGAAAAACATCGAATGCATGATGGTGTTGAAGCTTAAAGTTTCATTAAATCCACCCACACAACACTATAACTATAGACGAAGCAGCACCTATTACACATTGTAAGAAGCATTAACTGTTGCGGAAAATACACCATAATGAGAAATGAGCACGCAAAACAAAGGAGAACACTTGGATGAAAAAAGTTGGAAAAATCATGTTGATCCAAAATTTAACAACCATAAAACAAACTGTTGCCCAAAAGCATCGCAAGGAAAGTACTATTGCCCATGTCTTTGTAGAGGAAAGTTTACGACAAAGAAGCAGGTGATTGTCCGGTCTCGGCATGGAATTTGGTTAAAGCTCCCAACTCAACAGATTGCGAAAACAAGACATTATAACGCTTCCTATGCACCCCGAAGTTAATCACAGAAACTCCCGGTTCATGCCTATTTGTTGAATGGTTTGGTCCCAATGAAGACCAATGAAACTGAAGATCAAAACCTACAGGATTTTGGTTGAGAAAAATGAAAATGTTTGTCTTATTTACGCTGCCCATTTTTCTATTGCCATGTTAAAAATGACACACAACAACTTCCTAAAAATAATGGATGCCACAACATGGAATTCGGGTATAATTATTTTTTCTCTTCCTGTGGCTTTTCATGCCAGTTGGATATTTTTGCTAAAGCCTGGAAATCAATAATTACTGGAATCTGAATATGTTTACCCTCATCGGAATAGGCACAGGGTGGCTTTCCCCCTGTTTGGTTTAGTGGGAATTTTTTTTTCCCGATATTTTCAAGCGAATTCCAAAACCGAACATGGTACAGTTCCATGTATTTTGAAGCCACAACCGTCATTCTGACGTTGGTTTTATTAGGACAACTATTAAACGGGCACACAGTCAGACCGGAGCAATAAAGGAATTATTAAATTTGGCACCAACTGAAGCCAATTTGCTAGAAGGAAGCGACAAAGTAATCTCCATCCACGATATCAAAAGGCGATTTATTACGGGTAAAGCCGGGAGACAAAATCCCAGTGGATGGAAAAATTACCGAGGGAGAAAGCAGCATTGATGAAGCTATGATAGCAGAGCGAGCCAATACCGGTAGATAAGATAAAAGATGATACTGTCGCGGCGGGAACCATCAATGGTAATAAGTCTTATTATGGTCGCCGAAAAAAGTAGGGTTCCGAAACCTTACTCTCACAAATTGTACAAATGGTCAATGACGCGGCCGTTCGAGAGCACCTATTCAGAAATTAGCCGATAGTATTTCTAAATACTTTGTTCCGATGGTAGTCAATTATTTCGGTCATTACTTTTTATTTGGGCAAGATTTGGTCCTGAACCAGGCCTTGGTATATGGATTTATAAATGCAATTGCCGTATTAATTATGGCGTGTCCTTGTGCTTTGGGATTGGCTACGCCTATGTCAGTCATGGTTGGGGTAGGCAAAGGTGCCCAATCAGGTGTATTAATAAAAATGCTGAAGCATTAGAAAATATGGACAAAGTGAATGTTTTAATAACAGATAAAACAGGAACAATAACGGAAGGTAAACCGTCGGTCGAAAAAGATATATTCATCTAATGATAATGATAATGAACTCTTGCAAAATATACCTTCATTAAATCAATACAGTGAGCATCCATTAGCACAAGCTGTCGTAAATTATGCAAAATCAAAAATATTTTATTAGCTGAAGTAACAAGGACTTTGAAGCTATGGCAGGAAAAGGTGTTATTGGAACAGTGAGCAATAAAAAAGTAGCATTAGGCAATAAAATTAATGGAGCAAGTAAAAGCCACCATTACTGATGAGGTAGAAACCAAAATACTACCGAACAAAAATTAGGAAAACAGTCTCATACATTGCTATAGATAATATTGCTGTTGGTTTGTGTCCATTTCGGATGCCATAAAAAAGTCAAGTGCAGCCGCCATTAAAGAACTGATGAGACAAGGAGTTGAGGTGATCAATGATGACAGGTGATAATAAAATACGAGCCGGGGCAGTGGCAGCGAACTGCATTTAAGCTCCTTTCAAGCAGGGTGTTGGCTGAAGACAAATTAAATGAAATCAAACGATTGCAGTCGAAGGAAAATTGTGGCTATGGCGGAGACGGCATCAATGATGCTCCGGCATTGGCACAAGCAAATATAGAATTGCGATGGGAACAGGAACTGATGTATCCATAGAAAGTGCAAAAATAACATTAGTGAAAGGTGATTTATCAGGCATAGTCAAAAGCTAAAACCTAAGTCATGCAGTCATGCGAAATATCAAACAAAACTTATTCTTCGCGTTTTTTTATAATGTATTGGGTGTCCCCATAGCAGGTATTTTATTTCCATTTTTTGGTATTTACTGTCTCCATGATCGCTGGAAAGCTATGTCAATGAGCTCTGTGTCTGTTATTTTAACGCCCTGCGTCTTCGTTATATTGATCTTTAAAATATATAAATGGAAATTATTGCTAAAAATGGCTATACTTTACTTGAGTACTTATGCAAGTGCACAAAATAAAAGATGTTCAAAATATTTTTATACTTGTATAATGGGCCCTGAAATCCATGAAAGCGAAACCAGGAGATTGTCCAAAATGTGGTACATGACTCTGGTCAAAGAAAGAGTAAAAACGCCCAAAAAGTGGTTGTAAAGCCGGCTACACCAAAAAGTAAGTTACATCGACTCAAAGCAGGAAACTGACATACAAAAAAGTCAGTTCAGTTTTAATAATTTAAGTGACAATTCTTAGGAGTTGAAAAGCCAAAATTGGAGGCAACTCAAGAGAAATCGTTACCAGAAAATGTGCCTAAACCTACCAATGATCAAAAAACAGTATCAAAACGGTAAGATACGATTTGTATGTACGGGATACTATTATTCATTTCGGCAACAAACCCAAAAAGCTATGGCTGTGAACGGACAAGTTATGCCTACAGTAACCTTTACCGAAGGTGATACTGCTGAAATATATGTGCATAATCAATAAGAAAGTACATCATTACATTGGCATGGTATATTTTACCAATAAAAGGGCAGGGTACCATACTTAACTCAAATGCCGATAGCATAAAGGAACAACGCATAAATACACATTTCCTATCATACAGCATGGTGCACATTAGTACCACAGTCGTTCGGGTTTACAGGAACAAATCGGCATGTATGGTTCTGCGATGTTAAATAAAAACCTGAAGATATTACATTCAGAAATAGCATAGATGATCTCCCTGCTGTACCGGTCATCTTAAGTGAATGGACAGATATGAACACCGAAATGTACACCGACCTGCTACACAATACGACGGATTGGTTGGCTATCCGGAAGGAACCACACAAAGTGTATGCAGAGGCAATAAAACAAGGACATTTCAAGACCAAAATCATCAACGAGTGAAACGGATGAATGCATGGATATTAAGTGATGTATGGCAAAAGTTTTGATAAATGGAAGAAACGAAAGCCAGTTATCCCAATTCAAAGGTGGCGATAAAGTACGATTACGTATATCTAACGGTAGTGCATCGACTTGTTTTGGCTGACATATGCGGGTGGAAAAATCCCGTAATAGCTAATGATAGAAATGATGTGGAGCCGGTTTGAAATAGACAGGTAGATCATTGCTGTGTCCGAAACCTGTAGTGTGATTTACTTAACATTGCCAACTGATAAGACCGCTTACGAATTTCAGGTCACTCCTGAAGACAGGACAAAATCAGCTTCTCTGTTCATAGGTGACAGGGTAAAATCATCTGTACCGCCTGTGCCAAAACTAAAATATTTTGAAGATAGGAAATGATGAATGACATGATGAAAATGAATGGAGATCTGGATGATATCGGGTATGCAAATGTCTTTCAATCAAATGGACATGAATTCAGTTATGTATCCGGAAATCACCGGAAAAGGAAATTCCGATGCAGAAGATGACATGGACGAAATGAATAAGTCTGAACATGATCATCATCAAAAAAAACCTTCCAAAATTACCACCTTAAATTACGCGATGCTTAAATCGCCATCTAAGACTTCATTACAATCTGATGTTCCGGTAAAAGAACTTCGATTTGAATTAACCGGAAATATGAACCGTTATGTTTGGAGTTTAGACAATAAGTAATTTCCGGAGACAGATAAATTCTCATTAAAAAGGAGAAAAATGTAAAGTCACATTATACAATGGCTCTATGGTAAGTCTTACCTATGCACCTGCATGGGCAGTTCAGATTTTGAATGGTCGGAGACTATACCCCCTTAAAAATAGCACTCGACATCTGCCTGAAACAGATGTAATAGAATTTAATGCGAATGCTGAAGGAGATTAGTTTTCATTGTCATACCTTTATACCACATGATGGCAGGCATGGGTAGGGTTTTTACTTATGAGGTCAAGTGGCCAACCCATTGATACCTAACCCAAAAACAGCTCTTAGAAAGCTTCATGCGGATGACAAAACATTTCATTTTATGGCTGAAAACGATTTTGCATCCAACGGTAACGATGGTATGGCTATGATTGGTAACACACGGTGGAGTATAGGCTCAGAATGGCGGCTGGGATATCATGATGAACATGGGTATGAAACAGAAACACATATTGGTCGTTATATTGGAAAAATGCAATGGTTGATGCCCTTTGTTGGTTTCGATTGGCGGTACCGGAAAATGGAAGAAGGCAGTATTAGAAAAGAACCTGTTTGGGCAATCAAACACAAAGACAATAGGGCAGTGTTTGGCGCAGGTGTAGAATATACTTTACCTATCTACTCAAAGCACAAGCAGAAGTATTTACAGATGGCAATATAAGATTTCAGATAGAAAGAATGGATATTGTTGTTTCAAGAAGAATGAGAATGGATGTAAGAGAACACCGATAAAGAATATATGGCTGGATTGCGATTATCAGAAATGAAGTGACCGGGACATTATGGAGGATGATTTGGTGTTTGGTTTAAGTTTGAATTATTAAATTAGTAAATCTTATCTTGTGGATGTCTTTTCAACACTCACAACCCAGAATCCCAAAAGCTACCCAAAAGTTACCACTTAAAATGTAAGTATATGTATAAATTGTTAATTATGTGCAGCATGTTGAAGTTTTTCTTTAATGTTATCTGTTTATATTACGCTGGCAGTACCTTGCCTTGGCGATATTCATTTAGTATTAAATGAAGTTGAACACTCTGCTGCTTATCATAGCGATCATGAATCACAAGATAACCATGACCACAGTGAAGATAGTGATAACCATTGCAGTCCTTTCTGTACATGTACTTGTTGTCACACTCCTGTTAATTTTGAATTTGGCTTTAAAAACTTCATCAGATTCTACAATATTTGTGCAAGTGAGTAGAGATGATAATACTTTTCTATACTATGACAGTCCTTCTTCTACCTTTCTAAATACGATCTGGCAGCCACCCAAGGTTAATGCTTAATGTCTCAGGTGTTTATTACATTTTCTTTTTTAATTGGTTATTACTCTTAAAGTAAAATCTAACATTCTCTTAAAAAATATTTTAATTTCCACTCCTTTGTCCGAAATTTAAAATATTACGGGCTACATCATTATTCATTCATCATTAATCTTATAGATAGTGTTAGATAAAATTATTTATTTTTCTATAAAAAATAAGTTTATAATAGGGTTGTTCACTGCAGCGATGGTGCTCCTGGGTATCTACAGCTTGTCACGGCTGCCCATAGATGCTTTGCCTGATATTACAAATAATCAGGTGCAGATATTGACCTTATCTCCTACTCTTGCAACACAGGAAGTTGAACAACTGATTACTTATCCAATAGAGCAGGCAGTCAAATCTATACCTAAAGTTGTGGAGTTGCGCAGTGTCTCCAAATTTGGTCTTAGTTCAGTCACTGTTGTGTTTGAAGAGCATGTAGAGATATATTGGGCACGTGCTCAAATCAGTGAGCGGCTCAAGGAAGCAGAGGACAATATTGCCCCAGGATTAGGCACACCTGAAATGGCCCCTATTAGTACAGGACTAGGCGAGATATATCAGTACACGGTGTATGCTAAGTCTGGTTATGAAGATAAAATACAGGCTACTGAATTGAGATCCGTTCAGGACTGGATTGTAAAACCACAGCTATTGGGAATAAAAGGAGTGGCTGAAGTGAATACACTTGGTGGTTTACTCAAAGAATATGAGATTGCCATCGAACCGGATAAACTCAAAAGTATGAATACAAATATCATTGAGATATTTGATGCATTGAGGAAAAACAATGAAAATACCGGCGGAGCTTACATCGACAAAAAGCCCAATGCCTACTTTATACGGGGTATCGGTATGATCAGTTCATTGCAGGATATTGAAAAAATTGTTGTAAAAAATCAAAATGGTATTCCAATACTAATTCGGGATGTTGCTCAGGTGCAGTTAGGGTCGGCAGTAAGATATGGCGCAACAACCAAAGATGGTAAAGGTGAGGCTGTCACTGGTATGGTCATGATGCTCAAGGGAGAAAATAGTGCCGATATAGTCAGGAGTGTTAAGGCTAGAGTACTTCAAATCCAAAAAACATTGCCGGAAGGTGTGGTCATTGAACCATATCTGGACAGGACTAAAATGGTAAACAATGCTATTTCGACGGTCCGGACCAATCTGTTGGAAGGTGCATTGATCGTTTTATTTATATTAGTATTATTGATTGGCAACTGGAGAGCAGGTCTCATTGTGGCATCAGTCATTCCACTGGCACTTTTATTTGCCGTCATACTGATGCATGCTTTCGGAGTAAGTGGTAACCTGATGAGTCTTGGCGCCATCGATTTCGGTTTGATAGTGGATGGGGCGGTCATCATAGTGGAAGCCATAGTACACCGGCTACAGACCATCAATAAGGGAAAACTCACTGCTTCACAAATGGATACTGAAGTGTATGGAGCCGCATCAAAAATAAGAAGCAGTGCAGCTTTTGGAGAAATAATTATACTCATCGTATATCTGCCGATTTTGGCATTGGTAGGTATAGAGGGTAAAATGTTCAAGCCGATGGCGCAAACTGTTTCGTTTGCTATATTGGGTGCCTTTATTCTTTCTCTTACTTATGTACCTATGATGTCTGCTTTATTTTTGAGTAGATCTACCGAACACAAGAGAAATATAAGTGATGTGATTATGGATTTTCTCTATCGATTGTACCAGCCTGTACTTGAAGTGGCACTCAAGACAAAAGCAGCGATATTACTATTTTCAGTAGGTCTTTTTATTGTTGCGTTAATCGTTTTCAAAAACATGGGAGGCGAATTTATTCCGACACTCGAAGAAGGCGATATAGCTACACACATCATCACACCACCCGGTACATCACTTGCTCAGGAAATAGAAACCACTACAAAAGCAGAAACTATGCTTTTGAAAAATTTTCCGGAAGTAGAACAGGTGGTTTCAAAGATAGGTAGCGCAGAAATACCTACTGACCCTATGCCCATGGAAGTTGCGGATGTGATGATCATACTCAAACCAAAATCTGAATGGACATCTGCGAACAATAAAGAAGAAATGATGGCAAAAATGGACAAGGTGCTCAATGATTTACCAGGTGTGACTACTGAATTTACGCAACCGGTACAAATGAGATTTAATGAATTGATGACGGGTGTCAGGAGTGATGTCGCCATCAAGATATTTGGCGAAGATATTGAGCTATTGGCTGGGCTGGCTGAAGAAGTGGTACCGATTGTTCAAAGTGTAAGAGGAGTGGAAGATGCCAGAGCAGAACAAGTGTCAGGATTGCCACAAATCACCATCCGCTACAATAAAGATAAACTTGCTCTATATGGTCTGAATGTTGGGGATCTTAATCAGGTGGTCAGGGCAGGTTTTGCCGGAGAGAAAGCAGGTGTAGTGTATGAAGGTGAAAAACGATTTAATCTGGTGGTAAGAATAGCTAAAGACAACCGGCAGAATATTGACCAACTTAAAAATCTATTTATACCCTTACCTTCAGGTGATCAGGTGCCATTGGAGCAAGTAGCTGATATTACTTATGAAAGGGGAGCTGCGATGATAAGCAGGGAAAATGGAAAGAGAAGAATTGTCATCGGATTCAACGTAAGAGGTAGGGATGTGGAAAGTGTTGTCAATGAAATTCAAGGTATGATAGAATCGAAAGTAAAACTTCCGGTAGGTTATTATACTACCTACGGGGGTCAGTTTCAAAATCTTGTTGAAGCCAGCAACAGGCTATCAATAGCAGTACCTGCAGCATTGGCATTGATATTTGTATTATTGTTCTTTACATTCCATAGTATTAAACAATCACTATTAATATTTACCGCCATCCCTTTATCAGCCATAGGTGGCATATTTGCTCTTTGGATACGAGGTATGCCGTTCAGCATCTCTGCCGGTATCGGCTTTATTGCGTTATTTGGTGTAGCCGTGCTCAATGGGATAGTATTGATCGGATACTTTAATCAGCTCAAAACCGAAGGCATCACTGATGTCATGGATAGAATACGGATAGGCACAAAAGTAAGATTGAGACCGGTGGTGATGACAGCTGCTGTTGCATCTCTTGGATTTTTACCAATGGCCATCAGTATGGGTGCCGGGGCAGAGGTTCAAAAACCATTGGCCACCGTGGTTATCGGAGGATTGATTACTGCTACACTGTTGACATTAATCGTCTTGCCAATATTGTATTTATATTTTGAAAAAGGTATAAAGCGACGAAGAAAAAATATCGATACTGCTGTTGTCATTATTGGTTTTTTACTTGTCGGAACCATTGTAAATGGCCAGAAAAAATTAAACCTTACTGAAGCGATAGACATTGCACTTCAAAATAATTTACAAGTCCAGGCAAGTAATATCCATGTAGATATTCAAAATCAATTGAAGGGTACAAAATTTGAATTGCCCAAGACGGAAATTGGATCAATTATTGGGCAGTTTAATTCTAAAAATATTGACCAGTATTATAGTATTTCGCAGTCCTTTAATCCTTTTTTGTTCGGGCCTAAAAAGAAGCTGCTAAATGAAAATGTCAAGAGTGCTGAATTAAAAAGGAATTTTGCAAAGCAGGAAGTGATTATGCACGTCCGTCAAGTCTGGAATAACATTATGTATTATCAGAAATTAAATGAGATTTTGATAGAACAGGATAGCTTATTGACCATTCAGGTGAAAGCTGTTGCTTTAAAATATAAAACAGGGGAATCCAGTCAGCTGGAACAAATAATGAGTATCACGCGGAAGGAAGAATTTCAGCAAATGATACGTCAAAATCAGACAGCGATGGATATGGAGAGAAAGAAACTTGCCATGGCACTTCAATTAAAAGAGGATATTACTTTTGAATTAGTTGATTATGGTGTGTTGGATCTTTTTGATGTAAGTGATGCCGCATCGTTGACTCAAAATACAGCTGTAAGCATAGCTTTGCAAGACGTAAAACTTGCTGATATGCAGGTAAACCTTGAAAAAGCACAGATGAAACCTGAATTTAAAATAGGTTATTTTATACAATCCTTAACAGGAAATCAGGAAGTGAATAATCAGATTATTTCTTACAACGGAGTACCCAGGTTTCAGGGAGCCACCATTGGTATGTCGATACCCATCTTGTCTTTGGGGAGTAACAAAGCTAAGATCAGTGCTTTAAAAAACAATGTATTGCTCCAGCAAAAAAATGCCGACATAACAAATCAGAGCATACTTATTAGTTACAATCAATTGATAAGCGAATTGAACTTAGCGAAAAGCAAACTGGAATATTTTGAGAAGACCGCAAATCCAAATGCAGCAATCATTATCAGGAATGCAAATACTTCTTATACCAATGGAGATATTTCCTATATCGAATATATGCAAGGAATGCAAATGGCCAGAGAAATAAAACTGGACTACTTTGCTTCGTTAAATCGGTATAATGAAATAGTCATAAACCTTCAATATTTAATGAATAAATAGAAATTTTAATACCTTAAAAAAAGTAAAATGAAATATAAAATAAAGATAATTTTATTCCTGTTCCTATTGCCATTACTGATGATCAATGTATCATCGTGCAAATCCAAATCTAACGAAAATGCGGCAGAAGAACATGCAGAAGGTGATGGCCATAATCATGAAGCAGAAGAGGACCATAGTGGTCATGACCATGCCGATGGTGAACATACTGAGCAAGAAGCACATAGCAAAACTGTACACCTGAATGCTGCACAGTACAAAAATGCAGGTATAGATACCGGCTGGTTTGAAATGAAAAATTTGAGTGATGCTATCAATGCTTCCGGATACACCAAACTACCACCGCAAAATCAGGCAGATGTTACATCGGCGATGGGTGGCATTATAAAGACCATCAAAGTAATAGAAGGACAATATGTGAAACAGGGTCAATCGCTGGCGACCATACAAAGTCTTGAATACAATAAGATAAGGCTGGAGAAATCAAAACTGAAAGAATCACTCCAATCTGCACAAGCCAATAAACAATTCCTGGATGTGGAATATAATAGGCAAAAAGAGCTCTCAGAGGAGAACATCAATGCAAAAAAGACATTTCAGAAAGTAGCGTCCGAATTAGAGTTGGAATCAAAAAAAATTGGAAATCTGCAAGAACAGATAGAAATCATTGACCAGATGCTGGTATTAGGTGGTACTTCCAAATCAACTGTATTGTCCGTCAATGCGCCTATATCCGGATATGTATCAGATATATACGTAAAAATAGGAAGTAATGCTGAAACAGGAAAGCCTATGTTTACCATACTTGATAATTCAAAAATGCATGTGGATCTACTGATATATGAAAAGGATCTTTTTAAAGTCAAAGTTGGTCAGGATGTCCGTTTTATACTTACCAATCAGAATAATAAAGAAATCAGGGGTAAAATAAAAAACATTGGCAAAAACTTTGAAAATGATACTAAATCTGTTGCGGTCCATGCGGATATCATCGATTTAAATCACAATCTAATACCAGGCATGTATGTCAATGCATTGGTTGAGATGGGCGGCAATAAAGTAAGCTCACTTCCTGCAGATGCTATCATAAAAGCAGAAGGCAGAGAGTTTATATTTATCATGGAAAATGAACAACATGAAGAAGGTGAAATTACTTTTGCCAGAATCGAAGTAAAAACAGGTGTGTCCCAGCTTGGAAATGTTCAGGTAAATTTATTAGAACCTATACATGAGGGTGATAAAATTGTCACTAAAGGTGCCTTTTATCTGCAATCACATCTGACCAAAGAATCGGGAGGCGGAGGTCATGCTCATTAGCGTGGAAATCAATAATAATTTATTTTTAAATAATTCACTAATCATTTTTTAATATGAAAACATTTAATTTTTTTATTTTTCTAATTTTATTTTCTACTGTTTTTGTTTCTTGTGGAGAAAAGAAAACATCTCCGGAAAATAATTCGATGCAACAAGACACTGTAGGGTCAAAGGAGTTAGCACATGTCGATTATGTATGCCCGATGGATTGCGAAAAAGGTAAAGTTTACCATGAAATGGGCAAATGTCCTAAGTGTAAAATGGATCTGATTAAAAAAGAACATGAAGATCATGATGGGCATGATCACCATGAAGGAGACGGTCACGATCATAAAGAAGGAGATGGTCACGACCATAAAGGGTCACGAACATTAATAGTGATTGATATTTGATCCAAAGTTTAAGTTCACAAATAAATATTTTATAACATTTTAAACCAAATAAAAATGGCCATCGTAAAAGTAATTGAAGTCATTGCAAGCTCTCCAAACAGTATTGAAGAAGCTATGCAAAATGCAGTAACGGAAGTATCAAAAACCATTCGAAATGTAGATTCGGTGTATGTAAAAGATACCAAAGCGCATGTAAAAGATGGTAAAATAATTTCTTATGGCGTGATCTGTAACATATCTTTCAGAATAGATAGTGATATGAATACAGTGGATTAGAGATTAAAGAAGTGTGAGGTGCAATAAAAAATTGCATCTCACTCATTATTCATATAATAGGGTTATTTTATTTTCTTGCATTTCAAATCAAAATCAATGAATCAACGAAATACATTTATATCTGGTATGGTTGCAATAATCTTTTTAATCATATCCTGTAGTAAATTTGAGCCTGAAGCTCCTGATGATGATTCCATACTTGATGGTCCGGTAAATGGGTTGACATATGAACAGAATCGTCAGTTTTTGGCAGGAGACATTGCATTTAATGATGAAATATTTACTCCTGCGACTGGACTGGGACCAATATTTGTAGCAACAAGCTGCGGCAGTTGCCATGCGGGTGATGGCAAAGGTACCCCTTTCACAACACTTGTCAGATTTGGGCAAACGGACAGTACCGGCAATAAGTATTTGCATTTGGGTGGTCCACAATTACAAAACAGAGCAATTCCCGGATTTAAAACAGAGGTCATACCAAATGGTGCTACTTCATCAAAATTTACTCCTCCCGCAAACACTGGGCTTGGCTTTTTAGAACTGGTGAGTGATGAAGATATACTCTCCATGTCGGATCCTGAAGACAGCAATGGCGATGGAATATCGGGTGTGCCTAGTTTTGGATATTTACCGGAATTCATAACACCCAATAGTAATGCCGTGGTTAAAAATGGAAAATACATACATCGGTTTGGCAAAAAAGCAGCAGCGTATAATCTACTTCACCAAACGGTGAATGCATATAATCAGGATATGGGTATTACTTCCACCTTTACTCCACATGATGTATATAGTGGTCATACAATTGATCCAGAAGTGAGTGACAAAACGGTAAGAGATGTTGTTTTTTATTTACAGACTTTAAAGGCACCAATACCAAGATCCAAAGGAAATGGGAATTTTGAAACTGGTAAAGCATTATTTACACAAATCAATTGTTCGGGCTGCCATACACCACAACTGAAAACGGGTTTCTCTCCCGTCACATCATTGAGTAATAAGACCATATATCCTTATACAGATATGTTGCTTCACGATATGGGTACCGAACTGGATGATGACTATACCGAAGGATTTGCAAAAACTTCAGAATGGCGAACCCCACCGTTGTGGGGACTTGGATTATCTCCAAATTCACAGGGTGGTCAGTATTTTTTAATGCATGATGGCCGGGCAAAAAGTATCGAAGAAGCTATCATGATGCATGGAGGTGAGGCAAAAAAAAGCAGAGACTCCTTCAACCAATTGAAAGAGAGTGAAAAATCTGCCATCATTCAATTTTTAAAATCGTTGTAAGATGAACAGAAAAGATTTTTTAAAAACCTGCGGGTTTGCATGCTTGGGCGGAAGTGCAATGGTAACATTGATGCAAAGTTGTACGGTAACAAAGACCATCAGCGGTAATATAGAAAATAGTGATATTCTGGTGTCCCTTTCAGATTTTCAATCCGGATCAGACGATAAAATTACATTCAAAAAGTATGTCATTATAAACAATGACGTCCTGAAATTTCCCATCTGTGTGTACAGAATAGAAGAAAATAAATACAATGCACTTTGGCTGGAGTGTACTCACCAGGGAAATGAAGTACAAGTGTTTGGTGATAAGCTCCAATGCCCGGCGCATGGCAGTGAATTCAGTAATTCCGGGTTGGTAACCAATGGGCCAGCAGACAGGAATCTTCGAACTTTTCCTGTCACAATAGAAGGTAATTATTTAAAAATTTCATTGAAAGCCGTATGAATAAGATAATAACTGTATTTGTCTGTATATTTTGGATAGTACCAAATATTCAAGCACAAATTGATCCGTCATTATTGAAGGATCCAACGGCACATTCTAAAAAGGATTTATTGAATATGGACGCCATTTATGATCGACCTTTTGTAACCAATAAGAAAGCCCCTGTCTCTCTTGGAGGTTATGTGGAAGCAAACTGGCAGCATATCGGAACGGATGGTGTTAGTGATGGACATCAGCTTCAATTCAGGAGGATGACTTTATTTGTTGCTTCATCCATTTCTAAAAGGATAAAATTTCTAAGTGAGATTGAGTTTGAGCCTGCTGACAAAGAAATTGCCATCGAGTTTGCAGCTGTTGATATGGAATTTAATGAATTGTTTAATCTGAGAGGAGGAATGATCATAAACCCTATAGGTGCTTTTAATCAGAATCATGATGGCCCTAAATGGGAGTTTACGGATAGACCTATATCTTCAGTTGCCATGTTGCCTGCCACCTGGAGCAATGCAGGTTTTGGGATTTATGGTAAGAAGTATAATAAGAACTGGATGATAGGATATGAAATTTACGCATCCAGTGGATTTGACAACTCAATTATAGAGAATAGTGAAAATAAAACATTTCTACCGGCTGCAAAAAAAAATACGGAACGGTTTGAAGAACTGCCGAGTGGTACGCCACTATATACTACAAAGGTTGCCGTACGTCATAATAAAATAGGAGAAATAGGCTTGTCGTATATGGGAGGTATTTATAATAAATGGCAGGACGACGGCCTGGTCATTGATGAAAAGAGGAGTATTCATGTTTTTGCAGTGGATTTTAATACTACTTTACCTAAAACCAATACTTTTATCACCACAGAATGTGCTTGGGTAAATGTTGACGTACCAAAAACCTATTCGGAGCAATTTGGGAATAAACAGTTTGGTGGTTTCCTGGATATCGTACAACCCGTAGTAAAAAGGACCATAGCAGGGTGGAAAGATGCAGTTATCAACATTGCTGTCCGGTTCGAATATGTTGATTGGAACAAGGGTCAATTTATTGATACAGGATCAAATATTGGAGATCATCTCTGGAGTATAATGCCGGCAGTGAGTTTTCGACCCAACTCTCAGTCAGTACTGCGACTAAATTATCGCATTCAGAAACAAACAGATGTATTGGGTAACCCACCCAGTAATACTGCTGGTTTTAATTTTGGACTTTCAACTTATTTTTAAATCATTATGGCACTAAAAATATATCTACCCATTTATCTAATATTGTACATGCTGGTAGCATTTGTAATACCTACTTATCGTACATATAAACAGACAGGAATAAATCCAATTACTTTTGGAAAAAATGATAATGCTCACGATTATATTGGCTTTATTATGAAAGTGCTGATAGTTCTTTTGTTTGTTGCAGTGCTTACCTATTCAATTTCAGAAAAATTATACTCCTATTTAGTACCAATTTCTTACTTGCAAACTCAAACATTGACTATAACAGGTTTGGCTTTAATTCATATTGCTTTGGTATGGATAAGCTTTGCACAAATTCAAATGAGTAATAGTTGGAGAATAGGCATTGATGAAAAAAATAAAACCAAATTAGTAACGGATGGTGTCTTTTCAATCAGCAGAAATCCTATTTTTTTGGGTATGATCATAAGTGTGTTGGGCCTATTTTTTATTGTACCTAATGCCCTTACATTTTTTTTAACAATAACTACCTACATAGTCATACAAATCCAGATACGATTAGAAGAAGAATTTTTGCAAAAGCAACACTCCCAAGACTATGTGAATTATAAACTCAAAACAAAAAGACTATTATAATTATGGAACACAAACATATATATGATGCAGAAGGTAATCAATTATGCTGCACACAACAAGAAAAAATATATACCAATGCAGGAGCAGAAGACCTATTAAAAGAGCGGCATAGTAAAAACGATGGGCATTATCATGGTATTAAATATAAAACTGAACTAGACCACGACACAAGTACAGAACATACAGAAGCGGATGGTCACGATCATTCCAGTGGGAAAGAGAGCACTTTCAAAATGTTTTATCTTCCCATCATTTCATTCTTCCTTTTATTTTTAGCTATTGCATTGGATCATTTGATTCCGCAAACCTGGTTTACTGATTGGGTTCGATTAGTTTGGTATTTGGGGGCATATGCACCAGTTGGTTTTCCGGTCATCAAAGATGCAATCGGTGCAATTAAAAAAGGGGAAGTATTTTCAGAGTTTTTATTGATGAGTATAGCTACCATTGGCGCTTTTGCCATCGGGGAATTTCCTGAAGGCGTAGCCGTCATGCTTTTTTATAGCATTGGCGAAGTATTTCAAACATTAGCCGTAAAAAGAGCCAAAGCAAATATCAAAACTTTGCTCGACCAGCGACCGGATGAGGCGACCATTTTGGAAAACAATCAACCTAAGAAAGTAAAAGCAAAAAATGTCAACATTGGTGACATAATTCAACTAAAATCAGGAGAAAAGTTAGGCCTTGATGGTGAATTACTTTCAGACGCCGCTTCTTTTAATACAGCAGCATTGACTGGAGAAAGTAAACCCGATACCAAAATAAAAGGGGAATCAGTATTGGCAGGCATGATAAACCTTAACACGGTGTCACAGGTTAAAGTTACTACTGCATATACCGATAGCAAGTTGAGTAAAATTTTAGAAATGGTGCAAAATGCCACTGCTCAAAAAGCACCAACTGAATTATTTATCAGAAAGTTTGCAAAAATATATACACCCATCGTAGTACTTTTGGCTGTTCTCATCACGTCCCTTCCGTATTTTTTTGTTGACAATTATGATTTTAGTCAGTGGCTATACAGGGCATTGGTATTCTTAGTTATATCTTGTCCCTGTGCCTTGGTAATAAGCATTCCATTAGGCTATTTTGGTGGTATTGGCGCAGCTTCTAAAAATGGTATTTTATTCAAAGGAAGTAATTTCTTGGACATTATTGCCAATATTCAAAATGTGGTCATGGATAAAACAGGAACCATGACAGAAGGCGTTTTTAAGGTGCAGGATGTAGTAATAGATCAACAATACAACAAAGATGAAATATTACAAATGGTGAATGCAGTTGAGAGTCAAAGTACACATCCGGTGGCTACCGCCATTCACAAGTATGTTGGTAATGTGGATAGGAATATCAAACCAGAAAATGTGGAAGAGATTTCCGGACATGGACTAAAAGCCACAGTAAATGGTAAAGAACTGTTAGTTGGTAATTTCAAATTGATGGACAAGTTCGCCATTGCTCATGAAGTTGATTCTAGCTCTATTGTTTACACCATCATTGCCATAGCTTATGATAAAAAATTTGTTGGCTATGTTACCATTGCAGATATTATCAAAGAAGATGCTCAGCTTACAATAGACAGATTAAAAGCACTTGGGGTAAAAACAACTATGCTTAGTGGTGATAAAAGTAATGTAGTTCAGTTTGTAGCCAAATCTCTCGGGATTGCAAATGCTTATGGAGATTTACTACCGGAAGACAAAGTCAGTAAAGTAAAAGAAATCAAAGCTAAAAACGAAACCGTAGCTTTTGTAGGTGATGGTGTCAATGATGCGCCTGTGGTAGCACTGAGTGATGTTGGGATTGCAATGGGAGGATTGGGTAGCGATGCCACCATTGAAACTGCAGATGTTGTCATACAGGATGATATGCCAAGTAAAATACCTATGGCAATAAACATTGGTAAACAAACCAAAAAGATTGTTTGGCAAAATATTTCACTGGCTTTTGGTGTAAAAGCTATTGTACTTATACTTGGGGCAGGTGGCTTAGCTACCATGTGGGAAGCTGTTTTTGCAGATGTGGGTGTAGCTTTACTGGCCATACTAAATGCAGTAAGGATACAACGGATGAAGTTTTAAAATAACCACAAATAAGGTTAATTTTCAATATCGATAGCCACCATTTATTCAATAAACAAGCAAATTAAAGGATGTCGAGTATTTAGATGAAACATTAACTGAAATTTTATAAAACCCTCTTATTGTCATCCAGATCATCATCTCAATATTTGACTTAAAATAAAGCCCACAGACGAGATTAATTTCACAATGCGACAAAGTATCCAATAATACATCAAAACGCTCTCAGAATCCACCTAATAACCCCAGAAGCAACCTTGAACTACTGATTCCATACTTCAAAATTCATTTGTCTCCGGCCGCCGCCCCCCGGTGCGAGACGTCCCGTGTCTTTTTTGTTTTTCCGAAATTTTTTAATTTTTTTTTCACGCTTAGTCTTAATAGTCTTATAGTCTTTATATAGTCTTATATACACTGATCGCCTCCATTCCTTTAAACGTACCGACCATGTACGTTTAAAGGACGAGCATGTACGTTTCGAGAATGACCATGTACGTTTAAAGAACGAGCATGACTTCGAGACAGTCCACGGCGGTACGTTTGGAGAACTGGTGACGTACCACGGTTATTGTTGTTGATGAATTTCTATGTGTTTTTGATCCTGATTTTGTGAAATCTGTCTTTTTAAAAAGAAATTTTTTTACATCAAGTAATTTTCATTCACTAACAAAATTTGATTCTGAAAAAATTCCAACCTTGTGTGGAAAAATTCTGTTTGAGCCAAAAAGTGTTAAAATTTCAATTATTTTTAGAAAATAATCGTATTCATATTGAAAATCCATTTCGAACTTAAACTATTGATAATCTATTCTTTGTGCAATGTTTATTGATATTTGTTATGGTATAATCGATCCAATTCATCCATAAAAAGTGAAAAAAAATGAACACCACTGGTGTTCTACTTGTGTTCGAAATATTTCGGATACCCACACCTTTGCTGCAACAAAATCATGTACATCATGCCAGCAAATATCATCACCACAGACGACCTCAGGGAGTTCAAAACAGAGCTGATTGAACAGCTCAAAGATATCATCAGCACACCCCGGGGAACCGCCGGTCAAAAACGATTTTTAAAAACGTCAGAATTGCAGGAAGCCTTTGGTCTTTCGGCATCCACCATTCATCAGCTTCGAATCATGCGAATCCTTCCTTACACCAAGGTCAGTGGTGTCATTTTTTATGACTGGGAAGATATTGTACTGATGATGCAGAAAAATAAAAAAATTGCCAAACCCAAAGTCTAAACAACTTAAATATCGCGACCATGCAAACAAATCAGGGAATGGGGGTAAACTTCTTCCGTCATCAGGAATTATTTTACGATCTCGTAGCATCCAGTGATGCCATCCACTTTACACAAATTGCCATTTACCAGGCTATGTTCAGATTTTGGAATCACCAGTTTTTTCAAAATCCGGTACAAGTAGACAGAGAAAATATGATGATATTATCAGGCATAAAATCAAGATCAGCGTTTTACAGAGTGCTGCGACAGCTGGAGGCTTTAGATTTGGTCAGATACTATCCTTCCAGATCAGTGTATGAGAAAAGTTATATGTGTTTTGCCACGCTCAGTCCGTTTGAAAAAGACATTAAAATATCCGTGTGGGGACTGGTAGAGCCGAAGATGCCCGGGCAAGCCAAGAGCGGAGAAAGTGGCGTAAAAATGATAGAAAAAATAAAGCTGTACAACGGAAGGTATCAGCTGGAAAAGGTCAAAGAGCTGACCGTAAAAAGAAACTTGAAATATTGCCATCCATTGCTTTCAACAGCAAAAATAATGGTGCCGCCAATAGTCATCAAAATGAATCGGAAAATCTGTTTGGAACCCATTTTAAATCATCTTCAAAATATTATCCTAATGGAAATTATCAAAAATCAGAACCTAAAAACGGTGGTCTCCGGCCACCAGGAATCCCGCTCCATCCCGACCCCGATTACACAAAACCGCTTTGACATAGATCAATTCACCAAATGGATGCAGGATCATGGCAAAATGATGTATGGCAGTCACTTTTTGCTGTATAGTGAAGATACCGAAGTATTGGCCAAACTTTATGCTTATATCACCGGAGATGTGAAAATGTGTAGTAAGTTTTCACTTGACCTGAATAAGGGAATTTTTCTGGTTGGTGGTGTGGGTGTAGGCAAGACTGTTTTTATGATGATCCTGCGACAGCTGTTGCCCTTGAAGGATAGATATGCAGTAAAACCTTGTCAGCAGATAGCCCTGGAGTATATTGATCAGGGAACGAATGTCCTCATGCGTTATGGCCGAAATTATGTGGATAATGTGGATATCAATACGATCAACAGAGCTTATTGTTTTGACGATCTCGGAGCTGAAGAAGCGACCAAACATTATGGCAATGATGCCAATGTTATGGCGCAGATCATTCAAATGAGATACAATTTATTTCAGAACAGGAAGGTGTTGACCCACTTTACTTCCAATCTTATTTCAGATCAGATTGATGTGCATTATGGCACCAGGGTCAGAAGCCGACTAAGGGAGATGTGTAACTGGATAGAGTTTTCCGACAAGTCAAATGACAAACGAATATAATTTTTTTGCATGGCATTTTCTGTTGGTTTTTCGTCTTCGCCCGCCTATAGGTGGGCAAATCTATGCTGAAAGCAGCATGATTTTGAACAGCAGCTCCGGCGCCCGTCGGGGCTGCTTTTTTTAAAATTTTCAATTACAAAATTAATGAAACATCATATTCAAACCATCATTATAATGGTTATATCTATTGTCGATCTCCAATCTCAGGAAATCATCTTCCCCGGACTCCGCGGAGATTCCCTCATCACCGAACTAAAAAAATACTACACTCCCAAAACCGTCCTCCCTTACGACCAAGCAAGGACCAAACTCTACACTGAAATCTTCCTGCAAAACGATTCTATCGAGTGCTATTATTCCGGGTATAAAATTCCCGTGCCGCTGGGAACCAACATCCTTTCCTGGACTGCCAAGTATGGCATCCAAACCGAACATCTTTTTCCCAGATCTCTTGGATCAGCTTCCATGCCGGCACTAGGTGATCTGCATCACCTGGTACCGACCAGAGCCAACATTAATACACTTCGGCGAAATGCTCCATTCGCAGAGATTCCGGACGTTCAAACAAAATACTGGATCCACAAAGACAAAGTGATCACCATCATTCCGGGAAAGGATATCCACCATTACTCTGAATCCAAATCCAATGCCTTTGAACCATCTGAATTCCGGAAGGGTGATATCGCAAGATCAATGTTTTACTTCTATACTTTTTACCAATCTGAAGCTAACAGAAAAAGTAAAACTTTCTTTTCGTCCATGCTTCCCGATCTCTGCCGTTGGCATCGATCTGACAAAGTGGATTCAACAGAAATACTTCGATCCTTTGCCATCGCTCGCATCCAGTCCAATGTCAATCCTTTTATCTTTGACCCATCACTCGCAGAGCGATGTTTTTGTGCAGCATATCCTAACAAACCTATAAAACCTATTCTGTCAACATCTACCCCAACCCATCCAAAGGGCCTTTTTACATCGACATTCCGGACTACAAAGGACCAATTATCATGAAGATTTCTGATCATCTAGGTAAACTTCTCGAGACCCATCATTTGATGTATTCCGGGTTGATGAGTTGGAGACTATCGGAAGGTATATTTACCATTGAAATATCACTATCTAATAATCAGATAGTCAAACAGAATATCATCGTTATTTAGATATCTGAAATTCAAGAAAGAGCGCAAAAAAAATGTCTTTAAGCCAATGACAAAATTTGTTCTCAAATATCAGATGGCAAGTTTTGTTTTAGCCTAAAGACATGCATATTAAAACTACGCTTTACAACGGAGCGTAAGGGATGCAAATATACTCAAAATAAATTGGTTTGTAAAATCATTATACCAATTTATCGAGTTTTTAACTCGACGTAATATATTCGGTTTTATGTTTGCTCTTACTAGGCGCAAGTTTTTAACTTGTGCCAGTAAAAAGTATTTTTTGTAAAATAGCATAATCTTTTCAGGAACCAAAATCATTTAGGAGCTTTAATATCAGTTCCCAATACCCCGCTCACCCATTCTTCACACTCATCCAGCATACCTTCCATCCTGTCTCTAAATTGTAAATACATGATACCTTGTTGATCATCAGAAGGGTAGGTCTTTTTTTCTTCGATATACTTGCTTCTGAAGAAATCAAATAATAGCAGGATATTACGCTGAAATTGGATGTAATCCGGGACATCCATTTTCACTTTTGGATGACGAATTTCCATCGATTTTTTGACACCTTCCACTTTATATACATATATCATTTTACCATCGACAAATGAAAGTGAACAGTGTTTGACCAGATACTTCGATGCTTTTTTTACATTCATCAGAAACCATTTTACCACTTTAATCTTGCTCCTTACATCCGTGCTATCACGCATAGTTTGGTATTGTTTTAACACATAATGATATTCTTTCTGTTGAGAAAACAAGTTTTTGAGTACAAAGAGATCATCATATAATTTGAGCATATCATTTTTATATTCAAAATGATAAGGTTCTTCAAGAACATCAAAAAAGATGATTATAAACCGACATCTTTCTTTTTATCCATAACGGTCCTACAAAATTCCGTTTTGGATTGCTGATATCAGCCAAAAAAGCTTTAACCTTTTTTCTTAGCAGCTTAAACTCCAAAGAATCAATAAAGCCAATCTTCTCATTATCATACACAGTAAAACCGTCAAAAGCCAACATTTCACCCGAGTTAATGATATCTTGACCTATCAAATGATTGGCATAACACCTTTCGATACCAGTGATTTCATCACCATCCATCATAATGGAAATGGCAATACCGTTCATGGTCAACGGGCTTCGAAGACCCAAACTTTTAGCTTGCAATCACAAACCAAATCTTCTAAACACTGACTGGCACGTACCAATAGTGAAGTATCACCCTTCAACTTACAAGCCTTGAAAAATTCACCCAACTTCCCCAGCCAAACTTCCTTATAAGCATTTTCATATACCCCATTTTCCGGGAGCAATACATCAAGCATTCGCATATCCATTTCGCAGATGCTGGAGATAATTTTATCTCTCAAAGGATGT
>JADKGL010000016.1 GCA_016722295.1 Saprospiraceae bacterium
TGATATATATATCTGATACATATCCTGATATTGGGGCATTGATGGACAGTACGGGTGATTTTGATGTACCGCCCAATATCAACATTTGGTCTGTGATTTCTATCTGTTCCAGCAGGTTTACAATTTTTTTTGTCTCTAATTCCAATTCAGACGCTACTTTCTGAAATGTCTTTTTTGCATTGATGTTCTCCTCTGAGAGCTCTTTTTGCCTATTATATTCCACATCCAGGTATTGTTTATTGGCTTGTGCAGATTGGAGTGATTCTTTCAGTTTTGATTTCTCCAGCCTTATCTTATTGTATTCAAGACTTTGGATGGTCGCCAGCGATTGACCCTGTTTCACATATTGTCCTTCTATTACTTTGATGGTCTTTACTATTCCACCCATCGTTGATGTAACATCTGCCTGATTTTGCGGTGGTAGTTTAGTGTATCCGGAAGCATTGATAGCATCACTCAAATTTTTCATCTCAAACCAGCCGGTATCTATCCCTGCATTTTTGTACTGTGCAGCATTCAGGTGTACAGTTTTGCTATGTGCTTCTTGCTCAGTATGTTCACCATCGGCATGGTCATGACCACTATGGTCCTCTTCTGCTTCATGATTATGGCCATCACCTTCTGCATGTTCTTCTGCCGCATTTTCGTTAGATTTGGATTTGCACGATGATACATTGATCATCAGTAATGGCAATAGGAACAGGATTAAAATTATCTTTATTTTATATTTCATTTTACTTTTTTTAGGTATTAAAATTTCTATTTATTCATTAAATATTGAAGGTTTATGACTATTTCATTATACCGATTTAACGAAGCAAAGTAGTCCAGTTTTATTTCTCTGGCCATTTGCATTCCTTGCATGTATTCGATATAGGAAATATCTCCATTGATATAAGAAGTATTTGCATTCCTGATAATGATTGCTGCATTTGGATTTGCGGTCTTCTCAAAATATTCCAGTTTGCTTTTCGCTAAGTTCAATTCGCTTATCAATTGATTGTAACTAATAAGTATGCTCTGATTTGTTATGTCAGCATTTTTTTGCTGGAGCAATACATTGTTTTTTAAAGCGCTGATCTTAGCTTTGTTACTCCCC
This sequence comes from Saprospiraceae bacterium, assembly GCA_016722295.1. Classification (GTDB taxonomy): domain Bacteria; phylum Bacteroidota; class Bacteroidia; order Chitinophagales; family Saprospiraceae; genus Vicinibacter. Next base: position 1,100 of record JADKGL010000016.1, read on the forward strand.
AAAGACAAGATGGGTATCGACATACCAATCGTGGCCCCCTGAAACCTGGGTACTCCGTTGTAAGATATAATCTGACTATTCACTTCTTGATTTCCTGTCAGAGATTGGATGAAATATCCTACACTAAACTCAGGTTTCATTTGTGCTTTTTCAAGGTTTACCTGCATATCAGCAAGTTTTACGTCTTGCAAAGCTATGCTTACAGCTGTATTTTGAGTCAACGATGCGGCATTACTTACATCAAAAAGATCCAACACACCATATTCAACTAAATCAAAGATAATATCCTCTTTTAATTGAAGTACCATGGCAAGTTTCTTTGTCTCCATATCCATCGCTGTCTGATTTTGACGTATCATTTGCTGAAATTCTTCCTTCCGCGTGATACTCATTATTTGTTCCAGCTGACTGGATTCTCCTGTTTGGTATTTTAAAGCAACTGCTTTCACCTGCATGGTCAATAAGCTATCCTGTTCTATCAAAATCTCATTTAATTTCTGATAATACATAATGTTATTCCAGGTTTGACGGACGTTCATAATCACTTCCTGCTTTGCAAAATTCCTTTTAAGTTCAGCACTCTTGACATTTTCATTGAGCAGCTTCTTTTTAGGCCCGAACAAAAAAGGATTAAAGGACTGCGAAATACTATAATACTGGTCAAGATTTTTTGAGTTAAACTGCCCTATATTCGCAACAAAATCAGTCTTAGGTAATTCAAATTTTGTACCCTTCAATTGATTTTGAATATCTACATGGATATTACTTGCCTGGACTTGTAAATTATTTTGAAGTGCAATGTCTATCGCTTCATTAAGGTTCAATTTTTTCTGGCCATTTACAATGGTTCCGACAAGTAAAAAACCAATAATGACAGCAGCAGTATCGATATTTTTCTTCGTCGCTTTATACCTTTCTCAAAATATAAATACAATATAGGCAACACTATTAATGTCAATAGTGTAGCAGTAATCAATCCTCCGATAACCACGGTGGCTAATGGTTTTTGAACCTCTGCCCCGGCTCCCATACTGATGGCCATTGGTAAAAATCCAAGAGATGCAACCGCAGCCGTCATCACCACCGGTCTCAATCTTACTTTTGTACCTATACGTATTCTTTCAAGGACATCAGTGATACCTTCGGTTTTGAGCTGATTAAAATATCCGATCAGTACGATTCCATTCAACACTGCCACCCCAAATAAGGCTATAAAGCCGATCCCGGCAGATATACTGAAAGGCATACCTCGTATCCAAAGAGCAAATATGCCACCAATAGCTGATAGCGGTATGGCCGTAAAAATGAGCAATGATTGTTTTATACTGTGAAATGTAAAAAATAGTAAAACAAAAATAAGTGCAAGTGCTGCGGGAACAGCTATGGCTAATCTGTTGCTCGCTTCTACCAGATTCTGAAATTGTCCGCCATAGGTAGTGTAATAACCTACCGGCAATTTTATCTTTGATTCCAATAATCCCTGGATTTCTTTCACCACACTTTCTACATCCCTGCCTCTTACATTAAATCCAATGACAATCCTTCTTTTTCCATTTTCTCTGCTGATCATGGCAGCTCCTCTTTCATACGTGATATCAGCGACTTGCTCCAAAGGTACCTGATCACCCGAAGGCAATGGGACAAACAAATTTTTAAGCTGTTCTATATTCTGCCTGTTATCTTTAGCTATTCTTACTACAAGATTAAAACGTTTCTCCCCTTCATAGACTACGCCTGCTTTCTCTCCGGCAAAACCTGCCCGAACCACTTGATTGAGATCGCCTACATTGAGTCCATACAATGCAAGTTTATCTTTATTGTACCGGATAGTGATTTGTGGCAATCCTGACACTTGTTCTGCCCTTGCATCTTCTACACCTTTCACGCTCTGTATAATAGGCACCACCTCGTCAGCAAGTCCCGATAATAGCTCTATATCTTCACCAAATATCTTGATGGCGACATCACTTCTGACTCCGGTCATCAATTCATTAAATCTCATTTGTACAGGTTGGGTAAATTCTGTGGTGACACCTGGTAAATCATTCAGCACCTTGTCCATTTTAGCCATCATCTCTTGTGTGGATGATGCAGAAGTCCATTCAGATTTTGGTTTCAATATGATCATTACGTCAGCCACTTCCATAGGCATAGGATCCGTCGGTATCTCCGCACTTCCGATCTTTGATACCACTTGTTCTATTTCAGGAAAATTTTTCAAAAGTAACGCTTCAGCTTTTGTAGTAGTTTCTATTTCTTGAGCCAGTGATGTACCCGGGGGAGTAATGATATGGGTAGCAATGTCCCCTTCTTCGAGTGTCGGAATAAATTCTCCTCCCATATTACTGAATACAAATAGTGCAAATACAAACAACGCTACTGACAAAACAATGATCATTGCTTTGGCCTTTAGAGCCATTTCAAGTACAGGTTGATAGATTCTGTATAAAAAGTCAATAATTTTATCACTTATATTTCTTTTGTGTTCCGTTTTTCTGCTTAAAAATAAAGCAGACATCATGGGTACATAGGTCAGTGACAAAATAAATGCTCCTAATATCGCAAACGATACGGTCTGAGCCATCGGCTTGAACATTTTACCTTCTATACCTACCAGAGCTAAAATCGGAAGATATACGATGAGTATAATTATTTCTCCAAAAGCTGCGCTGCTTCTTATTTTTGATGCAGCTCCATACACTTCAGTATCCATTTGTGCAGCAGTGAGTTTTCCCTTATTGATGGTCTGTAGCCGATGTACTATGGCTTCAACAATGATCACCGCCCCATCTACTATCAAACCGAAATCGATGGCGCCAAGACTCATCAAATTGCCACTGACCCCAAATGCGTGCATCATGATGACAGCAAATAATAAAGCCAGCGGTATCACCGATGCTACTATTAGCCCAGCCCGCCAGTTTCCCAGGAGCAATACCAGAATAAACAATACGATTAATGCACCTTCCAGTAAGTTGGTTCTGACGGTTGATATGGCATTATTTACCATCTTAGTCCTGTCCAGATACGGTTCAACAGCTACCCCTTCCGGCAACGTCTTTTCTATTTGAAGCATTCGCTCTTTAACTACTTCGACCACATCAGCACTGTTTTCACCCTTCAACATCATGACCATACCTGCCACTGCTTCTCCCACTCCGTCTTTAGTGGTAGCGCCATACCTGACTGCAGATCCTAACTGCACTTGTGCTACATCACGGATCAGAATAGGAATGCCATTCATATTTTTTACGACAATTTTACCTATATCTTCCAATGAACTAATCATGCCGATGCCCCGGATAAAATAAGCATTTGGCTTTTTATCGATATAAGCACCACCTGTATTTTCGTTATTTTTACGCAAGGCTTCAAATATCTCAATGATATTGGTATTCATGCTTTTTAGCTTATCCGGCTCGATGGCAATTTCATATTCTTTAAGTAAACCTCCAAGAGTATTGACCTCAGCCACACCGGTAATACCGATCAGTTGTGGTTTTATGATCCAGTCCTGGACAGACCTTAATTCTGTGGCATGAAATTTATCTTCATATCCCGGCTTAGCAAAAACGGTATATTGATATATCTCGCCCAAACCGGTACTAATAGGTGCCATTTCAGGTGTGCCTAATCCTGACCCAATATTGTCTTCCGCTTCTTTAAGTCGCTCATTGATCTGAACTCTGGCCCAGTACAAATCCACATGTTCTTCAAATACTACTGTGACTGTACTTAAACCAAATTTTGATACACTCCGCAATTCTAACACTTTCGGTACAGATTTGACCGCTTGCTCTATGGGGTAGGTGATCAGTTGTTCTACTTCCTGTGTAGCCAAAGTTGGAGATAAGGTCAATATCTGAACCTGATTATTGGTTATGTCAGGCAAAGCATCGATGGGCAATCTTGACAAACTGTAGATACCAAAAAGTACCATAGCAGCAGTAAAAGCCCTATTATAAACTTATTTTTTATAGAAAAATATATTATTTTATCTAGCATTCAATAAATGATTAAGGATGAATGAATAATGTTTTAGTCCGGATTATTTCTAATCTCGGACAAATAGGTGGAAATAAAATATTTTTTAAGAGAATGTTAGATTTTACTTGTAGAGTAATATCCAATTAAAAAAACATTCATTAATCACAATACATTAAGCATTAACCTTGGGTGGCTGCCAGATCGTATTTCGGTATGTTGTAGATGGGCTGTCGTAGTATAAAAATGTATTTTCATCTGTACTTATCTCAACATATAATATATCAGGTACAAAACTTTTAATGCCAAATTCAAAATTTATTGGTGTATGACAACAAGTGCAAGTACAAAATGGACTGCAATGGTTATCACTATCTTCACTGTGGTCATGGTTATCTTGTGATTCATGATCGTTATGATGTGCAATCTCTTCCCTGGTAATCCATAGTATGCATCATCCACAGGAAATCAAATATTCGCCATTTGTCATTTCTGAATTTTTGAACAGTACCTAATTCTGATGAAACATAAACGGTGGTATTGGATGGGTGATCAAATTTGACCGCATAGGCAGGGAGTGGGCTCTCACGGTATTCATGATGTTGACCGGCATTTGTCAAATATTCAACTTGTGATACCATTGCATCTTTGTAAAAACTCTTTTGAGCAACCTTAATAGCTTCTTCTTTACTTAATGCATTCCGAAGTTCCGGTATTTGCCATTGCCAATTGAATCTTTTATCTTTAATTTTACCATCTGTGTAAATAATTTGATAAACTGGTTCTCCCAAAATTTGTATCAATCGAATATCTAAAATATATTTTATTGAATCTTTGTTTTATTTTTTGAATAATTTCTTGTGGGTTGAACTACTTTTATAAACACAGACAAATGGTAAAACAGTAGCCCAAATGATGATCATAGTGTATTAATTTTCTATATAAGTCCATTATCAAATGACATCAATAAAGGATGTCCTGGTAGTCGAAAATCAGAAATTGAATTCCCAACGATGACTCTACAAGATATATATTGTGTTTTACGAGATTTAACTTAATGCCCTTTGACCATTTCTCTTCCATCAATTTACTTCAATTATTTAATCATTCTATCCAATGATTTGAATATTATGAAAAGTAAGACGCCAATCCTATAATGGCCTTGTTTTTGGAAAAAAAATTAAAACTCGATACTATTATTATCGCATCCTATCCAAAGGATCAAACCTATACTACACCTACATGCCTCAAAAACAGGATTTGCCCAAAAATGATCAATATCAATTATTATTGTAGAAAACATGATTGTACCAGCTCTTAACCATTTTTCTTTCCAAAATAAATAAGCAATTATAAAAGGAAAACCGAAATGTAAAGAATAATGTAACAAATTTTGAAAAATACTTATTGTGCTCACTTTTGTGTTTTTAATGGATGAAGAATAATTTCACAATTTTAAACTTCTCAGCCGCAGGGCATTTACAATAACAGAAACAGAACTAAAACTCATTGCAAAAGCGGCAACCATAGGGGAGAGTAAAATTCCAAAAAAAGGAAATATCAGACCTGCTGCAATAGGGATGCCCAAAGTGTTATAAATAAGTGCGAAAAATAGATTTTGTTTAATATTTCTCATGACTGAATGACTTAAATTTTTTGCTTTCACAATGCCTCCCAAATCTCCTTTTATCAACGTTATCATTGCACTTTCTATGGCTACGTCAGTCCCTGTACCCATTGCTATTCCAACATCACTTTTTGCTAAAGCTGGTGCATCATTTATTCCGTCTCCAGCCATAGCTATAACTTTACCTTGATGTTGCAGTTTTTCTACCTCCTTCATTTTATCTTCTGGCAGCATACTGGCTTTAAAATCAGCCAATTTGAGTTCATCAGCAACTGCTTTTGCCGTATCATAATTATCACCGGTAAGCATAATTACTTCAATTCCATTTTTTTGTAGGTGGGCTATGGCTTTTCCACTATTGGCTTTTATTTTATCGCCAATAACAACATATCCAACTACATCTTTCTCAACCGATAAATAAGATACTGTTTTCCCTTGCTGCTGATATACTTTTGCTTTATCCTCCATTGCAGATGTAATTTTCGCATTGTAGTATTGCATCATTTTCGGATTACCTAAGCCGATTTTTTTGCCTTCAATTTTCGCTTCAACACCTTTTCCAGTAACTGCACTAAAATTATCAGATTTTAATATTTCAGTATTGTGTTCTTTTCCGTATTTCACAGTTGCTTCAGCCAAAGGGTGTTCGCTATTACTATTTAAGGAAACGATAAATTGAAGTAGTTCCATTTCACTATAGCTTTTACTGAAAGAACCAATTTTTTCTACGGTAGGTTTTCCTTCAGTAATTGTTCCGGTTTTATCAATAATTAATGTGTCCACTTTATCCAATTTTTCAAGCGCTTCTGCATTTTTAATCAATATACCATTTTGCGCACCCTTCCCAATACCAACCATAACAGACATTGGTGTTGCCAATCCCAAGGCACAAGGACATGCAATGATCAATACGGCAATCGCGTTCACAAACGCAAATACAAAGGCAGGTTCTGGACCCAAAGATAGCCCAAACGACAAATGTCAGCAAAGAAACAAATAATACAATGGGCACAAAATATCTTGCAATTTTATCTGCTAAATTTTGAATTGGTGCCCGACTTCTACTGGCATTATTAACCATATGAATGATTTGAGATAATAATGTGTCGCTTCCTATTTTTTCAGCTATCATTAAAAAAGATTGATTGCCATTAATAGTGCCACTGGTTACTTTATCACCATTTGTTTTATTTACAGGGATGGGCTCTCCTGTGATCATAGATTCGTCTATGGTTGTTTCTCCTTCGCATATTGAGCCATCCACGGGAATTTTATCGCCTGGTTTGACCTTTAAAATGTCACCCAATTTTAATCTTATCAATAAGCTGATTTTATCTTTGCCATTCTCCACCTTAAAAGCTTTGTTAGGGGCTAATTTCAAAAGTGCTTTACTGGCCCGAATTGGTTTTACTATGGGCTCGTGCTTCCAGTAATTGACCTAAAAGCACCAAAGTTAAAATTACGGTAGTAGCCTCAAAATAAACTGAACAACATTTGATTCTGTTTTGAAATTGGCTGGAAAAATATCAGGAAAAAACATCGCAAAGACACTAAATATCCAAGCAATACCTGATCCAATTCCTATAAGCGTAAACATATTAAGATTCCATAGTCTTAATACTTTGTAAGCTCGCTCAAAAAACATCCAAGTAGCATAAAACACTACGGGAATGGATAATATCAACTGAATCCAATTCCAATATTTTGATACAAAATATAATACAATGGGTTATCTTTTATCATTTCACTCATCACTATTATAAAAATCGGCAAGGTAAAAGCTGTGGCGATCCAAAACTTCTTTAATAGCTTTTGGTACGGTTTTTTCTTCTGCTGATAGATCTGGTTTTAGTGGTACTAAATCCATTCCACATATTGGACATGCACCCGATTCGTTCGTCACAATTTCTGGGTGCATCGGACATGTCCATTGTTTTGATGAATTGGTAGATATGTTTTGTTCTTCTACCAAGTCCATTCCACATACCGGACAGTCACCTGCTTTATCATACGTTTTTTCACCTTCACAATGCATAGGACAATAAAAAGTACCTGTACCTTTACCTTTTGGCTTCTCATCCTTTTTGAATTCTTCTATCTGATGTCCTTGTTTGTGAATATGATACCTTCCACCATCATTTATCAAAGCTTCTTCAAATGTCTCTATAGGTATATGGGATTCCATTTCTATGGTGGCTTCTGCCATTTGCAAGTCTACTTTGGCGATCGTAACTCCTTCTACATTTGAAAGTGTTTTTTCGACATGTCCACGACAACCATTACAGGTCATTCCGGAGATACTATACGTGTGTTTCATTTTCTTTTTTTTTATTTACATGTTATGACCTTCCATCGGATCACTTCCTTTTCTGAATTTGTATTCGCTATTGATGGCATAAGCACCTGTGATCACTACGTTTTTCAAACTGTCCATGGAAGACTTTATTTCTATCAAACCATTAATCTCAATACCTGTATTAACCATTTGATTTTCAAAAACACCAGGTGTTTTTTCTAACCATATATATGTAGCCTTTTCTTCCCGGATTACGGCGTCAACGGGTATAAACAGCCCTTTGATATTGGATCGTGTTATATTTGCTGCGGCCTGCATTCCTGGCTTCAATTGTAAGTTTTTATTCTCTATTTTCATCCGAATCAGAAGTAATCTTGTATCAGGATTAATTTCAGGATTAACAAATGATACTACAGCATTAACTGACTTGTCAGGAAAATCATTAAAAGAAATTTTAGCTTGTTGTCCTACCTTAAATCCATTGGCATAGTTAATATTTACCTGCGTTTCGAGCCACAAACTGGTTAAATCTGCTGTTTTAAGTATCTCTGTTCCTTCCATCACATAACTGCCTTCTGTCACTGATATTTCATTGATATAACCGCCGGTAACACTATAAAAAGTAGTGTATGGGGAAACTTCTTTACTGGTTTTCAAACTTTCAATTTGTCTGTCATTCAATCCGTAAAACTGCAATTTTTGTTTTGCCGCAAGTAATAATCTGTCCGCATTTTTGCCAAAATCACCGGGCAAGGAAAGTTGCCGGTAAGCAGAGACAAAGTCTTGTTTGGCAATGGCTATATCTTCACTGTAAAGATCATAGACTGGTTGATTTTTAGAAATAAATCCACCCAGTGTTTTAAAATATAATTTTTCAATCCTGCCCATTGCTCTCGCGGAAATCGTTTTTATTTTGTCCTGATCAAAAGTTAATGTACCTGTATAGCTTTGATCCAGATTATTTTGAGTGGCGACAATAGTTTGGGTAGTGATATTTCCCAATTGAATTTGCTGATCACTTAACTTAATTTCGTTTGGCTTTGTATCATCACTCTGGATAGGCGTTAATTCCATGTGACATATAGGACACTTGCCGGGCTTATCTTCTTTTACCTGTGGATCCATAGAGCAGGTATAAAAAACATTAGCCATATCAGAATGGGTACTATGATCATTTTCTTTTTGTTCACTACAGGAAATGGATACAGCAAAAAATAAAAGTACAATTATGGTCGATTTTGTCATTTGATTCCTCATTTTGTTTTTATAAAACTTTCACTGTCCATCAGGTACTGAGCATTTTGGGCCAATTCGTCTTTAAGGGAAATACCGCTTAATATCTGTATAAAATCACCTATTTCGAGACCTGTCTTTATGGCTTTTGCTTTGAAGCCGCCTTCTTTTTTTGTAAAAATTATTTTTTGAGTTCCGGTACTGACTAAAGCTTTTTTGTCAAGCCAGATACCTTTTACAGGACTGATTTTTACCAGTCCTTCCAGTCTTAAACCTATGGGCAATTTCAGCATTTTGTTATTCAGATATACCCGCACGCTATTGGACCTGTCTTCAGGATTAAATTGGGTTTCTATATAATTTATTTTGGCGCTAAAGGGCTTCATTCCGTTCATTTCGGAAGTTATTAAGACTGGTTGATTTATCATTATAAATGCGCTGTTGCCCTGCATGACATTAAATATACCCCAAACCCGATCTGTACTCAGTAATTTAAAAACTACTTCCCCTTTTTTTATGTAATTGCCTTCTTTCACAACTAATGCTTCAGTATTGTTATTTTTAATGGTCATACCGCTTTCACTTCGCTCACTCATGGATTCTGTTCCTGAAATAATCCCTTCTACTGGACTAAATATCGTAACCTGAGCATTTGCTATTTTTGATTTAGCCATGCTACTGATCTGACTTTGAGTCATTCCATATAACAATAATTTTTGTTTTGAAGCTTCTATGATGGAAGTATTTTCCGGATCATCAGAGTTTAAAAAGATGAAGTTTTGCTGTTCTGTCAATAATTCAGGACTATATACATCAAATAATTTTTGTCCCTTTCTTACTGTTTGAAATTTATAGTTGACGTACATTTTCTCTATTCTTCCGCTGATGCGTGCGGCTATATTTACTGCCGCATCGGGATCGTAAGCTACAACTCCGGGCAAATTTATTTCACCGGATATAGCGGTGTCTTTTGCAGTAATAACAGGATATTTTCCTACCACAAATTGATTAGTCGGTTTCAGGAGTTGTTCTATGTTATAGTCATCTGTATGTGGATCAAGATTTTCTGTTTTTATCAGTGTCATGCCACATTTAGGACATATTCCAGGTTTATCGCTGAACACTGAATCTTCAGGCATTGGGCAGGTATAGGACGCCATTTTTTTAGAACTTTCATCATATTTGTGGGCATCAACTTCGACCAGTGTCATGCCGCATTTAGGACATGTCCCGGGCTGATCACTAAAAAATGAGTCTTGGGGCATCGGACAGGTATAGGTTTTGGTTTGTTGATGTTCTCCTCTGTGATGTTTTGATTTTATGGCAAAATGGTAAATACCAAAACCTATGATAACCATCAGCAGTAATGCGATACTGTATTTTATATTTTTGTTCATCACTATTTTATTTCCATTTGTTTTTCAATTTCTACCTGAGTGACTAAAATACGTTGTAGTGTATCCAATGTGTCCAATTGTGCCATATTTAGTGATTCCCAGGCATCCAGTACCTGAAACAAGTCCCCAGTATTATTTTGCCATGCTAATAAAGCGGTTTCATAATTTTTTCTTATTGCAGGGATAATTGAGTTTTCAGAAATTTGATATTGATCTTTTAAAAATTTAAGTTCCGTTTTCATTGCTTTTATCATTCCTGAAGCTTCATTCAGCACCATTTGTTTTTGCCAGTACAAACTTTCATTTTTAATTTGAAAACTATGTATATTGGCTTTATTCATTTTGGTGGACCATGACATAGGGATATTTACCATACCCATTAAGGTGAATTGTTGTGGTTGCTGACCAAACGCAAACATATGATCATATCGTACCCCAAAATCCGGCAAAAGTCTTGTATTTTCTACTTCGATTTTTAACTGATTTATATTTATAGTTTTCTCTATTGCTTTGATGTCACTCCGTCTTTTGGCGAGATAAGTAGTATCTGATGCTTCATTATTAAAATCAGTAAAACGATAGGTACTGTCCACTTCAAATGTGAAATTTTTATCTCTGGCCATCAATGTATTTAATACAATCATTTTTTGTGAAATATCATTTTTAAGCATGACAATCATACTTTCTAATGAACTGTAATTGGATTTGGCTTTGTAATAGGTTGGTAGTTTATCCATGTTATATTGGTATCTTATCTCCATACTTTTTATCATATATGCCAGGAGTAGTAGATTTTCATTGGCTATTTTGACTTTTTTGCTTATTATCATCCATTCATGATATTTGGTTTTTGCTAAAGCATATAATTGATTTAAGGTATAGTTTTTATTTTCCCTTTCAACAGAAGACATGGCATTCATATAGTTAAAATCTGCCATTTGCTTTTTAGGATTTGGTATCATTTGAGTAGCACCGACCATAAAATTACCCATTCCGGCAAATGCTCCATCTGCTTTCCAGAATGAAGGGTTGTATGGTGTCATAAAAAAGCCAGCTTGCACTTGTGGTGGCATCCAGCTTTTGCACCGGCAGATGCGGCATCCATACTCTGAATGTCTGCATCATACATTTTTAACTGTGGATTGTTCAATGTTATATTCTCCAGTACTTCATCTAATGTAAGTATTTGTGATTTTAAGGGTGCAAAATTTATGATAAATATGCACAGGATGACTTGGTATCTATTCTTTAACATCTATAAGTTCTATTTTACCTTTACTTTTTAATTCACGAAGTTTTGTCATTTCAAACACTATGGGCGTCACCAGCAGTACGTAAATGGTAGAAGTAATAGTACCACCTATAAGGGGCACTGTGATAGGTACCATAACATCTGCACCGGTGCCTGTAGCCCATAAGATAGGAATCAACCCGAACAGGGAAACTGAAACGGTCATTAGCTTGGGTCTTAATCTCTTCGCTGAGCCTTCGATAATATATTCTTTCAAAATATCTTCTGATAATGTCTGAGCAGAATTTCCATGTTTTTCTACCATTTTATTCATCGCTTCATTCAGATATATAGTCATCAGCATGGCAGTTTCTATAGCCATTCCGAAAAGAGCAATAAATCCAACGGCAACAGCAACGGACAAATTTATGCCATAAAAATACACCATAAATATGCCTCCTATCAATGCGAAGGGAACAGTGATCATGGTGATCAACGCTTCTTTCATGGATTTATAGGTGAAATATAGCACTGTGAAAATAATAAGTATCACTATCGGTAAGATCATACTTAAAGTTCTGTTGGCTCTGATTTGATTTTCCCATTGTCCACTCCATTCTACATAGTATCCCTTGGGCATCTTAGTCATCATGGTGTTCAGTTTGCTTTGTGCTTCTTTTACTGTACTGCCCAAATCCCGGTCCCTGACATTAAATAGCACACTTCCACGCAACATTGCATTCTCACTGTTTATCATAGGTGGGCCATCGCTGACCTTAACATCTGCTACAGCCTCCAGTGGGATAGGACCATACTCCATCGTTTGTACCTGCAGTTGTTTTAAGGCTTCTATGCTATTTCTATATTCCTGCGCATATCTTGCATTTACTGAAAATCTTTGCCTTCCTTCGATAGTAGTAGTGAGTTTCATTCCACCTATAGCCGCCTCCACGACAACATTTATATCATCTATCGTCAGACCATATCTGCCTATTTCATCTCGTTTTGCTTCTATATCGATATATTTTCCACCCGTGATGGGCTCTGCATATAAGTCTTTCACACCGGATGTTCCTTCAAGTGTTTTTTTTATTTTTTGCGCGAGTACATTTATAGAATCCAGATTTGCACCATAAATTTTTATACCGACATCGGTTCTGATACCTGTAGAAAGCATATTGATACGATTGATGATGGGTTGGGTAAAACCATTGATTACACCTGGTATCTGGAGTTTATTATTGATTTCAGTAATGATATCATTCTTACTTAAATTGTCACGCCATTGGTGTTGGGGCTTGAGCAGTATTATCGTTTCCACCATACTGATCGGACTATTATCCGTTGCAGTATTTGCTCTGCCTGCTTTACCCAATACATGCGCAACCTCGGGTATAGATTTTATAAGTTTATCCTGAACCTGTAAAATTCTTTTTACTTCGGAATTGGAAACATTTGGCAAAGTAACAGGCATAAACAATATTGATCCTTCATCCAATGGGGGCATAAATTCCGATCCAAGCTTAGTAAACATTAAAATTCCGATAACAAGTGCTATTATATTGAGACCCAAAATTGTCTTGCGCCATTTTAAGCAAAAAACCAACACCGGTGTGTAAACACTTTCAAGTGCCTTATTAAGTGGATTTTTGTTTTCAGGTCTTAGTTTTCCTTTTAACAAAAAGCTGATCAATACCGGAGTAAGTGAGATGGCTAAAAAAGCATCTACAATTAATATAAATGACTTGGTCCATGCCAAAGGACTAAAAAGTTTACCCTCCATACCGGTAAGCAGAAATACAGGCAAAAAGGATGCTATTACAATGATCGTCGAGTAAAAAACACCTGGTCCAACCAATTTTGAAGAGCTTTCTATAAGCAGCAATTTTTCTTCAGGAGATAATGGATCATGTGCCTTTTTAAATATATTTTTTATGTTCATGATGATCAGTTGACTAATTTTAAATATTTTCCAGTTCTTCCTGTTTTTCCGATATTGTCCTGTATGCATTCTCAACCATCACTATACCGTCATCGACTACAACACCAATGGCTAATGCGATTCCTGTCAATGACATGATATTGGATGAAATACCAAAAGCTTCCAGCAAAATAAACCCTATGGACACTGAAATGGGCAATTGTATCAAAATGATCAGGGCACTGCGCCAATGAAAGAGAAAAAGTAATACAATGATGGATACAGCGATCATTTCTTCTATCAAAGTTCCTCTGACTGATTCAATGGCTTTTTCTATCAATTCACCGCGATCGTACGATGTTTTGAATGTGACTCCTACTGGCAGTCCTTTTTCGACTTCCTTCATTTTTTCTTTGACCGATTTAATGACTTTATCGGCATTTTCACCATATCGCATGACCACAATGCCACCTACAACTTCACCTTCACCATTTTGGTCAAAAATACCTAGACGCAAGTCGCCACCCATCTGTACGGATCCGATATCTTTGACAAGAATAGGAACTGAATTGTAGTTTTTTATAGTTATGTCTTCTATATCCTTAATATTTTTAATATAACCCAATCCCCTTACAATATAGGCCATATCACTCATTTCAAATTTCCGACCGCCGACATCATTATTACTGGTTTTTACTGCGTTCATGGCTTCCATCATACTTATGCCATAATATTGCATTTTTAATGGGTCCAAAACCAATTGATACTGTTTTTCAAAACCACCAAAAGATGCTACTTCAGCCACACCTGGAACTGTTTGTAGTGCAAATTTAACATACCAGTCCTGTAAGGCTCTTTGTTCTCCCAAATCCATGCCATTTGCTTCCAGATGATACCAGAAAATATGACCTACACCTGTGCCGTCTGGCCCTAAAGTAGGAACTACATTTTGTGGCAGCAGTCGTTGAGCATAATTTAGACGTTCCAATACACGTGTTCTTGCCCAATACACATCTACATTGTCTTCAAAATGATATAGACAAAGCTCATTCCAAACATTGAAGTACCTCTGATATTTTTTACTTTCGGTATACCCTGCAGATTGGAGACCAGCGGATAGGTCACCTGATCTTCTATGACCTGCGGACTTCTGCCCATCCATTCTGTAAACACAATAACTTGATTTTCAGATAAATCCGGTATGGCATCAATTGGATTCTGTTGAACACTATAGATGCCCCAGCAAAAAAGTCCGGCAGATATCATCAGTACAATGAATCGGTTTTTTAATGAAAATGTGATTAATTTTTCTACCATAATATTTTTTTTTGATCTTGTTTCTATTTAATTCTGTCAACCAAATTCAAATTTTTCAAAATAATCATTAATCTTATTTTGCAATCTTTTTATATATTGTGCCTGTAGTCTATGTAAATTATTTTGAACATCTTGATTAATTTTTAAAAATATTTAAGAATTCGATCATGATTGAATGCATTTAACAATTATTTATACGGTTTATTTTCATTCTTATTATCATAATAAGTTTAGTGCTTATGGTCTTCATGCTTATCTTTTTCTTTAAGATCCATTTTGCACACCGGGCATGAGCCAGGATTGTCATACGTCTTCTCTCCTTCACACTTCATGGGGCACTGATAAACAGTTGCAAGTGGTTGAGAAACACCGGTTGTGTCGACAGCAGTTTGCTCGGTGGAAGCTGGATCTGAATGCTTAGTACTGGTTTTATTGCCACAAGAAGCTATAACAGCAAGGACAACAAGAGAAAAGAAAAGTGAAATAATTTGCTTTTGCATGATGAATTTGTTTAGATGTGATAAAAAATATTTAAAAATAAATTTATTTTGTTAAATTAATTCGATGATTCTCAAATCTTAGAATTACTTAATTTTTTCCTTGCTTTAAAATATGAAAAGGTGCCTATAGCCGTGTTGATAGATTGTATTATTTGCACATTTTCAAACCCGCCTTTAGCGATATATTCAGGCATTTTTCCTTTTACATTGTCATCCGTGGTTTTAAATCCATCCAGCATTTGGACAATTCCAAAGGTAAGCTTCATGATTTTATTATCCGCTTTTCCCCAATCTGCAATAATTAATTCTCCCCCAGGTTTTAAAACCCGATAAATTTCTTTTAAAGAATTGGCTTTTGTGTCTGCATCTAATTGATGAAAAACTAAACAACTGTATATTTTGTCAAAATGATTGTCCGGATATGGAAACATATTACCACTATATAAATCCAAAGGGACCGTAAGATTGTTTTTGGCCAGTTTATAGTTAGCTATATCCTTAACTTTCGGATCAATATCTAATCCTGTTAGTCTTATGTTTTGATTCTGATTCTTAACCAAAATTAGATTTTGTCCCGTACCAAAACCAAACTCCAGAATTGATTCATCATCTTGTGGATTTATTGATTCCACCAAGATGCGCCTGAATTTCTTCTCTGGCATTGTCAATTTTATGGCCAGATCATAATAAGCAGTGAGAAAATCATACCCCAATGCAGGAATATAAGAAGTTGTTTTGTTTTGGTCCATTTTGTGATTATTTAAATTTTACTGATTTTTTGAATTATGACTTCATTGTTATCATACATGACTTCAATATAATATATACCGGATGGATATCCGCCAAGATTTACAGATTCAATATTTTTACCTCTTTTTGTCAGTACAGTTCGCCCATTTGAGTCCCTGATTGTGACTCCTGTGGTAAGGCTTTCTGATTTAAAATAAACAATATCTTTACAAGGATTAGGATATATCACCACATCTTCTTTTTCATATTCCGTTATATTTGATGTCATTCCTTGCTGGTTGTTGACTACAATTATTTCAGCTATGGATGGTATATCATCCACCATGGCAAACAACATGTAAAAACCATCAAATAATATAAGAGAATAAGAAGGCAACAATGAAGTTACCTTCCCATTATTTTGTTCGTATTCCAACTCAATAAACCGATTATTGCTGCTATTCATAAAATGAGTATTAACCGCATTTGCCATTAATAGCAGACCTGTGATAGAATCTGTCTTTGACACGGAAAATGAAAGTTCTTCTCCTTTGGAAAAAATCCTTTTATTTAAATTGTTTATTTCAGGTCTTACTCCCCTGAAAAGATAAGGTGGTTTAAAAGCTTCAATGATACTTTGGGTGGGCTCATTGCCGGGTTGACCTTCACCACCTACGGCTATTACCCTGCCATCAGGTACTAATGTTAAAATGGCATGATATTCTCTAAAATAATTCAAATCAGCTAGATTTCTCCAGGTATCCGTTTCTGGATGATAAAGGTCAGCTCTCTTCATATAATTCCATTGATTTACAAGGCTGCTATCATTTTTGTCTTCTTTTTCTCCTCCGGCGATCAATACTCTTTTGTCTGGCATAATGATCGCTTTAGCCCTTGATCTGATCGGATTAATACTACTTTTTAACTCCCATTTATTTGCAGCAACATCATATTTTTCCACAAATGTCCCTAGATTATTGTTAAACGGTTTATATCCAAAAGCCAAGACATCCCCGTCTGGCATTAATACCAGTTCATGATCACTATGGTCTCCATTGCTCATACGATTACTTTGGACAAAATCAGCCGCCAATTCCCATTGATTAGTGGTTGGATCAAACAATTGTGGCGGACGGTGCGTCATTAATGTTTTGCCATTCAGTAACGGCACAATAGGAGAGACTTCATTACCGATGGCTATTTGACCTGTTGGTTTCGAAATACCACTTTTTGGGTCATATATTTCAGATGTTTTTACCCTTACTGGATTGTTGAGCCCACCACCACCCAGGATAATTACTTGACCATTTGATAGCGGTGATATACTAGGATACCATCTGAAATCAAGCATATTTTGGTGGGTCTTCCATTTATTCTTTCGAATATCAAACTTTTTTACTTTTTTTGTTCCGGGACCATATATTTCTCTCAATGTGCCACCAAAAAACCATAACGTACTATCCGCAAGAAGCACTGGACCCACACAACCTTGAATACTGTCACTACCCATAACACTTAATGTATCATTAGTCTTGGGGTCAAAATAAAATGGATCTTTTGTATCATGGCAATAATATATTTTGCCATCCGGCATCAGTACTCCTAAGTCCGTTCCACCTAATGGCTCCGGTGATTTTATGATAACATCCCATCTTCCTTTCTCCGTTTCAGGTTCAAGATCAAAATTGAAATTCTGAATGGTCTCGTTAACCACAATATTTGATTCTTTGTAATTGTAATTGGATTTTGCTACTCCAATTTTATAAGCTCCTGCAGAGACATTTGAAAAATAGAACATGCCAAAATCATCGCTGCGTTCTTCTATAAAATAAGTTGTATCGCTATTAAAGAGTGTCACTCTGGCTCCGCTTATGATTTGTGTTTGCCCGGTAATCATGCCTTTAATGGTATATTGGGCTACTAATATATTGCTTGTAAATATTAGACATAATGGTAAATGTTTTAGGAGCATTTTACTTTTATTTGTTTGTTTTAATATTACAATTAGTGACAACATTTTTTTATAAATATCATTTTCAGAATCCTCTTTAAAAAGTGCATTACCTTATTCATTTTTAGATATTGAAAAATGTATATTCAAAGTTCAGGTAAATACCATTGGGTGCTGTTCTAAGCATATTACTGTACAATTCTCTTCTGTAACCTACATCTATCCTGGCCTGGCTATTAAAAATAAATTGTATAGATGGGACGAGATCTATATACGTTTTTCCGTTTTCATTAAGCGTTTGGCCCACAAATTCAAGCATTAGGTTGATATTGGTCTGTTTAAAATTAGTGTATTTTTTTGGATACATCAGCTTTCCTACAGAAAGGGTGTAATTGGTAGCCGTATTACTTTGCGTATTTGGAAATTCATAATCCGGTTTATTGTCCAATGCTTTTTCAAAACTTACAGAAGAGCTGATGGCTACTTTTTTTATGAGCTGAGTAATCACCAGTCCGGTTTCATAACCACTATTGTGTCCCATGATTTCTATTTGTTCCTGATGTATATCTGCTCTGTTAAAACTATATCTGGCAAAAGCGGCCATCCTGAAATGGCTGTGTAGGTCATCTGAAGAATAAAACCTGTACTTACTAAAGATATTGGCCCCTTCAGCATAGAGACTGTTGCTCCTGTCACTTAAAAACACCGAAGTCCTGACCATCAGATTTTTTGTAATACCATAAGTGACTTCGGGCATGAGATGATAGTTGTACCCATCCTCATATACTTCCTTAAATAAAGAATTGCTCAGCCTGACACTCAGAGAGCCCGTGGGAACATTACTGGCCGGATCTGTAACCACAAAAAGTTCCTGCCCCAATAAGCTATTTACAGTAATCGTAAGTAAGACTATTAAAATTTGCCTCATAATCAATTGATTTTTATGTGATAGTCATCTTCATTTCCATCCAGGTAAGAAGGAATTTTCGAAAGTGATTTGGTCAATTTTTTATATTCCTTTTGCGTCACGTAACCTTTGTCCATGATTTTGGCCTTTGTTTCACCATGTAATACTTTTGACTTTGAATCGATAATGACCAAAGCGATGCCTTCTTTTTCTACTTTTATATTTTCAGAGATATCAGTATTGTCAAAGTTCATGGTAACAATCATCGAACCCACAAAAAAGCCTGCTTTTTCTACTCTTTCTTTCAAAATCCTGGGACTTATCATGGCTTCTTTTTTGAGATGTACTACAAAAGTGTTTGTGTTCAGATCTATGACCACACTATCTACTTCAGTCAATGATTTGAGCTGTTTATTGATTGCATTTGAACACATGGAGCAGGTAAGGCCTGTGGCCACAATTTCTGCTTTTGATATTTGTGCATTGACATTATACAATGCCGTTATAAATGTAACTGCTATTAATAAAATTTTTAAATTCATTTGCATTATTTTTTATTGTGATTTAATTGTAGTTTAATTTCCTGTTCGGTTGGATTGATAGCTATTAGTTTGCCGTTCGGATCAAATAGAAAAGAAGCTGGCAATGCCTCTACACCAAATTGTATGGCAGACTTCGCTTCAAATCCATGCGGATCTGTTAATTGTGTATATTCAATATTATCTTTAGTTATAGCTTTGAGCCATTTAGATCGGTCTGTATCTACTGATATACCTACTATTTCTAGTTTGGCTGGCGCATATTCGCGGTGCAAATCGACAAGTTTTTTGTTTGCTTTTCGACAGGGAGCACACCAGGATGCCCAAAAATCTACAAGTAGAATTTTACCTGAATAATCTAAAAGCCTAACTTCATTTTTTAAATAGCTTGGAAGATAAATATTAGGCAAAGGATCTCCTATTTTTAATTGTGCGTCAATAGAAGTGTTTGAAATTAGGCAAATAAAAAGTAAAATTATATTTTTCATTTTATATATCGTTTTTGATGTACCGTTTAGTTTACTAATAGCTGCCTGAAATAATATTTTTTCAGGCAGCTATTATTACTTACTTAGCGAATTCTATTTCTAAATCCTTACCATCCAGGACGAATTCAATTCTCAATTCTTTATCTGCAATATGGTGAATAGTCCATGCATTTCCTGCCAAAGTCAATTTGTCATCAGTATTGGACCATACACCTGATTTAGCTTGACTAAATGGAGTGATATTTGTTGTGATTTCGTATTGCTTATTGCTTTGTAAATGCAAAAACATCGTAGTTGTAGCAGGAGAAGCGACACCATCAATTTTAACTGATGTGGAATTCCACTCAGCTGTTAAATTTTCTGTAACTGTAGCTTCATCTTTTTTACATGAGGTTAAGCTCAAAGTTGCTACTAAAAGAATAGCGATTAAAGATTTTAAATGAATCATTTTAAATAAATTTAGTAAAATTAAAAAATATTATGTTATTGAATTTCAAAATTTAGCATCATGCCAGCATCTTCATGTTCCAGATTATGGCAGTGGAATACAAATTTTCCATTATTATCAGGAAACCTTATGATGATTTTTACCTTTTCACCAGGAAATGCCAGCACTGTATCTTTCCACCCCTTCTCCCATGCTTGAACCGACCCTCTTCCTCCTATCCTGCTCAAAACCTGAAACTGAAGTCCATGCAAATGCATAGGGTGAATTTCTGTACCTGTAGTATTGTCAAACTCCCAGATTTCTACGCTGCCACTTTTGACTACTTCGTCTCTTCGGTTGGCATCAAATGTTTTACCATCTATCGGGTGCATGACGCCTTCCATACCACCATGGACCATCATATGTCCAATATTAAACTTCCGGGAAGCAACAGAAGAAGATTCAGATATTTTTTCTACTGCCATTAATGTGGACGGAACAATAAAATTGTCTGTGGCATCTTTAATGATCTTAAATTTCATAACCTTAAAGCTTTGATTGCCTTGGGAAGATGATCCGCTAAACAATGCACTCTCCATAAATAATTCAGTACTTAAAGGCATACTACCAAAATTAATAAGTACATCAGCTCTTTCACCCGGAGCAAGTAAGATATTTGATATATCCACAGGAGCATCCAATAATCCACCATCACTACCGATAAGTTTAAATTTAATGCCGTCAGACAAAGCAAAATTGTAAATTCTTGCATTGGAACCATTCAATATTCGAAATCTGTACGTACGTCTTTCTACATCCATCATGGCACCTGAAGTACCGTTAACTAAGATCGATTCACCAAAAAAACCTATAGTTTGATCTTCAGCATCCGGATTATATTCCAGTCCGCCTGTGAGTCTCTTGTCCTGTATGACTAAAGGAACATCAAAATTTCCAGCAGGTAATTTTAAGGCTTGTTCTTCAGGAGAAGTGACTATAAAAAACCCGGCCAAACCTCTGTAAGCCTGGCTTGCAGTAGCCATATCAGGATGAGGGTGGTACCAATAGGTCCCTGGCCTGTTCACAACACGAAAATTATAGGTATATGAATTACCAGCCTGAGTCAGGTCTGTGGGATATCCGTCTTGCACAGCAGGAGCCTCCAGTCCATGCCAATGTATATTCGTCGGTTCTGATAGCTGATTTTTAAACAGGAGATTCATCATATCCCCTTGATTTATTTTAAGTGTGGGTCCTAATATTCCACCATTCCCATATGAAAGGGTTTTCAATGATTGACCACCAATTGTGGCAGTATTTGTTTTTGCAGCAAAAGATGCATTCGTTGCATCCATAACCATTGGTATAGCAATTGGGGTAGAGAAGGACTTTTCAACAACTGCTCTAGCAGTCGTTTGATTTCCATGGTCCATTTTATGACAACTTATTAGTGTAAAAGCTGCTATCAAGGTGATCATACCACCGATTTTTATTGTATTCATGATAATTTATTAACTCTTTTTAATTTTCAAATCTTTTATCTTTTCTTCAAGATTTTTAACATCATCTGTCATATCCTTTTTTCGCGCCAGTTCCAAAGCTTTTTGTGCAGACTCAATAGCTTCTGGATATCTTTTCAGTCTTTCCAGAATGTTTGCTGTCAATACTGAGTAATTAATATTATCTACGCTAAGGGTTTCTGATGTAATTGACCATTCCAGCGCCTGATTCAAATCTTTTTTATTGAAAAAGTAATATTGTGCTCCCTTATTCAGCAAACCTGCATTCTCTACTTTTTTTACAATTAAATTTTCCTGTATCTGAGCCATAATTCTATCATCTGCAGTACTCATGATCGGTACCTTAATAGATGTATTCTCCCATTTCATTTCGAGTGACGCCGAATAGTCGGGTTTAAAATCTGTCAGCTCAATAGTGAAGGACTCATTCGTTGTCAGACTGTTTGTTGGTTTTACTTTTACACGAAGTACATCTTTTTTTTCATCATATCCAAAGTCACCATGTAGAGTAGCATCTTGATTTAGGATGATAATCCACTCTTCCTTGCCCGGGATAGAGTAAAGCCCATACTGACCTTTTTTCACTAGCTTGCCACCAAAAACAATGTCTTCACTGAATTTTATCCTTGTGCTTTCCCCGGCACCTGTCCGCCAAAGTACATCATATGGCACCAGAGCCCCAAAGATTTTTCTCCCTCGCATTTGTGGGCGGGAATAACTCAAATCAATTTGGGTAAATCCCAATTGATGGTTCCAGCTGGCATCGGGACTTGCAGGGGGTAAATCTATCTGAGCCATCATAAATGACGGAATCAAAAATACTATTAAAATGAATGTTTTCATTCCCATGATTATTCCTTTTTTGCGGGCCTATCATACTGGCAACAGCCATGAAGATTTTCATAGACTGAATCGGGTGCTCTGAAATTTTCACTATCGTAGCCAACAGCTGCTATTCTCTTGAGTACTTCATCGACATTTGTTTTGGTACTGTCTATAGTGATCTTTGCCATTGCTAAGTCAGCATCCCATACAGCATTTGATTTACCTTTAACATTGGCTGCTTTTTCGATGGTCTTTTTGCACATACCACAATTTCCGTACACTTTGACGTCTACGGTTTTCAAATTTTTTGTCTGTGCTGTACTGAGATTTGTAGTGAATACTGCTAAACATATTATCACTGCACTTTTAATAAATGTGTTCATTTAGATGTGTTTTAAAATTTTAAAAAATATTACCTACTTTTTTGATATCCGTTCAGGGATCAATATTATGAGCAACGAAGTCGTAATTTTGGAGAATTTATTACTCAAAAAGCTAAAATTCCTTTATGCCGTTATACATACAGAAAGTCCAAAACCAATGGATGCTATTTAAATGTAAAGCTCATTGAAGTGTATTGTAAAGTAGTCATAAAGCGGTACAAAAAGTACTTTCAGCAAAATCTACATGTGACGAATACAAAATATGAACTTAGCCCTATTGCAGAAACAGGGAATCATGGAAGGCTAACAAAGGAAAGATTGGTAAAGCACCCTTAGATTGTCAACAGAGAGTGGTGGTGGTTTATATAAATAAAATCTGAGCGTTTTTGCATTTTCTTTAACCTTGTCATTTAGGTCAAAAGACACTCCAACGATAGGACTATAAAAAACA
Organism: Saprospiraceae bacterium; assembly: GCA_016722295.1. Taxonomy (GTDB): domain Bacteria; phylum Bacteroidota; class Bacteroidia; order Chitinophagales; family Saprospiraceae; genus Vicinibacter. Next base: position 24,826 of record JADKGL010000016.1, read on the forward strand.
GTTTGAATATCAGAAAAAATAACTTTTGTTATTTCTGAAGCGTTTGTATTTAACTTTTTATAGTGTGACTTATCCTCACAGCAAGGCTTCTTTTTTATAGTTTGCCCTTTTGCTAAGACATCTTTTGTTTCGCACAAATACACTTTTTTAGCAGAACAACACTTTTTCTTTTTCTTTGTGCAACAGTTGTTTGACTTAATAAAAAATGCAATCGAAGTTCCATTTTTACTACATATATGCTCAAAGACCCTAAATCCTATTGTAGATATAAGAAGATTGAATGCCAGCAAAATATGTAACCCTTTAAAAATCATACTATTTATTAATTTAAAAACGTATTATTGGTATTAAATGTTGTTCATTAACTACTCTTTTGACCATATTTTATCATAATTGCTTTTCTTATTTTTACTTTTTTATAAATGAAGCAGCTTCGCTAAAAGTCGAACTACCTATTTTTACTAAATAACTACCGCTCGGCCATTGAAATATATCCACTTTTATATTTTGTTTAGGAGATAAAGTATGTAATTTCTTATAAACTATTTTTCCTTGAGTGTCATATATCATCACTTGATCATATACCTCTATTTCTTCTTCATGGATTATTTCAATCATATTTGTTGCTGGGTTAGGCCAAATTTTCAACTTTTCAGTTTTATTAAATTTATCATCTTTCGTTTTACTTACCCGATCTGTAACTATAAACTGACCCATCATCCCTCCGTCTTCATGCGGGAGTAAATGGCAGTGAAACATATATGGTACATGGGGATTTGAAAACGTCTCAAACTTTGTAATAAAGCGAACAGTTTCACCGGGTCTGACCAATACGACATCTTTGAGTCCTTGTTCATTTGGCGGCGGTGTTTGCCCATTTCGTGATAAAATATTAAATTGTATATCATGTATATGAAAGGGATGTGATATAGCAGATTGATTTCTTAACTCCCATATTTCTATATTATTAAGCGGTATTTCATAATTTATGACATCCATGTCAAAAGATGCATTATTAATGGTGAAATCACCATTAAGTTGATTCATACCCATAGCCATCGGAGAAAAAGTCAGTGTTCTGGTAATATTCGACAAATTTTCATTTATTGATTCCTTTTCCACAAGAGAATTAGGTATATTTACGATAGGGTTTTGAGTTTGATGAATAATATTAAAACTCAATATTTTAAAGTTTTTACCATTAAGTGGATTTGGATTGTAGCCATCCAAAGTCATCATGGCGACCATGCCTGCATTCGTTGCACCGTAAATACCACTGGGTAGTTCAGATGCATAGCTTAAAAGGTGGACAGTTTGTCCAGTCATATCTTTAAAATCAATTAGTATTTCAACCCTTTCGCCCGGTGCTATTAATAATCGTTTTGTCTTAAAAGGTTTTGGTAATAACCCTCCATCTGTGGCTATTTGATAAAAATCTTGATCATTATTCAACCCCAGATTAAAGGCTCTTTGCGATGCTCCATTTACAATCCTGCATCTGACCACCTGCGAAGGAACTTCGAGAAATGGTTCTATAGTGGCATTTACCATCAAAATGTCATCATGATTTGATTGGGTAATTATTTCAAAACTTGAATCAAAATCCTTTGTTTGAATCACCAAAGGAAAATCATCCGCACCATAAGTTCTCGGCAAGGCTAATTTTTTCTCGATTTCATCTCTGATAATTATTACGCCCGATATCCCTTTAGTAACATGCTCATTGGTCTTATGGTGCAGGTGTGGATGGTACCAACATGTAGACGCGCGGTTCTTTATTTCAAAGGTCGGTGACCAGGTGGATTCGTTTACAATGGGAGTGTGTGGCCCACCATCATTTTCCGGAGCTACGTGCAGTCCATGCCAATGAAGCGTGGTGGTTTCACCGATTTGGTTATTCACATTTATTTTTACATCATCTCCTTTTTTAAGTATCAGAGTAGGTCCCAATATATTTCCATTGGCACCCAATGTTGCAGTCTGGTAGTTGTTAAAAAATGCATGATGACCTTTCTGAAGATGAAGATTTATAACTGATCCGCTCAATGTATCAGGTATAAATAATTTATTTTGACCATGTACAAAATGATAGATAGTCAAAAATATGAGAATAGTATAAAGTTTTACTTTATTCATTTTTATTTATTTTTATAAAAATAGTTCCATAATACTCAATGATTATTCTATTGTGCATACTCCGGATTGGTTAGAAATTTTTGATCACTCAATGTTTTTAGAAAATTCACCAAATCTGTTTTGTCCTGAGCACTTAAACCAAGCCCCTTTGCGATAGTTGGCATTATTAGGGGAGATACTGTAGATGACATCTTTACGCCTGAATTATAATGTTCCACTACTTCTTCCAATGTTTTAAATCTGCCATCATGCATGTAAGGAGCGGTGTGGGCTACATTTCTGAGTGATGGCATTAAAAATGCTGCTCTATCAGATGCAAGATTACTTACTTTCTCTCTACCATAATCTGTAAAATCCGAATCATTATCCAATCCATTGTTCATAAATTCTCCATTTTCAAAATTGGGTCCACTATGACAATGGGCGCAATCAGCTCCTGACAAATCAGGGAAAAACTGATTGTACTCCGTGAAAAATAAACTCCGCCCTCGTTCCTCGCTTTCACTCAATGTTACTTTTCCAGCCAAATATTGATCATATTTAGAATCAAAAGAAACTATGGTCATCATAAACTGCTCCAAAGCTAAACTTACTTTTGTACTGTTTACTTCCGGAGTTCCAAAAGCTCGTATAAATTGGTCTGTATAGGTTTTATTTCCACTGAGTTTAAGTACAACATTTTCCAATGTTTCATGCATCTCCAATGGATCTTGAATGGGCTTGAGTGATTGTTCTCTCAATGTGGCAGCTCTCCCATCCCAGAAAAACCCTGTTTTGTGCCATGCTAAATTAAATATTGGCATAGCCTGCCTCTTCCCAAAAAATCCATCAACGCCCTTTGAAAACTGATTTTTATCAGAAAAACCATCATTTTGTACATGACAACTGGCACATGATTGTGTTCCATCTTTTGATAATGCCTTTTCAAAAAACAACATTTTTCCTAATTTGACACCTTCTTTGGTCAGATTATTATCTTTTGGTAGTTCTGGATCTCCAAAATTTTCAGGAAAAACAAAATTATACAACGTACCATCATATTGGGCAATTTCTACATCTTCTGGTTGGCAAGCAACAATCAGAATGACTATCAACATAAAAAAGAAGGAGACTATTCTATTCATTTTACTTTTATTTTATTCGCTTAAATATGGATTGGTGAGTAACACATAATCATCCAATGTATGTAAGAAAGCCACAAGGGCTTTTTTTTCATTTTCAGTCAAGCCCAATGGCCTTATCAAGTTGCTCTTGTGTATGTGATTTCTTCCACCGCTATTATAGTGATTTACTACTTCTGTCAAAGTCGCTATCGAACCGTCATGCATATATGGTGCTGTAAAACCTACGTTTCTCAAACTTGGTGTTTTGAACAAAGCAACATCCGATTCTTTTTTGGTAAGTCTGAATCTACCTGGATGACTATAGATTTCATACAAACCATTGTTTTTAAATTCATAATTGGTAAAATTGAACCCACTATGACATTGACTACAATTTGTTTTTTCACTAAAAAATAAATCTTTACCTAGCATTTCTTCTTTAGATAATATTGCTTTGCCGTGTGTATAATCATCATATTTGCTATTGCCGCTGATGATACTTCGTTCATAAGTACTGATACTCCTGGTTATAACAAACGGATCCAATGACCTACCATAGGCTTTCATGGCCATTTCCTGATATGCTGCGTCGGCTTTTAACCTTTGTTCGATTTCTACTATATTAAACCCAAATTCATTGTGCTCTGCAATAGGCACTAATACCTGCATTTCCACTGTGGGCAAACCACCTTCCCTTGTAAAATATGGATGATATGCGATATTGGCTAGGGTTGGGGCATTGGTTACCCCTGCTCTGCCAAAAACCCCCGGAGTTAAACTTACGTTATCTGCAAACCCCCTGCTTTGTTTATGACAACTAGCACAACTCACTGTAGAGTCAATAGACAAACGTTTATCATAAAAAAGTTTTTTTACCCAGAATCCAACGTTCTGCACTATAGGCGTTTTCAGCAGGAAAGTTGATCTCTGGAAAATGTGCTGGAATGGCTATCTTTTCCAGTATTTTATTTGATGGCACTAGTATTTCGTCCTTATCTGTGCAAGACAATAATAAGAACACCCACAATATAAAATATAAAGATCTATCCTCCACTGTATATTACTGTTTTACCAAACTTCCTCTGTAAGTTAGTTCGCCCGCTTGCCTTAGTTCTATGGTGTAGAAACCTAAATGATCCACTATTACTTCATTTTGTAAAGCAGGGTTTGAAAGTTGGTAAACAATTCTGCCTACTGCATCTCTGATGATGATATTGGAATTTAAAATTTGATCTTCCGTTAGTGCAATAGTCACTTTCCCGTCAATTACTGGGTTGGGATAAATTTTTAATGAACCTATTTCTATATCATGAGAAGCTGATATACTTTCTGTCGCTTTAAACACATTTTGATTGTAATTGGCCATTAATGAAATAGCTTCTTTAGCACTTCCATGCTGGATAACATTTTTATTGACATTTATCTCTTTAAGACTTTGCTCATAATCCGCATTTAGGGCTATCATTAATGCCCCGTTATGGTCAGTACCATGAGTAACTATGGTGGTAGCATTATAAAGTTCATCACCCAGTGCGTGTATCTGATACTCAAATTGCAAATTTGCACCTGATTTACCTTCTATTGCCACAAATCTATAACCTGCCGCCCATCCCCACTGCATTTCAGGAGATTTTGGAGCAAGTGGGTGATTAGATGGCCACAATGTAGGATCACCGTGATTATTTGTTGCATCCACCCCGACCGAAAAAGTAATGGAGTCAAGTAAACCGATATTAAAAGTACCTAGTAATTCATCAACTGTTTTCCCTTTCGTTACAAAAATATACTTATTGCTGACGTTTGTGGTCATGCCACCATCGTGGTGGAGCTTTATAGATGATATATAATAATCAAGTCTTGAAATAGAAAATTTTGTTCCCTGATCATTTGTTCCCGTATCGCCTATCTCAAAGGGTACATTTCCTATGTATTGATTAATCTGTAAATGGACTTCTTTTTGTCCATAAGAATATGAATTAATCAGCATTACAAATGCTATTAATAACATTTGTGTTAAAGATTTTACCATGATTGATTGATTTTAAAATTATATTGATTAAAAAAGTTATTCAATTATTTAATTCGATACAAGGCACCCAAATTGATACCCAACTTATTACTAGTATTATGATTTTCCTGAGACACCTGAATCCTGGTATTAATCTCAGGATTAAATACCAAACTGATTTTTGGACTCAAATGCCATTCCACACTGGTACCTAATATTATTCCGGTATTTAGCTGATTTGATTTCTGATTGGAAACTGAAGGAGTAAATCCATGATTAAAACAAAGGTTTGCACATGACTCACTAAAATGTGTTATGGTCTCATTACTATAGGAAGAAACCCCAAAATTTAACCCACCCTTTGCAAATACTGACCAATCCCTTGTCGAAAATAATTCTCGCTCTATGGTTATTGGGATTGACCAGCTGACAGTTTTTTTATGCATACCCATATCAATTTTAAAAACATCAGTACTGTCTAATGGACTACCGGGATTTTCTTCAGAAAGCCTTAGATTTACTGTTGATGATGATCTGCCATTGGTGACTACATAAGAAAAGACGTATTCTTTTGGGTCATTGCTGCCAGGATTTAAACAAATACCATCCATAAGTCTTAGGCTGGCAGTATGTGATCCGTGATGCATAAATTGACTTCTGGTTATACCTATATTAAATTTCCATTTATCATTTGGAGCAAGTTGAAAGTGGAAGCTGTTTTGAAATCCCATATTTTTGCTTACTTCATGACTTGTAAAAATCAACGGACCTGACATATCTGTTGTCATTGAGTTGAGATTGTAAATAGGCCCTCCATCAATTTTCACAAAATATTTAATCTTTTTTACGGGCGTGGCAATAACCGGCGGAAAAACAATATTTACTTCATTTTTTCGCTTCATTATTTTTAGATCCTGTGATTTTAAAGCATCAACAGTAATAAAAGAATAATTGAATTTTGAAATGTCATTTTCAACCTGAGCTTGATTTTTCACTTCATTATTATCAAACAACTTTATGTTTTCACCACCGGAAAGATTGTCGAACAAAGATTTTTCTTTTATTTGGTCATCTTTAGTACTCATGTCTTTTTCCGCAAGTACCGTATTATCATACGTTAGTAGAGTAAGATTAACTTTACGTAGCTTTTTAAGCATGCTTCGCTTTAATATATACTTCACATCTTTATTTAGTACACCACCACTTACTTCTTTAATTTTTACAAAGGTATTTGGTTGAGCGTTTTCTATTGTTTCGACATTTGATGGCAAATGGTCTGATAATTCTGATGCTGAATTGATTGTTTTGTCTTTATTGTTCTGAATAGTTTCAGCTACAGCATTAGACGTATCAGCATTTTTTGAATTGCTGCTGTATATTTCATAAAGATAATTGCATCCCAATATAAATACTAATCCCAATAATATAAAGAAAAATACATACCTTCTTTTCCGTTGCCTGTCAAGATGATCCATTCTTTTCTCCAATCTATTCCAATCATCCATACCAGTGGAGACACTTGGATTAAGTGATTTGATTTTAAGGGAATATTTCTTTAGAAAATCATTGTTTGACATATACTTTATGCTTTACTTTTAACTATTCAATTTTTTTAATCTGATGGTTGCCTGTCTTGATCATTTTCGTAAAAAAAATATTTACAACCCACAATCAGTGTATAATAGCATGCAGAAACCTAAAAAGAAAATAACCTGATTTGTGAGATGAGAAATTTAAGTTTCGCCCTTGCCTTTGATAGATTTGATTTGGAAGTACCGACCGTTATTCCCAGATTCGTTGCGATTTCTTGATGACTATATCCTTCTACAGCATATAAGTTGATAGCCATTCTATATGCAGGTGGTAATTGCTGTGCCAGTTTGAGCACTTCATCAGGTGACATGTCCGTGATTCCATCTTCTTCATCATTAACTATATCATGGATTTTCTCATTATCATCAATATCTGTCCACTTGACTTCATTCGTTTGTTTGCGATAGTGATTGATTGCAGTCCTGATGACGATTATCCTGAACCAAGCTTCAAAAGGTTTGGACGGATCATAATCTTTTATTTTATCAAATACTTTCAGAAATGCATCATTGAGCACTTCTCTCGCTTCGTCTGTATGGCTGCAATAGGCCATAGCCACAGTTAAACCATATTTGTAATATAGCTCAAACAAAGCCTTTTGTTGGCGCCTATCCTTATCTACACATCCTTTAATGATATCATCCATCACTACTTATTTGTATTTAATCATCTCACCACTATTTCCTCCATATCCCCATCATACCTATACTTCACTATCTCCCCAGAAATAATCAGCTGTATAGCCTGTTCAATGATATATAAGGGCGCTATAAACCATTCTCTGGGAGTGTGCCTTTGCCCGGCTTGGTCGAAAACATCGATATTCAGACACCACTTTCCGAAGAAATTGTGCATCAGCTGTTCCAGTTTTTTTGGATTCATATTGTAGCAATTGTACACTATGATGATACTTACATCTGCCATAAGATAAGTAGGCTCCTGGGAAGCATTTTTTATCCTTTCTTCCACTTTAGTAGTGGAATATCCTATTTTATATAAATGTCTTATCGATGCTATGTCAGGATTTGTGCTTTTTGATTTCAGAACGTAGATATATCCTGTCTCTCGATCTTTTTCAGTGATACTCCCGAAACGCTCATAAAATATCTCGTTGGCTTTATCAACATTTTCAGATACTGCTTTGCCATTGGCTAGCAGTCCTTTGTATAGAGAGCGATATAGCATATTGGATTCAGTGCCGTTTTCAAAGATGACCCTGGTCCTTCCATCCTTTCTCAAGCGGCTACCACTTTTATAGGGCTGAATGTCCTCCTTAAAATCTACTTGCTCCAGATACAACAAGATACCATTATGCACGTAATAGTCGCCTGCCCGCAGATTCTGTTCTTTAAATGCCAATAGTTTTCTTTTGCCCGATGCAAGGTCGTGTTGCACCGCTTTAAATGAAGCTTCATAACGATCAAAATCTTTACAACTTTTGCGTTTGGCAACAAAATCTGCACTGGCTCTCTCTTCAGGTAGGGTGACATGTTTCAGATCAAACAGATTATCCTCGTCGCTACCCAATAAATCCATATCATCATCGCCAAAAATATCAGAAATGGAAGTAAGCACTTTTTGCTCATTCAACAACTTGTGAACATCATAAGGCTTTAGCATTTCTATCTTTAAGGTATGACTTCTGATGGATTGAAGCCTGGAGTAAAGCTGGTGTTCCTGAATACCACCTCCAGCCTTGGGCTCTCTTTGATGTTTATCATAAAAATCATTGATCTCACCAAATGATGCTACCAATCTTTCGTCTTCGTTTCTGGCTACATTATTTGATGGTTTGATATTCAAAAGCCCAAACGGATCATCATCAAATATATCAAAGAGTGTCTTTTTATTAGCCATTTTGTTGCTTTCTTTTTTGGTCCTTGATATAGAGTAATACTTCGGCCATCCTACGTTCTATGCCATCTGCAGATTGTAAGGAAGGCTCTCGCTGAAACGTAGCATAAAATGACTTTATCTTTGGCCACATGATCACGGCTTCATCTTCACTCACTTGTATCCTGGTGGATTCTATGGCATCTTGTATGACTTTCAGTACCTTGGTAGTCACCGATTTCGATAAGATTTCGTATGCCTTCTGAAAAGGATTGATGGTATCAATCAGGTCAATATGCAAATCATCTATGTTGACAAATTGCCCGGCCATCCTGATGAAACGTTGATCAGCCTTATATCCTTCATTTCCACCACCATCATGCGCAACCATACCACTGAATTTTTGTACATCACTATCGCTCAGATCAGGATATAATGTCCGGACGATCTTGGGTATCAGATCAGTGGGGACCGTATCGGTTCCATCACCTGTTGCTTGCACGTATTGGTCATCTTTACGAATGGCTTGTTTCAATGCATCGACGTCGATCATCAGATTGTTTTTAATCACCGAATCCAATACCACATATTGTCTCACTTCTTCCACTTCATCTTCTGTCAGATTGGGATATTTGGTTTGGATGATCTTTGGTATCAATACCCTGTTGATCACCTCTGGATCTATTTGTCCTGGAATAGCTTTCAGCATCGTATCATCTTGCAAGATGGTTGCCTTTAGGTCATTCAGATCTGAATCAATGATATCTCTGACCCGCTTCGAACTAGGAGTCTTAAATCCCCTGACCTTGATTTCTCCTTTCTCAGCTTTGTCGTCATCACCGAGTTTTGACTTAAATTTAAAATTGGGTGCCATGACCTGTTCCATCAATAAGGATGCGGTGATAGCTTTGAGCATATTATTGACCGAGAGTTTTACAGCGTCATCAGCCGCATCGGGCTGAGCGATGAGATTGGTAAACTGTGCATGGGTTTTGTTATCACTGTCACGGGTACATCTTCCTATGATCTGAATGATCTCTGTGAGCGATCCTCGATAACCGACCGTGAGCGCATGTTCACAATATGGCCAGTCAAATCCTTCTTTAGCCATTCCCAATGCTATGATTAGGTCCATGTCATCCACACTTTTAATCTCGCGTAGATAGTTTTGGATCTTATCTCTATCCCTTGCCTGATCATTGACCAGATCAGCCACTTTGATCATACGACCATCTTCATGTCTTTTGATGGTGATGACACCTGTTGTCGCATCTGTCCCTACATATTCGCCTATGGCATCTAGGATGGTATCCACCTCTCTATGTTTATCCTTGGTAGATTCTCCGGAATTGACATTGGGTATATGTAGGATGGTTTTTTTATTCGTATCCAATATTTCCATGATAGCAGATGTGTACTTTCCTTGATAGAAGTGATACCCTATACCCAGTGATTTTAAATAGGTATATCCATTCAGCTGCTCATAATAATTATAAGTTACTTTGGTAAACTTTGCTTCGTCCTCAGGTTTTAGCACAGGTACACTATCACCTCTGAAATATGATCCGGTCATGGCGATAATATGGGCATTAGACTTCGCCATGATCGATCGCAGCAATTCACCCAATCTACTGTCACCATCTGCAGACACATGATGAAACTCATCAATAGCCAGCAATGTACCGTCAAACATACTATCATCTAGCTCTTCATACGCAAATCTCAATGTGGCATGAGTACAGATAAGTATCTTTTCTTCATTAGCCATAAAATTCCTGAATGCCTCAACCTTTGTTTTGCTGCCATCAAGTCCGGGAGTACATAGATTGTATTGTTCGTTATAAGTCCAGTCAGCATAAAATCCATATTCACTAAGTTTTGTAACACTAAACGAACCACCTATAGATCTTTCCGGCACGGCTACGATTACCTTCCTGATTCCTTGGTTGACGAGCTTGTCCAATGCTACAAACATCAGTGCCCTGGACTTACCAGATGCTGGTGGTGCTTTGAGTAACAGATATTGTGCATCTCGGGCCTGATATGCCTTTTGCTGCATCTCACGCATACCCATTTCATTGATTTTGGCACTTTGTCCTGTTTGTCCATAATTCACATGTACTATATCTGCAATCCTGTCCACTCTAATTTCCTAAAATCGGCAATCTTATCTTCTATTTGCCTACTGTCCAATTTATTATCCAAATATTTTTGCAACATATAAAGTGCTTTGATTACTGCAAAAATATTACATTTTTCCGATTTTTTGACAAACCATATATTATCTTTTTCCGCACTATCCAAACGATAGTACTTTAATTCTTCAACAATGGTCTTAGAATCGTCATGCAGACTGGTTTCAAGTTCCTTGTAATATTTCCGCTCTTTACCAATTGGTTTTTCAGACTCAAGATCCAGCAACCTTTCGTAATATATACCATACTGAAATAATTTTGGTCTTTCATTACGGTAATAATTGATCTCTTCTGCTTCAGATTGAAAGGGAAATGTGTTTTCCAGCTCAACCATCTTGGATATTTGTGATACAATGAAATTTTTTCTTTGCTTTATCGTTTCCAGGCTTAATAAAGACGTGTGCCCTACATTATTGCAGAATACCTCGAAGGCATTTATAACGGAATGTAGCTCTTTTAAAAGCATAGGCTATATCAATCTTCACTTAACAGGTTTAGGGTAAAACTTATGATCAATCAAAAACAAATAACGAATAAATTTCGCACCAAAGTATATCATTCTTGACTTTAACAATTACTAATCTATACAACTAAAAAAGGCAGTATGTCACCAGTACTGCCTTTTTGTGTGCCCAGCATGGGTAATAACTTGGAGGTGAAAGTCCTCTGTGGGCCTGGTAGTAGGAACCACTAGTCAAGAGCAAGGGTGTCGTGGGTGACTGCGAATCTGAAAGAAGCTGGCGACAAAGTCTTGGCCTGACGGACAGAAACTGAATATAAGGCTTACTTAGAACGGACGAGTTTGCAAAACAAAACAAAGTCCATTACTACCCGAGTTCTAAGGAGTAAATTCAGCAGGTATATGAGATGAAGGTTATTATTCTTACCTGGGGAGATCTGTATGTAAGATGCAGATAATGTTTTTTTTTAGAAGCATCAACCTACATAGTGATATGTAGCTGAATGTACAGAAGTCAGCAGAGGTCATAGTACTCAAGGAACGAGCCTACAGAGATTAAACTGAACGTAGGAAGTCTCACACTGGGGAAGGACTGAACGCAAAGAATCTATAAATTTTGTAATCTCATGACAGAGCGTAGAAAGCAGACAAACTTGGAATACAAGGAATCCACACCGGAAGTAGAGATGGAATCTCAAGGTAAGGCTGGAGAGCAGAGCTATGTCAAGGCGAGAACAGAAGGAAGAGATGAGAACGGTAAGCATCAAATGCTGCTTGAGATGATCCTATCACGAGAGAATATGAATCTGGCATATAAGCGAGTGGTGGGGAACGGTGGTAGTTCAGGGATAGATAAGATGGGAGTAGTAGACTTACTGTCCTATCTTAAGGAACACGGAGACACAGTGCTAGAGCAGTTGACGACAGGCAGGTATAAGCCACAAGCAGTAAAACGAGTGGAAATACCGAAACCAGATGGTGGGGTAAGGATGTTGGGAATACCAACAGTATTAGACCGTATGATACAGCAAGCGATAAGCCAAGTACTGACACCGATATACGAGGAAGGATTTTCAGATAGTAGCTACGGCTTCAGACCCAATCGGAATGCACACCAAGCGATATTAAAAGCGAAGGAGTACATAGAAAGCGGTAGGAAGTATGTAGTAGACATTGATCTGGAGAAGTTCTTTGATCGGGTTAATCATGACAAATTGATGCATCTGCTATCAGAAAAGATAGGAGATAAGAGGGTACTGAAATTGATAAGACAGTATTTAGAATCAGGAGTAATGATAGGTGGTTTATATAGCAAGACGGAAGAAGGCACGCCACAAGGTGGGCCATTAAGTCCGCTGTTATCAAATGTGATATTGGATAAATTGGACAAGGAGTTAGAGCGTCGTGGTCACAAATTTTGCAGATATGCAGATGACTGTAATATCTATGTTCGGACAAAACGGTCAGCAGAACGAGTGATGTTGAGTGTGAGAAGATACTTGGAAGAAGAACTCCGACTGAAGGTAAATGAGAAGAAAAGTGAGACAGGAAGTCCGAAGGGACGAAAATTCTTAGGCATTAGCTTTTATCAGAAAGGGAAGGAGATAGGAGTAAGAATACACCCTAAATCACTGGAACGGATAAAGGAAAAGGTCAGGAAATTGACAAGCAGGAGCAATGGAATGAGTATAGAAGTAAGGATAAAGAAGCTATCGAGCCTGATAGGTGGCTGGGTAAGTTACTTTAAAGTTGCAGATATCAAAAGCCATTGCCAAAGGCTTGACGAATGGTTACGCAGACGGCTAAGAATGTGTTATTGGAAGAATTGGAAACGCACCAAGACTAGGCTGGAAAATCTGGTAAAACTTGGAATTCCAGAATCCAAATCATGGGAATTTGCCAACACAAGACAGAGCTATTGGCGAGTTGCCAACAGTCCCATATTAGCGACGAGTTTGACCAATCAGTACTTCGAGAACCTTAAACTGCTCACATTTAGCCGAGCTTACAGCAAAACTTAGTAACTTTGCAGAACCGCCGTATGCCGAACGGCACGTACGGTGGTGTGATGACAGGTAAAGAATTAATCCCTATCTTCCTATACAAAAAAGCAAGTAATCACTCAAAGTGGCCCAATTGAAGTACAAACGCCTAGGGATCGAAATTCAACATTTGAGCCAGAGTTAATAGGAAAGCGAGAAAAGGAGCTTCATAGTGGGTTAGATACTCAAATTATAGCCTTATATATGCACAAGGTAACTCTGTAGAGGATGAACGTAGACTGATCCAGAAGATCTATGGGATAGAAATATCTGCTGAAAGATATCTCAAATAACAGATATGTTACCAGAGATAGAAGCCTGGAAAACAAGGGCTTTGCAATCATTTTACCCAATCGTATATCTTGACGCGATCCATTTTAAGGTTAGACATGAAGGAGTGTATAGCACAAGAGCCTTTTTTATACCGTGTATTCAGTAGACTGGGGAGGCAACAAGGGATTTACTGGGCTTGTACATCAATCAGAGTGAAGGAGCTTACAATTGGGGGTTGGTACTACAGGACCTCAAGAAGCGTGGTGTTGAGGATATTCTTGTGATATGTACAGATAATTTGAAGGGTTTTCAGAGACCATACAAGAGGAGTATCCAAGAGCCATTAAACAGAAATGTATTGTTCACCAAGTAAGAAATTCAATGAAATATGTGGATGATAAAGATGCAAAAAAGGTGGTGGTTGCACTAAGGAAAATATATAGTGCACCAACAGAACAAGCGGCATTATCGGCCTTGGAGTTATTCAAACAACAATGGGGTAAAACATACGGATACATAGTTGAAAATTGGGAGCAAGCATGGGAAGAACTAATGGCTTATATGAACTTTGGATCTCACATTCGTAGGATGATCTACACGACAAATCCAGTGGAAGCACTGCATAGAATAATTAGAAAAATAGTAAAAGGTAAAGCGGCCTGGGTGTCGGAAACTGCATTGCTTAAACAGATATATCTGGCACTTATGCACAACGAAAAGTCATGGAAAAGAACAGCTTACAACTGGAAAACTATTCAAAGAGAGATCATGGAAAAGTACCCTGAATTAATTAATCAATAAACACATCAGATAAGCCTGGCAGATGAGGGTAAATGAACAGATCTTGATGCATCAACTGGTAAACAAAAGGTATCCTTTGTTCCGAATCAGTAAAGGCTAAAATGAATGGCTCCTGCGTCGCCAGCCTTGACAGATTCTCCACAAAGAATGGTGGTAGTTTACCAGTTGAAGCATCCGAACTCTATCCCGGCTGTTCGGTAAATTATTTTTTAACCAAGACACACTTTAATGAACTATCCCAGAATTGGAAACGCACCAAGACTTGGCTGGAAAATCTGGTAAAACTTGGAATTCCAGAATCCAAATCATGGGAATTTGCCAACACAAGACAGAGCTATTGGCGAGTTGCCAACAGTCCCATATTAGCGACGAGTTTGACCAATCAGTACTTCGAGAACCTTAAACTGCTCACATTTAGCCGAGCTTACAGTAAAACTTAGTAACTTTGCGAACCGCCGTATGCCGAACGGCACGTACGGTGGTGTGAGAGGACAGATAGGGAATTAATCCCTATCTTCCTACTCGATTTGAATAAATTTAAAACCTTATTGTGCCTTTTTTGTGTCTTCATTCTTTGGAGAAAAAAGTTTCTCACTCAGTTGGTCCATCTCAGCTCCAACTCTACTTTCTACAATCTTACCATAAATCTGTGTGGTCTTTATGCTTTTGTGACCTAGCATTTTGCTTGTAGCTTCGAGACTCACACCATTTGTCAATAGAACAGTAGTCGCAAATGTATGCCTTGCAATGTGCGTGGTCAATGGTTTTGTAATCCCACATATATCTGCCAATTCTTTAAGGTAGGTATTTAGCCTTTGATTGCTTTTCATTGGTAGAAGGCGATTCTTGCTCACACATACAGGATGCTCTTTGTACTTTTCTATAATATTTAGTGCTGGTTCTAGTAAAGGAACATTACTGACATTATCATTTTTCTGTCTAAGTATATATCCATTTCTTACCGTTAGTGCCAGTAACTAAATGATCAGAACATAGAGAGAAGTATCTTTGTAGGCATATCCCTGCATAACAACAGAAAACAAAACAATCTCGCACCTCACTCCAATCTAGGAATAGTAATTTCCTTTTCAACAATTCGCTGCAACTCTTCAGCAGTGAGGATATTCCTTTTTTGTCTCTTTGTATGTGCCTTATAAGATGACAATACATTTTTGACTAAATAATCATATTTTACACCATAATCAAGTACTCGACTTAGATATTGCATAAACTTGACCAGTGATTTTGATGAAGCTTTACAATAGATTTTAGGTATATCTCATATTCCATAGCAAAAGAATATTTGATCAGATCAATCTGGATATCTGATACTTGGTATTTGTACACAAGAAAATCTAGAATCCTTCCCTTATACAATTTATACCGATTGAAAGTAATCTTTCCGATTTCTATACCAACAAGGCCTTCGTATTGATGATTGTGAAGCTCGCACAATTCAGATATGGTGATAGCATGTTTTTTTGAAGCTTCATCTTTACCCATCAAACGATTACGAATTTCATCAACAGTAATATCTTCCTGGTTGGCCTTCATAGTATGGAATATTTGAGTACGTCCATTTTCATAGTGTCCAAATGGAGTTGATAGTGCTTACCTTTTAGAGCTGCCTTTCACCCTTCCGAAATTGGAATCCCATTCGTCATAATTTACTTTGTGGCCAGTTCCGATGTAAGCGCGCCGACCTGACAGGTACAATTGCATCATCACAGGTGATGACCCTGAACTCTTTTTATCCGACCGTAGGATAAAATTAACCTTAAGAATTTCTAACTTTTTCATTTGTATTGCATGGTTTTAAAACGTGAAAAAATACTTTCCTGTTGCCATGCAGCGTAAAATAAGTGAAGAATTGTCGCGTATAAACATTTGCGACAGCTATTTTAGCGTATTTGCGACGGTCGCAAATGTGATCGCAAAATAGTATGATTTTTGACCCTTGTCGCTGAATTGTCGCATTAAATTCAGTTCAAAAAACATCAATTTAGCAATGTATTTATTCATAACTCCTTGAAAAACAAATGCCAAACAAGAAATTCATCTTGTTTGGCATTCATAAGGGTGATCCCGACAGGATTCGAACCTGTGACCTACTGCTTAGAAGGCAGTTGCTCTATCCAGCTGAGCTACGAGACCTATATTTTTTTTTCAACAGACACTTTATGCCTGAAGGAGAATCATTTTTGTTTCGAGCCTATCTATCTG
>JADKGL010000017.1 GCA_016722295.1 Saprospiraceae bacterium
ATCTTGAGTATTAATTCGTAAGCGGATTGATCTTCCAAACGATCCGGTCGCTACTCATGGCGTCTCTTCGCAAATCAGATGAAATTTGCCTGGGTCATTTGTAACCTATTGATTGATATATGTTTAAGAAGAGTACAGACCAAGCCATGCAGATGTTTCTTATATCTCAACCTTGTTTGGCACTGCAAATTTTCTATTATTGGTGTTGCCGACCATCTGAAGTACTCATAGATCGTAAATCAGAATCCCGGAAACAGGATTGGTTGGCTATTTGTTTAAATTTATTGTGATATTTAAACATTTTATGCATTTTTGCAACACTATTTTCTAAATATTGTGTCAAATCGCATCGATTTCAAACGCTTGAAAATATTTTGTATTTATTTGAATGTATGTCTTGCGTATGCATAAATCACCTTATATAATACGTCTATTCGCTCAGAACAAATACATCATCAATAGGAAAATTGACCTGTATAGGTGGTGAGAGATAAATAACCTAAACATCATAGAAACGGATAAATTATGAAAACTACTAAATCAGCATTCAAGCCACAGACATCAACCGTATGGCATTTTCAATGGATGGAAAAGGGTCAAAGCCCTTCCTTGACCATCAATCCAGGAGAAATCGCCGGGTTTGAGAAGTATTTCAAGCATTCCCCCATGACGCTATCGTCTTATTACCTGGGCGTGAGTGGTACTCAACGGTTCGAAAGCGCTGACTGGTTGAATCGACAAGCCAATAAACAAGGTCTTGTTCAGTACGTTACTCAATTCCAGTTGGAACTGACATGCCCATTTAAGCACCGGATCAACGGTGTTGATGACGATAACCAGCCAACCACCGAATATGAGTTAACCAAGGCGACTGCTGCTTTAAAGCAGCAACTTGCATGTGCTTGGTCTCAGGCTGTGTTGTCGTGTGAAAACTTTGATCGTGAAGAGAAGACAAGTCTGCTGACTGAGGCAACAAAGGATATCAATTCATTCCTGCCAATTTCATCGCATTTGTTCTCAAAGGCAGTTGAGAGAATGCCTCCTGAGTTCCAGGCTGCTAGGGCAATTATTTTCCCGTCGATCCCGTTGGCTCATGAAGAATGGCGGGACAAACCTGTGAAGATGATCGCATTCAAAAAAGAAGCCATTATCAGCATCAAGCCGATGTGGCGGATGTAGGAAATATCCTGGGTTCAATCGGCAAACAAAATGAATGCCAAATTCTCGGATGGGCTAACGCTTTTGACGACTTTGGCTCATTTTGGCGGCAAGCAACAGGTGCTGTCTCGTTGGCACAAAACCATAAAAAAAAGGTGTGGCCCTGGCCGCACCCCCGATTACAGTCCAGCATCTGTCAAAGCACTCAAAAGCATCCCACCTCGCTCCACACGATCGACATCATCGATTTCATTGCTTTGGGGCACTGCATATAGGCGATCCGGTCCAATCCCTAAGGATAAGCACACTTGGTCAAAGTCTGCCTTTTGAAACTGGTCAGTGGGAATATTGGTCATTTGCCAGCCCTGATTGACACATTGGATTTGAATCCTGCTGTTTTTCAGCATCAATGCCCGTGTTTCAGTTTCATAGCCGTAAAAGCAGCATGGCCACCCGGCGTTGGCAATCCTGTCTACACCAATTCTTTGACTTTGTTGAACCACCGCCAGAAGGTAAGGGTCGTAATAGTAACTTCGCATGACAGAGTGGTTGAGCATGCAAACCTGATAGCCGCCATTCTTGCTGATTGTGTAGCGGCCTGAAGCACCTTCGCGCATGGCCTCGTATTTGACGAAATAGTAGCGCCAGTCCTTGGTTGTACCAGGGTCATTGAGATACCCATTTATTTCATCAATGAGCGTTCTGCCTGCGCCAACCGCATCGAGCACAGCCATCAATGCAGCGGATGCTGGATGCGCGGACTCGTCCTTCTTACCCCGGAAAAGTACTTGCCATGGTTCGTCCTTCTTCAATGAACCAAAGTCAGCAAAGCGATGCCCCGTCGAGCGCTCGTCTTGTCGAGAATAATCACCTTTTGCAAGCAAGGCGCCGCAAACAAGATTCCACGGCTTGCTGGGAGCGTAAATCGACTTATCGAAAACATCGATGAAAGCCTTGGCGCGTTGGGCAAATTGCTGGGGATCAAGATCAAAAGCCGTCAGGCCACCGCGCAACAGGTCGTGATCTTCCAACTGGTGCAGCGCCGCCGTCAGGGTTGGCATGGCTTGGAGCATTGCAGTCTTGGCTATTTCATTCCTGAGCTGCACCTGATTGAAGGTGCTGACCGCCTGCAAATCACCATGAACAATAACTTGTTCAACGTCGAGCAGGAGTTTTGGCATATTGTTGCGCTCGCCTGCGCGGATTTCATCGTTGGATGCCTCGAGTAAATTGCGCAGTACACGTAGCCTTTTTGAAGAGAATTCCTCGGGAACTTGGTGAATGAACTTCAGCAACACACCATAGAGCAGCAGAGTGTCGGCCAAGGCCCACTGGCGAGAGGTTCCGTAATACCGACAACAGGCGTGAAAAAAGTCCACGCCTTCTTTATCGAAGGATCTAAAAATCAGCAAGGCTGGGCTTGCACTAGCGCTCTGGCGGGTAAACAATCTTTCAAATTCATCTTTGACGTTTTTCCCTTTCCAAATATCGAGGCACTGCAACAGCAGGGTCAGGTTTTCGCAAGCGTTTGGCGCACAAGGCCCATACACCTCTTGGGCGAACTCGGTATTGCGCACGGTATCCTTGAAGGCGATGCCATTTTTCCAGGCACAAACCTCAGTGATAAAACGGAAATAGCGCATGAACTCATCGTCGATGAGATGGTCCTCTCCTCGATACGGCCAGAGGATATCGGACCAATCGGTATCGACTTTTCGCGCATAGTCGGCTGCCCTGTCGGGGTGTGAGGCTTGTAGGACGGCTTCAAAATGTGCCTTGAAATTCTCAAACGATGTCAGCGGCTTGCCGCGCGAGTTCATCTTGATGTAGAGCGCATCAGTAAGACCGTTGGCCTTCATGGGCAGGATATGAAACCGGATGGCTGGACATTCTTTGTCCACCAGTTTGTCCCAGGCTTGCCGTAAATCAGGCTGATTTGCAGTAAACCAGCTGTGCAGTGCATCGAGGACGACCTGCATGGATTGAATGCTGGGGTCGCGCTGCCATGTCGGAAGGTAGTCGGCATGGTCTTTGATCCATGCTGAGGGTGTCTGAGAAAAATCGGGCTGGCATCGCACCAGAAAATCACAGAAGTCTCTGGCCCCGGGACGCGTGGCGTAGGAGAATTTGCTCCACGATTGATCTTGCGCTTGTACCTTATTTCGCCAGGCAAGATAGCAATGCATCAAAAAAAGGGTAGTCAGTCGCTGCTGCCCGTCCAGCGGGTAAAACTTGCCTTGATTGTTTGCCTCTTTATCTTCGACATCACCAAAAATAAAATCGAGATCAATGGCGCGAGCACCGGGCAACAGTGCTGCGCATAGCGTGTCGATAAAGCTCTCACGAATGCGGTTTACGCTATCGGATTCCCGCCCCTGCGCATAGTCGCGCTGGATGAGCGGGATTTCAATCTCGACAATGGTGTGACCGTCAATCGCCCGTCCAAACAGTTGTGAATAACTGGTCAGTGAAGCAGGCGATGCTTCTGGTGATGCCAAGGTGTTCACTGTATGGACACCTCGTTTTGGCCGAATTCAATGAGGTATGGCTTGAGCCTGTTGCGCGCCTCCTTAAAATAGCTATTTTTATCAGACTCGCTCCAAAAGTGGGGCTGCTGCGCATCGGCCTGGGCGTAATACTTCAAAAATACATTCCTGGTACACACCGGCACATAGCTGCCCTTGCGATCCAACTCCAGAATCATCTGTCGCTTCACTTCAAACACCGAATTGCTCAAGCGGCTGTTGTCACCACTGGAGAGCAAGGCCATGTTGCGAAGGGAATGATCCGGGGCATCATCCTGATTGAGTATTTTTAACACACGCACGCTCAGTGCGTTGAAGTGCTCACCAGAGAAACTGCCCGATTTACCAGCATTGAGGTCTGCAATGGCCGCATCCACTTCGCATGTGAGCTGTGCAATCTCGCTTGTGCTCCAGTCCGAAATGACCGCATTCAACGCCGATTTATGATCGATCAGCCAGGTTTTCCACTGATCGGCCTTGTTCAATGTCTCCGCGCTCTGGGCGTGAATATGTTCTAGCGACCAGTGCTGCTCTACATGCCGGGAGAACGGAAAGCGCATGCCGCATTGAGTTGTCGTCTCCACATTCATGAGAAGCAGAAGTTGCAAAAGTTTGGGGTGGCCCCGGCGTTTCTCCTCATAGTTCAATCCAGCCAGGTCCGCATCTTTGACCTTCACATGTGCCCTGATTCGATCAACCAAAAATGTCTCGAACTCGCTCTTCCTTTTGCCTTGTGCCGCGTGTGCAAGCTTGCTGAAATCATCGCCGCTGGCAACAAGAAAGCCGATTTTGTTGTAAATTTTCGGCAGATCTGCCCAGCCCAGAATTTGCGCATGAAGCGCCACGATCTTTTTCCAGAAAACTGAAAAATCGCGTTCAATCTCGCAGCCCAATACGCCAAACGTGTGATAGCGCGGGCGCTTGCCGCACAAAGGCGCAGTTTCATCGGCCAGGGTATCGAGTAACAGACTGATACGTGTAGGGTACATTTCATCGCCAACACTGGCCGAGAGTCCTGCAACAAACGCCCAAATGTCGGGATCGTGCAAATCGTGCTCAATGACATCCCACTGGGCAGCGATTTCGTGGGCACGGCCCATTGAATGCACACGATTGACAATCGACAGCAAAGCCGCTTTGATGAGTTCAGCATCAGTCAGCGGGATGCGCCCAACATTGAGTCGGATGAACAGCGCCGTTGCATCCGTGTTTGCCGGGGCCTCGTACCAAATGACACGCACCGATTTGAAAAGATAGCTGTGCAGTGTGTTTGCGGCATCTTCTTGCGCAAATGCATCACCATGTCGGCGAAACCAGGCCGCTATACGCCGGTGAGCTCGGTAGAGGTGCCAATAGTCAATATTGTCGTTGTGCGAGGACTTGTCGAGCTTATCGAGGTAGGTCTGACTGCCAGGGCGCGTTTTGTAACACAGGAAATATGGTGCGCCCATTTTCTTCCACCCCTGCTGCTGCATATAGTGCAATATCAAATACAGCGTGGTGAGTCGTTGCTGGCCGTCAATCAACTCCCACTCATGTTCGGCTTCGCTTTTGCCCATCTGGTGGAGCTTGACGACAATCGGCTGCAGGCTGTAATCCTGGCCCTTGCTGCCCCAAATGTCGTCTAGCATGCGCGTCACATCATTTTTGTCCCACCGATATCCGCGTTGATAATCGGGCACAAAAAATCGGCCACGGATTGCGCCGATGGTTTTGTGGGTGAGCGCGTTGATACGATCCGAGTACGTTATGTTGTCAGTTGCTGTTTGCATGGTTGTTCTCTCCATTTGCTTAACCGTGATGATTGGCGCGCACTTTCTTGGCTGCGCGACTTTGCGGGTCATTCTTGACTGTGCAATTGAGGAAGTGTTTTTCACCGGCTTTCAATCTCCCCGTCCAATTCAATGAATTGACCGCGGTGTTGTGTGTCAGTGCACAACTTGTGAAGCATCGCTTGCAGTGGCTGCAGTAGACTATCAAGCAGATCCGCAACCTGTCGCATATCAGGGTTTTCGTGCTGGGCCAAAAAGTCTGACAAAGTGTGCAGTTGATTTGCCAAGCCCGAGCAATACGCGATGCGGTCATGCAAGGTTGATTCAGTGTTGAGAATGGCCACGGGGGTCCCGCTTCCTGTCCAGTTTTCGCTTTGACGGGCATCCAGACGAAGGAATTCAGAAGATTTGTCAGTCATGGCTCAGCCTGCGTGGAGGTTTGCACTTGCTTGAAAAGGTCCTGCCGATCCAATCGGTAAAGCCCGCAACGGAAATGCCGCCGGTGGGGTTGTACTGATTGCCTTGTGGACTTTGCTGTCCAGACCTGATGGCTTCCAAGGCTTGGGACGGGGTTGCGGGGGAGGGTGCAGACGGCTGCACCTGAAAACCAGCACGCGGGCTGGCCAGGGGGTGACGTTGGTCATGGGTTGTGCTCCTTGTCGAGGCTAAAAACCACTCAATGCACTTTTCGGGACGCACGGAATGGACGTGAAGGAGCCGAAAACATGGGACAAGCCATGCTGCCGTCCTTACAGATAGGCAACACCTTCACGTCCAAAACTGAATTTCGGGCGTAAAGAAACCGCGCTTACGGTGGCGGTATAAACCTCTTGTCCACTAACGGTGTTTTGAGCACCAGCCCCGCAGATCGGGGATGGACGGATTATCGCAGCGGTTTTGGGTGGCGACCTGCGTTTTTTCGAAATGTGTGGTCACAAAGCGATGGAGGCTCAAGCGACTGAGGCATCTGCTGCTGCGCGGTCAGCGTGACAGGGCAGAACTCATTGCCCGGCGAATCGCACTGTGGTTGGCCAAAAGACAACTAAAACAAGTGCGCGACACATCTGCGCACGAAAGGTCCGATCACCTGCTCAACCCAGGTGCCGGGTGCTGTGAAACTGACGCTGTGTTTGCGTTCGAAGGCGACTCAATGACCAAGAACCCGGGTCAATTCATCGGAAAACTTGGCCATCAATGCTTCCTTCGATTTGGGGTCTTCAGCATTCAAATAGCAAAGTGCCACCAAGGTCAGCGGGTGGATTCCCAGGACACTGGCGAGCTCGTCTATCTTGTTGAGCGTGGGATGCTTAAGTCCCCTTTCAAGTGAGCTCACATAGGTCCGGCTTGAAACCCTGCCAAAAGCCTCCTGGCTGACGTTGCATGCCGTTCTGGCAAGTTTGAGTGCGACTGGAAAATTGTTTTGGGGTGTGGTGTCTTGATGCATGTCTCGATTAGCTCAGATAGAGCCCTTTAGTGCTATAGTCTATAGGATTCATTTTAAGGCACATCACCATGTTCCTGACACGCACCGCATCCAGGTCACCTTCGGACAAGCTCTGGGGCGACGCAAATGCGCACCCTGGGGACCGTGTTGGGATGGTAAATCAAAACAGGTGGTGATGCTGGCCATCGGGCACGCGCAATTGAGGGCAGGGCAGGGCAGAGCAGAGAAGGTTGATTGGTTCAAAGCGGCGTTCATTCGCAACTTCTGTAGCGCTTTTGACAGAAGCAAAAAGGCAACGTAGGGGCAAGAAAAATGCGGATTGCCTCAATGCATATTTCTTTACCTCTTATTGATGAATCATGGGATTGGTCAGTCGAGCCAGTTTCAATAGTATGGTTGGCAGAAAGCAATGTATTTCCTGGTGTCGGTATTGGAGTATCTGAAAAAAGATATGGAGGCGGGCAAGGTTTAAAAAGCAAGCAAATTCTGGCAGCAAGGCATGCAAAATAGATGAGGAGTCGAAAGCTTTGAATGGCATATTCGTTTGACGGATAGAGACAATTATGTATCTGGCCATCGCCAAATCAAGCGTAATGCAAACAGGAAGTCCGGGCAAGTAACTCCGGACTCCAAAAATGGAGTTCAAAATGGCCATTTACAGAGATCGTGCCAAACCAAATCCTCCCGGCTATGAGTTGATGGATGTGGTTGTCTGCCGTGAGCAGCGCCTGGCTGAACTTGAACTGTTCTTGCCCGCAACGACCACGACAAAGACGATGGTCAGGGAGATGAAAGACCAGGCAGTCCAAGCGCAGTTGACTCGGCAAATCGAAGCTGCGAAGTCTGACGAGGTGTCAATGGTCTCCCCAGGTGAAAAGAAAAGGGCTTCAAACAACTTTGAAGAATTCGATCCCGCTTCAGAGCGTGAGGAGTTGTACACGCGAGCGCAGGAAGACGAAATCAGCCTTTGCGAGACCCATCGCCAGGTATATGAATGGGATGCCCCGCTGTTGCTCCTTGAAAACAAACGGACCCCTTGTGAGGACGTGTTGTCCAGGAATCGGGAAATCTTCAAGAAGCTCAAGGAGCTTGGGCACATGCGCCGCATTGCCCGACCAGAAAGCGACCGCGTGTTCGATGCGTTGATGATTCTGCGCGACAGACAGCCACATTTTTGCGCCGTCATTGACTTGGTGCGACAACACTTGCGTTTGGCATTTGCCCAAGGCAAACCACTGCATTTGCCGCCGATCTTGCTGTTGGGCGAGCCAGGTGTTGGCAAGACGCACTTCACGCAGCACCTCGCCGCTGCGCTTCAGACACCGATGCGCCGTCACGGGTTCGACAGCTCAACCACCGGATCGGCTATCACGGGCAGCGATAAACACTGGGGCAATACCAGCTACGGCCTGATGTTTGAACTCCTTTGCCTGCAGGACATCATCAACCCGGTAGTCTTGTTGGACGAACTTGACAAAGCCAGTGATTACCCGCACCGCCATCCGGCAGCGCCGCTGCACACATTGCTGGAGCCGGTGTCGGCCTCCCACGCCACCGATTTGAGCGTTGGACTGAGCTTTGATGCGAGTTGTGTGACCTGGGTGGCCGCTGGAAATGATCCAAGTCGTATTCCTGCCTCGTTGCGTTCAAGATTCATTGAGTTTCTTATTCTGCCGCCCTTGGGGCAACAAGCCCTTGAAGTCGCCAGCAATATCGCTGAAAGTGTCTTTCTGGATCTGAAGCTGCCCGACATCGAACGGGTTCCACCAGGCATCACCAAGCTGCTTGCGCACCTGACAGCGCGCGAGCAAATGCAGTTCCTCAAGCGTGCCTTTGCCAGTGCATTTGATGACAAACGAGCTTGCATTGCCTTGCATGATTTCCCTAAAGAAATATTTGAGGAAGATACTGAAAATGAGGCAATCTGTTCTGAAAAACTTTACCATTAAAACAAAATAATGATGAAAACACTGAAATCAATCAAGCAGCTTTATCCGTACCAATTTGAGGGCAAGAATATCGGACTAAGCATTGCCAGAGGCTGGTTGCCTGAATTTGCAGAGTTGTGCAAAACTATTGATGAACTCCTTGGTGACAATAAGCGAGGATTTCACTGGGTGCAACTCAAGGAGAAATTCGGCAGCGCAAGATATTATTGGTCAACCAAGGGCAAAAAAGATTCGCTTCGTTTCGATTTGATCGCACCATCAGAAGTTGTTTCAATGGAAGTGAGACAACCGGTCTCTGCCAATCAACAGCAAGCGCTTTTCGAGCGGATCTCAAAAGTGGTTGGTGCCGCCGAGGCGCATACAAATAAGCACTGCATCGTGTGCGGCGCGCCTGGAAAAATTGATCAGAAGGACGGATACGTGCTGGTGCTTTGCGACCTGCACGCCAAGCAGCGACTGGGCGGCGGCGATCTTGGCATTTGGCCACCGGATGAAGACGAATGAACCTGTATTTGTTCCTCGACGGTGTGGTGCATCCTCAGCCATGCTTTCAAGCAAACACCCTTTGCGGCATGATCAAAGCGAGGCTGCCATGAGCCGCGACATGCTGGCCTTTGATGCAGAACACGCCCAGGCGCTGCGCCAGATATGGTTCCTCGGGGATGTGCATGGCGAATTCAGGCATCTCGCGCGGGCATTGCTGGACGCACCGCAAAAGCCTCGCTGGATCGTCTTTCTTGGCGATATTGACATCGACCACAAGCCGTTTGGCGAGATTCTGGAGCCGCTGCGTCGCAATTTCGCGCACACAAAAGTGGCCTTCATCCACGGCAACCATGATGCTGACACTTATGAGCACTGGCAGATGCTCCATGATTGTGGTGATGCAGTCGCCTTGCACGGGCAGGTGGTGGACCTTGATGGTGTCAAAGTGGCCGGATTGGGTGGCAACTTCATGGGCCGGATCTGGAGCCCGCCTGCGCAAGCCACCTTTCAAAGCAAAGACAAGGCCATGAACCGTGGCCCGTACCAGTGGCGCGATGGGCAACGGCCCAATCCATCACTGCACGCGGCGATTTATCCCAGCGACATAGATCGCCTCTCGAAGCTGCGTGCCGATATCTTGGTGACGCACGAAGCGCCATCGTGCCATCCCTATGGTTTTGAGGCACTTGATCAGCTTGCCCGAGCCATGCAGGTGGTTCGCAGTTTTCATGGTCACCAGCATGACGACCGCAGCCAGGCGTATGCACTGCTGCGTGATCAATTGGGGTTCGATGCACGGGCTGTGGATTACTGCGGGATCAAGAACGGTCTGGGGGAAATCATCTACAAAGGTTCGGAAAACAACTGGGGCTGGTCTGAGCCACAACTGACCCTGCAAGAAGTCCTTGGGAGCGATTCCCCATGAGCAGTGCCGGTGGAATTGGCTTTGAGATGTCCTTTGAGTGCCTGCACCCGATTGAACCAGGGCGCTGCTGCGATTGCGCGCCAGGATGATGAAGCAGACGCTGCCCCACCCCTGCAAATCGGCAACAACATATGAGCATTGAATCCTACGCCACCCGAATTCGCCAAGGCTTTGGCGACCATGCGGCGGCTCGTCTTGAGCTCAAGCCTTTCATGCCGCTGGCGCACTACTTTGAGATTTTTGACTTTCAGCCCTACGCCTATTGGCCCGAACCAGAGTATTCCAGTGAGACCTGGGCTATCCATTACGGTCTGTTCCAGATATTCAAACATGATTTCGGCTTTTTACTGCCTTCGCGTGAATTGATGGATCGACTTGCCGGTATCTTGCGCCAGGAAATTGGTGCTGATGGCCGAGTGCTTGATGCTGGTTCTGGCTCAGGCTTCATCTCAAATGAGCTGTGTCGCCGCGGGATTGACGCGTTCGCTGTTGATCGGTGCGACTATGAGAACAGGGCGCGTGAATTTGGTTACCCGATCATTGCGGTGTACCAGCGCGATGCCTTGGGTGACGCAGTTGATCATGTTTCAAGCCAATTTGCAGCCGTGCTTTTGATCTGGCCTCCATACGAGCAACCTTTTGCGTTTGACATCGCAAAAGCCATGCAGCCGGGACAACTGCTGATTTTTGAGGGTGAAGGTGCCGATGGATGCACCGGGGACGACAAGTTCTTTGAGTATGTGGCCGATGGCAACTGCTGGACAGCGCTCAAAGGTCTGTCAGACCAGCTCGATGCGGTTCATGTGACCTTTGCCACGCAGAGTGATCACTGGATGATTTGGCGAAAGGCACGGTGATGAAACTGCTTGTCCTGTCTGATCTGCACCTGGAAAACAATTCGCCCTTCGATATCGAGCACGATGCCATCCGGAGCGCCGATGTGATTGTGCTGGCCGGTGATATCCATGGCGCACCAGATGGAATATTCTGGGCGCGTCAGATTTTTGATGACAAACCAATTGTCTATGTCGCTGGCAACCATGAATACTTTGATTGCGAGTTTGAGGCGGCACTGGTATTGATGCGCGAAACCGCCAAAGCGTGCGATGTTCACTTTCTGGAAAACGATTCGGTCACCATCAAGGGCATTCGCTTTCTGGGCTGCACGCTATGGACGGATTTTGAGTTCTATGGGCTCGACAAAAAAGAGTACCTGATGGAGCGCGCCGAAGTCCGCTGGCCTGACTACCTGGGCCGAATTCAGTCCAGAAGCAGTATCACCGGAAGACTTCAACCGGCGTTGACCATCAAACGGCATTGGCAAAGTCGCTGCTGGCTCCAGGAGCAACTGCTCCTTGGGGATCGCTGCAAAACGGTGATGGTCACCCATCACTATCCCAACAAGAAATCGACCTCTCCGAAATTCAATGGCGATGAAATGAACGTGGTTTTTGGCTCGCACATTCCAGATGAACTGGTGCAGCAGGCCGGGCTCTGGATTCATGGCCATGTCCATAATTCTGTGGACTACCGCATTGGTGATGACAAGCAGTACACCAGCGTGATTTCCAATCCACGGGGTTACGACAATTGGGCGCATGACCCGGAAAACTACCAATTTGACTCTGGGTATCTGGTGTCGCAATTGCCCGATGAGAACTGGGCGCAAAGTCATGACTTTTGAGCTCGCCAGGCGTATCTTCGAGCACACGCTGGACTGCGAAACCAGAATCAGCACAGCCATCAATCTGGGCCTACTGGGTCTGATCGACAAGGATTTCATTGAGGCCACCAGCCAAATGGTGAGCAATGCCATTGCCGCAGGCGAGCGTGTCTGGATGACCTCGGACCTGCATTTTCTGCATGCCAACATCATCAATTACAGCCGTCGCCCGTTCTACAACGTCAGCGACATGACGGGTGCGCACCTGCGTTTGCTGCAAAAAGTGCCAGCCAATGAGCTGCTGATCTTTGTCGGCGACATGGCCCTGGGCAACTATCAGGACGGTGTTGACCTCATCAAAACCATCCGCGCGCGAAAGCTGCTGATTGTTGGCAATCACGACATGACCAGGGATGGGCGTTGCCGGTATGACCGCGAAAGAGGTCTCTTTGAGGCCATCGTCCCATTCTTGCATTGGATGGGGCCGATGGGGCGATTGGTCTTTGTATCCCATTACCCAGCTTTCATACCAAGCGACTTCAAGGGCGAGCGGGTCATGAATTACCACGGCCACCTGCACGAAAAGAACATGGAATCCAATGACCAGATCAAGTACTTCAACGCCGGTTGGGACGTGAGTCATGGTCTGCTTTGCCTGTAAGGAGACGCAATGAAAGCAATATCCGACTTTAAAGCGGATCAGCTCATGAGCGCTGTTCGCAAAAAAGGACACCACCTGGGCACACATGGCACAACATGAACTTTGGATTCGCATGTCATGAAAATCCAGCTCGCCAGCGACCTGCATCTTGAGTTTCTGAGCCACCCACCAGGAACCGCCTTTACTGCGTCCTCCAGTAGGGACATGCTGCCCAAACGCATCATTGGGCCGGTGCCGGGTGCTGATGTACTGGTTCTGGCTGGCGACATCGCAGACGGTGCTTATGCCTGCACGCTGTTTGCTGACTGGCCGACAGAAAAGCGTGTGCCGATCATTTTGATTGCCGGCAATCATGAGTTCTATGGGCATCCCATCGATCCGATATACGACAAGTTGCGTGAGGGTGCGGCGCTCAACAATATCCATTTTTTGGAAAATGACGCTGTCGTGATCGATGGCGTGCGCTTTCTTGGCACAACTTTATGGACCGATTACAGGCTCAGCGGCCTCAATCGCACCCAGAGCCAACTCATGGAGTACTGTGGCACACGTCTCAATGACCATTTTCGAATTCGCACCGGCAGGCATGATTTCACCCCGCATGATGCACTGGCGCGCCATGAAATTGCCCGGGCATGGCTTGAGGCTGAGTTGGCAAAGCCGTTTGACGGCAAAACCGTGGTGGTGTCCCATCATGCACCGCATCCGCTGTCAGTTCACCCTCGTTACATCAGCAACGACCTCAACGCTGCCTTTGTCAGTGACCTGAGCGATCTGATGCCAGGCGTTGATTTGTGGCTGCATGGCCATGTTCATGACAGCTTTGACTACCAGGTGGGCCGCTGCCGGGTGGTCGCCAATCCGGCTGGCTATGTCCTCAATCGCAATTACATGAGAGCGGGCGATGACTATGAGTTCGAAAACAAGGCGTTTGATCGCAATTTGCTGGTGGAAATCGGATGAAGATCCTGGTCCTCAGCGATCTTCACCTGTCGCATTGTGCGTTTCAAGTCGTAATTGATGGTCAACGCATTGATGCGCATGCCGATGTTGTCGTTTTGGCAGGCGATATTGATGACGGACTCGGTGGCTTTCGTTGGGCACGTGAGGCTTTTCCGGATAAACCCATCGTGATTGTGGCCGGCAACCATGAGTTTTACGGGAAAAACTGGACCAGGCACGTTGACGATATGCGTGAATCAGCCAACAAGCATGACATCGAGTTTTTGGAAACTGATGGCATCGATCTGGCCGGTGTGCGGTTTCTGGGTTGCAGCCTGTGGACTGATTTTGCCTTGTTTGGCGAGCATAGAAAGACCGACGCAATGCGTGCGGCCAAGGCCGGCATGAATGATTTCCAGTACATCAAGATTTCCCGGTACGCGGAGTTCTATTGGGTCAAGTCCAAACATCTGATTCCGGCATTGGTGGAGCGCCGATTTCAGGGAAGTGTTCAATGGCTCGCAAGCAAACTAGAAAAAGGCGATGACCCAAAGAAAACCGTCGTTGTGACCCACCATGCACCGCATCCCAATTCGGTACCAGCACATTTTTCGAAAGATCTTCTTTCGGCTGCTTATGCCAGCGACCTGACATCCCTGATGGGCAAAGCCGGTCTGTGGATTCACGGGCATATGCATCACAGTGTTGATTACAACGTCAACGGAACTCGCATTGTGGCCAATCCGCGAGGATACATGCACAAGAACGGAGGGTTTGAGAACCCACAGTTCAATCCAGCCTTCATGGTGGAGGTCTGATCATGTGGACTTCGCAAAAGGCACCCAAGGGAGCCGGTGAACTGGTGTTTTTCGATTACTTGCCAGGTATGCGATTTATGAATCGATTGCTCAGTTGGCAAAAACAGCATGAGCAAGCCTCCATCGAACTGTGCTCACCGCCGCACGATCAATGGTCTGTTTGGGCGAAGGCTTGACGGTTGCCTTACTTCCATCAGATCGCACGATTTGCTCCCCGAACATCAGGGGAACTCTGCACCACAGTTCTTGGCAGCAAAGCAAACCAGCTTAGAGAGGTTTTCGGATGAGGGAATTTCAAATCGGATAAATGATCAATGAATAAGAACGAGAAAGATTCAGATGTAATGGCGTTTGTGTATGTCAGCAATACACCAGACGTAAAAAGCGAACCCGCAACAGTTTTATCAAACTGGCGAATCATGCAGGTTTGGAACCTCAATGCAAGCGGCAAACGAACCCTGCATTTGACGGGCAGCACGCCAAAAACAAACGGTCGAGTAACGACTGAACTCGTCAATTGCGAGATGACGCGCATGCAAGCAACAACACAGTCCGGTCGGGTCTATCTGTTGGCGGGTGAAGCTGGCGATGGAAAGATGGCGGAGATAGCCATCACCGTCTGGCTCAGAAGCTCAAGCGCTATTGTGAAGCACAGGGACGTAACTTTGGCATATATGCGCCTGCGAAAAATCAAGCAAAATTAAGTCGATTCAACTCAATATAAGAGGTGTTGACCAGTGCCAACTTCAAAGGGGATTCCAACGCGAGGAGATGAAAATCAGGTTGGACGGTCGGCTAGGCTGTCGAAATTGGCTCTTTATTTGGAGTTAGATATTCCGGGTTTTGGCTTCAATTTTTCCCAAAGAAAGCCTGACGTTTTTTTCTCACCGTATAGGGAATGTTTTCTTTCTCCCAGTCGGATAGATCATTGTGGCGAGCATTGTTTAGCGCTTGTGTGATGATGATTTGATTGAGATGTCCGCACAGGGCCGGAATCAGCAATGTTGTGCGATTCATGTCAGCCTGTGGGCTACGTTCAATGATGTACTTAAAATTTCCGAATAGCGATTCGATGATGTCACTGCTGACCAATAAAGGTAGCTCGGGTCCGAGCAATTTCTTCTGGAATTCGAGGTGCTTTTGCAACCACGATTGCAGGCGCATTGTTACTTTGGAATTCCGAGGAAGTTCTTTTGCCAACTGATTGCACTGTTCGTAACTGGTTTGATTGAGTCCTCGATTTTTGAGAACTTCCAAGACTTCAGAGATCACTTTGGTCGTTTTTGCGAAACGTTGGATAAAGGGCTTTAGCTGGTGGAAGCCCGGCAGCGCGGTGCGTAGTTTGGCTAATAGACTGCCCTGCTTGGCTCGGCCCTTAATGGCGAACACGTCAAGCATCTTGCTGCCCCATTTGCCTAGTGTGCTGATACTTTGAAGCGTCCCTTGTTTCGCAATTTGGGCGGTATTAAAAACGCCATATCGGTTTGCCGAAGCAATTCGCGCCTTGCGCGACTACAGCGGTGAAACGCTTATACGGGGCGGTCTTCTCAAACTGGCTTTTAAGCGCATTGGCCATTACATGGCCAATGTCTTCAATTGCAGGAATGATAACCGCTTGTTTTTTCGAATATAAACGCACGCCTTTTGCAGCGTGTAGTCCCCATCACTGATGATCGCTGACGGCTTGCCTGCTTGGGTAAAGATCGCATCTAAGTCCAATGCAATACCTTCGCCATTGACTTGTTCACACACTTTCAAGCCAATACATTCACAGTCTTGCAGTTGAATCGCGCTGCCTCTAGTGGCGAGTGCATCCACACATACCCTCAACACGACCAACGCCTTTTTGGTTCCAATGTCAATGGAATGATCAATGATCGCCATCCATGCTTCTGATGGGTTTGACTTGGTTAAGCAAACCCAGTCCTAAGCGTAGGGTCCAGTTTATGACAGAGGTGAAGTGCGGCACCCATCCATGTCCAAGTGCCCTATTGGTCCGAAATAAATCAAGAATACGGGGGATGCTGCGATACGACACAACGGCCTTGATCACCAGCAAAATACATAATGCCCGTACTTCCCGTGCTTCTCTTATCTCAATAACAGACGATGGTGCTGTAGTCAGATGTTTTTTTTAAATCATCGACAATTAGCCGCAGCTCTTCGTTTTGTTTCTTAAGAGCAATCAACTGCTCCTTATTGCGCTTGTAGGCCTTCCTGTACTCTCGATTTTCAGTCGCCCTGAGAACTGCTTTATTTCTCCACTCATCACGACTTCGCGTTAGCTTTGAGCGTTGGGGCATGGTCTTCCTCTAGGTAGTATGTCTGGATGATCAACCCCAATATTTAAACATCTTTTTGTCTGCTTAAATCCCTATGGGTTAATTCCTCGTCCTTTGGGGCGATATTCTGATGCCTAAGCATCAGAGGATGTTTGGAATTTTGGATATTGGCTATCCAAGGATACTCCGCCTTTTGGGGCGGGAATGTTCATTCCAAAAACAGGAAGTTAAAAACCAAGATAGCTAGCAAATTTCGACAGCCTACGGTCGGGCTCGAACCTTTGACAACATTTTTGTAGAAGGTCTCTGGCGCAACGTCAAGTACGAGGATGTCTACCTCAACGGCTATGCCACGAGGGGCGAATTGATGGTTGGGTTGCGCAAGTATTTTGTGCTCTACAACACCGAACTTCCGCATCAGTCACAGGACGCTACGACCTTTTCTGCTTCCTGAGACGACTCCGTTTAGCGCTGACAAATAAGCCGACATTTTGTTGACGATCTATCAACGAGACCTTTCCTGCGCCACGTAAACGAACCGTGTCCTTTCAGAGGTCAGGCAGTAATATTGATCAAGGTGCCGATGCGCTGACCTTGTGTATTGATCACTGCAGGAGCAGGTTGCGCAGTGCGCATTGACGATGTTGAGGCTACCGTCGCTGCCTTTGCATTTTGACTCGTACTTGAAATTTCATCTTTGGTTGCTGGTCCGGTAGCCTGAATTCCAGCGCCAAATGACACCAGGTTTTGCTTTGCCTGGGCGGCGGTTGAAATCGCCTGATTTGCCCGGGCATCAATCGTGCGGGCATCGGCCTCGGCGCTGTCCACCTGTTTCCATGCGTCGCGCGCCTGCGCCTGCAGTGCGTCTGCCGCCTGCTGCGCCTGCTCGGCAGCGCGCTTGACTTGCGGCACAGTCCCCTTCTGGAAGCTATAGCGTACCGCGCTCAATGTGGACGAAATGGCAACCATGGTAGCGGTGGCGACTCAGGCCAGAGGCCCGATCAACCGGTTCTTAACCAAACAGCGAGAGGACTTGGGGCGTCGCCTGATTCGCCGTGCCAATCTTTGCAACGCCCACTT
Source organism: Saprospiraceae bacterium (assembly GCA_016722295.1). Lineage (GTDB taxonomy): Bacteria > Bacteroidota > Bacteroidia > Chitinophagales > Saprospiraceae > Vicinibacter. Next base: position 17,706 of record JADKGL010000017.1, read on the forward strand.
GCTGCAACTGGGTGTAGGCCATGGTCTGCTGATAAAACTTATCCGCTTCTTCTTTCACCTTGGTGTCGGACACGTTCGACGTACCGTTGGCCAGGGTATTGGCGAAGTTCTCGGCAAACTTAACACTATTTGAATTGACTTCAGCTTCTTGTGCAGTCTTGGTTTGGGAGCCTAGTCGATTCAGGTTTGCCTGGAAGGACTTTAATGCCTGGTTACGCTGGGATGTGGCGCGGTCGGTCGTTACACCCTGGTTTTGCGTGTTCGCAGTAGTCTGCAATTGCACGGAGTCAGCTTGATTTGCACTGGTTGTGCCAACCCCCGCCAAATCTGCGCCACCTGTCGCGGTGGAGCCCATGTCAACGCTCAATGTCACTCTAGCGCTGCTTTCCTTTCTTCCGGCAGCATCAACCCCCTCTTTCGCACGTTTCAAACTCTCCTCAACTCGGCTGATGATATCTGCCAATTCGTTGGAGACATTCATTGCACCCCGGCTTTGCGAATTCGCAGTAGCAGTTGTCAGAGATTGCACGGAGCCAACTTGATTTGCATTGTTTGTGTCTTCAGTCGTTTTAGTCACAGCAGTGGTTTCAGATTTATTTTGCACGGTTTGACTCTGAAATTTTCTCACCGTAGACATCGTATTCATTAGTGCCTGCAAAGCGTCTACTCCGCCTTGTGACTTTTCAAAATTGGCCGACTTTTCAATTGCTTTAGTTTCAGCAACGAAACCATCGGCTATGCGTTGCCCGGTAGATATGGAGACTTGTTCTCCAGATCTTCGATTAAATGTATTGGCACCCTGCATAAGTTGGCGCGAGACGCTCGATGCATCCATAAAACCCATCATCAATCTCCTTTGAAATCAAAATTTCAAATAAATGTCAATTTGTCTTCAAACAAGGCGGTGAACTGGGTGCTTTTTTCGACTTAACCCTCTGTCAAACCATGCTTGAGTGTGCCTTGTAGCCACTATACGCATGGGCTCGTAGGGTTGTCAAAGCCTGACCACAGCGAAGAGGTGACATTGTTTGACCTTTGACATGGTTTGCGCAATTATTTCAATTTGGCGCATCACTTCAAAATTTCCCAGGCACATCTTTCGCATCCCATCAACTGGTAAACCATAGCATACACAACCAGTTATCGGGTGTCCCTCCGGCAAGGCTGCATGACTTGATGGCTAATTTCGCATAGAAGGCGTAGCCGAAACTAGCTGTTTGCATTTTCCGCTTGCGTTCGGCGCCGATACCCGTTACGCTCGGGCCAATGCCCACGACGACCACAACCCTGAGCTACCGCCACCGCTCAATCACCCCCGAAGACATCGACTTCATCCGCAACCTCATCGCCGCGAATCCCGAGTTCAGCCGCTGGAGCCTATCCAAAAAACTCTGTCAATCCTGGAACTGGGTTCAAACCAATGGTGCCCTGCGTGACATGGTAGCGCGCGGCCTGATGCTCATGCTCCACCGCGAAGGCCACATTGTGCTGCCCGAGGTGCGCAAGATCATGCACAACCCCATGGTTGATCGCAAGCCCCCCGCCTTGATTGAGGTCGATGAGACTTTGCTTCAGACTAGTCTGGCTGAGCTCGGAGTCCTGCAATTGACCCAAGTGCGCCGTGGTGCTGATGAGGCACTGTTCAACAGCTTGCTACAGCAGCACCACTATCTGGGCTACTCACACCCGGTAGGCGAACACCTCAAATACCTGGTGTATGCCCAAGGTCGGCCACTGGCCTGTATTGCCTGGTCATCTGCCGTGCGCCATCTGGGCAGCCGCGACCGCTATATTGGGTGGAGTGTTGCGGCGCGCCTGCAAAACATCAAGCACATTGCCTACAACACCCGTTTTCTAATACTGCCCTGGGTCAAGATACCCCATCTTGCCTCGCACATCCTGGGTCGCATGGCGCGCACGCTTAGTGCCGATTGGTGCGCCTTATACGCACACCCGATCTATTTCCTGGAAACCTTCATCGAGCCCGAACGCTTTCGTGGCACCTGCTACAAGGCAGCCAACTGGACCCTCATGGGGGTGACCACAGGTCGGGGCAAAGCCGACATGACGCACCAGGCCAACCGCTCAATCAAGCAAGTGTTTGGGTTTGCGCTAGCCAAAGACTTTCGCCAACGCCTATCGCTACTGGTTTGACGAAACAGCCTATTCTGGTCAACACCACTCGCGGTGAACTTGACGCACTTTTGGCGTTGGCGATGCCAACATTCCCGCCAGAGCAATACAAGTTGCTCCAAGATGTGTTTGACACCTTTGCCTATGTGATGTGCGCCCTGCAAAACGCCAAAACATCACTCAAGCGCTTTCGCCAAATGCTCTTTGGTGCCAAGACCGAGAGCAAAGATAAGGTGCTGGGCAAAACCGATGCCTCGGCCGCAGGAGATGCCCGCGCTGGTGCGGGCACCGAAGATGGCAAGATTGAGCCGCTAGCGAACACGCCTGCTGCCGGGGGTGCGTCAGTGCCGCGTCGAGGTCATGGGCGTAACGCTGCCAAAGCCTATGTCAACTCACCCGTCATTGAAGTCGATGTCCCAAATTTGAAGTCAGGCGATCCTTGTCCCGAATGCACCGTCGGCAAAGTTTATGACTCTCCCCCCAAAGTCATCGTCAAGGTAGTGGGACAAAGCCCATTGGGGGCGACCATCTTCCAACTCGAACGATTGCGCTGCCGTTTGTGCGATGCCGTCTTTACCGCCCCCATGCCAGCGGGTCAAAGCACCACGCCCAAGTATGACCACAGTTGTGCGGCCATGCTGGCCCTGCTGCGTTACGGTGCGGGCATGCCGTTTTATCGGATCGAAGGTTTGCAGGCCAGTCTGAATGTACCGCTACCCGATTCCACCCAATGGGATATCGTCTCTCAAGCGCTGACTGCACCCAAGGCAGTTTTCACTGAATTGATCAACCAAGCTGCCCAGGCCCCGCTGCTGCATACTGACGATACCCCGACCAAGATTCTCTCTCTCATGGCACAGCGCAAACTGCTTGAGGCCATCGGCCAGACACCGGCAAACAAGGCCATCAATACCACCGGCATCATCGCTGTTTTGGCTGGGCACAAAGTGGCGCTGTTCTTGAGTGGTCACAATCATGCAGGCGACAATCTCAACGCTGTCTTAGCCCAGCGTGCCCGGGAGTTGGAGCCACCCATTCAGATGAGCGATGCGCTGAGCTCGAACTTTATGGGTTCAGACGAATTTGCCAGAATCGTGGCCAATTGCCTGACCCATGGCAGACGCATGTTTGTCAGCATCATTGAGCACTTCCCCCAGGAATGCCGCTATGTGATTGAGGTTTTGGCGCAGGTGTACGTCCATGATAAGCAGGCCCGTGATCAGTCCATGACCGCTGAGCAGCGCCTGCTGTACCACCAGACCCACAGCGGCCCGCCCATGCAAGCCCTGCTACAGTGGATGAAGGATCAAATCGGGCAAAAACAGATCGAACCCAATAGCGCCATGGGCCAGGCGCTGCGCTACATGATCGTGCATTGGAATGCGTTGACGTTGTTCTTGCGCAAGGCAGGCGCGCCCCTGGACAACAACATTTGTGAACGCGCCCTCAAACGAGCGATTCTTCACCGCAAAAATTCGATGTTCTACAAAACGCTTAATGGTGCTCAGGCAGGTGATGTCTACATGAGCCTGATCCACACCTGTGAACTGTGCCACGTTAACCCGTTTTTGTATTTGCAGGCTTTGCAGGTTCACGCCAAAGATGTGATGGCGCGCGCCGCGCTGTGGCTGCCCTGGAATTTCCATGATCAGTTGGACAAGCCCGGCTGCGACACGATTGCCGCTGACTTGGTACTGCCCAAGGCACGCCAAAGCGGCGCTGCGTTGGTGCGCGTCGGGTCGCCCCCCATAAGCAGCGCCTGCAATCCACAGGTGTCCAGAGTGAAGGTGGGCAGGCAAGCGTCTGGCCAAAAGGAGAAGCATCCGCTTGATAGCCGCTTTTGGCATAACCAGAACCCTTGTCCATCGTAGACCAGTATCTTGATGGCCGTGCGCGCACGGTTGCCAAAGACGAATAATGTGCCATTGAAAGGATCGTCGTGCAGGCGGTATTTGCAGGCACCTGCGAGCGCGTCTATGCCAGAGCGAAAGTCAATCGGCTGGGTGGCCACCAGGATGCGCATGTGGGGAGTGATCGCAATCATGCGCCACTCCAGAACGAATTGCACACCAGACCCAGGCTGGCAAGCCCTTGGCCATTGAGCTGCACGCGCATCTTCGCGCCGCGCGCGTTCTCAAGTTCGAGCACGCATTCGTGCGTTGCTGCGGGTGCCAGCTCCCGCCTTGACGCAGCACGATCAGGTATTGATGCCACCGGTGTGGACATGATGATCTCCAAGAACTCAGTGTCGTGTCCAAGCCTGGCTGCACCACCATCACTACCGTGCTCCAAACGTCGCTTCAAACCTGCCAGCGCAACTCCCAGCACACCTGCTACCCGCTCAGGGGGATGTTCCTGGCACATCCGAACCGCCTGGTCCCACAGTTCCCCAGGGATGCGCTTACCACGTACACGTGATTCGCGCCAATCCTTGAAGTGCCTGACTACATCCTTCAGACACACCGCGCCTCCTTCGCCAATACCAGCCATTTCCGTCACTCTCATCAGTTGCACTCCATTTCGTTGAACATGCTCCTGACAGTAGCGAAATCCTTAAACTATTTCATGCAGGCTCACCGGAGGGAC
>JADKGL010000018.1 GCA_016722295.1 Saprospiraceae bacterium
TGATTATGCTAAATGAGCTGCTTAGTAAAGCTAGAATACTGAATATTGTTGTTAATGCTATGCTTGAACTTTCATTGAACTTAAGTTTAATTATAAGAATATGATATCTCTAATTTTGCATTTTGTTTTTTTGAAATTTTAAAAGGAAGCTGTAGTTTGTTATTTTCTATTTCTATAGTTTGATTTTTATATTTAAATTGTATTTGATGTTCAAGTTTATTACAGTGTGATATCATGCTATTTGAAGAAATTGGATATTGGAGAACTAAGTTTGCAGTCTTTTTTGATTTTGACGTGTCGCAAAGAAGTAAAGGATTCAATTTAAGCTGATTAAGTCTATTTATTGATGAATTCTTTAATGACTCATATTCATACGAAGATTTCATAGCATTATATAATTGAAATATCTTTTGGAATATTTTTGCTTTATTATTTTGCAAATGAGTTGGAAAGAATGGCCATTCGAATTGGATAGAATCTAATTGGCAATAAGCATATGTTGAGTCAATATTCTAAGATACTGATCTGCAATATTTGGAAATAGAATTACTATATTTTTCACTGTGAGACGAATTATTGTAATATCTGGACATTTCATCAGTAATTACAAAATATAGTGAATCTCTTTCGTAGCAGCCAGTGGGATGAAGATTCTTAGCTATGCCATTTTTTACTTCAAAGTTTAATAGTTTTGTCATAGTAGTATGAATTTATTATGCATCTATTGATTTGATTTTTATGTTTATTATAAACAATACACTGCCGCTAAGAAGTAGCATACTTCCTATTATTTTTTCATATAATATATTGTTAAGTAATATTTTGATAACTTGATTTTGATTTTTATTTTATAGTAACCAGAAAAGTAATTTGATTTAAAAATTTTACTCCTTAGACTATCATTATTCAAAAATGACTGGGTTTTGTTTTGACTTATCTTTAATTCAATTAAAAAATCTTTCATATAGAGCAAGCCCTAAGTAAGCTAGGTAGTTCTACTAGACCTAGAATGTCTATTAATCTGTATTTAGTGTCGTAGATTATACGATACTATACTATATTCCAAGAAAACTGCTATGATTGATTAAAGCAAATTGTTGGGGTTATCATTTGGAAATTAAGATAATTTCCTACATAGTTTTTATTCCACTCGTACGCCAATAGTTTTAATTCATCAAGCTCTTTGCTATCATGTTCTGATCCAATATGTTTAAGCAAGATAGCTTTATATTTAAAGTAATTGACTACTTGAACAGCCTTGGCTTTTGATCCTGTAGATACTACTCTCACTTTCATCAGGTAAATTTATACTTTAGTGCTGAATTTTTGATGAAAATTTAATTTTTTTTTATTGATTGTCAATGTGTCATGGCCGCAATAAATTGGGGTGGGACAAGTCAAGAAATATTGCTGAAAGGATGCCTGTACCTGTTGATATACAAAATATTTTTATGCGCTTTAGTAAAATAAATGCTTAGTAAATAAGGCAAATTTACTATTGATTTAATAAATTCAAGTAATCTTATAAAGCTCTAAAGTCTCTTGCCAAAATCAATTCAGTTTGCTTTTTTGATTCATAAATTCTTTAAATTGGCCATCTATTCGATATCAAAAATAAGAGAATTTAATTTTTGGCTCTTTTCTAAGCCGGGCATTTTTCCAAAAATACTCTCAAATATTATTTTGTCTCCAATCTTAACTTGATCTATAATGTATTGATTAGATATTTCTATGCGACTGCCATGATTTAATACCGAATGCAAAACATTATTTCCTCGAATAACGTTGATTTTATAGGACTCAAAATTAAATCTTGCATCAATTTCAAATCCTTCTAATAGAGCGATTAAACCATATTGAGCTTTGAATTCAGCAATACCGATATTTCCTCCAGATTTGTTTGCAAATCTTGCACTTGGTGTAGGTAATGGTTTGACTCTAATTTTTCTACAAGCAATTGTATCCACTGCCGTAATACTTCGCTTAAAATAGATATTTGCTATTCCTACTTTTTCTGGGCTATAGGTATAATTGCAGTTTTTTTCTTGGTGTAATTTTCCATTATCTGTACAAACAATAAATTCGTCACATCCAAAACTTTCAACCATAACAACTATAGGATTACCCAAGCCAGCATAAGCGATATTCATTTTTGACATTTCTATAGCCACTTCCTGCGCATTGGTAATATTATAAACCAAAATTAATATAGCTATTTTTTTCATACCAAACTAACGGATCCTACTTTTAATTAATTGCATGATGATCTTGAAATTCAGTCAGAACTAATAAAATTAAATTCTAGTTCCTTAGTTTTAGATAAGAGTATAAAATCATACTTGTAATATCAAGAAGCATTTCATACAAGCTCCTCAAATAACCATTTTCCATTTTAATTTTTTTCTCTATATTTTAATTAATTTGAAAGTTTTCTCCGCATTTTGATTGAAAATTTTTATGAGATAGACTCCAGTTTTTGGTAAGTCTTTGTCGGAAATAATTATTTTGGATTGATTATAGTAAATTCTGGACATGAATATTTCCCCTGTAAGATCTGCTATACTGATGGTACATTTGGATTCCATATTTTTTGGAATTGTAACGACACATTCAGAAAGGAATGGATTGGGATAAATAGAAGCTGTCTCATCATCACCGTTAAATTTATCAGTATTGGTAGAAACCTGAAATAAAAATTTTCCAGCAACCAATTTGAAATCTTCTGTAATAAATAAAGCTTCTAAAGGACCATTAGTGAAGTTAATTATTTCACTCAACATTCCGTCACGGTTTACCTGTATTCGCAGTTTAAAAAACCTATTTACAATATTGAATAATTGAGCATCTGGTTTCAACATGAGCACTCGCCAATCATCTTTATTGATAACATAATCATTCGTTAAAGTCAAGTTTATCATTGGAGAACTTGCATTAATCACAGAGTAATTCGCAGATGGTGTCAATGCAGAAAATTGTATACCATAGACATCTGTCGGTTTTTTCATTGCAAACCATAGATCTACAATCTCTCCATTTTTCACTATTCTGTCCTCACAGATTATTTCTATCGGCTCAGATCGAGAATAATTTTCTTCATTTGCTTTAAAATTGATACCAGAACCATTGACATCTCCTTTTTTTATGGGAACAAAATCAAGGTTGGCTACAGGCATCAATTCTAAAGTTTTAATTTCTTTAGGACTAATTGTGTCCGCAGTAAAGAATAGTACATCATCACAAATTAGATTAGTTTGACCAAGGATGTGTTGACGAATATTAAATGCATCATAAATATTAATTTCTTTATCACAATTGACATCTGCGGCAATCTTTTGAATGGCGTTAAGCGAACTTGTGCCAAAAGTAATTCATATATTAAAAGTATATCTTTAAATGTAATTGTCCCAACAGTTGATTTATTCAAATTTGGCTCCAGATAAAATTTATTTAGCACTAGATTTGAATCTATACAAACTTTATAATTTGGAGCAATATTATCACAAATAGTGGATTGAATGGACATTTGCCTTTCATCTATTACTGTAAAATTAGGTTGATTAAAGTGTTCTTTATGGGTTGTAGCAAATAGTTAAAGATTTTTCCATTAACTATAGTTTTAGAAGAAGTCTCAACTTTGCCAACAATTGTAACTGAAGTCTCACAATGACTTTGACTTCCAGCGCGATCAATTACATAAATATCTAGAGCGAATGTTTTACTAATATCTTGCCTATTAAAGACTCTTGATACCTGTTTTCCCTGTTTATCAAAAGAATAACTGACAATTCCGCAACTATCATAAGCTTGAATAGTAAAATCCCTAGCCCATAATTCAAGAGTGAGAGCATTATCAGGCATGTAAACATGAATAAAATTCTTACAAATTAGGACTGGAGGTATGCTATCTCTATTAGAACCCCATATTAAAATTACTTGAATGTAATTATATACATTTCCAGTGCACCAATCAAGGATTTCCCAATTTCTAAGTACTTTATAATAACTTCCCTCACATAAATCCTCGAATTTAAAACTTATATCTCGATAGGAAAAATAGAATTTGTTACATTGGAATGAAAGATTATCGATGACTTCTTTAGATGTAGATTTAATATCATCATCATTAATTTCACTAAATTGTTTATTAAGGTATATGTTTTGATCTTTGAATAAATTAGTTTTAAAATTATTCAAATTTACTAATTGGTCAAGGTCAATATACTCGATAAGTGCATTATTACATGCATTCTCTGCCATTTTCCAAGTTCTTTCTATTTGTGCTCCTTGATTTGGATTTTGACAATTTTTCACAATATAATTGTCAGAATAAGATAGATTATATTTGATATTTCCTACAATGACAAGATACTTATTTATTCCATTGGCAATGATAGGATATGAAACAGGGAATCCCAATTTCTCTGGCGAAACATCTTCAAAACAGCTAGTTGTTTTATTTTTTGTAGGCTTTACAAATAAATCAGCGATAAGTGAACAATCCAACAAAGTTAAATTAACCATTCCAATACAGGAACTGCCAGATTCTAGATCAACTATTTTGTATGGAAAATTTGACGGAAAAGAATCATCTATTTTTGTGAATTTGACATATTGATTATTATTTGTAGAATAGTAATAATATTCAAATTGCGCATCATGACAATACTCTTCTAATAAAAATAAATCTTGATGGAGAGTGAGTTCTGACCCTCTCAATAAACCAATGTTTACTTCAGTTTTACAAATCAAGTCAATTGGACATTGTCGAAGGAACAATTTGATCCTTTGTTCAGTAAACTTTCCACTTTGATCTGTTGCAAAAATAGAAACTCCAAATGCAGTTGGGTTGAGCCCCATCGTAAAAGTTTTTATTTTGGTATTTGTATCTATTGCAAAACTGAATTTTAGATCATTGAAATGGGAACAATCATCAGTTGCTTTAAATACAAAATCTGTTGCATTTAAAGTATATTTATTTCCTCTAATAGAAATATCTAATTCTTTTAAAATTAACAATGGTGGATTAAGATCAGCACATTGTCCCAAAATAGTTTCAATCGGATGTATCAATAAAAAACTTAGGATGATATTTTGAAAAATTTTCTTAAAATATGTAATTGTTTTCATTTAAGAGTATTTTAATTAATTTGTTAAATTTTAAAACCGAGTTTGATAAAATATTTGGGTAAAAGCGCTATATTCTTTTTCTTTCCAATAAAGAGATTTATTAAGTCTAGATGTAAGATCTCCTTGGTACAAAAATCCTAAACCTATTTTATTTCTGTCCGTCCATTGATAAGTTATAGATAAACCTATGTCGTATGATAAAGATAATGCTGAGTATTGAAAAAATTTATTAGCACTTTTTAATTCTACATCTGTATTTTTACTATAGAATGTTGATCCATGATATTGATCAATTACATTAACCAATAGTCCAGCACGTCCAGATAAATCCCATTTAGAATGAATCAAAATTTGACTTTTAATACCAAATGGAATTGAAAGCCTTTTTCTTAAAATATAATTAGTTCTATTAATATGGTTTATTTTGGTTGCCTTCTTCTCTCCAATTTCATATTCATTTCGGCCACCAATATATTCTACAATTGATATTGTATCTTTTATTGTTATTCTGGCAGTGTCAGAAAATTTTTGAACCAATTTGTAACTAGATACTGAATACTGAAGACCAAAATAAATATTGTTTCGCCCATGATTCTTCTGGTCTAAAATAATTGCATAAGATAATTTGTCCAATGGTTTTACAGAATTCTGGTAGGCTATGAAAATTTGTTCCTTTTCCGAGATAACATCTGATCTATTTACCTTAAACAAACCATAAGATATTTCCGATCGGATAGAAGATAGATATCTTTTCTTCCTTTCAAATCGCGGTTTAATATTATAATTCAATTTTGATGCAATGGAAACCTGGTTTAGTTGACTATAAATTGGTAGCTTATTACTAAGAATAATCGCCATTTTTCCAGTTCACCATTCATATTTACATTATTTATATTATACTTTGCTTCAGTAGGCAAATTCGATGCACCATTTGAATTATTCTTTTGTTCATCTGCCTCTGATTTTTTGTTTATACTAAGCTTAGAGTAGTTATCTGAATAGAGACTATTATTCATTGCAACTCCATATTTTCTGTAATTAGAGTCTGTACTATTATTTTGATTGCTAGTATTATCTTGGATCTGACTCACTAGATTAGCAGGCTTAGCTGAATTAATTTGCTTTATTTCATGCATTTCAGTTAGAGTCCCATCAATTAAATTCTTTGAATAGTTATCTTCGATATTGGTCTTTGGTTGAGATCTGCTCAGAACCTCTATATGATGAGTTTTTATTACTTGGTTATGTGCAAGATCGTTTGAGACCAAAAAATTCCAATAAAGGAAATTCACTCCTATGCAAAACAAAACAGGAATTAAAAACCATAATATCGTTACTCGATTTTTCTTTCTTTTTTTGGAAGATGTCCTTTGACTGAGTTCCATTCTTCCTCTATATGAATAGGAACTTGATACTCCTCAAAACGTTCTCTTAATCGATCTTCAAATGATGGCTTTTTCATAAGCAATTTGTTTAGATTCTTCAATTTTTTCTTTCAGCCAAACTTTAGCTCTACTAAGCTGAGATCTAGAGCTTGACTCTGTAATTCCTAAAAGTTCCGAAATTTTTTTATGGTTGCATTGTTCAAATACTGATAGATTGAACACTGTTCTATAACCAATCGGCATTTGTTGGATATAGCTCAAAATTTGTTCTACATGCAGATGATTTTCAACATTGGGTAAATCATACATTCCAGATTGATCTTCATTTCTTAATTCATCCCATTTTACTTTTTGCTTTCTCAATCTAGCACAAATAGTATTTCTTGAAATTTTATAGGACCAGGCAAAAAATTCACCACGTACTTTACTATAATTAGTCAAGTTAGAAAACACTTGAATGATACATTCTTGGAAATCATCTTTAGCGTCTTCTTCATTACCTGCATACCTCATGCATATTTTTTTTATCTTAGGAGCCAGTATTTCAAATAGCCTTCTTTGAGCAGATTCATTATGAACCAAGCATTGGTGGATTAAATCTAGAATATCTTTATTGTGCTCAACCACGTATTCAAATTTTTTGAGCCTTTAGAAAAATATCTCCATGCTGATAAATTAATTGAGTTGTTAAATCTTTTATTCGAATATTACGACATAAAATCTCTATCATCTTTACTCCATTTTCTTCGAATTCAAATATTTCAGGTGCAGATATGATATCTGGAAATTCATATCGATTAACATTATTCTGTACAGAACTAATTAACCAATATTTTCCAAAAGTTGAATTCACTTTTTCTGTTAGGACATAGCTTTCTCTACCAAGGCTTGATTCCCATTCCAATTGATAAGATTGTAAGAGATTGCCTCCAGTAACATTTTGCCTAACTTGACATTGCCGATATATTTTTTTGAATTTGTTCGTCTAACTTTATTTTAGCTAATGTAGATATTTGGGTTTTGCATGTTTGCAAGATTTGAGGGCTGCTATTTTTTGGATCAATAAGTATAGGAACACTGAATTCTGAGCTGAGTGCATCATAAGCTATAATTTGTATTTCCTTTTCATCACATGGAAAAATGGAACTAGAAAAATTTAAGTTTTTGAATATAGGGATAAGACTTGGATTCTCTTGTAGAAAATTTACCAATATATATCCATTTTCTAATTCCATACCACTACAATTCATTACTGTTCCTTCGATCTTTGTAAAATAGTTAACATTACTAAGTTTAAGATCAATTCTATCATCATTTTGATTAATACTGATATATTCTCTTTGTGCATTACATGCATCTAAGACAAATAGTTTACTTTCATTTTTCTTTGGCACCAATATTCTGAAATGTCCTTTTTGAGAAGTCTTTAATTCTTTCTTCAGCACCATTTGCGATTCCAATTGAAGATTTATCCAACCTGCAATATTTTGATTCCAACTAACTGTGCCTTCTACTGCTTTATAGTCATGAGGGATAGCAATTGCAAATCTTTCCCAATTCCTTATGTTAGCTTTGTACAGTCCATTTTCAACAATCACAGTAGTGTCTTCCAGCCAAAGTGATTTATTTTCATCAAAAAAATAAATTCTCATAAATTCACTTTTCAAATCTAGTCTCGACATTGCAAGTTCAAATTCAACAGGCTTATTTAGTTTTACTATTTGCATATTTTCGTCCTTTGCCTCGACTTGCACGACAGCAAGGAATTCAATCAATTGCAGGGCTCCATTTTTTTGTTTAGCTAGATTTGGTAGTGAACTTAAATGTTTATCATTAAGCTTTGCCCGATACATTGTTGCAGAAAAATCTACTTCTGATAAGTAAGGTTGTTGTAAATGACTGTTAAATGAATTTGCCTTAATAGCAATCTTCATTTGGCCAAAAATTATATTGGAAATCAGTTTTTGCAGAAAATTTCAGAACATTTGGTTTCCTTCTCATTATAGTGGATATATAACTGATATCATCTTTATATATTGGAGCCTGAATTATTTGAAGAAAATAGCCTTCTTTATCTATAGAAATTATACCATGATCTTGAAAACTTACAATTTCCTTGAACTGAAAGTATCCATGAATATTAGTTTGACTTATAGTCCCATCAAGATATACTTTAGCATCGGGAATCGGATTTGAGTATTCATCAAAGACTTGGCCTATAATAGTTCCTTGTAGTTTTTTCTCTGATGGATCCTTATTTATAATGACTGTCGAATTATCCTCATCTCTTCGGCATGCAGCTAGGCTTAAACACAAAATTATATATACAATCAAATATTTCATAAACAACTCAAATTAAGTAAAATTAACCAATATAATTACTTGTCAATATGTCGTAACACTAGATTTTTGATTCTAGCCTTATATCCTAAGAATGCTTATATATATATTACTTAGCAGTAATGCTTCTTTTCGCTGCATGGACCGTACTTTAATTTGAGTCTGGCAAGGATAAACGTACTCATTATATGCAAAAGATTGTATTGTGATCTCTCATTCACAGTCATGCAGGATATTTTCTTACTAATTATTTCAAACTACTACCAACTAACCACTAATTACTAACTACTAACTACTAACTTCCAAACACCATTTCATCAGTATTTTATGGCAGTTTACCATTAGTAAAGGTGGGTTCATGTAATTTTTGCCATTTGTAATTATCAGTCATCTATTTTCGGACCTTCAAAGAATAGAATATTTGATAATTAAAAGCTACGAATTTGTTTTTTATAAATACCATCATTGGGAATATAAATAGCAATAATAGAAAAAAATAGATTGTAAGTAAAGGGCTTTATTAAGTACTTGAAATTTATCAAACGATGTGAATTGTTGTGATGGGTAAGGAGTATTTAAAACTTTATTTTAAAAAATTAAAGAATAAATAAAATTTAAAATCATAAAAAATAGTATATGAATCGATTATTACTCAGCTTTATTATATTCTGTAATTTACTAGTAAGCAGTATCTCTGCACAGACACCTAGTGATGCTTTCATGATGAAGAAAAAGGAAATTTGTTTTGCAGTACCTTATCAATATTCCTCATGGGATCACTATTGGGAAGGAAGCTTATATAGAGATAATCCTAATCTTGGTACAGTTTCAACAGGAATGATAGGCCCCATGATCGCTGCTGGGATACATGATAGAATAAATATCATCGTATCTTGCCCTTGGATCAAAACTAATACGAGCAATTCTCCACTGCGAGGTGAATCTGGTTTTCAGGATTTTTCACTTTGGATTAAAGCGAAATTATATGAAAAAAAGTGGAGCGAATTAAATCGTTTGGAAGCTGTGTTAAGTTTGGGAGCATCGTTACCAGTTGGTGGATATTATGCAGATTATATGCCATTGTCTTTGGGCTTGGGATGTAAATCATTTGGCTCAAGAGCAATGATAAATTATTTCATGAATAATGGATTATTTGCAAGTGCAACTATTGGTTACGATTTAAGATCAAATGTCAACATTGATAGAACTAATTATTATACAACTGAACATATTGAAAGCAATGAACTCAAAATGCCAAATGCTTTATTTTCTGGAATTACACTTGGTTATTTTAAAAATTTAACTAGAGTTGAATTGCAATATAACAAGATGAATACTTTAGGTGGAGTAGATATTAGAAGAAATGATATGCCACTTTTAGTAAGTGATATGGATGCTGATCAAGTTGGTTTTTATATTCAGCAAAGAATGCCTTTTTACGAACCATTGGGAATTATATTATTTGGAAATCAAACGATCTCTGGAATAAATGTAGGCAAATCAACAAGTTTTGGTGGAGGAATTTTATACCAATGGAATATTAAATCTAAATCAAAGACAATAAATAATTAAAACTAAATCTTAAAATTAAATTACCATGAACAAATATATTCTTGCATTTTCGATATTTACTTTTATTTTTATAGCTTGTGATAAAGATCTCAATCTCAACACCAATGTAAGTACATATAATTATGATAAAATAGATCCAGATGGAGGATCATGGATCACTGTATTTATCAATAAGTCAGACATATCTTGCAATGCCCCTGTTGCAACAAGCAGTCCTGAGTATTCTGCACAACTTACAGATCTAAAATCCAAATCTATTTCAATATCTCAAAGTCAACAGGATGCTATTAATAGATGGGGGGCAAATGCTATAGCAAGTTGGAATAATGTTGCACGAGAATTGGCAGCTAAATATAATCTTACACCAGCTGCAAACGCTGATGGTACATATCCAAATCCAAACTCTGCTGAACCTGGGAAATATCCATATTTTCCTTTTGCAAATCCACCTTATGCGAGTAGAGCATTTGCTTATTTGGCAGTTGCACAATATGATGCATTAATACTTGCATGGAAATATAAATATGAATATAATAGAGCCGCTCCATATAAAATTGACAATAGCATTAAGAATGCATTACCAGATCAATCTCTACCTTCTTATCCATCTGAAGATGCTGTAATTGCCGAAGTGTCTTTAGGTATATTGCGAGTAATGTTTCCAAATGATACTACATATTTAAAAGATCTTGCAGCAGAACATAAAAATTCAAGATTATGGGCTGGAATGAATACTCAAGATGATCTCGATGCTGGAAGCCAAATAGCAAAGCAAGTTGTAGCCAAAATAATAAATGATAGAGCAAAAAAAGATAATATGAATAAAGCAATAAGTTCTATTGCTGTGACAGATTCACTGGCTGCATTAGCAGAAGCAAAATATGGTTGGAGATGGAGAAGTGTTGAAACCCCAGTACGTCCTGGAATGTTACCAAAATTTGGTGAAGTAAAACCTTGGTGTGTTCCGGATATTACTGTAGTAAGACCTGGACCTCCTCCAGCACCTGGTACTGAACAATATGAAAAGGATGTTGAAGAGATCAAAAAATTCACTAGCAATCCAACTGCTGCACAAAGGAAAATAGCAAATTTTTGGGCTGACGGTCCCAGTACTTCAACTCCACCTGGACATTGGAATCAAATCGCTTCAGACTTGATGATAAAATATAAAATGAGCCCTTTGCGCAGCGCAAGAACGATGGCTTATATGAATATGGCAATTCAAGATGCTGGAATCAGCACTTGGGATACAAAATATACTTATTTTGGATTGCGTCCAAGCAATGCAATTCCAGGATTTAAAACATTAATTGGAGTACCTAATTTCCCAGGATATATTTCAGGACATTCGACTTTTTCTTCTGCTGCCTCAACTGTATTATCATATATTTTCCCATCTGAAACTGTCCCATTAAATCAGTACGTTGAAGATGCTTCCAACAGCAGAATTTATGGCGGTATTCATTTTAGAGTAGATTGTGAAGTAGGAATTGAAACAGGGAAAAAAGTCGCACAATATTGCATAGATAAAGCTCGTATTGACGGGGCAAAATAATACTACTTAATTTGTCATATGAGTATGGAAAGCTTTTTTCTGTACTCATTTTTTATTTAAATCAGTGTCTAAGTTTGTATCTATCCAAAATTCAAAAGACAAGCTCTGATTTGCTTTAGAAATAATAATAATAAAATAGATGGACATCAGAAACTACCAATTTCAGAAACAGGATTGGTCAAATTATTTCATTACAAAAACCCCATAAATACTTTCTTTGCCGGGCCAATCAAAAATACATTTTTAGCTTGTCCTTCTTGATAATCTAATTCCACCACTAGTGTCCCTCCTTGAGCTTCAACATGGATTGAATGGTGTCCATTTTTATTTAATTTTGAGGCGAGATAAAATGCTGCTGCTGTTATGCCTGTACCACATGCCAAGGTTTCATTTTCTACCCCTCTTTCGTAGGTTCGAATCTTCAAACTATTTTCTCCAAGACTAATAAAATTTACATTAGTGCCCTCTGGCGAAAATCCATTCCGAATTCTCCTACCCTCTTCAAAAACATTTAAACTATTTAATTGATCTACTTCCAACACGATATGAGGTGAGCCCGTATGGACAAATTGCCCCCAACTTGTAGTTTCTATAGTTCCAAGATCCTTCATTTTTACTTTAATCTGTTCTGCACCCATGAGCTCTGCTTCATGTGGACCATCAGCGGCTTTGAATAAAAATCGTTGCTTAGCCGATCTCGAAGCGAAATATGCCGCAGCACATCGACTCCCATTTCCACAAAAAGTAGAAAATCGCCCATCAGAATTTAAATATTTCATCTCAAAATCAAATCCTTCTACTGGGCATACTGCTATCAAACCATCAGCCCCAATGCCAAAATTTCGATGGCACAATTGAGCTATTCTGACTGAATCATTCAAATCAACCCACTCTTTTTCAAAAAAATCTAAAATAATGAAATCATTTCCTGCTCCTTCATATTTTTCGAAAGGAATTAAACGTTCTAACATAAATTTAGTCAAAATTTGAAGAATTTTAGCAAAAGTAAACAAATTTTATAAAAAAGGCACAGTATTTGTTCATTATACATATTATTAAAATATTTAATATGTCTCAAAACATAAACTCAAAAACAATCATACTGGCGATCGCATTATCGCTTTGTTTCTCTATAGGTTCTATCGGTGTTTATCACTATCTCTTTGCGAAAAATTACAATCCAAAAGATATAGAAAACTATGCATTAAAAGTTTCCAATCAAAAAATAACTTCGTTACTTCAGTCTGATCGACTTCAAAAGTCCTTTCGCTCTTCAGCACCTACAGACTTCATTTATGCATCACAACAGAGTACACCTGCTGTAGTATACATTGAGGCAGCTACACAAGAAGAGAATCAATTTTGGACCAACAAAAAAGCAAGTTCGACAGGTTCTGGTGTTATCATCTCCGAAGATGGCTATATCGTAACGAATAACCATGTCATTGCAAATTCAAATACTGTGCAAGTATTATTGAATGACAATCGCGAATATTCCGCTAAAGTGATTGGCACTGATCCAACGACGGACTTAGCATTAGTTAAAATTGAAGAGCAAGGGCTACCCTTTGTAATTTTTGGAAACTCGGACTCATTACAAATCGGCGAATGGGTTCTAGCTGTTGGAAATCCATTTAGATTGCAATCCACAGTCACGGCAGGAATTGTGTCTGCAAAAGCAAGAAACATACAAATTCTAAACAACCAAAATTATAGCATCGAATCTTTTATTCAAACTGATGCCGCTGTAAATCCTGGAAATAGTGGCGGCGCATTGGTCAATACAGTTGGCGAATTGATCGGTATTAATACAGCGATCATGACCTACTCTGGTCGTTATGAAGGTTATTCTTTTTCAATCCCATCCAACTTGGTGAGAAAAGTGGTGATGGATCTAAAAGAATTTGGAGTTGTGCAAAGAGGTTTATTGGGTGTAGTGATCGAGAATCTTACCAATGAATCTGCAAAAGAAATGGGACTATCAAAAATTTCAGGTGTTCATGTGACTGCTATCAATCAAGGAGGAGCAGCATCAGATGCAGGGCTCAAAGTCGATGATGTCATCCTTGAAGTCAATGGAAGAACGGTTAATTCAGTACCGGAACTTCAAGAAATTATAGGTAGATTTAGACCAGGAAATACAATCAATATCAGTTATTGGAGAAATAAAACTAAAAATCAAACTAAAGTTACTTTACGAAATCAAGTCAATACTACAGAATTAATTACAACGCGCAAAGATAAAATCTTAACTGACCTAGGATTTGAATTGAGAGATTTGACAGAACAAGAAAAAGCACAGATTGGATCCTTCGGTATTCGAGTCATCAGTATATATGAAAACAGCACAATTGCACTAACCAATATGGCGCCAAATTTCATCATAACATCTATCAATAAAAAATCTGTAAATAATGTAGATCAATTGATCAAACTTATTAACGAGACGAGTGGAAAAATCACTCTTGAAGGTATTTATGAAAAATATAAAGGAAGATATCCATACACATTTACTAAGGATTAAACTATAGCTTGGAAAAATTCAACTCCGATAAATTGCACTAAAATCTTTTTTGCGCAAATTAATGTACTAAATATTCATACTCTTTAATGTCAATTTATCTAAATGTCCAGCAGGCAACGTATTTACTTTATGATAATTCAGTAAAGCATCTTTTGCTTCTCTCTCTAAAATTCCGGTTTTATGAACTTTTAAATAACCAAATGCAGTCAAAACATCTTGGACTTTTAAAACCAATATTTTTGTAATTCTAGATCCACATAAAATCTCTTGCCATTCAGTATATCCACCCAATTTTACAATTTTATTTACAGTAAATGCTCGAAGTACAAATTCCTTACTTTGCTGTGTATCTTTTTCTATTGAAGGATTATTTTCTTTGTCAATTCCTGTATATAAAATATAGATTTCCTATGTTGGCTCATATGTATTTGGCATTAAACATTTAGCATAACATTTTCCAGGTTCACCATTAATTGGCATAACTCTATTTCCTGAGGCAGGAGTATTAGGTAATGCTTGCTTAGAATACTTATATATTACCTGTACATGCAAAAAGCATTGAACCCGAAATCAAAAGTAATTTATATGTAATTTGAATATTCATTATTAACATTCATAAATTCATCCAAATATAATGAAGGATTGCAATTTACTTATGGTAAAAATGATGAAATGCATACTAGAAATGGTGACTGCTCCTTTTGCCCATGATATTTTTCTATTCAATAGAGTATATAAATAATTTCAATACAAACAAATTATATTTATTAACTGCTGTATATCAATATTTTATACATATTAAAAATAAATATTAAAAAATAAATGATGTATATCTTGCACAATATAAAATGTCATCATACATTTGTCCTGTAAATGTATTAAAGCCTTTGGTCAATTCAAATGACCTATGTTTTTCAACCAACCATCCTGAGTAACTGCTAACCACAGTTGTTATCTTCATAAATGATATAGTTTCCTTACTTAAAAAAACAGGTGTTTTGCTATTGCATTATGCCAAACTGTAAATTGTATTTTCAGATTCAAGAAATGTCTACGCATTCGTCTTTGGCATTCCTTGAGTTTTAACTTTAAATCTTGAAGCAATATGAATCCGAAGACTGTTCTTGGTAACGGAGTAAGAAAACTATGCCCTTCGGGGCCCTTTGGCTACCTTATGATACTGGCCTTTTATCTAGGCAGTGTATTTCAACATAATTTGTATTCCCAGTGTCAGATTTCTTGTCGCGGCAAGGTGAATATTTCTGTAGGTGTAGGCTGCGAAGCTGAAATCACACCGCTACTATTATTGACAAGTGGCATCAATTGCCCCGGTGCACGTTTCCGCGTCGATGTCTTAGATCATTATTCAAACAAACCAATTCCATCAAGTCCTTATGTGCATTTTCAGCACATTAAACAGACATTTAAGGTAATGGTGTATGACTCAACAAGCAAAAATTCTTGTTGGTCAACTTTACTGGTAGAAGACAAATTCGGACCTGTAATCGAATGTAGAAAAGATACTTTGTATTGCAATGACTCTACAAAATTAGACCCTCCCGTATTCTATGATTATTGCGATACTGCAGCAACTATCGATATGCTTCATCATGAAGCAATATTATTGAATTGCGATCCAATCTTCATTAAGAAATTAGTTCGAGAATGGAGAGCAAGAGATGCTTGGGGCAATCAATCTTTATTATGCATAGATACAATCTGGCTAAAGCGTATACCAGTTGATTCAGTAAAATTTCCAAAGGATTTTACAAAAGCAAACGATTGCTATCTCGAATGTTGGGGTCCATGGCCAAAAGATGCTCAAGGCCATCCGCATCCTGATACTACAGGAGTCCCATATTACAAAGGGAATCCTTTATGGCCCGACTTTAGTGCTTACTGTAATTTAGGTACATCCTATGAAGATATAGTTCTGGTTAAAAATGAATGCAAAACAAAAATTCTACGCATGTGGAGAGTCGTAGAATGGTGGTGCGGAACTGCAGTCATCAAGAGTCATGCACAGACGATTGAGATCGCAGATATGACACCACCTACTTTGCATTGTCCATACGATATCACTATAAGTGTATCATCTGGATATGATTGTTATGCCAACTTTAATCTGCCTCCTGCGATAGTGGATGACCACTGTCAAGACAGTGTAATTGTCGATATTTTTTATAAGAATGGTTTATTAATGAATTCAAATGGAGGTCATGTAAAATTACCTATCGGCGTCCACGAAATAGAATATAGAGCAAGAGATATTTGTTACAATCAAGACACTTGTGTAATGATCGTTACTGTTGTTGACAAATCACCACCTATCGCCATTTGTGACAGAGAAACTGTAGTCACTTTAACAAGAGATGATGAGATTCATGTATATGCCGATGTGCTCGATGATGGATCATATGATGGTTGTCATCTCGATAGTATGCTTGTTCGCAGAATGGACAATGGCGCTCCTTGCGGCTACAATGACAATACCTTCAAACCTTATGTGAGATTCTGTTGCGAAGATGTTGGAAAAACAATCCAAGTGGTCTTCCGAGTAGTCGATGTTGCAGGAAATACAAATGAGTGTATGGTAATGGTAGAAGTTCAGGACAAAACGCCTCCAATCGTGTATTGCCCTCACGATGTGACTATAGATTGCAATAAACATATTGATACAACTGATTTTTCAAGATTTGGAACAGCATCTTATTATGATAATTGTGTCGTTACTATTCGCGATACAGTGATTCCTCATGTCAACCAATGTAATTTAGGGTATTATGCACGACATTTTATTGTCACTGACAATATGAATCGAACTGATACTTGCACACAATACATTTGGGTGCGCAATCCAGACTTGTTTGATGAAGAAGATATTATTTGGCCTTATGATACGACCATTGCTGGTTGCGGAGCGAATATCGATCCAAAAAATCTTCCCGATACATTCGGCTATCCTATTATCCTAAATAGAAAATGTGCTCTTCCTGGAATCTCTTTTGAAGATAATACGTTCTCATATATTCAAGGCTCTGATGTCTGCCAAAAAGTATTGAGAAAATGGAAAGTCATCGATTGGTGTCAACAGTATACTGATGCAAATGGAGAGATCGTAATACCACATTGGACACATGAGCAAGTTATTAAAATTATTAATAAAAATCCACCAAAAATAGGTGATGATTGTGATACTGTCATGATCTGTCTTACTGGAACAAACTGTATAAAACAGCGCGTTACTTTATCTCATGAAGCATTTGATGATTGTACTCCTGACGATCTACTCCGGTCTGGATTTAAATTAGATTTATACAATAATGGATTGTATGATAGTGCATATCATGTCAATGGCAATCGCATTTCTTTTGATGCAGAACTACCTCTTGGAGAACATAAATTCTTTTGGATTTTTGAAGACCAATGTGGCAATGAAACTGTATGCCAACAGATCGTTAGAGTATTGAATTGTAAAGCACCAACAGCTTATTGTTTGACTGGCGTAGCAGTTAATTTACAAGGTATGGATACTGACCAAAATGGTACGATAGACACTGCAATGATACAAATCTGGGCTTCTGATCTAGATCGTGGCAGCTATCAAATCTGTGGCAACCCAGTGACTGTTTCATTCTCAAGAGATTCTAGTGACAAATATCGCATATACAATTGCGATAGCCTTGGAATGCGTCGAGTTGAGATATGGGTTACTGACAAATACACAGGGCTTCAAGACCGCTGCATCTCTTCAGTAATCGTCCAAGACAATAACAATGTCTGCAAAGGGCGAGGTGGCACATTTACAGGGACGGTTGCGGGATTACTTCTCACTCCAGATAATAAAGAAGTTAGCAATGTGAAAATAACAGTTGAAGAATCTGGAAGCAACAATATTCTAGAATCTGAAGTTACAGGAAAATTCGCCTTCCAAAATTTATTCATAGGACGTGATTATAAGGTTAAAGCAATCAAAGACAATAACTATCTCGATGGTGTCACTACATTAGATATCGTTCAAATTCAAAAACATATTCTCGGTACTCAAGAGTTAACATCGCCATGGAGACTCATTGCAGCAGATGTCAATGGAGACAGGACGATCACTGCATCAGATATATCAGCATTGCGCAAGATTATCCTTGGAGTAGATTATAAATTTAAATCTAACCTATCTTGGAAATTTATAGAATCCATTTATAATTTTCCAGATCCGTTAAATCCTTGGTTAGAACCTTTGCCAGAATTATACAATATTCAAGCATTGCCAGGAAATATGATGTATCTTGACTTTAAAGGAATAAAAATTGGTGATGTTAGTCATTCTATCTGGGGTGAAATAAAAGCAAGCCAAGCTGAAATACGATCAAATGAACAAATTGGATTATATGCAGCCAATGCAGTGAATAATACAATTCCAATTTACAGTAAAAATATTGCAAAAATACAAGGTATGCAGTTCACTTTACAATTGAACTCAGATCAAGTAAAAATGTCTGGCATAAAACCAGGTTCTGTACCAATCAATGAACAAAATATAGGTTGGTCTTGGCTAGGACAAGGTATATTAATTCTCTCATGGGTGAATGACAATCCTATGACATTAACTACTGATGAGCCATTATTCTATATTGAAGTTTCAAATGCAAACAATACATCTGAACTAGAAAGAATGAATATTAATTCATCAATTTTAAAGGCTGAAATGTATTCACCTCAAAATGAAATTTTGCCAATAACTTGGAATTCAAATAGTGTATCCAATCAAGAAATTGTATTCGGAACATTAATACCAAATCCATTTGTACAACAGACAGATCTCAATGTCAATCTCTTAGAAGATGGTGAGATCGTATATAGCATTCACGATCTAGAAGGTAGAGAAATCTATATCCAATCTGCTTATGGTCATAAAGGACAAAACACAATTACGATCAAACGATCACAATTGCCAACTTCTGGTGTATTTACCTTAAAAGTTGATGCAGCTGGCTTGAGCAAAACGTACAAATTGATTGCGATTAATTAATTAGCTAATTAGTTAATTTGATAATTAGTTAATGTGATAATTGGTTAATGTGATAATTAGTTAATGTGATAATTAGTTAATTTGATAATTGGTTAATTTGATAATTTAATGTGCAAAATAGTTTAATGTGCAAATTTGCAAATTAGCTTAATGTGCAAATGATTTTCAATTGGTTAATTTGCTAATTTGCATTGGTTTTTAAAATGATAATTGGCTTAGTAGCTAATTGGTTCTTTTGATAATTTATTCATCGATTATAATTCTGAAATGATAGGGAAATACCTAAATTATTTCCTAGGCTTCAAGGTTTTTTTTATATTTACAGTGCCCTCTTGTTCGAACGGGAGGGTTTTTTTTATTCAAATATGAAGAATTCTTGAATATGTCGTACTTTTGCATTCTAAATCAAAAGAAAAGATGAGCTTTCAAATATCTGGTAAATTAGTGAAGAAATACGATGCAGAGAACAAATCGGGTAAATTTTTGACCCGCGAATTTGTAATCGTAACTGAAGAGCAATACCCACAATATATTAAATTTCAATTAGTACAGGATCGTTGTGGTGCAATAGATTCTTATGAAGTGCAAGAGAAAATGACCGTCCATTTTGATCTAAGAGGTCGCGAATGGCAGGATAAATACTTTACAAATCTACAAGCGTGGAAAGTAGAAAAAGCAGGAGATTCTAGTCCAAAAGCAGGAGAACAAATCGTTGCTCCATCGTCCGAAGTAGATCCATTTGCAAAGGAGCAGAATTTTGATGATTTGCCATTCTAATGCAAAACGCTTTATTTAAAGTTTGCATTTTTATTTTCTTTCATATTGGAATATGTCTTCATGGGCAACAAAAGTTCTTTTTGTCTCAGAGCTATAACAACTCAATCTCTGAATGGGAAATATATCCTGATACTTTAAAAAATCCCGAAGATGACTACCTTACCGCAATAGGAACTATTCAGGTGAGATGGCCGTTCGAAAAAGATAATTATTCAGAATGGCAGATTCGTTTTGGAGACAAAACAGGTAGCATAAGACAACGCTGGAATAATAAGTCGAATGAATGGGAAATGCGCCTTGGTGAAAGTTATCTTTATCTCAGTCCCAAATGGCCAAATCAAATGGATGCAAGTGATGATTGGTTGATACAATTTAAAGATAAAAACTATTCACTTGAATTAAGTAGAGAAAACGGATTTAAAATCTATACTCTCTCTGATTTAGAATCTACATACGCAGAAATTTATAATGAATTCTTTATGGAGTTCACTGATTTTATCTGTGAAGTAAACCAATCAACCCCAGAAGAATTAGTACTCTCCATGTTGTTCTTAAGTATGTATTATACCCATTTAACTCCTAGATAGGTTCATTAAAATTTACCTAGCGAAACTATGTTTTATTTTCCTTTAAACGCTGGTTTCCTTTTCTCCAAAAAGGCTGCTACACCTTCACGAAAATCATAAGTCTTACCTGCTTCCATTTGTAACTTTAATTCTTCTGCTAATTGTTCGTCCAAACTATTTTGGCTAGACGCATTGAGCGCTTTCTTAGTCAATACTAATGCTCTGGTTGGCATTGATGCAATGTTTTTTCCAAAAGAAATGCTATCACTAGTAAAGCTTGCGTCATCAAAAAGCTTAAATACTAATCCAAAATCTTTTGCTTCTTGGGCTGTCATCTTTTCTGCAGTCATCATATAGGCCATAGCTCTATGCCATCCAACCATTCGCGGTAGAAAAAAAGTCCCTCCAGAATCAGGAATCAATCCAATCTTAGAAAATGCCTGTATAAAACTAGCCGAAGTCGAAGCAAGAATAATATCGCAACAAATAGCTAGATTCGCTCCAGCACCCGCGGCAACACCATTCACCGCAGCTATAACTGGCTTATCGATACTTCGAAGGGTTCTCACTAATGGATTATAATGTTCATTCAAAATCGTCTCCATCGTCGGACCATCGACATCTGTTGCTTCAGACAAATCTTGACCCGCAGAAAATGCTTTGCCAGATCCTGTAATCATGATCGCCCTCACTTCATCATTTGCTGCAGCAGATTCCAATTGATGTCGTAAAGCATGAGACATCTCCCGATTAAAACTGTGAAAGACTTCAGGTCTATGAAGTGTAAGAATGGCTAATCCATCCTCAAGTGAATTTTTAATTGTATTTGAATTCATGGTTATAAACTTACAGAATTTAATAATGTATTGAGCGTTGGAAGTTTTAAATTCAAACTAAATGTAACTTCCTTCCAATAATTGTAATTATCTATAGACTTATATAGATTTTTTATATTCTCTGAATGATAAATTGGCAAATAAATATTTAACACATTACCTGGCAACTTTATGTTAATTCCACCACTCATTAAAATTTTATCTTTCGAACTTACCTTGTCTGTGGGCTCATAAAATCCAACATCGAAATATGGTCTAATGATTCCACCAATATACTTAAATGGTAGATCTGTACTCAAATTCAAAGCAGCTAATAAAATATTCGTATTGCCCAAATTATTTGCTTGAGAAATTCCTGGGGCGATTTTAAATCCACCATTTTGTATTGCAATCTGCTGCGACCATAAACCCGACTCTTTAGTTCTTCCTAAAAATAAATGCTCATTCGTTTGATCACTATATGGTTGATAAGCTAAACCAATAGATCCCTGTGTAAAAACATAATCTCTTCTAGTAGAAATTGATTTTGATTCTCGTTCAGAATTATAGGGGAACATAGATCCAAAAAATCGAGCTTCAAAAAATCGACTTTTCTTTAATCGGAATCTTTTTGTATAGGTCAAATCTGCACGAATATAGAATTGATTTTCATTTGAATAATCTTTATAAGATTGAAACTGTATTCCCGTCTTAACAAGAGTAGAATTAAGAATAAATGGATTGCTGTAGGTATAATAGATTTGATGGATTTGATTAGAAGTTTTATCTTTAAAATATGTAGAATCCTGAAAATTGGCAAACTCATCTTGTATCCAATGGAATTTATACTCTACATCTGAGGATTTGTTGCTAGCTGGTTCATCTCTAAGATCAAATTTGATAGATGGCGTAAGCTGAATATAGCTAAATATTTTATCGTCCAATTTCAATTCTTCAAAGCCAAATTTCTTTGCAGCCAAACCAAACGAAATATTATGTAAGAAGCCTTTTGTAAAATACTTTGTATATTTTGTTTTCGCCATTCCAGCGATTGATTTCGTCCCGACAGAATACATTGGAGTCGCTTCCATTGTAAAATTGCGATTAGGAAATATAGGTTGGCAAATATGTAAACCAAGCATTGCTTTATTATAAGCATTCCAACCGACCACTGGTACTAATCCTATCTCTGTCTTTCTAGGATTATCAAAAATTGGTAACATTGAAAATTGTAAAGGTTCTACTTTCTTAAACATCCCTTTTGTTCTGATTTCATTATTACTTCTATACAATTCATACGATTGCTGTTTCTGATCGATTACGATTCTGTCATAATCACCATTTGGAATACTTATTTTTTTTCTTCCTTCAAAACCTTTCTCCCAATTCTCGAAAACAACCTCCTCACCTTTCATACCAGATACAGTAAAAGGTGCAGGAACTCCGCCTTTATTGCTGATTACAACATCTTGCTCATGATTGTGATTGTGATGTCTACATATTTTATAATCCAATTTTTTATTTGTAGACAAAAAATGTGAAAACAACCAATCCGCTTCGTTCCCAATCTTTTCTTTAAAAACCGTCTCCAAATCTTCAGGATATGGATGTTTAAATTTCCATCGACTATAATAGGTTTTCATAATATCATCAAAGCGCTCTGTGCCAATAGATTTTTCTGCATATTCAAACAAATGTGCTGTCTTCATGTATACATCCGTACCATAATTGTACATTGTAAAATTCTCTGATCTTTGATTAGGGTATTGATCTAAATAATTTCTTGCAAAGAGTAAATAAGTAGCTTCTTTTTCTGAAAAGTTATTTCCTAAAAATTTTGTAATTTTTTGGGGAATAAATCTATTTTCGCTCTTATAATATTTTTGTAAATATCGATTTTCATAATATGTATTAATACCTTCATCCATGTATGGATGTTCGCGCTCATTAGAAGCTAAAATTCCATAAAACCAATTGTGTCCAACTTCATGAGTAATGACATCATCTAAATCCTTTGCACTAGAAGCATCTCCTATCACAGTGATCATGGGATACTCCATCCCTGCCCCAGCACTTAAGGCACTATGAACTGCTGTAGCTTGTGGCCAAGGATATTCACCTACATTCTGTGAATAAAATTCGATAGATCTTGTCACATACTTGACTGCTTCATTCCACAATCCCAATTTAATAAACATTGCATATGTTTCTACTTTCTTTCCAGAGGCTAGGGTTGCTTGAGATTTTTGGACCATAAAATTTTTATCTGCAAACCAAGCAAAATCATGCACATTCTCAGCAATATAATGAAGTGTTTTCGTCTCCTTATCAGAGACTGGTGTTTCTGCATGCAAAGGCTTGCCAACTTGGATTGCATCTGTAGTTTTTTGATGCATCTGTTCTAAAAATAAAATTTCCTCTGGATTCTGCAAACTGCCAGTTGCTCCCACTACATAATTTTTTGGTAGAGTAATCTTGACATCAAAACTCCCAAATTCAGAATAAAACTCACCTTGATCTAAGTATGGCATTTCGTGCCATCCTTTATGATCATACACAGCAGGTTTCGGATACCATTGCGTGATTTGATAAGTTTGACCTACATGTCCAAGTCGACTTACTGAATATGGAATCTGAACTTGAAAAGGAGTGCTGATTTCAATAGTTTGATTGGGTTTCAAAGGTGAAGGCAACACTACCCAAATAATATCAGAATGAGTCTTATGTGATTCAACGTTTGCTCTAATTCCGTTTACAACAAATTTCAATCCACTTATACTTCCAAGATCTGAAACTTTGCCATCATAAAATGTTGTGCTTCTATGATTGAGTTTTTGCTTTGCAAAAGCTGTGGTTTGTGAAGAATATGCATTAGGCCATAAATGGAATGCAATTTTGTCCAATATATCTGGACTGTTATTCTTATACTTGACTTGTATCGTTCCTTGAAGACTGTGATCCTGATCGTTCAATGAGACTGAAATCACATTTGACACCTCTTGTTGAAAATAACTTTTTTGAGCTGATGTAGTTAACATTACAGCAAAAAATAAATATCCAAATATACAAAATCGCATAGATCTAATTCTTTAATGAGCTCAAAATTAGTAAAATTCATATTATTAATTTCCTTACTATCCAGATATTCAATAAAAAATGCAAAAAGTACTTGAATTGAATCCTGCTGATGAGTAATGATATTCACTACCCGAAACTCTGAACCTGATTGTTCATAACATAAAAGGTTGCAAAATAACTTCAAAGTGCTGTTTTCTGCATCTTTTGAACTTCTTTATAAACAAAGCTGGAATTGAAAAATGAGATTAAATTATGAGCAATAAACATCGTCGATGACAACAATGCAAAAAAGCATTATAAAAATGACTTTTACAAAATTTTCCGTCATATCTTTGAATTATAAATTTAATACCTTTTAAAATTCAATTGACATGAGTAAATTTTTAGAAAAAGTTGCGCTTTATATGGAAGACGCAAAAAAAATTGGGATTAAGGTAGACGAAGCTAAGTTAACTTTGGTTACTAAAGGCTTAGGCCCTTCTATCTACAAAGCAGATGCTTCTACCGTGGCTGGTTCTGACAAAGCTGAATTGACCAGAATTAAAGAAAATTTCTTGATAAAGAAATTAGGTCTTAAAGATGGCAAAGAACTTGATGATGCAATTGCTGAGGCAATTAAAACAATGGGTACTGCCAACAGAAATAAACATAGAGCTCTTGTTTATTATTTACTAGCTGAAAAATTTAATAAATTTTCAGTTTACTCTAAGTAAAAAAATTTGCCCAAAGCAAATAAAAAAGGCGATGAAACATACATCGCCTTTTTTTATTTGGTTTATTTTGATTTTATGTAAATTTAAATTATTGCTTAATGAGAATTCTTCTTTCGTTTTTACTAGTCAAGGAATAAATATTGTAAATACCCTCAGGCCACTCATTCGTATCTATTCTGGCCTCACCACGTTGAGTTAAAATCTTTTGAACCAATTGTCCTAAACTATTCTCTATAACCCAGATTGCATCTTCATCACTTGATTTCAACATCAAATACTCATGAAAAGGCATTGGTGAAAGATGTAGGACAGAATTACGTTGAATCTCTACATGTGTTACATCTGAAACTATCACCTCACCACCTTCTGTAATCACTTTGACTCTATAATAATGATCAGTTTGTTTACCTAGTTTGTCATCTATGAATTCAATATTATTCTTTCCCAAGCTCACTTGCACAAGTTCATTATTCATCCTTTGCCAAACACCGTTCAACATTTTTTCAATCTGCAGTTCTCCTGTTAAGCCAACGGTGTAAATATCTAGAATTATATTTTCTCCAACTTGTCTGCCTTTACATAAAATTTGTTCTGATGCCAATACTGAATTTGCAATAAATCCAGCATCTATATTAAGTGTACTAACGCCTGATCTTAGTTCTAACATATTCGTAGATCCTTCTCCATAAAATCCCGTAATATCACTATTGATTTCTTGATTGTTATCTATGTGTTTGGTAAAGTTATATCCTTCTGGCGCTTCAAACATTAGGAAATAATGTCCTGGTGCTGCATTAAACTGATATTGTCCCTCATCATCAGAAAATGTCGAATCCTTCACATTCATATCGTCACCATAAAGATAAACTTTTGTATTTGCTAGACCATATTCAAGTTCTGATTGAATTCCATCTGCATTTTGATCCAACCAAATAAAACTTCCAACTACCCCATTTGGAATATACCCCGCATCAAAGTGAACATCGTAACTATGAGAAATAATTGTGAAAAAATCTGTAGTCCCATTTCCATTAGAATTTGTCACATCATTATCTTCACTCTCAATTCCGAGATTTGCTGTTGTAAATGCATTATAATCAGAAGAAATAAATCGTAAATAATAATCACCAGGAACAAAATCATTAAACTCATAAAATCCATCTTTATTATTATCAGGATTATATCTTGTCAAAATTTCTCCTGTCTGGCGACCTTGCCGATTGAACACTTGCACTGTCACACCATTGATACCATTCTCAGTAGGATCTTGAATTCCATTTTGATTTTCATCAAGCCATACATAGTCACCTATTGTTGATTTAAAGAAAATTCCTGCATCCAAATCTGAATTTGTAGTATTCAGCACGGAAGTAAATTCTTCTGATCGCCAACTGAAATTTATTAATTTAAAATCATTGTCCAATGTGTTATCACTGCCTGTATGGAACTTTGTAAGACACAAACTGTCAGGTAAAATAAACTGTATATAATGATTTCCCTCAGGAATATATGGAATCTCATAAGCCCCTAGATCTAGAGAATTATTAGAAGATAACGCTGTATAAATTACTTCGGAATTGGTTGCATCAACCAAATTCAAAATGATCTCACCCCATCCCGGTTCATTTGAATCTTGAATTCCATCTCCATTGATATCGTGCCATACTCTATTGCCAATTTTCATATAATCTCGAATTCCTCCAAAATCAGCATTCTCTACAGTTGAATTCGTAAATATAGTAACAGCTATTTCTCCATTCTGATCTGCATCACTGTCCAATAAATCATCATTTCCACGATCCATTGGCGAATAGCTAAAAGTAGAATTCAATATAGATCGCACCCGATATGAACCAACAGGTAAATCTGAAAAAGCATAAATTCCTTGACTATTAGTAAGCGTTGTATCTAGATAATTCCCTTGTTCATCTATCAAATAGACAGTTATATCTTTTAAATCTCGTTCATCCTGAGACTGAATTCCATCTTTATTATAATCTTCCCAAACATATCCTTCTATCCCTTTGCATTGGAATAATTCAAATATGGCTGGTGTACTACTCAAACTGTGGCATTTATCTTTCAGGAAAAATTTAAAATTGGAAAATAACATCGGCAGTCCTAAATTATTAATATCGAAAAAATCAAATGAATTCTGGACATTGTAATATACCAATGCGAATATTGAATATCTACCTGCTTCATTAATGTCAAAAGAAGGATTGTCTGAAAATTGAACTACTGAAGAAATCTGATCATTGATTAACAAATACTTTACTGCAAATCCTGAGGTAACTGTATGGCTTCCATTGGATACTGCTTCCAATCGAACTGGTGTATTTTTAAAACAATTAACAGGTATTACCTGCTCTACCATATCCGCAGCTTGAATGACACAATTCAAATAATATCCTCCGTCTATTCTACTAGTGGTTCCACTACTAATACTAATGAGATCTGAAAGTCCATCACGATCTACATCTGAATCCAAAGGATTACTTACACTCCCTTTTATAGTAAATGAATACATTGGTACCTGCGCAAATTGAATATAGTAATTTTTCTGAGAGACATAATGCTCAAATTTATACTCTCCCTGATCGTTGGTCAATTTTGACTCTAAGATAGTTTTGTTTTCATCCAATAAATCTACTTTGATAAGTGGATATCTGCTTTCATTTGCATCCTGAGTGCCATTTTTATTTTCATCTTTCCAAGCCACACCTTCAATGGCAATACACTCATTCACAATAAATGTTGCAGGGCGATTGCTTATAGAAAAACATCTCTTGCTTTGCACAAGACTTGAAGTATATTGAACAAAATTGGTTGAACCATTCTGAATTGCACTTAAGTCAATAAAATTTAAATCTTGTGAACTAGCTGCATGAACCATTGCATAAATGGCATAAGTTCCTTTCGCTTGAATTGGAAACTCAGGAGTGTCACTAGTGGCTACAATAATTTGATTGCGTAGATTGACTAATATAAAAGTCATTTTGTAGTGACTTGGTATCAATTGACCTCCAGCTAGTTTTGCAACCAATTGAAATGACTGTCCATAGAAACAATCTTGAATGGGCATTGCGGATATTTGTCCTACATTGATTGGACAATTATAAAACAATCCTGCATCAATTACACTTGGAGTCGCCGCAGCAAGTACGAATGGATCGGACTCACCGTTGCTATTTACATCAGAATCATTGTGATCAAAACCTGATGCATCTTTTAGCGTAAAAGTATGTTGATCTTCGTATTTAAATTTAACTTTATAAGTCACAGATGGTTTTAGTTCGTTAAATGAATATGTTCCATTTTGATCCACATTCTTTTCAGATAGAATAGTTCCTCCTTGATCCAATAGACAAACTTTGGCGGAAGGAATGCTGCGGTCAGAAGTATCCCAGATTCCATCTTGTCCGTAATCATACCAAAGTGTACCACTTATCGAACTACAATTTTCTATATTGAGATCTATAAAATTATCACTTTTCTTAAAGCAATAATTTTGTATTCGAAGTTCATTTTCGAATGTTTCAAACAATGTTGAATTTTTTATAATCGAATTCACATTGTAATAATAATAACCATTTGGATTAGAATTCAACACCATAGATATTATTCGATAAGATCCTGCTGTGAGTTGATCAAATCTTTTGCTCGTTCCAAAATCGATTATTAGTCCATTAGAAGGATTAATTAAAAAATAATATTCAGTGTAATCAACAGGCACAGCGCTCGTTCTTGTGCTTGAGAATGTTACATTAATCTCTCGATTTTTGTAACAATCATCACTCAATTGGCTAAGCCAAAGTGTATTGGTACTTATCGAACAATTTATATAGAAACCGAGATCAATATCTTTTTTCAAATTCTGATCCGCAGTAAAAATATCAGAAAGACCATTCAAATTAAAATCATTATCTACATCATCAGCATGCGCATCTTTACTAGTTATGATTTCGTCATTCATTAATTGAATTCCAATTCTGTAACTTTCATTTGGTCTTAATCTTGAGAAATTAAATTCTCCATTATTATTTGTTATTATGGAATCGATTATCTGCCCAATAGAATTGAATAATAACATTTTTTTTGATGGTACAAATTTTTCATTCAAATCCTGCTTTCCATTTTGATTTGCATCAAACCAAACTTGCCCACAAGCAGCTGCGGATTTGATGAGTCCTAAGTCAACATCTTCTAGAGTCGTAAAGAATGGCAAATCAAATAAATCAGTCTTACCATCAGCATAAAAATCACTATCTTTATTTGTATCGCGACCTTTATTTTCTGATGTAATTAGATATGTATTAGCTTGTGCTTGTATATAATATTTACCTGGCAATAAATTTGAAAATTTATATTTTCCTTTTGAATCAGTTTGTGTAGTTTGGATTAATCGATCTTGAAAATCAAAAAGTTGCAATTGGATTTGCTCTACTCCTAGCTCTGAAAGATCTTGAACACCATTCAGATTTTTATCTTCCCAAACAAAATCTCCTATACTTGAATACTGATATAATCCGATATCGATATCATCTTTTATTGTATTTGTAGCAACATAAAATGTCTCTGTAGTATAATTTCCATTTGTATGATCTAAATCACTATCCAATGATTTATTATTTCCTTGGTGTGCTGGACTAATAAACAAGTCTGTCGAAAATCCGTACTGTAAAAAATAATTTCCTGATATTACTTCTTCAAATAAATATCGTCCTTGATCATCTGTATGTTTCGTTTGGATAACTTGTCTTGTCAATGCATCGATAAGATGTACAATTATGCCTTTTAGTCCTGGCTCTTGAGGATCTTGAAGCCCATTGGCATTATCATCACGCCACACTCTATTACCCACTTTAGAAGGTCTGCAATCATCAATCAAGAAAAGTTTGCAACATTGATCTGAATATCCAAAAGCGCTTCTTGTTTCAACACAAAGTTGATGTACGCCATCTGACAATCCTTCTACATTCAAAGCGATTTCTGCCGCCGTAGAAGTTGGTGAAATAACAACACTTCCTGATGGAAAAGTCCACCTATAATCTAATGCTCCAGGCTTTGGGGTAACATAAAAAATTGCACAGTTTTTCATACACATTCGACTGATCTCTTCATAATAGACTTGCAATTGGATTCTATCTATTCTTATGATGGTATTTAGAGTTGAATTATTCCGCAATCTCACATTCAATCCGAATTGTGCAGCAGATAATAAATCTGTAGTCAAGCTGGTACTCCAAGTATCAACATTACTCCCATATTGCCATTTATTATCAGTCCCTATGGTCCCAGACGCCCAGGCACTTGGCGGTTTAACATAGTTTTTATTTGACCCCAAAGGGCTACCTTGGGCATTGGTTAATTGGATTAAATTCGCCTCAACTGATCCACCTTCAGTATGACCCTCGATTAGAAATCCAATACCTGAAATTTTACTACCCTTTGGAATGTTAACATTAAATCCTCCAACCCAAAGGCATTTGGAACTCTCACCAGGTTGAAGTGCAACGGTTGCATAATTGTTGTCTGAATACAAAGTGTGAGTAGCACTCGTCCAAGAAACACCTCTCAATGTATTACAATCATTCATTGCAGTAAGGCTTGGACTCAACACAATAGATCCCACGCGATCGAGATGTCCATTTTTTATTGGACAAGCTTTAATCAATTGTGCCTGAACAAGTTGGGGAAAAAAAATGAAATGGGTGCAAATAGCAAATACAAATGCTTTAACAATAAGAAGCAGTGCTCCTTGATTACTTTGAGTCATTGTCGATTCGGTTTTGGTATTTAAATGTGGAAATATCGTAAAGTATTACAATATGATCCAACAGCAAATATATATATAATTTTTATTATATATATAAAAAATGTTATTTAAATTCGTAAAAACCGCAAAAATCTTGGCAAAACAGTTATAAACCCAAATTTCGAACAAGACTTTATTCGAATGAAAATTCCGAATAATCATACGAAATTGATGGCATATGTGTTACAGTGGGGACTTTTATAATCCTAAATTAAATAGATACTCATTTAAAACAAAAGTTTCACTTCTGACGAACAGGTATGGAATAATTGAACTGCAAGCCAGCTTGCATTGTGTTATTTGGCACGTTCTTAAATTTTAATTCTGGATTCAGTCTATTAGAATTCTGCAACACGAATCCTATTCCAAAATTCTTACGCTTGTAAGAAATTCCTATTTGTTGTAATGCACTCCAATCCATTTTGCTATTCAATGAGAATTTCGTTACCTCTCCTTCTTCATTGATATAATTCCCTGTCCACTTTGAATTCAAATTCAAAGTAAACCCCGCTAAGAAATCGATATAGAATTGCTTACATAAATGTGCATGATATCCTGCCAAATACGGCATACTGACGACTTGATATTTTTGAAAAAAGTGGTAATCTTGACTAATAGTTTGAACACTTGGCACATCTGATTTTAAGTCCTCTAGATTTCCATTCAACTTTTCAACTCTTGCAATAACAACATCTTTGATTATTGTATTCTGTGAATTGGAAGCTCTAAATGACCATTTTTCATTGTATTGTGATAAGCCAATCCCTGTGTGCAATGAGAATCGATTGTTTACTGACCATCCCACTACTAAATTTGCTGTACTGTTTTCCAAACTCTTCTTCGCATATTGCTTATTGGAAATAAAATGAATATTGTTTGAGAATGGATAATTTATCCCACTAAATGCCTGAAGACTAAAGAGTGCCTTATGATTCAACTTTCGAACTGGCTTTTTTGTGCTGGGTTCAAAAAATTCCTCCGCTGGTAATTTCAAAGATTCCTCAGGTTTTAAAATCTGATTAGAATCGGATGAAATTCCTCCAATAGAGTTCAATACAGAAGTATTGTCATGCTTTAGATTACCATTCGAAATTACTGAATCAGACTTTCTATCTTGATCTACTGCAATAGTATTATCTGTAAGAATAGAACGATTTGACTTCTCCACATCATTGTTTATATCGCTTGAATTTAAACTAACAAATGATGCTTCCTTATCTATTGAGCTCTTTGGTGAATTTGGATTTTGAGCAGATGAATACTTATCAATTCTAATCTCTTTGATTAATGCATTAGATAATATCGCATTGTTTCTATTTTTTTGAACTTGAGGATATGTTAAGCATAATTCATTGTTACTAGATGACTTTTCGCTCAATTGTTGTTCTTGACTATGAGCAGTTCTTTTAGATAAATTCTCGATTTTGCTATTAGTAAAAGTCTGATAATAAAACCCAATAATAGACAATCCTAAAGTAAAGACAATAAAAAAAAGTCCTCGTCTTTTCTTTTTATTTCTTCTCTCTTGAATTTGATTCCATTGATATTCCTTATCAAAATCATAATCCTCCTCAATGTATGAATCTTTAAGTATTTTACTTAATTTATCTTGTTTCATTTTTTTCAACGATTAGCTTTTTCAAAAATAATTTTGCTCGACTCAATTGTGATCTTGAAGTTGTTTCTGCAATGGAGAGTAATTTCGAAATTTCAGTATGTGAATACTGTTCAAAGTAATACAAATTCAGAATCGTGCGATAACCATCTGGCAACTTCTCTATAAGTTCACCGTAATTGATCTCTTCAACATCATTAAATTGAATTGAATCAGGATCTTGTAATGTCTCATCTAAAATTTCTCTAAAATTAAACTTTAATGATTTCCGCTTACACTGCAAAATGGCATTAACGCATAGTTTATTCATCCAAAAAATGAATTCACCTTTAGTAGGATCATAGCTCGACAATTTCTTGAATAATAAAATAAAACACTCTTGGAAATAATCTTCTGCTTCAAACTTACTATTACTATAGCGTCTGCAAATAGCCATGACTCTAGGCGACATCATCAGATAAAACTTCTTCTCTGATGACTCCGACCTGTGGATACATGCATTAATCAAGGATAAGAGATCCACAGAACTATTCATATGTTGGACCACTTCATTCATGCTATAATTTTATAAATTTATTGTGATAATTACCTTTACTATTTCGAAGGCAAACTATATACTGTCCTGATGGAATAAAGCTCAGATCTACTTTCAATTCACTATTAAA
Organism: Saprospiraceae bacterium; assembly: GCA_016722295.1. Classification (GTDB taxonomy): domain Bacteria; phylum Bacteroidota; class Bacteroidia; order Chitinophagales; family Saprospiraceae; genus Vicinibacter. The sequence continues at coordinate 33,580 of JADKGL010000018.1, forward strand.
ATCTATTGCTCTAATCTTCTCAGTGTGCAATATATTTGCATTCATATCTAAAATTTGCAACTGACTATCTTCGTCGAGCACCTCACCTTTAAATCTAAGATTTAATTCTTCTGTAATTGGATTTTTCAGAATAAATAATTTTGCTTGTGGACTGAAATTCATTGAAGTATTAGAAGGTAACTTTAGGTTAAATCTAGACAGAAAAAAATCGTAACTATTTTCATTACTAAATAAACGCAATCCAATGTACAACTGATCATTTACAATTTTGAGAACCCCAGGAGAATAGTAAGAGGAATCACCCAAAAGATACTTTGGCGGATAAGTTCCTTTTAATGGAAAACTTTCATCTAGCTTGCCATTTTTATCAAAGTACTTTAATTCAGAAAATACTATTGAAGGCTGGATCACCTTGCTTATCGAAACTAGAATTTTTTCATTATCAAAAACAACCATTGGCTCTCTATAAAAAATGTCTCTAGCATCGGAATCTATTTCTACAATACCTTCACTTCCAAATTTTTTATCAAGGTAACCATTATTGTCAAATTTTATCATATAGGTTTTAACTATATTGCCTTGATTTTTTACTTCAACACCATGAATTACTAATATCAGATTACTTTCTGAATTCAAAATCCAAGAATAATGATGTATTTGAAAAAATGAACCAGCAACAATTGGTATTGAAATCTTTAGTTTAGAATCAGAACCAAAATTATCATTTAATTTTCCAGCTAAGTCATATTGCTTAACAATTATACTGTTATCCCCAGAACTAATTGCCTTATAAATATTATTTTTATACAAATAAAGAAACTCGCCTTTAATTTCAGGTAAGCTCATCTCTGACATAATAGGTATATCTTTAATTATGGAGCCGTTTAGATCTATGAGCTTAATGACTTGATTTATACCTTGTGCATTCTTAACTTGTCGTTTAGTATAAAAGAAGTACTGACTTGTATTACTCTCTAATTGATTTAAACTAAAACCAATGATATCACCACTTTCAAAAAAATTATCAATAATCATTACCCCATCATCACTATAATTGGAATCCATAGAGCCATCACTATTGATTCTCATAAAAACAAGACTATAAGTACTATCCTGCCATTTCAATCCGATTATTTGAATTTTGCCATCATTTAATTCTAATAATTTAATATCATAAACTTCAGCCCTAATTAATAACCTGCCATTTAACCCAAAACTTACATCTAAATTTCCAAGATTCGTATTTTTTGTAAGAGCTATATAATCTAGTGAACCCTTATAGGATCTTCCATATTGAACAAATGAACCATCTTTTAAAAAAAGTACATCATCTATTACATCAGTTTGTTTGTTAAAATCAGTAATAAGCTTTCCACGATCTCCAAAACTTTCATCAATTATGCCTGATTGTGCTTGCAACTCATGAACAAAAAAGATAAAATAAAAATAACTCAAAAACCAAATTAAATTCCATTTTCTCATTTTAGTTTATTTTAGCTTTTATAGAAATATTTACATTCTTTTTTATTTCATTCTGATTTATTACACCACAATTTAGACTTGCATCTTTTATTAAAATGTTTACAAATTCTCCTTTGATTTCTGACAGAGATAAAATTTGAAATCTTGAATTATTCTGAATCAAATTACAATAAGGAAAATTATTTGATGCATTTACAGTCCAAGATAGATCCCATGCACTAAATATATTTGCAGAAATCCTTGTACGAAATAGTTGAACATTATAATGAGCAATGCCTCCCTGTCCATCTGAATCCACTGCATATATATTAAATACTTCTCGCCTATTCAAACTATCCGCTTTTACGATTAAGTCCACTACTGCAGGTTCAAGGATTTTATGCGAACCATCCTCAAAAAACATATAAATGCCTTCTGAATAACTTTGATCACAGGCTCTTATAAGACCGAAGTCTAACTGATCACTCGAATTAAATTCAATAATCTTACTTTGCTTATTATTAAGTGCATCATAGGCAATCAAATATGCATTATCAAATCCATGACAATTTGAAACTACTGCATCAAACTTACCGTTTTGATCTCCTGAAATAAAAATAGGAATTGCATTGTCATTTAGCTTAATCATCACATAGCCCTTCTTGATTGGCTCAAATCCACAATCAACTATGGTTCCACTGATTTTGCTAAAATATTTCTCATCAAGATTCAAAACACCCAAATTTAATCGAGCATTTACTGTAGGAATTTCTTTTTGTAAAATGATCTCATCACAATCATTGATTATTTTTAATTTTCCATATCCTCCTGATTGAATTCTATAACTGAAATATCCAGAAGTATTTGGATATAAAATACTTTTCGTACCAAACACTTCATCTTCATATATTAGCTCTACTTCTGGATGATAAGTACCAACATGAATATTGCCTTCTACTATAAAACTATTGACTATAGTGTCACAGTTCCATGGTGTAAAATGATTGACATATCCTATATACTTATTTCCTTCAAGAAACGCTCTTCCCTCCTCTACCCAAAATCCCGAACTATCATTCAAATACCATAAAGGCATACTAGAAGGCGCTGAATTAATTTGTTGTTGTGGAACTTGAATTTCCAATTTAGCTTGCTTCTGCAATGTTAACTCTTGGTCATTCTCCGCTTTAATGATTACATCAACCATGCCATAACTTTGCAATCTTTGCACATCTTGATTTGCATTAATGGAGAGCATTTCTGCAGGAATATACTTTGCTAGATTTTGATCGAATGGATCGATCCCGCGGAAAAAAACTTTGACTTGACCTTTATAAATTTTACCTTCAGAATCCAAAAAAGATTCTGGTTCAAATTCTACAGAACCAAAATTTTTCACTTCTACCTTCCCTCCTTCAATTCCTCGAATTTGAGTTCCCGATCCAAGGTTTCTGAGTAGTACTTTTACTCTTGAAGTATCTTTGGCATTGGTGGAAATATTTACATATGAAGTAAAAAATTGTTCTTTCTCAATTTTAATAACACCATTCTCTTTCGTCGCAAAACCAGTAAATTTGAAATAACCATTTTGGTCAGTTACAGTAGAGCTAGAATAAATTGCTCCAACAGTAACTTTTGCATCTTGAATAGGAAATCCTTGTTCATCCAAAACAAGCCCAGAAACAGTGGTCTCAACCAGCCGTTTCGGATCAATATTTGGGTTCGTAATAGTTGTTTCAACACTATCTTTTCTACATGAAAAAAGAATGCACAACAAGACTAAAAAGCAATATTCTTTTAAAGTTATCACATTATTAAAGTATAAATTTAAGAAATAATTTTCAATTCAGCGGGTATATGCAAGTTATTCTTAAAACGTTGCATGGATTGCAAAAAAAATTAAAAATTTAGTTGAAAGCCTAATCCTCATACTTAAAATAGCCTAATCTATTTTACATAAATTTATCCAAAAAAACTTTGGTGTTTAGCTTTAATCAATTGAATGTATTTATCTTGCATTGCTTTAGATAAATAACTTTGTTTAATAAATTCAATCCATGTAGGTAATACCGAGTTAAATTTATTGTAGATGCGAAATAATACCTTCTCATTAATATCCATGCTCGAGGCTAGTGTGTCAAAGTCTCCTTTCGTAATGCGACTCTTCTTACCATTAATGGTTAATGCAGATTCTTCCTTATCATCTGGTATTACTAAAGCTGTACTAAGCAAATCAAATGCAGGAGCTAGTTCATATTCTCCAAATGTATTCTCGAGTAAAGCAAAATTCTTCAAGTGCATATCTGCATTGCCTGTGAGGTAACAAAACAAGACCAATTCAAATAATCGCAATATTTCTAAGCCTTTATTTGTAGTATATTTATTCGTGATTTTAGCAACTTTCTCTATTGAACCACGGTATTTATGTTCTGTAAGATTTTCTGACAATTGACAAAAATCTTCGACTGCTATTTTACTCTTTTTACTTCTGTCAAAGCGTTTAGTAATGTATGCTAGTTCACCTGAATGCAATCGAATTAAACAATGTTGTGCTACTTTTATTTTTACAATATTTGCCAAGTGCATCGTCAAATCTTCATTTTGTAGTAGTTCTCTATACTCTTTTGATGGTGGCTTCAAAATATAATTGCCATATAAACCTACAATGGTTAATCTCGAAATTTGATTTCTATGTTTTTCTAAATCTAAAGATAACTTTGGCTGAACTCCAGTAATAGCAATACTTCTCACTACAATCTCCTTTGCCAATTTCTCCAAATCTTTCAAATTAAAATCAATTTGCGGAGCTTGATTTGTTCCAAACATTTTTTTAGTACAAACAGCATGAAAATCTTGTTCATTTTCCAAAAGTGGCTTGTAACAATAAAGACATTTACTTGTTTTCATTCTTCTATTGCTTTAATGGAAACACAACCAATACAATCATGACATAAGCTAAGAAGTAAGCCAAACCTATCACGTGCATCTATTTTCCAATTTGTAACGGCAATGTTTAACAACCAACCTTCAGGAATCAATCCATCGAAAAAGGGAAATAGAATCTTACTTTGAAAAACAATCTTTTGCAATGGCAAAGTAAGGCTTATTGGCATTGCAATTGAATTCAAAAAAGTTTCATCATACTGAAAAGTATAACCATCTTCATTCTCACTTATCACACCTGCTAAAGAACTTTTATAGAAAACTAATCCTCTTCTCATTCTAATTAGAAGCTTTTATTATGAAATTGATCATTCAGATTTTGTAATTAAAATAACCCCCGCTGTCGCGCCAAACAAGGCAAGAACTTGGTTTACTTTATCCATTCTTACAGACGCTTTCCCATTCTCCAATTCACGCAAAAAACGTAAACCTACTCCTGCTTTTTCAGCCAACTCTGGCTGAGTAAGTTTAAGCTGTTTTCGCTTAGCTTTTATAAAATCTGCTATAATTGTACTCATTTTTATACCATTTAGGGTACAAATATAATTAATTTATTGAATTTTATACCTTTAAAGGTATAATAATCATTAAAGAACTTCATTTTACACCCTAAAGGGTACACTTCAACATCAAAACTACTGTATTATTGGGTTTTTATTATTTTCTCATGCCTAGCTTTATATAGTTTTTCTTATTAAACTATTACCAAAGTAATATCAATTTTGTCTTAAACTATGATTCTAATGATTTGATGATTGACTATGATCTATTATTCTTTTGATGTTATTTATTTTGTGATGGACTTTGCTTTGGTTTCATTACTCTTTTGAATTGTAAACTTCTGCTACCAAAGTTTATAAGTAAGCCAATTTCCATATTGTAGGCTTCAAGATAATTTAACATCTCCTGACTTTAAAAATAAAAACTTATCCACAATTCTAAGTTCGATAGCACCATATATAATTTGAATAAAATAGTCCTTTTTCTAATTTGGATTTAACTTTCACCAGCTATTTTTTTTGTTGGAATTATAAATAATGGAAAACTATCCTGCTTTATTAATTTGTGAGCGGTACTACCCAAAAATAATTCTTCAATTATACTACGACTATGTGTGCCAATGACTATAATATCGACATGCTCCTGCTCTGCAAATTCCAAAATACTTTCTACAATATTTCCATGCAATATGGAAATAATTATTTTTTCATCCTGCAAATGAGATTTAATTCTTTCTAAGAAATGTATTGCTCCTTTATCTGTATTTTGTAATGTATCACTACTTACAATATTAGTACTGACATAAGTTCCCAAACCCATGATCGGATCATAAATTGGTGACATATAATATCCCGCGTCATCAACAACATGCACTAATACAATTTCAGCATTCATTGCTCTACCCAATGAATAAGCTTGCTCTGCAACTTTATATGCAGAAGGCGTACAATCAATTGCAACTAATATTTTCTTCATTTTACGAATATTAAGGGTTATAAAAAATATTAACAACTACAAATTATGGGCTAATAAATACGATTCAATCAACTAAATTTGAATACAAAAATATCGTCTAACAACTTTACAATAATATAACAATTAAAACAAACTATTTATTGCTTCCTATTTTCCTAAATTCGAATTAATTTGCGAATCCATATAACTTAAAACTTCACAATAGTTAATCCATTGAACGCAAACATTCAATTAATGAAGGCTCATTACAAATTCTTGTACTTGAATATTAAATACTAAACAAGAATAATGGTATAAAGTTACAAATATTTGATAATAAGTAGGGCTTGCTTAAAACAACCAAAAGCTAATAAGCATTAGTAAGTATTGCTAAATTCACCGTGATTATTGCAATAAAAAATGGCAGTAGCAAGAAAATGCCGTGCATCAAAGTAGCAATAAATGAGTCATACACAAAGATGCTTACCAAGATTTAAGACCTCCTTTAGCAGCATCTTGACGTTACAATTAGATGGGTTGTTATGAGCCAACAAATCCCATGGGATAATCTTGTAAAAATCTAGGAAAGCGCATTGGATCTACATCCCATAAAACTCTTGTCCTTTTTTGATTGAGTCCAATATACTCTCTACACTTTCTTTTATCTCTGGTGGCATTTTTAATATTTCCTGATCCTTGTCACCCATTAAATGCAAGGTAGCATAATAAAGGGGATTATATGTTTCAATCATCTCTTCGTGAGCAGTAAAATACTTATATACCCAATGATACTGTCGATGTATTAGTAACTCTTTAAGCAAGGCACTTGACAAAGCCTTTTTATCGGATAGCAATTTATCTGAAAGGGTTTTAAATGAATCAAAGTCGTCAATGTATAAAAATGTTAGTACGGCAAATTCTAAATTTTCATTTATAAAGCCATCCATTATTGCTTTTGGTTGACGATTGATCAGTAGCTTTAATTCTGATTTTCTATAGTGTTTAAAAAGCAGTACTACTAGATTATATAATGCGTCAATATCTCCCTTTTCGATGGCGAGGAGATAATATTTTTCTGCTTGTTCTGCATTTCCTTGGTCGTAATACAAATTTGCCAGTTTGTTTAATGCATCTATAACTCCCTTTTCGATGGCGAGGAGATAATATTTCTCTGCTTGTTTTGCCTTTCCTTGGTCGTAATACAAATTTGCCAGATTGTTTAATGCTTCTTTAACTCCTTTTTCGATAGCAAGGAGATAGTATTTTTCTGCTTGTTCTGCATTTCCTTGGTTGTAATATAAATTTGCCAGATTGTTTAATGCAGTTAAATCTCCCTTTTCGATGGCGAGGAGATAATATTTCTCTGCTTGTTTTGCCTTTCCTTGGTCGTAATACAAATTTGCCAGATTGTTTAATGAGGATATAACTCCCTTTTCGATGGCGAGGAGATAGTATTTTCCTGCTTCCTCAGCTTTTCCTTGGTTTTGGTACAAAAGTGCCAGATTATATAATGCTTTAATATCTCCCTTTTCGATGGCGAGGAGATAGTATTTTTCTGCTTGTTCTACATTTCCTTGGACGTAATACAAATTTGCGAGATTGTATAATGCTGTTAAATCTCCCTTTTCGATGGCAAGGAGATAATATTCTGCTGCTTCTTCAACTTTTCCTTGGTTTTGGTACAAATTTGCCAGATTGTTTAATGCAACTATAACTCCCTTTTCGATGGCGAGGAGATAATATTTTTCTGCTTGTTCTGCCTTCCCTTGGTCGTCATACAAATTTGCCAAATTGTTTAATGCTTTTATAACTCCCTTTTCGATGGCGAGGAGATAGTATTTTTCTGCTTGTTCTGCATTTCCTTGGTTTTTGTACAAAAGAGCCAGATTGTTTAATGCTATAAAATCTCCCTTTTCGATGGCGAGGAGATAGTATTTTTCTGCTTGTTCTACATTTCCTCGGTCGTCATACAAATTTGCCAGATTGTTTAATGCATCCATAACTCCCTTTTCGATGGCGAGGAGATAATATTTTTCTGCTTCTTCAGCTTTACCTTGGTTTTGGTACAAAATTGCCAGATTATTTAATGCATCTATAACTCCCTTTTCGATGGCGAGGAGATAGTATTTTTCTGCTTGTTCTACATTTCCTCGGTCGTCATACAAATTTGCCAGATTGTTTAATGCATCCATAACTCCCTTTTCGATGGCGAGGAGATAGTATTTTTCTGCTTCTTCTACATTTCCTTGGTTTTTGTACAAATTTGCCAGATTGTTTAATGCATCTATTACTCCCTTTTCCATGGCGAGGAGATTGTATTTTTCTGCTTGTTCTACCTTTCCTTGGTCGTCAAATGAATTTGCCAGATTGTTTAATGCATCTATTACTCCCTTTTCCATGGCGAGGAGATAGTATTTTTCTGCTTGTTCTACCTTTCCTTGGTTTTTGTACAAAATTGCCAGATTGTTTAATGCTTTTAAATCTCCCTTTTCAATGGCGAGGAGATAGTATTTTTCTGCTTGTTCTGCCTTTCCTTGGTTTTTGTACAAAATTGCCAGATTGTTTAATGCTTTGATATCTCCCTTTTCGATGGCGAGGAGATAGTATTTTTCTGCATTTATAAGATCATTTAGATTTTGATATGCCAGACCTAATCTAAAATATTTTAAACCTTCCTCTATTTTGGCATTTTCTAAAAGAGTGATGACTTTTTGATATTCCTTATTTGCAAAAGCTTCTGAAATGTTTTTTTGCCCTGTATCATGGCTTGCTTCTGTCCCAAGTTCTTTTACAAAACCTTTGCTACTGAGTTGGAATGTTAAGGCCTGCTTGTATTTTGAATCAATATATTCACAACCCAATAAGGCTTGAGACATGGATTCTATGTAATCTTCATTGACTTCCCCTCGATTGACCAAAGAAGTGAGCTCCAGACATAGATCATTTAGTGCGGTTTTATCATACCACTTCTCCAGAAAATCGGTCAGTGCTTTTGCTTTGGCTCTATTGTTGAGTCCACCTTGTGTCATATTGAACCAAAGGTTAAAAAACCGCTCTTCGAGTCGATATAAGTTGTTTTTATTTTTGGTTTTTATTTTTTCTACATATCTGATGTCCGTCAGTTGATTGAGTAAAGCAGAAATCACTTTGCCTTCCATATTGCATTTTGGTACAAGTTCTTCCACATTAGCTGCATTCCATATAAATGCCAACTCAGAGAGCACTTTTTTCTGAGCATCTGACAGCAATCCCAATCTTTCCTGATAGATCGGTGTCGCTTTGTCTACGATTTGCTGTAAATATTGATAACCATTTTGTTCCGGTCTATTAATCATCATATCTACAAACAGGAGCATCGTACGTGGCATACCGTCTGTAAGCATTCTTATACTTTGGATTTTGCCCGGATGATTTTTGATGATATCTTTTATTGAAGGTATTTGTTTTACCTCACTCCAGTGTATTAAAAGTTCTTCGACTTCTTTTATAGACAAAGCTTCCAGTTTTTTAATGGTAAAAAATTGGTAAAAAGGTTTGTCGTATTTCCAAAAATGTTCAGACATAAAGGTACTGCCGCCTATGATTCTGATGTCGTGATAATTGATGAGTAACTCCCTGAAAAGAGCAGCATCTAAATTGCCAGAACGAGAATCCAAAATTCTGTCTATATTGTCTAGAAGCAAGATGAGTCTCTTGTTTTTGTACCTGAGAGCTGTTATAATTTGGGCATGCAGATCTTTGGTGTAAGAAGTCATGTCGTCTTTGTATGTCCTAAAATCCAGCTCTTCGAACTGATATCCAAAGGTACTTAATTCACGCTTTACATAATCCCATAGATCATATAGCCTGTATATGAATGATTGCTCTTCGCCTAGATTGACAACTTCATATTGAACATGTAAAGTATCATCGATGTTGATTTCTGCTTGAATTCTTCTGAGCAAAGTAGATTTGCCGCTGCCTCTTCGACCTACAAAAACATAGTGCTGAAAGGAAGATGAAGGATCTGTAGTGCGAATATCATCCATCACTCTTTCAAACTCACTTTTCCTTACGATAAAATTTTCTACAATGCTCTCAAAACTCTGATTAGCATTTTGATATTGAACGAGATCTATATTTTTCATCTGTTTATTTTTATTTTTTTTAATGGTCAGATGGAATCTTTGATAAAAAATAATCATTGTAGTTTGTATAAAATAAACCCTGATTATTTTTTATGTCGATTTCATCTTTTCATTATTGGGTGACGTGATTTCCACCAATCTCTAAGAAGTGGAGAAACAAAATAAAAGCTACTTTGCACTTCATGTATATAGCCATCAGCGATTAAAATATCGTCGATACTAGCTTTCCATTGTAATTCCATCTTATGTTTTACTGCAATGTCGTAGATCTCTTGTTTTGTAATTTTATTTTGATCAGCACACTTGGATAAAACATTATGAAGGAAAGGATATATTTCATTAAAGTACTCCGACAATCTACTATCCCAATCTTCAAATTTGACATTCTTTTTTAATAAATTGTTGTACCCTTGGACAACATCCTTTTTTGTTAATTCAGGTCTATTTTCATTATATAGAATTTCATCACATTCTTCTATAAGCAATTGAATGTAATAAGGAATATAATTTCCTATTTTATTGAGAAGAAATTCTTTTTGTCTCTTCACTTAATTGCATGGTTGCACCTTCTAATAAAAAATTTAAAAATGTCATACTTTGATCTTCGGTCAGCGGCGGCAAATATTTTGTATGGAGTTGATTAATTTTATCATTTCTACCAGTAACTTTTTTTACTATGTGGCTAAGGCCAACAGAACCCAATAGTACTAATACAAATGTACTTTTGAATTTATCCTCATGACAAAGCGTTCTGATGTCGGCTAATAATTGCTTAGCATTTCCCTCTCCTTCCTTTTCAAATATATTCAAAACTACATCAGGGAACTCATCCAGAAACAATACAACTTTTAGTTTACTCTCTTTTAGTTTGTCCAAGAGATCGAAAAAAATATTTCGATAATCAATCTCTTTGTGACCTATTTCTACCTTGTCCTTACCCAATGTTTTTATAGTCCAACTATCCCACCAAGTTAAAAACCATTCTTTACTTTTTCCGATTGCAGAAAGAGAGTCGCGAATCATTGCTATGAGCCTTTTAAAAAAACCCTGAATAGTGTCTTCTGCTTGAATGACCTCGTATTTACAGATAAAACTTTCTAAAGGATTTTCTGCTATATAGGAGACAATAGAAGACTTTCCAACTCTTCGGGGAGCTAGAAATAAGACACTATTGCCCTGTGAAACCTCATGCCAGATTTTGTCTTCAATATCTTCTCTTCTGAAGTACTTTTTACCTTGTGCAACTGGTCCAGTTATTGTATTTGGTCTTTTCCAATTCATATGACAATGATTTTATTGGCAAATATACATAACAATGTTTATATTGTCAAATATTTATAACATTAATTTTGTTGTCAAAATTGAAATATACGTTTAATGTATTGATTTACAGTGTATTTACTTCCCAATACAAATTGTAAAGCTAAGTTGTAAACTATTGATAGTAAAGGACTTTGATTGATTTGTATTTTTTTGGGCAACAACTGGGCAACAAAGAGTGCTTAAACAAGTGAAACTACATCACAAATAAGAGAAGATATAAATTTTAGTTTAGAGAGTGTTTGCCCTAACCAAAGGCTAATGCGAAGATAGGAAACTATCTTAATTGACTAACAACTGAATCCAATTGTAAGCCCATATATTGGCAGAACTCTTCGACTGTAACAACTTGATGTTGCTCTTTGTTGAAGTACTCTTTAATCCTTTTAATAAGGTATCTACCATATCTGTCGCTTTTGCCTGTGATTACCATAATATCCTTAGGTAAATACACACATCTATTCATTTTATACTTTTATCTATACTTCTGGTATAGATTTTCTGAGGCAAAGATATTGATAATATTTGATAGGTAAAAGTGTGTTTGTTGGAATAATGTTGCAATATCGGAAATGTCGGAAGCTGTGGTTTGGTAAGGCTTGTAAAGCAATATATTTTTGTTCTAAACATTTAAAAAGTAATAAAATGGCTAGACAATCAGGATTAATAAAATTGAATGGTACACTTGGTGGTATCACATTTTACAAAACACAAGACGGACACCTTGCAAGAGAAAGGTGGTGTAGATGCTTCAAGAATTGCAATGATCCGAACTTTCAACGTACTCGGGAAAACGGTGCTGAATTTGGTGCGCTGGAAAAGCTGGCAAGCTTTTAAGAACTGCATTTAGAAACATTCTTCAAAATTCAGCTGACAACCGAATGGTTGGAAGATTGACTTCTGAAATGGTTAAAGTAATTCAAGCTGATTTGACAAGTGTAAGGGGGCTTAGAAACGTATTAGATGGCGAAACGGAGCTTTTGACAGGCTTTGAATTTAACATCAAAGGAAAGCTCGGGAATGCCCTTTATGCACCTTTTACAAGTGCTATTAATAGAGTGGCTGGAACTTTGGAAGTTTCATTGGCTCCATTTATTCCTGCTTATATGATTGCAGCTCCAAGTGGAACTACTCACTTTAAAATTGAAAGTGCAGGAGCAGAAGTTGATTTTGAAAATGAAACTTTTGTGATAGATGCAAATGATACTGCAATCATCGCCTGGGATAACACTGCAACGGCTGCAATTACTTTGACTAACACCGTAACTGCGAATAGTACAAGTCCATTGTTTTTGGTGATGGGAATTGAATTTTACCAAGAGGTAAACGGTCAAATGTACCCATTGAAAAATGGTGTTTTCAACCCATTAGCCATTGTGAAAGTTGAAGGTGTGTAATTAGAATTTCTTTCTTATCGGTTAAATAGAAACCCTGCCCTTGTGGTGGGGTTTTCTGTTTTATAGCCATAGCAAAGCCCTAAAAGGGCAATGCTGAAAGCTCACGAACACCTGATGGATAACACATAACAGCCACAAGGCAACTGATAAACCTTGATGCCAAAAACTGGCTGATGTGCTAATGATGCCCTGCGGATATAACGCTGATAAGCATAAGGTGAAAGCTGCAAGTGCTGATGTAGAACCTGCTGGGTAAAATGGCAACTACCTAACTGGGTGCCTGCTGAAATACGTGGATGATTGTGCATAATAAATAAATTTTATACACTTCTTTTGCAAGGCGGATTAAAAAACCAAGGAAACGGAATAAGTCCCGAAGGTTGCAAGGTAACAAAATCAATTTGCGAAGCATCCTATTTGCCTTGCCATTATGCCGTAGTCTTTTTGTTTTTAAAATCCAACTTGTTACCTTTTTGTGTATAAAAATTATTTATGTACAAACAGCTGCTTCAGTTGGCATTTAGTGATACTATTTTTATCCAATTTTCGTAAATAATCATTACTACTATTTTCCAATATGTTTTACAAAAAAATATTGTAACGCCAATGCCCTAAAAGGGCAAAGACGAAACAAAACGCTGACCAGTGGAATAAACCCAAAGAGAGCAACCACAAGCCAATGAATAGACACGGCAACCCATAGAAGGACACCAAGAGAAAAAACGCCTACGAACCCTACGCTGGAAGGCAAAACGACTAACAGGAACAAAAGAACCTGAATAAGATGCACCACAAGAGCAAACTGCTGGAATGGTGGCTGACTGTGAAATGTGCTGTACTGACATAATAAAAAAAATTTAATATGCTTTTCATAGCAAGGGGGATAAAAAACCAAAAGGAAACGGAATAAGTCCCGAAGGGTGCAAAAAAATAGGTGCAAATTTGGCTTCGCCTTGCAACTATTTTTTTTGCATTATGCCGTAGTCTTTTTGTTTTTTTTGTTGGCTTCGTGGGTTTGCCACCCTTGCTACTTTTGCATATTTATATTTTTTTATGGCATTTATCAGCACATTTTAGCCACTATTAGCACCTACTTTTGAAGTGCCTATATATCAAGGCTCTTTTGACATCGTTTAGCAATGCCATTTGTTCGTAGATTTGTTTTTGCTTGGCTTCTATAAGTTTTACTTTCTGTACATCTTTTGCAAAAGCTTCGGCATTAACTATTTGGGCTTGCTCTTTAACAACTTGCTTAAAATCTGAAATTCTTATAAATGGAATTACTGACCCTGTATGATATGGGTAGAAATGCTTTGCTTTCCATAGGCCAAAAAGCAATGTTGTATAAAAGTCTTTTTCAACTTGATTTTTACAAGCTAATACAAAAGAGTTAGGACAAGGTTTTTCAAGTGGTTTGCCACTATTTAAGCCCTTACATAAGGCGTAAATATCAAATTCATTACTTTGATTTTTTGGATTGTAGGTGTAAATGTTTACTTTTTGCATTTTGAACATCGCTTTAATTGTGAGCTGCTTTGTTCCTTGCTGTGGCTAAAACCAACAAATATTTTTACAAAGAAAAAAAAAGAAAAAAAAGAAAGCATTCAAAGAGGTGGCGAGGCAAAAAAGCCAAAAGGAAACGGAATAAGTGCCGAAGGCTGGCAAGGCAAACAATTAAAATGCGAAGCACCTTTAATGCCTTGCCATTATGCCGTAGTCTTTTGGCTTTTTTTGTGTGTTGGCTTGTGTGAGCCACCTAACTTTGCTTTCCTTTTTGTTCCTGTTGTTTTTTTTCTTTGGAAAAGAATTATTAACTAAATATCATTTAATTTAAAATTTCCAATAACCATCAGAAGGGCTGGTTTGGGGCAATAAATCGCAGAAAAAATAAAGCATACCGCTGAAAATTGTGCGATGGCTAAGAAGCAAGTGTATGAGGCACGAAATACTCTTGCTGTGCGGTGCTGAAATAATGTGTGAAATTTATGGAATGCAGCAAAGTGGAAGTAGTGCCACGAAGTGGTGTTCTGAAACGAAGTGGAATGGAATAAATGAACACTTTATGCAGCACATTGGCATCAATAAACAAATGCTTTAATTTTTCTGCAACCGCTTAAAAGGGTGGTTGGGGTGTGTGGTTTTTTGTGGGTGGGTAGAAAAGACGGCTTGCATTTAAAAAAGCTATACCACTAAAAATATATAAGCAATAGCTTTTTTAAATGCCTATGGTATTGGCTATTTTACATAATGTTATTATAGGACAGCCTGTGCGGTTGGATGCTTGCATAAGCGTTGGTTTTAGGCTGTACTATAATGCCACATTATGTTATTAAATCCTAAATTTTTGTTTACAATGTAACGAAATCCTGCCATATATTCTTTGTCAGTATTTATCATAAATGATGCTCTTACTCTTTTGGTTATTGGAATATCTTCTCTCATTAATTGCACTCGTAAATTTCCATCGTGGTAAATTTCAGTTTGTAAAATTACCATCATTGGCAAAGTATATGCAACACCTAAACTAAATTGTCGTCTGTTGTCTTTGGTATTGGTTTGTCCAAACAAGTTTTTTTCCCTTCAATATTTCCTATTGCATCGGTTTCTAATTTTCTATAACGCCAATCAAAACCAACAAACGGCATAAGCCATTGCATTTTCCTATGTACCGTCCAATATGTGTTTCGGTTTCGTAACCGTGCATATCGTGATAGCCTAAACGCCATTCTG
Organism: Saprospiraceae bacterium; assembly: GCA_016722295.1. Classification (GTDB taxonomy): domain Bacteria; phylum Bacteroidota; class Bacteroidia; order Chitinophagales; family Saprospiraceae; genus Vicinibacter. Next base: position 49,013 of record JADKGL010000018.1, read on the forward strand.
TGCCGATGTCAACGTGCCTTGAAGCATCGCCATTCCATCGTTTCCGTTGGTGGCAAATCATTCTCTATAAATGAAATTTTCTATCATCCGCAAATAATTGTCTTTTGTGCCAATTTTAGGATTGGGAATTAATGGATTTGGTGCTTGATTTTCATAACTCAAAACTCATCATTCCACTCATCATATGGTACAAAATGTGGCAATGAAAAAACCAATCGCCTTCTACATTAGCATTAAATTCCAGGGTGTCCGTTTCCATTGGCATAATGTCCACAATATTTTTAGTG
>JADKGL010000019.1 GCA_016722295.1 Saprospiraceae bacterium
ATATCGATTATGTATGCCCGATGGATTGCGAAAAAGGTAAAGTTTACCATGAAATGGGCAAATGTCCCTATGTGTAAAATGGATTTGATTAAAAAGAACATGAAGATCGCGATGGGCATGCGATCACCATGAAGGAGACGGTCACGATCATAAAGAAGGAGATGGTCATGACCATAAAGAAGGAGACGGTCACGAACATTAATAGTGATTGAAATCTGATCCATAGTTTAAGTTCACAAATAAATATTTTATAACTTTTTAAACCAAATAAAAATGGCCATTGTAAAAGTAATTGAAGTCATTGCAAGCTCTCCAAATAGTATAGAAGAAGCTATGCAAAATGCAGTAACGGAAGTGTCTAAAACCATTCGAAATGTAGATTCGGTGTATGTAAAAGATACCAAAGCGCATGTAAAAGATGGTAAAATAATTTCTTTTGGCGTGATCTGTAACATATCTTTCAGAATAGATAATGATATGAATACAGTGGATTAGAGATTAAAGAAGTGTGAGGTGCAATAAAAAAATTGCATCTCACTCATTATTCGTATTATTACTACGTTTTATTTTTGCATTACAAATCAAAATCAATGAATCAACGAAATACATTTATATCTGGTATGGTTGCCATAACCTTTTTAATCATATCCTGTAGTAAATTTGAGCCTGAAGCTCCTGATGATGATAATATACTAGATGGTCCTGTAAGCGGTCTCACATATGAACAGAATCGTCAGTTTTTAGCAGGAGACATAGCATTTAATAATGAAATATTTACTCCTGCGACTGGACTGGGACCAATATTTGTAGCAACAAGCTGCGGAAGTTGCCATGCAGGTGATGGTAAAGGCACACCTTTTACCACGCTGGTGAGATTTGGGCAAACTGATAGTACCGGCAATAAGTATTTGCACTTGGGTGGTCCACAATTACAAAACAGAGCTATTCCTGGATTTCAAACTGAGGTCCTACCAAATGGTGCTACTTCATCAAAATTTACACCACCTGCAAACACTGGGCTTGGCTTTTTAGAACTTGTGAGTGATGAAGATATACTCTCCATGTCGGATCCTGAAGACAGCAATGGCGATGGCATATCGGGTGTGCCTAGTTTGGATATTTACCGGAATTCATAACACCCAATAGTAATGCTGTAGTTAAAAATGGAAAATACATACACCGGTTTGGCAAAAAAGCGGCTGCTTACAATTTACTTCACCAAACGGTGAATGCATATAATCAGGATATGGGTATTACTTCCACCTTTACTCCACATGATGTATATAGTGGTCATACAATTGATCCAGAAGTGAGTGACAAAACTGTAAGAGATGTTGTTTTTTACCTTCAAACATTAAAAGCACCGATACAAAGAGACAGTGGAAATCCAATCAATGTACAGGGTAAAAATTTATTCTCACAAATCAATTGTTCGGGCTGCCATACACCACAACTGAAAACGGGTTTTTCTCCCGTCTCGGCATTGAGTAATAAGACCATATATCCTTATACAGATATGTTGCTTCATGATATGGGGAATGACCTTGATGATGGCTATACTGAAGGATTTGCAAAAACTTCAGAATGGCGAACGCCAGCATTGTGGGGACTAGGATTATCTCCAAATTCACAGGGTGGTCAGTATTTTTTAATGCATGATGGCCGGGCAAAAAGTATCGAAGAAGCTATCATGATGCATGGAGGAGAAGCTAAACTAAGCAAAGATAAATTCAACCTGTTGAATGAGAGTGAAAAATCTGCCATCATTCATTTTTTAAAATCGTTGTAAGATGAATAGAAAAGATTTTTTAAAAACATGTGGGTTTGCATGCTTGGGCGGAAGTGCAATGGCGAACATTATGCAAAGTTGTACGGTAACAAAGACCATCACCGGTAATATAGAAAATAGTGATCTTATGGTAGCTATTTCAGATTTTGAATCTGTCTCAGATAATAAAATTACATTCAAAAAGTATGTCATTATAAACAATGATGTCCTGAAATTTCCCATTTGTGTGTACAGAATAGAAGAAAATAAATACAACGCACTATGGCTGGAGTGCACTCACCAGGGAAATGAAGTTCAGGTGTTTGGTGATAAGCTCCAATGCCCGGCGCATGGCAGTGAATTCAGTAATTCCGGGCTGGTAACCAATGGGCCAGCAGACAGAAATCTTCGCACTTTTCCTGTCACAATTGAAGGTAATTATTTAAAAATTTCATTGAAAGCCGTATGAAGAAGATATTAACCTTGAGTGTATTTCTATTATATATGATACAACATATTCAAGCCCAGATTGATCCTTCCTTACTTGAAGGATCCAACGGCACATTCTAAAAAGGATTTATTGAATATGGACGCCATTTATGATCGACCTTTTGTAACCAATAAGAAAGCCCCTGTCTCTCTTGGAGGTTATGTGGAAGCAAACTGGCAGCATATCGGAACTGATGGTATTAGTGATGGACATCAGCTTCAATTCCGGAGGATGACTTTATTTGTGGCTTCATCCATTTCAAAAAGGATAAAGTTTCTAAGTGAGATTGAGTTTGAACCTGCTGATAAAGAAATTGCTATTGAGTTTGCAGCTGTTGATATGGAGTTTAATGAATTGTTTAATCTGAGGGGAGGAATGATTATAAATCCTATAGGAGCGTTTAATCAAAATCATGATGGTCCTAAATGGGAGTTTACAGATAGACCTTTATCTTCGGTATCTTTGTTGCCTGCTACATGGAGCAATGCAGGTTTTGGGATTTATGGTAAGAAATATAATAAGAACTGGATGATAGGATATGAAATTTACGCATCCAGTGGATTTGATAATTCTATCATAGAGAATAGTGAAAACAAAACATTTCTACCGACTGCAAAAAAAAACACTGAAAGGTTTGAAGAGTTGCCAAGTGGTACGCCACTATATACTACAAAGGTTGCCATACGTCATAGTAAAATAGGAGAAATAGGCTTGTCGTATATGGAGGTATTTATAATAAATGGCAGGACGACGGCCTGGTCATTGATGAAAAGAGAAGTATTCATGTTTTTGCAGTGGATTTTAATACTACTTTACCTAAAACCAATACTTTTATCACCACGGAATGTGCTTGGGTAAATGTAGACATACCAAAAACCTATTCGGAGCAATTTGGGAATAAACAGTTTGGCGGTTTCTTGGACATCGTACAACCTGTTGTAAAAAGGACCATAGCAGGGTGGAAGGATGCAGTCATTAACATTGCAGTCCGGTTCGAATATGTGGATTGGAACAAGGGTCAATTTATTGATACAGGATCAAACATCGGAGATCATCTCTGGAGTATAATGCCGGCAGTTAGTTTTCGACCCAACTCACAATCAGTGCTTCGACTAAATTATCGAATTCAGAAACAAACTGATGTATTAGGTAATCCACCCAGTAATACTGCTGGTTTTAATTTTGGACTTTCAACTTATTTTTAAAATATTATGGCACTAAAAATATATCTACCCATTTATTTAATAATGTACATGCTGGTAGCATTTGTTATACCTACTTATCGTACCTATAAACAGACAGGAATAAATCCAATTACTTTTGGAAAAAATGATAATGCACATGATTATATTGGCTTCATCATGAAAGTGCTGATAGTTCTTTTGTTTGTTGCTGTGCTTACTTATTCTATGTCAGAAAAAATGTACTCCTATTTAGTACCAATTTCTTACTTGCAAACTCAAATACTGACTATAACAGGTTTGGCTTTAATACATATTGCTTTGGTATGGATAAGCATTGCACAATTTCAAATGAGTAATAGTTGGAGAATAGGCATTGATGAAGAAAATAAAACAAAATTAGTCACGGATGGTGTCTTTTCAATCAGCAGAAATCCTATTTTTTTGGGTATGATCATAAGTGTGTTAGGTCTATTTTTAATTCTACCTAATACCCTTACATTTTTTTTAACAATAACTACCTACATAATCATTCAAATACAGATACGATTAGAAGAAGAATTTTTGCAAAAGCAACACGCCCAAGACTATGTGAATTATAAACTCAAAACAAAAAGACTACTATAATTATGGAACACAAATACATATATGATGCAGAAGGTATTCAATTATGCTGCACACAACAAGAAAAAATTTACCTTAATGTTGGGGTTAAACATAATGAATTTTTCCATCACAATCAAATTCTCTGAAATGATTGTACATATCCATCCTTACATTACGAATGATAAATTAGCCGATATTGTCAAAGAGAATTTATAGTTTTTATGATGGAAAAAGCGGAAGAAATATTAAAAGTAAAAGGTGTAAATCCTACGGCTGTTAGAATTTTAGTGCTAAGATATCTATTGGAGCATTTGAAATCTCAATCATTAAAAGATATTGAAGAAGGTTTAATGCATACCGATAGAAGTTCTATATTTAGGTCTCTAAAAACATTTGAAGAAAAAAAAGTTGTTCATAGCATCGAAGATGGGTCGGGTATGATTAAGTATGCTGTTTGTCCTACAGGATGTAATTGTGACCCACAAGATTTGCACTATCATTTTTATTGTACCAAGTGCAGCTATACCTATTGCCTTTTAGATAATCCAATACCTATTATTAAATTACCTCAAAATTTCAAAATGCAGCGAGCAAATATGGTAGTGAAAGGGCTTTGTAATAAGTGTAGTTAAACTTTGCAATTGAGTTGCAGTATATTCATAATAACTTTGTGGTAAAATTAAACATAAAAGCAGAAATAATGACAAAAGTTCTATTAAGTTTTCTTACATTCATAACCCTTTCAGTTAGTAATCTTTCAGCTCAAGTCGTTGAGGTATCAATCAAACTTTTGGATAGTGAAAATCAAGAACCTTTAATTGGTGCCACTATTCAAATTAATGAGATTAATCAAGGTACAGTAACTGACATTGATGGAATAGGTTTGTTTTCTAATTTACTTGTCGGTTCATATCGGTTTGAATTTTCGTTTGTAGGCTATGAGAAAAAAGACACAATTATATCAGTAAATGGGAGTAACAGTTTTTTTACCTTCAGTTTACAAAGTGCCAGCCAAGAAATAAGTGCTGTTACTATAAAAGCAACACGAAGTACTCGTACAATTACAAATATTCCTACTCGAATAGAATTTATCGGAGGTGAAGAGTTAGAAGAAAAGGCAATTATGAATGCACCCAATATATCTATGGTACTAAGAGAAAGTACAGGTATCCAAATACAGCAAACAAGTCTAAGCAGTGGAAATAGAAGTATTAGAATACAGGGCTTGGACGGTAGATATACTCAATTATTAAAAGATGGATTTCCTCTATATGGCGGTTTTTCAGGTGGTTTAAGTATAATGCAAATTCCTCCATTAGATTTAGCCCAGTTTGAAATAATAAAAGGAAGTTCTTCAACTCTATACGGCGGTGGGGCAATAGCTGGCTTAGTAAACATGGTATCAAAAAGACCAACTGAAGAACCAGATCTAAACATACTTCTTTCTCAAACACATACAGGGGGTAGTACAGGTAATGTTTTTTACAGCAAAAGAAAAGAGAAACTTGGATTTGCACTCTATGGTGCAGCGCATTATAATTCAACTTACAACCCTGATGATGACACATTTACCAATATTCCAGAGACTACTTCATTTTCATTAAATCCAAAACTATTTTATTATCCAAACGAAAAGTCTACTGTTTGGATAGGCATAAATGCAACAACCGACAAAAGAGAAGGTGGAGATATTAATGTAGTTAAAAATGGAGTAGATGCTAACCACACCTACTTTGAGAACAATTCTACAAATAGATTTAGTACTCAATTTGCTTATGAATACAAATTAGCAAAAAGTCAGACTATAGAATTTAAAAATAGTGTGGGTTTCTTTAGTCGTAAAATCAATCAACCGAATTACATATTTAATGGAGACGAGACCAATACATTTACAGAATTTAATTATGGTAAAAATGGTGAAAAATCGGATTGGATAATAGGTGCAAACCTGTATACTAATACCTTTAAGGAGATTACCTATAGCGCACCACGAAATATGCAGCAAAGAACCTTAGGAGTTTTTGCCAACAATATTACAAACCTTTCACGTAAGTTTATTTTAGAAACTGGTTTTAGAACGGATTATTCTTTAGATTGGGGTGTATTCCCATTACCTAGGATATCATTCCTCTGGAAAACTAACGATAAACTTTCAATCCGATTAGGTGGTGGGTTAGGATATAAAATTCCGGATATTTTCACAGAAGATGCCGCTACTCTTAACTTCCGAAATGTAAAACCAATAAGTCCAGATAATCTTAATGCAGAAAGATCTTATGGAGCAAACCTCGATATCAATTACAAATCATCACTAACCGACCATATCTTTTTCTCAATAAATCAATTATTCTATTTGACAGAAATTTCAAATGCTTTGCTTTTAGAGAATATTTCACCTACAGAATACATTTTTAGCAATGCACCTGAAAATATTAGGAGTCTTGGTTCTGAAACAAATGTGAAATTTACTTATAAAGATCTTAGATGGTTTATAAATTATGCCTTGATTGATACAAGATTAAAGTATTTAGAAGGTAATCCCTTAAAACCTCTGACACCCAAACATAATGCCGGATCAGTTTTAATGTATGAAAATAAAGATTGGCGGATAGGATATGAAGTATATTATACTGGAAAACAATACCTTTCTAACGGTACTCAAACTAATGATTTTACTACATTGGGTTTATTAATTCAAAAACATTTCAAGTGGGGAAGTCCCTATATCAATTTTGAAAACTTTACAGATAGAAGACAAGGTAGATATTCACCTGAAGTTTTAGGAACAGTTCGAAATCCTGTATTTCCTGAAATTTATGCACCTACAGATGGTTTTATTTTTACTGTAGGAATAAATATTAAGCCTTTTGGTCGTGAAGAATGTACTGATGATTGTCACTCCAAATAGCCACAAATAATAATACCGTTGAATATGCTTAAAATATATTTACCACTTTATCTCATTCTATACATGCTTATAGTATTAATAATACCTAATTATCAAACTATTAGGCAGACAAGAATGAATCATATTATATTTGGAAAGGATGATAATGCATCTGATTATATTGGCTTTATCATAGAAATGTTGATAGTTCTTTTTTTTTTTGTTGTATTTACGTATTCTTTTTCAGAAAAAAAATACTCCTATTTAGTACCAATTTCCTACTTGCAAACTCAAAAATTGACTATAATAGGTTTGGCTTTAATACATATTGCTTTGGTATGGATAAGCATTGCACAATTTCAAATGAGTAATAGCTGGAGAATAGGCATTGATGAAGAAAATAAAACCAAATTAGTCACAGATGGTGTCTTTTCAATCAGTAGAAATCCTATTTTTTTAGGTATGATCATAAGTGTGTTGGGCCTTTTTTTTTGTACCTAATGCGCTTACATTTTTTAACAATAACTACCTACATTGTCATAAAATCCAGATAAGATTAGAAGAAGAATTTTTGCAAAAGCAACACACCCATGACTATTTGAATTATAAACTCAAAACAAAAGATTATTATAATTATGGAACACAAAACATATATATGATGCAGAAGGTAATCAATTATGCTGCACACAACAAGAAAAAAAAATATATACCAATGCAGGAGCAGAAGACCTATTAAAAGAGCGGCATAGTAAAAACGATGGGCATTATCACGGTATTAAATATAAAACGGAACTGGACCACAAGTACAGAACATGCAGAAGCGGATGGTCACGATCATTCCAGTGGGAAAGAGAGCGCTTTCAAAATGTTTTATCTTCCCATCATTTCATTCTTCCTTTTATTTTTTGCCCTTGCATTGGATCATTTGATTCCGCAAACCTGGTTTACTGATTGGGTTCGATTAGTTTGGTATTTGGGGGCATATGCACCGGTTGGTTTTCCGGTCATCAAAGATGCCATCGGTGCAATAAGTAAAGGTGAAGTATTTTCAGAGTTTTTATTAATGAGCATTGCCACCATAGGGGCTTTTGCTATCGGAGAATTTCCTGAAGGCGTAGCCGTCATGCTTTTTTATAGCATTGGAGAAGTATTTCAGACTTTGGCCGTAAAAAGAGCCAAAGCAAATATAAAAAGTTTATTAGATCAAAGACCCGATGAAGTTACCATTTTAGAAAACAATCAGGCAAGAAAGATAAAAGCGGAAACTGCAAAAATTGGGGACATTATTCAACTAAAATCGGGAGAAAAGTTAGGCCTTGACGGCGAATTACTTTCAGACACTGCTTCTTTTAATACAGCAGCATTGACTGGAGAAAGTAAACCCGATACCAAAATAAAAGGGGAAACAGTATTGGCAGGCATGATAAACCTTAACACGGTGTCACAGGTTAAAGTTACTACTGCTTATACCGATAGCAAGTTGAGCAAAATTTTAGAAATGGTGCAAAATGCTACCGCTCAGAAAGCACCCACCGAACTGTTCATTAGAAAGTTTGCAAAAATATACACACCTATTGTAGTACTTTGGCTGTTCTCATCACGTCCCTTCCGTATTTTTTTGTTGACAATTATGATTTTAGTCAGTGGCTATACAGAGCATTGGTATTCTTAGTTATATCTTGTCCCTGTGCCTTGGTAATAAGCATTCCATTAGGCTATTTTGGTGGTATTGGCGCAGCTTCTAAAAATGGTATTTTATTCAAAGGAAGTAATTTCTTGGACATTATTGCCAATATTCAAAATGTGGTCATGGATAAAACAGGCACCATGACTGAAGGTGTTTTTAAAGTGCAGGATGTAGTAATAGATCAACAATACAACAAAGATGAAATATTACAAATGGTGAATGCAGTTGAGAGTCACAGTACACATCCGGTGGCTACCGCCATCCACAAGTATGTAGGTGATGTGGATAGGAATATCAAACCAGAAAATGTAGAAGAGATTTCCGGACATGGACTAAAAGCCACAGTAAATGGTAAAGAACTGTTAGTTGGTAATTTCAAATTGATGGACAAGTTCGCCATTGCTCATGAAGTTGATTCTAGCTCTATTGTTTACACCATCATTGCCATAGCTTATGATAAAAAATTTGTTGGCTATATTACCATTGCAGATATTATCAAAGAAGATGCTCAGCTTACAATAGACAGATTAAAAGCACTTGGGGTAAAAACCACTATGCTTAGTGGTGATAAAAGTAATGTAGTTCAGTTTGTAGCCAAATCTCTCGGGATTGCAAATGCTTATGGCGATTTACTACCGGAAGACAAAGTCAGTAAAGTAAAAGAAATCAAAGCCAAAAACGAAACTGTAGCATTTGTAGGTGATGGTGTCAATGATGCCCCTGTGGTAGCACTGAGTGACGTTGGGATAGCTATGGGTGGATTGGGTAGCGATGCCACCATTGAAACGGCAGATGTTGTCATACAGGATGATATGCCAAGTAAAATACCTATGGCCATCAACATTGGTAAACAAACCAAAAAGATTGTATGGCAAAATATTTCACTGGCTTTTGGTGTCAAAGCTATTGTACTTATACTTGGGGCTGGTGGTTTAGCTACCATGTGGGAAGCTGTTTTTGCAGATGTAGGTGTCGCTTTACTGGCCATACTAAATGCAGTAAGGATACAGAAGATGAAATTTTAATAAATAATGAATCAATTTTATTATCGGTAAAGCCAAATTGCCAACTGTGATTTCATTATTTGCTTTAATTTAAAATATCAGTAAATCCATTGTTACAGAATAGGAGTTTGTAAAAGCAATACTAACCTTGTAATAGCCACTATTCAATCTCCAACTAATCAACCCGAAATAGGTCAAATGATGCGTATCAAGAAGCTTTCCAGATGGATCGGAGATCTTCATGATAATTGGTCCTTTATAGTCCGGAATATCGATGTAAAAAAGACCTTTGAAGGGTTTGGGTAAATGTTTACGTGTAAATTTTGGATGGGATGTCTGGATGGGTTTCGCAAAAACATCGCTCAGCGAGTGATGGATCAAAGATAAAAGGATTGACATTGGACTGGATGCGAGCGATGGCCATGGTGCGATCGTATTTCTGTGGAATCCACTACGTCTTTGCGATGCCATCTACAGATATCGGGCAACATTGATGTGAAAAAGGATTTTGTTTTCGTTAGCATTGTGGCTCCGTAGATGGTGTAAAAGTAAAATATGGCTCTGGCGATGTCGCCTTTTAATGGATTCGATGGTTCAAATACATTAGAATTGGATTCTGAATAATGGTCGATAGCTTCTGATCAGCGTGGTGAATACTTTGTCATCCAGTATCCAATATTTGGTTTTGTCATCTGGAATGTCGCTGAATGGGGCATTTTTTCTCAAAGTGTTGATGTTGCTCTAGAAGGCACCAGGTGATGCAGATCACCTAGTGCCGGCATCGCAGCTGCTCCTAGCGACCTTGGGTATAGATGTTCGGTTTGGATGCCATACTTGGCAGTCCAGGCTAAGATATTGGTACCTGATGGAACTGGGATTTTGTATCCAGAATAGAAACATTCCAATGAATCGTTCTGAAGGAAAATTTCATTGTAAATTTTGGTTCGTGCTTGATCGTAGGGGAGTACAGTTTTTGGTGTGTAGTATTTTTTTATCTCGGTGATCAGGGAATCTCCATGGAGTCCAGGGAAGATGATTTCTTGGGCTAGGGTGAGTAAGGTTAAGGTTAAGATTGAGAATAAGATTGGATTTGTGTTTCATTTTGATATTTGTGATGATAAAAGCGTTTGTGTTTCAGATTACTGCTCGGCCGCCTAGGCTTTTCATTTTTGTCTTGATACAAAAAGAAACAAAAATCAAGGCTGTAACGCCTACCTAATCTCCTAAAACTTAATCCAAAAACTCCCTTTAATTGAAATCGTTTATTATAATGAACTCGTTATTTCGTTCCGATTTTCTTTGTTTTGGCTCATACAGTTTTGAATTTTTAACGGTTTGCATCCATGATTTTTTTACGGCTTATTCGTTAAGGCCGTGGGATTCAGTGAAAAAAGAGTGCTGCGGTAGGCTGGGTTCCAATGCAGGCACTCTTTCCATACAGCTTTCTGCATGATGACAAAACACACAGCCAACAAAAGCCCAGAGAATTATTATTTAGGGTGATTTCAAAATGCAGTCCCGGCCAGCGCCAGGACTGCGACGAAAAAAAACCACTCAAAATCATTCGTCACTTCCGTTTATCTTTTGAATCAGCGGTATATTGTATCCAGTTGCACATCTCACGGAGGCGACTACGCACGCGGTCGCCGTAATGCTGTTCGATCTGTGGAGCTGTGAGATTGCTGGTGAAGTGCGTGAGCACCTGACGCTCCTGAAAGAGCTCATACCGCATCAGGATGATTTGCCCTAATACATTGATCTGTGTGCCGTAATGTTTGACTTCATCTTCCGTACCTATGTCATCAAAACAGTAGGATTGGTTGATCGTGTTTTGATCAACATGATCGACATAATTACGCCCGTATTTAGTCAGGATCTGAGAGCCCTGGTCCATATATTCTAGAGCCAATTGTGTACAAGACTTCATTTTGAATCTTTCTTTGTAGCTCATAAACTGCCTGAGAATTTTCATATGAACGGTCTTACCAACACCCGTTTTACCTGATAAAAACAAGCCTTTTCTCAGGTCTATTCCATAATGTTTACACAGATTAATATCTCCAGTGAAGTAAGCGTATAACTGTAATATCACATCTTTATCTTCTTTGAAAAGTCTGAAGTGTAAACCATAAATGATTTGGCCATGGATCTCCATGAGTCGTGCAAAATTTTCGTAACTAAAGTCTGATTGAATAATCAGCTTCTGGATCGACTGGTACTCCTGAAGGACGGAGATTGGAATTTCTTGATTGTGAATTCTGATGGTTTGCATAATTGTTACTATTTGATGATGAAGAATTACGATTGTCGAAATGGCATGCGTATTTGGGGTCGGTTAGGGGGGTTATAGGTTCTGTTTGATCAGATTCTTCTTTATTTCCATGCTGATTTATGACCATGGATTTCTCCAAGATTAGAGATCCTTTACCGTTGAAGAGTTTGGTTTTTGAATTGATATCAAAGACTTTATTATTTGGTATGGACTGATCATCCTGGAAGTCTAGTTTTGTTTGCACTTGATTGCTGATTTTGTTATGATTGCTCAAACCCCACACATTTACTTTGAATCCAAATTCTAAATGTTCAATAGTCGAAATGCAATAATAGCTATGCTCGTACCTTGATTTTGATGGATAATAGCGAATCAGATCCAATGCATTCAATTCCTTTAGATTTCGGTAAAATGCATCTTTGGATTTTATACCAGCATGTGACATTATCTCACTCCTGGATGGACTAAAAGGATTCGTAAAATAATTGATATTCCAAATGCGAAACAATGAAACATAAAGGGCTACATGGCCAAAGTGCAGTGAATCACCCATATTAACCAAGGAAAGGAAATTCTCAAGATGTCTGATATAGTTTACTTGGAAATTATTTTTAGACATGGGGCTTGCTTTTAATTTGATTTTCGCTTAGGTTTCGTTTCCTTTTTATTTTGGGCAATTAGCTCGATAATATCGTTCCAATCATAAAAAAAAGTACCATTTACTTTCGAGAATGGTAGTTCGCGAGCGTTCCTTAAGTTTTGGAGAGATGTTGGCGATAGATTAAGGAGTTCTTGCACTTCTGATGATTTAAGAAATCTCTTGGCTTCAGGATTAGGAGACAAATTTGATGATGAAATCAGCTTTTTAATTTCTTGCAAGAGCTCTAATTTAAACTCCCTGAGATCGTCTGTGGTGAGAATATTTGCAGGCATGGTGAATATTGATTTGTATGGCACAAAGGTCATGTGATGCGCAATACAAAACACCCAAGGTACACCCAAGTTGGGTGTTTTATTTTAGCATTTTTTAATACATTTATTATTCTTTAATTTATATCCATTTAGTTATTAGGTACTTAGGCAAATGCATAGTGTTGAAAAAAATCAAGATTCACCACAAACGGAATTAAAACAACCAAGGTTGAGATTATTTTGAAATTAAATATTACAAATAAAAATATTACTAATATTATATTATGTAAAATTACCAAAAGTACTTATCAAGAATTCAGTAATTAGCCAAGTTATCAACCTGATCCAATAGGATTTGTTTAAAGCATTAAAAATTCCGTATCTGATACAATGCTTTAAAAGACAATAAAACTCTCTCAGAATCGAGATAAAATGCCCTAAAGACAAAGAATTGGCCTGACGATGAATGTACCATGACAGAATTGCTTAAATCATTATCGCTTTGTGTATCCAAAATTGGACTACATAAATTGTTTTTGTTTTACTCCATCCCTGTAAGTTGGTAAAGGGAATTTTGTAACAATTGAATGAAGATATGAGATAAACCCTAATAGCTCGAAAAAATAAAAATTCATCTTTATGGCGAAGGTCACAGCAAAGGGTCCTGACATCAAAATTTGACAGCCAGTGATGGTGAAAAAATGGAAACTCAAAATCGCCGCCCCCCCCCCCCGGTGCGAGCGTCCTGTTGTTTTCGATTTTTTTCAAATTTTTTTTCGCTTTTGTTTATATTGTTTATTAATAGTTTATATAATGTTTATTATTAGTTTAGTTATTTATGGTCCTGTTTGTGTTCCGCATGTGTTCCGTGTCAAGTCCGTGAAACAGGACACGTACCGTCCTGTTTCACGGACTCAGTAGGCTGTTTCACGGACTCAGTAGGCTGTAAGACGGAACTGATGTCGACCGATGAAAATTTGGCCCAAAATGGAGTATGGCCAGTAAGCCCGTTTGGACGAATATGGGCTAAAAAAGAGATGAAAAATCTGATTGGAATTGAAATAAAAAGAGAGATTTACTTTGATAGTTTACCAAAAGACACTAAATTGAGCTAAATTTAATGCGACAATGCAGCGACAATAAAACATATAACGATATGTTTAATGTATAAAATGAAGAATATATGTATGTTGTAACAGCATTTATAAATGTAACTCATCCTGTCGGGATCACAAATATAAATGCCAAATAAGATCAGATTTCTTGTTTGGCGTTTGTTTTTCAAGGAGTTATGAAAAAAACGAAAATCAAATTAACATTATTAAACTCAAGTAAATTGCAACCATATTGCAGCCATATCGCAGCCAGGTGATTTTTTGGTTACAGATGGCTGCAAATGCGATATCCAAATGGGTTGATCTTATATTTTACTGGTTATAAGCTTTTTAGCAGTAATTATTTACACGAATTATTTTTTTTAATCGTTTAAATAAAACAACCATGCAAAAATTAGATCCAATGAATGTGAAATTTATCATTCGAAAAAACAGGGAAATTGGCGGGTTCGTCCCCATTCAAATGCAAGTAACTCTGGAAGGAGTAAGATTATTTATTACTACCGGACAAAAAATTGAGTTAGAATATTGGGATGTAAGGTCCGGCAGGGCCATTGGAAAAAGTCAGAAAATAAAAGTGATCAATGAGTATTTGGATAAAATGCGTGTTGATGCATACCGAGTATTTAATGAAATGAAATCTCTTGGTGAAGAAATTACACCTGAAGATTTAAGAAGAAACCTTACAGGCAGAAATGAAGCTAAAACAAAAAACTCCTGGAAGTTTGCGATATCTTCAATTCAAATGCTGAAAAGCTCATTGGTATAGAAATCGGGAAAATCACCTGGGGAAGGTATCTCGCTTTCAGGAAAAGGATTGCCGATTTCATAATGCTCAAGTACTCCATGGATGACATTTATTTGAGTCACCTGAAGTATTCTTTTATGGTTGAATATGAGTTTTATATTAAAACCGAAGTAAAAATTCAGCAAAATACAATGGTAAAATACCTGAAGTATGTTAATCGAGTGGTAGAATTTGCTGTCAACAATGAATGGATGGAAAGAAATATTTTCCAGAATTATAAATGTCCGATCAAGGAAGCAAAACGGGAATATTTGACACAAGCAGAGTTAGATCGAATTTTGACCAAAGAGATTACCATCGAAAGGCTTGCTGAAGTGAGAGACGTTTTTGTTTTTTGTTGTTATACCGGATATGCTTACAAAGATGCAGCTAAGTTGACTGCAGAACACTTGGATATTGGTATCAATGGACGCCAGTGGATATACACTTCCAGACAGAAAAATGATAATGTTGCAAACGTACCATTGTTAGACATTGCATCGGAAATCATTGATAAATACAAGGACCATCCGAAGTGTGTAAAAGAAAACAAACTACTTCCCATGAAGAGCAATCAAAAGTTAAATGCCTATCTAAAAGAATTAGCTGATATATGTGAAATCAAAAAACCATTGACCATGCATATTGCCCGACATACTTTTGCCACGACGGTTTTATTGGCCAATGGTGTTAGCATGGAGGCGACAAGCAAGATGCTGGGGCACAGCAGTATCAAAACTACTCAGATCTATGGTAAGATAGTAGAGTCCCGAGTCGCTGATGAGATGGAAATGTTGAGTAAGAAGATAGGTAAAAAAGCGTCAGAGAATCAAAAAAAGGCAAAGTAGAAGCCTCTAGATATTCAGGAGTCTTTACGTGTGTACAGGCTCCTGAATTATTTTAGAATATTAACAAATTCAACACCATAAAAATGTAATTTTTACGTTATTGAAAAATCCCAACCGAAGAAGATAATAGACAGTATTTTATGTAAAAATCTTAGTATAACTATGCTGAGGAAAAGACTGCTTCTTGTGATGTCCAAGTTTAAAAAATATAAGGAAGAAATCGACAACGGATTGAATATTAAAGCATTGGATTTGAAAAGCTACCTCCAATATCACATAAAACTCACTGAAGAACTTCTGGAAGTAGAGCGTACTTATACGTTCAAAGATCAAGCTGAAGAAATCCGATATTACAAAATAGAGAAACCTGAATTTATGAAATATGGCATCTTTATACATCGAGTACGTGAAATGCACCTGGAGGAACCATTAGGATTCTCGGATACAAAGATCGAATTCCTTCAACAGGAAATGAATAAGTTGCGCAAGTTTCAAGAAGAAAACAAAGAAATGTACCGATATTTCAAAGCCAATGAAACCGATAAAGATGCAGAGTATTTCTATAGAAATTCCGATAAAATGGATATATTTGCACCCATATCAGCGTCCTATATGCTCGAAAAATATTTATATTCTGAGAAGGATCCGCGTCCTCTAAGTGAAAAACTTAAAGACTTTCCTTCACTAAAGTGGGGCGGCTCCAATGTTGAACTGATAGAGCTCATCTATGCACTTGCTTATGCCGGAAAAATTGAGCACGAATCCAATGAAATGGACATGTTGGTAAAAGCATTTGAAGGAACTTTTGATATTGATCTGGGAAATCATTACAGGACGTTTTTAGACATTCGAAACAGGCAAGAACCTGCTAAATTACTATTGGTATTGGTGGATACCTTGAGGGTAGTTGTCGATATACTAAATGAAAATTTGGACAACAGAAAGAATAAACTTCAAAGCCTGGATAAGATTAAAGAAGCATTGGCTCAACTTCGTCTATCCTGATTTTGAAAAATTCACAGTACTCCTTAACAGTAATGGGTTGAAAATTGTCCTTACCCAGGTGGGCTCTTACTTTAGTCAATACCTTCCTCCCGTACCTTTCATTCCTGCCTGTGATTAAGGCCACATCTTTAGGGTAAATAACGATCCTTTTCTGAAGCTCCATTTACGACTATTTTAAAATTCAATTCTGATACACTATCCATACCTTTCCCATACTTTACCCTGGGCTTTGCCATAGGCAAAAATTCAGTATGACTCGCCAATAAAATATAATAAATTTTCATTATATATAATTCATCAATTTTATTATTCAAAGTTAATGATATTGTGGGATTATTAATTCAAATTACTGATTATATCTGACACAAATGAACACAAATGTGACACTTTATGACTTTACTAACATATTTCTATTGACTTTGTGGGAAACACGATACTACCTTTGAGTATTATTTAACATTTAAAATCAAGTCGTATGGCTAGACAGAAGAGTTTTTTGAAGATTGAGGGAACGCTTGATGAACTCACATTTTACAAATCAGATGGAGAATATCTGGTAAAAACCAAGGGAGGAATTTTCGGGGGATCGCATCGCGAATGATCCAGCCTTTCAAAGGACCAGAGAGAATGGTGCCGAATTTGGTATGTCAGCAGGTGCCGGCAAGCAGTTGAGAACTGCATTTAGAAATCTGATGATGACGGCCAGTGATAGACTGGTGACTTCCCGACTGACAAAGGTGATGACAGATGTCAAAAATCTGGACGCTGCCAATGCCCGTGGGGAAAGGCATGTACATGAAGGCTTCGACCTTCCGGAAGGAAAAGCGGTGCTGAAGGGATTTAATTTCAACATCAAATCGGTGTTGAGTGGAATTCTTTTTAAGCCTCACACTACTGAATACCACTACCGTTGCATTGGCTATTGTTGATCTGGTCCCAGTCATGGATGTACGTGTTGCTCCCGGATCTACGCACATGAGCATTACAAGTGAATGGGAAAAAGTGGATTTTAAGTACAAGAGAGTTTGAGACTTCTTGAGCAATACGGTCAACCTTCCCGCAAATGGTACTGCAGCAACGGTCAATCTCACATGCTGCTGCGCCAACTTAACGATGCAGGTATCCATGTGTTTGTATTGCTGATCGAATTTTTCCAGGAAGTGAATGGTAGCCAGTATTCTCTGAAGAATGGTGGGTATAACTCACTGGCGGTGATCGAGGTGGTGTAAGCCGGAGGCGTTTAAGGTTTAGGGTTTAATCGTTTAATCGTTTAAGGTTTAATTGTTTAAAGTTGATTTGAGATGGTAATTGAGCTTCAAAGGTTGTATCGTCGGGGAGAGCCTGCAGACATATGGAGTGAAAGGCAGATCAGGTATCCTGGTACACGTGGCAAATGATGCTCTGAAGGAACTCCGGGGCTGTATAGCTCCAGTGTTAGCTCGGGAGGGGAATGGGAAGGTCGGCATTCGATGCTGGCGCTTGGGCATATCATCGAGAATC
>JADKGL010000020.1 GCA_016722295.1 Saprospiraceae bacterium
CGTTGAAGCACCGGTTGCTCAACATCACGCTGCGTGCTGGCCAGGGTGGGTATGCCAAAGGCAGCCCAGAGCAACAGGTGGGCGACTACTACCACTTTGCCACGAACACCGCTTCCCGCCAGGACGAGTTGGGGCTGGATCGCTGAAGACTGACCTGATGCAAGCGGGGGCGGCGTCAAGCCCATTGGAGTTGGCGCGTTTTCTCCGGCCGATCAGTTAAAAAGGCGGCGCGCCGTTGGTGCTTGGTTGGCCGGTCACGGACGTCCGGGACAACACGCGTAGAGTGTTGGCGCTGATGCCTGGTGGTCCGCAACTGGAGCAAGCCCAGTACACCGACGACCGCCCAGCGCATCCGCGACTTGTACCTGGACTACACCACGCGTACCTTGCGCCAAACTGGTGAAAGCGACGAAGTTGCCGCGCAGCATGCCAAGACCATCCTCGCGATGGAAGCCGAGGCCAGTTGGCACCCCGACTGACACCCTTCCAAGCCCGCGACCCAGCGCGCACCTACAACATCATGACCTTGGCCGAGGCACAAGCGTTGATCCCGGCCGTTGATCTGGGCGAATTTCTCAAGCAAATCGGCGTCGAGCCCACAACGCGCATTCAGATTCATGATCTGGAGGGCATGAAAACGCTCAACCGCCTGCTCCAGCACCCCTTCCAAGGAAGACCTGCAGGCCTGGTTCGGTGGTGGGTGCTGTCGTAGCCTGCCCGGGCTTTCTTGGCAAACCGTGGTTTGACGTGACAGGTGAGTACCAGCGCCGGCTTGATCAGTTGGTACGTTCCACGGCGGGCCACGCGAGGAACAAACGGTGGATGCCATCGCCACGCAGCTTTTACTGCACCCGTTGTCGCAGTTGTACGTCAAAACCTATTTTCCTGAATCCACCCGAGAGGTGACCGGGATGGTGAAACACATTCGTGCGGGTTTGAACTGCGGCTTCGTTCCAACCCCTGGCTGGACGAACCCCTGCCGCAAGGCTGCGCTGGAAAAGCTGTCGCGGGTGGACATTCAGGTCCGGCTATCCAAAATCCTGGATCGCTTCAGCAGCATCGACATCCGCGCCGACGACCACCTGGGCAGCAACCAGCGCATCGCCGCCTTCAACCTCAAGCGCGAGGCTCGACAAATTGCCACTGCCGGTCAAGGTTGAATGCTTTAAGGATTCATTACAAAATAACATGATCAATTTTCACCGGACTAATCGTGTAGTTCCACTCCCCATGGAAGTCATTTTTGCGAATGTCGAGCGCAACCATTTCTTTATCCGTGATTTTGATACCTTTTGCATAGGGGGTTGTATCCACAGCAGTTTTGATTTGTAGTCCAGCTTTGGTTTTCGTTGAGCCAATTAAATTAATGATCGTCTCAATGCTGACCAGCGGTCTACCGCGCCAGTTCTGACTGATGTATGAAAACATTCGATGCTCAATTTTGTTCCACTTGCTGGTGCCTGGTGGAAAGTGACAAACTGAGATTTCCAAACCGGTTTCGTTGGCAAAGTTTTGCAGCTCTGTCTTCCACAGGCGCACTCTGGAGCCATTGCTGCCTCCCCCATCTGCGGTGATCAGTAGTTTGGTGGCGGCTAGATATTTCTCTTGCGCCATGCTTAACCACCAGCGACGAATGCTCTCCACTGCAAATGCTGCGGTATCCGCACTGGTGCCAACATTCACAAATCCGGTGTTATTCACTAAATCGTAGATGCCGTATGGAGCTGCACGTCCGTTTTCCGGATCCATAAAATCATGCGTGCTGACCGCTTCTGGGCAGCCCTGCGGTCGCCAATTGCTGCCCTTGTTTGCGAATAAACCGACAAGCTCCTTTTTCTTGGTGTCAACGGAAATGACAGGAGCGTTTTCGTTTTGAAATGCTTTGACTTTTTCATTGATGAAGAGAAACTGATCATTGCGATCTGGGTGGCTACCGCTTTCCTTGCATTTGCGATTGGCTTGCATGGTGTAGCGCATTTCACACAACAACTCGTGCACCATACGCGTGCTCGTTTTATGTCCCATGCTAGTGAGTTCTTGGGTCAGTGCCGCAATGCTTTTGCACGTCCAGCGCAACGGTGAACAGGGGTCGCCAGCCTCAAATGGCTCGAGCAGCTTGTCAAGATCACTCTTTAATGTGACATCTACATCGCTCTCTCGTTTGCGTCCACCTCCGGCCTTACGCAGGCGTTTTCCCGGCGTCACAGGTTGGCGTCCACCTCGCAAGCGCTGTCTGACTTTCTTGCCTTGTTTGACTTCTGCAGCGGGCTCTGAGATCTGTTGCTCTCTCGTCTTTTGTTCCAACTCTTTCAATCCGGCCGCAATCGTATTGCGAGAAGCACCCGTCGCTTCAGCTACTTTGGATGTGCCACCCCAGCCCACAGACTTCGCCTCGGCTGCTAAATACAAGCGGTATTGTTTCTCCCCCAGTTCTCCGACAAGCAAGTCATGGCGCGTCTTGATTTCTTGAATGATTGACATGGCCGCATACTACGCCAGCCTTTCGTAATTGATCAAGTTATTTTGTAATGCATCCTAGCATCTTCACAAGGTAAGGATTACTGCGGTATTTCACATGAAAAACACGCCCAAGATCAGCCAGAAAATCCCGTTTTAGATAGCCACCACCGGCAAAATCGAAAGGTGGTCAGTTTATGTACCCGCTTCCACTTGAGAGAACCCCGAGCCATGCGTCTGCTGCACTATCTGGAAATTGAAAACTTCAAACGCTTTGGCGACAAGCAGCGCATTGAACTTGATCACCCCGCCGTGTTATTGGCCCCAACAATTGCGGCAAGACCAGCGCCATTCAAGCGCTGGCGCTGTGGTCGCAGGCGCCAAAGCACACCTCTGGTACGACAACGCCGAATCTTCAGCAAAGGAGCGAACTTGCTGCGCCTTTAAACCAGTTGAGCATTGTTTCTGTGCCGGTACAACGTATTCGATTTTTTCTGGCACAACACAGTGGTTCGTGCGAATCGAGAAGACATTACGCTAACGCTGACCGTTCGGGTTGAGTTCAAAAAGCAAGTTCATGCCTTATCCATGCACTTTCGCAACCGGGGGAGACGAGGTTGTGTATTGCACGCCAGATGAACCTGTTTTGGAAACCTGGAGCTGTTGGCCTACGCTGCAGCATCAGAGTTGAGCTGCTCTATCCCATGTCCGGGCTAGAAACCGAAGAAGCCATATTGCAGCCTGGGCGCATTGATGTTTTGCTAGGACAGGGGCAAACGCGCAGGTGCTGCGCAACAGGCCCTGATGGTGGCCAAAGACACGCCAGATGACTGGAAAAGCATCGTGACATTGATGCGTCGTCTGTTCAACGTCACTTTGGACACGCCGCAGGAGACCACTCGCGGCGCAATCGAGATGCGCTACAAACGGCCCGGCGTGCGCGAAGCGCTGGACGTATCTTCTAGCGGGCGTGGTTTTCAACAAATGTTGCTGATTTTTGCCTACCTGTATTCCACAAGCGCAGTGTGCTGCTGGTGGATGAGCCCGATGCACCTGGAAATCTTGCGACAAAAGCAGGTGTATGTGCTATTTGCGCGACATTGTTAACCGCTCGAAAACCAGTCGCAGGTCGTCATGGTGACGCCTCTGAGGTGATTCTTGAAGAGGCGCTGATAAGAACCTGACTCTGCTGATGGATGGCAAAAACCGACGATCTGGCGCGCAAGCCGGATATCAAAATAGCCTGAAGCACTTTGGTGCCGATCATTACATCAAGGCGCGTGAGCGTGGATATGTTGTACGTGGAGGGCACAGATATGGATTGCTGCGCGCGCTGGCAAACCTCTTGCGGCACCCAGTGGCAGCCGTTTGGGATGTGCGCCCAACGACGTTTTATGTTCAAAACAATTACCCAGACATTGCGCTGCAAAGCGAACTGGAGCGAGTTGAAGGGGGTTTTGGTGTGACACCGCGTGTTCACTTCAGCGGGCCTACAGGGCTTGCTGCCAGACCTTCAGGACCAGCAATTCTGGACAACGATGGAATGAACCGCCAAAGCAGTGTGGACGGTCGCCTGACTTTGCGCTATTGGCGACGCGCTACGGAAGCAGAAACTATTTCGTAACCCCTGATGTACCCCACGCGGTGCACTGGGGGCCGACATAACGCCGCAGCTGTTTGATGCCACTGCTGGGAGGTGGGAGGAGGTGGCGGGGCACAGGTCTGGTTCGGGCGCGTGTTTGGATTGATTGAAGCGGACTTTCAGGCATGAAACAGGCTTCACCCGAGGTAGCACGCCTTGGCCTGAAGCCAAGACTCAGCGTATCAAACTTAGTACATTTTGCTGAAGATTTTTTCAGGCGACTGGCTGGGCGTGTGGGTGGCAGCATGTTGCTAACCAAGGCGAACTTCATCGTCTTGTGTCAATGGTGAACCCTAAAACAGTTTCGTCCGAGGTCAGCGAAAAAATTAGATTTGCTCCTGAACCTTTAAGGCGGCGCCGCTCGAGGTGGCGAAAGGCCAACAGACTTGAACTTAGGACGCAGTTACTTGACAGTGCCTAGTTTTCCACCGGAATTCACGCTGCCATTCGTTCACTTTCAAAGGGCGGGTCATAGCGGCGATATTGGGCTATGATTTTCGTCAGGTCAGGGGCCAAAGCGGGAACCGCTAAAAAAGCCGGCAGGGTTGTGCGCAGTGCATTTGCGACGATCAGCTCTGAGGGAGGCATGTCCGGATTCATGGTACGCAGCCAACTGCGAAAGCAGCGCCAAGCCTCGGCGGAGTGATTGATGGCAAGGTTCTGTAGCAGCCCCTGGGCGATACAGCCGAGCTGAACATACACATGGTAGGCATGCAGCTTTGTGCGTATGGCGGCTCGGTATGCATCGGTAGTTCGGTGCAAATACTGATCACCCCCGCTGCGGCGCAGCGGCTTCATGGCAAGCATCCAGAAGTGATAAGCATAAGTGCCGACGACATGAACAGCCTGGCGAAAACCCAACTCAATCTTGAAGCGGTAGCCGTAAAGCTGCAAGATCTCCAGGGCGTTCAATGACGTATCGGTGGACAACAGAAATATCGTTCCGCGCACGGGGTGGTGAACAATACAAAATCGCACGATGCGCCCAACCGGTTTCCACAGCAAATCCAACACGCGAAAGCGGACCATGACATCGCGCTCACCATAGACCGGACTGGGTGCACTGGTAAAAGCGCTATCGTCTGTGGCCATGTCCTTGAGGCGAACCTTGCGGCCATAGATGCGAGGTCGCCCCTTGGCAGGCTTTTCGACTTTGGGCGCTGGAAAGTACGCTACCGCATTGGACTTGGCCCGCGTGACCAGATGATGCCCGTTGTTGAGCAAAGGTGTGATGACCTTGCCGCTGGCGTAATAGGCATCGGCCACCAGCACGACGGGTTTGTTCCAGATGAGTGTGATGGACAACAGCAACGCCACCAGCTTGTCCAGCAGTGTTTTGGAGTCCCGGTTGGAGAACACCAGCCCCTCGTGAATGCGAGATGTCAGAGGCACAGCCGCCACTTGGCCACCAGGGCAGTGCACCAGAAGAGAAATGGCCTGAAACGAATGCCCCATGATGTACTCAGGCTTGGTGTTGTTCTGCGACTCCTGGTGCAGTAACTTGACAGCGGGCATGCGTTTGCCCTCTTTGGGTGCCTTGATGCCGTCAGCGATGCAGACCAGGCGCTGTCCGACCTGAAATGGGCGAAACAGCACCAGGCACAGGCGCACCCAGCAGGATGTCAGGATATCGAGATTGAGCGCCTTGCTGTGAAACAGATGGAGAAACCGGTGGTAGGCATCCCCGCGCAGGTTCAATACCCGCACAAAGCTGGTGACACCCAAGTTGTCAGAGCGACAACACAGCCCCATCAACACCAGAGTCATCCACAAAAAGGTGAGTGAGCGAGTGCAGGCCGGGCGCAGGCAGCGTACTGCTTGCAGCCATTGGATCCATAGCTTCATGAGGGCATCTCCTGGGCCAGTGCCAGGGGTCATGAGGTCGGGTCACTAGCCGATAGCATTATAAAGCTATCGGCTATAAACCGCTATACTTTCAAGATCAAAAACTGCCGTGATTTTTGCCATGGACACCCGCCGAGAAGCAACGCTGCAACGACAGATTGAGAAGGTCAAACGTGACCTCGCAGCACTTGGCGACTTGCGCCCAGGCAGTCTGTCGACCCAGTACAACGTGTGCGGCTCCCCGGGGTGCAAGTGCAAGGCCGACCCGCCGGTTAAGCACGGCCCCTACTACCAGGTCAGCTACACCCGCAAGGGCAAGAGCAGCACCAAGTTTGTCAAAAAGGAAGATTTGCCAGAGGTGCGCAAGCAGCTCAAAAACTATGAGCGCATGAAGCTCTTGATGGAGAAATGGATCGACTTGGCCATGGAGTTGTCAATACTGCGGCTGGCCAAGAAACCGCCTGAATAACAGGGAG
>JADKGL010000021.1 GCA_016722295.1 Saprospiraceae bacterium
ACCTATTTGGCAAATATATTTCTCCACAACTGGTAAACGATTTAATTAATAAAAAAATTAAAACAGAAGGTGAAGAGAAAGAAGTTACGATTCTATTTTGCGATATTAAAGATTTTACAAAATTAGCGGAAAGATTAAAACCGACTGATTTAATCTTTCTATTGAATACATTTTTTTCTGAAATGGTCGACATCATTTTACAAAACAAAGGTTTTTTGGATAAATTCATCGGGGACGCAATCATGGTTGTCTTTGGAATACCCGAATCAAAATCGCATGATAAGCAAACCGCAGTCCATGTCGCAATTCAAATGTTAAAAAAATTACGGCAACTGAATGAAAAAAAAAGTTTCGGAGATGAGAAACTTGAAATTACTATTGGTATTCATTCGGGAAGAGTAGTCGCAGGCAATGTCGGTTCGTCGGAAAGAAGAGAATACACAATAGTCGGGGATAATGTAAACCTTGCATCTAGAGTTCAAAATCTAAACAAATTTTATCATTCAAATTTTCTAATTTCGGACAGTGTTTATCAAGGCATTATTGAACAGCAAGATTTTAAAGTTAGGGAAATAGATTCTGTCAGAGTCAAAGGAAAGCAAATACCCTGTGTGCTTTTTGAAGTTTATTCACATTTATCTCAAGACGAAATAAATAAAAAAGAACTAAATCTACTCAATTTTATAACGGACTTTTGTTCTACAAAAGCGGAGACTTTCAGCAAGCCAAAATTTTATTTGAGCAAGCGCTCAAACAAAATCCGGAAGACATTTTATGTAAGTTATACTTAGAACGAATTAAAGACCTGCTAGAAAATGAAATTGAAGGCTGGGATTGATTTATGATTTTAAAAATAAATAGGAAACAAATATGGCTGAACACAAACATACCTACGACAAAGACGGAAAACAAATTTGCTGTACGCAAACAGAAAAAATTTACACAAATGCCGGCGCAAAAGATTTATTAAAAGAAAATAAAACAACCGTACTGAGCAAAGCCGTTCAATCCCGATAGATAGTACTTTTAAATTATTATACCTTCTACTATTCATTAGTTATTGTGTTAGCCATTCTGTTTGATAATTATTATCCGCAGGAGTGGTTCACGGGGT
Source organism: Saprospiraceae bacterium (assembly GCA_016722295.1). GTDB lineage: Bacteria > Bacteroidota > Bacteroidia > Chitinophagales > Saprospiraceae > Vicinibacter. The sequence goes on from JADKGL010000021.1 coordinate 1,115, forward strand.
GGATTCGAATTCTTTGGTATACGGCTAGTTATGCACCGGTTGGCTTTCCTGTTATTAAAGAAGCTTTTGAGAGCTTTGCAAAGAAAGAAATATTTTCAGAATTTCTTTTGACGAAACATTGCCACGTGCATCTTCTATTGACGTTAACGAGGCATTGCGGTAATGCTGTTTTATGCGGTCGGTGAATTATTTCAAACAATGGCGGTCAAAAGAGCCAAGGCAAACATAAAAACATTGCTCGACCAAAGACCCGATGAAGTAACTATTCTACAAGACAACCGAGCAAAAACTATAAAAGCGGAAAATGCAAGCATTGGCGATATTATCCAACTTAAGGTAGGCGAAAAATTAGGATTGGACGGTGACCTTATTTCTGAAAATGCTTTTTTTAATACGGCAGCTCTTACGGGGGAAAGTAAACCGGATAGAAAATCAAAAGGACAAACGGTTTTGGCAGGAATGATAAATTTACATTCTGTTTCTCTTATAAAAGTTACTGCTGCTTATACGGACAGTAAACTTTCTAAAATTTTAGAATTGGTACAAAAAAATGCCACTTCACAAAAAGCCCCAACCGAGCTTTTCATTAGAAAGTTTGCAAAATCTATACGCCTATCGTTGTATTTTTGCTTTTGCAATTACTGTATTACCTTACTTTTTGTAGATAATTATTTGTTTACAAAATGGCTTTATAGAGCCTTGATTTTTTTGGTTATTTCTTGCCCCTGCGCTTTGGTGATTTCAATTCCATTGGGTTATTTTGGAGGAATTGGTGCGGCTAGTAAAAATGGTATCTTATTTAAAGGTAGTAACTTCTTAGATGCCATTGCTGAAATTCAAAATGTTGTAATGGATAAAACGGGGACGATGACAGAAGGCGTCTTCAAAGTACAAGAAATTGTATTTAAACCTGAATTTAATAAAGAAGAAATTTTAGAAATGGTAAATGCTCTGGAAAGTCAAAGCACACACCCAGTCGCAACGGCCATACGCCAATTTGCCGGAGAAATAAACCCGAATATTAAATTGGAAAGTGTAGAAGAAATATCGGGACACGGGCTAAAAGCAATTCTTCAGAATAAAGAACTTTTAGTAGGCAATTTTAAATTGATGGATAAATTTTCCATTACATATGATATTGATCCAACAAGCATCGTTTATACTTTAATTGCCGTAGCTTATAATAAAAAATTTGTCGGTTACCTCACTATAGCCGATAGCATTAAACCAGATGCAAAAGAGACTGTAGACAAACTAAAAGCATTGCATGTAAAAATAACAATGTTAAGTGGCGACAAACATAATGTTGTAAAATTTGTTTCAGATAAATTAGGAATTACCGATGCCTTTGGAGATTTATTGCCGGAAGATAAAGTAAATAAGGTAAAAGAGATCAAAGAACGAAATGAAAGCGTCGCCTTTGTCGGTGACGGCGTAAATGACGCTCCCGTAATTGCTTTAAGTAGTGTGGGTATTGCAATGGGCGGTTTAGGTAGTGATGCCACTATCGAAACCGCAGATATAGTTATACAAGATGATATGCCGAGTAAAATTCCAATGGCAATCAATATAGGCAAGCAAACAAAAAGAATAGTTTGGCAAAATATAATTCTTGCATTCTCTGTAAAAGCAATTGTTTTGCTTCTCGGTGCAGGGGGATTAGCCTCTATGTGGGAAGCGGTCTTTGCAGATGTAGGCGTTGCATTACTTGCTATTTTAAATGCAGTAAGAATACAACGAGCAGAATTTTAATAAAAATAAATGTTAGATATTATAGATATAGAATCGTTCCTGACTCAGGGAAATTAACATCGTTTCATATTTTTGAAACAATATTTAAAAAGTATTCGAAGCAAAACAGAATACAATAAATTAATTTCAGATAGTTTAAAAGAAATGTTCGGAATGACAGTAAGTATTTCATCGAAATTTCAATGCGATTTTTCAGAGGTAGTTAAAAATGTAATGCTGCCTTCTTTGTTGTCTTATTTGTTTTCGGAGAAGGATGTCTAAAAACCTTATCATATAAATTTTGCATCAATTTCTTCTTTCAGTTGAATTTGAAATTAAATGTTAAGTTTAACGTTGGATTTGCGGAAATTGCTACAGAATAGAATTGACAAGAATCTCTGCAAACCCAACATAAGGCAAAAGAATCGTGCTAGTAATGGAGAAGTATTACACTCGACATCGGTCGAGACTGGTTCTAGATAAAGGCGTTGGTTAAGGCTCTTAGGAGTATGCGCACCTAAAACACCGCATAACATGTGAGTTACACCGAGTGTGCGCTATGTTAAAGCTGTCCACTCTCGCCCGAGCCGGCTTAATTGTATGGAGGAAAATTTTTAGTATTTTGTCAGACTAATGCAAGTCCAGTGCCTTCGTTCCGGTCACAAAACTTGCAAGAGAATAATGCAAGTTTTGCGCCTACCTCAGTCACAGGACTTGCTAGTAGTTGGTCGGCTTGGAGACATGACTTTGAAAATGAAAAAAATGCTACGGCATTTTCGAGTTTCAAAGTCACGTCGGATACTCTTAACGTTATGCGCAATGCCTCGCTATATTTCATTTAGTTAATCCAACAGATTGTAGAAGAATGGAAAAAGATTGTTTTTTATGGCTGGATTCGAAAAATAATGTGAAACGCAGGATTTACGATTGTTTTAAATAAAATTGAAAGGAGTTCTGATTTTGGACTTTTCTTATGAGAAATACAGATTAGAAATTTGAAAGACGTAGTAATTACTTTTAAGATGACGGAAATAGATTTTGCAATATTGAAAAGGATTAGCTTTTAAACTTAAGCTGGATAATAAGAATTATCCGAGACTCTTTTGGTATTTTAAGAACTGCTTTGTATCTTTAAGTTTAAAAATTAAATAAAAATATAAGAATAAAAATATTAAATATAAGCTGGATAATAAGAATTATCCGAAACTTTATTGATATTTTAAGAATTACTATTAGAATCAAACAAGTTGCACTTTGGGTTTAAGTATGACTGAATAGAATTCTTCAATTGACTTTCTATTTCTAAGTTTGCCCGCATAGAATTATGAAACATTTTTTTGATTCTAAGCCTTCCTATTTATTTGTAGAAAGAAATTTTCAAGAATCGCATTAACTTAAAGTTTTTTTAGTTGAAGTTTTTTATCATAGGTAAACATATAGTAAACGCGTGGACGGAAATTACTTGCTAGATTTTATCGAGTTACGAGTTTAGTTCTTGTCAGATTTTATCGGAGTCGTACGAGGCAAAGCGCATAACTGCGAGTATCCACTGCGGAGGTGAACTATGTTCGGAAGCTGTTCACCTCCTTGCTCCAAGCCGGCATAGTTGTATTAGTCAAACTTTGTAGTATTTTTGTTGAACTTACGCAAGTCCAGTGCCTTCGTTCCGGTCACAAAACTTGCAAGAGAATAATGCAAGTTTTGCGCCCTACACTCAGTCACGGGACTTGCTAGTAGTTGGTCGGCTTGGAGACATGACTTTGAAACTCAAAAGGTGCTACCGCACTTTCGAGTTTCAAAGTCACGTCGGATACTCTTAACGTTATGCGCAATGCCTCGCTATATTTCATTTAGTTAATCCAACAGATTGTAGAAGAATGGAAAAAGATTGTTTTTTATGGCTGGATTCGAAAAATAATGTGAAACGCAGGATTTACGATTGTTCTAAATAAAATTGAAAGGAATTCTGATTTTGGACTTTTATTATGAGAAATACAGATTAGAAATTTGAAAGACGTAGTAATTACTTTTAAGATGACGGAAATAGATTTTGCAATATTGAAAAGGATTAGCTTTTAAACTTAAGCTGGATAATAAGAATTATCCGAGACTCTTTTGGTATTTTAAGAACTGCTTTGTATCTTTAAGTTTAAAAATTAAATAAAAATATAAGAATAAAAATATTAAATATAAGCTGGATAATAAGAATTATCCGAAACTTTATTGATATTTTAAGAATTACTAATAGAATCAAACAAGTTGCACTTTGGGTTTAAGTATGACTGAATAGAATTCTTCAATTGACTTTCTATTTATAAGTTTGCCCGCATAGAATTATGAAACATTTTTTTGATTCTAAGCCTTCCTATTTATTTGTAGAAAGAAATTTTCAAGAATCGCATTAACTTAAAGTTTTTTTAGTTGAAGTTTTTTATCATAGGTAAACATATAGTAAACGCGTGGACGGAAATTACTTGCTAGATTTTATCGAGTTACGAGTTTAGTTCTTGTCAGATTTTATCGGAGTCGTACGGCCAAAGCGCATAACTGCGAGTATCCACTGCGGAGGTGAACAATGTTCGGAAGCTGTTCACCTCCTTGCTCCAAGCCGGCATAGTCGTGTTAGTCAAACTTTGTAGTATTTTTGTTGAACTTACGCAAGTCCAGTGCCTTCGTTCCGGTCACAAAACTTGCAAGAAGATAATGCAAGTTTTGCGCCCTACACTCAGTCACGGGACTTGCTAGTATTAGTACGGCTTGGAGACATTGAGAAAATGGAAAGAAAAATGCTTGGGGCATTTTCTTCCCATTTTCTCAACGTCGGATACTCTTAACGTTATGCGGCATTGGCTTTAAATTATGAACAAAAATGGAGAGAAATAATGATTAGATTACACAATACTAAAAATATATTGAAAGGGCTTTGTTATTGGGTTGGATATAAAAGTATACTGTTTAATGGGGCACAATTACCTGAATTGTCTATCCACACAGAATTATGGACTTTACTGAATAATAACAGTTACACAAGCAAATATAAATTAATAATAAAGCCAGAAGTTCCGTATAAGGAAATAAAAAGTAAAATTAGCTTAAATGATACGGAATTTGAAAATTGTATTGCAGATATTGTGATTTATAAGAAAGAATTTAATTCTGAAAGAAATATTCAGGATATTAAAGAAAAATTATCATACATTATTGAAGTAAAAAAATATGAAAATAATAATGAAAAAAATAATTTAAAAGGAATACGCGAAGATATTAAACTTCTTAAAACTTATAAAGATAGAAATTCAAAGGATAAAAATGTAGAATATTATTTAATCATTGTCTCTCAAGAATTATTTCCTTCAATTTTTTTTGAAAGTGGTGAACAAGTAGTTTCTAAAAATAAAAGAGAAAAAATATTTCCGTTAAAGAAGAAATCTCTTGAGCAAGTCTCTGAAACACTTGGTTCCAAGATTGAAGAGTTTCAATATGAATATGTTAATAAGAATCGAACAATAAGAAAAGTAGAGCTTAATACTGAAAGAGTTAATCAGGTTAATATTAAAGCAGATTTCATAAGTGCTATAATCGTAAAGGTATAGTGTTCGCCAAAGTTGTATAGCATTAACGTTAAGCGGTATTGTATAAACTTTTAAAGATTATGAGAATTCTGGAAAACAAAAACGTGTTCAGAATATTTTCATGCAAAATAAATTAAAAAGGAGAGTTAAGATGCTCGGAGATAAATTAAAGGAAATGTATTTAGAAAATGGATTCAATAAAAACGTAATAAAAAATCCAGAAAACTATTCTGGACCGTTTCTTATTGATGTAGATGAATCCTATGTCAGCGCAAAAAATAAAATTATGATTTTTGGACAGGAAACATATGGTTGGAAAAATTTTTCAGAATATAAAAATGAATCGAATTGTATTGAAGAATATATACAGCATTATAAAGAGTTTAATAATGGGCTTGGTTATTATGTAACACCCTTTTGGTATGCATTCAATTATTTTAAGAACTGTATTGATGAGTCTCACGTAATATGGAATAATATTAGCAAATTTGATTATCTTGAAAGAAGCATTTTATTTGCTCCAGAGGATGAACAAACAGAGCTAATCACA
>JADKGL010000022.1 GCA_016722295.1 Saprospiraceae bacterium
AATGCTAAAATGTATATAATAAATTTTTCATATGTTTTTTAAATTAAGATTGGTAAACTTTAGAAAGAAAATAATTTAATGATTGAGGAGTAATGTTTCCTACATGGATACTATTCTGCTTTTTTACAGCAAGATATAATACCTTGTTAGGTACGTCAAAATTAAAAGTAGCATTAGTTCGGAATGCGATAATGTACTTTTGGAAAAAATTAGTCAAATAAGCATGATCCACATTTCCTAAACTTGAAATGTCAATCTTGTACTCATCTTGTAAGGGCACAGAATTGTGAACCTGAATTAACCCGTTTTGAGAAGCTGAGCCATTGTAAGCAACCTGCGCAAAAGAACTTCCCGCTGCTAGTATGCAAACAATTAAAGCTAGATTTTTTAAAATACTATTCATGATTTTGGTTTTAATAAATAAATAATTGCTTCGTAATGACCAAAACCAAAATTAAGGATATGCTGAGAATTCAGCTTAGACTTGAGTTTAGTTTTGGTATAAGTTGGGTATAAATACCTTTCCTACAGTGCGAAAGTAGACAAGATTAGAATTTCAGTATATACCATATTTAGGGTAATTTACATTTTAAACAATAACAATATCTATATACTGTTAAATATCAAGTAGTTATTGTATAAAAAATTAATCAAATATATTTAATTTATATATAATTTAAATCTTTACACAGGGAATTAAGCCTAAAAAGTCAAATTTTAGAGACTAACTAGCGTCCATTATAAATTTAAATTTTGAAAAAAGGGTGGAGTTGAAATTCCTAAATATGAAGTGTTATGCGGAGGAAGAGGGATTCGAACCCCCGGACCTGTTACAGTCAACGGTTTTCAAGACCGCCGCGTTCAACCACTCTGCCATTCCTCCGAGTGAGGCGGCAAAGATAGAAAAAGTCTTTAAATTCAAGATATTTTTTGAAATAAATATTAAAATGATTTAAAATCATATATTTTAACATAGCCACCGAAAATTCCTGTGGCATTTTTCATATTAGTGTATCCTGTGCTTGGGTCAGCTTCATTAATGCCTCCTCGACTACCTTTCATTTGAATAAATAACGATCTTTGATATTTATAATACTCCTCTGTTACGGCTCGTAGTTCAACCTGTATTTCTTTAAATGATTCCTTATTATTATAGATGACATTTTGTGTCTTGCAATACCCTGTTAAATTTATGCTCGACAAACCATCAACTTTTCTGGCATCGATTAATACTCCTGGTTCATGGCTTAATGTGATTAACTCCTTAGTTTGTGGAGAATATGCTTCATCTATAGTTAGATATTCCCTATCTTTACTAGGATCTGGTACTGGGACACCATCGATTCCTATTATATAATTCACTTTATAAAACAATACATGGTAATAGCCAAATTTAGAATCTGAAGCAATCCAATCTAAGTTTACTTTAACTGACTGGAAAGTGCCTGAGTTTCTTTGTACATCACTAATATTGAATTCATTAATATTCACATTTTTCTTAGGAATTGAAGTATGAGCGCTGATTGGTTCTTGCCCTTCAACTTGGATCGTTAATGTGTAATTTTCATTTTCTGGCCAAGTAGCCTCTGGATGACTGAACACAATTCCATCTTCTCCATTCGTGGCCACTTTTTCTAGATTATATAGCTTTTGTCCGACAAAAATATTAACTTTGGTATCTTCGAGATTTTCGATTGGATTTAATTTGCCTATAGGATTAATGGGATTAACATATACATAGAATTTATCAGTTGGGTTAATAAAGCCTTCGATAGCCACAAGTGCTTTGCTATCAGGCAGTTCTAACTCCAATGGACTTCTACATCCATAGTGTATAACTATAAATCCTATAAAAAAAATGTGTTTGCTTAAATTTCTCATTCTATTAAGACTGATCAAAAATAATACCTTTTTTTAATTTTCAACTTTTATTTTGAAGTAACATGAATTCTATAACTAAAAGACGGCAAGATTGGCATCAAACTTACTTGCTCATATTTTTGCTTCTTAGGATTCACAGGATCCAGAACGATGTCTACAAATTGTGGATTTTTTCTATTTAACAAGTTATATATTCCAAAACCAAACTCTTGAAAACCCCAAGACTTTTTGATTTTATAAAAAATGGAAGCATCTAATCTCAAGATATAAGGCAATCTTACATTATTTATGTCTTCAAAAGCTAAAATTTGAATTTTCGGCTTGTCCTTATCGATCGTAATGTAAGGGTATTGGCCTAATGGCAAACTTATTGGGTTTCCACTTGAATATTCAAAATTGAGGCCACAGCCAAACTCTTGATTAATATTTACTTGCGCTCCAACTTTCAATTGATGTGGACGATCATATTTGTAATCAAAAGCCTTCCCATTGTTTAAAGCTTCAAATTGGCGAGTCGATTTTTGAAAAGAATAATTCAAATATTGAGAAACTTTATCTGAAAATTTGCTTCGATAAGAAAACTCAAAACCAAATGATTGACCTTTCCCTATTGTAAATTGATCCTCCAATTTTTCAATATGGTTATATTCAAAGTTTGCATCATCATTTATATGTACAATTTGATTCATTCTTTTATAATACAAGGTGCTCTTACATTCCACTTTACTTGCATCAATAAAATCTAATGAAATACTAAATTGATTTGAATATTGCGGCTTTAATTGTTTTGAAGAAGCGACCCATAAATCGGATGGTAAGGCTAATGAATTGGTTGAAATTAAATGCGAATTTTGATACAGTCGATCATAAGCTCCTGACAGCGCCCATTGTTCAGATACATATGTATCAAAAGAAATCCTTGGTGATAAGAATAGTTGTTGAAACGATTTCCCGTTAAGTAGCGCTGCCCTCAAACCAATCTTCAATGAAAAATTTTCGTTAGGAGAAATTTTATCTTCAATAAAAAATGCCATTTCTTGTGCATTCGATTGATTCAAATCTTGAACTGTATCATTTACATGTTTGGGGAATTCTAAAATATTATTCAAGACTAAATCCTTTTCAGTAAATGAAAACAATGTTGGCTTAAACAATGTATTGGAATAACTCAATCCAAATTTCAACAATTGGATCTGACTCATTTGAAAATCAAATTGACTTGAACATCCTATCTCTTGAATACCCGAATTCAATGATTTCCCTATTAATGAAGAATCAGTTGTGTTGGTGTTGGTAAATAACTTAATCGCATTGATATCAGATAAACTACTATTATATGAACTCAAAAAGACGATGTTCTTCATAAATAAACTTTTGAATAGTTGTCTATGATGCCTTACCGACAATAATTGATTATTCCAACTCAAATTTTGGAAATTACGCAATGTACTACTAGAAGTAATTGTATTTACTAATTGGATATTATCATCATTAAAGAAGTCCTTTCCACTATAATAACTCAAATAGACTTTGTCTTTGGAAGACAGATTAATTCCAAGTTTTGCATTGATGTCATAAAAATAATATTGGCTTGAGCCTTCCTTTCCACTTTTCTGATTAAAATAAGAAGTAACTTCTTTGAGGAACGGATCTAAATTAGTGCGACGAGCACCTACTAGTATACTAATTTTGTCTTTAATTAAAGGACCATCGACAAGTATTTTACTACTTAAGAATCCAATCCCTGCATCTACATTCCAAGATTTCAAATTGCCATCTTGATGGTGTATATCTAATACACTAGAAAGTTTTGATTGGTAATTGGATGGTATTTTTTCTTTAAAAAATTTAACACTTCTGATTGCATCAGCGTTGAACATCGATAGTAATCCTATTGCATGACTAGAATAATACATGGGGACATCGTCCATCAACACTAAATTCTGATCGTATGATCCACCTCTCACATGCATTCCACCAAATCCATCAGCTCCTGAACTTACGCCAGGCAAAGTTTGGACAGCTCTAACCACATCAAACTCACCTAAAACTGCTGACACAACTTTTATATCTTCTTTTGATAGAATTGTACCATCTAGCTTTTCCTTAGACCAAGTATTACCCCTTATTGTAATTTCAGGTAAAGCATTATTAGACTTAAGGAGAACTTCACTATATCTATCTTCGTCACTAGTAATTTTCAGAATCTTTTCTTCATATCCCAAATATATAATTCGCAAATGCTGAACTTCATTTTTTGATTTTATTGAAAAAAAACCATATTCATTACTATATACGGAAGTTCCCGACAGTAAATCAACGATTAAAGCACCTTCAATATATTCTAAAGACATTGAATCTCTAATCCTTCCACTAAGTGTGTATTCTTTAAAGGTATTTTGATTTTGTTTCTTATGAAGTACGATTTGATCTGACATCAAAATTTGATAAGTCAGATTGTTTTGCTCTAAAATTGATTTTAATATGGAGCGCCCTGTCTCATTTTCGTAAAAACCAGAAATTTTAGTTTTAGGGATTAAATCACTTTGGTAGCTAATGTTCATGCCTATCTTTTTGCTAAATTCAGATAGCACAATACTAGGCTCTGCATTGGTATATGCAAAAGTCATTTTATCTGACAATTTTGACTGGGCAAAACTGTCAATAAAGCTGAACAATAGCAAGATATGGAATAAAAGGTTTCTACTCTGATTCAAATTTTGCTGATATTTCAGCTCAAAGCTATAAAATTATCTGCAATCGCCGTTGATTTGGAAGGAAACTTTATCTAAAGTGTTGATTTTTAAGCCTAATGTAGTGGAAATTATAAATAATACTTCCTCTGCTTTTTTCTCTTTTAAATCTAAGGTAGATGTCAATAAAATATTATGTAGGCATGGCTTTTCGATAGATACATTGATATTATATACATTATTCACATCCTTGATCGCATCAATTAATTTTGTATTATTGAATGTTAATAAATTATTTGACCAAGCTATTTCATTAAAATTTGAAACTTTAGAATATTCTATTCTGTTTTCTGACTTCTTAAAATCTAATTTATCATTCGCATAAAGATCTTTCTCGCGATTCCCTATTGCTACACGAACGTGACCTTCTTCTACAATCACTTGCTCGCCAGATTGACCAGAACTCTTTACATTAAATTTTGTCCCTAATACTTGAACTGTAGAATTTTCAGTCTCAATTTCAAATACTTTTGACGCATCTTTAGCTACTTGAAAATAGGCTTCTCCTGAAAATTTTATTTGCCTTTTATTTTCAGAAAATTTGTTTGGATATGTTAATTTAGACCCTTTTCTCAAAGAAACCTTGGTTCCATCCGCCAAAATAAATGTTTCATTATTGCTTAAAGCTACTTTGCTCTCCCAATTATTTTGATTTGATTCTTCAAAATTCAAAAATTTATAAATACCAAAGCTACCTATTAACAAAGCTATACAAGCTGCAGCAAGCCGGACAAACAACATTGGTTTCACTCTCATTCGTCGCACTTCTCCGGCTTTCTTCAGTTCCTTGACTTCAACGCGATGCTTTAACTTGAATCTCGCCACAGCATCGTTTACATTTATTTTAGACTCAATTTCTCTCATTTTTGCCGAATTCCACATTCTCTTTTGGAATTCAAAATAAGTCTTATTGGCTGCTGACCTATCAATCCATAACTCTAACTCCTTCTGCTCTTGTGCAGAAGCTTGATTTGTTAGATATTTATGTATTAAAAGATTCATTTCTATTTCTTTGTCAATGATAAGACAATTCTTTAAGAATTTCCCCCTATTCTAAAATTATTTTTTTAAATTATTTTTTAAAATTTTGAAAGCTTTTGAGATTTGATTCTCGACCGTTTTGATAGATATCCCCAAATCATTGGCTATTTGGGCATAACTTTTCTTTTCAAACTTTGACATGGTAAATACAATTCTACACTTTTCTGGAAGTCCATCAATTATGACTTCCATCTCTTTAAGTAGAGCTTCCTTACTTTCAGTATCAATTTCATAACTTTCTTCACCCAATTCATTCTGCCCTGCATCCAATTCTTCAAAATTAAGCTTTTTAGCTTTAATAAAATTTAAAGAACGGTTAAAAACTGATTTTTGCAAATAGGATGATAGCGATTGATTTACCTCTAAATCAGCCCCTTTTGTCCATAGATCGGAAAATAATTCTTGCACAATGTCTTCTGCTGTGTGGCTATCTGCCAAAACTTGATATGCTTTTGTTACACAAATCTTATAAAAACGTTGAAACATCAAATCAATACCTTTCTCATCCCTATCACGAATAAGTTGGATTATGTCTGTGTCTGATATTTCGCTATTTTTGATAAAAAAGCTCAAGTATTTAAATTTTAGCGTAAATTTGGTACATTTTAGAATTATGACGGTTAAAATAAAACTTAGGATCTATGTTCAAGTATAATTTCTTCACTTTTATGGTGTTTATAGCTTTATTCTCATGCAAAAATGAAAAAAAGCCAGAAAACAACAAATTTCACATCTCAAATTTTACTGAGTCAACTCAGTTTCCAGATGCGGCAATCAGTTCTATGCAATATACTGATGGCAATTTTGTTTTTGGACTGCGAAACTACACATTAGGTCTCCAAACTCCCGATGCCCCACAAAAAATGTGCGCAAATTCAGATAAAGGTCAGCATATCCACCTTTTACTAAATGACAAACCTTATGAAGCAAAATATGATAGCGCATTCCACTATTTTGTACCTGATGGGGAGCATTATATTTTAGGATTCCTTTCGCGTTCATATCATGAAAGTATCAAAAATAAAACGGCCTTTGTTTCTATGCAAGCTACAATTAAAGATAGTTCTATAGTTTCTGTAAAACCAATCACAGCCCCTATGTTATTTTATAGCAGGCCAAAAGGCAATTATGTTGGTAGCGAAACTGAAAAAATTATGCTAGATTTTTATCTATTAAACTGTGAGTTAGGCTCTAATTTCAAGGTAAAAGCAGAAATAAATGGTCAACATGAGCATATTTTTGAAAAATGGGAGCCAATTTACCTTGAAGGTTTACCTTATGGAGAGAATAAAATTAAGTTAAGCTTACTAGATTCATCTGGTGCTTTAGTAAACAGCCCTCTTAATCCTATTGAACGAAAGTTTACTTTAACAGAAGATCCTTTGAAAAAATAAAAAAAGTATTACTTTTGTGCCTGCTTAGCGAAAATCTAAGCTCATGGTGGTTGTAGCTCAGTTGGTTAGAGCATCGGATTGTGGTTCCGAGGGTCGGCGGTTCGAACCCGCTCATCCACCCACTAAAGGTCAGAAAAGAAATTTTTTGACCTTTTTTATTTAATTTATGGTGAATTGCGTTACTACTCCAGCAAAAATTTCTCAGTGTTACAATGGACTTTATCTGATCAATGTGATGTCGCCATATTTACTTACTTGTTTCCCATTAGAGCAAGTCGCCTTCATATAATACACATAAACACCAGGAATCATTAACTCGCCATTACTATTCTTTCCATCCCAAGTTGGATTCAATTCCTTTCGTTCAGCAATTAAAGCACCCCAGCGATCATAAATAGCTAAATAATTTACTTCCAGTACTGGTGAAAAAAATTGAAATTCCTCATTAATCTGATCAGAATTAGGAGAAAAAATATTTGGAATATATACTCGACAATGCAAACTATCACAATAAAAATCATCACCAATGTCAATCTTGCTTAAAACAGTACTATCACAACCTGTAATTGCAGATAAAATATCAGTATAATTTCCAGAAAGTTTATATTGATTTCCCCCGACAAGAATACTATCCCCATTACATAATATAAATTCCTTCAACACAATATGAGTATCTATAACACTCAAGTCTATTTGAAGTACACTATCACAATTTTTAGAATTTTCTAATTGTTGAAAATAGGTACCTGAACGAAAGAATTTTTCATTATTTATTTCGAGAGGTTCATTTTCGCAAGCTGTCCGGTTGATTCGTTCTTTGGTATTTGGATTAACAAGAAGCCTTAGCGAGATTACACTGTCGCATTGACTACTGCTTTGCAATGTATCAATATAAATTCCACTTTGCGTATAATTTTGAAACCCAACAGTATAGAAATCCCCTTCACATATTTCCACATTTATTCTTTCAAAATACCGTGGGTTAATTTTTAATTCGGTTTGTATTACGCTATCACAAGATAAATAGGTTGTCAATGTATCTGTATAATTTCCTGCGAGAAAATAGTTTGATTTCCCAACTTTCAACGTGTCTGCTTCACAAATTTGCACAACATTCTGTCTGAGAAAAATTGGATTAACCTTTAAATTCGTAATTACTAAACTATCACATCCTTTTAAATCAACTAATGTATCTGCATATTGTCCAGCAATAAAATATTTATGGGCACCTACGGTAATAAAATCTCCATCACAAATTACAGGTTGGAAATTGACCCTAGATAAATTATTTACCATTATATCACTAGAAATTATACTATCGCAGCCATGAATATTCTTCAAGGTATCTACAAACTTTCCAGCAGTAAAATATTTTCTATTTCCTACTTGAAAAAAATCTCCTTCACATATTTCTTCAATAATATTTATACTTTCTTTTCTAAAATAACTTAATTCTGTTTCTATGATACTATCACAAAATTCAATAGTAGTTAATGTATCTATATATTTTCCAATCTGAGTATAATGTTTTGTGCCAACAGTATAACTATCGCCTTCACAGATTTGAATTTCGTACTTCTCATATTTATGATTTATTCTATTTATTACATCAAACTCTAAAGTATCGCTATTGCATCCAAAGTCATCCAATGCAAAGATCTTATGTTTTCCAGATTTTAAATTTTCAAATCGTCCAAAATTATTTATTTCACCAGACTCCAAGATGTACTGATATAAAGGACTTGTACCCTTTGCTTCTACCATAAAAAAAGTGGAAGAATCCTGACAAGAGATGATTAGATCTGAATCTAATTTAGAAAGCTCAAGTTTTTTTCTCAAGAAGGGCAAATAAAATTCCTTTACTATTTCACATCCTAAGCTATCACGAATCACAATTGAATGCCGACCAGAATCTAGATCAGAAAAAAAACTATTGCTTGTAAATGCAGAACCATCAATATTGTATTGATAAGGAGGATAACCATTTACACCTGTGACAAAGATTAAGCCTTTTTGATTACATCTTACAGCACTTTGTGCAATCAAACTATCTTGAAGCGGTATTGTGGGCTTGATATAATATAAAGTTGTCTTAACACAGGCGCCTATTTTTGCATAAATCACAACTGGGCCAATTGGCAAATTTAAAAATTCATTTTGACTAGAGAAATTAATTCCATCTAAGGAATATAAAATGGCTGGTGAATTTGGAATTATGTTAGCTGTTATATCTGCAGTTATTGAATCTGTACAAGGATTATTATATTTGATATCAAGATTTACATTTAAATCAATGACATTAATAAGCACGGTATCAACAACAGTAAAACCACAAGCATCCATCATCTCTACTATATATTCTGTAGTGACTTGAGGGGAAAAAATTGGATTTCGAATATTTGGGTTGCTTACACCAGAATTTGGTGTCCATTTATACCTTGTAAAATCATCATCAGCAGCAATCTGAATTCCTGAATTTTTACAAATTGTTTGATCAACCAATTTATCTAAAAAAGAAATGTATTTAAAACAAACTTGCTGTACATTAATTGATCCTCCTGTTGCCGCAGTAAAACCAAAATAAACATTTGGATTGCCACTAAAAATATCTTTGATGATATCTCCTGAATAAGTCAATTTTAAAACACAATCTAAATAACAATCAAATTTCTTTGTAGCCGCATTCCAACTGATTCTTACAGGATGAAAAGTACAATCCTCTGCATTCCTACCTTGTAAAATATCTACTGGACCAGCCAAATTATTATTGCTTAGATGATTCACAGAACCATTTCGCATAATTGCCATATGATCTTGGGTTGGATCATTACCATCTTGGGCTGTGTTGGACGTAGAGTTCGAACAACAATTTTGATAGGTATCAAATTCAACTGCTATAGAAGGAGTTACTCCTGCATATCCAAGTCCACCTCCACTTGTGCCAATTGAAGTAGAAAGCGGTTGCAATAAAAAGGCAATCCCATCTGCCCCATTCCCATCTATGCAACCCAAATTGATATCAAAAACTACATCGAATGATTGATTTAAATCAATTTTTTGATCATACCAAATGGATCCAACTTGACCTTGCAAAGCATCGGTCAGTCGATAACAATCATTGCCCTGATAAATAGCATCGCGATTTGTTATAAAATTTTTTGGAACTGTCGAACTACATGAATCAGGAACAATCACATCTATCGTGTCAGCACACATATTGATATCCTTTATTATGCCTTTGTAATTTCCAGAAGATAATGCGCGAAAAAAACTTACATTTTGTGTATATTGTAGAGGAAACAATTCAAACAAATAAGGAGCTGTTCCTCTCATTGCAGAAAGCTCTACCGTACCATCAGAAATGCAATGAGTCCCAGTAATTTTTTTAATTGAAAGTGTAGGTTTTGGAAGTATTGTAAAGCGGATAAACTGACTATCATTCTTTGTATAATTATCTGCAGAATTATTTGTGTTTTCAGTATACACTAACAAGGTATGATTTCCAACACTTAGATTGGCACATGGTAAATTAACAATCAAAGAACTATTTTGATTTAATGAACCACTCCAAGGCACTGAAATTATTACTGCATTATCATATTTTACCTTGAATTCTGTATTTATCAAGGTATTCAAACCAGTATTTTTCCAAACAATCTGCGGACATATTGGACCTTCGCAGGTTGGTGTAGTTACGAAAAGTGATTGAAGCGAACCGTCTAATGGCACTACTGGCACACAAGCTTTTGATGTTATCAATGATCGTCTCCCATTCTCCAGTCCTGAAATCATTCGTTGTTTTTGTCCCTGGGTAAAATGCATTGGAGTACAACCAGTATAATCCATATAGTTTGAATTATCATCTGGCAAATCAGGACTATCAGTATTGCATGAATTTGTGTTACATGGAGCAAAACTTGGGCTATTATCTGGTGGAGTATCACATACCTGATCTCCATCAAGAAGACAGTTATTATTATTACACCCACCATTAAATGTATGATTCAAACTTAAATAGTGGCCTACTTCATGTGCTGTCACTCTTGTACCCCCAATTGTATTCCAATATCTGGCCTCTTGTACTACACCATCTACTGTACAAGGTGCACCTGGAAAATATGCATAACCTGCTAAACCACAACCAAAACCTGCATCATATAAATCTGTAACTAACCATATATTAAGGTACTGCCTACAATCCCAATTGGATAAGGATTTAATTGCGGCATCATTGGTTGAGCTTGTCCCAAAAGGCGAACAAGGCATCAGATCCGCAACAAGATTAGTTTCTGTTCTTGTAATACCCGATGAGGGCAAGCCATTTGGATCGCGCACTGCAAGACAAAATTGAATCTCAGTATCAACTCCTAAAGAAGTATTAAAAGCTCCTAAATTTGAAAATGCTTGATTTAAATAATCTAAGCCTTGATCAATTTGAATATCTGTAAGATTATTTCCTTGTCCAATTGGAGTACCAGGAGGAACCATAAGATGAATTACGACAGGAATTGTATAAAGGAGCTTAGATCTCGAATGGTTCGTTTGATTTTGAACACAAGTTGAAAATATTTTTCTTTGAATTTCATTATAATTGGATCGGTACTCTGCATTTAATTTAAGCAGCTCCTCATGCAATTGATGTGTTTTACACTGTTCTTGTGCTTGCAAAAATTGCATAAAAAATAAACCAAATGATATTATTAATTTACATCTGATATTCCAATTTGACATTATGTAAACACTGCTTTCCATTTTTAAAATAATTCCTAAAAACTGCACTAAGCTATAAAAAAACAAACAAATTTTGAATAATTAAATAAAAGGGTTTAATTTTCCTCCAAATTTAAGGAAATGTGCAAAGTACCTGGAAAGATAGCATTGGTTACTGGAGGAAGTCGAGGCATTGGCGCTGCTATTGCTGAAAAACTAGCTAAAAATGGAGCTCATATTGCAATCAGTTATATGAGTTCTCCTGAAAAAGCAGAGGACTTAGTTCAGAAACTTTTAGGATATAATATTAAAGCAAAAGCATACCAATCAAATGCTGCAGATTATTCTCAATGTGAAACATTAATCAATGCTGTATTGACTGACTTTGGAGGATTAGATATATTAGTCAATAATGCGGGAATAACAAAAGATAATTTATTGCTTCGGATGAGTGAAGAGCAATGGGATCAAGTCATCGATACAAATCTTAAATCTGCTTTTAATTTGACCAAACATGCTTGCAAGCATTTTATGAAAAATAGAAATGGCTCCATAATTAATATTACTTCAGTAGTTGGCGTATTTGGCAATGCTGGACAAGTAAATTATGCAGCGTCAAAGGCTGGTATGATAGGTTTGACTAAGGCAGTAGCAAAAGAATTGGCTTCTCGAAATGTAAGATGCAATGCAATAGCCCCAGGATTTATAGAAACTGAAATGACACATGTACTAGATGAAAAAACAAAAGAAGCATTTCTCAAAAGTATACCTCTCGGAAGACTGGCGAAAGCAGAAGAAGTGGCTGATGTCGTGGCTTTTCTTGCCTCAGATCAATCCAGTTATGTGACGGGACAAGTCCTCTCCGTCTGTGGTGGATTGAATATGTAAAAAAAGTTAAATTTCTTAAAACCATCAAGCATCAAATTTGAAGTTTACATTGTCTTACTGTAAGAGGAAAGAAAACTTCTCTAATGACTTTAAATATATTATTATTTTACAATATATAAAAAATTGACAACAAATAAGTTAATGTTTTTTGTAATTTTTTTTATTAAAATTGTTTCAATTTCAATATATTTACTCATTCATTGAAACTAATTCAAAATAAAATTTTGTACATGGGAAAATTAGCTCCATATTCAGGCACATTTACAAAGATAGAGTTAGCTCATCTTTTGCGGAGGACACTGTTTGGTTTGACAAAATCAAATTTAAATTATTTCAAAGGCAAGACTCTTGCTCAAACAGTGACAGAGTTATTAAATGTCCCAACAGCAGCTCCTGCACCTCCTCTTAAAACTTATTTTACAAGATCCAATAATACCAATATAGATAATATTGATGTAGATGTTCCTTTTGGAAAAACTTGGGTCAATACGAAATACCCGGCAACGGCTAATCCAAATCCAAATGGCAGTCGGCGAATAAGTTATAAAAGATGGTGGACAGGTCTTCAAGTGCAACAAGTAACGAATATTCAAGAAAAAATGGTTTTATTTTGGCACAACCATCTGGCTACAGAAGATTCAGTTACAGAACAAGCATTTTTAGCTTATTATACAAATGTATTATTAAGGAAACATGCAATGGGAAATTTCAAACAAATGGTAAGAGACATCACATTTGACCCAGGGATGTTGCGATATCTCAATGGCTATCTCAACACAAAAGCTGCTCCAGATGAAAATTATGGACGCGAATTACAAGAATTGTTTTGTATTGGAAAAGGACCAGGATCACAATATACTGAAGACGATGTAAAAGCAGCAGCAAGAATCCTAACAGGATGGCAAATAGTAGGAAATGAAACAATCAATGGAGTAAACAACGTAATTGTACCATATTCAAAATATACTTTAAGTCGTCACGATACGGGAGAGAAAAAATTCTCAGCATTCTACAATAATACAATCATCAAAGGAGTAGCTGCACCAAAAGCTGGGGAAGAAAGATTGGAAGCAGAGAAAGAGATCGATGCAATGTTAAATATGATTTTCAATACGCAAGAAGTTGCAAAATATATTTGCAGAAGACTTTGGAATTATTTCGTGTATTATGAAATCAATGATGATATTGAGACAAATGTAATTGAACCATTAGCCGATATTTTTAGAACAAATAATTACGAAATAAAACCTGTATTAACAGCATTATTTACCTGTGATTATTTTTACAAATCCGAACATATGGGATGCATGATCAAGAGTCCTGCAGACTTTACAGTTGGAATGGCGAGACAATTCAAATGGCCAGTTCCAACAGACCCAGCAAAATTTGAAGCACAATATTTAGCATATGACTCGATACGAAATTTCACTTTGCGACAAGGTATGGATATAGGAGATCCACCCAATGTCGCAGGATGGCCAGCCTATTATCAAACACCATCTTTCCATGAAATGTGGGTAGATACATCTAGTTATCCTGAGAGAAAATCAGCTTATGAATCATTATGTATTAACGGCTTGACTACATCTGCCAATACATTCACGCCTGAAAGTAAGAGCATACCGATAAAAATAAATTTTGTCGATTTTGTAAAAGAATTTGACAATCCTTCTGATCCAAATGCATTGATCAATGAAGCAGTTGAATTAATGTTTGGTGTTTCAGTTTCCCAATCGATTAAAGATTCATTAAAAACAAATTATTTGCTTTTAGGTCAAGCTTCAGACTACTATTGGACTGACGCGTACAATACATACATCGCCAATCCAAGTACTACCGACCCAGAAGGTAAACGAGTTCCTACAATGTTGAGAGATTTATTTGTTTATATGCAGTCTGCTGCAGAATATCACCTATGTTAACATTTTCCATCATTATTCAAAAATAAAAAAATGAAAAGAAGATCATTTATACAATCAGTGCCCGTAGTCGTAGGAGGAGTAACCGTGAATGCTTATGGATCCAGTCCTATGCTTTCAGCTATGACTTCTGCATTATATGAAACAGACAGAGTCCTAGTCATTGTACAATTGAGTGGTGGAAATGACGGATTGAATACTTTAATACCTCTCGATCAATATGCTACACTTTCATTAAAAACAGTGCGTGAAAACGTAGTTGTACAAGAATCTAAAGTGCTACCTCTAGCAGGTACAGGTGGAAAGACTGGCCTAAATCCAGGATTAACAGGATTCCAAAAACTATGGGATGAGGGACGAATGTCTATTATTCAAAGTGTAGGTTATCCCAAATTTAGTTATTCACATTTTAGAGCAACAGATATCTGGATGACTGGAGCTGATTCCAATGAAGTTTTAAATTCCGGAATCTCAGGAAGATATTTAGCATATGAATATCCCAATTACCCTGTTGGATTTCCCAATAGTACAATGCCAGATCCATTAGCTATTCGCATTGGCGGCAATGTTGGATTAGGACTTCAGAACAATGGAGTAAACATGGGTATCTCAATCAACAACACAAAAGATCTTTTAAATCTTACTGGATCAGTATTTAAAGATCCTGCAAACACAGCAACATATATTGGTAAAGAGTTGGCTTATATAAGAGAGGTGCAAAGACAAACCGATAAATTTGGAGATGCTGTAGAGTTAGCTGCTTCAAAAGGTAAAAATCTGTCTACTTTATATCCTAAAGCAGCTGCTAATGGAGCTCCAGCAGAACTAGGTCAAGCTTTGGGAAATGCATTAAGCATAGTAGCAAAATTAATTTCCGGAGGATTAAAGACGAGAGTTTACTGGGTGAGTACTGGAGGATTTGACACACATGCTACACAAGTAAATGCTGCAGATCACTCTCAAGGCGCACATACCAACTTATTAAAAGGTGTCGGAGATGCAATATATGCATTTATGGATGATGTAAAGTTATTGGGATTGGGCGATCGTGTCGCTGGATTAACTTTTTCAGAATTCGGCAGAAGAATCGTATCAAATGCATCTGGTGGTACTGATCATGGTGCGGCTCAACCGATGTTCGTATTTGGTGCAAAAGTAAATCCTGGAATCCTTGGAGTAAATCCAACTATAGATCCAGCATCCACCGCAAATTCAAACTTACCAATGCAATATGATTTCAGGTCAGTGTATGGTTCAATCTTGCAGGATTGGTTCTGCGTCCCAGACACAGACATTGATTCAGTTATGTTGAAAAACTTTCAAAAACTGAAAATCATGCAGGATGGAAATTGTATCCCAACTAGTGTGCACGATCACAATGCAGCTGCTGGTGAAAATTTAGTATATGCTTATCCAAATCCATTTGTAGATAGAACAAAAATAAAATTTGAATCAAAAGGTGGACACACAATGGTTCAAATAATAGATAATCAAGGTACCGTTATTGATACATTAGTTGACACTTATTTGGCACCTGGCAAATATGACATAAGCTGCGATTTAGAAATGGTACCAACAGGTATTTATTACGTCCGACTACAGAATGAACAAATTCAACAAGTAAAATCAATGCTGAAAGTAAGAGGTTAAATCAACTTATCGAGCAAACTTTTAGTAGATTTCACATACAGCAATGTTTCTGGGCCTAAATGAAAAAGTGTATCCAGTATAGATAGATTTGGTATAAATCTATCCTTCTGAAAGACTTGATAATACTCGGCTTGCCCTGTATTGGATTGTAAATTTATTTTATTGTAAAAAGAAATTGAATTTTCTGGATTAAAGTCTGTTGTATATTCAAATTCACAAGGTAATTTTATCAAGGAACAAATCATTTGAATAATTTTTTGATTGAATTCAAAAAGTGAGTTTGTTTTTTGAAATATCAAATCCTGTATTTCATCTTTATAATAAATAAAATATGGACTTTTACCATAAGCGCTCTGAATCGCATTCCATTGTTGCTGTTGCCAATTAAAATCATATGATATATTCACTAATCGAATCGCTTGACTCTCGTTTTTACCTTTTTGCAGTGGTATGCTCATATTTAATTTTCCTTGTGTAGTACCAATAATATATCGATTTCGAAATGATCGCTTCTGATAGTTTTCACAAACTTCAAAGCATATTCCTTTAAAGTGATAAAGAATTCCAAAAAAAAGAACATTTGGAAATATTTGAGTCTCTATTACTGGGAACCTGTATTTTTGAGCTTCGTTGATCATCGACTATGGATAAAGAAAATTTTGTATTGCAAAGGTATATAGAAAAGCAAGCAATTGCGACAGCTTTCGTTTCGAATTCAGAAATCCTGAATACAAAAAAACTCATAGTGGTGATTCCTTCAAGAAATGAAACTGCATTACTTGACACGTTAATTTCACTTTCTCAAAATAATTTTGAAGATTGGGATACCATTGCTGTTTTGTGTTTGATAAATTTTGAAGAACATATTACTAACTCTAATGAAATTGACAGCAAACAATTAATAGACACGTTACATGAATTCAAAGCCAAGCTCCCCTTTCAATTATTTCCTATTGGCCCTATTGCAATGGATCAGAAAACTGGAGGTGTTGGTAAAGCTAGAAAACTATTAATGGATGAAGCGGTGAGGATATTTTTTTCTCAAAGTAATTGGAATGGAATTATAGTAAATTTAGATGCTGATTGCTTAGTGGCCAACAATTATTTGACTATTATTCTAGGGTATTATAACCAATCGAATGCAAAACCGGCGGTTTGTTTAGGATTTAAACATCGCTATGAATTTCTGAGCCAAGCTGAAATTCAAGCAGGTAAAATCTATGAATATCATCTCTTGCGGTATATTGAATTACAAAAAAAATATAACTATCCTTTTGCCTTTCAAACTCTTGGCTCTTGCTTTGCAGTTAGGGCTTTGGAGTATTGCCAACAAGGTGGAATGAATCAACGCAAAGCTGGAGAAGATTTCTATTTTCTACACAAATTTTCCATACTTGACCAGTTAGGTGAAATAAGTGTGGAGATTGTTTTGCCTTTAGCTAGAAGTTCCGATCGAGTGCCATTTGGAACAGGGAAAGCAATAAGTCAAATCATCCAAGGAAAAAAATGGACCACTTACAATGAAGAAGCAATTCAACTATTTATCCAAGCCAGCCAATGGCATTCTACTCAAGAAAATATTAACTTAATAAAGCCTAGCTATATTCCTGATGCTTTACTTCGATTCTTGATTGATTCCGGATTAGAGACAGAAATTACCCGTTGTTTAAGGAATACATCCA
The DNA here is from genome assembly GCA_016722295.1 of Saprospiraceae bacterium. GTDB lineage: Bacteria > Bacteroidota > Bacteroidia > Chitinophagales > Saprospiraceae > Vicinibacter. The sequence continues at coordinate 17,919 of JADKGL010000022.1, forward strand.
ATCAGGATAATTTCAGAAAGCAAGTTTTGCGATTTTTTAGTCCATTTATCCTAATGAAATGGTTGCATTTTGCTCGAGAAAATGGGTATCCTGATGATGAAATCCCCCTAAATTTGAATTAATTTAAAAAATAATGCATAAATGAAACAAATTTGAAACAAATAACGTTGTTGTGTTTAATATAGGCAGCTATATCGATTGGCATGTTTGATTTTTTGTTTAGTACTGTTTTAACCATCAAAGGTTCTTATTATTCGTAAACACTCATACACCAATACCTTGCTTAGGTTAAATTTTTATTTTTTTTTATATGAATATTTATATTTCAAACCTTAGTTTTAACGTCCAGGATGACGATTTAAGACAATTATTTACAGAATTTGGCGAGATCAGCTCTGCCAAAGTGATTATGGATCGTGAATCTGGTAAATCCAGAGGATTTGGATTCGTTGAAATGCCCAATGACGAAGAAGGTCAAAAAGCTATTGCAGAATTAGACCAGTGTGAGTACGACGGAAAAACAATTAACGTAAACGTAGCTAAACCAAGAGAAGACAAACCAAGAACTTTCAACCGCGGTGGCGGTGGAGGTGGTGGATTCCGTGGTGGAAGCAACCGCACCGGTGGAGGTGGAGGAAACCGCGATGGCGGTGGATTCAAAAAAAGATTTTAATCTATTTAAAGATAGATTATATAAAGCCATGTTCACAGAACATGGCTTTTTTTATTTCTACTACTGAAAGAGCAAGCTACCGATTCGCACCATAGTCGATCCTTCTTCCAATGCTATCTTATAATCACTTGACATCCCCATTGATAGTTGGTTGAACTGATTTTGTCCGCTGAAATTGTCCTTTAGATTAGTGAAATATTTTTTAAGTAATCTAAACTCGGCCCTAATTTGATCCTTGTCCTCTGTGAAACTGGCCATACCCATTATACCATTTATGCTAATGTGAGATAATTCCATCCATTCCGTCTTCTTACTTTCTTCAATCAATTCTGAATAAAGATAACCATGTTTTGTTTCTTCTTGGGCTACTAAAAGCTGTAAAAGGATAGGAGTAACTTTCCCTATTTGCACTGAACGATTGTTTATGACAGTTGCCAATTCGTATGAATCTACAGAATGTATCATCGAAACTACTGAGACAATATCTTTTACTTTATTCTTCTGAAGACTACCTATCAAATGCCATTCAATATCATCAGGTAATTGTTTAGCCTTTAACAACAATTCTTGTACTCTATTTTCAGCGAATACTCTACATCCTGCATTGTACAATTTCTTAACATCATCCATCGATTGGTTTTTGCAAACCGCAATGAGTTTAGCAGATTTAGATTCTACTTCTGCTTTTATCTGAAAATAAGTTTCTAGTCTCATTTAATATTTTTTATTGCCGAAATTGGATACTCGCATGCTTCCTCAAATGAATTCAATGCATTGATTAATTTGAATTTAGAAAACCTCTTTAGGTCTACTACTCTAATTTCATCTTCACATATCTTGCCCTGATCTAATAATGATTGTCTCATTGTTCCATTCAATAAATAAGTATGTGGTGTCAGCCACTGACGCTGATCGAAAAAAATTAAATTTGAATAAATACCATCTACCAAAAATCCTCCTTGGCTAAAGATCGCATGTTGATTTTTAACCATAGAATGCAATTCGAAAAAATCTCGATTCACTTCTTTAAAAGAATAAGAAAAGTCATCAGCTTCTACTATATAATGCTTACTAAATTTACGAGAAAAATATGAAGAGACACAGGTTTGATGATCCGTTTCATTATAAATTACTTTCAATTTCTGTTTTCCGATTTTTACATCACCTTCATCGAATACAATTTTATACAAATTAATTGGAATATGACTTGGATAATAATTGGCAAATGTGCGATCTACTCTGACTTGATGATAGTCGAGATTGCGAGGAATGCCATCAATAAGCGCTATTGATTCAAAAAATCGGAACATAAATTTTTTGATTTAATTCATCATATTCTTGAACTAACTCAGACATTGATGTAATACCTCCACCTGATTTGAAAACAAGGACATTGTTTTGTTTTTCAATAAATCGAATCATTACAGCACTGTCCAATCGAATTCCATCAAAACACCCAAATACTCCAGTATAAAAACCCCTTCGATAATTCTCCACTTCTGAGATTATTTCACAAGTTCTTTTTTTGGGTGCTCCAGAAATAGATCCAGCTGGAAGTATTCGATCAAAAAGACTACCTATTTTATTTTTAAACTCGGATCTTACTATTCCTTGTATTTCAGAACTCATTTGCCAAATGGCAGATCGATTACTTTTTACTAGGTTGAGGTATTTAAATCTTTGAACTGAAACATTCTTGGCAACCATGCTTAGATCATTTCGCATTAGGTCTACAATTGTGAAATGTTCTGCCATTTCCTTATCACTACTTAGCAGCAAATCACCTTTGGGGTCATTTTCAACCGAGCTAGTGCCTTTCATCGGATTGGTAGAAATCTTCTCATCATCAATATATACAAATCGTTCAGGTGAAAAAACAACAAACTGATCTGGCAACAACAATTTGTATTTTGCATTGCTATATGTGTAGATTTCATCTAAACTTAGGTCTGTAGTAATTGGAGTTGCAAATGAAAGGTTGGTTAAATAACTATCACCATGTTGAATTCTTGCTTTTACTTTTTGAAATGAACTTTCATATAATGATTGCTGAATTGGCTTGCTCTCAAAATGAAAATTTATCAACTTGTCTTGATTTTTTTTCTCATGAAAAGCAAATAATATTCCACTCTCTGCAATAAAATTATCTAATAAAAAGTAGCCAAACTTTTTTTCGAAATCTATTATAAATAAAAATGGTTGCTTTTTTTCATAGAAATGATCCATCTTCTCTATGACAACATTATAATTGAACTTAAAATTATTTAAATTAAATTTCTGCAATTTAGCTATCTTTTCGACACGAAATTAATAGGTTTAGATGGGCTTGCAAAATAAAAATGTATTATTAGTAGATAATGAAGATTCTTTCACTTACAATCTCATTCAATTATTAGAAAATCTTAATCTTAACATAGATGTAGTAAATGGAAAAAAAGCCTTTGAAGAAAAATTTTTACAATATACTTATCTTTTATTTTCACCAGGCCCAGGCATTCCTTCTGACTTTCCTTTAATGTTTAATCTCTTGGAAAACTATCAAGAACATCAACGCATTCTAGGAATTTGTTTAGGGCATCAAGCTATAGGTGAATTTTTTGGAGGGAAATTAGTAAAATTGGATCGCGTCCTTCACGGCATCAGATCAGAATGTGAACTTCTTAAAAAAAACAATCGCTCTTGCTTGAGGCACATTGAAAATAGATTTACTGTGGGACATTATCACAGTTGGGCTATTGATGCGAACTTTCTTCCTAACAGTCTTGAAATTACTTGTCTTTCTGAGAATACAATAATGGGGATAATGCACAAGGAATATCAAATCGAAGGATTACAATTCCATCCAGAATCAATCATGACTGAACGAGGTGTAGAAATGATTAGATCTTGGATCGGTGCCACATAAGCTTTTTATTACAAAAAAAGCCGAATAAATTCAATGAACTTATTCGGCTTTCACTATTATCTTTTACACAATTACTTGTTCAATATAGTCAAATTGCTAACTGCTTCTTGATCTGTTGGATCTAAAGAGGTCACTTGCTCAAAATAAATTTTTGCATTTGCTTTATCATTTTGCTTTACATAATAATAACCAATATATTTATATGCTTCGATAAGATTCTTCTTATTTTTTTCGCGATCTACAGAAGCAAATTCTATATATTTTTCATAAAAAGGTTTTGATAAAAACTGAATTCCATCTGGATCAAGTCCGTTGCTACATCGAGCTCTCATCAACCATCCTTGTGCATAATTAGGAGTTTTTTCAACCACTTTTCCAAATGCCATATCAGCATCAGCATATCGATTCTCATAATATAAAGCTAGTGCATTGTAATACAATTCTGTATTACTTAATGGCTTTACAGAATTCTTTTTATCATACCATTTAATCGCCTCCTTGTAATTTTTTGCATCAAAATTACTTTTTGCCAACATACCATAAATTTCTTCAGATCTGCTAGAGTCTTTTTCTATCAATTTGGCATACATCATGTCAGCAACATCCATACGATTGATTTTTGCGGCTGCTTTGGCATAATATTCATAATCTGACGGATATGATTTACGCACTGGATCTTTATCGATAGCTTCAAACAATAATTTGCTTTGATCAAATGATTCCTGAAACTTCCCAGACTCAAAATAAGACCAAGCTAACCATCTGTGAACTGTATATTGCTCTGGATTTGTAGCAATTACTTTTTTACCCTCCTCTATTGCGCGATCATAATCTTTTGCTTGGAAGCATAAGAATTTTGTTAGTCTTACTTTTGCATCAATATCTGATCCAGCAAGTGAAACATACTTCTCCAACACCGGCAATACTTTATTGTACTTATTTGCTCGGATATAAAGCTCTATTAATTCTTTATATGCCAATGCATAGTTTGGTGAAATTTTAGCTGAGGACTCCAATTTTTCGATTGCAAGATCATATTGTTTGCTTGATGACCAAATTCTCGCCATTTTAACATATGTCTCTGGATCATTCTTGTCTTTTTGCACAGCTGTTTCATAGCTTGTCATTGCATTACCTAAATCATTGTTTAAAAAATAAGCGTCTCCCAAACGTATCCAATATTTTGCAATCTTTGGATCGATATCTCTAGCTTTTCCCAATAACTCCAAGGCCTCCTTGGCTCTAGGATTCTTTGATCTAAGATATGCTTCTCCAGCCATTGCATGGATTGTGTGATTCTTTGCATTCCCTTTAATAGCCGCGTCAATTTGTTTTTTAGCTTCCAAGTATCTTCCATTATCGAGGTCTAATTTTGCAAGCCCAACACGACATGCATCACATTTATTTGACACAGATAATCCTTGTGAGTATACACTTTTTGCTCCTTCATAATTTTCTAAAGCATACTGTACTTCTCCGATATAATAGTGATATATTGTATTCTTTGGATCACCAACATTGAGCTTAGAAAAAGTGGATAATGCTGCAGCATAATTCTCATTCTCTAATTCCATGATGCCTTGCTCAAGTGTTTGGGCAGTTGAACTTGCTGAAATAGCAAAAATAACAGCCAACGAATAAAAAAGTCTTTTCATCAGATTTGTCTTTTCATTTTGTGAAGTTGCAAAAATAATTTTTTTCATCTTATTTATTTGTTTTTTTAACCAACCGGTATATTCTAAAGACGTTTTCTAAAGATATAATGTCAAATTTGGCTAGTTAAGATTCTATTAATTTATTATTGGATGACTTTGAAATCCTTATTTTTGAGTTCTATCAGTCTTTCCGATTGATATTTGGGAAGCAGACCAGCCTTCAACATGATTTTTTGGCCAATTTCACCAGCAATAAATGAAGCAAATCCTAAGCCAAGATCACTTTTTCCTGAACGAGAGATAAAATAAATATCTCGACAAAAAGGATATAAATTGTCTTGGAGATTGTATTGATATGGATAAATAAAGCCAAACTGAGTCGAATCTACAGGTCTTGAAACTGCCAATAACTTCACTCTACTTAAAATATTCTTTGCTCTTGGATCGTCTGAATCACTAATTTCACTCCAATCAAAACAAGCTATTGCATTCGTATTCTGATCTAAATATTCAATAATTTTATCTTTGTTTTCAGCTGCAAAAACTTGACTTGAGAATTGTGTTTCATTAAATTTTTTAAGTAAGTATTGACTTATTCCTGAACTTGCATTTTCGATTACGAATGTACCATTTGAATTTCCTTTTATTAATGCCAATTGGCGCAAACTCTCAAAAGTAACTGCTGTATCAGAATTGTTTTTGTTCGTTACAAAAGCTACAGCTGATCTCGCTAATTCATAATGTCTGGCAACATATGTTTTGCTCTGCAAATATTTAATTTCTGTACTGTCAAGGGATCGGGATAAAATGATGATCTCATTGCTATCTAACAAAAATTTCTTTACAATGTCAATAGCAGGCAAATAAATTAAGTTCACTTTTGCATAAGGATAGTTCCTCTCGAAAACTTCCTTTTGTTGGTCCATTATATTCTGCAAGTTGCTATCTACGAGAATATTGACTTCACCTGCAGTTGGAGAGCTTTCCTTACTTTTCTTAGTTGTACAAGAAAAGTAGATCAAGCCAAATAAAAGAAGGATTTTAAACTTCATTGTACTTAATTTACTCTAAATTTTCTAGATAACGAAATGGAAAGCTTATATGTTTCTAAAATCAGTAGGATTTGTTATTTTTTTATGGTGCTACTGAAAGATTGAAAAAAATGAAATATACACCAAACCTAATTTTTTTACAATAACCTATGCTACTAAATTAAATTAGAAAATTCCTTACACATTTGTCTTCCTCAACTCCGACAATTCACCATATGAGACTTAATACTGCGGAGCAACCGGCTTATTATCCAAAATTATCTCAATTTGTTTGTTCACTTCTTCAGTCATCAATTCGATACAATGTATTGCTTCAAGATTTTCTTTGAGTTGAGACAATCTACTCGCACCAAGAATAACTGTACTTACATTAGGATTTTGTGCACACCAAGCAATACCGAGTTGCGCTAAAGAAACACCCAATCGTTGCGCAATCTCATTTATTTTTTTGGCTTTTTCTATTTGTGTGGGAACTAAGGTTTTTTCCTTGAGCCAGCCCAATTCTTCACGATTCATTCTGCTATCACTTGGGATCGAATCAAAATATTTTTCAGTCAAAAGTCCACTTGCCAGTGGCGACCAAATTGTTGTCCCTAGACCTACAGTTTTATAAATTTGTGAGAACTCTACTTCGACTTTATTTCTTACAAACATATTGTACTGAGGTTGCTCCATCGTTGGACCAATGAGATTGTAATCTTTTGCAAACATATGCGCTTCCATGATCTCTTGTGCAGACCATTCTGATGTTCCCCAATATAATATTTTCCCTTGTTGCAATAAATGATTCATTGCCCAGACTGTCTCTTCTATTGGTGTATTTTTATCTGGTCTATGTGCATAGAACAAATCAATATATTCTACTTGCAATCTTTGCAATGCTTCATTACATGCTTCAACAAGATGTTTTCGACTAAGACCTCTTTGATTGGGAAGATTCCCACCTCTACCAAAGTATGCTTTACTCGAGACTAAATAAGTAGATCGATCCCAATTCGCATCCTTCAATATTTTACCCATGACAATCTCGGATTGACCATTGCCATAGACTTCTGCATTATCAAAAAAATTAACCCCTTTATCATAAGCATAATGCATCAAATCTCGAGAAACATTATCTTCAATTTGATTTCCAAAAGTAATCCATGAACCAAAGGATAATACACTCACCTGTACTCCTGATTTTCCCAATCGTCTGTATTGCATTGATTTTATTTTTTGTATAAAACAAAAAAGGCTGCCACCACCAGAAATATCATTTCTGTTTATTTCCAATACATTATTTGCAACATTATTCCATGTGCGCATTTGCTTACTAGTAACATCCATCAAAATGGCAGATTGAATCTCTTATTCAGATGCAGTTTTACTGTAAATACTTCTTGCGCTGGATTTGGTGTAATCTCCATACCTACTTCACTTGGAGCTAAGTCAACAGTGTTTGTATATCTTGATAGATTACATCCAAGTCCTAATGTCAAACATGCTCGTGGAGCATAATATCCAATTAAAGTATCGATGAATTTTCTTGCTTTTTCTGGAGACATATCAGGATTTGTTCTTCTTGCCAAAGAGTCATTTGGATTTGAAGAAGACCAAAAATCCCAAGGAGAAGAATCATAAAGATTTGATCTTACTACTGGGTATAAGCCTTCATATCCATCATTTAACACACGAGAAGCTTTGAATATGGGTCTTGCCAAGTTCTTGCTGTTGGTGCAAATTTATTGTTATTGCCATAATCGTTAGACAACTTTTGTATCAAATATGATCCTTGTACTTTACAACTTCCAATGGTGGGAGTCCAGGTACCAATACTAATCCTTCTTTGTAAGGAGCGAACGGATCATTTGTTGTATGAATAGAAATCATTGGCTTTTGTCCTGGATCAATCCAAGCTGTATCAGCTACTGCACCACCCATGTTTACAGACATTGCAAAATCAGAAGATTGAGCAACGTGATTCGGATAGCACAATGTATCTCCTGCAGGGAGTCCTAATACAGCAGCAAATTCTGGAGGAACAATACCAACAGTTTTCCTTCGATATCACCATTTACTCCTGGAACAACCATAGGAATAATATTTCCTGCGACACTTATTAAAACTTACCGTCAGAAGCAGTTGGTATTTTCAAATAATTGTCCAAGCTACTTGTAGTTGTAGACAAATAGCCTCCAGTACCTTGTCCCCATAGAACAATTTTGTTAGGATCTATACCATAAGGATTTCCTGCTTCCTCAACACCTCTTCTAAAAAATCGAATCGCAGTTCGCGCATCTTGAACTCCACGATAAGCAGCATTGATTAATGTAAATACTCTAATATCCTTTACTGTATTCGTAGGATCCCATCCCAAACGATATGATGCCGAAGCAACGACATATCCCATTTTTGCTAATTTTGTACAAATATCTACTACAGTAGAATCTGATCTCGTTCCACTAGCTCCACCGTTTTGCGGCCAAGGTAAAAAGTTACCTGTATGTAGATAAATCACCAAAGGTCTATCAGTCCTTGTATCTCCAACTGGTGTATAAAGATCTAATCTTAGAGCTTGAGGAACTGCTTCACCAACTTGCCTTTGTAATAAAATAGTTGCGTTTACACCATACACCACATCTTTCTGAACATTGACTTCAGAAAATACTTGATCTAGGTAACGCTCTTGTGCATTTGCTTTAAAAAAAGCTCCTGACAATAGTAAAAAAAATAAGAAAACATGTACATTTTGTTTCATATTAATCACAATTTATTTAATTTAAAATTTTTACTTTTTTTTCCAATCATATAATAAACTAACATAAGCTAATCGCCCAATCTGTGGTCCACCATAAGTCTCATAATGCAAATTATTTAAAAGATTTGAAGCACCTAATTTAAAAGTCAAATTAATCTTTTCAACTCTATAATTAATCTGTGCATCGAGCAATCCATAATCTGGTAAATAACCAGTGAACTGCGGTGATCCTTCAAAAACAAATCCTTGCACCCATTTATAATTTACATTGAATCCAAAATTATTGAATCTTTTACCTCCTATAATCATTTGTATATCTCTACCAGATAAACCTAAGTTGTATTTGTGTTCAGGTGTATTGAATGCTGGAATAATAGGATCAGATTCTGTCGTCTTTACTAATTTGTTCCAAGAATAATTTCCACTTACTCCAAAGTATTTTGCAAAGTAATAATTCAATCCAATGGAAAAACCTTGAGTCTGAACTGTATTAATAGAATTCGCAGAATAGCGATACGCTTGTAATCCCCTTGGTATACCTAGAAAATCAAAACTGTCTACATGAACTCCAATATTATATCCAATAAAGTCTTTATAAGTAGAAAAATAATACCCAAAGTCTGTATAAATTTTATTAAATAAAGTAGTCCGAAATCCAGTTTCAAATGTTCTCACACGTTCTGGTTTCACAGGAGCGATGTCAAAGTACCCTAAATTTGAAACACGCTTATCTCCCAAATATTTAAGAAATGACTCTACCGTGATCAAATCTTGAACTCCATTCAAGTTCCCGGATAAAATAGCACGTCCCACATTTAGATTTAAATACTGATCTGTCAAAGTTGGATTACGCAATGCTGATGAGAATGATACTCTCCAATATGAATTCTCTTTTGGTTTGTAAACTAGTGAAGCAGCAGGAGTAAATATAAAGTCGAAATTTTGATTCTTATCCATTCTGCAAGTCAAAGTAGATGTCAATTTATTAGAAATAAATTTTCTACTCAAACCTGAATAGACACCAAACTCTGAATTCGAAATTCTACTTGTCTCACTATCATTAAAAATTGTGCCATCTGAATATGGACGATACAATCTATAATTGGCACCTACTGTCCAATAATCTAACCATTCAGGTGTAAAGCGATACTCTCCTTGAATGTGATACAATGCAGATTTATCAAAAAAACGTGTTCCCTTTTCGGTAGGGTTCGATTTCGCTGAAGTAATTTTTTTAAATTCTTCTTCGAATTCTTGAGTGCCAGGTTTTAGATAATCTCTTGTAACTTCTTTTGGATCAATTGACTTCAAATTAGCATAAGATTCTGATAAAGTATGCCATGCAGTCAGTGAATCTCTATTGTCTCTTAACCATTGCCGAGCCTTATCAAAATCGAAAGTAGCTTTACCAAAACAGGATCAAAAGTTATTTGAGGATAACCAAGCCTTTCATTCTGTCTTGAAACTTACCAATAACTTTCCAATAACTTCTATAATCTTGTGACCAAGCTTCATCATTTGTTGTTTGTTCTAATAATTTCAAAGCGGTAAAATATGGATCATATGAGTCTCCTGCATCTGCATTTGTCACATAAGCCCTAACAAAATATTTATTTTCCTTTCTTACTTCTATCCTATTTTGAAAAAACAAAATATTCTTTAAACTAAATCGATTGTCTCCTTGATAAACTGTAGTTCCTGAACCAAAACTTCCTGCAAGAATCAACTCAGGAGACTCAAATTTTTTAGCGGGAAACAATTTAAAGTGTAAAGCTGCATTTGCTTTATAATTTTTTGTATTGTAATCTACCAAATCGACTTCCTTGTAACCTGTTCTTGAAAAATAATCTCAAGCCTGGATCGG
>JADKGL010000023.1 GCA_016722295.1 Saprospiraceae bacterium
GCCCGGATAATCAGCGTCGGTTATTTTCGTCAGCACGTTATTCTCGAAGTTGAAAGCATCATACGCTGATTTGAAAAATATTCCAGTCAGAGATTCAGCGGCATTATATTGCATCATGTCGAACGGCTGGCCAGCGACTGTGACGGATAATGCGTAGGTCGTCATAGCTCGACCCAATAATCCATTGACTTGCTTCCGGTCGCCGGAGAAACGGCTGGAACACCGCTCAGCGTGAAATACAGATAGCCATCAAGCGGGTTCGATATGTCCCGCGAAGCGTAAAACGTCCCGTTGTACTCCGGTTGATCGCATCCGGAAATGGTGATGAGCGCTGTGACGGACGCGAGAGATAATGGCAAATCGGATGTATCTATTCTGCCTACTGCTCCGGTTGATAGCACGGAAAATGACGTCTTTGTTTTCTTCTTGCAGACGATGCCGATAACGTCATCTGGAACCGAAAACATTCCCGTCCATACGCCTGATCCTGCTGGCCAGTCCGCAGGGTAGCTGATGGCGTCGTCGTGCGTCTGCGTGTCCTGCTTGATGCGGCCCTCTCCGAATTCCTCGACATAGGTATAGCTTGTGCCGAATATCTTGGAATTGACGCCCCACACAGGGTGCGAGTAATAGAGGGTTTTCAATCCCGGAGAAATGGCGGCAATCGTGACTTCTACAAACGTCTTCGCAGCTGCCGCTTTTGACCCCGCCTGAGCGCCAATCAGGTTTGCCGGATCGGTTGCCGACGGTGTATCGGACAGGCCAATCGTTGCTGTTCCGCGCCACCGATCAGACGTTGGAGGCGTCACGCTCCAGTAATCATCTCCCGGCCCCGGCGAGGTTGGCGGATCATCGACCATGGCATAGTATCCTCCGACCAGATCGCCGATCAGTACCGACGTGGCAGGAACGGCGTCGAATGCGCCGAATGTATCGTCGTAGATCAGAAACATCTGACCGCCTGAGCCTCCGGGTCCGCCTGAGCCTCCGTAGCCCATCACTACTCCGACTCCAATCGCGCCCTGAATCGGCGTCGTGTAGTCGTATCCCGTCGTCACGCACCCCGGACGTTTGCGCACATGCGAGGCGCCCGCCTTGACCTCGACAAACGCATTCGTCAGTCGAGCGTCTTTATCTGGCGCGCCGACTCGTGACCGCAGATCGGTGGCCAGATCAAGGCGCATAGACCCATGCCTCTGTGCGGCTCTTGATCATCAGCACATCGCCGCCGGTCTGCGCTGTCATCGGCAGATCGGCAAACACGGCGGCTAGCGCGTCCGTGCCGTCAATGGCGAACGGCGAGACGGTGATCGTTGATAGCTCGTCGCCGGCAACGGGCAGCGCCTTGCCTGCAATGCTGGCGAGCAGTTGCCCTGCGCCTGCCGTGACCGTTCCAATCTCTGCGCAGCCTGACCGCTTGATAGCCGCCGAGTCATCGCCGACAATCTCTGCAAAAGCATTGGTCAGCAGCGCATCAGCATCAAGCGTGCCGTCGCGTGATTCAAGGTCGGCGGCTATGGGAAAACGCATCAGGCATCAGCCAGGAAATCGGCGAGCGAGTATCCTCCGCTCGTCAGCGTTGCGTCAAATGACAGGTATTGCGGTTGCGCGTTGCGAGATTTGATCAGGCCAAACGACTCGGCCGCCGTGCTGAGCACAATCGGCGATGGCGTCTTTCCGAACTCCGGCGCCAACTCGACCGCCAGCGCAAAGCGCAGCGCGCGCTCGTAGCCAGGAGGCAATGACAGCGCCGTGGAAACGCTCGACAGCGCCGCGAAAGCCTCGTCGTGAATCAGGGTAATGGTCAGCGCAGCATCCGGAACCGGCACGACATACACGCGCCCGTCAGGGTACGCCGGATCGTAATAGACGCTTTCCGGAACGGACGATTCGAGCGTCTTGTTTGGCTCTGCGGCATATTCCGAATCATTCAGCACGCGCAGCCCGTAGTCATAGCCGTCGATCGTCACATAGGCTTCCGCGATGGCGGTCGGACGCGCGCCGTCCCACTCTTCGCCAGCGCCGATCACGTAGCTGGCCTGAGACGCGACGGTGACATACGGCGAAAACTCGCGCCGATAGACCGCCAGGCCCTGGATGCTCCACGACTCCAGCAGTTGATTGAGCACGGCGAGCGCGTCGGCCTGCTCGTCCGTCGTCGGCGTCTCGCCGGATTCCACGGCCTCGATGAGGCGCATGGACCCGGTGATCAACTGCAGAGCGGTTGTCATTAGCTGAGCAGCGCCACGGCGCGTGCAGGCGTCAGCAGGCCATCATTGACAAGCTGCTCAATGACCGGCGTCGCTTCGGACATGGAAAAGCCGACATCGGACGAGACGGGGATCAAGGCGACGGACAGGCCAGCGGTCGATTCCGCATTGGCGAGCGCAGCGGCAAAGATGCCCGCCTTTTCTTCCGCGGTGAGCTGCGAGGTAATCTCGCGGGAGACCTTGTAGATTTCCGGCGGGTAGTTGCGGTCCGATCCGGTGCGCGCCTCCCACTGCGGCGCGTTGCTGAACCAGCGCACGTTGCAAGACGGCGCCCCGCCATCGGCGATGACAACGGCGATGGCTTCGGCTTCGGTGTAGTAGCGGGTAATGGCCATGATGATTCCTCAGACGGTAAGCGGGTCGAGCGCAGCGGCAGCCAGGAATATGGCATTCCACTGCGCGGGAGTTGGTACGGGCGTCAGGTTGGTGCGCAGCCTGGACGAGAATGGGTTATCCCGGTCAAGGATCTGCGAGTACTCCCAAAACCGTTGCCGCTTGGGCGTCAGCAGCGCCACGGCGGCATCCAGCTGAGCCTCTGAGATTCCAGCCTCGGCGCAGGCCTGGACAAACTGCCACTTGCTTACGGTCGGGCGCGGGTCGAATGTGACGACATCGGCGCCGGTATAGACGCGGATGATTTTCTCTGCCGGGATCACATGCACATGGGCAGCGTCGCCGGCAAGCACTGCGGCAGCGCGTGCGGCTTCTGCATCGGCTTCGCGGGTTGGTCCGGTAAAAGTCAGTTTTGCCATGATTATGCTCCGTAGGTAACAGTGGCGTCGGCGTGCAGCAGAATAGCGCAGGCGCTGTTTGCTGATTTGCAGACTGATAGAAAAATTTTGATCGTTTGTATCGACAGACGTGTACTCAACGCCGAGAAACACTGATCCTGCCCCCCTACCCAGTAAACCAGATGCAGGCTGTTTGTTGCAGCGACTTCTGACCCTGATTGCAACAGGAAATCATCTCTGCATTTGGGGATGGTTGGCGGCTGTTTGCCCAAACAGGTCGAGCCCAGATATACTCTAAATTTTGTTTTTGTCGCGTTTGTACACCGTTCCCGAAATGGATTTAAGCGCCATTGGCCCCATTGACCCGCCGAGCGTAAACCCTGTCGGCCCGGTAACCTCTGAGGTGGTTTGCGTCAGCCATCCAGACAAATTGACCGGAAATGCAGTGGGCGAAAAATCGCGCGTTACACGGCCAGACACATACGTATCCGAGTAAAGAACGCCAGCCGTGTCAGAAGAAAATACAGCCCAATACCACCCTGCGGCATACCCTGAACGACCAAAGCCTGATGGCATGTAACACCAGCAGCCCTTGAGCGCATTCCACGCGTTGGTCAAAATCGCCGCCGAAAGCGTGAAAGCGCCTGCGCTGCCGGTGAATTGCAGTCCGGTTGTCGAACCATCGCCAGGAAGAATGCAGAAAGGAACGCCAATCGCCGCGATCTGCTGCGGGTAGGGGTATGTCGGCGCCTCAAAAATAGTTGGCGCATCGGTGACGGAGCAGAATCCAGCCTGCCACAGCGACTTGATTTCATCGTCCGACGACGTGTAACTCTGCCCGACAAGCAGCGGCCTGCCGTAGGTATCGCAGCGCCCCGCCTTGGTAATCGTGCATGTAGTAGTCATGCGTGATCCTCGAAAAACGGGGACCGAAGTCCCCGCTGTGGGTTACTGATACAGCGCAGCGATTGGCCCGACGTCGGCGGTGAATGTCGTCGGCGGGGTGAAGCTTGCCGGGACAGTGCCGAAGGTGCCGGTTGTCGATTGCGTCATCTGGTTTCCGCCGTTCGCGGCCGCCCACTTGCGCGTGGTCGCCGTGGTGCCGTTGCACTGAACGGCGATGAAATACCGGCCAGGGTTCAGAATCGGCTGCGTCAGGAACGCCAGCGACTGGAACGCATTGGCACCAGCGGATAGCGCGCCAGCAACGGCGCTGTTGGTGATCAGCACGCCATTGGTGTCATACAGCGCCACCATGATGTTGTCCGTTCCGACGGTGGCGCCGTTGAGCACATTGATGCCGGTCCATTGCGCCAGGTGCGGGACAAAGATTTCCGACCGATACCATGTGCCGGCCACATGCACAGCCGATGTGCCCAACGACGCAAAAGCCAAGATCGGGCCATTCGGCAGGATGCGAGGCCCTTGCGGGGACGAAGGCGCGCCGAAGCCGGAACTGTCCTGCGAGTACTTGTTTCCGCCGATGGTCGGGTTCAGCACTGCGTCGCCGGTCGCCTGATAGGTCTGCGTCGGCTGGCCAGATGCGGCGTAACCGATGCCCTGCGCAATCAGCGCGGTTTGTGTGTCGTCCGGGACGATGATGGTTGCGCCAGCGGAATAGCCCTGATAGGCCTTGTAGAGAGTAACAGCCATGTCGTTCCCCTTAGACGGTGTAGATTTTGGCGGAAAGCTCAGGATAGGTCGCCGCCCATCCGAACAGCACATCGAGACGCATCACGCTCTCGTCATTCTTGCCGTCGTAGTACTCCAGCACGCGGATCGTAAATCCGTTGTGCGTCTTCTGCGACACGCTGACCACGTTTTTGCTCGGCGGCGTCCAAAGCGGGACCATCGCCAGCGTGAAGGCGTCTTTGTGGAACGCGACGTTGGTCGCATAGACTCCGGTCGGTCCGGCGGCGCCCAGGATGAGGAACGGGCTGCCGGTAGTCGGCGCCGCGCTCACGTTCTGGAAGGCGCCAGTCAGGACGATTGCCGGGCTGATCGGCAGCGAGGTTGCGCCGGCAATCAGATCGGCGGTGATGACGAATTGCGCCAGGCTGCCGGTAGTCTTCCGGTTCTGCGGATTGACCGCGAAGCAGCCGGGGAAAGTAACGACGGTGCCGCGCGTGATCGTGCCGCCCAGGCCAACGACCGTGATAGCTGCGCCGCTTTGCCCTGCGCCATTGACGTTGGTGCCGGCCACGTTCTGCGTGCCGTTGGTATGCACATCGACGTTCTGGTCCATCGCGATGTTGAGGCCAAGCGCATCGACCATCATGCCGGACTCATACTGCTGCCCGACTTTGCTGCCCGGATTGAACAGCCCCGCCAGGCCTTGCAGCGCAGCGCCGTTGAGCTTGGGATTCATGATCAGCGAGCGATTGCGGTCCTTGCGAGGCGTTCCGCGCTCGTCCAACAGCACGTTCGCATCGGTAATGACCTGCAGCGCTGCGGCCTTGCGTGGTCGGCAGCGCGCCAGCCGGATTGACGACGGCATGCGAGGCGTAATGCGCCAGCGACAGCCCTTGTTCGTCGATTTGGTTGGCCACAGTCGCCAGCGCGGCGGTCAGCTTGCCCTCCAGATCGGAAAGGGTCAGCGTGCGCTCGGCGGCGGTGAAAGACATATCGCAGCCGCCCTGACTGAGCGTGATCGGCACCGACGATTCGACGGTATCCTGCGGCGCAGCAACGCGGCCGGCCCGGTACGTGTAGCGCGGCGGCTTCTTGACGCCGATCATCTGCCCAGGCTTGTAGCCGGCAGCGGCGGCGGACTGGAAGGTGTCTTCCCATTTGCGATTGACAGCCGATCCGAAGGTCAGCATGTTTTCGAGCACGGCGAGGCTTTCCTCAGCGACGATGCTCGATGTTACAAGCGTATTTGCCATTGTGTTATCCAGATGTGATTATCGTTTGCGCGCCCACCAGGCGCCCTGTTTTGCTCGTGCAGCCCGGTATGCTTCGGTGCTCATGTCGTCCGATATGCCAATGGGTGCGGACGACGATGCGCTGACCGGCTTGATCGGTGCGGGCGCCTTGCTGATCTTTGCTGCTGCAACGGGCAGCTCCGGGAGCGATGCTTCAATCCTGCCGATTGCTCTGGCGGCAGCGATTGGCGAGAGTCCGTTGATTTGCTCGGCTTTCTCGGGGTGTTGCGCGAGGTAATAGGCCACCTCGGGGCCACGATCGCTTTCGAGGATCGTATCGGTAACGTGCGGCGCCACAACGACTTCTGACAGGCCAACAACCTCGTCATAGTCCGGCAACGCCTGACGCACGGCCGTCTGAGCTTTGGCCCAGGACTCCGTGCGCTGCTTGTTCTGTGCCGCTTGCGCTGCGGCCTGCGTTTTCTGCTCGTTCGCGCTCAGGGCGGCGCGCACAGCTTCGCCGGCCCGCCATTCGGCGACCGCTTCGACGTAGCTGTCATAGTCCTTGAACTGGTCAAGCGCCGGCTTTCCGGCGACTGGCGCAGCGGGTTCCGGCTGCTTGGCTGCGCGGAACTCTGCCAGTTGCCGCTCTGCCTCTGCCGCGCGCCGTTCGGCTTCGTGGCGCGCCCATGTGATTTCCTGGATGCGTTCGCTGGCGCTTTTCTTCTTGCGCACAATTTCGCGTTCTGATTCTTGCTGCTGCTCGGCTTCCTGCTGCTCAACAGCCGGTTCTTGCGCCTCAACTTCAGGCGCTTCCGCCTCTACTGGCGCAGCGGTTTCTACTGCTGCTGGCGTGTCGTCAAAGATCAAATCTTCCATCATTGCTCCATTTGCGGCATAACGCCGGGTTCTTGCTGGCCTGTGGCCATTGCAGCGCCTGCTAGCGCCGGTGGTGGCTGCATCTGCTGCGTGAGCATTGCAATCCAGCCCTTTCAATTCTTCAACGTCCTGCCGTGACGTGGCATTGATGCGCGCGACATTCTCTGCCGACGCGGCCTTGATGCGCTCCTTCTCGATGCCCTGTTCTGCATCCTGCAGCGCCGCCTCAAGCTGTTGGATGTGGCCCTGCGCCTGCTGCATGATCTGCATCACTTCTGGCGGGATTTGAGGCGTTTCGCGCTCGTTCTCGTCCAACAGTTCAGGCGGTATGGTCTTGGCGATGCGCTCGGCAATCTCTTCGGCGCCAGGCCAGTCCATCGCTCGCACAACCTTGTCCCCAGCGATGTCCATCAACTTGGGCCACGACTGACCAAAGCTGACCATTGATTCGGAGGCCTCCTGACGTAGCGTGCTGTAACTCGGTCCAGCGGATACCGTGCAGTCATACTGCCCAACCGACATATCATTGATCGTCGTCTTGAGCTTGCCGGTCTTCTCGTCCATCTCGGGCTGCTCCAGCCGCTTGTTGATTGGCGCCGATGTGATGGTATCGTCCTCGCCCATGATGCGCGCGACGCGCTCGGTGTCGAAAAGGCGCGGGATCATGTCGAGCAAGCAGCGGCCGGCCTGCAGCACGGCGCGGTTGAGGTTATCGGTGTAGTGGAAGTTTGCGACGCCGCCTTGCCGCTTCTGCTCGCGCTCTTGAATGCCTGACGTTGCCGGTCCGCGCGCGCCCAGGGCTGCGTCAAACATGCCCGTAGTGGCTTTGATGTCGTCCGATGCGTGCGCAGCCATCGTGATAGCGCCGACCGGGACATCTGCCATCGGCTGGCGCATCGGCGGCGGCGCGAGCTGTCCGCCAACGGTGCGCGGCTTGTATTCAAGGTACGCAAACGATCTCCGGTTGGCCTGCGACCATTGCGCCTCTTTGCCTTCGAATTGCCCCTCTGCGCCGATCCATGGCGACTTGGTACGCATCGCGTATTCCTCTGTCGCCGCCGTCATCCAGTAGTCGTACATGCGTGACGGGTCTTTTGCGCCGCGAATCACGCCGGAACGTACAACTTTGCCCTCGATGTCGATTTCGTTGCCATATACCGGGAATACCGGAATCCACCGGCACGGCACCTCGGACGACTCCAGCACCTCGCCGAACTCTGCGCTGTCATCGCCGACGCATTTGCCGGCGATCTTGTAATTCACCACGCTGCGCCGCGCGCTTTTGCGCGAATTGGCGATCGTCACGCCAGGCGGCAGCGCCAATAGTTCCGATTTCCATCCGGTTTCGCCGTTGCTCAGGCGGATGAGTTCGTCGGCGTCTTCTTCGACGCGCAGATATTCGGCGACCAAAATATCATCCATGTCATCGCGCGCAGCATTGCCGGTCGTCTTGCGCGTTTTGGCGATTTCGGACGATGGATATTTTGAGCAGAATTCGGACACGCCAAGACGCTCTTCAACGAGCACGCGGCGCGCGTCGCTGCCGTCGCCCTCGATGGAATCAGGATCGAAATGGACTGTTAGCGGATTGCGAATGCGCACAAATCGCGGCACAACGTCGAACGAATCCTCGCGCTCATATTCCGTGATGATGCGGAAATACCCCAGGCCAGTTTCCGAGGCGCTGCCGATAGCGGTATCGTAGGCGATGGATGCGTTGCTGTTGTACTCGATATACCGGATCATGCCCTGCCGGACCTTCGCCGTCTCAGGGTCTGACTCTGAATCGACCGGATGGACCTTGATGCTCGGCTTGTTGATTCGCTGGTCGTTCTTGATCTGCCGAACGAATGTCGACAGCTTGTCAATCGTCAGGACCGGGCGCCCTTCTTTTTCACGCAGCGCAGCATCGCGCGAATCCCAATGCTTGCCCGACAAGAACTTCAGATCATCAACCGCAAGACGGCGATTCTCAGAATTGACTTCGATGCACTTGTCACGAAAGCGCTTGGCTTCCGCGAGTATCTCGTCGTGCTTTTTCTGATTATCTGCTGGCATGCTGGAAAGCTAGCACATCCATCCGCCTGATGCAAATGATTCTTCTTCGTCTGCTGGTTTCGGCTTGCACTTGGCAATATCTCTCCCGGTTCCGATCAAATAGCGCGAGGCGTCCATCAGGTGATCGTTCTTCTTCACGACGCGCCCCTTGTCGTCTCGCCGGTACATTCGATATTCCGAAATCCAATCAGCGCACGACGCAAAGACCTTGAGCTTTCCAGCAGAAAGCAGCGTCCATATGTCGTAAATGCCAGCCTCTACCGCGTTATTCGCCGGAGTCAAGTCAAGCCCCATGCTCTGGTACATCTCCAGCAACTGATGGCCATCAGACTGCGAACGCCCGCGCGAGGCTGGATCAATCGCCCCAGGTATCCACTTGCCGCGCGATTTGACGGCCTCAGCATGGACAACCGGCTCTGCCTCTCCGCGATAGTGCTGCGAGTAGAGATAGCTGGTCGAGGTTTCTCGGTCGAATGCGCCCCATATTGCCGCCGTCCTGTTCCACCCGACATCCATGCCATAAGCGCGTGGCCAGTGCGGCGGCAGCGCAAAATCAGGAATCACAATATCCGACTCCGGCACAGGGTAGATTGCGCCGCTGCCGAGCGCTGGAATGCCCTTGGTGCGCGCGTCCCGCTGGAAAGGCATGTACGAGGCGAAAAGCATTTCCTTGGCGCGCTCGTCCAAGTGCGGCACATCGTCCCACGTGGCGAGGATAACTGATCGGCTGGATTTCTCATCCTGCTGCTCGTGGATATCGCCGCCCGGCAAAAACATCAGCACGACATCCGACAGTCCAGACAGCGGGGTGAATGTCAGCAGGATCAGCCCGCGCGTGGTTGCGGTACGCGTCAAGCATTCCTCGTAAATGTCTGCTGGCGGCTCTTCGTCAAGCCAGACAAAGTCCTGCTCAGTTCCCTGAAACGACAGCCGGCCCTGGTCAAACGATTTGAACGACAGCCGAGAGTTTCCGCCGTGCTTGCTGCGCACCTCGACCAATTCGACGCCATCAGGAACGCCAGGCATTGGCACGATTCGCGCGATTGACTCTCCGGGAATCATTCCTGTGCCGCGCGCATTCTTCGGTCCTAGCAGCTTTTCAACGAGGATGTCACGGACGGTCTGGCGCGTGTCGCCAGCGGCCCATCCCTTTGGTTTTGCGGTCGAATTTCCGGCCCGGCCACCACGTCGGATAGTTTCCGGTCAGGTGCAGCGCGACTTCATAAGCGCCGACGCCCTCTGTTTTTCCAACCCGGTTGGCAGCCATGAACAGGCGCTGCTGATATTGTGCGCCATCGGCAAAGCACTGCATGTGCTTCGGATACAACTCGCGGCGCAGCGGGCCATCATCAGGATAATACGTCAGCCATTTTCGCTGATTATCTCGCCGGATGCGCTCAGATAATAGCGCCTGTAATTCCAGCTTTTCTTGCAAGGTCAGCGATTCGAGCATGCAGTTCTTCGTCGGTTGTTGTTTCGATTGTCAGCGCTACTTTGTCGTTCCACATCTGCAAATGACGGCCCTGCAGTTCGCAGGCTTTGAGCGCAGACGTGTGATTGATCATCGCCTCGTTGCCGTTCTTGTCGCAAGCCTTGCGCATCGCGTCTTGCTTGATTAGCTCGATGTCGGTCAGCACGCGGTCTTGCGTTATCTCGGTGCGTTTTGATCTGTCTTCCATTCGCTTCGCAATCTCAGCTGAAATGTGAGTTTTTGCGAGTTGCTGATTACCAATCCATCCAGCAGTCTTTGCGCTATAACCAGCCCGAATAGCCGCCTGAGTCGCGTTCAAATCGATCAGGTATTCATCAACAAAAGCGGCCTGTTTCGGTGTCATTGCGTCACCATTTCAAATTTCTCTTCAAACTCGCTGCGCTCGCGGACGAAAATCGTATGCTCGTTGTCGTCAGGGCAATAAACCGCAACAGATGTTCCGTCTCTGCTGTTCGTGCAATCAACTCCGGCCGCAAGCCATTTGTAAATCTTTCCGGTTTTCTTGTGTCGATATTTCAGCATCTGATCGCCTTCGCTAGTTCTTGCTGCGCCTCAATCACCCTGCGCGCCTTTTGTGTCGCCTGCTCACAAGCCATCCGCCAGGCTTCCGTGCGGCTAACCTCACGCCCGCTGCAAAACTGGATGATCGCGGCGCGCTCTTCCAGCGCCTCGTATTCGTC
>JADKGL010000024.1 GCA_016722295.1 Saprospiraceae bacterium
TTATGCAGAGCGCCCAGTTATGAATATATCGGCACCCTGGCAAGCATGTTGGCCACTGGCATGCGACCAGAAACACACTTGCCAGCCATTCATAATTTTAGTGTCTTCAAGAACTCCAACAACGAGTCGGGTGCTCGATAACGATGGATTTTTTTCTTCAGGCTCCTGTAATCGAGCGAGCGCACGCTCTTTCATTGCCAGGTCGGCTTCGAGTCGGTTGATGCGTGGTCGTCCACCCGGGCTTTCGTGACCCAGCACACCCTGACACTGATATCGACCCCCGACTGAAGCAGGTTCATGGCTGTCGTGCGCCGAATCGTGCGAGGGGATATATGCCGATAAGCCAATTCAACTCCCGACTTTGGCGGCAGCGGCCACTGCCAATGCCAGCCGTTTCCGCCACGTTGTCGCGCGTCATCGCCTACCATCCCGGTTGGCAGCAGCGCCGAGGTAGGCAGTAGCTGCGGATTCAGCCTCAACTACGCTCGAATCCCATTCACCGTCGAGCGCCACAACGGCACCGACCGCTGTTTGCGTCCCTTGCCTCGCAGATGGACGCAGGCTGCGCCATCAAGCACCACATCGGCCACGCGCACGCCGATGATCTCGGAAACACGGGCGCCAGTGTTGTAAAGCATTCCCAGCAGCAAGTGATCGCGCTGACTGATCCAATCGACACCTGGCGCCCCACCAAAGCCAGCATCTCCTCGCGCGACAGGAAACCCAGCATGGGCCGCTCAAAGCGCTTCATGGGCACACCCAGGGCACGCTCTATGACATGCAGCGACGCTACGTCGCGATGGGAAGCAAACTTCAGAAACGAGCGCAGAGCCGCCAGTCGAGCATTGCGGCTACGCACCGCGTTGTGGCGATCTTGCTCCAAATGATCCAGAAAGGCCCGAATCACGTCTGGTGTGATGTCAGTCAGCTTCATTGATGCAGGAGACTTGTCGCAATGCTTGGTTGTAAAGTCCAGAAACAGCATGAACGTGTCCCGGTATGCAGCGACCGTGCAAGGACTCAGTGCTCTTTGTTGGGTGATGTACTCGGCAAAGAACGTCTGTATCAGCTCCGGAAATGACGGTGGTGCTGGCGTCGCTTTTTTGTTATTCATCACCTGCCTGCGCTGCTTGTGCATAGTGCTCAAACTTGGTACCAACCAGCGCCATGAGCTCCGGCACGCCGGTGAGATACCAGTAGGTTTTGGAAATCTTGGCGTGTCCCAGATAGGTTGACAGCGACAACATGGCCTCGTCGACATCGATGCCTTGCGCATGCCAGAGCATCACCCGGCGCACGGCGAAGGTGTGGCGCAGATCATGGATACGCGGCCCGCCGTGACATCCGCGATCAACCCAGCCTAATTTGTCGCGCAGTTCACGAAAGACCCGACGTACCTGGCGCTCGCCCAACGGTTGCCCCAGCAATCGACCTCAGTGCCGACGAAGAAGTGGGTTTCTGAGGTGGTGGGCACTGGCGGCTACGCAACTCACGGTAACGAGCCAGTGACAATACGGTGCTTGGGTGCAGGGGCAGCCGTCTCGACTTTTTGCACTTGCTCAGACGAACCGTCAACGCACCGACTTTAAGGTCAACATCTGAGTCCAGTAGTGCCAGCGCCTCCGACACGCGCAGGCCAGCCGAGGCGATGAGCCCGAACAAGGTCTCAAAGGTGGCGGCTCGCAGGCCGCCTTTAGGCTTCATGTCTCGCGCAGCACCCAGCAGCGCAACGATTTCGTCTTCACGGTAAATATGCGGGGCGACACGGCCTGGCACCGGACCAAATGCCGACTCATCAGGCACTTGCGTCAGTGGCTCAAACTGACATAGCCAGCGGGCGAAGGGACGCACCACCTCAATTCGCCGGGCACCAGTGGCTGGCAAATGGCTTTGCTTCTTGTCAAGACGAGCCCACTCAGTCATCAGATCGGCAGTCAGCGCCCCTTCATGACCAGAACGCTCAACATAGCTGACCAGACTTCTCAGTGCGTATTCCATTCTGTGCAAGTCAAAACCCAATTGCCGACGTTCGGCGAGATAGTCATCAACCTTGGCTTGGAGATAAGTACGGTCGTTCATGTTGTACTCCCAGGCCAAGGCAAGGCCACCGCCGCCAGTTTTGAGTTATCCAGTTTGGCGTAAATCATTGAGGTATTGAGGCTGCGATGACGCAGCACATCGGCCACCTCTTTGAGTGAACTTCCCTGATTGACCAAGTTGCAAGCCAGTGTGTGACGCAGTGCATGGGTGCGCCCATGTGTCAGACCAATACGGTGGTAGGCAGCACGGATGACGCCATGGATGGCATCTGGACTGATGGGTTGATCGTGCGGTGCCTGAACGCGAACGAAGATGGCCTGATTCGTGGTCTTTGGGCGCTCAAAGCGAACATAGTCGGCCAGCGCCTGGCCCGTGACATTTGGCAGCGGCAGTATGTCTTGGCGCAGTGCCTTGGTGCGTTTGATCGTGACGGTGCCGTTGCGCCAGTCAATATCGGTCAATTGAAGGCAATAACAATTGGCGCACCGTGTATAGCGCGCTGCGGCGCGTGCCCTCACTCAAACCGCGTGATTTGTCCATATGTTCGTCGTACCGGCGCAATTCATCAGCAATTTCTCCAGTGGGCGCTGGAGGTGCATGGATCACACCTTGTTCGAGCAGAACGGCCAGCATATGACCGAGCGCAGCACGCAAAGCACCATGGTTTCGCCTGACAGGCTTTGGACAATCGCAAGGCAGAGGAGAATTTCAGAAAGGTGGTCGACCTTGTGCGCGTCAAGCTGTTCGACCGCCAATCCACATTGCGTCACCCATCGGGCAAAGTGGGCCAACCCTGCGACGCAACTCACCGAAGTGGTGGTGGCATAACGACCAAGTCTGAAATGCGCGCAATACGACTCAAGGTACGGCGCAAGCGCGCTATTGAGCAGCCACGCCTTGGGCGTTGGGGAAGTGACTCCTCGAGGATGATTAAAGTGGATCCACGATTCAGGACAAAAATTTAAGATGTCCACAAATCAAGGAAATCCAAAATCATGAGTGAAACGAAGAAGCGCAAATTCCACACACCAGAGTACAAAGCCAAGGTGGGGTTGGAGGCTTTGCGTAGCGACAAGACCATCAACCAAATTGGCCAGGATTTTGATGTTCATCCGGTGCAAGTCGGGCTGTGGAAGAAGGCAATCCAAGAACAGGCCAAGACCCTGTTTGAGGGCAAGCGTGGCCCCAAGTCGGGGGATGCTCAAAGTGAGCCGGAGCGCTTGTATGGCGAGATTGGCCGCCTCAAAATGGAACTCGACTGGCTCAAAAAAAAGTCCGGGATGAGCCCATCATGATGCGCCAGGACTGGATCGACATGAAAGACGACTTGGTGCCCACCACGCGCCAGTGCGAACTCGCGGGTGTCTCACGAGCCACGATGTATTCCCGTCAAAGGCCCAAAGTGGCCGACCAAGACGATCAACTGCTAAGCCGCCTGATCGACGAAGAATACACTCGGCATCCGTTTTACGGCACCCGGCGCATGGTAGTCGTCATCAGCAAGGCAGTGGACTTTTCGGTCAATCGCAAGCGCATCCAACGCCTGATGCGCCAGATGGGCTTGCAAGGCATGGCACCCGGCCCCAACACCAGCCGGGCACACCCACAGCACCCGATTTACCCATACCTGCTGCGTGGCCTTGAGATCACCCGGCCCAACCAGGTCTGGAGCACTGACATCACCTACATCCGTCTGGCCAACGGGTTTGTCTATCTGGTGGCGGTGATGGACTGGTACAGCCGCAAGGTGCTGAGCTGGCGAATCAGCAACAGCATGGATGCCAGCTTTTGCCTGGACTGTCTGGAGGAGGCGCTGCGCAACTATGGCAAGCCCGACATCTTCAATAGCGACCAAGGCGCACAGTTCACCAGCGCCGACTTCACAGGGGTACTCCAACGCGAGGAGATCAAAATCAGCATGGACGGCCGGGGTCGGGCCTTTGACAACATTTTTGTAGAACGTCTGTGGCGCAACGTCAAGTACGAGGACATCTACCTCAACGGTTATGCCACGATGGGCGAACTAGTGGTTGGGCTGGGCAAGTATTTTGTGCTCTACAACACCGATCGTCCGCATCAGTCACTTGACTACAAAACGCCTGATTCGGTATATGCCACTGCCAGTGGCGGCGGGGCGCTGATCATCGACAAATTCGCAGAACGCGAGAAAACCGAAGACCAGAAAACCGAGTGCATGACGGCCATGGTGGCGCAGCTTGATGGATAAGCAGGGGGTCGGCATGGATATGTGGACAAGCTCGCAAAACGCCCAGCTTGACCACATACCCACACCTCCCACCCGTGCTTACCCACAAGGGTTGTGCCTTCGGCCTGACGCGCTTCGCTTGCCAAACAGCCATTTGAAATCGAATTCAGAGATACCAAATACCAAGACAGAGGACTTGGGGTTTCGTCAAAACCGGGGCAACGCCGTCCAGTTGCGTATCAAAACGGGGAACAGCTTAAATCAACTGAAAAATTGTCTTGACACTTTTCAGCCCATCGTGGACGGCGTTTCAAGCTGATCGTGGACGCGATTTCAGCCTGATCGTGGACGGCATTTCAAATTGATCGTGGACGCTGTTTCAAACTGATCGTGGACGATTTTTTTGGAGGATACGCGCAAGTGACTTCTTAAACCCGGCATAGGCTCGACGCTTTTTTGCGAAAGAGCCCATGTCAACTAACAGAATCACCATGCGTCAAATCCGAGAATCCCTTCGCCTGCACCTGCAGGCCAACCTGAGCTACAACGAAGTGGGTCGCACCCTCAAGATATCCAAAAGCGTTGTGGGCAAATACCTGTCGCTGGCCCGCGTGGCCGGCGTTGACTGGAGCGTGGCCCAGACACTGAGCGACCAAGAGCTTGAGGCCAAGCTGTACAAAGCGGCGTTACCGCGTAACAGCAAACAAGAGCTACCTGACTTTGCCGATGTGCACATTGAACTCAAACGCGCCGGTGTCACTCTGCAACTGTTGTGGGAGGAATACGCCAAAGACAACCCTCTGGCCTTCAAGTACACCAGCTTTTGTGTCAAATACCGCGAATGGGCCATGGGCCTCAAATGCTCCATGCGTCAGATCCACATCGCAGGCGAGAAGCTGTTCGTGGACTACGCCGGTCAAACCGTGCCCCTGATTGATGCCATCACTGGCGAGATCACCAAGGCTCAGATATTCGTGGCCATCCTTGGTGCCTCCAACTACACCTTCGCCTGTGCCACCGCACGCCAAACCACGGCTGACTGGATTGGCTCGCAAGTGCTGGCACTGGAATACATCGGTGGCGCGCCGCGCCTGATCGTGCCCGACCAAACCCGCTCTCTGATCAAAAACCCGTGCAGCTACGATCCGCAGAACAACCGACTGTACGAAGAATTTGCGGCCCATTACGGCTGCGCCCTGTTGGCAGCCAGGCCCGCTCACCCCCGCGACAAGCCCAAAGTCGAGAATGCCGTGCTGATTGTTGAGCGCTGGATACTGGCACGCCTGCGTAATCGCAAATTCTTCAATCTGACAGAGCTCAACCACGCCATCGCTTTGCTCCTGAACGACCTCAACGCACGCGCCTTCAAAAAGTTACCCGGTAACAGACGCAGCGCCTTCGAGCAGCTCGATGCACCCGCTCTGCGGCCCCTGCCGACTACACGTTTTGAGATATTTCGCTGGAAATCTGCCAAAGTTCACATCGACTACCACGTCGAATTTGAGGGCCACTTCTACAGCGTACCCCACACCCTGGTGCGTACCACGGTTGAACTGCGCGCCAGCGACACCTTGCTGGAGTGTTATGCCTCCAACCAGCGCGTGGCCTGCCATGCGCTGAGCCACCAGCGCGGCGCCCACACCACCACACCTGAGCACATGCCTGCATCGCACCGGGCACACTTGGAATGGACACCACAAAAGCTCATTGACTGGGGTCTGCGCATTGGCGTGAGCACCGCACAGGTGGTGACCTGGCAGCTTGAACATCGGCCGCACCCTGAACAAGGCTACCGGGCTTGTTTGGGTTTGCAGCGTTTGGCACGCGAATTCACGCCAGCGCGACTGGAGGCGGCCTGCACCCGAGCGGTGGCAATTCAATCACTGACGTACCGCAGCGTGGCCTCCATCCTCAAAAACGGCCTGGATCGCCAGGCAATCATGCCGGCAACTGCTCCTGGCGCGCTGCCCCTGCACGACAACATCCGTGGACCAGCGTATTTCCACTGAATGCATCGGGGGTGGCCTGTTCGCCAGTGCCCCTAAAGAACAGTCAACCAATGACAGTCATGAATTTCCAAACCAAGCAACCCAACAACCCAAACAAGACAGGACTCACCATGAACGAACATACCCTTACCCAACTTCGCAGCCTACGCCTGGATGGCATGGTGCGTGCCCTTGAAGAACAAGCTTCCAGCACCGCAGCCAGCGCACTGGGGTTTGATGAGCGCTTCTCGCTGGTGGTGCAGCGTCAGGTGAGCTGGCGCGATGAGCGCCGAGTCGCGCGTCTGCTCCAGGCCGCCAAACTCAAAGTCAGTAGCGCCTGCGTGCAAGACATTGATTGGCGCGCCAGCAGGTCATTGGATCACTCACTGGTGGCGGCTTTGGCCGGGGGTGACTGGCTACGCCATGCGCAGAACTTGCTCATCACCGGTGCCACCGGGTGTGGCAAGACATGGCTGGCGTGTGCCTTGGCACATCAGGCAGCCCGCTGTGAGTTCTCGGTGCTGTACACCCGTGCTGGGCGACTCTTTGATGAGTTACAGGTGGCCCATGGCGATGGCAGCTTTGCACGGCGCATGACTCAACTGGCCAAACTCGATCTGCTGGTCATTGATGATTTCGCGATTTCCCCGATGGGCGCGCTCCAACGCAATGATCTGTTGGAACTGCTTGATGACCGGGTGGGTACGCGCTCAACACTGATCACCAGCCAGTTACCGGTTAATGCCTGGCACACCTACCTGGATGACCCCACGCTGGCCGATGCCATTCTTGATCGGGTCGTGCATAGCAGTCACAGGATTGCTCTCAAGGGGGGCACGCTGCGAGATGACAAACCAATCAAACCTTTGCCCATGGGGGATTCGGACCCTGTAGGCGTTACGGCGTAACGGACAAGGAGCTCAAATGATGGCAACCAAACTCAAGACTCCAGCAAAGACAGTCGCCCAACCCATGGCGCAACCCCAGCCCCAACGCAAAAGCAATGCGCAACGTCAGGCCGACTATCGCGCCCGTCATTTAAAGGATGAGAATGGTCAACTCGAGCGGCTGAGTTTGCTGGTTGACTTTCATGCCAAACGTGCCATGGAACGTCTGGCCTGCTGTTACGGTGTAACGCAGCGCACGATGCTGGAGCGCTTGCTCATGCAGGCCAATCAGCTGGCTCAGGAGCAGGCAGCACAGCAAGACCCTGATGGCCAATCTGCTTACTTTGATAAACAAATCAGTTTGCTTTGGCCGGTTGTTACCCGGTAACGCGCACACCCCCTTTGTATCAAGGCTGGCGTCGATGGGTTAGTGCATGAGTACATGGCACAACCGGGGGGGCCTGCCGGCGGCCCTGGCAGGGGCCTTAATTTCAATAAATTTCAAATCCAAAATTCAAAGCCCAAAACCCCGCTTCGCGGTCGCTGCGGTTATCCCAAAGCCTGATGTATGCGGTACATTAACTCCTCGCTTGCGCGCATCCCAACGCGTCCACGATCAGCCTGAAACACCGTCCACGATCACGCTGAA
>JADKGL010000025.1 GCA_016722295.1 Saprospiraceae bacterium
TTTTTTTCTTCATTGACACTGGGAGAAAAATTTCATCGAATATAGAATTAAGTCCGACGGAATCATTATATCAGAATCGATTTCAATCATCTGAAAACACATTTACCACAGTAAAGTCTTTGAGAAATTACATGAAAGTTGTAGAAAATCTGAATAGAAAAAATTTGGAGTTGTTTGCCGAAGAAAAAGTCCAAACAATCTAAGGGAATTTTAGCATTTTCTGGGAATCCCTTCATTTCAAATTCCGAAAGAAATAATTACGAAAAAATCAACTGGAATTGATTATCCACAATCCATGGGCATAAAAGAACGTGAAATTAGAAAATAATTTCGAATATGCCATTCTAAAAGGATAAATATGTTTTCGTAAGATATATATTCCCTTATGATGAAAACAAAGATGCGATAGGCTACAATGTATGGTCAAATGAAATAAGAAAAAAGGCACTACTAAACGCAAAAAAACAAATGAAATTGAAATCACTTCCAAAATAAAATTAGTTCAAAAATCAGAAATACGTTGTTATAGGAATATTTTGTTTTAATTATTCCTCAAATATTTTCGGAGAAGAAGGGTTCAGCATTGTTGAAAATTCTTCAACTTTCTTCCATAATAGAAGAAAGTTTAATAGATTTTAAAATTTAAATTTATGTATAAATATTTATGACGATTTGAACTTGAGAGGATCCTTTTGCTTTTTAAACCAATTGTGAAGATGTTAATAATACTTTTTAAAAATTTACCATCGAAAATAAGATTTTCTTGGATCAAGGACTTGGACAGTAAGTGTTCAGCCTACTAAAAATTATTTTATAGCTAATCTTTCGAAATCATCCTATTTTATTTTAATTATATCATCGATATTAGTGCGACTTTGTCATCTTAAAGGGCTATTAAAATTCCATCAAGGTGTTTTAGGAAAATACTAGGATCTAAAGTAGCGAGTTCAATTATTCTTTTTTTCAAATAAATCCTGCATACAGTTTGAACGTCTCCAAAGGTCAATCGTTTTTTTTTACGAATTCCTTGATTGCTTTTCCATGTTGTAGCCATTGCATCATGCTGTAGGTTACTATGCATAATGTCCAATGTCGAAGAATTCTATCCATACTCCTTACTTGATATTCGTCTGCTCCTAAAAAGTCTTTTACTTCTCTATAGAATACTTCTATCCAATTCCGTCTATGATAGTAGCGGATAACAGTGTCATCGCGCAATTCAGTTGCATT
Source organism: Saprospiraceae bacterium (assembly GCA_016722295.1). GTDB lineage: Bacteria > Bacteroidota > Bacteroidia > Chitinophagales > Saprospiraceae > Vicinibacter. The sequence goes on from JADKGL010000025.1 coordinate 1,231, forward strand.
GGAAATAAAATAACTTACCTCTGCATTTGCCCAATCACCAATTCTATCAGTTTCAATTATCACTCTTCTTTTTCCACTTAATCCTTTTACTTTTAAATCCATCCTAACAAAATAAATTTTCTTGTTCGAACCATCTGATAATTTAATATCAAGGGGGCGAAATGCGTCAGGCTCTATGAGTGTAAGTAACTCACTTATCTTGTGCTCACTACTTTTTAAATCATTAGGAAATTTGTAAAATATATTTCGATTACTTTTAATTGATACAATATACTTCAAACCTTTAGCCTCTAAATAGTCAGTAAAATTAGGGCTAGAACCATACCATGCATCTGCAACAACGAATTCAAATTTGATTCCTCGTCGAATAGCTTCTTCTATTAGAAAAATCGCAATCTCTATCTTTGTTGTAAATTTTTGTTCTTCTTTGGTTTTAGTTTTATCTTCGGGTATAAATTCTTTTATATCTAATGGCATATGCTTGAACTCACTCACTAAATGTGAGGTTACGAATACGTTGCCATTAGCCACTTTTCCAACTTGACCAATATATTGATGCCCAACGCCTTCTGTCGAATTGCCTCTTTTAAGAACACCAGAATCATCAATGACTAATATCGCTTTCTTTGTCGGATAAGAGTTACTATGCTCTCGCATAAAGTTAATACGTATCTCATTCATATCCTTCTTATCCCAAGGAGAAGTTGTAATGAAATGATGGAGATTTTGATAATCCTGATCTATTATCGTTTCGGAAATCCGCTCAATATTTTTCCGTTTTATCTCTGAACTAAAACCTTTTAAGGTCTTCTCAAAATATTCTTTTTGCTCTTTCCTTACCCATAATGGATCGAAAGAATTTATATACTCGCTAAATAAATCGGAATGCTCGTTAAGTATGAAATCCACACGAACAATATTATAAATCCTTTCTTTTGTACAATCTTTATTTCAACTCCGACTTGACAAAGTAGCATTAACAGGCATATTAGGAATGTTATCTTTAATAATCACTGGAAGAAAAAACATTAAAGAACTTGTAGAAATTCGAACCATTGAGTTGGAAAGAGCAAATAAAGTGAAATCGGAATTTTAGCGAATATGAGTCATGAAATTAGACTCCAATGAATGGAGTTCTTGGTATGCTAACGTTACTCGAAACAACTAAACCTTCTGTCGAACAAACAGAATACTTGGTCAGTGCCAAAAATCGGTGATGGCGCTCCTTACAATTATTAACGATATACTAGATGTATCAAAACTGGAAAATAAAAAATTAGAACTAGTGACTGTAACGACTAACGTAACTAGGTTATGTAAAGATATTATTCAATTATTTAAAATTGAAGCAAATAATAAAAACCTTACATTAAATCTAAAAATATTTAAAGAAAAAGAAGACCTATTTATATTAATAGACGAAAATCGTCTGAGACAGATCATAATTAATATTTTGGGCAATGCGCTAAAGTTTACACATAACGGCTCTGTTACTCTGAATATTAATCTTAACGAAGGAAAAACCTCCTTATCTTTCAAATCATTGATACTGGAATTGGAATTTCAGAAGAGAATATTGAGAGATTATTTAACCGATTCGTTCAACTTGAGGACACCAAAACAAAAAATTTGAACTGCAGGGCTTGGTTTATTCATAACAAAACAATTAATAGACTTAATGGGTGGGAATATTAAAATTCAAAGTAAATTAGGCGAAGGGTCGAATTTTCAAATTGAAATTCCATTTCATGAAGTTGAAGCACCAAAAGTAGAACATACGCCAGATCAAATCCCCGAAAATTATAAATCTCTAAATATACTAGTAGCGGAAGATAATCCTGTTAATCAACTGTATGTAAAACGGATTTTAGAAAAAAAAGGATTTCAAGTGACTATTGCGAATAACGGTATTGAATTACTCAAAATTATAGATGATACAATAAAAAATGAAACGAAATTCGATCTTATTTTAATGGATATTCAAATGCCTGAAATGGACGGAATCACGGCAACTAAGTTAATAAGGAATCGAAATGATTACGTAAAAGAAATCCCAATCATCGCTCTTACTGCAAATAATATGGACTTTCAAGTTCAAGAATATTTAGGTAATGGAATTGATGCCTGTGTAAAAAAACCAATCGTATTAAAGGATTTGTTAGATATTCTTCAGAATATCATTGATAGATAAAATAATTTCCACTTTATGTTAGTCCTTATCCGCAAATAAACTTAGGAAACTTCCATTAATACGTAATTACTCGGCATAACTTTTTGCGAAAAAGGCACTCTGAGCCACAGGGATATTTCAAGAGAGTCAATTGCAGAGAATAATGTTTATCAAAACTTGTAAGAAACAATAATTGAATCCAAATCTGTCAACAGCTCTCTTTGATATCCCTATATATACCAATTGCCAAAAGTAAAATCCGATTTAATACTAGAAAACTTTTTTTGATTTACTTTTTTTTTTTGGGAATCTCACAAGCCCAAATAAACCTTGGAATTGTTTATATATAACAGCCTGTCATTAGAAATATTTGAAATTACTGAATAATAGTCACCAATTCTCAAAAAGGAATGACTACAAAAATTAATGTATTAGATTCATCCAAAGTAATTAAACTTAATAACGACTTATGACAAAATACATCTTAAAAACGCTCAAAAGAAGAAAGTCTCAATTTGATACTATACAAATAGACAAATATACAAAGTTTAATGAATTAAAAAATTGGAACAGATTCCCTCGATTTGCGGTAGTAGTTTTCCTTGCATCAATTAGTTTTTTATTGCAACATTCTTTTTATCCGATTGTCGACCCTAACTCTTTTCTGTATTCCGTTTATATTGGAGTCTATTCAATTTTAATTTCGATTACAGTTGCATTTTCCTTTCTTGTACATTTTTTAAATAGAAAACATATTCGAATCCATTTTATCTATCTATTTTATTTCAATGTATTCATAATATCTACCTAACTTTAAATATTCTTATTTTTTACACAAGCGAAGATTTATCTCTATTTGCATTTGTAGTAATGTCTATACCTCTAATACTAAGAACCAAATTCCTCAATTATATTCTAATTTATTTATGTATACTTGTGACATTTATCTATACACTTATATTTTTTCATATTGGAAAAACAGATGCATTGCGAATAACACAGATATTTCTCTATACGTTTGTAGGATTTCTAACTACGGTTACGATT
>JADKGL010000026.1:0-472500 GCA_016722295.1 Saprospiraceae bacterium
GGTATTAAATATAAGTTTGGTCTACCTGCCTATAATAATTTTGTTCAAGAACTCACCTTCAATGTTGGCCATGAAGCACATGAAGATGAACAGGGTAATGTCACTTATCAAAGGGCTGATGCAAGTGTTCAAAATGTTAAAGGGGAAAATCGCTATTTTCTAAAAACGACTACCCCAGCCCATGCATATGCTTGGTATATTACAGAAATATTTTCATCAGATTATTCAGATCTAACTTTAAATGGTCCAACACCAGATGATCTGGGAAGTTATACTTCATTCAAGTATAAACGAGTGCACAATAATTATTTATGGAGAAATCCACAAGACTCCACAAAAGCCAATTTCCAACAAGGAGAACATCACACAGAGCATGATAATAGTGGATCTATTTTGTTTGGAGGAAAAGAGATATATTATGTTGACAAAATCCAAACAAGAAATTTTACTGCAGAGTTTTATTCTAGTCCACGAAGAGATGGATTGGGAGTTTATGGCGTACATGGAGGGACAAATCCAGATGCAGAACTCTATAAACTGGATAGTATTAAATTATTTGCCGCTTATACAAACAATACAACTTCATTAACTCCAATTAAAACGGTTTATTTTGAATATGATTATTCACTATGTAATAACAACCCATCAACATTGAGAAGCAGAATAAATCCTAGCCAAAATGGAAAACTAACATTAAAAAAAAGTTTTATTTTCTTATGGCAACTCAACTAAAGCAAAGCAAAGCCCTTATGAATTTTCTTATGGAAGAAATCCAGAGTATCATACTAAAAAAGTGGATAGATGGGGAAATTATAAAAGTATAATTCAAGAAGACAGACCGTATATAAATCAGAAAACGGAAATCCAGAATCTGGATGCTGCTGCTTGGTTATTAGATTCCATTAATACACCGCAAAAAGCAACAATGAAAATCTCCTACGAATCGGATGATTATGCATATGTACAGGATAAAAAATCTAGTGTTATGTATGATATTATAGGAGTATCCAGCGAAGCAAATGGACCAATTGATCCAATTGGTAGTTTAAGAAATTCAAGCAATATCAATAGATATCTAGTAGTCCGAATTCTTAGATCAATTGGTGAACCAATGATTACAGAGGCGCGCCAATTATTTCCTTTATTTGATGGTGTACAAGATTTATATTTTAATGCTTTAGTTAGAGTGGTAGAAGCATCTTCAGGATTACCTTCAAGAAATGAACGAATTACTGGATTTATTCCTATTGATTTTGAAGCGTCTGAAGCAAATAGATCTTTTGGAATAAGAGAGAGAGGGGCCACCACAGAGCATGTGGATTTTTGGATCAAACTTCCCATAGCAAACCAACATGTTGAAGTCTCATATTCAGAAAATCCATTGACTTATGGGATCAATATGCATCCTTTTACTCTTGCCGCAAGAGAATATATTATGATCGAAAAACCCTTGTTGATCAAACCAGATCATTCAGAGATATCCCGAGACTTAGGGCAGGCATTTGATGATTTAGGAACAACATTTGATGAAGTTTTTGGAGGTGGAGGTTTGCATGGATATATTGATAGGAATAATAGAGCATTGCATATGGTTTATGAAAGTTCTATGATAAGACTCAATCACCTTTTCCAAAGTAAAAAAGGTGGTGGTGCAAGGGTAAAGAAAATTACCATTTCAGATAATTGGGAAAGATGCAAACAAGTGGAGATCATGAACAGCAAAATGGAATTTATGGTACAGAATATTTTTATAATGATGGAGACAAATCATCTGGAGTAGCTTCTTATGAGCCTTTTATTGGGAAGGATGAAAATTCGCTTGTTTTGCCAATCCATTATTCAAGAAGACGAGTGAGTTCAATTAACGTAAACAACTACCAATTGGAACCTTTAGGTGATATGTTCTATCAGTATCCTTCTGTAGTTTATTCTAAAGTTTTACAAAAATCGATAACAGCAATGCCTATAACACAGCATGGCACAGGTTATACTGTTCAAGAAAATTATACTGCAAAGGATTTTCCATATCATTATAATAAAACAGATAAATTTTTTGTAGGTAAAGAAATGATTATCCCTTTACAAATTTATAATCGATCTGAAATAGCTGAAGTCGTGACTCAAGGATTTGTTGTAGAAATCAATGACATGCATGGAAAATTAAAAAAACAATCAGAATATGATCAATATGATAATTTAATTTCTTGCACAGAGTATTTTTATAAAACAAACCCTGATGGTCGATTAAATAATTTAGCTACAGTAATAAATCCTAGAACATTAGAAAGTAATGAAAAGCTTATAGGAGTAGATTGCGATTATTATGTAGATGCGAATCAGCAGGTAACGTCTCAAGAAGGTGGTGGTGCTCAGTTAAACCTAGAAATTTTCTCAGCTTCTTTTATACCCTTTCCTTTATTTATTCCAGTACCAGTCATCAATCAATTTTATACAGAATTTAGATCTCATACCATTACCAAATTTATCACGAGAGTAGGTTTGCTCGATCGGATAGTTTCGAGAAAATATGGGGCTTCTCAGGAGAATAAAAATATAGCATATGATGGAGAAACTGGTCGTGTCATATTAACTGAATTTGATAATGAATTTGATAAAAATACTATAATCTAGATATACCTGCCTACTGGTCTTATGATGGCATGGCTCACGCTAGTAAGAACCATGGTTTGGTATTAAAAATATTTCTATTGCTGAATCATCATTTGATTATCCAAATGCAGTAAATCTCTACATAGAGGGAGATGAACTTTTGATATTTAAAAATTCTTCTGTAAGTATTGCTACTACTGTCTGGGTATCCAAAGTAGCCAATACAAAAGTGCAATTGATAAAAGCAGATGGTCAAGCATACAATGAGAATGGAACATATACAATATTTACTAAAAAGTCTGGTAGAAAAAATCAACTTAGCTCTTCTATAGGTAATATTGTCACTGTAGAAAATCCCATCAGCTCAAGTCAACTCACTTTGAATCCAGGATCCGTCCTCCAAGCAGGTGCAGTGACCTATTCCGATTATTGGCAAACTAATCTAGCAGCAATACGCACAGAAAGTGCAAGAACTTGTGATTGTTTTGTAATAAATCCTGAAGGGAAAAAAAGTAAAAATTTACGTTTTCCTCTTGATATAAAATCCAAAAAACTAAATTCAGTAAGTTATCCTAATTATGTAATTATTCCAGTTCCAGGTCAATCATGTAATTATACAATATCTACAGCTGATGGTTTACCATTTTGTGATAGTTCATTTACAATTGAATTTGAAATTCCAGATGAGAATATTAATAATTGTGAAAATGGTAGAACATTGAGAGGAAAAGGCAATTCACGAAATAGAAATTGCAGTCAAGAATTTATACTTACAACAGATTGTATGGACATTGTGATTTGCGAAGCTAGTAATGCAAACATAAACATAACTTGTAATTCTGGAGGAGTTTTAGTAAATCCCTTTCTCAATGGTATAATTGGAAATTATAGAACTAAAGCATCTCATTTTATTAATACAAAAAGAACAGAAGGGCCAATTAATGAAGCGGGATTATTAGACCACTTTGAACCATTTTGGGTACATTCAATTGATGGTAAGCTTATTGAGAATCCATCAAAAACAATTTGGCAAAGAGGAAATCAAATAGAAAAAGTAAATTCCAAAGGGGATGCGATTGAAGTGATGAATCCATTGCAAATTCCATCTTCTTTTGTTTATCAATTTGGAAACAATTTATTGGCAGCAAGTGCTGTCAATGCAAAAATGACAGATATTGCATTTGATGGATTTGAAGATTATACATCTGAATTTACTAGTAGATATTATCCTGTAAGAAGCAGAGAATGTGTAATTCCAAATCATTTTGTCTTAGATGGATCTACAGATATTGATCCTGTTCAAATTGATACAGAAGTTAGTCACTCTGGAAATAAAAGCATCAGAATTGGTTCTCGAGGTCAAGTCCAATATAGATATAATACTTTAAATGAACGAACTAGAAATGAAAGAAATACAAGATTAAATACAGGTAGGTTTACACTAGAAACTGCGGATATAAATATTTCTTTTTCTCCAGAAGCTGATAAGGAATATTATTTTTCTGCATGGGTATTTTGTAAAAATGGAAATTTAAGTACTTATTCAAATTTATCAGAAATTAATATAAATGGTGAAGCATTTCATAGCGATGGACCAATTATTGATGGGTGGCAACAAATTTCTGGTAGTTTTATACATCGTGGTTCTTCTTTTTTAATGCAACTTAAGAACATTTCTACTCAAGATATTTGGTTTGATGATGTAAGAATACAACCTTTCAAATCTAATATGGAAGCATACATATATACAAATGATTATTATCGTTTAGTTGCTAAGATGGACGAACAAAACTATGCTTCATTTTATGAATATGATGCAGAAGGAAAATTAGAAAGGACTAAAAAAGAAACAGAACTAGGTGTTTATACTATTCAAGAAATAAGAATGGAACTTCCTAAATAATTTTATAAGTAAAAGTTATGAAAAAATCAGTCATTTTAATTACATCGTTTGTTTTAAGCTATGGTTTGTTGCAAAATGTATTTGGCCAAACATTTCAACAGATAGGAGATAATGAGCATAAAATTACAATAAAGAAATTAAAACAAATTGGTCTTGCGGCTCAAAGTTACAGAGATACTGTTTATAACTCTGATGTAATAAGCAAATCAGCTATTGCTGCACCTCGCGCCAATGTAAATATATTGGAATCCGCTTTGGTGATTGGTTTTATACAGCAGTCTTTACCTGATCCTTTAGCTCAGATTGATCATGAAAGTAGTGTGAGCTTGTTAGTTAAATTTAAAAAATGGAATACACTTGGGAGTACTGATAGTATTAGAATTAATCTAAATTTAAATTACAATAGAATTAAGGGAACAAATTATAAGGCAAAAGATTTTTATGCAATAGATAGTGTAGCTTGGGCAGAAGTTAGAATTGATACATTTAAGACAAATGCAAGTTGGTTAGATGAATCTCGTCAACTTGACCTTACATATCAAATTTTAGGAATTGAATCCCATCTTCCTAGGACAGGAACAGCCATCTCTGATCCTTATTCTATAGTGGTAAAACGAGATTTTAGCTACATTGATATATCCTTTCAGGTGCAAGGGTGGGCATCTTCTTATGATTTAGAATGGAAGTTTGTAGATGGATATTCTACAGAGCCCATCAATATGGCAAAGAATACAACTAGAATTAATATCACTGAAAATAAATATAGAATTCCAATGATAAGTTCTAAGGCAAAATTTGTGGCTAGAGTGCGAGGCAGAAGTTTGCGTGGGGATCAGACTATATATCTTGGCACTTGGTCAAACATGAGTACACCATTGATCATAGAAGGAGATAAAATATTTGAGCAAGACTCAAAGCCATGGCAATATACATCTACCTATTTAGAAAATGGTACAAGATCAGATCAAGTAAGTTTTTTTGATGGTTCTGGTAAAGTTAGACAATCTTTATCAAAATCTAATGTCAAAGGTCAACACATTATAGCATCAGAAACATACTATGATTATCATGGAAGACCAGTGATTCAAGCATTGCCTACTCCTGTAAAGCCAACAGAAAAAATAAATAATATTGGAAGTTCTAGTGGCAGAAATCTACCAAGAGCTAGTACAAGAACAACCTCAGGAGGTCAAATTGATCCTCGATTTATACCTTCTGGAATTGATTTGTCTCCTGGATCAAGAAGTGGAAGATCTTCAGCTGGTTCTTTGTTTTCTGAAATTAATACCTATCTTGAAGATGCACCATCATTAAAATATATTCCAAAACTCAATACAAATGAAGCTGGAGAACAATATTCCGCAAAAGATTTTGATAGAGATATTCCTAATTGTTCTGATGAAATTTTAGCGCAAAAAATGAACAACAACTCGGGAACTGCTAAATATTATAGTTCCAATAATGATATTGCAGATATTCATCGCGATGAAATTCCAGATGCCAATGGCTATCCTTTTACTCAAATAGAGTATACTCCGGATAATACTGGTCGAATCAAACGCAGTGGACTTGCCGGAGAAGCATTTCAAATAGGGTCAGGAAAGGATACGAAGTATTATTACGCAATTCCTCGCAAACGGAGTTGACACGTCTATTTGGTAAGAGAGGTAGGAGATGCTTCACATTACACTAAGCAAATAGTAAAAAATCCTGATGGCCAGATTTATATTTCATATCTAAATTCAAAAGGTCAAACCATTGCCTCTGCTTTAGCCGGCAACAAACCTGAGAATCTTGAGGCATTACCTGATCAAGAAATTCCAATCGATGTGTCGTATAGCATAACTTCAGAAGATCATTCTTTCAATTATCGACAGGGAACCAGTCATGCCTCAAAAATTTTGTTTATTGAAACTGAAGGATCCGACTTGAAATTGAGATATCAGATCAATCCAGCTGATGTGAACCTGGCTGTATGTGCTCAAAATGTTTGTTATGACTGTCCTAAGACAATTGTGCTTAGAATAAAAAATTCTTGTGGGCAAAGTTTGATGACAAAAAGAATAAGGATTGGTCCTTTTAATGATGGTAATATAAGCAATTGTGAATCTTCAAGAAACATTCCGTTTGATACGACATTGACAAGTTTGGCTGTTGGTGAATATCATTTTTCCAAACATGTAGAAATTGATGAAGAGGCAAGAAAAAAATACATTGAGGACTTTATTCAAAGAGATACTGCCTGTTATAATCCGCCATTTACCCCAGCACTTCCTTGTGTCAATCCTCCCCCTTGTATTCCATGTAACTTTGAGGTTGTTGATGGTTTGCCGATAAGGTTGCCTAGCTCTAATCCCCTCTGTTCTAAAAATTGTCCGGAGGCAAATTATAATTTTGACATGTTGCATTTTTCAATGATGGCTGGGGATATGAGGCCCGGAGGAAAATATGGTAGTATGGATCTAAGCAGCGTGGATTCTTTTGGGGTTTCAATGTTCAATTATTTACTAGTTTTTGATGGGTTTGTTTACCGAAAGATACCTGCATTCGGCTACAAAGATTTGGATGGAGCTACTTCATGGATAGACATCACGGATGCTGCAGAAACGGATTATATTCTTAGCTCTCCGCCGGAACAATACAAGATAGAGAACGGCAGAAAATATACTATCCCTCAGAATATACAATCGTTTGAATTATTAAAAAAATGTATGGAAGGAAACATGGTCTGAACTATTAGTTCAATTTCATCCTGAGTTTCCTTTATTACAGTGGAATAATAAAATTGTAAGCAGTTTGCATCATGATGAATCTATGTCAAAAACCAGTAAATTTGATGCAGCTGTCGAAAAAAAACTACTTGAGAGTAGATGCCGGAATCAGTGTTGATTGGATCAATAGTGATCCATTTTTTGAAACAGCATCAAATCCTGTCAAAGAAGATATGATAAATCGATTGCGGCAGTCATCTCCAATGAGAGATGGGTCCTATCTCACTATTTATGAATCAGTGGTCGCACAGATGTTTTGTAATGCCCCCTGCTTATGCAAATGCAAGTACAATGAGATCTTGTGTCGGAGAGAATCTTGGACGTTTAAATTCCCTCACGAGGAGGCAAAAAATTTTGCATGGACTACCTTTAGGGCAATATATCAAGATGCTAAACAAAGAATTGTAGATAGTCTAAGAAATTATGCAATTAACACTGAATTTGGAACGGTTCCGGAAGGACCAAGAAAGAATCATTTAAGACTAGCTATTTGCACCGGTATTAATGTTCAAGGAGATTGTCATAATTGTTCAATCGCAACAGCCAATCCTTCTTTAAGATATAGATATCGCAAAATGCAGTCTTGTTTTTCGCATTCGCGTTGCATAAGATTAGATAATATTCCATTAGAGGGTAGGACAGTAGATCTTAATACGGCAAAAGCCTACGCTGATGCCAAGCTCATGAGCTCATGTGGAAAAGCTCCGCAATCAGTTGTATTTCTTGCTTTTCTTAATTCATTGGTAATGGACAAATGGAGTTCATCCAACAAATTTACAGGAACAGATATAAGTCTTAATGATATACCACCTGTTGTGATACCAGAAATGATGTACTCCACATTTCCCAATCCTAATGCAAGAAATTACAGATGGTCAGCCACAATATCAGGAAACGAAACTTTTGGAACAAGTGCTGAAAATAAACTTAAAGCAACTATTAGAGATGATAGAGGTGCGATTCAGACAGAAATGGAATTTAAAGCTGACTCTAAATTTAAATGGAATAAAATCAAGTACTTTGGATGTATTGATGAGCACAAGAAAAATAAAAATATTTTTCATTTAAAGGTTTTTGATTATTCTAATAAAGTTTATACAATTGAGCTCAAACTTAATGATGTATTAGCATTAAAAATAAGTTACAATCCAAGCTATCTATCTACTTTAATAGGAATATTAAAGAAAAGCAATTTGGATAAAAATCTTAATGAAAAAAATGCATTGTGCTGTCTTGATCATTTATTTCCTGAAGTGGAAATTAAAAATAAATGTGAGCAATCGCAACAAGAAAACAGACAAGATAATCTCATAGCAGCAAAAGAAGCTAGGGCACTTATGTTAAAGGATAGCCTAAAAGTTATTTATAATTCTCGATGTCTCAATGGAGGAGAAGAATTATGCAGTCTAAGCACAAAACAAAAAGTCATATTATTTTACTTTGTTTTATTATGATCTTGCTGGGAATCTTACAAAACCATTCCTCCATTGGCAGTAAGGGTCGCTACGGGAGCAGGAACTCCAAATCATGATGAAAATCTTGTTACCAGATTTACTTACAATTCGCAAAACGCAAAAACGTCAAAAACTACTCCAGACGGCGGCACTACAAAATTTGCTTATGACGAATTGGGTAGACTAATTCTTAGCCAAGATCCAGTCCTCAGAGCGAATGCAGAAGCAAATTATATTAAGTATGACTCAAGAGGGAGAATTGTCGAAGGAGGAACAGTCCAAGCATTCAATAATATCAACAACATTATGGACGCAGGTCGAACAAATTATTCAAGTTATAGAAGAGAATTAGATGCAATAAGCACTTTTAAAAAAGATTATACAGTGACAACATTTGATATTGCAACTTCGGATCGGAATGTACTAGATAGATTCAAAAGAAAATCACAAAGAAATCTACGAAATCGTGTCGCAGCCGTCAAAAATTATGGCACTGGTACAAACCTACAGCATGCATTTTATTTTGATTATGACATAGCAGGAAATACAAATGAAATTATTCAAGATTTTGCAAATTTACAAAACATACCTTGTATATCAGCAGAAATCATAAATGCACATCGATACAAAAGTCTGCGGTATAAATTTGATTTGCTTTCAGGAAAGATTAACGAAGTAGCATATCAAGAAGGATTTACAGATCAGTTTTATAGATGGTATAGTTATGATGCTGATCTGCGAATTACTTCTGTCAAAACAGGATTTAGTAAATGGGAGCCAGAGATCTATAAAGATATTGATGCTCGATACGAATATTATACACATGGGCCAGTGGCAAGAACAATATTAGGATCAGAAAATATTCAATCTCTAGATCTCAATTATACAATAAATGGTTGGTTTAAGAATTTAAATTCTAGCTCTATGGAAAATGGTAATTGTCTTCCAGATCAGTTGAGTTATACTTTAAATTATTTTAATAATGATTATAAAGGAATAGCTCATCCATCTGCTTCTAGTATGACTGGACCATCCTTATATAGTGGAAATATTTCTCAAATCACAATATGGAATAAAGGTCTCGATAATGCAGAAAGAACACATCAGTATAAATATGATCAAATGAATAGAATTGTTCAGTCGATGATAAATGGAAGCAATGAATATAGAATGGATCTCAGCTATGATAAAAATGGAAATATCAAAACTATCGATCGTTATGATGGAAGAGGAAACAGATTTGATCAATTGCGATACCAATATGATCCTACCCGAAAGAACAGATTGAACCACATATTAGATGATAGTAGAGCAAGACTAGAAGGTAGTATTATCGATCTTGCCACACAAGCCCCAAATAATTATCAATATGATGCAAAAGGAAGATTGACCTCTGATGCAAGTGAAGGGAATATAATATATCATTGGAACAATCAAGATAGATTGAAGGAGGTCGTTTCTAACTTAGAAAATTTGACTTTTAAATATGATGCATTAGGAAGTAGAGTGATTAAGATAAATTCTAATGCAAAAGAAAATAAATACAAATTTTTAGTCAATGATATCAATGGAAATAATGCTGCAACATACACTTTGTCAAATGATAGTATAGTTCTAAGTTTAGTTCCTATTTATTCTGGAAGTAGAATAGGATATAATCTTATGAATAAAAAAATTATTTCTAGTACTACTAATAATAAATGGGAGCAATTGAGAGGTGCTAAAGTTTATGAATTAAAAAATCAAATTAGTGATGCCAATATTCAAGTTTCAGATAGGAAATTGATTGATGGTACAAATTATATAAATGACATAAGATCCGCTGTAGAATATTATCCTTTTGGAATGACAATGCCAGGTAGGGATTCATCAGGATTGACTTTAGATTACGGATATCAAGGAATGGTAAAGGATAATGAAATTAAAGGTAAAGGAAATTCATATTCAACAGAATACAGGCAGTATGATCCGCGGGTAGGAAACTGGAATACTGCTGATCCAAAAGAATTTTTATTTGAGAATATAACTCCTTACAATTTTGTATTTAATAACCCAATTGTAGGAACAGATCCCAAAGGTGACTGCCCACCATGTTGGGGTGCCGCCATTGGATTGGCAGGTGGACTAGTTGCTGAAGGTGTAAGTTGGGCAATAACAGGTAATGCACCTGATCCAGCTGGAGCACTTCTGAGAGTTGCTATTTCCACAGGTGCTGGTGCTTTAACCGGGGGCTTATCTACTTTTGAAACAGCTTCTGGAAGTGTCGCTAGAGCTGCTGCTGGTGTGTTTATTGAAGCGGAAGCTAATTTTCTGCAACAAACGGTTTCATTAAATACAGGCGAACAGCAAGGAGATATTTCTGCATCACAAGTTGCACTTTCTGCGGTATTTAGTGGTGGTGGTGCTGCATTTGAAGCAAGATTAGCTTCAAGAGCGACAGCTAGAGCAAGGGCTAGAGCTGCTGCAATTGCTTCCTCTGAAATACCTCCACCAGATATTCAAAGATTTATTAGGGCGACTGGTCTTGTCAGAGATGTTGCTCTTCGGAAGCAAGCTCGCCATGCTCAAAGATTGCAAAGATTAACTCATGATTTTACCCCTTTTTTCCATTCAGAGGAATCAGCAATGAATGAGGCATTTGGGGCTATTTATGACATAACAGCAAGTGCTGCTCAAGCTGTAATGACAGCCGACCCTCCATCCTCAAGTACAGCTCCAGAAAGCCCTCCTGCAAGAAGTACAGCAACTTCAGCACCGGAAGAATCCTCTCATATATTTTTGGGACCTGAGGGCTCAGGTGGTAGAGTTTTGACTAGAGAGCAATATCGAGCATATCAAAGAGCGAGGTCAGGTAGCTCCGGAGGTGGTGCTACTTTTTTTAATAGCGATGGTTCTGTTTCAAGACAATAAATTATTTATAATTACTTAGTATAAAAATGCAAAAACCAAAATTCCTGTTCATTCTGTCATTGATCATCTTTATTACAACCTGTTCAAAATCTGAACCAAATGCAACGATACTTTGTGAAAAACAAATTACATACTTTGACAAATTGATAATATAGAATTTAATGATGGTCTAATGTCACGATTTTTTAAAAAAGATCAATTTTTCTTGGGCTTTTTGATATTCTTTCGTACACAAAAAATCTAACCGTTTGCAAATCGACATAGAATAAGTAGATCGAAGTTTTATTTTCTTTTGGTCTTATAGTATCCAACAGTAAACCCAACCACTCCGTCCACAAATCCAGCTAAAACTGGCAGAAAATTGACGATAAATTTACGACATAATTAGAAAAATTTAATTAAGGAATTTATGAATATTAAATAGTTAAAATAAAAAAAATGAAAGCGATTTTAATGTTTTTAGTTTTATTTTCTTTAACCGAAATCTATTCTCAATGTGGAAATTTTCGATTTTGGAATCAGAAGGATGTAGATTCTTTTATTATAAAAAATCCCACTTGCACTCATGTTACATCTTTGTATGTAAATGGAATAGATATCACCAATCTTAGAGGACTTAAAAATATTGTAAAGATTGATAGCCTTTTGTTTTTGGAGAATTTACCGAAACTTCCCAATCTTCTTGATTTGTCCAATCTTCATACAAAATTGGGTAGATTGGTGATTATTTATTGTAAAAATTTGAAAAGCTTTAAAGGATTGGAGAATATTACAATAAATGGAGATGGTTTTACTTTGGTCCAACTTGACATTGATACAATAGACATACCGATTCACATTGAGAACTCTAGGTCTATTTCAATAAGTGGCTGCTCAAAATTAGTTGATATGAATGCTTTAATCATTGACACTGTAAGAAGAATTAGTCTTACAGATAATCAGGAATTACAGAATTTAGATGTATTTAATAATGTTAAGAATGCAGAACTGATATATATCACTAATTGTGATAAACTTACTAGAATACCTGATTTTAAACAGCTAAATGATTTGGTTATTTTCACTGTTGAATCCTGTGATAATTTAGTTGATTTTTCCAGTTTATCCCAAAGAGATATCAAATTGACTGCTATAAACTTACGAAATAATAAGCAGTTGAAATCACTATCAGGATTAAATTTTAGAATCAGGCAAACTCTTGGAACTAAGATTGCGATAACAAACAACCCTTTATTGAATGATATTTCCTATTTGAAAACGGAAGAAAATATGGATTTTGATAGTTTGATTATTCAAGGAAATCCTAACTTAAGCATATGTAGTAATGATTGGCTATGTAAATATATTTCAATCGCAAAGCCATCTAAATTAAGAATAGCTGACAACTCTGGAGATTGTCTTAATCTTGATGCTGTAAAAGAAAAATGTAAAGCAACTTCGATTGAAGACCAATTTTTAAATGTAGGAAAAAGAGCTATTCTGTGTTTCCCTAATCCAGCAACAGATCAAATTTTTTTCTATTCAGAATGGGTAGGTGCGCATTTCAAAATCTACAACACTCAAGGTCAATTAATGTCTTCAGGAATATCAAACAAGAGAAGTATTCAAGTAAATAGTCTCAAATCTGATATTTATTTTATAGTAGCTGTAAAAAATGGTCAATCTCATTATCAAAAATTAGTTAAAGAATGATTACAGCGTAATGTTGAAAATAGTGTGGTATGGAAGTAGTCAATATATAGTAAGAACTTACATTATTGACTTGATGTATAGATAAGTCTAAAATCAAGTTTAATTTTAGCTAAGTCGTATTTTTTAATTTATGCTATGATTTACATTTAATTGCTTTCCTCACCGCAGGTAAATCCAAAATCACCGTCAACAAATCCAGCTAAAACTTGAAGAAAATAGGCAATAGATTTACGACATTATAATTAAAGTAAATTTAAAAATAATCGATATGAAAAAAATAATCATTCTTTTTAGCTCACTCATATTATTGAGTGTTATATCCTGTGATAAATCCTCCTCAGATAATACTCCAAATGAATCAGGCTTTGGAACGATCACATTCAAGTATAATGGGCAGACGTGGTCTAGTCCAACAAATCAGTCTTTTATTCAAGAAGATTTACTTGGACTCAGTGCTACCAGGAGTTCTGATAATAGCAGCATCAATATTGTGGTGGATGGATTTACATCCAATAAAACGTATAAATTGGCAGATGGATTTTTCGCATCTTGTAGTATTGCTACTAAAAAATTTGTCATTGAAGATGGTGAGATTACAATTTCTAATACAAGCACAGTAGGTGGCAAAGCTATTGCGCATGGTTCTTTTAAGGGAAAATTTATAGATCCAATTGTAGGTGGAGAAATGCAAATCACAGAAGGAACTTTTTAATTTTTTTTAAACCATACTTATATGAAAAATATAGTTTTTTTTATCCTCACGATATTTATTATTTTGTCATCTGCCTGCTCAAAAGATGATAATAATATCAATAATAACAATAATAATGGTAATACTAAGAAAGATACTGGCTACATTACATTTAAGCTTGATGGACGAGAAGTCAACCTTGATCTGGCAGCAACAGCTTGGTCGGACTCTACCTATGGAACAGCATCCATCGCAGGAACCCAAATAAATGGACCTGAATTATTTCAAATAGTAATTGAAGGAGTTGAATGCAATGTTGGACAAAGTTATAACTTAGGTGACGAGAAGACTGTAAAAATAGCGTATTATTTACCTGATAAGAGTATGCCATTTACAAATATCATAGCATTTAGACCTGATAAGTTAAGCACAAGCTCAATGAAAGTGACAAAAAGAAAAATAGTTCCAGTCAAAGGATATTTTGCAATATCTGCTACATTTTCTGGTGTTGGACTTGATGAAAATGAAAAAACGCATCAGATTACCGATGGGTTCATTTATGATTCAAGATCAGAATAAAAATTTTCTAAATAAATAAAAATTATCAACATGATAAACTTAAATAAAATTGTAAACACATGCTTGGTATTAAGTTTTGTGTTCTTTACTTCATGCGAGAAAAGTGAAGACACAAAAATTCTAAATACCGAAGTGATCTCAAAAGATATCACATCCAATCTTACATTAAAAAACAATGTAAATGGTGTGGATTATATTATACAAGGCTGTATTGAATTAAAAGCTTCAGCAATTCTAACGATAGAAGCAGGGACTACCATAGCTTTTACACAAAATAGTTGTCTAGAAGTGCATGAATTTGCAGCTATAAAAGCTATTGGAACAGAAACCAATCCAATTACTTTTACTGGCGAGCAACAAACGAAAGGATTTTGGGATGGCATCAGTTTTTACAATACAAATAATCAAGAGAATGTACTATCTCATTGTATTATTGAGTATGCAGGAAATGCTAAAATAAGTACAGCAAGTAATGCAAGAAAAGCTGCACTTATCATTGGCAAGGAATACAAAGATCCTGTGCGAATAAGCATAGATCATGTTACGATTCGTCATAATTTAAATACCGGTCTTTCTATTTATAATAATGCGATCTTGAATAAATTTGAATATTGCCAAATGCTAGATAATCAAAATTCAATTCTAGTGTATGATCAATCGATTCAATATATGGATCCATTTATCATTGCAAAAGACAATCAGATAAATAATGTGCAATGGATCTATAACACTTCGAGTTCTGTTGTAAATTCTGTATTTTCAATAAAAGCAATTCCTTTAAGTTATCAATTGATCAGTAGCTTTTATAAGATGGAGGCAGGAGGAAAACTGACTATTGAGGCAGGTGTAAATTTGATTATGTCCCCATCATCTGTAATTTATGCTACCAATGGAGGAATTATTGATATTAAAGGGACTAGTGCACAAAAAGTAAAATTCTCTGGAGAGTTCAACACTGTAAATTATTGGAGAGGAATTTATGCTGATAATGGAGGAAGGCTGAATATCGATCATGCCGTCATTTCAGATGGTGGAGAAGCGAGCACCAATTTTGGTGGAATGGTAGCTCAATCGTCAGATGGAGCCTTGTATATTACAAATTCCACATTGAGTAATTTTTTAAAATATGGAATCGCCTATTATGAAGCGAAACCACATAATGCAGATATAGAGACTAGTAATAGTTGTTCTGGAAATACTGGGATATCCTGTTTTTGGAAGAGGTGATTAATTTTGAATATTTGTTTTCTATTAATTTTCTAAATTATGAATCGAATTTTCTCTATTTTTCTTTTTATTCTTCATTTTGTAGCTCTTCAATCTCAACCTACATTACCAGATAGTTGCAAGTTGTTGTTTGGGACAAATTTATCAGGTCTTTTTGATTGGGGTACTGAGCTTCCATTTGTTGATATGATGCGCAATTGTCGCGAATGGTATTCGAAAGATGATTCAGGCGAATTTGAATCTAGGATGATTGATCGAATGCAATTTAGAAGTGACGGTTATCCGACGCATATTCCACAGAATATTTCAGGCGTAACGAGGCCACAATTTGTTGCGACGATTTGGGGAAGAATAGCGGGATGGCAATTGGGTGATTATACTGTTTTTTATGATGGGCGTGGTGAAATTGATATTAATGTAGGAGTTGAAAATTATCGTAGACTCGATGCTCAATCTTATTCATTCCGATTAACAAATACGAAAGATCGTGAGATACAATTGATTATTACAAAATCAGATTCTTTGAATCCAGTTCGCAATATTAAAATAATTCATCAAGATTATTTACAGACGTATAAAGAGAAAATATTTAATCCAAATTGGCTTAATTATTTAAGGATCTTTAAATCGGTGAGGTTTATGGATTGGGGACATACCAACCATTGGTCACAAAAAGACTCTTGGCTTTGGGATCTTCCAGGTATAGTGGATTGGCGTGATCGAGCCCAGCTTAATTATTATACATGGACTACGAATAAAGGAATTCCATATGAAGTGATGATTCGATTGATGAATGAATTAGATCTCGATGCATGGATTTGTATTCCGCATCGCGCAAGTGATGATTACATTCGCAATATGGCTGCTTTATTTAAATCTAATGTAGAGATAGGCAGACATCTTTATGTGGAATACAGCAATGAGATATGGAATTGGATATTTGGACAAGCGGTGTGGCTCGATGAAAATTTTTGCAAACCTGTTGGTACCTGGCCTGAATGTTATGTTCCTGCAATACAGAATGCATTGGATGTATGGACTAGTGTATATGCTAATGAGCTATCTAAAATTACTCGTATACTAGGAGCCTTTACGGGATGGTATGATGTGAGTAATCGTGTAGCTATGACGATGAATGCGAATTCATTTGACGCTATAGCCCCTACTTATTATTTCGGCATCTCAGAAAAATCAGATTCGATCCTCGATGAGCTTGGATCTAGAGCGACTATTGCTGATATTGCACGAGAGGCTAGATTGAATATGCAGCTTGAATTTGATCGCATTCAATCAATACAATCTATTTGTAATTCACTTCAAAAAAAGATGATCTTTTATGAAGGCGGACATCATTTAACCGCTCATCCTTTTGGTGAGTTACCAAGTTATGAGAATGCTTTGAATGCAATTCACCGAGATTCTGCGATTTACAATTTATATAATGAATGGTTCCAGAAATTAAGAAGTTTGCAAAATGGAAATGAGCCTTTATTGTGTATGAATTTTTCTTTTATTTATGGGATCGATGCTAAATATGGTTCATGGGGTGTATTGGAATCAATCTACCAAGATCTTACAATTATTCCTGCTCCAAAGTACAATGCAATAATTAAAAATCAAAGCAAAAATTGCATACCCACAAATTACATTGAGACAAATAAAAAAGATATGAATGTGGAAGTACTATTTGATCCAAATTCAAATGAATTAAGAATACAATCTATCAGACCTATACTTATTACTCTTGTTTCTAGTACAGGACAAGTTATTTTTCTGAATCCATCGAAACAGAATAAATCTCTTTTTTCACTAGATGTAATTCCTAGTGGTATGTATTATGTACGAATAGATAATCAATTTTATTCCAAAATTTGTAAGTTCAAATGAAAAACTATCTTCTGATTCAGTCTTGCATTTTAGTATTCATTTTTTGCATACGTCCAATTTCTGAAGCACAAATTATTGCACCAGAAACATTGGCTCCAACTGATGTCTGGAATCAAACTTTCAATAATGCTAAAGCAGTGAAAGTTTATATGATCGGAACCATTAAAAATGATGGAGGCAAAGTATTGGTAGAACTGAAATCAGAATCATTTTATCTAAAGCAAGGGATTAATCAACTTTCGAATACATTTATTAAAACATCCAAGACAGATTGGCATGATCAGGATGCTAAACAAGCTGTCGTTGCGACTGGAAATTTTCCTAAAGGGAACTATACGCTTTGCTCTCGATTGATCGAACATACTAATGATCGCGAACTAGCTAATCCATGTCGTAATGCTACAGTTGGGGATCTGATAAAGAGACAAGGAGATAAATCAAAGTATAAAAATATCTCTGCCTATGGATCCGCATCTGTAGATTTTATGTACAATGACCCTAAACCAGTGTTTACTGAATTGCCCAATTCTTATGTTCGCATTGAGGCAGAACAAGGCTTAAGTGTATACTCATTTCCTATAGCTGGACAATTCCGATATACGACTGAAAAAACAAATTATAAAAGAGATTTAGATATGTTTACATTGGCTTTTGATCGATCTAGATTTGAGCGAAATGTAAAAGAGTTGATCTTGAGAAAAGTTATCGAAGCCCAATTAAAAAAAGTGAAACTCAATGAAGAAGATTTACGTACATTGACCGAGTATGAAGATTTGGAATCGAAAGTAAAATCTGCAGCACTTCAAAAAGTAGATCAAGAAATACAAAGGATATCAAGTGAATTAAAATCATTAGCACAGGAAAAAGTAACCGATGCTACATCCAAACAAAAAGCAGCTTTACAAAAAAAATATAATCAATTGCTTGAGCAAAAAAGAAAATTCGATCAATTGAAAAATCGATATATTCAGTTAAAAAGTACCTATGATAAGTGGATTACATCCGGACGTCTGGAAGAGTTAAAGAAAATGGCTTATGATCCACCACAATTTGATGATCCCAAGCAAATGTTATCCTTATTAAAACAATATGGGGCATACACGGGAATGAATAAATTTTTGTTTAATATAAAAGAGTTGAGCATTGGTACTGCATTTCCAGTTTATTCTCCATTGACCCTCAATGGAACACAGATATTTGGCGCTAATTTTGAGTGGAATCCAGGAATATTTTATATCGCTGCTTCAGGTGGAAAAGTACAGTCAGCAGTGTCTCAATCAGTGGATTCCAGTTTTGCAAAATTTGAGCAAAAGATGGCAGGACTTCGCTTAGGTATTGGTAGAATCTATAGTAATTTTTTATCCTTGAATATCGTGAGATTTTGGGATATTGATAGCTCGATAAGTACAGGTGCTTATCAAGAATTATATCCAGAACAATCGTGGGTTGGTTCTACCGATTTTCAATTGTCCTTTGGAAAAAACCGTATTGTTGAATTTGGAGGTGAATTGGCTGGAAACTACAATAATGGAAATCGTTATGATACATTGTCTTATCCTTCACAAAACTTAAAATCTCCAGAATTGGATCGAATTTCAAAGGAAGAAAGTTTGAAGCCCAATCTATCGAGCAGTTTTGATTTCGCTTACAATGCCAATTTTGCTTTAAATTTATTCAATCAAACAACTCATGCACGTGTGGAACATTCGTTTGTGGGACCTGGGTTTTCACATCCTGGTGTCTTTGGTTTGCCAAATGATTTGAATAAATCCAATTTTAGATTAGAACAAGATTTATTTCAAAATAAACTTGCATTAGGTACATTTTATCAGTTGGATTATGATAATTTTTCAGCAGCAAAAAGTTATCGAACAGATAAAAAAGAAATTGGAATTGATGCAAAGTGGCATTCAAAAAAACTATCTTCCTTGAATTTAAGATTTTCGAATGCAAAGATTTCAAATAGCTTCTATTTTTTTAATTCAAATATTATTCAATTGGGTTTGGCAAAGAATTTTAAAATAGCAAAACATTCATTTGCAACGACGACAATGCAGACAATGTATTATTTTACTAAAACAGATAGTGTAGATCAAGAGATTAATTCGCTATATGTGTATTTGAATCAATCCATTGGCTTGCCAAAATCATTTTCAATAAATTTTGGAGGACAATTTTCTAATAATTCAGTGGCCAATTTGAGTTCAAAGAGAACTGGATTATTATTATCTCTTGACAAGACTTTATTTAAGAAGATTCGTTTGTCTATTGGTAGTAATTACGATTTTATAGATAGTCAGAATAAATTGGGTTTTACTATTGGAATCAATGGAAGCTTAGCTAGGAATCTAACGCTGAACTGTAGAGCTTACTCAAATCAATATTCTGAATATCCACAGCATATTGGCAACTATTCAGAGAAGCTGGTGCAACTTGGAGTGAAGTATAATTGGTAGAGCTAAAATTGGCTTTATCAATGATAATAACGTGATAAAAATAGACACTAAAATTAAGATTATTGATATTACAATTAGCATTTATAAATTTGTTGAAGTTTATTTAATTTAAAAATGGGCTTGTGCTTATTGCACTGCCCATTTTTATTGAAAATTATCATATAAATTTTATAGTTTATATCATTAGTCTGCGGCAAATAAACTCAATGGGTCAACCTTAGATTTTTTCTTTCTTTTTTCTGTTTTTGAAAACAAGAATCCACTCTAGAGCTTTATAGCAAATTATCACATTAGCTAATTTTCTCATTAATTAATTATTATTCATCACATTTTTATTTACTCGATACATCAAGTATATCGTAAACAGCATAATGACTGACATGATCATAGTCAAGAGATTAAAATTCTCAAGTGGTGCATAATTATCTTTTTGCACGATGATCATTCCTGCAATCATAGCGCCTACACCACCTGCCATTTGTTGTAATGAAGAGGTAATACTCATATAAGCACCTCTATCTTTAGGCTCGGGAATAGCTGTAGTTAAAGCAGATCCTGGTATCATTCTGCTAATAATAAAAAACATCATTACAACATAGGTTATGAGCACTATTATAAAAGGCGTCGCAGAAAAATTTGAGTAAATATTTAATACCACAATTGCCATAAGTGTAGCTAATGTAAATATTACAAATTTATTTCTTTTGTCGCTATATTTTCCTACCAAAGGCATCATGATAAAACTCGTTATCCCAGAGACCATAAAAAGTGTTGGTAATTGCTCATTCGTAATTTTTAAATTGTTGATAGCAAAAGCACTCCCAAATGGCATGATCATAAATCCACCAACAGATAGTAATGATGTCGTCAAAAAACCCAGTCTATATTTATTTGGAGCTAAGGTATTCAATAAATGTTGAAAAGCTGAATTTGCTTTTTGAATCTTCAAGTGTTCTGCAATAGGTTTTAGTTTGAGGTATAATGCAATAGCAATGAATCCGGCCATGATTGCGATCCAGTAAAATGGTATCTGCCATCCCCAATGATTCGCCACGTACAGGCCAAAAGGAATACCAATGATTTGACTCAGTCCAAAACCCATTTGAACAAAACCCATCACTTTGCCCCGTTGCTCTAGTTTAAACAAATCTGCAATAATCGCTAAACTTATCGAACTAATCACACCACCAAATATTCCAGTAAAAATCCTAGCAGCTACCAATAAATGATAGTTGGGCGCAATAGCACAAAAGAATGTCCCGATGATAACTCCTATATAAAAAAATAACAATAATTTTTTTCGATCATATCGATCTGCAAAACCCGCTGTAAGAAATCCTGATATTCCTGCACTAAATGCATAGGCAGATACTGCCATGCCAAACTGAGAAGTAGTAATGGATAATGTCTTCATCATTAGATCTCCTAGGGGAGACATCACCGTAAAATCAAGTACTACTGTAAATTGGGTTACTGCTAATATAAATATAACAAATTTTTGATAGCTAGTAAAAACCTGAGAGTCTTGATTTTCTTGTTGCATTTAACAATATAATTGATTTCAAAATGAAAGGATCCCATTACGAACGATAAAATCAATGAGTTGTTTAAAAAATAAAACAACTAAAATTAAGATCTTCTCCGTTTCACAAAAAATACGATTACTCCAACTAAAATAATAAATGGCCACAAAGAAATCATCACCAAAAAAACTTCCCTTATTGAGTGCCAACCAGTAGAAATTGATTTTTTAAATCTTTCCAAAAAATGATCTTGTGGATTGGGCTTAAATACATATTCTTTGATTTGATACAATCGAATATCTATACTACTAAATGTTACTTGGTCTGATAGGTACTTTAATCTTCCTGTGAAGCTATCGATCTCTTCTTGCAGATTGCGAATGATTTCTTCAATTTCTAAAATTTCTTTAATTGTTTTTGCTTTGCTAAGGAGATCGCGATATCGTTTGAGATATTCCGTTTTAGTACTTAGCCTAGATTGAATATCTTGATATTCTTCTGTGACATCTCTAGCCTGAATATTTTTATCGATGATCTCATCAGTACCATTATCCAATGCTGAGAGGAAAGATTCAAAATTTGAACTCGGAATTCTAATTTTAAGATGAAATGTAGATTGATTATCATTATTCTCAAAACGATCATGTTCATAATATGCATTCCATTTTACTACCATTGAATCTATGATCTTTTTACTTTCATTCAGATTTTGGCTTTTTATACTTAGGCTTCCGTCTTTTATGATTTGTTTTGTCTTATCAACAGTTGGATTTGGAGATTGAGAGTTTTTGCCTTTTTGTTTGGAATCATCATCAATGCCATCGCGATCAGCCATGTCTTGTGGAGACATTGCCTTAGATACTTCCATAACTGCAGTAGCATTGTTTGTTGCTCCACCTTCAAAGTTAGTTCCATTATTTTTACAAGACAACAAAACAATAATGCTCATAAAAAGAAAAAAGGTTTTTTTCATAAGTTCGATTTAAGATTATAACGTATCATAACATAAAACTAGATATAGATTGAATTAAAATGTTTGTTAAATTTAGACCAATGATTTGATAATAATTAGTTGTAATATTAAGTAACATATTCTAATATTAAACTCAGTAAAAATAGAATCAAAATCTAAAAATGAAGAAATTATACTTCTTGACCAAAAGTCAACAAATTATTATCTGGATCAAGCAAAGAAAATTCTTTTTGTCCCCAAGCTTTTATTTGTAGTGGAGCATTAGGGTGAATTTTTACTTTTTTGTTCACTAGTGATTGATACAGACTCTCTATTTCGTCAGTTCTCACATACACTTGCCCATAATTCTCTTTTGGATCCAATGCTTTGAATTCAAAAAAATGAATCTCAATACCATCCTTTTGCAAGATCAAATAATCAACGTAATCTCCGCACTCTTCAAAACCCAATTGATTCACATAGTAATTTTTTGTAATTATTTTATCTCTCATAGGAAGTTTGGGATGAATTGCTGTTAGCATTTTTTTTGATTTAATATTTTGTAAATTAGTAAGTATTTTTGGAAGATGTTGTTTGAAACAATCATACTCTACTTAATCAAAGTCAAATCACCAGTATAGGATCTAATACGACCATCAGAAAATTCAACAACAATATGGTAAACATATACGCCTGGATTCAATGGTCTGTTTTTAAATACACCATCCCAAGGTCTATATGTCGATAGGTTCTGTTCTTTTTGTGAATAAATGAGTTCACCCCATCTATCAAAGATTTGATAAGTCTTCAATTTTAAATTTTTGTCTGTACTAAATAGCTCAAACAGATCATTTAATTGGTCGCCGTTAGGTGAAAAAACATTTGGAATATAGAGGTCTGTCTCCTCTTTGACAAATATGTTTATGATTGCATTGACTTTGCAGCCATTTTCATCTGTAAGCGTAAGATACAATGTGCTAGAATCTTTTACAGTAAAATCAGGCTCAAGACAATCTGTACAACTAAGATTTGGATTCGCTGACCATGCGATTTCTTTTGCCGTAAAATTTGCAAGTATTCTTATTTGAATTTTTGTTCCTGTAGATACAATATAGTTTTGCTGGTAAGTAATCTGAGGATCTGAAAAATTCAAATTAATCCGGAGGATGGAATCACAGCCATTTTGAGAAGCGCCATTCAATATTTCAATTCCCGATGGGCGCTGTTCGCTATATTCTATACCATTTATGACCAATTTTTCAGACTTACATAAAGTATTCGTAATATTTCCATAGCTTTTGGATAATGTATCAATGTTGACTTGAAACAAACTATCACAACCATTTCCATTTGATTTTGAAAATGAAAATTTTCCAGCCTGTGCAAACCATCGACCAAATACGAATACAGAATCTCCTTGACAAATGCGATTTGAAGATAGACTGTTTATTGTATTTTGAATTCGAATTGATGTCGTCACGACACTATCGCATCCTTGCACAGTAGTAAGAGTTTTTCTTATCGTTGTCGTATCTTTTATCCATCGATTGTCAATAAAAACTGAGTCACCTGAACACAGCGCAATAGTATCTGAATAAAAATATTTTCTAAATACCTTTATGTGGATACTATCTTCTTGATCACATTGAAACTGATTTTTTGCTATGACATTAATTTTATGATCGACATCAGCAAGAATAGTTATCGAATCACAAGTATTGCAAATCAGCTTTCCGTCTCTGGACCAAATCGCATTATTGAATCCATTAATCTTTAAATTCAGATTCTCCCCTTGACATAAACTGTATAAACTGTCTTTAAAAATAACTGTCTCTGGATAATGATAGAACAACACCGAGTCTTTATAAATTCTCCCACAACTATCTCTTGTCTCAAGCCTCCATATTCCAGTTTTATTACTTTCCAATTTTTGACTTTGTGATCCATCACTCCATAAGTATGTAGCAAATCCAGATGGGGCAATAATTGACGCCATTGAAAATTTGCAAAATCCAACAGAGTCGGGTAGGTTTAATATTTTACTCGGAATAAATTGTACACTAAAAGTATCACATAAAGTCTTATCACAAAAATCAATCACACAGACACGATACGCTCCTGAATTTTGAATCGTTTTATTTGCTGTAGTGGTTCCATCTTCCCAAAGTATAGATTTCCAATTTCCATTTACAACATAGTTTAAATTAACATCACAAACCAGCGTATCATTTAATTTAAATATTGAACTTGACATCACTTCTGCACTGTCGATATTATTATAGAGATCGCACTCCGCAAAACCGACTGCAAACTTCGGATCTGTTCTATTAAATGGCAATGGAAAACTCCCTTTATCATTGATTACAAGATAAAGTTTTCCATTTATATTGCTTGCTTTTATTTTTAAAATAAATGACCTACATTCTCCAATGGCTAAAGATTGAAGATTAATTGTTCTACTTTGTATCAGTGATGAGCCTGGATCAAATACTGATCCATTGTACAGACTTATATCTATATCTCCAGTAAATAAAAGTCCTTTGTTACAAATAGTAAAATTTAGCTCAATACTATCATTTACACAGGTACTTGAATTGAATTGCAAAGCCAAGGCATTTGTTTCCAATTTATTCCACAATGAAATACTTTGATTAAAGGAGTTTAAATTTTTTGGATAATTGAGTTTGGATATATCTTGTCGCTTTTTAGGAATGCTAAGATCATCATTATAGGCATTGTTCACAATCGTTTTTTGAGAGACAGATTTTCTAGAATTTGCCCAACTAGCATTACTACTTTCTATCACAGTAAATTTACCTACTGATGATAAATTTACAAGACAGTCACAAGCTATTTCTGCAGACCCATCTCCATCGATATCTAAGACTAAAGGTCTATCATAAAGAGTAAATGAACCACACTTTATACTTGCCGCTACTGACTTTTTACCAACATCGAATATATATAATGAATCAATCGTGCTTAATATAATTTCATCAATGTCATCTTTGCAAAAATCAAAGGCGACAGGAACGGATTGACTGACTTCATCAAGATTTACTTTCCATAGCAAAGTAAAATCATGATCGAGTATTAGCAATTCACATTCACCTCTAAAACTTCTTGTCACCGTAACAGCAAACTCTGGAAATCGATCCGAATCAAAATTTGCAACAGTAACAACTCCAGATCCATAAAATTGTGTTCCAGATTGTTGGTTCACCACCATATCATGGAGTATTGTCGTATTCTCCCCTTCCCATGCGTAGATATGTCTTGTACCATCAGCATTTACCACTGATGAAATGATATCTAGATCGCCATCCATATCTATATCAGCAATGGAAGAGGTCCCTTCATTATACATTGAAGCGACACTTACTTGACTCAGCAAAGATGAAGTCATCGGATCATAGCTATACACTGTATTGCCACAAATGATCTCTAATCCATCACAAGAAGGGCAAAAACTTGAAGGTAAAATATCTGCAATGGCAGTTTGAACAATTTGATGTTCTGCCTTGTGTTGGCCTTTTGGTAAATTTGATGGAATGGAGGAAATATAAACGCCATCTTTTGCTCTAAACAAGTGTGGAGAAATAAATATCTCTGGATCGCCATCTTCTTCCAAATCTATGATTTGAATCTCTTGTTCGCCAATAAAATCCCAAATAAAATTACTTTGAAAAAGTAAATTTGCTTGGTGATCCAAACAGACTAAGCCTAACTTAGTATTGCTAATTCTTATTATAGTATAAATTTCTCCAAAATCATTGCGATCAATATCTGCAATTGCCGAATGTATGAATACAAAACTAGAATTGTTGAATTTTTCATTGGCTTGAGCATCAAATATTGAAAGTGATCCATCATTCATCGGACTTACCAATTCTATTTTACCATCATGATTCAGATCTCCTGCCACCAATGCAGAATAATTTCTCAATCGAAGATTGGAATAAAATACAGATATAGAATCTGGAAAAGTACAAGAACAGGACTTGTTATCGTAACAAGTTTGATAATAAAAATCTGAACAAAAATCACAACAATCAGGATCAAAACAATCCAATAATCCATCACCGTCATCATCTATCTCATTGTCACAAATTTCCACTGCATGAATATTGGAAATCGTTTGGGCTCTGAATTCAAAATTAAATAATTGAAATAAAACCAATAGAATAAGACTGGCTTTGTGTTTTTTGGGAAGTATAAACATGACTCGAATTGCTTGAAAAAAATTTGAGCGCAAATGTAATCGTTATTGTGATTTTTATTGCTTATTTTGTGATAATTTGGCAAGTGAAAAAGATACTTCATCAATAGAGAAAAAAATTGTTATATCCTAAAGTAATATAAATGAATGTAGACAAGAATATTCTAAACCAAATCCAAAGTATAATAGCGAATGCTCAAGCAAGGGCTATTCGCAGTGTAGATACCGAAAGGGTATTGATGTATTGGCAAATAGGCAAAGTTATATTTGAGGAAGAACAGCAAGGCAAAGAACGGGCTGAATATGGAGAGTTTCTTATAAAATCTTTAGCTAATGCCCTTGAACCTCAATATGGCACAGGGTTTTCGTACCGTCAGCTAAATTTATTTAGGCAGTTTTATAGGACGTTTCCAATTGTGAACGCACTGCGTTCACAATTCAGTTGGACACATTACCGGACTTTAATTCGCATTGATAATCAAGACAAAAGAGATTTTTATATAGCAGAAACCGAAAAGAACAATTGGACTGCAAGGCAGCTAGAACGCCAAGTAAATAGCCAATTATTTGAACGTCTTTTATTGAGCAACGATCTACAATCTGTACTGGCAGTAGCCAAAGAAGAAAAAATGCCTACTGATGCAAAAGAAATCATAAAAGATCCAATGGTATTAGAGTTTTTAGGATTGCGTAGAGAAACAGCCTATTACGAAAAAGATTTTGAAACAGCCATCATCACACATCTGCAAGATTTTATCTTATACCGAAGTGAATTATAAAGTAGGCCGAAATATTTTGATGAGAAATTTGTCCAGACAAGGCGCAAACCGGAGATGTAGTGGGTCACTACATCGAGGATTTATTACGAAGTATGGGCGAATTTATCGCATAATATTGGACTATATTGTATTTCACTTTGGTATTATAGCTTGGAAATGGATTTAGTTTTGTTGCAAGGCAAAAAAGAATACATCTTGATGGTGATGAGTTTTTTATAGATTTAGTATTTTATAATAGACTGCTACAATGCTTTGTAATCATAGAAATAAAAACCACCAAACTCACCCACGAAAATATAGGGCAAATGCAAATGTATGTAAACTACTATGATAGATTTGAAAAGCAAGAACATGAAAACCCAAGCATTGGTATCTTATTGTGTACCGACAAAAACGATGCCGTTGTGAAAATTACACTTCCTGAAAATAGCAACAATATTATAGCCAGCAAATACCAACTTTACTTACCTACAGAGCAACAATTAATAGAAGAAGTTCAAAAAGAAATTGATAAAATGATGAAGGAATAAAATATATTTAATGACAAAAGTTATTTTTTCACAATCAAAATTGTTAAACTTCCACAATGGATAGTTGCAGATAAAAAGAATATGATTTATCAAAAGAACTTATTGCTTGAATTAATAATAGAAGACTTTTAAGGCAAACTAAATTTTTATTTAGAAGCATTGGATTGAGATGTAAAACCATCAAACGAATACCCTAACGTTGTTATTTTCCTCACACTAAAATCATCAACCGATCATAAAGCTCCAAATATTTTTCTGGAGCAACATCTTCTGGACGAATAGTAAAATATGGATCTTCTAATGCGGTGACATTGCGTACAAATCCTTTTAAATTATTGCGCAGTGTTTTTCTTCTGAATTGAAAAGATGCGCGAATGAAAGGTTGAATTTTGTAATATTTTTCAGTGGTCATTGGGTTCTCTTTTCGTTTTAATTCGATGAATGAAGACATTACTTTTGGTGGTGGTAAGAAGCAAAGTGGATCAATGTCAAATAATATTTTTCGCTCATACATATATGAACTAAGTATGCTCAATGGGCCATAATCTTTTGAGCCAAATCCTGATACGATTCGTAATGCCATTTCTTTTTGAAACATCCCAAGCATGAGTGGAATTCGTGGGCTATTTTCTAATGTTCGAATTACAATTTGAGAGGAAATATTATACGGAAAATTTCCAAAAAGTAAATAATCTTCATTTGGAAAAACGAGATTCATGTCTAATTTTAAAAAATCTTTTTGAATGACATGTGGTTGGAGTATTGCATAATTTTTCTCTAAATAGGCAACCATATCATGATCGGCTTCGACTAGAGTATAGCGAGGAATGCGATGAAGGAGATGCTTGCTCAACGCTGCTCTACCGGGACCAATCTCACAAATATTTTGAAGCGCTTGTTGATCTACAAGTTTTATAATACGCTGTATTATGTTCTGGTCTGTGAGGAAATGTTGACCAAATGATTTTTTCGCAATTTTCAAATGATTAGATTTAGTTTAAAACCCATGATTTAGACCTAAAAGTAAGCATTAAATTTTTTCTATGTGTATTCAGCGCTAAAATCAATAAAAACATATTACGTTTTATTTTAAATTATTTAATATTTAAATATAATATTTCTATAATGTATTGAAAAACAAAATTTTAGTAAGAATTTTTTTAATAATCAGAATAATCTATTTAGTTTTACGCCTCAATAACGAACTCAAAAGTCCTTAAGAATTTTATATTTATCGACTTAAATTACGCTTCATAATATGAAAGTTAAAATTACCTCCCACTGTAGTAAATTTAGTTTACTATTGAATTGTCTTTTGTTTTCTGTACAATTCTCCTTCGCTCAAACACCTGCAAGCTCAAATCTGAGTAAATCAGTTTTAGCATGCAATCTTCCACCTATCATTACTTGTCCTTCAAACATTACAGTTTCTCCGGGTGCTTCCAGTGATCCTGCAGCTTTTGGATGTGCAAAAGCGTTACCTGGTGCTGTTGGTTGCAATCAACCTATTGTTAGCCATATCGATCGAGTGACATCAACAGGACCTTGTATTGGTGAAGAAACTATCCAACGTATTTGGACTGCTGCTGATCCCGAAGACCCTACTGTAAGATCTTTTTGTATTCAATATATCTCAAAAGCGGATAAAACAGCTCCTGTCTTTCAAAATTGCCCTAAGGACACTTCTATTTTGAGCAATGAAAAATGTGCGGCTAGATTCGCTTGGATTGCCCCTTGGGTGACCGATGAAAGTGGAAATTTTACCGTAACAGCGTCACATATCAATGGCGATCAATATCCTTTAGGAGAGACGATTATTCAGTTTACAGCTACAGATGACTGTGGCAATAGCTCTATTTGTAGTTTTAAACTAACGGTTATAAACAATTGTTGCTCGGCACCACCTGTACTCCATTGTCCAGCTGACTTCTCATCTTGTTTAGATTCAGGTGTAGATCCTTTGACTACTGGTAGAGCCTCAGCTTCATCTACAAGTCCAGTATGTGCAAATCCTATCATTTCTTATGTCGATAGAACTGTGATTAGCCAAAATTGCATTACTAGAATAGAAAGAACATGGACTGCTACAGATCCAAATATTAATACACTTACTACAAGTTGTATTCAGCTTATTCAATTGAAAGATGATACAGGACCAGTATTTTCTGGATGCCCTTCAGATCAAAATCTAATCGGGAGAATGCCTGATTGTACCATTGCAGCGAATTGGACAGCTCCAACTGCATCAGATCTTTGTCCTGGAGCTGTTCGTATCCAATCCACACATGCTTCTGGTTCGATCTTTGGAAAGGGAACTACCACTGTTGTTTATACAGCGACAGATGCTTGTGGAAATACTACAACTTGCTCATTCAATATTAATGTTACAGGCAATTGTCTGATTCTTCCTCCAGTGATTCAATGTCCTTCTGAATATACGGCTTGTCCAAATGGCAGCCGCAATCCTTTAGTTACAGGCACAGCTACCGTGACAGGGACTACAAATCCAACAATTTCTTATGTCGATCGGGATGTATATATTGATTTATGTTCTAGTAGAATAGAAAGAAAATGGATTGCTATAGATCCAGTGAATTCATTGCGCGATTCTTGTTATCAGATTCTCACCTACAAAGATAAAAAAGGTCCAACATTCACATTTTGTCCTTCTGACTTTAGCATCGATCCATCAGGAGATTGTATCGGAATGCCAATGTGGAGTGAACCAATAGCTACAGATGATTGCAGCTCAGTTTTTTTAAGTTCAAATTATAGATCAGGCTCAAAATTTGGTTTAGGTAATACTCTGGTCATTTATACAGCTACTGATGATTGTGGGAATACTACTTCTTGTTGGTTTACAGTAACTGTCAATGATAATTGTTGTAATAAGCCACCACAAATTACCTGTCCTACAGAATACAGAGCTTGTCCTAATACTTCGATTTTACCAGATGTAACTGGAAGGCCTACTGTAGTCCTTGGAAATCCTCGTTGCAATACTGCAGATCTGAGTTATTCGGATGAAACGATATTTACTTCAAACTGCAGTCTAAGAGTGATGAGAACTTGGTTGGCCGTAGATCCAAACAATAATACCTTAAGGGCTTCATGTACTCAACTGATTGATTTGTCAGATCATGTTGTTCCTGTATTCGCCAATTGTCCAGTTGATTTTACTATTAATCCTGGACCAAATTGTATTGCAACACCGACTTGGACAGAGCCCCAAGTTTCTGATAACTGTCCGGGAACAATTGATCTTAGTTCAAATTATAGATCTGGTTCTAGTTTCGGCATAGGAAATACACTGGTCGTTTATACAGCATCAGATGCTTGTGGAAATACTTCTACTTGTTGGTTTACAATCACAGTCAATGATAATTGCTGCAATCTACCACCACGAATCACTTGTCCTACTGAATATAGAGGCTGTCCAAATACTTCTATTTTACCAGAAGTTACTGGCAGACCGACTACAACTAACGGTCATGTGACTTGCCGCAATCCAAATATTAGCTATGTTGATCAAACGATCTTCACTTCAAATTGCAGTTTAAGAATCTTGAGAAAATGGTTGGCAGTTGATCCTGACAATGCAGCTTTGCGAGATTCTTGCACACAAGTGATTGATTTATCAGATCGCGTTTCTCCTGTATTTGCAAATTGTCCAATAGATGTTACTGTAGACCCTGGACCAAATTGTATTGCTACTCCAACTTGGGTAGAGCCTACAGCTTCTGACAATTGTCTTGGTACTGTAAATATTAGTTCAAATTTTAGACCTGGTGCAAATTTTGGTTTAGGAAATACATTGGTCGTTTATACAGCATCAGATGCTTGTGGAAATACTTCCTCTTGTTGGTTTACAATCACAGTCAATGATAATTGCTGCAATCTACCACCAAGAATCACTTGTCCTACTGAATATAGAGGCTGTCCTAATACTTCTGTTTTACCAGAAGTTACTGGCAGACCGACTACTACTAATGGTCATGTGACTTGCCGCAATCCAAATATTAGCTATGTTGACCAAACGATCTTTACTTCAAATTGTAGTTTGAGAATCTTGAGAAAATGGTTGGCAGTTGATCCTGACAATGCAGCTTTGCGAGATTCTTGTACACAAGTGATTGATTTATCAGATCGCGTTTCTCCTGTATTTGCGAATTGTCCTGTGGATTTTACAATAAATCCTGCATATGACTGTATTGCCTTAGTTCCTTGGACACCGCCTACAGTGACTGACAATTGTGGCACAGTGAATCTTAGTTCAAATTTCTTGCCAGGAGCTAGTCTTCCAAGAGGAAATACATTGGTAGTTTATACTGCAACAGATGCTTGTGGTAATACTGCTTCTTGTTGGTTTACAGTGACAGTTACAGATAATTGTTGCGATAGAAATCCGATTATTACTTGTCCAGCTGCTTTTGTTGATTGTCCAGGAGTTTCAATAGATCCTTCGAATACAGGAAGAGCTACGGCGGTGAAAGGAAAGCCTACATGCGAAGATCCTATTGTTAGCTATCGCGATAGCATACTTACGAATGGACCATGTCTAGGAGCTACCAAAATTATTAGAATTTGGACAGCACAAGATCCTATTATTTCTTCCTTGAGAAGTGTATGCCATCAAAATATAGAATTAAAAGATACTGAAAGACCTAGATTTACTTCAACTCCACCAAATCAAACGATTGATGCAAATGGAGACTGTGAGGTCGAAGTATTTTGGACACCACCAGTGGCAACTGACAATTGCGGAATAGCTTCGATTAGCTCTACACATCGACCTGGAGATTTATTTACTAGTGGAGTGACTACGGTTAAATATGTCGCCACAGATCATTGTGGGCTTAAAGATTCTGTTTCATTTACGATTACAATTACCGGAAATGAAATCCATCTTTTCTGTCCTAATGATACGATGATCGCTAGAAAAGATCCATACTTACCAGGTGAAGTCGTGTGTTGGAATTTACCGACAGCGCATTATTGCAAACCATGTCCTGATAGCATTGCAGGCTTTATCTATATGGGTGAATATAAAGGTCATCGCTATTTCTGCTCTCGTGCACCAGAGTCATGGGAGAATGCAAGAATCCAGTGTCAACTCATAGGTGGTCGATTAGCTTCTATTAATGATGCTGGTGAAAATGCTTATGTAGCTAGCAAACTTATGGGACTCACTGCATGGATTGGAGGTACTGACAAAATTAATGAAGGAACATTTGGATGGGACAATAGAGATCCATTTATCTATAGAAATTGGTTGGCTGGTCAACCAGATAATGCAGGAAATCAAGATTATATTGAAATGCGTCCAGATGGAAAATGGAATGATCAGTTTGAGCATATTTCTAATGAATTTATTTGCGAAATTCCTTGCTATGAATTGCGTCAGATAGAAGGCCCAGAAAGATGTAGTCTTGTGCCTTGTGGAACGAATAGAATCACTTATGTTGCTACAAAAGATGGAGTCAATGATACATGTTCATTCAATGTAGTTGTAAAGTGTGATTCATCTAGTCTTTATTGTGAAGCGAGAGCCTTATCAAGTTCTTATACTTGGATTGACAATGTTCGTTTTGCAGGAATAGACAATACTTCTGGTGCAAATGGTGGATACCAATTATTTCAATCTCCTTGTGGAGCAATCACTGCAGGAAACAATTACAGCATAAGTCTCAATCCTGGATATTCTGGTGTGACTTACAATGTATACTGGAGAGTATGGATCGATTATAATGCAGACAGTTTGTGGAACAATACGACTGAATTAGTAGCCCAAGGTTCTGGTGTTTCGGTGATGAATGGTATGATCTCTATCCCTAATGGTCTGTCTGCTGATCGTGTGCGAATGAGAGTATCGATGGCTTATGGTGGTTATCCAATTGCAAGTTGTAGTTCATTTTTACACGGAGAAGTTGAGGATTATTGTATTTCAATAAATGGTGGACTTACAGGAGGATCAAACAATGGACTTAAGACTAATACAACAACGATATTAAATTGCGTCCAGAACTGTGATCAATCGGTTACTGATCAAATTCCTGGTGTGACCATAGAGAATAAAGGTGACCTAGAGCTTGGGAATCTAAGTAGCGTGTCATTATATCCAAATCCTGCAGATGAGTTGATCAAAATAGAAGTAGCGAATGCGATGTTCAATAATGTGCAAATATTTGACGCTAAAGGGAAATTGGTATTTTCAAAAACATACAATGATTTTGGCTTTGAAAAAATGATCAGTACAAGAAATTTAAACAATGGAGTATACCATGTATTGGTGAATACTCAAAAAGGAGAAAAAATCACGAAGCGATTTTCAATACAACACTAAAGTTCAATCTTGAAAAGGTATGAAGCAAAAGCCGTTCTATGGAGAACGGCTTTTTTTATTGTCGTGGAACTAATTTTTATAATCCTAAGTTATTTGATTAAAATATAAAAATGTCATTCATCCATAATTCAGCATTTACTCTTATTCTAAGTATCTTATTTTTAAACTGCACTTCACTTTCGTCGCCGACTAAAAGTCTTGCAGGCTCTTATACCATTCATCTTGAAGTAAAAGACCTTAAAATTAACATGGATGAAGTCAATAAATCAATGGATGAAGGCATCCAAAACATGAAAACGGAACTCAACTCTGAGAAGGTTAAAGAGGAACTCAACACAAACAATATAGATACATCAACCATAGAAGGCAAAATAGAATTTGCAGCTAAAAATTTTGCAAAAGGAATGACCGGTTTTGGAGAGTTGATGGCAGAATTTGGTACAAGTATTGGACAGCTTTCCACAGGAGCTATTTCTTCTGTTCTATCGGAGTCACAAACTTTATTAAATAATGTAAATGCCGAAGTTGAACTCAAAGAAGATGGATCTGTAAAAGTTGCGGGAAATCCGATCTTGAAATTTATGGCAGCTCAGATTGTATGGGAAGTTCAAGGAGATCAATTTATAGTAAAAAATGAAAAAGGTGAAATCGTTCACCAATTTGGTATTTCTGACAAGACCACTGAAGGGTTTATGCTGTCCAATGAAAAGCTGAAGATTGTATTGAAGAAAAAGGCAATGAAGATCTAGTTAATTAGTTAATTTGAGTTAATTAGTTAATGTGAGAATGAATTTGCAAATGAGCATAATTTGCAAATCTGCAAATGGCTTTTTTAACGAGATAATTTTTTAATTAGTTAATGTGAGAATGAATTTGCAAATGAGCATAATTTGCAAATCTGCAAATGGCTTTTTTAATGAGATAATTTTTTAATTAGTTAATGTGAGAATGAATTTGCAAATGAGCATAATTTGCAAATCTGCAAATACCTTTTTTAGGATAATTTTTTTGGTGGCTTTGCATGCGAACCTTGGTATAAAATAGGAAAACTGATTTTGCAAAACCCCGCACAACTATTAATCATCTTTTTTCAACCTAAAACAACAAAGGCCCTTTCTTGCGAAAAAGCCTTGGTTGTTTGTTGAGTTAACTCTATTTTACATCTTAAAATTGCATAGTTTAATATAAGTAATTTAATGCTGTTTTATCATTTGCATTAAATGGTCTATTTTGTCCAGAACCAATGCAAGCCAACATCCATGAATTTGGATCTGCAGTCGTTGGTGTCCCAGGAATGTGCACAGCACCTACTGTACTTGCTCCTTCATTTGTTGGGCTACCACCACAACTATAAGCACGATTCATGTAGTCAGTATGTCTGAAACCAATACAATGTCCTAACTCATGTGCCAATATAGTTGCCAAATAGTTCGCATTTGGATTAGTGCCTATAGCCCTTGAATTCACTTTAACTTGATTGTATGGTTGACCCGTTGAAGTAGGAAAACCTGCTGATGCCAGGTAACTTCCCGAGCCTTTTAAAATACTTATATCTGCACCACTTGAAACTCTTACAAATGTTAATTGTAAATTTTCTGCATTATAGCGAGCTAATGCGATGTCGAGACAGTTGATGTATGAAGTCGGTAACTGACTTGATATACTCACTTTAATTTGTCTTGGCAATCCAGTTACTAGATTGTTCGTGCGGTATTGCTCAATTTCAGCAATACGGATTAATTGATATAAGGCAGCCTCTTGCATTTCTTCCTTTGTTAAGACAATATCACCTTCTACTAGAAAACCTTCCTCAAGACGAACTGCATTTTGTGGGCTAAATCCTTTTGAAAGGATAGCTTGCCTTTCTAAATCAGTGATCGGTTGATCTATTGCAACTTCATTTTTCTGACAAGAAAAAATAAAAAGAGATAAAACGATACTAAGAAATCCAAATTTTTTCATATTTTTGATTTTTTAAGTTAGTACAAATATAATGCAATATTTCGAAAATAAATTATAGTACAGTATAATATTTTTTAAAAATCAATGTTTTCCCTGATATGGAATACTTTGAATTGTAAGGAAAATGATGAAAAAAAGCGTAATAATCTTATTTTTTGAGCTAATCATGTTGGGTCTTTTTGCCCAAACAAGCCGAAAGAGTGGAATTACTACAAAAGAACATTCAAATCCCTTAGAAAACTATTATCTTATTGATAATCAAAACTTTACAGCGCAATTATTAGATTCTTTACAAATAAATTTTAGCAAAAAAGAAAAACCTCTCCCTTTCTATATTCTTTTCGATGTTTCACAACAGACAATTTCCCTCCTGCAGAATAGGTTACCATTAGCCAAATTTGAAAAAAGCTCTGGTCAAGCACATTTAGAGTGGAAGATCCCTATAGATCGCTTCAATCCTACAAATCACAATATTTATATTTCGCAACAACAATTTCCAAATTCTACCGGAAAAAATGTTTCAGTTTTACTTAAAGAATATTTATTCGATTCATTAGATCTGGATCTGTTGGGAAAGATGAATCTTCTCCCGAACCATGCTCAAAAAGTGAACCTCCATGCCACCACAATGGCAACATTAATCGCTGGTAAAGGAATAAGTTATTATACTGGCAAAGGCATTGTACCTGATTCGAAATTATATTCAACCGGACTCGAGATTTTATTACCCGAAGAAAATCAAATCTTAGCATCAAAAAATATTTTTGCTTGTAATCACTCCTATGGTAGCGATATTGACCCACAATATAATTTTGAAGCAATGCTTTATGATTTACAAGCATATGAGCTTCCTCAAATACAACACATATTTTCTGCTGGAAATGATGGTCAATCCATTGTTTCTTCAGGAATCTATCAAGGTTTAGCTGCCTGTAATTTGTCAGGAGCATACAAACATTCAAAAAATTCGCTTTCTATCGGCTCTATTGATACTAGTGGAAATGCATACAATTATTCTTCACAAGGGCCCGCATTCGATGGAAGGATTAAACCAGAGTTAGTTTCTTATGGTGAAGATGGAACTTCTGGTGCAGCAGCAGTGGCTTCTGGAATGTATTCTATGTGTCAAGATCATTTTATTTTTTTGAATAATATTCCAGCACCAGCCCATTTGTTAAAAGGTATTTTGATTAACTCTGCAAAAGATATTGGGACGAAAGGCCCAGATTATAAATCAGGCTATGGAAAAATGGATCTTTATCAAGCATTGAATATCATTCAAAATGAATGGTATTCAGTCGATGAAATCAAACCGAAAGAGATAAAACAAATCCAATGGATCGCACCGAAAGCTGCCATCAAAGCTTTTATTAGCTTGTCTTGGACTGATCCTCCAGCTGTGTTGTCTGAAAGAAAATCTTTGGTAAATGACTTAGATTTGTTTGTTAAAATCAATCAAGAACAGAAAGTAATTTACCCCTGGGTTTTAAATCCAAACCCCAATGCAATTGATCAACCCGCATTAACTGGAATTGATACCTTGAATCCACTCGAAAAAATTGAGTTGGCGATAAACGATTCCGACACCATTCATATTTTCGTCTATAATAAATCTGAACATTCGCAAAAATTTTCTGTAAACTATTATGCAGATATTGGAAGGACTTTTGAATTATTGAATCCAACAAAAACAGGATTTATCTTGCCTAAAAGTACAGAAAAAATACAATGGTTTTGGTTTGATAAAAGTGAAGAGAAAGCGACAATAGAATATAAATATGTAGATGAATCTAATTGGAATAAAATAGTATCACAATATCCATTAAATCTACAAACGATAGATTGGCTTAGTCCTGAAAAATTTGGCTTATTACAGTTTCGATTTATTCTGAAAGATACTACTTATTATTCTGAAAAATTTAGAGTCTGTGCTCCTTTGAAAACGAGAAGTATATTGATTTGCAACGATTTTCTCACTTTGAATTATGAACCAATCGCAGAAGCAAAGTCATACAAACTGGAAGTATTGCGCAATGGCGTGCCTGTGAATATTGATGAATCACAAAGTTCTTCTTTTAATTTAAATAATTTATACAAAGACTCATTTCTTAGAGTAATTCCGATATTTACTACTTTTGAAGGAGCATCAAGTTATTTTATTAAACCAAGCAATGTAAGTTCTTCTTGCTATATTCAATTATTTGAAGCAAGACACTCTGTCCAAGGAAGTAGTGATTTATTTATAGAGTTAAAAGAGATCGATGACATTCATAAAATCGAAATTACAAAAGTTGATCCTCAAAATCAATTTAAAAAAATAGTACAAAATTTTAATCCGGAGAATAAATTTAAAGTGAATGATGTAGCTGATCAAATCGGTAGTCATAAATATCGCTTGGACGTATTTTCAGAACAAAAATTACTTGAGTCTTCAGAAATTTCTATTTTTTTAGTACCCAATTCAACATCATATTATCTAAATACCAACACATTTAAAGAGAATGGGATGCTAGTATTTAGTCCAAATGAAAATGAAAAAGAATTAGTAATTTTTGATCTTCTAGGCAGAAAGTTGTATTCAAGACAATTTACAAATATTGTTGAAGAACTAGATCTACCAGAATTACCCTATACGAATCTGATTTTCAGTATTTTTGAAAACGATCAAGTCAAGTTTAAAGAGTTGGTAGTCAATGTAAATTGAGAATTCAATTTTTAAAATCTATAAATCTTCTAAAAAAATTGCTTTTTCCGTCGAAAGCACATACTTTTGTGCCGAACTACCGAAGTGGCGGAACTGGTAGACGCGCTGGACTCAAAATCCAGTGAACCTAAAATTCGTGAGGGTTCGAGTCCCTCCTTCGGTACAAGAATAAAACGGGGTATAAACATACCCCGTTTTTTTTGGTTCCATTCTACT
Source organism: Saprospiraceae bacterium (assembly GCA_016722295.1). Classification (GTDB taxonomy): domain Bacteria; phylum Bacteroidota; class Bacteroidia; order Chitinophagales; family Saprospiraceae; genus Vicinibacter. The sequence goes on from JADKGL010000026.1 coordinate 39,409, forward strand.
ACATTCGATGACATTTACATTCAATTCTTTAAGTCAAAATAATCTTTAATTCAAAATGTAGTAATACAATTTGATCAAAAATCATTCCACATTATTCTTTTTTACAATATTTAATTGAATTATTTTCAAAGAATTAGGTCATAGTTCAGAGGCAATTGTGAATTGTCAAAAGAATACGTCCTACTACCAATAATGACGAACGACTAACCAGCACAAATTTCTAGCTCAATTAATAAAAACCCACACGCGTTTTTTTTTTTTTTTTTTTTTTTTTTTTTTTTTTTTGTGTTTGTAATATTTTTTTTTTTTTTAAGAGAAATAAAAAATTGGTTGGTTATTTTTTTTTATTTAATTAATTTAATTTTTTTATAATTAAAAAAAAAAACCAAAAATTTTTTTTTAAAAATATTTTTAAATAGTGAATGGCAAATAGTAAATGGTGACATACATTTAGAACTCAAATACTTACAACATTACACCCTCCACTTTCTACTTTCTACTTTCTACTTTCCACTTACAACTTACAACTTACAACTTACAACTCTCCCCTTACAACTTAACAACTACTTCCTCCCAATTATTTCAAATGTCTTTCGATACATCCTTGATTCAGATTGAACTTCTAAGATATACATTGCTGCCGATAATGATTCTACTCCAATTGAATTTATGATACCAGACAGAGTGCCCTGTTGAACTATTTTTCCATCTAAATTTAGAATTTTATAATATTTCAAAGCCTCAGTTTGTGTGATATAAAATTGTATTTTATCTACAACTGGATTAGGCGATATTTTTAATTCTTGAATGTCTATGACTGATATATCTGTATTTAATTCTATTCTAAATGTCTTTGTTGCGACACATCCATTTGCATCTGTAATTTCTATAGTATACTCACCTACAGCTAGACTGTCTGGTTTGAATCCAGAAACATACTTATAAGAATAGGGCAATACTCCGCCAGATGCATTTATAGTGACTGAACCTGCTTTATTTGGTTTAGCATGGGTGATTGTAAGATCCATTTTAAGTTCCTCCGGTTCAATAATTTCTATTAGTTGGGAACTTATAGTACCTAATCTAGATGTAATTTGCACAGTATATTCCCCAGCTCCAACATTCTGTAGACTGCGTGATGTGTCTCCATTGTTCCATTGGAATGTAAATGGAAATGCACCTTCAATACTGTCCAAAATTATATTCGTTTTATCACCATGACATGTAATGTTTGGTGAAGTTCGAAACTTTGTGATTTTTGGAGTACTACATGTGATGTTAATTGTTTTACAAAGTGAATCTGAGTTGCACAAACCTCTAGCGACAAGGCAAACCGAAGGAGTTGAAGGAATGCATGCTACTTTGGTATTTAAATTTCTTTCAGTTCCAGAAACTATTCCATTGACATACCAAGTATAGGAATTAGCATTTGTTGATTGTTCAGTAGCTCGAATTAGCTCATAATCACTTGTCAAACCAAACTCTGATTTTGCAATTGAACCTTCATTTATTGATTTTGCTGAAACCCTAATTCCAGCTGATGGGTTGTAATATGTACCAGAGGCGGTTGTTTCCAATTTTACTGCTCTCAGCATATATTCATATTCCTGATTCGCTTCTATACATGCATCCATATATGTAAGACCAGCTAAATTTTCTTTAATAATAGTAAAATATAAGTCTCCTTTTTTTCTACGCAATAAAGTATATCCATTATTTCCATCTGGTGAAGCTTTCCATGACAATGAAATACTATTTGTATTTACCGTAGTTTTCAAATCAGACGCTGGTTGGACTGGAAATAAAACTAAACTTGGATCCCCAAGCAATGCTATATGACTGCCTCTTTGACCAAAACCAACTGGTACATAAAGATTTGAATTATTCTGTGATTGCAAAGCATCACTGCCGATAGTTTCACCCAAACCCATATGGTGTACTGCCCATATTGGTCTACCTGCCCAAGCAGCAGTTAATATTGTTCCACAGCCTAATGAAGAACGCAAGAAATTATTTCCACTATCCCAATCTCCAAAATAACTTCCAAATAAAAAAGTAAACACTGTCTGTAGACTATCTGTAGCCATCATTTGAGTTGAAGAAATGCCACCTGCACCTTCATACCATCCACCTCCAGCGCCATAGGACCAAAGAAAAGATTCTGAGAGTAGTCGATTTCGATATTCGCCAATAAAAACATTTTTTGGACCAAAGAATGCTGAAAAATTTTTTACGCCTGATTGTCCAAATGCTTCTGTAAAATTAAAGTTATCTTGTACAATTCCTTGCCGTTTCGCTTTGATTAAGCCTATTCTAAATTTATGATTTTTTGCAAAATAATCCTTTAATAATTGCAATTCTGTCTTAGCAAATGCTGGTAAGTTGAAAAAATCAATTCGTCCGACTTCCAATTCCAAATCACTTGGAATACTGCTTTGATCAAATTTTCCATCTCCTATTATATTTTTATTTTCATTTCGTGTAGGTGTTGCATTATCAACTTGATTATCCGTCCATGTTCCATTCAAATCTCCATAATATGTATCTGATGGCCAAGCACCATTATGATCACCATGTCCATCATAGGCAGAATTTCCAGAATAAGGCACTTTTACATGACCTATTATAGTAATCGTTCGGAGATCTGTAACTACGCTTTTTGTCCTTTGGATCTCTTCTCGAATTTGGACTACTGTCCATGCATCTGGCACCACAAATCGGATCGGATTCCATCCTTCGTTGATCAAATCACTACTATATTGGTCTATTTCAGCTTTCAAACTTGATTGAAATCTGGAATCAATGAGTAGCAATATTGATCCATTTTTATAATTACTTGGATATTTTATTCCGGCATAAATGAATCCCGATGCTACTGACCCGTCGTTTAAATTACTTCGTGTGACTCTATATTCATACGCTTTGCCAACTTCAATTTTACTATCTACATAACTAGTGGAATCTTTCGTAAAATTTGCAATCGCTCCTCCCCAATTGCTGCTATTTCTTAGTTTTCGATATATCGTATATCTGTTAGCATTGGCATCCAAAGGCCATTGAATCGTTATAGATGGTTTCGATTCATCTACAACTGCAGTAAGCTGAACTGAATATTGTAAAGAATAATTTTGTGCGAATACAGAACAAGTGATAAAACTAAATACAATCAATAAATTCTTCATTTGGCAAAGTTTCCGCTAAGATATGTAAAAAATAACTTTACCTATTGACTAAGTTTCAACGACTACTTTTGCAATAAAATTTAAGTAAAAAAAAACGAGGAAGTAAACTTCACTCGTTTTTTCTGTGGTACCTCCAGGAATCGAACCAGGGACACATGGATTTTCAGTCCATTGCTCTACCAACTGAGCTAAGGTACCATCCTTAAAAAAAGCATGCTTTTTCTAAAATGGAGTGCAAATATAAAATTTTTCTCATTACTAATAGAGAGAATATTAATTTTATGAAAAAATGGTGGGAAAAATTATTATATTGCCTTTTATCTTGATTTCTATTGGATTGATTCTCTATGATTTATATACTGGAGAGTCTCACATTATTGCGATATTGATTTTTATCAGTTTGACCGTTGCAGCCATCACAATGCGACATTGGGTCGATGAAAAATGGTATCAGAAGAATTCATTGGAGCTTGGTCAATATGAAACACAGTGGCTTGAGCGCTTTTTCCCCCAATTTCAAAAAATGCCAGATTCTCGAAAGTCTGAGTTCAAAAAGGCACTAGCTACTGAGGTATTTCTAAAAGAATATATCCCCATGGGGCTTGAAGCCATACCTGAAGAATTGAAGCTTATGGCACTTGCTCCAGCTGTTTTATTAGAATTAGACAGCTCAAAGGCACTTTTAAAGCATTATAATCGAATTGTATATTATAAACACCCCTTTCTAACTCCAGATATTCAAACCATTCATATCTCAGAGACTCATCATGACGATGGAGTAGTAATCCTTTGTATCGAACTTCTTCAAGCTTCTTATATCAATCCTTCTAAGTTCATGAATCCAGCATTGTACGAATGGTGTGAAATTGCCTTGAATAATGACTATAAAAAAATACCTGTTCATGAAGTAGATGTACATCAAATTGAAGAAAAACTGGGAATGTCTATCGCAGAAATCGAAAATTATTTTGGCAAAAAAGTAAACGTTAAAACACTTTCAAAATATATTGAATATTGTTGATTTCTAATTTCTTCAATAAAGATTGTTAGGTTAAAAAATGATGACAATTGTTTTTCAACCAAAGTATAGTATTATCTGTATTTATGTAAATAAAATTCTAGCTTATGCCTATTGAAATATTGACTTTACTTTTGGGTTTGGTCATCGGAATTATAGCTTATCTCATCTTGCGATCTAATACGATTTCAAAACAAGAATACGATTCAATTTTTACCTCATACAATGAATATAAAAATTCAAGCATCCTGCTCCAAGAACGAAATCTAAAACTCAATGAAGAATTTAAACAATTACAAAATAAAATTGAAGCAAAGATTCAAGAAAATGCAACACTTGGTGCCGAAAAAGCAAGCCTTCAAAGCGCTCTAGAAATTATTAAAAATCAAGCTCAACAAATGCTCAAAGAAGTCCAAGAACAAAAAATACTTAATCAACAACAGTCTGATGAAATACTAAAATTGCATCGTGGCTTGAGTTCTAGTACTGAAGCTTATAAATCATTACAACATCGATTAGAAACCCAAAAATCAGAAATCGAAGATTTTAGAAAACAATCGAATATAGAATTTCAAAATATAGCGAACAAAATCATTGAAGAAAAATCGCAAAAATTCACGCAAAGCAATAAAGAAAATATCGATGCGCTACTTAAACCATTAGGAGAAAATATTGATAGCTTCAAAAAGAAAGTTGAAGAAACGTATGACAAAGAATCAAAGCAACGATTCTCCCTTGAAGAAAAAGTAAAAGATCTCATCGAACTAAATCATAAAATAAGTAATGAAGCAAATAATCTCGCCTCTGCATTAAAAGGGCAATCCAAAAAACAAGGAAACTGGGGTGAAATTATTCTTGAAAGTATTTTAGAAAAATCTGGTTTAGTCAAAAACCGTGAGTATTTTCTGCAAGAAACGATTACCAATGACGAAGGAAAACAGTTGCGTCCAGATGTCATCATTCATCTACCTGAAGATCGAAAAATCGTTATAGATTCTAAAGTATCACTTGTAGATTATGATCGATATTGTTCAGAGGATATAAAAGACATTCAAGAAATACATCTAAAAAAACACATTGCAAGTATATATCAACATGTGGACGACCTCAGTCGTAAAAAGTATGACTCTGTAGCCTCAAGTCTTGACTTTACCATGATGTTTATTCCTATTGAGCCGGCCTATTTGATAGCGATTCAAGATGACGCTGAACTCTGGTCATATGCGTACAACAAAAGAGTACTTCTAATAAGCCCTACAAATCTAATTGCTGCGCTCAAACTTATCTCTGACTTATGGAAGCGTGAATCTCAGAGTAGAAATGCAATAGAAATCGCAAAACAAGGCGAAAAACTCTACGAAAAAATCATTGGATTCCTAGAAACTATGGAAGAGGTAGGCAGACATCTCAACCGATCCCAAGATTCATATTTAAAAGCTGTAAATCAATTGAAAGATGGACGTGGTAACATTGTAGTGCAAGCCCAAAAATTAAAAAAACTTGGACTTAACTCCGATAAAGAAGTTCCATCTACCTTACTTCCCTTCGGTGATGATGATCAAGAAGTGGAAGAAATAGTAAAGGAGGTGGAATCGTAAATAAATATATTTCAAAATTAATAACAACAAAAATGATAGATAAAGCTTCATTCTTGGCAATTTATAAAAATACAAATTATATAATTCCAGAACTTCATACCAAAATCAAAATAGATGAATTGAATGCTATAATCGACAGTGAACTATTAAAGTCTAATCATTCTTACTGGGCCTTTATTAGTGCAGCAAATCCATTTTCTAAAGAAATTTCTGATCAAGAAAATGAATTTAATTTTTTGAAACTAAAAAATCTCATTGACGCACAATTTCCAAAATATTTTGAAGGATATGGTGAAGGACAACTTGGTTGGAAAAATGAAAAATCTATTTTAATATTTGGAATAACTGAGGAACAAGCTATAAAAATTGGAAAACAATTTGGTCAAAATGCAATTGTTGTTGGTGCTTGTGATGAGCCTTCAAAAATCAAATGGTTGCAAGATTGATATCTCACTTATTATTAAATAGTACTTCTAAAATAGAATAAAATTTATAGAAAAATCAAGCAAGAACGACTTGAATCTATAGTAAAACTCCTCTCCAAATGATATTTATAAGCATACTCATAGACAAATTATATATTTGCATTCTTTCTATCGATTTCAAATGGACCAAAATAACTTAATTATATCTTCTGCAAAAAACTGTATTGACATCGAAATACAAGCTTTGCAAAAATTAAAAGAGACAATCGATGAGTCCTTTGTTCAAGCAGTATTGAGTATCTATAATTGCAAAGGAAGACTCGTCGTCACGGGTATCGGTAAAAGTGCTATCATCGGTCAGAAAATCGTCGCTACTTTAAATAGTACTGGCACTCCATCACTTTTTATGCATGCTGCAGATGCAATACATGGCGACCTTGGTATGATCAAACCAGAAGATATCATCATCTGCATTTCAAAAAGTGGAGAGACCTCAGAAATTAAAGTACTCATTCCATTAATCAAATCTTTTGGCTCAAAATTCATTGCTATTGTTTCGAATTTAGAAAGTTCTTTAGCGCATAGCGCCGATTTTGTGTTGCACACACCGATAGATCAAGAAGCAGATCCCAACAATCTCGCTCCAACAGCAAGCACTATCGCTCAAATGGCAATGGGTGATGCGTTGTCCGTCGCATTATTGGCCCTGCGCGGTTTTACTCCTGCAGATTTTGCAAAATTCCATCCAGGAGGAGCCTTGGGAAAACAATTATATCTTAGAGTTGGAGATCTGTCCAAAAGACATACAAAACCACATGTCAAAGAAAATAGCTCCTTAAAAGAAATCATAATTTCAATTAGCACAAATCGTCTTGGAGCAACAGCTGTTTTAAATCAAGAAAATGAAGTCGTGGGCATCATCACAGATGGCGATTTGCGCAGGATGTTGCAGCAAGAAAATCCTATTGAAAGTATTACTGCTCAACAAATCATGAGTAAAAACCCAAAATCTATCCAAGCAAATGAACTTGCAATTACAGCATTAGAAACAATGAGGAAAGCAAGCATCACTCAGCTCATTGCACTTGATGTGAATCGGTACGAAGGAATCATACACTTACATGATTTAGTAAAAGAAGGTATTGTCTAGATTCCCAAACGTCTGATATATTCGCTCTTAATTAATCTTGGATCACAAGCCTGTTTATACATCTTCATTGCATGAAAATTTGCTAATTGAACTTTTATCCATGAACAACGATCATATTTGCGATCTGAAACAATTGTGTATTTGGGAATGACAAATCTTGAAGAGAATTCTTCTGCCCTATCCATTAGGTTATATTCTTCCATAATGACATATTTCTCATCAAATCCATTAAGTTTTTCAAATAATTCCTTTGAAATATACATCGATTGATCACCTCCACGATTCAACAAAAAATTAAATCTTGTAAAAAAAGAATTGATAAGCAAAGCCAATTTTTTACTATCAAATTTTTGTCTAAAAAACCCAAAATTATTTCCATGCTCAATAGCAGTCAGAATATCCTGATAAAATGAAAGGGGTGGCAAAGTATCTGCATGGACAAAATAAAGTATGTTTGCTTTCGCATATTTTGCACCATAATTCATCTGACTAGCTCGACTTTGCTGAGAACAAGTATAGATTTCTATGGGATACTTTTTAGCCAAAGCCACTGTATCGTCTTGACTCCCACCATCAACCACTATAATCTGAATAAATCTAATATCTGAGGATTGGAGTAGACGACTCAACAGATTGTCGATATACTTCGATTCATTAAGTACAGGAATAATTATAGTCAGTTTGGGCTCCAAATGGCTAATTTTTGCGAAAGTTCAAGTTTTTTTTTGAAATAATGAAACTTTTTTCAAAATTAAATGTATATACATTTAATACAATAGTATATAAAATTTATGAGTTTAGAAGATGATATCATGCAGTCGACTTTCGAAAGCGATTACCATAAATTACATATTAATGTATTGTATACAGCTTCATGGTTAAATGGTTTAGTAACTGAAGTGTTACTTCCGTTTGATCTGTCGCCTGAGCAATTCAATGTATTAAGGATTTTGCGTGGAGCAAAAACGAGCGTAAATCTCAAGTATATTTCTGATCGATTGATTAATAAGCAGAGTAATACAAGTAGATTGATCGATAAGCTTTATGCTAAACAAATGGTAGAGCGTAAAGTAGCAGAAAATGATCGGAGAAATGTAGCCATTGAAATAAGTCTAAAAGGTTTAGATATTGTCAATGAAGCTTCACTAAAAATCAAAACTGTTGAAGAAAAAATGAAAAATATAAAACCAAAAGAAGCAAAAGAAATAAGTGATGGCTTAGATCGTTTAAGAAAATCAATATAGAAATCAATAATCATTTATAAAATAATTAAAAAATCAAATTATGAAATTTAATCTAATGTTTTTATTCGTTGCATTATTTGTTGGTGCAACTTTCGCTACACCGCCTAAAAAATCAAAACCTGTTGCTTACAAAGCTGATCTAAAAACAACAGTAATAAAGTGGGAAGGTAAAAAAGTAACAGGAAAGCATAACGGAACTGTTAATATCAAGTCCGGAGCAATTGAAGTGTTGGATGGTATGGCAACAACTGGTAACTTTATCTTTGACATGACCTCTATCATGTGCACAGATTTAACAGCAGGTAAAGGTAAAGAAAAATTAGAAGGTCACTTAAAGAGTGAAGATTTTTTCGGTACTGATGCTCATCCTACAGCTGAATTCAAAGCTACTAAAATCACAAAGGTAAATGGAGCAAATTACACGGTAGCAGGAGATCTTACGATCAAAGGTCAGACTCATCCGATCTCTTTTCCAGCAAATATCGTCATTACAAAAAAGATGGTAAAAGCTACTGGTAAAGTAACTATCGATAGAACTTTATACGGTATTAAATATGGTTCAGGATCTTTCTTCGACAATCTTGGAGACAAGGCAATCAATAATGAATTTTCAATGGATATTCAATTTGTTGCAAATAAATAATAAATAAACCCACAAAACCAACAGGCCACTTGGTAATTTTTTATCAAGTGGCTTTTTTATTTTTTTTCATTTCAGACCTTTCTAAATAAAAGCTTTGAAAATACCAGATAGCCTAGTCTAAATATTACTCTGCAACTTCTGAAGCAACTGCATTTTCTACTGCTTCAACTTTAGTTTTCAACAACTGATGTTGAGCTAAAAAATGATACCATTTGACACATTTCTTCATATCCTTTACGTGAACACGATAGCGATCATATTCTGGAATCGTAGTTTCAAAAAATTGCTTCAATATAGCGTCTGTTGCAGAATGAAGAGGTATTGAAGATTGATCTTCTATGTCTCTAAATCGTTGATATACTTCTGATAATGGAATGTTATCTGCTAATGTATAAATTCCAATTGATTCTAGTGGAGAAAATTGTGTATTGCGCGATGCAAAAAAATTTCTCTTTCCAGTTCCTATTTCTTCTAAAATAAGACCATTTGTCCTCGTTGTAATCAGATTAAACAATGATCCACTGCCACTAATTGCGATAATATTCTCTAACGAAACCATACTAATTTTTTCTGGGGGCAAATATCCAAAAAAAATAAGATTTCATTGGCAAAAATGCAAAATCAACTCTTTTTTCCAGTTTCGTGTTAAAAGCAAATTGTTCCTAAGCAGGTTCATACATCGAACTTATAAATTATTTACATTGAATATAATTATATTTGTAGTCAAATAAAAAAAATGAACAGTAAATCAACGAAAATTATCTATTGGGTTGCCACAATTATTATTGTATTGATGGAAGCTGTGATGCCTATAGGTACATGGTTATTTGCACCTCAGTACATTACCGAAGGTACAAAAGCCTTGAATTATCCCGATTATTTCGCTTATGCATTGATCATCGCAAAAGTACTAGGTGTAATCGCTATAGTTTACCCCAATACTCCTAAAAATGTAAAAGAATGGGCTTATGCAGGTTTAGGATTTACATTGATTTTTGCATTTATCAGTCATGCTTGTGTAGATAAAAATATAGGGTATATGTTGATGACAATAGTATTTCTTGGGATTCTTGCGGCTTCTTATATTTATCAACCGAGTAAACATTTGAGCTAATTTTTTAAAAGCCTTTAGTTTTCTTCTTTTATTATATCAATTGCCACTATATAAGACAATCAGGATGAACCGTGCCATAGTTTGTTCTTTAGAAAACTTCATTTTAATAAAAATTGTTATAAATTTTAGACATTTTACTGAAATTCACTAAAAAAACACTAAAATAATTCAAATATTTTGTCAATTTCAAGATGAATTGATTCATTTTAATGAAAATAATTTACTTTTGTATCAAATTAAATTATATCTAATATGATCAATCATCGCGGATCCGCACTCAATTTGTTCCTCTCTAGACCTAAAAATCTAAAAGAGAGAGAAAACAAAAAAATCTCAAGCTATTATGCTGAAAATGTATTTACAGATGCAAAATTGAGATCTTATCTCTCAAATGATGCCTACAAAGCTTACAATCAATCTATAGAGCAGGGTCAAAAAATCACACGCGAATTGGCAGATCAAATCGCTGCTGCACTCAAGTCTTGGGCAATGGAGAAAGGTACCACACATTATACACATTGGTTTCAACCATTGACTGGATCTACTGCTGAGAAGCATGATTCATTTTTTACTCTTTCTGGCAATGGATCACCTGTAGAAAAATTTGATGGAGATGCTCTCGTTCAAGCAGAACCTGATGCTTCCTCATTTCCAAGTGGTGGATTGAGAGCAACTTTTGAAGCGCGAGGATATACTGCGTGGGATCCAATGTCTCCAGCATTTATCATGGATATCGCAGGTTCAAAAACACTTTGTATTCCTACAGTATTTATCTCATACAATGGGGAGGCACTAGACCATAAAGCTCCATTGTTGAGATCTATTGAGGCTTTGGATAAAGCAGCTACCGGAGTGGCAAGATATTTTGATCGTTTTGTCAATAAAGTTTCAGCAACCTTGGGATGGGAACAAGAATATTTCCTTATTGATAAAGCGATGTATTATGCTCGTCCAGACCTTATGTCTAGCGGTCGTACAGTCTTCGGTAGAGGACCTGCTAAAGGACAACAGTTGGAAGATCATTATTTTGGTGCAATACCTGAGAGGGTGTATTCGTTTATGGTGGATCTCGAGATGGAGTGCCACAAGCTTGGAATACCTGTTCGTACACGTCATAATGAAGTAGCACCAAGTCAATTTGAGTGTGCGCCAATGTTTGAAATGGCAAACATTGCTGTTGATCACAATTCCTTATTGATGGATCTCATGGATCGCGTGGCGAGAAGACATCACCTCATAGTATTGCTTCATGAAAAACCATTTGCAGGAATCAATGGCTCTGGTAAACACAATAACTGGTCTATGAGTACGGACACTGGAACCAATCTATTAGGTCCTGGAAAAACACCGCGTAACAATTTACAGTTTTTAACTTTCTTTGTTAATACAATAAAAGCAGTACACGATAATTCAGATCTACTAAGGGCTTGTATAGCAGCTGAAAGCAATGATTATCGCCTTGGAGCAAATGAAGCACCTCCTGCGATTATATCTGTCTTTATTGGCGAATATCTCAGCAAAGTACTTGAAGCAATAGAGTCTAGAGCAGATCAAGACCTTAAAGAAGATGAAGAGAATAATTTGAAACTCGACATCCATAAGATGATCCCAGATGTCATGATGGATAATACGGATCGAAATAGAACTTCTCCATTTGCATTTACTGGTAACAAATTTGAATTCCGCGCTGTAGGTTCATCTGCCAATTGTGCAGATCCGATGATGGTGCTTAATACAATCGTGGCAAATCAGCTCAATGAATTTAAAGAAAAAGTAGATAAGCATATCGAAGCGGGAGATAAAAAAGATTCTGCGATCTTGAAGGAATTGAGAGCTTGTATTAAGTCATCAAAAAATATTCTTTTTGAAGGCGACAACTATAGTGAAGCTTGGGCGAATGAAGCAGAAAAAAGAGGATTACCAAATGTAAAAACTACACCTACAGCTTTAGATGCTTATACCACAAAAAAAGCTAAAGAAATCTTTAGTAAAAACAATATTCTATCGGAAAAAGAGCAAGAAGCAAGACACGAAATCTATTTAGAGAATTATATCAAAAAAGTAGAAATTGAATCAAGCCTTGTTGAAGAATTGACCATGAATCAAATTCTTCCAGCATGTATCCGTTTCCAGACAGATCTATTCCAAAACATCAAAGCATCTTCTGAAGCTGGTATCCCAAATAAAACTGCTCAAACTATTGCAAAATCAGTATCTGCGCACATTGATGAAGTCTATGCAGGTATTGAAAAAATGAAAGCAGCTAGATCAAAAGTACATCACTTAAATACCACTAGAGATAAAGCAATAGCACTTTGTGATCAGGTAAAACCATTGTTCCTAGAAATACGGTCTCATGTGGATGATTTAGAGTTGTTGGTTGAAGATAAATATTGGCCGCTACCAAAATATCGCGAGATTCTTTTCAATCGATAGAAAAATAAAAAAATACATCGGATGTTTTGCTAAAAATGTCCGATGTGTTTTTTATTCTTTTGAATGATTCCACATCGACTCTTTTTCCTAAATCATTTTCTATTATTGAATCAACATCGTTGCTATGTCTTTTGCAGATTGGATTGGTTTTATTGGTGTTTCTATATTATTGATCGCATATTTTTTGAACCTCCAAGATATACTCGATAATAATAATATAATTTATATTGTATTAAATTTTATCGGAGCTGGTATTGCCTGTTTTGCTTCAATTTTAATTGACTACATGCCTTTCATTCTTTTAGAAGGTTGCTGGACTTTAGTTTCTGGAATCGAAATTGTTCGATACTTTATGAAGCGGTGAATAGTGAATGCTTAATAAATAAAAGTTAAAAGTGAATTGACTAACTACTACTTATTAATTACTAATTACTAATTACTAATTACTAACTACTAATTACTAACTACTAATTACTAACTACTATCTATTTATCAACTTTCCACTTTTATCTTTTCATTAATAAATCGCCATATCAAATTCCCGTCGATACTCCTGAGTCAAAGGATAGGCAGATCCCCAAATATGAAACAATGCAATTCCGACTTTGCGCGCCATACCATTTAATGCTGTTGGATTTTTAATAATTGAGGCAATTATATTTTGAATAGCTTCTTCATGTGAGCCTTCCAATAGTTTTATTTTGATTTCATTTAATTGGCTTTCTATTGGATTTTTTTTGGAAAAATCTTTACGTAAAAACTCTTTAAGTACATCAAAATCTTCTTCTAGAAACTTCATCAATTTTGCATCCTTCAGTGTCTTAAGTCTCGTGATCGCTTGATCTGGATTAAAAAATATCTCATGTTTGACTATTGCATTTTGTGCTAAGTCTTGTTCAGGATTTTCTTCAACAAATTTTAAAAGGGTATCATAGAAAGCTCGATCTGGTATTTGATTTTGTTGAGAGATTATAGCCTCAAAGTCAGCTGCTGAACCTTCCTCTTCGACGTCTTCTTCTTCTCCTATCTCCAATGCGTTTAAATTATCTTCCAACCATTTTTCAATCGTTGCTTTGGACTGTGCTCCTGTGAATTCATCTACTATTTTTCCTTGAAAGATGAGGATACAATGTGGAATGCTTTGAATTTTAAAGTAGGATGCTATTTGGACTTCTTCTTCTGTATTTATTTTAAATAAAATCCATTTGCCTTTTGCATTTTTTTCTAGATCTTCGAGCAAAGGACCTAATACTTTGCAAGGACCACACCATGGTGCCCAAAAATCTACCAATACAGGTTTCTTAAAACTAAGATCGACAACTTCCTTTTTAAAATCTACTGGCATTTTTTCATTTTGATAAGTTTAACAAGTATTTCCTCAATAAGATTTGAATCTAAATAAAAATATTCGATCGAATTTCAATATTACAATTCACTGAAGCTGCTATAAAACAAAAGCGATGAGCCTCTTGGTGTAGGCTGTGAGCAAGTTCAATATCTTTTGCATTCGTGATTTTTATTTGTGGCTTTAGGACAATGTTGTGAATTTTTCCAGATCCATCTTCATTTAAAATTAATTCAGCACTTACTTCATCTTGATAATCTATAACTACAACGCCGCGGTCCGCACAAAGATGTAAATACCATAGCATATGACAAGATGCCACAGAAGCTATGAAAAACTCTTCAGGATTATATTTCGTCTTATCTCCCCGGAATATAGGATCAGAGGAGCATTGTATACTACTGTATTTGTGATCCTGATTCAAGAGATGATCTCTAGAATATTCATGATAAGCTGAAGTCCCTGTCCCTAGATTGCCACACCAATCAATTTTGCATTGAAAATCATGTTTTTTCATCAATTAAAAACTTTGTGAATACTAAAATAGTTTTCACAAGTATAAAATTGATTTGTGCGGTACTTAAATTATATTCTGATCTTTCCGATCAAATGTTATCAATGGCTAATCTCGCCATTGTTGGGTAAAAATTGTCGATTTGAACCAACATGTAGTAACTACATGATCGGAGCGATACAGGAATGGGGAATTTTCAAAGGAACATGGCTCGGATTGCGACGAATCTCACGTTGCCATCCATGGGGTAGCTTTGGGGAAGATCCTGTTCCAAAGAATAAAAAATGAAAAGCAATTAAATTTTAACCCAAATTCCCTGCACTGCAATTTTTTGATCCTCAATTATGCGATATGCATAACTTCCAGAAGGTAGATGGCTAAAGTCTATTGAGCTAGTAAATTGATCTATTTTTACACGTTGGATAGCAGAAGTTTTGTTTACAGAAAACAATTCTAAGAGCGCTGGTTTTGACCAAGATTGATGCTGAAATTCAAAAAGTCCATGCGATGGATTGGGCTGAATGGAATATTCTTTATCTTGCTCTTGGTTTTTATTAGAAGCAACTAAACCTAAGTCATCTTTGTCGAATAAGATCGAAGTTACAGTTGGCAAATTTTCTCCCGAATTGTCTGCTTTAGTTTTATTCGTAGTGCCAGTTAATAACAAATCTCCGTTATCCAATTGAGTCAAATATGAAGGTATAAAATAAAGTTTGGGAAAAGATTCTGTAACTTCTTTTATCATGCTCAGATTCCCTTTTCCATCTGATTTATATAAACTTAATTTTTTGTTGTTAGAGCTTATTTTCTCTGAGAGGGCTATTACACAACCCTTTTCATTTCTTAAAAAAGCACTCGAAACAGTAAAAGTATTTTCGCTGCGAATAGTAAATTTTTCTACTAAATTTCCATTAAAATCAAATACAAAATATCTAAGTATTGTAGGATTTGATACATCATTTGTACTATCCAACGCGACAAACATTATTCTGTCTTGAGAAACTTCGACAACATTATAATCATAATTAATCTTTACTATTGGCAATATATCTATATTCCTCAATAAACCTAAATCCTTATTAAAAATTTGCAAAAATAATTCAGCCGAATCTGGTTGTTCTCGATCATTGATACTACCGATATGGCTAATAAAATAATCTCCATAATTTACCAGTCCAGAAAAACTGAAATATTTATATTTAAAAGGTAACACAACTTCGTTTTCTTGAATTTTTTTTCCATTCAAATCCATTATAGTACTTTTATAATTTAATGATTTGGTATCTCTGGATTTAGCAATATATTGTATCTTATATTCTGCAAATGAATGTAAAGGATAACTCTTGAATAGGAATGAACAAATTGGGTAATTGGTAACATCTGTGCCATCATAATTAAGTTGTGCTTTTAGCGCACCAGTACACGGATCATAAATTCTTGCAGAGGGCCTTCCTGTTGCCCAATATCCATTTACTTGATCTACTGTAGCTCGATAGCTTAAAACTACAATTTCATTTTTGCTATTCATGTACATGGTCGTAGGATATTCCCGTTTGGAGCTATTCCTCAAATCAAATGAACTTGCCCACACAACTTCACCACTTTTTAAATTAATTTTCTCAAGTAAACCACCTTGAAAATTCATTTTATGATTTGTACTCAAATTATATAAATAATCTCCATCAACAATAGGCTTGCATGATGCGAAAAGCAAATGATCCCATCCATTATTGTCACCTATACTTTCCATAGTAGAATCATAAGAAAAATGCATCCACTTTGGAGTATAATTATCAAATGTAAGTTCTTTGAACTGAGCTTTGATTTTATTCTGAAGAAGGAAATTAAAACCAGCGCAATTAGTATCGTTTTTCGTTGCATCACTTTTAATTCAAAATCTAAAGAAATATAATTAATTACTTGTTTTTGTCTTCTAATTAAATCTTGCTATGGTAAATTACAATCTCTATCACAATCTTCTCCAAATGAAGTGAAACCTTCGTCACAGAATGTCAATCTTTGATTTGAACACGGTGGACCAATCTTTTCATATCCAATCAAAGTTTGATCAATATTTTTTGTTTGGAAGTTAAAGCAATAATTTGTTAATCGTTTGCAGCATGCAGTGCCACAATACTCGTTGGTTTCACCAAAAAACAATACTTTCCTTCCTCCATCGACGATAACTGGTTTTACACAATATAAGAAACATTGGCTTTTGAAGAAATTGGCATATACCAAGAATACCTCTTTTTCACAGTCAAATTCAAGAAGGAATAAATTCATAAATTCCTTCATAAATTTGGCTTCAACTAATTTTGAAACATATTCATCAAACTTCGTTTTTGATGCATCTAGTTCATTATATCTTTTTTCTTCGTATAGTTTCAACCAATGTTCCTTAATGACATGACAGTCAGTAGGATTATTATAGAAAATATGCATGTTTTTAAAAAACATATCAATGCGATTAAATTGATTTATACATAACATTACAGTAAACGATACTTCTACATAACAATCGTACTCTGGAAGGTATAATTGTGAATAGGCTGTATTTGTATAAGTTGTGCAATAACTATCACCTGTTTCAATACAATGGTCTTCATTTCTAACCATTGCGGCACTAGAATTGGTTGCTTTCTTGCTAATGAACTCATCAAATGCCTTAAACAATATTTCTTTATATTCAGTTGACTTTTGATCAACCATCGTTGTTTGATTACACCCAAAGAAAACCAAAAAGAGTGAAAGAATTAAAAAGGTACAGTTAAATTTAATCATGTCGGATTTTTATGGAAAAGTTCAATCAAATCTAAAGTATATTTCAATTTTACCTCTATGCTTTTTGAATCATTAACATATAGTTAACATATTAATTATTATGAATTTTTATAATATAACGTCTTATAATTCTGTAAATATTTAAAATCTCACTATATTATTGTGGTAAATTGATACAAATACACAATTTGTAAATTTTCAACTTAATTTACCTTGTAAGCTTTTATAAAGGGATATTTAAAAGCCAAATAAGGGTCTAAATGATGTTTTTACTACTTCTTGGGCATAACACCCTAGCTTTACAAAAAATGACCACCTTCGACAATATTGAAATCAACTTTCCATAAAACTAATTAATCTTTTGAATCCGACAAATTTTCGAATATTTCAATATGGATACTTCACAATCAACTTTATAATTTCGAGTATTTTTATAAAATTCAAAAACAAAAACTGTAAAATCTTATAATAGCCGCATTAAATTTCATTATTTGAAAATAGCACCATATATTTGTAATTGTTCGATTTCAAGAGAATCTTATTGTTTTAGATGCATTTAAACTGGCTTATTAAATTAGTATTTTTATTATCTATAAACGTTTGTGTAAATGCACAATACAAAAATTGTAATTTTTTATGCAATACAGATTTTGAAGATGATACACTTGTTAGCTCAGGTCAATTTGGCTTTTTTCATCAAGACAGAGTAAGTTGTTGGAACACCACTGCCACAGACAATATGATAGAAATATGGGGATCTGGATTTAATGGGGTTAAAGCTTATTCTGGAAATCAATTTGCCGAATTGAATGCCAATATGGTTTCGACACTATTTCAAAATTTCAACGCAGCTTTAGGAAGCACTGTTATGATATCTTTTGCTCACAGAGGAAGAGCAGGAGTAGACCGACTTCGCGTTGAGATTGGTCCAACTACTGGTCCATTTCAAATATTGGGCACTTATACCGCAAATAATAACAAGTGGGAGTATAATACGATAAGTTACACTTTGCCAAATATCGGGAGTAAAAATTATACACTCCGATTTGTTTCTGTTAGTGCTGCTGGTGGTAACATAGCAATTGGTAATTTTTTAGACGCCATTTCCATACAACTACCTCAACCCAAGATTAATGTTGATATAAATAATGCAACTTGTCCCTTTAGCAATGACGGAGGAATTAGTATTATGTCTAAAAGTGGAGCACAACCGTTTCGTTATCTTTGGGCAGCACCAATAAATTCCACTGACAGCACTCTTCAAAATATTCCACCAGGTAAATACTCTTTGAATGTCAAAGATTTTTATGGATGTGCATTAGATACCTCTATTGAAATTTTAGCTACACACAAAATAGATACTACAATTATCAACAAGTCTGTATGTAAAAGTTATTACTGGCCAATCGTTGATAAAAATTTTGAACAATCAGGAATTTATTATGCTACCTTACAGAATAGATTTTCTTGCGATAGCATTATAGTATTAAACTTAGAAGTACATCATAATGATACAAGTATGATCACACACGTAGCATGTGATTCTTTTACTTGGACACAAAACAATCTCTCTTATTCAAATAGCGGAAAATATTCTTTTATTCTAAAAAATATAAATTCATGTGATTCCATAATAGTTCTCGATCTGACAATAAATAAATCTCATATTCTCACAGACTCAATACAAACTTGTGAAAAATATACTTGGCCTGTCAATCGAAAAGAATATGCCCAGTCTGGAGTTTATAATGAGCGCTTTGTTACAAAAAAAGGTTGTGATTCTGTTCATCAACTATTATTAAAAATTAATCAACCCAAAACCTATAAAGATAGTGCTAGAAGTTGTGTTAACTATACTTGGCCATACAATTTAAAAACATATACACAGAGTGGAATTTATTCTGACACTCTCATATCAGTGAATGGATGTGATTCCATACATTATTTGGATCTCAAGATTTATTCACCTAAACAATACACTGACACTATTGAGACTTGTGAGAATTTTTTCTGGAAGGTAAATAATAAAACATATCGTGAAAGTGGACTCTATACAGCCAATTTTATTGACAATAATGGATGTGATTCTATTTACTATTTGCTGTTGAATATTAGTCCGCGATCCTTGACACAACAGAAGATCGTAGCTTGTAATAATTATTATCTAAAAGCAACCAATACAAACTATACTACATCAACCAAAGATTCTGTTACTCTAAATAATGCAAAAGGATGTGATTCTATTATCTTATACAATATAGAGATAAACAAATCATATGACTTCTATGACACAATATCAATCTGCAATAGTTATACTTGGTCAGTGAATGGAAAAACATACAGTCAATCTGGCAATTTTATAGCCAATTATAATTCTGAAAAATCTTGTGACTCTACACATCATCTTTATCTTAAAATTAATTCTGGATATGCTTTTTATGATTCTGTATTTACAGATAAAGATTATACTTGGCCTCATAATAACAAACTGTATAAAGAAAGTAATATCGATCAAGCAAATTTTATAAGTGTAAGCAATTGTGATTCTATTTATGTTTTATATTTAGTAATTGTGAGGCGAAATGCTGAAGTTTATGTGCCCAATGTATTTTCACCTAACTATGATGGATTGAATGATAAGTTTACAGTATATTCAAATGACGAAGTAAAAATTATTGATCGACTTCGAATTTATGATCGATGGGGAGAATTCATTTTTGAATTAAATAATTTCCCTCCAAACAATACTAACTATGGATGGGATGGAACCTTTCGAAACAAAGCAGAAAATCCTGGCGTATATGTTTATACAGTGGACTGGACAGATCTAGATGGCACAAAGAGAAAGTTGTCTGGTGATGTAACACTGCTAAAATAGTAATAAGTGGAAAGTAAAAAGTAAAAAGTGGAAAGTGGAAAGTAGTAAGATAATAGTGAATAGTGAAAAATTAATGGTTAAAAGTAAAATCCAATTAATCCCATAAATCCCATAAATCTTGTTCTGACAAAAATTAGTGCATAGATAAAAGTAAAAGGATATTAGTTAAAAGAGCTTGACTAATGACTAATGACTAACAACTAATGACTAACAACTAACTACTAAAAAACTAACTACTAAAAACTATCCTTTCGACTTATCAAACGCATCCAATCCACATTGTAAAAATGTAGCATAATCATCGATACCATCGCGATATCCTCTCGGTTTTGCCAAAATTTGTTCTTGTGGAGACATCAGAATATAAAGTGGCTGTGAGTTTTGTTCAAAATTGAGAATCTGATGATCCGCCCATTTATTGCCTATTGTGCGCAAAATGGTGTTTCTGTTTTTTGACAAAATTTGTTTCTCCAATTTCTTTGGATCATCGCAATACAATGAGACTAAAACATATTTGCTTTCGATCATATTTCTGACTTTATCTGCTACCCAAATACGATCTTCTGTTCTCCTACAATTCTGACAAAAAATACCTGTGTAATCCAATAAAACCGGTTTGTTCATCTCTTTTGCATAGGTCAATCCTTCGTAATAATCCTTAAAACAATCGAGATTATTTGCACATTTGGTAAACGACATAAATCGAGATTTCAACTCTGGATTCACTTGTGGTGGTGGCAAAAAATAATTATATGTAGATGGTGGTGCGATACCACTCATAAGATTCAAAGATTTGTAAGAATTCACATCTTTTTTATAAATAAATCCTGTAGCTAAATACACTGTCGTAGCCAAAGAAGCTAGAGCAAAAAACAATCGTGTACCTGAAAGTTTTTTCAATGGACTATCGTGTGGAAATTTTATCCAACCAAATAGATATATCGTCATCAAAGCAAATATGATCACCCATAAACCCATAAAAACTTCATATCCTAGAATATTCCACTTGCGCGCCATATCTGCATTGGATAAAAATTTTAAGGCTAAGGCTAACTCGAGAAATCCCAACACCACTTTTACACTACTCATCCAACTTCCTGATTTAGGCAATGAATTCAACCATGCTGGAAATGCTGCAAATAATCCAAATGGAATCGCTAATGCCATCGAGAATCCCAACATCACTAGGAAAGGACCAATAGTGGAAGAAGCAGATTGAACCAAAGCTGATCCTACGATAGGACCTGTGCAAGAAAATGAAACTAGCGCTAATGTAAATGCCATAAAAAAGATACCAAGATAGCCACCTGAATCCGCCATGCTATCTGTCTTAGTCGTCCAAGAACTCGGTAATGTAATTTCAAAATAGCCAAAAAATGAAAATGCAAATACCACAAAAATCAAAAAGAAAATCAAATTGGCGATCCAGTTGGTTGCCAATTCATTAAGCGCCGTGGCTCCAAACAATGCGGTAATTAATAATCCAATCGTTACATAAATGACGATAATACTCAAACCATAAACTAAGGCATTGCGTAATGCTTTTTTTTTAGATTCTTTAGTAAAATAAGATACGGTCAACGGGATCATAGGAAAAACACATGGTGTCAATAATGCCAATAATCCTCCCAAAAACCCAAAAATAAATGTCCAAAAATGATTCGTTCCTTTGATGAGTTCCTCGCCACAATTTCCTACAGGATTGACCAAAGTAGATCGCAATGTTGGATTGGTTTGATCTACCACATCTCCTGTAAAATCCAATGGAGGCAAAGCTCCTGTACTTCCTGCCATACCTTCATATTCTACCTTTCCATTTGAAGGATAATAAGTAAACGCTAGGGTTTTTGGTGGAAGACATTTGGATGCATCGCAGGTCTGATAAGTGAATCCCCCCTTTACCGGTTTGCTTGGATCTAGGATTTCAATATCTTGGATGAAGTCAACTGATTTTTTATACTTGATCAATTTCATCTCAAAAATCTCATCGTAACCTTCTATTTTATGATCTGATACTTCTTGTAGATCTCCAGAGAGCTTGTAATGGTCACCTGCTTCCCAATCTATTGATGATGGTATTGGACCATCCTCTCCTATTTTATTGGAGTATATATGCCATCCGTCTTCCATACTTGCTGTGAACTTTAGGCTATGGATTTTGTCTGATTTCTTTTCTGCGGAAAGACTGCCTTTTACTGGATCCAATATACCTGATTTATCTGGTGGTGGAAGTTTATGTTCTACTGGACTTGTCCCCAGTGGATTTGATTCAATTGCAGTAGTATTATTTTGAGCTTCAATTTGATTTGTGGGCATACCGCCACTGCCTTTTACAGCTCCCGCACTAGTATTGCCACTTTTAGCACCAATCGTAAAACTCATGGGTTTTGGATTGGGCGGGATGCAACGCTCACTGTTACAACTCATGTAATACACTTCACCATCGATAGCTTTCGTGGGATCCGTAACTTTGACTTTTTGGACAAAATCAACATGATCCATATATTTTGCCACGACAAGATTATCAAACAAAGGTTCTGGCCCTTCCTTTTTCTTGCCACGCTCCTCCACCTTTCCTATCAGACTAAA
This sequence comes from Saprospiraceae bacterium, assembly GCA_016722295.1. Classification (GTDB taxonomy): domain Bacteria; phylum Bacteroidota; class Bacteroidia; order Chitinophagales; family Saprospiraceae; genus Vicinibacter. Next base: position 62,329 of record JADKGL010000026.1, read on the forward strand.
ATGTGCCGCTTTCTTAAATGTGACTTCTGTAGGAGCAGCAGCATTTGGATCTGAGGTTTGGCTATATATTGACCACCCTTTATCTATCGTAGCCTTAAAAATTAGCTCATATTCATTATTTCCTAGTGATTTTATCTCTTGCTCCCAATGCACTGGATCAAACATTTGAGCAATACTAAGTACTTGAAAACCTAGAACAACTGCTAGGATAAAAAGCATTTTCCGCATGAATCGTATTTTAATCTATGCAAAATTAATAGATAATTTGTATTGTTTTTGTGTTTTATAATTTTTAACCGGAATTTAACCGAGGAAGTGAAGAAAATCATAAATCAAATTTGAATTTAAATTGTTATACTTCTATTATGCAAAAGTGGATTTTTTATATTCTAATTTCAATTGTTTTTACTTTTTCATTTATTACAAAAAAGAATACAAAAACAAATGATGCACTCATTGATTTAGGTAGACATTTATTCTTTGATCAAAAGCTGTCTGCTAATCTTTCGAAATCATGTTCTACCTGCCACGATCCGAAATTTGCCTTTACAGATGGTTATAAAAAATCAATAGGTATTTATGGCGATGAAGTGATGAGAAATTCTCCATCTCTCCTCAATGTTAAAGATCGCAGGAGTCTAACTTGGGCGGATATAGAACTGCATGATTTAGAAAAACAAATGCTGAAACCTATCTTCTCTACAACACCACCTGAACTTGGAGCAAAAGGCAACGAAAATCAAATTTTATCTAGATTTATTAACGATAAATCTTATAAAAAGAAATTTAAAAATGCATTTCCAAAAGATAAAAGCCCGATTACATTTGACAATATCATTTCTGCAATTTCAGCATTTCAAAGGACGCTCATTTCTGAAAATGCTCCGATTGATTTATATAGATCAAAAAAAGACACAAATGCTTTGAATCCGGATGCAAAGGCAGGAATGAATCTATTTTTTAGTGACCGATTGAGCTGTAGTACCTGCCATAATGGTATTCATTTTGATAAAGAAACTCGAGGTTTTCCTTTTGCCAATATTGGTCTGTATTATTGTGAAGACATTTATCCTCAAGAAGATCGAGGTCAATACAATCATACTAAAGATAGTAATGATATTGGTGCTTTTCGAATACCTTCATTACGCAATATCGCATTGACTGCGCCTTATTTTCATGATGGGTCAGCCAAGACATTGCGTGAAGTCATTGCCGTGTATTCTAAAGGAGGAAGGGAAATAAACTATGGTTCTTGCCGAGGCAATGGAGCAGATAGTCCATGGCTGGATGGAAGAGTTACTAAATTTACACTAACGGAAACTGAAGAACATCAATTAATATCATTTTTACATTCCTTAACAGATTCGACTATATTTAAAAATAAACTTTATCAAAATCCATTCTTCCCTTCAGAATAAAACAAAAGAATTGGTTTAAAAATAATTCTTGCGCGAATCAATATTCCAGCGTATTCCTGTAAGTACAATTGTAGTATTCGTCTTTGGACCAGAACCAAGACTTTGTGTTCTCCTCGTACCATTTATGCTTACAAACAGATTTGGAAACAATTCATATTGTGCACCAATACTAATTTGCAATACATCTTTTTCAAGTCCTTGACCTATCTTGTTGTTGTAATCACTCACACGATGGTCATCGTGTGATCTATTAATATTTCCACCATAATTCTGAAGTCCTATATCTAAGCCTTTTTGATACTGTAGGAGATCCAAATTAATATTCCATCGAGGAAGAAATTTATAATCGATTTGAACTAAATTTTCTTTGAAATTGGCTCCCAATGGATGTGCCAATTCTTGCTGATAGTGTGTATAGTTGGCGGGAACAGTATCTCTGAAAGTATAGGTATAAGGACGAATCCGATTGTGCTCTATGGCAATATTCAAATGTGGAAGACCAAAAGCATCGATGTATTTAGCACCAATTTGAAATCCATATTTATTTGCCCACCAACCTTTATTATCGACCACCAATTCCTTAATTACAAATTCATCTAATAAGAGCTGTCCATAAAGACTAAAACGTTTCCAAAGATTTAAATGTGAATGCATTCCTAGCAATACATTATCTGGCGATCCAATCGCTTGTTCTACTGACCTATAAAGTATGATTGGATTAAGATACTGAAGTTCAAACTGATTTTGCCTCGCAAAGACAACCGATTCAAAGATTCCCACATTCCAATTTTTCAATAAATTTATACTGAGATAATGACTTGCCATATATTTTTTTGGTAGCAATCGATCTGTAGTACCTATGAATTTACTTTGTGGACTTAGTTCTGCAAAAATATTTTGGTAATTGATTTTCCAAAAACTAGTATTCACTCTAAAATAAAAATATGGTGTTGTAAAATCAGATAAAAGTAAACTTCTGATTCCAGACCCAATAAAATGTGTACCATGCCCTAAACTGAGATCAATATGTTTCGTCGCTCGAAAATTTACAAGAGCATCTGCAATTAAAAAATCGTAACCATTCTCTATTTTAAAAATTTGGCTTTCATACTTTTTCACAAATGCAGCACCTGGAACAGATTGATGTGTAGAAATATAATCCTGAACATAAGATGAAAAACTTGATTGCGTCTCAATAATCCTAGATTTAAAAAAGACCCTTTGATCTATACCTCCAGAAATATCGATTCCTCTCAAATTTTGAAAAATGATAGCGCTGCTATCTTTCTCTTTTCCTAAATGAATATCCAACAAAGGATTTACACCAAAATAAAAATGTTTACTTGAATAAGAATAAAATTGGTAAGGGACTTGATAAAAATATTTGGCTATAGGTCTTCGCGCAAAGAATTTGTCCCATGAAGCTTGATATTCCCTAGAATTTTTGAGATACAAAGCATGTGGTAATACCAATTCATACAAGTCGTTTGTATCAATATCTTCATTTGATTTTAAATAATCTGAATAATAATTGCTCAGATCCTGAATTTGACGCACTTGATTAAAAGGTAAAATAGCACTATGGCCAGTAAAAAGTCGGCCAGAATGTATTTCAATACGTTGCAATTGCTGTTGTACTTTATGTGAGAAATCAGTTGCGCTAGATTGACCCCAAACTTTAGAAATAATGAAAAAACAACAGATAATATATTTCATATTATACTTTAAATTCTAATAAATAATTTTTAATAAATTGATCAAAAGCCCTTTTCTTAAAAAAATTTACTTTGATAGGTATTGCAAAAATCGTCAATTGGTGTTCTTCAAATAATCGTCTAAAAAGCGCTAGTCTAGTTGCATCTTTTTCTGTAGTAAGTATGATTTTATTAGAATTGGAAATCGCCTTATGCTTATTGATCAAATCCAAAATTTCTTGCTCAGTAAAAAAATGATGATCTTCATAATGAATATCGGTCAATGATGCTACTTTATCTTCTACATAATCTACAAGATACGAAGACTGTGCAACCGCACTTATCAGTGTCACATGCATAGATGGATTCAAATGGTACATTTCAGAAGTTGCAAAAATCGAATACGGAATTTGATATTCAATAAAAGAAAAAAACAAGTGTTGATCTGCTTGTACATTTAAATTTTTTCGCCATTGCTGTTCTTCCTGTTCATCGATTGGTTTAGGACATTTTGTGACTATAATTATATTCGCTCTCCTAGATCCATATCTCCATTCTCTAAGACGTCCACCTGGCAAAATAAAATCATTGCAATACGGATTGCTATATTCAGTTAATAAAATATTGAGCCCTGCTTTTACCTCTAGGTGCTGGAATCCATCATCCATAAGAATAGTTTGCAATGAAGGAACTTGAGAGATAAGTTTTGGAATGCCCAAACTTCTACTTTCACTTACTGCAAAATGCTCTTGTGGATATTTTAATTTCATTTGAATAGGCTCATCACCTACATCGAGAGCAGTATGATTAACATCAACATATACATATCCAGTAGTTTTGCGTTTGTATCCACGACTGATCACTCCAATTTCTAAATATTCATGAAGTAAATCTAATATATATTCAATATGTGGCGATTTACCCGTACCTCCTACTGCAAGGTTGCCAATATTAATAACAGGAATACTAAACTTTACTGCTTTAAAAAAACCCGAAAAATATAATGCTTGATGTATACTTACACCAATGCCATAAAGTAATGAAAATGGAGAGAGTAGTAATGCTTGTAATTTTTTCAACTATTTACTAAATATATAATGAAAAAATAATTGAGGTAAACAAATTGTTACATTGTTTGAAATGTCACGAATTGAAGGTTTGCTTTCTTTCTTTTCAATATCACTCAATGAGTAATCTAATCTCAGCACGCCTCCTAATCTCATTCGATCATTTAACTTATAACTCACTGAAGGTCCGACAACAAAATCTAAATTTACAGAAGAATAAAAATCATCAACTACAAAAAGATTTGAAGAATAATATCCAAAAGGCGCTTGGTTCGAATTAATTTTGCTTCGAGAAGATTTTGCACTATTTAAAATACTAAATTGAAAACCAAATTGTAGACCAAAATTACATTTTCGATCAGGGTTGATTGTCCAATTAGCAAGTAATGGAATTTTTATATAATTTAATTCAGTCTTAAAATCTGCTAAAGCATTTCCATTAGTGACATAATTCTGGCCTTGCTGAGAGTATATGGCACCTGTTTGAAATGCAAATCGTTTTGTTACAATATATCCCAAGTCAATTCCAAATTGAAATTTATATGGTGTTGAATAATCCAATTGACCTCCTTCGTCCAAATCATTTTTATTCAAAATTGATGTCGCCTGAATTCCAGCATTAGCACCTACAAAAATTCGATTTATCTGAGCGTGTGAAACATACAGTGATGTACTAATTATTGCGATGAGTTGAGTTGTGAATTTTATCATAAGTTTTACTTTTAGCTATTGAAATTATTTGGATTAAATTCGTTATAAATTTAATTTTAATACTTTGTCTCCAATCTTACATTCCAAGCATTTATTTAAACTGCACAATTTAGTAAATTGTTCTATCATTGCTTGACTTTCTCCTGCATTGTTTGCTTGAATTCCTACATTATTCCATATTTTTGTATAGCGATTTGATTCTGCTTTAATTTCTTTTAGCCATATATCTGCTTTAACTCTGTAGGCTTCATCGTGTTGAATTTCTGCATATAGATACAAAAATGGAGCAATCACATTGATCATTAAAATATCAAATGTCGATTTTCCAATCGAGGTTTTTTGTGCTTTATGCATTGCAGAACCAAAGCTAAAATGAGTTCTCCAGTATTCACTTGATTCTATGTGAAACAATGCAAATACTTGTGTCACTTTTTCACATTCAATGATTTTTTGAAATGCTTGTCTATGGTGTGCATAGAATGCTGCAATTTGTGCTATACGAAGTGTTGGAAAATGCGATGGTCTCATTCGTAGAAATTTCCATTGGACCACTTTCATTTCAACCAATCCCCATTTGTTTTTTTGATAATGAAATTGTTTCATTAGATCCTTTGCATAATCTTCGTCACTCTCTTGGAGAAATCCTGCTGTTCCGAAGAGTACACTTTCCAGTTCGGTGAGATTTTGTGATAGTTTTAGAAGCAATGAATAAGGTACTTTTCTTGTTAATTCATTCATCGCATCAGTATTCACTGGTGTGACCAAATAACTTGCTAATTTCAAATAAAATAAAGCTTCCCAGTTGTGCTGCAACTCTTGAAGCTCTTTACTCAGTTTAGTTACTTTTGAATCCAATCGCTGAGCCATCATTTGATCAAATTGGCTAAAAACAATTATTTGTGGAACATTTGATATCATATTTTGGCAAGGAATCTGTGTGATGGATTCAGTCAATAGTTGATACTGTGTCAACAAATGTTGATCAATGAGATCTCTTAATTCAAGACAGGGAATATTGCGATGGATCTCTGCATCATTCTCGAGCACCACATGTAAAATGACATTATTATAGGCCTCATCATCCGAATGTCGATGAGCGATCCATTGTGAACTTTTGACATGAATTTCAATATTGCCAACCCATTCTACTTCGTCAATAATTATTTTTGCCATTAAGAAATCTGGTCCTTGATTCGTATTGAGGATTCCAGGCTGGAGAATTTTGATCAACTCTCCATTTGTAGTTTGCAAAGATTGTTTAAGTAGTGTTTTGGTCTTCCAAATATATTGCAAGAGGCTCTCAGTGATGTTCATTTTCGCTCGAATATTTTAAACTTATAATTCATTCTATTCTTTTGATCAGCGAGATGCTCTTCACAATGAATCTCTTTCCATTCATCATAATCAACTTCTGGAAAACGGACTGATCCTTCACATTGCAAATCTACTTCAGTGATGTAAATTTTATTCCAAAGGTGCTTAGATCTTTCATAGATTTCTCCACCACCTATGATGAATAATTCATTCTCCTTATTCTGTTTTGCGATCAATATTCCTTCCTCCAATGTATGAATCGTAATGCAATTGCTTACTACAAAATAAGGATTGCGAGTAAGTATGATATTTGTTCTATTGGGCAATGGTTTGCCAATACTTTCATAGCATTTTCTACCCATTAGAATATGGTGACCAGTGGTGATTTTTTTAAAATATTTTAAGTCAGCGGGAAGGTACCATGGAATTTGATTATCATTCCCAATGATTCGATCTTGATTCATCGCGACTATACAAGATATGATCATAATTATTTAGTTGAAATTAAATCCTTTTTTTTCATTCTTTCTTCCAATTCTTTACGCAATATAGTTCCTTTTAAATATTTTTCAATCATAAGTGAAGCAATTGGCGCTGCAACGGCTCCGCCCCAACCTGCATTTTCAACATAAACAGCTATTGCTATTTTGGGATTATCCTTTGGCGCAAAAGCAAAAAATACGGAATGATCTTTACCTCGACTATTTTGTGATGTTCCTGTTTTACCACAAATTTGTAAATCTGGATGAAAAGCAAGGGTTGCTGTGCCCGAACTTACTGCTAATTCCATTCCATCGATCACTGGTTTAAAATGTTTTTGATCTACTGGTACATAGTTTTTTGTCCTATAAATCTCTGGAATAAGGATATTATTTGGTGAAAATCCTTTCACTAAATGTGGAGGTATATAATAACCTTTGTTCGCAATAATTGCGGCCAGATTAGCCATTTGAATTGTAGTGAGCTGCAGTTCACCTTGACCGATACCTACCGAAATAATATATGTAGATCTCCATTGATTTGTCTTATAGAGTCGAGTATAAAAATCGGAGGTTGGGATGAATCCAGATTTCTCTGCGTCCACATCGGTGAATAGCGGTCTACCCAATCCAAACTCAGTGAGATATTTCACCAATTTATCCAAACCTACACTTGGCTTTGTACTACCATCTTGATCAATAAAATCTCTAAATGTTTGAAAAAAATAAGAGTTGCACGAATGTTGTAATGCTACAGAAAGTTTATAAGGTGCTGGGTGATTATGGCAGCCATAAGAAAAAGATTTATAGTAATAAGCGCCTGAGCAAGCATGTGGTGTATTTTCATTAATAATTCCTTCTTGCAAAGCAATTAGTCCAAGAATAGGTTTGAAGATGGATCCTGGAGGATAAACAGCTTGTGAACTTCGATCAAATAATGGCTTCAATGTGTCTCTCAATAAATAAGCATATGCTTGACCTCTTGTTTGATTGATGGACAACAAATTAGGGTCGAACGTTGGAGACGTATTCATACAAAGTAATTCTCCACTAGCAGGTTCAATAGCGACTATGCTGCCTACTTTATTCATCAGTAAACTATCTCCAAGTTTTTGCAATTCGATATCAATAGCAATATGAACATCAGAACCAGAGATAGCATCTCTGTCCAATTTTCCATTCATATAAGGACCTACTTCTCGACCTAGATTATCTCGTAATGTAAATTCCAATCCTTTTGATCCTCGAATATAGTTTTCATATTTTTTTTCGATTCCTGCTTCGCCTTTATAATCTCCTAATTTATAAACATCTTTGTTTTGATCTATATCAAATTTTTTAACTTCTGAAGTGTAACCTAAAAAATTAGCACCATGTGCAATTGGATACTCCCGTATGGCACGAAGAGATCCACTAAATCCTGGAAATCTAAAATTATTTTCTTGAAATCGTAAAAACGTTGTTGCATCAACATTTTTTAACATAACAAATGGAATTGATTTTGAAAATTTTCCTGAGCTCCAATCTTTCTCAATCAACTCGCTAAATTTATGTTTGGGTATATTAAGTAAAAAGCATAAATTGTTTGTATCAAGATCTTTTGAAATCTTATTGTAATTTACATAGATATCGTAAGCCGGATAATTGATCACTAAGAGTTTTCCATTGCGATCATAAAAAAGGCCTCTTGATGGTTGAATGATATTCTGATTGAGTGTTATAGACTTTGCCTTATCTGAATAGTAAGGATCCATTAATTGCAACTTAATTAAAATAAAGACCAAAACGGCTGATATAGCAAGTACTAGTCCAAAGACTATTTTATATCGAATACTTCGTTGATCTATTGCCATTGGAATCTAAGACTTAGGGTCAAATATAATTTGTATTAAAAACAGGATAAAATAACTGATGGCAAAACTGACGATCGTTCTATTCAAAATATCGACTATAAAAACTAAGGTGAATATTTTCATACAAAAATAAGCGAAGGTGAAAATAGCTAATAATACTGCCATATATTGCATAAACCAAAAGATACCCAATTCTTGAGCGACTGGATGTTGATTCATGGTATAACCAGATTTTGGTTCAAAATATTTTAATACATAAGGTCGAGCAAAGCTCATCCATAAACACGCTGATGCATGAACACCTAAAGTATCATAAAAAATATCTATCCAAAATCCTGTAAGAAATGCAATTCCCAATAAAAAAAAGCGTGGTATTGATAAAGGAAGCAACATCAAACCTATGGGATAAATTATAATTTCAATATATTTAATCCAATCACCAAATAACACGATTTCTTTTAATACAAAAATTTGCACTAATGTGAGTATCAATATTCGAATAAAATTTTTAATCAAATCGTTATTCATATTTAATACTATTTGATTCTAATTTAATGCGTTCATTCATCGTCGAATTATAAATGACATAGACTTGATCTGCAGTAGACATGTCCTGAAATAATTTGACATCGATATTATAAGTAAAAGCGCCTGGTTTGCTTTCGAAATCTTCTACTATACCTATCGGAATTTTTGGTGGAAAAATATAAGAAAATCCACTAGTAGAAACAGTATCTCCCTTCTTAACGTCTGCGTATTTTTGAATATCGACTAAAGTAGAATACAATGGGTTCTGTCCATTCCATACCATTGGACCAAAAAATCCGCAGCGATTTAATTTTGCACTAATTTTACAATTATTATTTAATACAGAAAGTACCAACGAAAAATTTTCTGAAGTATCTGTGACTATTCCTGCTACACCTTTTGTGGTGATCACTCCCATGTTTGGCAACACACCATTGCGAGACCCTTTATTGATGGTAAATAAATTGTTGGGACGATTGATCGAATTTGTAATAATATTCGCTGGTATGACTGAAAAATTTTCTATTGTGTTAAGCAAAACAGAATCTAGGATCTGTGGTTCGCTCTTCGATATTGCATTTGAATTAAATTTATATTCAAGTAATACAGCATTCTCTTCTGCCAGATTTCTATTTTGATTTTTTAAATTAAAATAATCAGCTATATTTTTAAATTTTGAACTGACATTTGCATTTAACTTTTGTGTAGAATATAAGTAGATCTTTTTTTGATCTTGATTAAAGCTTATAATACAATAAAAGCAAATAAATTGCAAAACAAGAAATAAAATGAAAGAGCCATTTTGTACAACTTGTTGCAGAAATCTAAGCATATGATGTATTGAAGATTACGAATCAAATACTCTTTCTATCGATGAGAAAAGAAAATCGATCTGTGTTTTTCAATGCAATTCCAGTACCTCTTACGACAGCCCTCAATGGATCATCCGCTACAAGGACTGGTAGTTTTGTCTTAATTTTTAATCGTTTGTCCAAACCTCTAAGTAAGGCTCCACCACCTGTCAAATACAAACCTGTGCGATAGATATCGGAAGATAATTCTGGAGGTGTGATCTCAAGGGCTTTTAATACAGCTTCTTCGATTTTCATAATGGATTTATCCAATGCTTCTGCTGTCTCTTCGTAACGGATGAAGATTTGTCTCGGGATTCCTGTCATCAAATCTCGCCCATTGACCGCGTATGGTTCTGGTGGACTATCAAGATTTTTAGACGCAGCTCCTACATTTATTTTGATTTTTTCTGCGGTTCTTTCTCCGATGAGCATGTTGTGCTCTCGCCTCATATAGTCGATGATATCTTCAGTGAATTCATCTCCTGCCACACGAATAGACTGGTCACATACGATGCCCGATAAGGCGATTACCGCAATTTCTGTAGTCCCACCTCCAATATCGATGACCATATTCCCTATAGGCTCTTCGACATCCAATCCTATTCCCAAAGCAGCTGCCATTGGTTCATGGATCAAATAAGTTTCTTTGGAGTCTACGTGGTCAGCAGAGTCAAAAACAGCTCTTTTCTCTACTTCTGTAATACCTGAAGGTATACAGATCACCATTTTTAAATGAGTAAAAAACCTACGTTTATTGCCTATCATTCCAATCATGCCTTGAATCATATTCTCAGCTGCTTGAAAATCGGCGATTACTCCATCTTTTAATGGTCTGACAGTATCGATATTTTTGTGTGTCTTCTCATGCATTTGCATGGCTTTATGACCCACAGCTATCGTTTCGCCAGTTTTTTTATCAATAGCAACAATGGATGGCTCATCCACCACCACTTTATCATCCTGTATAATCAGTGTATTCGCCGTACCTAAATCCACGGCTAATTCCTGCATAAATAAGTTCAATAGTTTCATGAAAACAGATCTGTATTGGGAAATTGTACAAAAATCAATCCAAAATCAACCGAAAGATCAATCTTGTTCATGTGGAATGCAAATTTACGACAAAAATTGTTGAGAAAAAATATTATTTTATGCCTTAGCCATTGTCTTTCCTGAACAACACACTTGAATATATTATATATCAATCGAATATATATTATACTAATATATATTTGAATAGGATGAGTAAACGCAAATTTTACAATTGAATAGTAGTCCTAAATGGCTTTGGAGCTCTTAATTCGATTTTTTTACTTATGCTCTCCGCTAATGACTACTTCTTCATCAAAATCCTATATCCCATTCTTATTTTATCACAACGATTTTAGAATTCCAAAAATGATTCTCTTGAGTCAAATAATAAACTCCATTAGACAAATCCTCAATTTGTACACGATACTTTTTTATCCCTGATGGGATCTGCCATTTTTTAATTTGATGACCTAATTGGTCTTGTAAAATAAACGTGTTAGGTGAGTGCAATGCAGAAAGTTCCATGTCAAAATAGTGAGACGTCGGATTGGGATAAAAATTTATTGCTTCCTTATCTGCTTCTGAAATTTCTGTGCTTTGACAACTCATAGGCTTACCATAAGTAGTGGAAAAATAAGGCATCTTTGGAACATCGAAATAGTTTCGAGCGGGTAATATCACATAATCTTGAATGACAGAACATTCTTGCCCTAAGCAATTTGGTTTTGTGATACAATGTAGGCTATTATGATATGAAGCTCCACTTATATAAATTTTTCCATCAGGCGCTATTCTTCCCTGATTAAAATTAGTCACTGCTCCATTGATATCTCTGTATCGAGCACTATCAATTAATATCTTTGATGCCCATATATCTGAACTTTCTAGATTGAATTGGTACAGATACATACCTTGGAATAAATACAACAATTTAGAATCAGGAGAAAAACAAAACCCACCCCCATAAGGCAGATAAATCACATTTGGTATCAAGCGAGGATTCGAAAGCATACCAGTTTTATAATCAAAATCATATAAATGTAGTCCATGCTTACAATTATATCTCGCATATTTACTTCTGTCAGGCGAGAAAGAGGATAAACCTATAAGATCGTGAATAGGCCATGTTAAGTCTCCTACACATTGATTTCGAACATGTTTTATACCCTCGCTTGTGACTTCTTGAATCGAGAAACAAGGCTCCCCGTCAAGGGGATTGATCACCCACCAGTCCTTTCCATTCTCTTTATAGCAAGCACTGATACATGAAGGCGAAACTGAATCTCTTGTCAATAAATCCCACGAGCTAGTTATCTCTCCATTTGGATTTTTTTCAAAATCTATCTCCGCACTATATACCATGGCACTAAATGGCAGAACTTTAGGACTCGACTCCCATTCTGATATTTCAGTCGTATAGACCAAAACATACTTATCAGGATGATCAGGCATTGGTAAAAGCAATTGACTTTCATCAAATGACCAATCTTTTGCAGTATTACAGTCTGTGTGCTTTCTTTGTATATGATTTGCTAATTTACTTGAACCTATTATTGTATCACCAGAAGAATTCATCACATAACAGTGATTGCTAAAACATCGAAGTAAACCGTTTTTATCTGATAATACTGAAGTACTATTGGCAATGCCGTAGAATTTTTCAATCGTTTCGATTTCAAAAGTATCTTCTGAAAAACGAAGAAGATTAACAGTGCTTTTGTTGGAATAGATCACGCTACCTAGAACCCAAGTCCAATCTTCTTTAGATTCGGTTTGTGGATAAACATAGCCCAAACTAATCCAGTTTAGAATGAGTAGGATCGATAAATACTTTAATAGATTTTCCATCTTGAATGTGAATATAGACAGCATTTACATTTTCTTTAATACTTTTTCCTAAATATATACCAGATAAACTATAATAACCATCTTTGACGCCTGAGATACTCGAAACTTCACTTTTTCTTTGCAATGGTGATGAATTTCCACTGCAGTCTTCTCCTAATGTATTTATTCTTTCACAAATTACAAAGAAATGCTTTTGCTTTACTTTTCTTTTGTTTCTCTCCTCCAGTGTATGAACTTTGGAAACGATAATTTCCTTTGGAATCCTTCGATACAATCTGCAATCCTAAGGGCTTTTGTTTCCTGCCTTTTAGCAGTTTGAATCCATTTTGAATAATAATTTTGGTGTGATTTGGTCAGTCCATAAAAAAAACTTGAAGCTTTTGGATCATAAGTTAAGGCTTCAACGAGATCTATATCAAGTTGGTATTCTTCCAGATCTACTTGCAGTTGCATCTTTAATGTATCTCCTTCCTTTATTTTTAATCTCTTTCGCAGATCTAGCTTCAAAGGCAAAATAAAGCTTTTATCTCCCATTGGCAAAAGAGCTAATCCTTTGATTTCTGTATCATTTATTTTACCTTTAACTCGGAAGGATACTTTTACAGATGGATTTAATAGAGATGATTCGTCTTGGCTGATTTCAATATAAGTCCATCCGGTTTTTTCGCCTTTAGATCCGAATTTGAGCACTGTCTTTTCTAGAGTAAGTCCTTTCGTTTTTTGCATATGGTCTATTATCGAAATAGATTGTATTTTAGAATACAATAGATCGCACGAAAACCATCCTTCCAGTTTATTTTTTTTCCTTCGGCATAGGTTCTTCCGTAATAAGAGATCCCAACTTCGTAGATCCTAACATTGGGTATTCGTGATATTTTAGCAGTCACCTCTGGTTCGAAACCAAAGCGTCTTTCTTTTAAATCCAATGATTTGACGAGATCTGACTTGAATAGTTTATAACAAGTTTCCATATCGGTCATGTTCAGATTCGTAAACGCATTACTTAAAAAAGTCAAAATTCCATTTCCAATCGAATGCCAGAAAAACAATACTCGATGTGGATTTCCTCCCATAAATCGAGAGCCATACACGACATCAGCAAATCCATTTAGAATAGGACTTAATAAAATATTATACTCTTGTGGATCATATTCCAGATCAGCGTCTTGAATGATAATGAAATCGCCTTTTGCCATTTTTATACCTGTGTGTAATGCGGCACCTTTACCTTTATTTACTTCATGTTGATAGAAAGAAAATCGAGTTTCTGGATGAGCCTGAATATAGTTTTCAATAGTTCTTGCACTTTGATCGGTTGAGCAGTCGTTAACTAAGATTATTTCTTTCTCAATATTTTGTACTAATTTTACTTCGATGACTTTATCCAAGATTCGGTGAATGGTTCTTTCTTCATTAAAAACAGGAATGATAATTGATAAAACCATAAGAATTGTTTCAAGCAAAGATAGATGAATTTAAATTATGATTGCGCTTGGCGCTCGACGATAACAAGGCCAAAACACAAGCAAAATGTTGTTTTTTCTATTCCAATGGCTTCCAAGTCGCGAAATTTTTAGAAAACTAATTTGGGTTGAACAACGATTTTAGGCTGTGAAAAAGCTAATTTCATCCAAATCAAGGCTTATTTTTAGCAATTTTTCCTACAAAATCCTACAAAACAGAATAAAATTTGCTCTCAAATGATATTTTTTTATAATAATATATCAATTTATTAATTTTTGGCAAGGTTTATGTATTCTAATTATTGTCTTGAAAAAGACCGCGTACCCAAGAAATCGGTACGAACAATTTCTGAGGTCGGTTCCGCTGGGGGGTATGAACCGATCTCTTTTTTTTTGGCACCTTTTTTTAGTTTGAACTACTACACAAAAAACCCAGCTATATTCTTTCTTGAAAATTGTCTGAATCACGGATTATATGGATCAGTGGATTTCGCGGATAGGGACAGCAGATAGGGACACACAAGATGCAATAATTGTCTGAATCACGGATAACACGGATTGTTGGATTTCACGGATTAAGATTTGTGTTATTCATTAAGTTATATAAAGCATTTCGTTATAACCCACCTAAATCCTCCCTTGAAAATGGAGGACTTTATTCCTACTAAATATTTAAATTTAGTATCGTTTTAAAAAACATTTGCAGATTTGCTAATTTGCAAATTAACTCATTATCACATTAAAAAAATAGGTCGCCCCTCTGGGGTTAGAAATTTTTTTGAATCTTTCTATTGACATATCGCTCCTCTAGAGCAATTTTTAATTCTAAATTTTCCGAAAAAAAAAACTTTTGCAGATTTGCACAATATGCTCATTTGCAAATTCATTCTCACATTAA
The DNA here is from genome assembly GCA_016722295.1 of Saprospiraceae bacterium. Classification (GTDB taxonomy): domain Bacteria; phylum Bacteroidota; class Bacteroidia; order Chitinophagales; family Saprospiraceae; genus Vicinibacter. The sequence continues at coordinate 77,488 of JADKGL010000026.1, forward strand.
CTCATTAGCTAATTATCACATTAATTATTTTCTCTTTCCGCGGTGTAATTTTTTTCTCGCCTCTACTGCGCTCAAATCCACCTCCGTTTTCCTCCATCGTTATCGCGACCTTCTTTTGCTCAGATGCATGTTGGATTCGAACTGGTCGACCTTGATAATTTGCATTTTGAATCGCTGTCAATTTTGCGGCACTTTCTGGATCTGTCATAAAGAATGAATACACTCCTTTCATCTCTATATCTTTAATCACTCTTCCGCTTACTTTGGTTTGCTTGAAGATGATTTCACGGATTTCATCATATTTGAGATTATCCTTCTTGCCTAGATTCACGAATAGTCGCACATCGCCATTGGCTCTTGTGCTTGTTCGCGATGATCCTCCTCGATCGTTTGATCTTGAATTTGATGATCCAGAATTCGTTCGCGTTAATGCAGATCTCTCTTCTAGATTCAAATCTGGAGCATCTATATATTGCTTTGTGAATTTGCTCAATTCACGCTCTAATATTTTTTGAATCAGATCTGCTTGCTCCATTTTCATCAATGGCCAGATCCATTCATTTTTGAACTTTGTTGGAGTGCCTTCCTTTGTATCGACAAATTCTGAAATAAAGCTTTGGATTCTTGCTTCCATTAATTCTTCCCCAGTAGGAATTACATATCTTTCGAATTTGAGTTTCGCAATTCGTTCTATTTGATGCAGTTTATACGCTTCTTTTGAATGAAGCAACGCTATCGAAATCCCCTTTTGTCCAGCTCTTGCTGTACGACCAGATCTGTGTGTATAGTTTTCAATATCATCTGGCAAATGGTAATGAATAATATGAGTCAAGTTTTTCACATCTATCCCCCTTGCAGCGACATCAGTGGCCATCAAGACTTGTACTGATTTATGACGGAATCGATGCATTACTTTTTCGCGTTGCGCTTGTGCCAAATCTCCATGCAAACAATCTGCATGATATCCCTCTTTGACTAAATGATCAGAAAGGTCTTGCGTTTCCATTTTGGTGGTACAAAACACGATACCATAAAATTCAGGATTAAAGTCTATGATTCGCTTCAATGCTGCATACTTGTATTTCGCTTGAACTACCGCATACTGGTGAGAAATATTAGCAGATGCTGAGTTTTTATGACCAATAGTAATCTCGATTGGATTCGAAAGATAGGTATTTGCTATTTTTCGTATATCGGGAGACATTGTAGCGGAAAACAAGCCTACTTTTTTTTTCTGCAGGTGTGAATCCAAGTATGTTTTCTATATCTTCACGAAATCCCATATTCAGCATTTCATCAGCTTCATCTAGGATCACTGTTCTTATCTTATTAATTTTAATTGCTTTTCTATCCAATAAATCGATCAATCGACCTGGAGTAGCAACTACGATCTGAGCGCCTTGTCTCAATTCTTTAATCTGCATAGTGATACTGCTACCGCCATACACAGCAACTGCTCGAATGCCTTTTAGAAATTTTCCAAAATTGCGGAGATCGTTGTAAATTTGAAGAGCAAGCTCTCTGGTCGGAGAGACAATGAGTGCTTGAACATTCACATCATTTGGATCTATATTCTGAAGAATAGGTAGACCATATGCCGCCGTTTTGCCAGTACCTGTCTGTGCAAGTGCGATAATATCTTGTTCTGATGCAAGAAAAGCTGGTATAGCTTTTTCTTGTATTTCTGTGGGCTGAACAAACCCCATTTGATCGAGGGCTTGACAGATGCGTTCATCGAGCCCCATATTTTTAAATTCCATAAAAAAACGTAATACTTACTAAATAAAGGAAAATGCCTGGAATTGTTTTTGTCCCAGGCATTTTAACAATCAATATATTTTAAACAAAAGCCAAATATGGCTTTACTATACAGAAATCAAGTCTGTGCGGCTGCTTAAAATCTTCTACGATCTTTATCTCTCGGACCACCGTTGCCGAAAGGCTTTCTGTCGCGATTTCCGCCACCGCCTCCACCGAATGGTGGTCTTTCTCTTTTTTCTGGTGGTTGAGCTTCAGATACAGAAATGTTTCTGTCGTTGATTGCTTTTTGGTTTAATTGGTTGATTGCTTCTCTAGCTTCGTCATCGTTTGACATTTCTACAAAAGCAAATCCTTTTGAGCGACCTGTGAATTTGTCAGTAATCAATTTTACTGAATCCACTGTCCCAAATTCGCTAAACATTGCCGTGATCTGGCTGTCCTTAACTGAATAGTCAAGGTTTCCTACGTAAAGATTCATTGATAATAAATTAAATGGATAAAATAGATTTTGCTAGGTTGAATAGGTATAATCTCATCTTTAGAAATTAATTTTTTATTAGTGGTTCACTTGAGGCCCATTATTAAAGATCAAAGATATGCCAAAATGGTTGAATTTACCTAAATTATTTGTTGAAATCGCTCCATTAACCAATCTTTCACTTAGTTTGGTCAAATTTACACCAGTCCAATCTACAAAATAGTAGGGCTGAAGAGCTATTCCCATATTGCCAAATGTTGGCAAATTGAGATTTAAATAAAAATGACTTCCAATTCCGTCTTCTGACATAAATTCTATTTTTTTCTTCTGACCCGTGATTCTATCCTTGACTTTCATCACGCTGTAATCAATACTAGCACCTATAGACAAGAATGTCCCTGCTGTCTCTACATTCAATCCATAAGTATGATATCGATAGAATAATTCCATTTTATAATCTGTATTCGTAGTCGGGGAAATACCTTCTGAAGACAATCCAATCGTTTTACTTCGCCAATTGAGCGCTATTGCGATTTGTTCAAAGCGATATCTTGCTCCTAGAAAAAGACCATGCATAAAGTGCAGTTCCGAAAGAGGCTTGCTCATCCAGTTATTTTCCTTATTGTACAACGCTAAAATGTCATTATTCAATTTAGGATTAGAATAAGCTGCGTTATAGCCTATTTGTAGGTTAAATTGCCCATTAGCGATGTTTAATAGACAAAAGATGCCAAAAAAAAGGATTACAGTACCCTTCATACGATTCATTTAACCACAAATATAATAAAAAATAATAATATATAATGTGTTTTTTATCACTCTTTTTTAAATTATTCAGACTTTTGGAGGTTTAAAGAACATTTTTGACCTTGTTTCCATTCTTTTTATAGGAAATTGTAAGAGGTTTTGTTAAGTACAAAAGGGATTATTTTTCGCACAGTTCGGTATAGTGAGTCGAGTCTCATAGTAGAAGTCTTTACACAAGAAAAAGGATTAGTCTCTTTTTTTATGAATGGCGTATTCAAAAAAGCTAGCCTTAGACTTCCGTCTATTCTTCAACTTGCCAATCAAATCGAACTTGTAGCATACTATAATGAATCTAAGAATTTGCACCGCATCAAAGAAGTCTCCGTTTCTAAAATTTATACTAGAATCAATCAAGACATTCACTACAGTGCTATTTCCACTTTTATCCTTGAAATCTCAAGACAATGTATTCGAGATTCATCGGCTCATCCTGAATTGTATTTTTTTCTAGAAAATTCTCTTACCAAACTAGATGATGCCCAGACATTAGACTCGAATTATCATATTCATTTTTTAGTCCAATTTAGTCATTACTTTGGGTTTTTTCCTTTTCAAATTACTCAAATTCGCGAAATAGTTTTGATTTAGTAAATGGTCTATTCATTCCATATGATGAAAAAAATAAATATTCTGTGCTGCCTGAACACAGCATTCTTATTAATCAATTGATAGGTGGTGAGCGAATTCAGATTGACCTCACACAAAGAAGAATAATTATGCAAATTCTTCTACAATATTATCAGATCCATATCGATCAATTTAAAATGCCGAATTCGCCTCAGATTTTTAGGAGTATATTGTAGAAACTACTCCTTAGTAAAACAAGACACTTGAAAAATGCTTCATTAAAAATTAGATTTTAAGATTTCAAAAATTTTAATTTCTGTTAGTTTGAAATTTACTTTCATAATCATCTTTCTGTACTTTTTTGTCTTGATACAAAAAAGTACCAAAAAAAATCAAGGCTGTTTTCATTTCTTAACGTAGAAAAACAATTTAAAAAACTAAACGGAAAAAACTCGCCTAAATCTATCTCAATTAACAACATTTTCAATTAGAAATAAACTCTATTTCAAAGAAATTTTTAATTTGGGCTCAGACAGTTTTCCGTTCTTAACGTTTTTTAAACAGATTTTCTACTAAAATGAAAAAGGCCGATCGCATTTTGCTAGACTATTTTGTCACAAAGATTCTATAGCCTTTATTTTCTTTAAAATGAAAATCATCTAATTTAGTTAATTTTATATACTTGCCTTCTTCTATTAAAGTCAATGATTCCTCATTAATTATCCAATTTTGCATCAATGGAATATTGAGAGATTTGTAAATTGCAGTGTCGCTTTTTTATTCTTCTATTGTATAATTAATAGGACCTTCTGGGTAATAGCGAGCAAATGAAATTAGTTCTCCTACATCATAGTCTGCTTTATAATGAACCCAATATTTTTGACCCTTAATATTTAAATCGGAATTTTCTTCAGAATGGACAAAGCTATTATTGACCGATTTTGCAATTAATATCGTTCGAACATATTTCGTACTATTTTGTGAACATGCTATTTGAAGCACTATGCTTATAAAAAAAATTCTTATTCTTAAATTTTTCACAGCTTCAAATTTTAACTCAAAATCAATCCTAAAATCTTCCTCTCAAAGTGTATTCGTCCATTTATCATACAAAACTATATGGTTAATTCAAAATAATTCGTATTTTTTACTACCAATATCTGCTAAGATAATTCGCTTAATGTCAATAATTGTACGATTACAATTTTTATTGTCTTGTTCGATTTTGATACGTTTTGTTGCTTCTGAAATGAGAATTGATTTCTCTCGAAATAATTGTAGTGAATGCCACAACATTGGGTTTCCACCTAATTTTAAAGCGATTGCTTTCCATTGCGTTTTTATAAAATATATTTCAAACATTAATGTAGGTAAATGCAATGCATGCAATGTAATTTTATTGCACGCTGCAATGGTCACTACTTTTTGTGCATTCTCCTTTTTAATCGTAGATGAAATAGGATGGATACAAACCGATTGCGGTTCATAATATAATTTATATCCCAGTCGCCAAGCACGTATTCCTAAATCAACATCTTCACAATAGTATGGATCAAACAGTTCTAAAAATCCATCCATTTCTTGAATTTTTTTTCTATCGATCAATGCATTTGCACCTGATAAAAACAAAGTCAAATGTGGCTTTGTATCTTCTTCTTTGTAATAATAATTTGTTGTACTTCCTATTTTCCATGATCCAAGAGCAGGATATTTGGCTGTATCTAATACTTTTAATGTGTTTTCTTCAACTATTTTTCCCATTACTCCAAATGTATCTTCTTGCAAAAAATAATGTATCTGAGGAGTAAAATATTCTCCAAGAAGCACAACATCCGAATTCATCAAAAACACAAGATCTTTCGTCGCTATTCGTATACCTGAATTACAATTACTTGAAAAGCCCTTGTTGATCTTATTTTCTACAATTCTAATTTTAGGGTATGTTGTCTTTAGAAAAATGACTGAATCATCGATCGATGCATCATCGCAAACTATTATCTCAAAATCTTGAATTTGTGAACTAACTAAAGCGGAATAAACTGAAGGTAAATTTTTTTCCAAAAGTGATTTTCCATTATAATTTGGAATTATAACTGAAATACTTTTGTTCATGCTTCATTAATTTATTTTGTTATGATATTGTACCGCCACAACTTGAACCTGCACCTGCAGTGCATCCATAACAATGTTGATTAATCACAATAGATCGATTTAACAATTCTTCATTTACAAAATCGGAGAGATGATTATGCTTTGTATTGACTTTGAGATCCAACATTTGATTAAAATCACAATCATAGATCCATCCATCCCATCCTATGGAAATGGTGTTTCTGCACATCACATTGGCAGCAGCTGATGGATTGTATGCTTCGATCAGTTTAGCCATATAAGCGTCATAATTATTACTGTCTATTAGATATTCTAGAAACCTACTAATAGGTAAATTCGTAATTGAAAAAAGTGAATTAAAATCAACATTGTAATTTGATTTCAATTTGTTTTTAAACTCCACTTCTAATGCAGACTGAGAAGGTGGCAAAAATGCTCCTGAGGGATTATAAACGAGATTTAAGATTAATCCTGTATCACTTTTTCCATAGCCCACTTCATTGAGCATTTGCAATGCCTTTATAGATTTTTCAAATACGCCATCGCCTCGCTGTGCATCTGTTCGAATGGCATTGAAATAAGGAAGTGACGACACGACTTCTATGCGATGTGTTTTAAAAAATTCTGGTAGATTGTGATATTTTTTATTCGCTAAAATAATCGTAAGATTGCAACGTACAATTATTTTTTCTACACCAAGTTTACTGATTTCTTCTACAAACCAACGGAAATCTGGATTCATTTCAGGTGCACCGCCAGTCAAATCCACAGTATGTGCTCCAGTTTTTTTAATCCCTTCAAGACATAATTTCATTGTCTCTCTACTCATGATTTCTTTTCGGTCGGGACCTGCATCTACATGACAATGTTTGCAGACCTGATTACACATTTTACCGACATTGATCTGAAATATTTCGATACCTGTAGGTTTCAATGGAAATAAATTACTCATGCGTAACTTTGATGCAAAACTGGCTTGATCATCATGACTATGTGTGGTCTTACTCAACACTTCCAATTGAAAAAACGAATCTGCTAATGCGTTCTGTCTACTTCTGAGCGATTTTATTGCTTCACTCATACGTTTACATTGTTAATTCTTTGACCTTATTCATCATTTGAACACCATGGACCAAACTTGCACCTCCCCGTATCGCCGCTGTAACGTGGACTGCTTCCATCATTTGTGCTTCATCGCATCCTTTCTCTAAGGCATCCACACTATAAGCATCTATACAATATGGACATTGTATAGCATGAGCTACGGCCAAAGCGATCAAACTTTTCTCTCGCGCGGTCAAAGCTCCATCCTTGAAGACCTCACCATAATAACTAAAAAACTTATTGGCTAGATTTTTTTCAAATTCTGCTATATTTCCAAATTTTTTAAGATCTTCTGGATTATAATATGTTTTCATGAATAAGATTTAAGTACTGTAAACATAAATAAAATCCATTAGTTCTCGTCTTATGCTTTTTGTTCTTAAGAAATTTTTCCTTCTATTAATTCTATGTTTGAGTTTCCTTGCTGTTAAGGGTGAAAATCTAATTAGAGATACTACAAAACTGAATAGTTTTAGAGTCATTCCAATAGCATTCTATACTCCTGATACAAGATGGGGCTTTGGTGCTGGGGGCTATTTTTCTTTTTTTCCACAGCGCAATTGGAACACGACAAGACCTTCATCTGTTATTTTTGGTTTGTCCTACACACAAAACAAACAATTACTACTTTATGCACCCTTCAATATTGTTTTGACAAAGCAAAAATTATGGTTGACTGGAGAGCTAGGTTATTACAAATATATTTTTAATTACCTCGGTATAGGAAATCAAATTCCTAATGAGTATATCGAGAAATATTCTGCTGATTTTCCAAGGATAAAATTAAATACAATGTATTCAATCTGTAAATTTCAATATCTTGGATTGCGATATGCTTTTGATGATTTTACATATACAAAACTGGATTCTACTGGTGAATTGATACAAGGAAAAATAGTGGGTTCAAAAAATGGAAATATCAATAGTTTTGGAGTCGTATATTCTATTGATCACCGCGATTGGATCAATTATCCGACGAAAGGATTTTTAGCAGAAGTAAGTTATACGATTGATAATTCAAAATTAGGAAGCGATTTTGATTTTCAAAAATGGAGCTCCGAAGCTAGCTATTATACTTCTTGGAAGCAAAAAATAATATTAGCTGCTAATCTACAATTTGTATACAGTGATGGAGATATTCCATTTCATCAAATGCCATCTATAGGAGGCACAAAGAGATTGCGTGGCTATTTTGATGGCAAGTACAGAGATAATGGATTGTCTATCCTTCAAGTTGAACTTCGTTTCCCTCTTTGGAAGAGAATCAAATGGGTTGCCTTTGCAGGAGTTGGAAAAGTTTTTCACACATTTGACGAATTAAATTTTGAAAAACTGCGTTATAATTCAGGATTGGGTCTACGGTTCGAGATGGATCCTAGATCTAAAATACATTTAAGATTAGATTATGGTTTTGCAAAACAATCAAAAGGATTTTACCTCACGGTGGGAGAGGCTTTTTAAGAAGAATTTCTGTATAATTTTATTGATATTTTTCTCTTATTCCAATACTTTCTCTCAAAAAGCTAATCATCAGCTTTGGACTAATTTATTAAGTAAAAATGTGACAGTAGAAGGAAAGGTAAATTATAAAAAATTCATAAATGATAGTCTCGAAGTAAATGCATATCTTTCAGAATTAGAAACAAATTTTCCAAAAACAAATTGGAGTCAAAATGAAATTTTAGCCTATTGGATTAACGCTTATAATGCTTATACAATTAAATTAATTACATTGCATTATCCTATCAAAGGCATCAAAGAAATTGGTGGAAAAATACCTTTTGTAAATTCTACTTGGGATATCAAGTTTATCTCAATAGCAAATGAATCTTTGGATTTAAATAATATAGAACACAGTAAAATTAGAAAACAATTCTCTGAACCGCGAATTCACATGGCTCTCGTTTGCGCTTCAAAATCTTGTCCAATTTTACTACAAGAGGCTTATACCGCTGATCAACTCGATGCTCAACTGACCCGAGCTACAAAATTATTCTTACATGATAATAGCAAAAATCAAATCAATGCAAAATCTAGTAAACTATCTTTACTTTTCAAATGGTACTCTTTAGATTTTAAAAAAATGGGTGGTGTTCGAAACTTTATCAATAAATATTCTGATACCAAAATAAATTCAAAAACAAAATTGAATTATTTAGATTACGATTGGTCTTTGAACGAATAGTTGTCGAATTGAAAATATTTTTTATATTGATAATTTTTTCTAATTAAAAAAGTTTTAAAAATTCAATCGATACTTACTACCTTTGTCTTACTAAAACATAATACAATGTCATTCACAGATAAAATTAATGCTGATTTAAAAGAAGCCATGAAGGCTAAAAATGAACAAGCACTGCGAGGAATCCGTGCAATTAAAGCAGCAATTCTGTTAGCTAATACTGACGGCTCTGGACAAGAGATGACAGATGAAAGAGCCTTGCCTATACTTCAGAAGCTAGTAAAACAACGCAAAGAATCTTTGGATATATTTATTAAACAAGGTCGAGAAGATCTTGCTGTAGTAGAACGCGAAGAAATAGCCATTATTGAGAAATATTTACCCGCTCAAATGGATGAGGCAACACTGCGCAAAATGATAGCGGAAATCATCACAGAAACAGGAGCTAAAGATGGAAAAGATATGGGCAAAGTCATGGGCGCCGCTACAAAAAGAGCAGCAGGCCAAGCTGATGGCAAGTTAATTTCTGCTATAGCCAAAGAATTATTAGGATAAGTATTAATTGTTTTTATTTCTTCTTTTTTGAAGAGACTGCTAGATCATTGAATTCTAAGGACAATGAAAGCCAATCTCGTAATTCCTTGTCAGTAGAAAATGCTGACTGATCGATATAGACATAACCTTTCATTGGCCTTTTGGTAAAATCCATTGGTCTGCATCCTTGTTTCTGTATACATCTTGATTCTATTTCTGGATTTATACGCAACATAATGTCATCTTTTATTATTCCGACACACATTTTATCGTCTACCATAAAACAAAGGCCACCCATCATTTTCTTCTCTTCGATAGACTTTTTTGTTTTTAAATTTACCCTAATTTTTTCTGCTAAAAATTCGTTATATGCCATAGTTAACTTTTTACGTAGATAATTGAATACAAATTAAAAATACTTTTTTGTAAAAGACATTGCGCTAAGATATTTAGATGTTTTCAACACAAATCGATAATGCAATAAAGCAGATTCACCAGAACTCTCAACGCCTATCCTAGGTGTAGAAACAATTTCGTTATCTTGGATTTTGACGTTATGATTTTCTATTCTCAATCTTGACTTTGGATTCCACAATTCTAAACCATTATCATTCATGGAAATATCTAGACATTTGGTCAATGAGCCTGGGCCAGAACTCAATGCAGCTTTTGTAAGCAAAAATTTTCTTCTTTTCTTTTGTATCTCTATTCCTTCTATTGGTTCAATAGCGCGAATTAAAACAGCATGTGGCACTTCTTCTGGACCAGTGACCACATTAAACAATTGATGTATACCATAGCATATATAAACATAGGCTTTGCCTGGAGCTGCATACATCATTTCATTGCGCGGTGTACGTGTAAAATTTCTAGCATGACTAGCGAGATCATGTGGCGCCCAATATGCTTCACTCTCAGTGATCATCCCTGAGGTTCGAACCCCATTAGTTTCTGTCACGATTATTTTGCCTATTAATTCTTTTGCAATTTCAACAGGATCATCTTCGCGATAAAAAGATTGTGGAATGAGTTGAGATTGCTTAAGCATTTGTATAATTATTTTGAGAATGTTTCGCCTTTATTATTTTAACATGTAGTGCAAAAGAATTGCCAAGATTCCTATGATAAGACATAATGGAGAAAAATAATTTGTATCATATTCTGCAAATAAACTATGCTTTATTTTTTTAAAAAAACCTACATATTGAAAATCACCAATGGCTCTTACAATAAATAATATTGCAATAAACGATAGACTATATTTCATCAAAAATTGAATCCATTTATTTTCTATTTCACCTGATGAATATGTTTTAAATATAATGATCATAGCAAAAAAGAACAATATAAATGCCACTAGAAATGTAGCAAATTTACCAGGCATAAATAACTTTTCATTTTCTACTGTAACAGGAATACTAGCTTCAAGTCCTCGCTGTCCGCCAAACAACCAATACACATGAATTCCAGATAATGAAAAAAATATTATGGCTAATAATATCGTAATAATTAAAATCATTTTTTACTTTACTAAATAACCATAATAAAAACTATATTGTTTATTTCAAATTCATTATATTTGCTAATTGTTATAAATCTTTTAGCATAAAAACACTTAAAAATGTAAAAGAACCAAAACATTCAACACTCAAAAAATATAAAAATATGGCAAAGAATAAAACTATTAATGTAAGGGGAACAGAGATAAGTGTTATTGACCAATCAGGTCAAAAATAGATTTCCTTAACTGATATGATTAAAGCTAAAGACGGTGATTTCTTTATTTCAGACTGGTTACGTAATAGAAACACTGTAGAGTTTCTAGGCATTTGGGAAAGTGTTTATAATCCAAATTTTAATTATGGCGAATTCGACATAATTAAAAGTCAGGCAGGCTTAAATAGTTATAGATTAAGTGTAAAAGAATGGGTAGAGAAAACCAATGCTATTGGTTTAAGAGCAACTACTGGCAGATATGGTGGCTCATTTGCTCATTCTGATATTGCTTTTGAATTTGGAATGTGGATATCTGCAGAATTCAAAGTATATCTAATCAAAGAATTTCAACGACTCAAAGAAGATGAAAACGATCGCCTCAAACTTGATTGGAGTCTGCAACGTACATTGGCTAAAGTCAATTATCACATCCACACAGACGCTATCAAAGAAAATCTCATTCCTACCACACTTTCAAAAGATAAAATAAATTTCGTTTATGCCGATGAAGCGGATATGCTCAATATGGCCTTGTTCGGTACGACTTCTAAACAATGGAGAGATGCCAACCCTAAAGCAGGGGGAAATATTCGTGATACTGCCAACATTGAACAATTGGTTGTATTATCCAATATGGAAAGCATTAATGCAGTACTCATTCACAATGGTTTGAGTCAATCGGAAAGATTGACACAATTGAATAAAATGGCAATCAGTCAAATGAAATCATTGATAAATAATATTTCTATAAAAAAATTAAAATAAATGCTACTTGCTAAGATTAGATATAAGCTGACTCTAGTAAAAAACTTTATCAAGATGGCCTTTATATAAAATAAATTTATAGAATAAGAAATTAAGGATATTTTTGAAAATTAGAAAATAGCAATATCAAAGTGGCAGAATATCTAACAAATTTACGTTTTGATGCTTTTAAAGCAAAATCTATATCAGCCTATTGAAATAGCCTGAAATAAAACTTTTGCAAATGTGTATAGAAGAATTTTTTACTTAGACAGTCCTATAATGAAGTTCATTTAGAGACAACGATATACATCGACTGTTTAAATGAATCAAAAATAGTAAACGAATGTGAGTATAAATATACATAGAAAACAACATTTTTAACAAAAACAAGTCATATCTTTGAAACCAAAAAATTTAATAAACATGAAAAAACAATTACTATTTTTACTAAGCTTAATCTTGCAAGTAGCCATTTTTGGTCAGGTAAACAATGGCTTGAAAGCGTATTATCCCTTTAGCGGAGATGCAATTGATCTCAGTGGAAAAAACAATGGGATCTTAATCGGAAAACCAGTTTTAACCACTGACCGATTTGGCATGAAGGACTGTGCTTATCTATTTCCTGGTGACGCTTTGAACTATATTAGAGTTAATTATGATTCTGTTTTTGATGTATCGCCACAAGGAGCATTTAGTATTATCTTATGGCATCAAGGTGGGTCAGCAGCCACTGCGGATTATGAACAATTATTTCAAAAAGGAGATCCTTCAAATACCAATAATTTTGGCTATAGTCTCGCTTTATACGATATCAATCAAGTAGTATTTGGAAATGGACTCCAAGGCTTATGGTCTAGAAATGTGAATTTTCAATTTCCTGATACAAATTGGTACAACATTGTAGCTATTTACGAAAACAAAAATTGGTATTTATACAAAAATACTGTTTTAGTGGATTCCGATACAAGTAGAAAATATGATATTCAAAAAGCAAATAACAATATTAGTATTGGTAAAAAGTTTGCTGGAAAAATTGATGATATCCGATTCTATGATCGCGCATTGAACACTTCGGAAATCGGTCAGATTTATAAACTTTCTAGCTCTTGTCAAGTGACCAGCAATACAGACTTTTACACTAAGTCAACGATCAATATTTATCCCAATCCTAGCGATTCGAAATTCACTCTACAATTAAAAGAATCGAGTGAAAATATAAATATCTCTGTTTATAATTTAACTGGTGCTGAGTTGTTAAAATACAATTTCAATGGAGATAATATTGTCATTGATTTAAGCTCATATCAAAACGGATTTTACCTCGTTAAGATCCAATATAACGGAATTACTGAAAAGAGAATGATAGAGAAGAAATGATTTGACAAAATTTTTCAGATGAAATTACAAAGATAGGCAGAGATAAGCAACACAATTTTTTTAAAAATTTTATCAACACAAAATGCACTATACTCCTCTTTTTTATTAAAAAATAGCAAAACGTCCAAACATCTAATAATTAGTGCAATTTTTAACACTATTTGTTGTATTTTTAAATAACTGAAAAATACTTTCAAGATATCATGTCTTTGATGCTATATAAATCAGAGATAGAAAAGAAAATAGTAGCAGCTTCTTTTCTAAATAAGGCCACAAAAATAAATTACTTTCATTCGTATCTTAGTTGTTTAAAACAGAGGACCAAAAAATGAAAGTACTTTTCTTATTTGAACACGATTTTAATAAACAGATTAAATCATAAACATACAGACTAAAAATAAAAATTTACTCGTTTGATAGAAAATAGAATCATGAAGTCCTTTCTAATAGCATTATTAACAATAGTTACAATTTTCTATCAGCTCTATTTGAATAAAAATACAACATGCTTACAAATTGTTCAAAAACCTTCTGGCGATACATTAGTTAAAGGAAATATTATGAATGGTTTGTACTATAAAAATTTTAACTTTATTTCTGTAACCGAAAAATATCTGCAAGGACACAACTCATTGAATTCTAAATTATTGATAACTATTTATACAAATTACGACTCATCCAACCAAAAGGTTGATGCATATGTTCTAAAAACTTATTCTTGCAATACGAATTATATAGATTATATTTCCTGGATAAGAGATGAAAAACCAAAAAAGCCACTAGACAAAACGAAACCTTTTATTTATCATCCTGTAAGTGGCAAAATAAATATTATAAAACATGGCGTTGTTATAAGAAAAAAGATTGATGATATTTTTGCAAAAAAAATATTAGAAAATGCATTAAATATTACTGAATGGCGAGAATCTAAGTGGGATGAAAAATCAATTGTTAATTTCTCTATTAAATCAAACGATGGCGAAGGTAAACTGTATTTTGGAAACTGTAATGAACGAATTCCTAAAACTATTTTAACTTTATTTAATGATTTTGGAATACAACAAATAAACTAAATTGAAATGGTAAAGTAGTTAAGCAAATTAGTACCAAGATAAATCTTACCCAATTGAGCTTTAACTTTCTATTCCAAAAGCTTTATTGCATAATTAAAATAATTTTCATGTTTTTACAATAAATAAGTAAAATTTAAGTTCATTTCATTGAAGTTTAAACACTGGAAAGAGAATTATTTTACTTTTACGAAGTAGAGTTCAACATACATTTAGAATAAAATAAAAAGCAGTACAACTAAATTTTTATTATATGACAAAAAGGATAATTTTTATCACATTCAGTTTCATCGTGATTTCAAACATTACAGCACTTTCACAAAATTTCAAATTTGGTATTGTTGCTGGGCTTGATATCGCTAAGTCTCGTTATTCCAAAATACCTAATGCCTTTAGTGGATCTCAATCATACAATCCTATGATTGCATATAATTTCAATGGCTATATTGGATATAAAAAATCAGATTCGTGGGGATTCTCCATTGAACCTGGTTTTATACAAAAAGGTGGAAAGCAAAAAATTTCCAATGAAACATATGTAAGATTAAATCTTAATTATTTGCAATTACCCATTTTGTTAGATTATTATATTTTTAAAAAACTATACATTTCACTAGGACCTGAGTTAAGTTACTTACATAGTGCTAAATTAAAATCAAAAGAAATTTCCAACAATATTACAGATTCCATCTACAAGCGTTTTGAGTTATCAGGTATCGTTGGATTAAATTATAAAATAACTGATTACTTTGATATTGGAATTAGGTATAATCATGGTTTGACCTATACAAGTAAAATTTCATGGTTTGATGACTCTGGAAAAGATTTAGGAGAATCTAATGAATATAATCAATACGTTCAACTAAATGTCAAGTATAAAATATTTTAATAACTCTATGAAACTTTGCGGTAATAAATACACATTCTGCAATTTCAAAGCTAAACGGAATCAATAAATTCAATTGTCTTATGTCAAATTTTTGATAGCTTAAGTGCAATATTATACACTTTTTTATTAAATTACATCTTTAAAATGAGTTAAGTCGTTTAAAACAATTGACCAAAGTAATAGAAAACTAAAATAATTTAACTGACTAAAAAATATTTCGACGAAAATAAAGATTTATTTCCGATCCCTCGGTGGCCCTCCAGGAGCAAACATCCTCAATGCATCTTGTATAATTTCATCGTATTTTATTTTTTGAGAATCCGTACAAATCGCTCTCAATTGATAAAAATGATCAAAAGTAACTACTTCAATTTGTCTCTGTAGGGACGTGATCGAATCCAAAGCTAATTGCAATGCTTGTGAATCAATTTTTTCATTGATTTCAATTGATCAAAATATTGTTCATGGAACTTCCGATTTTTATCTTTAATAGTCTTAACTTTTTCGCGATGATCTGTCCTCAACTCTGCAAATTTATCTTGCTGCGCGTTGTCAAACTTTAATTCTTGTGTAAGGTAGTTTTCAATTCGAAATTTTGGATCTCTACCATTGCCGATTGTTCCTGATTTCCATAAAAAATAGAGACAGCTGAGATTCAAAAAAACTAACATCGCAATAATGAACAGGTATAATCTAGAATTTTTCATTTCTACATTTGATTAAACTGAGAGAGATATTCTGAATAAACAGGATTAACTTTTCGGTCTGGCTTTCGATGCTCAAAATGATTAATTACAGCTATATTTACTGCAATTAAAAGAATTACACTTGCAGCTGCTATCCATATTTGTACTTTTTCCAAAGAACCAGATTTCTGGCGTTGTGCCATTAATTTATTCAAAATGTTTTCCTTCTGAGCGTCTTTCAGTTCTGAACTATTTTGTTCAAAATACTGGGATAAAAGTCGTTCTAATTCCTTTTCTTCCATGTTCATATTCCATTAGATGAAAAACTTATTGCAATCTTGCGCAAATTATTTATTTTTTTCATAATAATCTTTCAAAAGTTTTTTTATGTTTTGTTTAGATCTAAATAGCAAGGATTCCACTGCAGATGCTGAAATATTCATGATGTCAGCAATTTCTTTATAACTGTATTCTTCCATTTTATTCAAAACTAATGCCATTCTTTGATTGTCTGGCAATTGATCCAATGCTGCTTTAATTACTGTTTGTACTTGTTCGTACTCTATTTGTGTGCTAGTTGAATAGGTGTCTGCAATATTTAATGCTGATTTTTGGATCTCATCTCCTCCAAAAATACTGACCAAAAAACCAGATCTTTTCTTCGCTGACTTTGACCTTTTTGATTCCAAGCATTTTGATACTGCGATTTTATGGATCCAAGTCGATAGTTTTGATTGTCCCTTAAATTGTCCTATAGATTCAACAATGGAAATAAAAACATCTTGTGTTAGATCTTCGGCTTCGTGTGTTGAAGACGTCATTTGAAAACAAATGCGATGAATTTGATTTCCGTATTGAGAGATCAATTGACGAAATGCAAGTTCGCTTCCTTGCTTCAATTTCTCTATAAAAAATTCTTCCGTTTGATCTATCAAATTTACGATTTCATTTTGAACTGCAAATATGTGTATTTAAATTCTTTCCTCCAATGTTTTCCAAAATTAAATGAAAAGAACCCAGTGAGTACTACTGGGTTCTATGGATTAATACCAATTATAATTATGAAATAAATCCTAATTTGATGAGTTCAATATTTTTATCTTCAAATCGATTTATTAATTTCGACATTGCATTTGACTTATTTGAACTAATTTGATTCATATTAATCTATTTTTCTAATCCATTTTAATTATTTTTAATGTTTTGCTTTGTGTTGGTGTTTGAATTTTTACAAAATAATTTCCTGCTTGTAAATCATACATTGGCAAGCTTATTTCTCGCGAAATTGTTTCAAATTGGAAACTTTTTAATCGGCTACCTTGCAATGAAAAAATCTCCACATTGCAATATTTTTCTGCATCTACACTTTTAATTACAAAAGATTCTTTGAATGGATTTGGAGCAATTGAAATTTCAGAGCTGATTTTTTGACTAGCTCTAGTATCTGCAGTCTGAATGGTGGATGGACAAGCCTCAGCATAAAACACCCAAGTAGGAATATTTGTCAATGATGTGTTCCTTTTTACTACATCTGAAAGTTTAGTTCTTTTCAATTGATCTTTTAGTCTAGCAGAAATATATGGATCATTCAAATAGAAATAATAATCTCCGTCTCTTAATTTTTCAAATTGATATTTCAACATGGCGTGCATTGTTTTACCAATTGATTTTCCAGGTAATCGATCTTCAGCCAATAAACCAACCCAAAGATCAATATTATTAATATTTCCATAGAGTGATCTTAATTTTGTAGTTAACGTTATATCTGTGGAAATTTCTCCAAAACTAGTAGCAGCTTTTCCATTATAAAATCTTCTTGCAGCATTATAGTTTGGCAATCCATGATCTCTTCCTCTTTGTATATTAATAGCTGCTAGATCCAATCCAAATCTTACTTGTGCAGTTGGACTTCCAAACAAAAAATTTCTCAGTACTGAATTTACTTTTAAATCTGTTTCATATTGTTGATGGGATGCTATTCCTTTGATGAATGGATCGATATTATATTCATAAACCAATTGTGGATTCCAAAATACTTCTAGCAAATCAAATTCACCTTGCCCCACCTCTTCACATTCATTATCTAATACTAAGATATCGTCAGCTACCATAGAATGACCTATGCGATATGAAGCTGTTGCAAATGTGTTTAGAATATCGGGAGACACATTTGGATTATATTTTGTAAAAGTAGTTAAACTAACTCCCAATGCTGGTAGGAACTCTTGATATGTGATCACTTGTATCAATGCTCCAACTTCTTTTCTCGCTTGTTGATACATTTCTTCATCACTTCTTCCTCCTTCTGCCTTCAAACGATCACAAATGCGATTGTGCTCTCTAACGAATAAAACATGCATCGAAGTCAAAGCTGGATGTTCAGCTGCTCTTACATCACCTGCTACAAATGTTTTCACAGTTTTATTTTTATCATTTGCCATACTTGGTGCTGTAGAATCAATAATGCCACTATACTCTCCTGTAATCGTATTGTACGGAAGCAGATTACCCTTTGAGGTTTTCATTTTTCCATCTTTCATTGTACGCAGCCACAAAGCTCTTTGGTCATCTGAACCATAGACATTCGATGCATCGATCCAAGCTGTCACTAGATTCACTTGTTCACGTGGAGTAGTTATTCCAGTACCTGCAAAAACTTCGCTTCGAGTAAATGGAATGTCTAATGTAAATAAAGTTTCATTTGTTGGAAGTTTGATTGGAAATGATTCTGTTGTTGCAGTAGGCGTTTTTGTAATATCGTGATCTAAAAACTGCCCCCAAACATATACAAAACTACTTAAATTTCGATTTGTAAAAATAGTTGTAGGCTCATCACAAAGTTCATTCGATACCAATCTAGTGGATGGTCTTGTTGCTCCTGCTAAACTATTAAGTTTATCGCTATATTCAGCTGGAATTTCACGGGCTAGTTTTATTTCTGTCGCACCATATTCTAATTTATCTGATGACGTAATATTATTATAAGTTCCATCAATTCTACGAAATTTATAATTTTTATTTGGTGGATTTGGATTGGGATTCCTTACTCTGCTGTTTTGATTAAATGGTAAATTATTAATCAATCGTACTTTTTGAGCATCAGATGTGAACACTATTATAATTGCGCAAATTAATACTGCACACTTTTTCAAAATTGATCTTTTCATAATTCTGTTTTTTTAAATGAATAAATAATTGTTTCGAAAAGCAATACCTGCCTTCACTGAAAATTGTTATGTGGCATAAAAGAAAGCAAATTAAAATGTCGACTTCTTTTAACTCGCCTCAATGATGCGTTATTAAATAAGATGCAAATCGAAAAAATTCCTTGTGCGATGAATTGCTGAAGCTTCCATTTTCATGGTTTTCCTCTAGTAAAAAATTTCTGAAACTGACACTTTTTGAAACTAAAATAAAAGAATATTCAAACAAACAGTATTACAATAATGATAAGACTTAAGGGTTTAATCTATTCTAAAATTTTTAATTACGTAAACTATTGTTTTATAAATTCAGACAATCAATTTAAAGTACTATCCGACATAATGAAAAAATCTAAGCAATGTCCAAATATAGCCGGACCCTAATAGTGCGCGCCTTAATCAATCGAAGCATCTTAATATGCAAAGACTCTTTTTACTCTCGAAGAAATTCCTGTAAGAATCTCATAGGGAATAGTATGACAACATTCTGACAACTCTTGCAAATCAGCATTTTTGCCAAATATTTCTATCTCCATGCCTTCTTCAATCTGACCTGCCTCACTAATGTCCACCATACAAAAATCCATGCATACCACTCCGATCAATGGAACGAATTTTCCATTTATAAAAAATTTATATTTGCTAAGATGTAGATTTCTTGGGATGCCATCCGAATAGCCAATGCTCAAAATCGCAATCGTGCCACCTTGCTCCAATTTTCCTGACTGATTGTAACTTATTGTATCTGTAGATTGAAGAGATTTAATCTGCAACACTTTCGCATTAAGGCTGTGTACTCTTTCCAATCCAAGTATATTATTCTCCATACCAATGCCATACATTCCGATTCCAAATCGCACCATATCATATTGGAATTCTTTTCTTTTTTGGAATCTTAGAATTCCATTACTATTCAATAAATGCAACATTGGTGAATATCCTATTTCATTGATAATTTGCCTTGAGATGTCTTTAAATCTCTTGTTTTGTTGTTCTGAAAAAGTATCAAATCTTGCATTGTCACTTCCCGCTAAATGTGAAAAAATACTTTTCACTACGATGTTTTTCTTCTTCGAGAGCCATGCAATTAATGCATCTATATCTTCCGGCATAAAGCCCAACCGATGCATACCAGTATCAATTTTTAAATGTATGTATAATGTCTCTCCAATAGGAAGCTCTTTATCTATTCTTTGACATTGATGCAGTGAATATAACTCTGGCTCAAGTTTATGATCTGACATCAATCCAAAATCACAACTTCCTGTATTCATGACCATAATCGGTGTTTGAATACCTTTATTTCTCAATAATATACCTTCATCAGCGTAGGCTACACCAAAATAATCTACTTGTTTTTTTTCTAAAAACTGCGCGATCTCATAATGTCCAGAGCCATAGGCCGCGGCTTTTACGATGGCCATTATTTTTGTTTCAGAATGCAGCAATGATTTTAGTTTAACAAAATTATTTTCTAATGCTTTGGTATCGATTTCAAGAAATGCATCATGTTGTGACGCTGAATATTCATTTACGAATTTTTCAAGACCAAACTTTCTAGCTCCTTTGATAAGGATTAATTCATTTTGAAATTTTACAAGATGTAAATGTGAAAGAAATTCTTCTGTAGTAAAAAAATGGAATTGTGTTATTTCTTGTGAAAGATAAGATTGAATTTTTTGGATTTGTGATCCAATGCTTACTAGTTTTTTTATATTATATTTAGTGATTAAATTTTTTAGAAGTGTGAATAAATTCTCATCGTGTTCAATTGCGGGAAAATCACTTATGACTAAACAGCGAGATTGTATAATATTTTGTTGATCCAAAAATCGAAAAGCGAGTTCCAAGCTTTTTACATCTAAGCTATAACTATCATTGATGAGTGTACATTGTCGCAATCCTTCCTTCACTTCTAGCCTCATAGGCAAATTATGAAATCCATCTAAAGATGTCTGAATAAAATTTGGTTCAACTTCTAGCAACAATGCAGTGCATACTGCGATCAAAGCATTCTCTATTGATATTTGATCTATAAAAGGAAAATTAAATTCATATAATTTATGAGCAAAAACAAATTGAATTTTTGTATTGGATTTATGATATACCTTCGAAACAATGTGAAAACTACTTTCTTGAACGTCACCTATTGAATATATCTTTCCTCTAATTGAATTTTTTAATTCAAGAGTATCATGTATGATGATGCTTTTTGCATTCTGAAATAAGCGTAATTTCTCTTCTAGTTTTTGTTCTTGTGATACAAATCCTGATTGATGCGCATCACCTAACGAAGTAAAAACTCCTATTGTAGGTTGAATCATTTTTTCCAACGTAGACATTTCATTTATTGTAGAAATGCCTGCTTCAAAAATACCTATCTCGTGTTGCTCATTCAATTCTAATATTGCGAGTGAAACACCGATTTGTGAATTATAACTTTTTGGATTTTTACAGACTTGAAATTTATTGGATAATATCGTTGCCAACCATTCTTTGACTATCGTCTTGCCATTGCTTCCAGTGATTCCTATGATTGGAATATGAAATCGACTTCTATGGAAAGCTGCAAACTTTTGTAATGCTTGTAGAACATCTGATACTAGTATAAAACAACATTCTTTTGTCGATTGAAATGAAGGGTCAGAAACTAAAAATAGTTTGACTCCTTTTTGAATTAGCTCTGGAATATATTGGTGCCCATCACTATGGCTTCCTTTTAAACAAACAAAGAAAGTTCGTTCTGGAATTAAAATGTGCCTGCTGTCTATCTCAATTCTATCTATGATTTGATCGCGATGTGAATCCAATTCGATTGAAAAAAAAGTCGCAATGTCTTGAATTCTATATTGCATAACTATATTAGTTTACATCAAACCCAATATCCCTTCTATAATATTTCCCTTCGTATTGTATTTCTGTAGCAAGATGTCGACAGCGCTGTAGTGCAATCTCTTTACTTTGTCCCATAGCTGAAATAGCCAATACACGACCTCCATTACTCACTAATGTATTACTTTCAACTTTTGTGCCACAGTGAAATACTGTAACATTTGGATCATCCATTGAGGGAATAAGTAATTTTTTAGATTTTTCAAAATCTTCTGGATAGCCTCCACTTGCTAATATAATTGTAGTGCAATAATTTGGATTTATTTTCATCTCTGCACTCTCTAATTGATGAGATCGACAGCGCAAAAATAAATCTAGTAGATCTGAATCAATCCTTGAGAAGACTGACTCTGATTCTGGATCTCCCATTCGAACATTATATTCGATTACAAATGGTTCTCCATCTACAACGATCAATCCAAAAAATAAAAATCCACAATAATCAATTTTTTCTTTTTTCAATCCCTGTATTGTGGGTTCAATGATTTTTGAAATAACTTTTTCCTTCAATTCATCATTAAAAAATGAAACTGGAGAAATAGCACCCATTCCACCAGTATTCAATCCTGTATCTCCTTCTCCAATTCTTTTATAATCTTTCGCTTCTGGCAGCAAAACATAATCTTCGCCATCTGTCAAAACAAATACTGAAAACTCGATACCTTTTAAAAATTCTTCAATCACAACCAGCTTTGATGCTGAGCCAAATTTTCCTTGAAGCATTTTTTCTAATTCCTTTTTTGCTTCTGCTTTTTCTTGACAAATTAAGACACCTTTTCCGGCTGCCAATCCATCTGCTTTCAATACGATTGGAATATTCAATTGATCAATAAACTGTATTCCTTCTTGTAGATTTTCGATTGTAAATTTTTGATATGCTGCAGTTGGAATTTGATGTCTTTGCATAAATTCTTTTGCAAAGTTTTTACTGCTTTCCAGCTGAGCGGCAAACTGTTTTGGGCCGATTAAAATTGGAGCGTCTTCACCCATTTTAGCTAGAATAAAATCCATAAGTCCTTCTGCTAATGGCGCCTCTGGACCACAAATTACGATATGAATTTTATGATTATGAATATGATCAATGATTGCTGTAAAATCTTGAATGGATGAAGTCAAAAGTTTGGCAAATGTGGCAATTCCCGGATTGCCCGGTAACGCAAAAATCTGATGCGGCAATTGACTTTTTGAAATCGATTTTGCGATCGCATGTTCTCTTCCACCTGAACCAATGATTAGTATATTAAACATCTTTTCTTTCAATTTTATGAATGCGACATCATGACATCCATAGCAGCTTCCAAAGGTAATATTTTTAAACTTCTTTCTCGAATCTTAAATCGATCGCCAATAGCCAATACATGCGTTGTAAGATTTGATAAAGACATTGGTGTGCCTTTCGAAAGTTCACCATATCGATTATGATTCAATTGCCTTGGATCAAACAAAACTACCATGCCTGAACCAATCACTTCGCAATCATTCCCTTTTTTAATCACTAAGCCTGTATCTTCTGCTAATCCAATACCCAATAAGTTTGGAAATTTTGCAACCGCTTCGGCCAATCTTCCAAAACGGCCACGTTGAATAAAATGCGTATCTATGATCGCAGATTCCAAATATCCCATGCCTTGACCCATTTTAACACTTCCCTTCCACATAGCGTCTGCGATACCTCCACCGGCAATCATTTCCTTTGACATTGACATAGCTCCTGCACTCGTTCCAGCCAATACAAAATCACTTTGTGTAAGTTTGTCTGTCAATAATTCATGCATTTTCGTGTGTCCTATGTATTTAACAATTTTTGATTGATCTCCGCCCGAAAACATGACACAATCTGCTTTCGATACGATTTCCATATTCTTTTTTGCTTCTGCTTCTGACTTTTTACGAATATCCATTATCGTAATATTCTCACATTGCAATGCATTAAATGCTTTTTGATAATTTTCTCCTACTTCGACAGGTATGCTTGATGCTGAAGTTATGACGACGATATTACTCTTTTGTCCTCCAGCTTCTTTTACAACACGAGCTAAAATCCCAGCTTTCACAAAATTTAGCGTATACATCTCATTTGGCCCCATGCCTTTATCCTCATTTCCTCCAATGGGTATAAGGCAGCCTTTCAATTCTACCATTGATTTCTATTTGACAGGGCAAAACTATGAAGAAATTACTGAATGAATTGAAAATCTGAAGATAATTGAGTTAAACTCGATATAATACCGATGTAAAATACACCCTAGTCGCTTATTAAACGATAAATTTGTCTACACTTCGTTACAAATCCTCAATAGAATGAAGAATGAAATGATTCAAAGGAAATGACATGGAATTATTGAAAAATAACATGAGCTTTAAATAGAAATATCCTTTTTAATGTTAACAATGACAAATTTCAATTTAAAAATTGTGATCAAAGCTATTTTTATTCAACTCGGTAGGTGACCTTTGAAAGATCAAAAATTTCTATTTCTAATGGAATAATCTCCTCTTTATTATTTTTCTCTAAATATTCAAAAAATAATTCTTTTGACCATAACACTGCTCCAAAACTTCTAAGATGTGGTGTGTCTTGTTGGCAATCAATCAATGTTATACCCATTTTTTCTGCCCATGTTACGAAATGAATAAATCCAAATTTTGATGCATTTGGTACTTTTGCAAACATACTTTCTCCACAGAATAAATTGCCTATGATCAAACCATATAATCCGCCGATCAATTCATTTTGTTCATCCCAAACTTCTACACTATGTGCATATTTCAACTCATGTAATTGCATAAATGAATCGATCACTTTTGTGTGCAACCAAGTGCCATTTTGACCTTTTCGTTTTATTTTTGAACAAGATTTTATGACAGTCTCAAAATCTGTATTTATACTAACTCTCCAATTGGATTTATGGAGCAAGGATCTCATACTATGTGAAATCTTTAGCTGTTTTGGTTCAATCACTAATCTTGGACTAATACACCACCATAAAATGGGCTCTTTGTTTGAAAACCAAGGGAAAATGCCATTTTGATATGCCAATAACATTCGTTCAGGTGAAAGGTCTCCTCCTATTCCTAGCAAACCATCTTTTTCCGCAAACTTTGGGTGTGGAAATACAATCTCGTGTTCCGAAATATGAAACACTGGCATTTGTTTTTTATACTTTTATGCCTTCGATCACTGCTGATAAGCCTCGATCACATAATGCATCTTTCATTGGGTGTAATACTTCGAAAGTAGATGTTTTTACAATTGCTTTGCCTTTAAAATGAACCAATAATGAAAGTTGTTCTGCTTGCTCTGGTGTATGTTTACAAACATCTATAAAACTTTCAATTACCCAATCGAATGTATTATAATCATCATTATAAACGATTAATTCACTCAATTCGCCAATGCTATCTTCAAGTAAGACATCATCTTCTATGTTTTGCCAAGGTTGATTTACAGAATTAGACATACGATTCTTTAATTTTATAGGTTCAATTTAGCTAATGCATCATTTGCTGCCTCGAAATTAGGTAAATTTCCTGCAACATCCAAAATTTCTGAATATTTTAGTATTCCTTCTTTGTCTATTATAAAGACAGATCTTTTTGATACACCTTTTAAACCAAAAGCCCAGTCTTCTTGTAGGCAATCATAAGCTTTAGACACAACTTTATTAAAATCAGATAATAGCGGAAACGATAAATTATTTTCTTCTTTAAATTTTGCCAAAGTGAATGGTGAATCAACCGAAATTCCAAGAATTTCTGCATTCAATTTCTGATAATTTGCTATATCATCGCGCATTATACACATTTCTTTGGTACATACTCCTGTAAAAGCAAATGGAAAAAACAATAAGATCACATTTTTACCATGATAATCTGATAACTGAATTTCTTTTTTATCGGTATTAAGCAAGGTAAAAGAAGGAGCTTTATGACCTAGTTGTAATATTGACATGCGTTTTTTATTTAAGCCGACAAAAATAGCTATTTTTATCAGAAATGTTACTTTTGAAAAATAATTTTTTACTTTCTGAAAAATTTCCCTTGTGTTCAAAGTTTTTTTGAAGCTTTTTCTTCTAAATTTGGCAAAAAGTCTACATCTCCCTACCTAATTTGAGTAGAACTGTTTCTAAATGGTCAAAATCATAAATTCCAATTGCTTCACTATGTCCTACTTCAATAAATACATATGATGAATTCATATCATTCGAATCAAATTTTTTAAATTCAATGATTTCATCAAGTATATGTATAACTAATTTCTCATCATTTGTTATGCTAATATATCCAGCTAGTAAATCCCTTTCAATTCCTGATTGTATTATCGATTCATCCTTACTATAACCTATGAGTTGTGGTCCAAATATCCAAGATTTAATATCTTGAAGAAGATTTTGCCTTTGTGAAGCTTCGAAATGATCTAAATTGATCCCTATAAAATCAACTTCCGCAGAAGCAAGATATCGAGCAATAGTTAAATCTTGTACTGGAAAAGCAAGGATTACTTTTTTTTGCATAATAATACTAATTCCTGAGAACAAAATTAGTTTATTTAGATTCTAAATTAGTGTTCACATTTTGTGGAAGATCTACTTGTACCAACATTCAAAAAATTGTTTCAATCAAACAAGATTGTTGGGATTGCTTCAATTTTACTTTTTGTTGCTTATGAAATATATTTTTGTTTTAATTTCTTTCGTGTTTACCTTTTTTGCTTGCCAAACTAAACCAAATATAAGCAATAAAGACGTGCTACTGGAGCATCGAGATACTACTGTCAATCCTGGAACTGATTTTTTTCAATACGCCAATGGTTCATGGATCAAAAAAAATGACATCCCTGCTGAAGAAAGCGCATGGGGTATAGGTAATCTTGTAGTAGATGAAATCAATGAAAAATTGAAAAAAATCTGCCAAGATGCTGAAAATAAAGAAATTCCAAAAGGAAATTCACTTCGATTAGTCCGAGACTATTGGAAGACTGCAATGGATTCTACTAAATGTGAGCGATTGGGCATTCAAGTCCTTCAAAATGAATTCCAACGAATTGAGTCCATCCGGAATCTCAATGAATTGGTTCAAGTCATCGGAGTACATCATCGCTATGGTGTCAATTCTTTAATGGATATGTATGTCTACAATGATTTGAAGAATAGTGAAAAAATTTCCTTATATCTTTCTCAAGGTGGTCTTGGTTTGCCCAATAGAGACTATTATTTCAACAATGATGAACAAAGCACTTCTATTCGTAAAGCTTATCCTCTTCACATCTCCAAAATGCTTGAACTTGCGGGAGAGGCCAAGTCTAATGCAGACCTCTATGCTGATCGCATCCTTGCTTTAGAAACAGTTCTTGCGCATAAATCCAAAAAGCTAGAAGATCTTCGCGATCCTCATGCTAATTATAATGTATATACAAAAACGAAACTTTTAGGACTAAATAAAGTATTTAATTGGGATATTTGGCGAAAAGCATTACATCTGGAAATCGATACAATAATTGTCGGTCAACCTGAATTTTTTCAAGAATTAGATAATTTATTTTCCACAGTAGATCTTGACACTTGGAAAAAATACTTAAAATGGAATTTGATTCATTCTTTTGCCTCTACGTTAAACTCCACCATCGATCAAGAAAATTTTGCATTCTATGGAAAAAAAATTCATGGAATTGAAGTTCAAAAACCAAGGTGGAAAAGAAGTCTTCGTGCAATTGAAAACTCTATGGGGGATAATCTAGGGAGAGAGTATGTAAAATATTTTTTTGGACCAAAAGAGAAGCAGCGCTATTCTGATATGGTGGAAAATGTTCGCAACACATTTGCTGAACATATAGAAACGCTAGATTGGATGAGTCCAGAAACAAAAGTAAAGGCTTTAGAAAAACTAAAAGCAATGCAGAAAAAAGTGGGATATCCCGATGAGTGGAAAGATTTTAGTAAAATGAATATCGACACCATCTCTTATTTTGAAAATGAATTGGCTTCAAGAATCTGGTGGTTCGAATATTCTCTCAACAAAATAGGAAAACCTGCAAATCGAAAAGAGTGGTCAATGACACCACAAACTTACAATGCATATTACAGTCCTAGCAATAATGAAATCGTACTTCCTGCCGCGATTTTTGCTGTACCAGGTATGAAAGATGAATTGCTTGATGACGCTACTGTCTATGGATATGCTGGAGCCTCTACTATAGGTCATGAGATCACCCATGGATTTGATGACGAAGGTCGAAAATTTGATTTGAATGGCAATCTAAATGATTGGTGGACTGCCGCAGATGCTGCACAATTCAATGAAAAGACTGCACGGATGGTTAAACAATTCAATGCTTATGTAGTGCTGGATAGTCTACACATCAATGGCGAAGCTACGCTCGGTGAAAACATAGCAGATTTAGGCGGTGTCGTTCTAGGATTAGATGCATTCAAGAAAACTACCCAATACAAAGAAGGAAAAAAAATTAATGATTTGAATCCCCTACAACGATATTTTCAAGGATATGCTTTGGGCTGGCTTGGACATTCAAGAAAAGAATATTTAGCAAATCAAATTTTGACTGACGTACATTCACCTATTTTTCTAAGAGTAAATGGCCCTTTCTCAAATGTTCCCGAATTCTATGAGGCATATCAAATAAAAACTACTGATGCTATGTATCGACCTGACAGCACAAGAATAAAAATTTGGTAAATGAAAATGAAAGATATAGAAAACAGAAAAGACATAGAATCTTTGGTCAATTCGTTTTATGATAAAGTAAAACAGAATCCAATCATTGACAAATTCTTTACTCCAGAACAGGGATTTTCCTTTGAAAGACACATTCCGATTATGTGTGATTTTTGGGAAACAATCCTACTACATCAACAAAAATATTCAGGCAGTCCTGTAGCAAAACATTTTGAAGTGGATCGCAAAATAAAAATAGACAAAACTCATTTTGATGAATGGGTTTCATTATTTTTTTCAAGTGTCGATGAAGCTTTTCAAGGAGAAGTTGCGGAAGAGGCGAAAAAGCGTGCTTCACTGATGTCACAATTGATGCTATATAAAGTCGAATATAGTCGCGACCATAATTTATTAATGTAAATAAAGCTTACTTAAAAAATATAGTGGATTTTTTTTAATCCGATTATCGAAGTTTTAAACTTTGATACAATTCATAATGAATTTGTAATTCAAAATCAATGTATTTAATCCCGATTGTCGAAGTTTAAAACTTCGATACAATACATAATGAATTTGTAATTCAAAATCAATGTAATTTAAACACAATCCTAAATATTAGTCTTTAAATATTTTCATAAAACTATTGTACAACTAAATCTAAAGCACTATATTTACAATAAAAAAGCATCATGCCATCAACCTACAGAAATATTTCATACAAAGACTTTCCCTCTATACCTTTTCCTCAGACCAGTTTCAATCAACTTACAAAGTTGATTCTAATAGATTCAAGGAAATTTTTACCATCAACTTTTCTTTGATTAACAAATTAGAAATTATATTTAGAAAATCTCTTTTACAAGTAGAATATTTTAACAAATCTCAATCTTTTAAAATGAAAAACAGAAGTATTAAAACTTTTTATGCTGTTTGGATCGTCCTAATCTTTATGTCAATAGTTACAAATGCTCAAAATTTGACGGCTATACAAACAGACCGCCTTTTTAAAGCTGGGCAATTGTGGGGTCATATCACTTATTTTCATCCATATTTGCAATATAAAAAGATTGCCTTTGATTCTGCTTATGCTGCATCAGTACCTGAAATTTTAGCAGCACAATCCGATGAAGATTTTTCAAATGCCTTAAATAGTTGGCTTAGTATTTTGAATGAGCTAATACTTATGCAGAGCTTAAACCTAAAACTCAATCAAAGAGTTCGTTTGAAGCAAATATCACAATAAACATGGTGTGGGTGTTATAACACTTACTGGTAGCTTGACAGACTGGAATAAAGTTATCGAAAAAATGAGTTCCATGGTCGATACACTTTCAAAATTCAAAGGTCTCATTCTAGATTGCAGTGAAGTAACACAAGATTTTGGCTGGTTGTTGGACTATTCAGGGTTTCAAAATCAACTCTTTAGTGGAACTGTAACCACATTAGGTACACGTTCAATAGCCTATTCAGGGTTTACGCCAGAAGAAGGCATTTCGTGGATATCAAACCATTTTTAAGAATTATTCACCACAAACCTTAATCGGGCAATCAAAAAAGATATACCTGTTGTGTTTGTTGTTTCAACATGCAATTGTCCCAGATGTCGCTTGGCGATGAGAAAGCAGGAAAGCTTGCCATTATCAGCAGTGGACAACTTTCACAAACAAAATGCCATTTCTTACGCCATTACTGGAGGGAGTAACTGTTTATTTACGGACAAATGAAATACTGACTGGTAGTATAAATGCTGATTGGGTAGTGGACAATAAAGATAAAAATACGCTGGTTGATAAAGCTTTTGAGTTACTTGAAAAACAGGACTTTAAAGCTCAAACCAATTCTAGTAATTTAGGTCTTGAATTAAATGAAAAAATCCTCATTATATAAAAAACTCATACCCGACATTGGGTTAGGCTGTGTAAAAATATATTCTGTATCATTTTCCCAATAAAAATTTATGACCGTTGATTGGGATTCGGTAACACAGAAGTATATTTCTCCTATTGTGTTGGCAAAAGATTCTACCAATTATCAATTAGGGATCAATGCTTTATACGCTCATATACAAGACGGGCATGGCTTTGTAAGAGGATCATTAATAACTAAAATTATCAATGGCGGTAGAGAAGGGTCGCCAATATTAGGGAATGTTGTAGAAGGAAAGTTTGTAGTAACTACTATAATTAATGATTCTTTAGCAACGAGCTTAGGTATAAATAAAGGTGATATTATAATAAAAAGAAATGGCAAAGATGTTTTTGAATTAATTAAAACTTTAAAACATTACATAGCCTATTCGAATGATGTGACTGGAACAGCCTATGTAGAAAGTCTAATCTGTGCAGGTGCCGATAGTACTGAGGGGATTTTTACGATACAAAAAAAAGACGGTAAAATAGTGGATATTAAAGTTCGTTTTGATAAAAAATTGACAAAAGCTTCAAGGGAAAATATGTCTGGACGTGCCAATGAAAAGATTTTACGGTTTTTGAATTCTGAAATCGGTTATGCAGATTTGGATAGATTGGAAGTATCAGCTATTGATTCTATGTTTGAAATGTTTAAACATACTAAAGCAATAGTATTTGATAAGCGAGGCTATCCAAATGGTACTTAGGCAATAGCTCCCCGTTTAACAACTAAAAAATATGTAGAAGCAGCTAAATTTACTCGTCTAGACATTGACTATCCTAAAATAGTGTCTGATAATAGTGACATTGAAATTGGAAACTTGGCACCATTTCACCAATTATCCCAAAGCCAGATACCTCAAAAGCACCTATAAAGGTAAAACAGTCATGCTTATAAATGAGAATACGCAAAGCCAAGCAGAACATAGTGGATTGTTTTTCGGCAGCCAATGGAACAAAATTTATTGTAGCACAACAGCAGGTGCTAATGGCGATGTCACCATTTTACAATCCTGGCGAATGACCCTTTTATTTCAGTGGACAAAGTTTGGTATCCAGAGACACAATTGCAAAGACAGGGCTTAAGCCTGATATTTTTATACGACCTACAATTAAAGGTACAAGCAGGTAAAAGATGAGGTATTAGAAAGAGCGATTAAGTATTTGCAAACAGGACAATAACCATAATACGATTGCACACCTAAATATAAACTCCTTTATTACAATAAAAATTATTATGTCTTCAACCTACTGAAATATGACTCACATAGACTTACCCATTCACCGATTGTCGAAGTTTTAAACTTCGATACAATACATATTGAATTTGTAATTCAAAATCAATGTAATTCAAACACAATCCTAAACATTAGACCTTAAAATATTTTCATAAAACTATTGTACAACTAAATATAAACTCCTATATTTACAATAAAAAATATCATGCCATCAACCTACAGAAATTTGACTCACATAGACTTACACAATATACCCTCACTTCAGACCTGTTTCAATCAATTTCCCTTAGAATTATCAGATATGCTTTGACGCCTCAATCTAAAATCCTAAATATTATTAAATTTGAAACTTATGAGCAAGTTAATATCCCTATTTCTTACTTTGTTAATTCTTTTTTCTTGTGACTCCAAACAGAAAAATAAGATCACGGAAAAGGCAATTCAAATACCAATTCCTGTTATTTCAAATAAATATCTTGATAGTTTATATAACGAATATGAATCATTAAAAACTGATGACGAAAAAAATAAATTTTTTGAGTTACTTTTTGTGCCATATCCATTTTCTGCAGATTCAAGTCTTAGAATATTGGACAGTACAATTCAAGAATTAAGGTGGAAAAATGACTTGGAGAGACTTAAATTATTCTTAGAGGTAAAGCCTTTTATTTCAGCCGAAAAAAGGAGTTTAAAAAGGCTTTGATTTTATATGATTCATGTATCCTTCTGGAATCTAAATCGGGAAACATGAACTTTCTCGGTCATCTTTATGAAAGGCAAGAGCTAATATATTGGAGAATGAATCTAAACCAACTTCGCGTTAAATTATTATTTAAAGCCATAGAGTACTATAAAAAGGCTGGCAATTTAGTTAAACAAGGAGAAATGTATTTTAGTATAGGGAACATATTTTTCTGAATCAGCATATGAGTAAGGCATGCCAGCATATGTAGAGGACTCAAATGGAGGGTGATTGTTTTAATCAAGCCATGGGGTGGATTTTTGCTGCTCGGTGCCTTATTAAAACTGGAAATTTAAAGTTAGCAGGTGAATATATTTATATGGGAACTGATGTAATTCATAGCCCAACTCTATATCATCCATTTTATTACTATTCAACTTACGGAACCTGGTTATGTGCAATGAATAAAAAGGAAGAGGCATTGCGAAATTTCAAAATAGCAGTCCCACTTGCAGTAAAAAGGAGGGCAACTATACCAAAAGGCGAACACATTAGCTGATATCGCTGAAATTTATATAGACCTGAAAAATTTCGATAATGCAAAAATAAATCTTATGGAGGCTATAAAGATTGTCGAGAGTGTAGATATTATAAGCACGAAAGTAAAAGTAAAAAGAGTCTTAGCAAAGTATTACGAATCTACTGGTCAAGATAAGAAAGCGCTGGTTGAATATAAAATATGGATGGGATTGAATGATAGTATGAATCATAAAGAAGTATCTTCTGCTCTGGAAGGCTCCACTCTTGAATCAGAATTTAACGAGAAGAATGCTCAAAGAGATAAAGATCAACAAAAGATAGATGAAGCTGAAAAAGAAAAGTTAAGAAAGCAAAAATTAATTACTTACTCTAGCCTTATTTCTTTATTATTTATTGGAATCATAGCATTTTTATTTTGGAGAAATAACCAACAACAGAAAAAAGCAAACTCTATAATTTCTGCTGAAAAGCAACGTTCAGATAGTTTGCTTTTAAACATTTTACCTCATGAAGTTGCAGAAGAACTGAAAGCTAAAGGCAGTGCAGATGCAAAGCACTTTGATATGGTTACAGTACTCTTTACTGATTTTAAAGATTTCACTCAGATCTCTGAAACCATGACAGCTACAGAACTGGTTGAAGAACTGAATGTATTTTTTAAAGCGTTTGATAATATAATTACGAAATTAAATATTGAGAAAATCAAGACAATAGGAGACAGTTATATGTGTGTAGGAGGTTTACCCTTTCCATCCGATTCACATGCAACAACAGTCGTAAATGCAGGATTAGAAATCCAAAAATTTGTAGAGCAGCATTCATCTGAAAGGTTAAAAAAGGGTTTGATCCCTTTGCAAATCCGAATAGGCATTCATTCAGGACCAGTTGTAGCTGGAATCGTAGGTCTGAAAAAATATGCATATGATATCTGGGGAGATACTGTTAATACAGCAAGTCGAATGGAAAGCAGCGGAGAAGCAGGCAAAATAAATATTAGCGGTTCAACATATGAGCTTATCAAAGATGATTTTACTTGCACCCCCAGAGGAAAAGTAATAGTAAAACAAAGGAGAAGTTGAAATGTATTTTGTGAACGGTAAGAATTGAAGATAGCACATCCTATTTCAGCATATATACAAGATGCCCATTATGCAGTTTAGAAAAAGAGTGATATACCAATAATTTTTGCCTAAAGTTGAAAGTTTATCGCCTCTGATTTCGCCACCTAGCAATTCTGCCACCGCGATACAAACCCTGGCAAAAGATCAATAAATTCAGCACTCTCACCGTGTTTTATAAGAAATGATTTTTACTTTGCTCTTCAAAATAATTCATTTAGTGCTTTTAATGATAGCCAATTCATGACAGAACATAGCCAAAACATGATTTACTTTATCCGATCAAAGTTCGTTTTGCTTTTCTGATCTATTTTATTGATAATGGTCAAAGCATCAACAGGCTTTTCTACAACTTTTTGATTACTCCTTTTTATCAAAATTATATCTATTTGAAATAAAAAAAATAGAACATAGTAGTATTGTGTAAAATAAGTTTGTTATCAACATAGAGCAAATAATGATCAAAATTAAATTTCTACCCATTCACCGATTGTCGAAGTTTTAAAACTTCGATACAATACATTAAGAATTTGTAATTCAAAATCAATGTAATTTAAACACAATCCTAAACATTAGTCTTTAAATATTTTCATAAAACTATTGTACACCTAAATATAAACTCCTATATTTACAATAAAAAATATCATGCCATCAACCTACAGAAATTTGACTCACATAGACTTACACAATATACCCTCACTTCAGACCTGTTTCGATCAATTTTCCTTAGAGTTATCAGATATGCTTTGACGCCTCGATCTAAAATCCTAAATATCATTAAATTTGAAACTTATGAGCAAGTTGATAACCCTATTTCTTACTTTGTTAATTCTTTTTCTTGTGACTCCACACAGAAAATAAGATCACAGAAAAGCAATTCAAATACCAATTCCTGTTATTTCAAATAATTATCTTGATAGTTTATATAACGAATATGAATCATTAAAAACTGATAATGAAAAAATATCTTTTTTTGACTTAAAAATTTCAGAAAATGCATTTTCTATAGATTTAAGTCTTAGATTATTAGACAGTACAATTAATGAAGTAAGGGTTAAAAGTGACTTGCAGAGACTTAAATTTTTTCTAGAGTTAAAAGCCATTTATTGCGACGAAAATAAGGATTATAAAAAAGCCTTAATTTTGTTTGATTCATGTATCCTTCTTGAATCTAATTCGGGAAATATAATTTTTCTCGGTGACCTTTATGAAAGGCAACTTTTTGTATATTATAATATGAATCTAAATCAACTTGGTGTCAAATCTTTATTTAAATCCATAGAGTGTTTTAAAAAAGCAGGTAATTTGGATAAACAAGGATCTTTGTACTTTACTTTAGGAAATATATACTTTATGAATCAACAATTTGATAAGGCATTCCTAGCTTTTGTAGAGAGTTCTCAAAATAGGATAGATAGCTTTGAAGTAAGTATAGGTTGGATATTTGCTGCCCGCTGCCTTTTAAATACTGGAAATTTAAAATTAGCAGGTGAATATATACGCAAAGGAAAATCTATAATTTATAGCCCAACTCCATATCAGCCCTTTTATTACTATTCAGTTTACGGAACCTGGTTAAGTGCAATGAATAAAAAGAAAGAGGCATTGCAAAATTTCAAAAAAGCAGTCCCTCTTGCGGTAAAAGGAGGGCAACTATATCAGAAGGCGGCTACATTAGTTGATATCGCTGAAATTTATATAGGTCTAAAAAGATTCGATAATGCAAAAAAAAATCTTTCTGAGGCTATAAAAATTGCTGACAGTGTAAATGTAATAAGAACGGCAAAAGTAAGAAAAGTTTTTTAGCAATGTTTTACGAATCTACTGGTCAAGATAAGAAAGCACTAGTTGAATATAAGATGTGGATGGGTTTAAATGATAGTATGCATCATACAGAAGTATCTTCTGCTCTGGAAGGCTCCACTCTTGAATCAGAATTTAACGAGAAGAATGCTCAAAGAGATAAAGAACAACAAAAGAAAGATGAAGCTGAAAAAGAAAAGTTAAGAAAGCAAAAATTAATTACTTACTCTAGCCTTATTTCTTTATTATTTATTGGAATCATAGCATTTTTATTTTGGAGAAATAACCAACAACAGAAAAAAGCAAACTCTATAATT
Organism: Saprospiraceae bacterium; assembly: GCA_016722295.1. Lineage (GTDB taxonomy): Bacteria > Bacteroidota > Bacteroidia > Chitinophagales > Saprospiraceae > Vicinibacter. Next base: position 113,893 of record JADKGL010000026.1, read on the forward strand.
TCTGCTGAAAAGCAACGTTCAGATAGTTTGCTTTTAAACATTTTACCTCATGAAGTTGCAGAAGAACTGAAAGCTAAGGGCAGTGCAGATGCAAAGCACTTTGATATGGTTACAGTACTCTTTACTGATTTTAAAGATTTCACTCAGATCTCTGAAACCATGACAGCTACAGAACTGGTTGAAGAACTGAATGTATTTTTTAAAGCGTTTGACAATATAATTACAAAATTAAATATTGAGAAAATCAAAACAATAGGTGACAGTTATATGTGTGTAGGAGGTTTACCCTTTCCATCCGATTCACATGCAACAACAGTCGTAAATGCAGGATTAGAAATCCAAAAATTTGTAGAGCAGCATTCATCTGAAAGGTTAGGTTTGATCCTTTGCAAATCCGAATAGGCATTCATTCAGGACCAGTTGTAGCTGGAATCGTAGGTCTGAAAAATATGCATATGATATCTGGGGAGATACTGTTAATACAGCAAGTCGAATGGGCAGCGGAGAAGCAGGCAAAATAAATATTAGCGGTTCGACATGAGCTTATCAAAGATGATTTTACTTGCACCCCTAGAGGAAAAGTAATGGCCAAAAACAAAGGAGAAGTTGAAATGTATTTTGTTGACTGTAAGATTTGAAGATACACAATTGAAATAAAAAAAATAGATCATAGCAATATTGTGTAAAATAAGTTTGTTATCAACATAGAGCAAATAATGATCAAAATTAAATTTCTATATGGGATTGTCAGCAAGTGGAAAAAAGCAAAAACATCAAGAACAATTGATACCATTCTTTACTAAATACCACTTTCTTTACTTGGAGTACTTTGCAAAAATATTTCATAAGCTGAGCTTTCAAAACCAGCTGGCATCTCGTCACTACCTGAGAAATATAAATTCACTAATGTAAATTTCAACTCCCAACTAATATGCAATTTTCCTTCATTTTTATCAAATTTTTGAACTTTAGGCTTTCCATATTCTTTAATTAATAATTTTTTTAATTTTGTAAAAGCCTGATCAGCTTTTGATTTTTCTCCAACCTTAAAATATTGATATTGCTGCACATCAGATAATAGATTTTCTTTATAAAATAATGTTGTCTTCATGTTTATATGAACAAATTTTGTAGTTGGTCCTGATTTTTGATTTGGAGATCCTGGATCGAACTCTATTTTCTTTTTATGAAGTAAATCTTCAGTTTCAATTTTAGTAAGACTCCATTTAAGAAATTGCCAACCATTAAAATTTTTTAAATCAGGATTTTGACCATTTGCGAATTTTGAAAAGATACTTAAAAAAAAAGTAAGTGATAAATTTAGTATGTGAGTAATTTTCATAATATGATCGATTAATAATTATCAATATAACGTTACAAATATATAAAAATGTATCTAGTTTTTTGCCTTCGAAATAAATTAATAATAGTATAGTATGACTTAGGTCTTGATAATTCTTTTAAAATGCAAAACCTAAAAACAACCTTGGTTAAACATTTTTTTATTAACAATATAGTTAATTGAATTTGTCTAAAAATTTTATTCTTTTATAGAAGGTAATTGCTCAAAGTAATCAGGTGGCAAAAGAGTTTGTCCATATTTCATAGAAATATGGGCTATTGCTTCTTTTATATTTATACTATCTTGAGGATTCATTTTTACACTTTCCATAAATTCAGATGCCTCAATAAAAAAATCATCTAATCCTGCAGGAACTACGGTGCACAATAACCTAGCGGCTTGATCTGTATTGTTCTTGAAGTGATGAATTAATCCACCTTTTGGAATCGAAACAGTGGCGCCTTTCTTCGCCAGATAACTTCCCATTTCTGAATGAAAATTTAATTCGCCTTCTAAGACATAAAATGTCTCTTCAAAATTTGGATGTGCATGTGGCACAGGACCAGCGCCTGATGGCACTGACATTTCAATTATAGCAAAAGTACCATTCGTTTCTTCACCTGATATAATAATGCGGTATTCTCCACCAGCGATTTGTAATTTTCTCCCTTGTCGAAGATCCTTAGTCAATATTTTATTTTCCATCCTTTGTATAATGGTTCAAAATAAAAGATGTTTATTTTTTTTTGTATTTGTTATCTTTCCATTGATTTGTTCCTTGAGCACTATCTGAAATAAGTTCGTTCAATCGTTTTAACCTTGTTGGCTCTTGTTTAGCTGACATTACCCAATTTGATGAAGCCTTTCTATAGGTCGGGGCGAGAGATTGAAAGTATTCCCAAGCTGTTTTATTGGATTTGAATAATTTTTCCAAATCTGCCGAAAACTTCACTTCTTCTTTTTCAAAAGAATAAATTTTTGATTTTTCTTCAGTTCTGTTTTTGTAGCTATTGAGTCCAGCTTCATGCATTAAACCTTGTTCTATCAACTTTTCTACTTTATCGATATTCACAGCACTCCATATACTAGACTTTTTTCTTGGTGTAAAGCGAATCTGATAGCTATCTTCATCAATCGAGTGCTTGACACTATCGATCCATCCAAAACATAGAGCTTGATCCACTGATTCTGACCAAGTCATTGAGGCTTTGCCAGAATTCACTTTATAGTATCCTACAATAAGTTCTGTTTTAGAATCATGATTTTTTTCTAGCCATTTTCTAAAATCAAGTTGGGTAGGGAAAAATGTGGGTGTCATGGATTATTAGTTAGCCTCAAAACTCACCATCCACTCAATCCCATACTTATCTCGAAACATTGCAAAATAGGATCCTCCTGGATTTTCTGTAAGAGGCATTTCGACATTAGCTCCTTCTGACAATCCATTGAAGATATGAAAAGCTTCTTCTTTACTTTCCGCTGTGATGTAAATTTTACTTCGATTTTCATTCTCATTGACGCGACCCATAAATTCTGGGACATCATTTGCCATCAATATATTCTGACCAAAATGCAATGCAATATGCATAAGCTTGTCAGCTTCATTTTCTGGAACAGGAAATTCCTCACTGGCTATTTCTTTAAATCGAATTATCTTTCCGAACTCGCCACCGAATACAGATTTATAAAAAGTAAATGCTTCTTCGGCATTGCCATTAAAGTTGATGTGTGGATTTATTTTTGCCATTTTATTCTGTCTTTATAAATATATCTAGCAATATACTATACTTTTTTAATAATAATCGATTCTACAAATTTGGATCTCTAGGCAGGGAATTTCCTTTCAGAGTAAAAATAGTAGCCTTTTATTATTTAATTTTTACTTTTTATTCTCAGAAATCTTACCTGATTCTGGATATTTTGATAAACTTCAAGCATTTTTAATGATTTTATACAACTTTTTGAATCCTTTGTTCCCAATATTTAAGAATTTCATTAAGTTGTAACTTAGCATCAGGAGTCCAGACTATTTGTAAACCTTATACTTTTTCAACTTCAACATTTGAAAGCGTATTCCTGATTCCATTTGTGCAATACTTTTATCAAGAGCTTCTTTAAAATGTTCTGGAATTTTAATGACTTCATCAGACTTAGACTCAACAGCAACACTAATTTCCTCTAATAAGTAATCTTCTGCAGATTCTAATTCTCTGTAAACTTTGGTTTTCAATTCTATACTTGACATAAATTGCTGTTTTATATTATAACAATATCAAATTTATAAAGTGCCATACTTGTTCTAATTTTTACGATAATACCATCAAAGATATAATTTATTGTAATAAACTGCAAGGATTTTAACACTATTGCCTATTCGAATTAAATTTTTGCTTTCCAGTCAATAAATCAAAAAACAGTATAAAATCACTAGCTAAACTATAAAAAGGATGTTTAAACGTAGCAGGTTTGTTCTTTTCAAAAAAGAAATGACCAACCCATGCAAAACCATAACCTACTAATGGGATAGCCAAAAGAAGATTGGTTTTTTGAAAAACAATGCCTACAATTAATAATATAAAAACCAAAGCTGTCCCGATAAAATGCAATACTCTAGAGGTAACATTCTTATGTTCTGTTAAGTAAAATGGATAAAATTCTTTTAAGGAAGAAAAGCTATTCGTTTGCATGGTTTTCTATTTATAAATTACTGAATACTTATTATGTACTACCACTCACAAATATAGAAATAGTAAACTTCTTTAGAATAATTATTTCTAAATATAATCTTAAATAAATTGAACTATGAATTAAATTAGTTGTTTGAAATTAAAGTTTATTTCAGGTAGTGAATTGTGTCCTAGACAACAACTAGCTAATCTATGACAAACAAAACCATATCCAATTTTTTAACATACTGCATTGCAGGTGTTTGGATTATAAATGGTCTTTATTGCAAGATATTAAATTTCGTTCCACGCCATCAAGAGATAGTAGGCAGAATTCTAGGATCAGATCACACAAGAATCCTTACAATAATCATTGGTGTTCTAGAAATCCTTATGGCTGTTTGGATCATAAGTAAAATAAACTCTCGTCTTAATGCTATTGCTCAGATTACAATCATAGCGGCAATGAATATCATTGAATTTCTTGTTGTACCAGATCTTCTATTATGGGGTAGATTCAATATACTATTTGCGTTCATTTTTATATTCATCGTATATTGTAACGAATACTATTTCAATCAAAAAAATTTAAAACAAACTTGATATGCTTACATTCTTAAAAAATCATCCTTTCGCGGTTGAAAGCTTTTTTGAATGTTCTACTGTATTGACTTTTGCTGTACCAAAAGAACAGCTCCAGCATCTGATACCTGAATGTTTAACTCTAGATACTTATCAAGATAAATGGGCTTTTATCGCTATTGCAATGGTTCAAACAAAAGAACTAAGACCTAAGTCCTTCCCAAAGTTTTTAGGAAATGACTTCTTTCTTATTGGCTATCGTATATTCGTAAGATACAATACTATTCAGGGAAAAAATTTACGCGGATTGTATATTATTAAATCGGAAACGAATAAAAAAAAAATGGAATTCATGGGTAATCTATTTACCCATTACAGTTATACTACCACAGATATAACTCAAACTGAAACAAACGATAAAAAGAAATTTCATCACTTCAATCAAAGTTTAAAATTATTATAGACAAATCTATTGAAGAAGTTATCCTTGCCTCAAAAATCTCCATTTTTAGACTGGGCAAATGCGCGAAGATTTGCAGGACCATTACCTTTTACTTTTACATACAATGCGCAAAGCAAAGAAGTGTTAATTATCGAAGGAGTTAGAGAAAACTGGAAGCCTTATCCAATAAAGGTAATTCATTACGAATTTGATTTTTTAAACAAACTAAATCTACAAGGTATAGTTTTGGCAAATGCATTTGAAATTAAAAATATACCTTATTACTGGAAAAAAGGAAGAATAGAGTCATGGAAATAAAAAGGAGAAAATTTCAAGGCGTCTTAAATATTCTTAGTTTTAATAGACATTTTTATGTGTTTGGTTTAATTGCGTTAGGCTTGATTGTTTTAAGTTTTCTGTATTTCAATTGGTCGAGTTTATTTCTTTGGATTATTATAGCGGCATTTATCTATGGGCTTCTTATGCCTTTGATTGTTTCAGCTTATGTCTATGATTTTTCAGGATATTATAATTTTGAGTGGCTAAAAAAATTCAAATTTCAAGATTCTGAAAAAAATTTAATCCTAAATATCAATGCAGGATTTGATGAAACTAGTTTTATCCTAAAAGATATTTTTCCACAATCAGAACTCAGAGTTTTTGACTTTTATAATGCGGAACGACATACTGAACCAGCGATCGTAAGAGCAAGAAAAGTGAGCCATGTATTTCCCAACACCCAACAAATAAAAACAGATAAAATCCCTTTAGATGATAACTCTGTTGATATGATTTTTTTGCTTTCTGCGGTCCATGAGATTCGCTCACATTCTGAAAAAGTTCAGTTCTTGAAAGAGTGTCATCGTGTATGCAAGAAAAATGCTAATATAGTTATGGTAGAACATCTAAGAGACTTTCCAAATTTTATAGCTTTCACTATAGGATTTACTCACTTTTTCTCACAAGATACTTGGAAAAATGCTTATACAGAAGCAGGTTTTACAAACTTTGAGGAACAAAAATTCACTCCTTTCATGTCCATCTTTACATGTAAACCATAAATGGAAATTCATATACAAATTATCGGAACTCTATTGATTGTTTTATCATTGATTCATGTCATTTTTCCAAGCTACTTCAACTGGAAAAGTGAACTTCAACATTTAAGTCTGATAAATCGACAAATGATGACTGTTCATACTTTTTTTATAGCACTTACAGTCTTTCTGATTGGACTTTTATGTGTTACATCCGCTTCAGAACTTATAGAAACTTCACTAGGTAGAAAAATATCATTAGGACTTGCTGTATTTTGGACGATTCGTCTATTTACACAGATTTTTATTTATTCTCCAATATTGTGGAAAGGCAAAACTTTTGAAACGATTGTACATGTTTTGTTTACAATATTTTGGGCTTATATGAGTTTGGTGTTTTGGTTGGCTTTGTTAAGTTGAATCCTTAAATATATGGTAGTAGTTAGTAATTAGTGGTTAGTGGTTAGTAGTTAGTTTTTAGTAAATTACCTTTAGCCATTATCTATTAGTTTTTATCTATTAACTATTAGTCATTCTTAATTAAGCAATTAACTTTTTAATTAGCCATTTGCACATTATGCTAATTTGCAAATTTGCACATTATCCAATTATCACATTAACTAATTATCCATTCCCTTCACCAATTTCATAACAGAAATCTTTTTATCAATTGTCTCCATTTGCAGATAATACAAACCTGATGGCAAATGGGCTACATTGATATTCTTTTGAGATAAATGTTTCTGTTCAAGAATTAAATTTCCTAAATTATTGTACAGCAAAATAGATTTTATTTTCTGTTTTGCATCTGAAGTAAAAATAATTTCGTCTCGAATGATCGTACCATTCATTAACAATTTTTTATTGTGAAGATCTTCTTGATCTACTACAATACATGTACCTGAGAATTCTTCTGAACAACCATAAATATCACTGACTTTGAGAGAATAGTTTCCATTGCTATAACTCGCTGTATCGCTTGTATTTCCATTACTCCATTGGTATGTTAGTGGTCCTGTTCCTGCACTTGGTATGAATTTGAGAAGACAATAATTACTCTTATTTGTACTTTCAATAGATCCTTTGATTTCTTCTGCAACAACGACTTTTCCAACACTTGAACTTAAATAATTTGTACCACAATAGTATTCTATCTCCAATGGATAAATTCCTGCTTTGTCTGTTTTGATTACTATTCTTCCAGAATCTCGTATTGTGTGTTCAACATTTGATTTTACTTTTAATGTCAAATTATAATAACCATTGTTTTTCAAGTTTTGATCTAAATAAATCAATGGCTCATCTTGACAAACTACTAGGTCTTTTTGTGGAAATAAACTGTTTGCAAAAGCAAGATCCGTTTTCGAAGTAAAACTAATAATATTCCCTGCTAGAGTTAAATCCAATTCTCCTGTATGTGGAAGTTTTATTCTGTTTTTAAATTGAATAAAATAATTGGAATCATATCGCACGACAAGTTTGTAAAATAAATTTGGATTGACATTAGGAAATAATACCGTACTTGAAAAATTGGTATCCACAATGCGAAGATCCAAGCGCAATAAAGCTGCTCTACTTGCTATCAACTGTGTTGAATCCATAGCAGATCTCAGTTCTAGTAAAACCCATCTCACGATATCTTTGGAATGCTATTTATTTTTCCAATCCTGTATAATTGTATGGCATTCGATTAAAAATTTGTGATTTTTCGACAGCTTGTGTATAATTCGGTTGACATAGAGAAGAAAGAGGCGTTTTGATTTTTGCTTCTGTAGGAAGTGCTTCTCTACATACTCCTTTTAAATTCTGATCCATCCATATCAACCTATTTTGCATCCATGTTTTTAGTCTTGAAATTTCATCAGGATATGATGTCGCAATATATGCATTGAATCCTCCTGGATTAGTACCAATGATTTTCCATTTATTGTAATGTCTTGTTATCGGATTTTTCAATGTATCAAATGCATAGCGATTGATGTATTGATTCAAGTAGGCAGTGTCCAAATAGGTTTTGCGCAGATAGTTATAGCGACATTTGATCTCATTGGCCATCACACTGTCTTGTAGCAATCTTCTCCACATCTCTGGTGTGGGCAATGTGGCAGGAATACAACCATCATACATCCATCCAGTAGTCAATCCTCCTGAGCAAAAACTAGCATTTCCTAATGCAAAATTATAATCCCAAACTGGTCCTGCTTTTAAGTTTTCCTTTGGTGCCATTGCTATCCAATTTCTCCTTGTAAAAAACTACTCGCTTTGTATGCATCCACATTGCGTGTGAATTCGCTAATCAATAAATAATCTATAAATGATTCAGTACTTATATATTTTCTAAATCCAAGATTTGGATCCATGAACCTTGCTCCAGATAATGCAAGTTCAAAACTATCAATAAATTTTTTTATATAATCTTGTTGCTTCACATTGATATCATCTGATTCTGGATAATGATAAAGCCATGTGATATTCTGATTATTGGTTGACTTGACTGCAGAAATAAAACTCTTGTCTGCTGGGTTATTTTTCTTGTCAATTTTCATTATATAACCACCTGTGATCTCTAGACCTGTGGTATCTTCTGGATTTAACTTTGCTATGTCAATTCGCTCCGCATTTCTTTTAATAGACTCTGTCAAAATATAAATACCTTGATATTCACCATTCAATATGACTTCACAAAATTTAGTTCTTGGTCCCCAATGTCCCATTTGATTCCAAAGATGATAAGTCAGTACATTGCGCATCAAGCTAATATCGTTATACGGTGCATAAAGTACCCAATCTTCCTCTTCAGGTAGATCAAGCAAGGGAAAATCTATATCAGACTTAGATACACTATCGCGAAGCTCTATAGCAAATTGCTTTTGTGGATAAGACTGTGAGCTATTTCCTCGAATTTCAATACCAATGAAATTATTATAATGTGCAGTTTTTGATGAGCTATAATTTTTCTTTCCTTGAACATTAAATATAATCTTCATATGTGCTTCAATCTTTGGATCATTGGCAATAGTCTTGCCTCTTGTGTCAATGATCACAATTGGCAATTCGGAAGAGTCTAATCGGATGATTTGAGCTATTATTTTGTCTATCCAAATGAACACAAGAACAAAAAATAAAGCTTTTTTCATATGATTTTGTATTGATTAGCAAGATACAAGAAAGGACATAATCCTTTGTAAATCATCTAGAAAATGAAATTATTTTTAATAGAAAATAGAGGATTTTAATGTAAACATCCTTAAAACGCAATTATAAAGCTCATTTTTTGCCGATTTAACAATATTTTAGCAATAGGAATACAAACCATTAGTGACTATTTGCGTCTCAAGTACGAAATTTGTGAAAATTTAAATTCAATTAAAATGTATACATTTCGTTCTATTTGTTTAGCGAGCTTACTTGGTGTAATGCTTTTCGCTTCTTGTGGTAGTTCAAAGAAAGCTTCAGCTTCTACCGCTTCTTCAACAGAACTTACTGACATCGATAGCAAGGTAAGTATGTTAGCTGCTGATGCAAGTTTCTCAGAGAAATCTGCAGCATTAAAGTCTCCTGAAAAAGGAACAGTAAAAATGTTTTATGATGCAGAAGGCGCATTACAAAAAGTAGAAAAAGAAACAACTTCTCCTTGGGGTTCTAAAGTTTCAAAATATTATTTTGCTGACAACAATTTGATTTATACAAATCATTTTGAAAAAAACACAGCAAAAGAAAAAGGTAAAATTCTTTTCACTGATACAAAGTACTATTTTGGTACAAACAAAATTCTTGGCGCAGTTCAAAAAACATTAAAGTTAAAGCCAAGTGATGAAGCATCTTTGGATATGAAATTGACAAAAGAAAAATTCAAAGCATTAACACCAAATCCAAATATGTTGAGAGATGAGATGCTTGTAATCAAAAAATTAAAAACTTTAGTAAAATAATTTTCTAAACCTATATAAAAAATTACAACAATGAAAAAATTACTTTCATATTTATTTTATCTTTCAATAGCAGTAGTTGCTATTCAATCTTGTACTCCTGAAGATGAGAATAATAATCCTACACTAACAGGTCCTGTTGTTAGTTTTATTACTGGAAACAACAATATTTCAGATGATGCCATCGTAACTAGAAACGAATATTTCAAAGTGGTTCTTTCTGCTACAAAAGGAACAGCTGGACAATTAAAAACATTCGAAGTATTGGCTGACAATGTACCGTTAGATCCTACAAAAATGAAAATCAATGGAACTACAGCAGCATCAAATCCAGTATTATTATTTGCTCCAGATATTGATGGAGTAAGCAATTATGCAGTTGAAATCCTAGCTTCAAGTCTTCCAGATACAGTGACGTATACATACAGATTTACTGATGCGGCAGGAAATAAAGATTCAGAAGTAATCGATATTTATACGTTAGGTACTAGTGTCTCTACTGTTAGCAACTTAAAAGTATATAATACTTCTTCTCCAGCTGGATATTTAGGTAGCGTAGATCTAATCAACGGCGTTACTGTCGCAAAAGGAAGTACAGCTGCTCAACTTGAAGATTATGGTGTTCAATCAACTACTAATAATACTTGGTTGATGAGATTCTTAGAAAGAAATGGTTCTAATATCAGAACTTCTCCAAACACGTTTAAATTTGATTCTGTGCTTTTTGCCGAAGATATTAAAGCGGCTTACGATCTTGGTGCAGACTCACCAAATAATGATATCTTAATGGTGAAAGATTTAGTATTTCTTGTTAATCAAGGTACAAAATATTTTGCTGTTAAAGTAAACGATCTTTTTGTTACAGCAAATGATAATTTAGATTACTCTATAATTTCAATTAAGAAATAAAATCAAAATTTATATTTTTGGAAGGCTCAGAGAAATCTGGGCCTTTTTTATTTCGGTTCTTTTTATGAACCCCAACGATAACTTTCATGAGAAACTCCTAGCAGATCTATCACTCGATTCGTAACAGTTGCGATCACTTCTTGAATCGTTTTTGGTTGAGAATAAAATGAAGGTGTTGCAGGACACAAGATCCCACCTGCTAAAGTTATTTTTCGCATATTCTCAATATGAATCAAATGTAATGGTGTCTCTCTTAAAACCAAAATCAACTTTTTTCTCTCCTTCAACATGACATCTGCTGTACGTGTCATCAGATCATCAGATACGCCTGAAGCGACTCTTCCCATAAATCCAGCACTACATGGACAAACCACCATTGCATCCCATTGAGCAGAACCAGAAGCAAAGGGCGCCATGAAATCTCGCTTTGAATAGGTGATCTCTTTGTATTGCTCATAGCTTGTGTTTCCTATTTCGATTTCCCAGTTTTTCTTCGCATTATCACTCATTACTAGTGCTAATTGAATAGCAGGCTTTGAACTCAGTTTCTGAATTAAATCTTGTGCGTACAATGATCCACTACTGCCTGATATTCCTACTATTATTTTCATTTATTTTTAAATTAGTAATAAGTAGAAAGTGGTAAGTAGTAAGTTAATTCACTTTCAACTTCTTTTCACTTTCAACTTTCCACTTTTCACTATTAACTACTTTCAACTTTTCACTATTAACTATTATCTATTAACTAACCAAAGTTCCCACTTTCTCTCCTTCAATAATGTGTTTCAGATTATCCGCCACATTGATATCAAATACGATGATGGGCATTTTATTTTCTTGACACATCGTGAATGCTGTCATATCCATTACTTTTAGATTTTTTGAAATCGCTTCTGAGTAAGAAATATGCTCGTATTTAATTGCATTCGGATTTTTTTCTGGATCAGAATCGTAAATACCGTCTACTCTAGTTCCTTTGAGTATGACATCTGCTCCAATTTCGCTAGAGCGAAGTGCTGCCGCTGAATCGGTTGTAAAGTATGGGTTGCCAGTTCCTGCTGAAAAAATCACAACTCTTCCCTTTTCTAAATGTCGAATGGCGCGACGTCTGATATAAGGTTCTGCTATTTGTCTCATCTCGATTGCAGAAATCAATCGTGTGTATACTCCTGCAGTTTCTAATGCACTTAATAAGGCCATTCCATTGATACAAGTCGCCAACATTCCCATGTAGTCACCTTGCACTTTTTCCACACCGCTATTGTGGTCATCCAATCCTCGGAATATATTTCCTCCGCCGATGACTACAGCCACTTGAACACCTTGCAATGTAGCCGTTTTAATTTGGCTTGCATAATATTTTAACATTTCGGGATCGATACCAAACTGTTGTTTCCCCATTAGAGATTCGCCGCTAAGCTTCAACAAGATTCTTTTATAATGCAATGACATAGTTTTTAAGTTTGTGATTCGTTATGAGTTTGAATTGCAAAAAAAAAGCGAATGATTTTCACCATTCGCTTTTTTCATTATTTTATTATCCGAGCATCACATGTTTGAATGCTGTGACGGTCAGATCTTTGTCTATCGACTTTAAATAGGCTGCTATGGATAAGCTACCATCTTTCACAAATTGTTGATTCAACAATGTGTTTTCTTTATAGAATTTCTCTAATTTTCCAAGGGCAATTTTCTCTAACATTGCTTCTGGTTTTCCTTCACCACGTGCTTGTTCTTTACCGATCTCGATTTCTTTTTCTACTAAAGAAGAGTCTACATCACTTTTATCCAAAGCGATTGGCTTCATTGCTGCCACTTGCATAGCAACATCTTTTCCTGCATCTGAAAGATTATCGCCTGTTTTATTCAATCCGATTAAAACTCCAGCTTTATTTCCCATGTGGATATAATACTCTACTTGTGGAGCTTCCAATCTTTCATAAGACTTCACTTCGATTTTTTCTCCTATCGCGGCAACAAGGTCTGTTACTTTTTCGCCTATAGTTGTGTTGCCTTCAAATTTTTCAGCCAACAATGATTCAAGATTTGCTGGAAAGCTATTTAATGCGATTCCTGCGATCTTTTTTGTAACATTGATGAATTCTTCATTCTTTGACACAAAATCCGTTTCGCTTGAAAGTTTTACAACTACTCCTTTTGTTTTGGAATCATTTACCATTGCGATAACTGCTCCTTCTTTTGCTTCTCTGTCAGCTCTTTTTTCTGACAGTTTCATTCCTTTTTTACGAAGGATTTCAATTGCTTTTTGGATGTCGCCTTCAGCTTCTGTTAAAGCGGCTTTACAATCCATCATACCTGCGCCTGTTATGTCTCGCAAGTTTTTTACATCACTAGCGGATAAAGTAATGCTCATGATTATAATATTTAATTTTTTTTTGAAATATGTTTATTTATTGGGCAAAAGATTATTCTGCATCTTTTACTTCTTCACTTCTTTCTGCAAGACCTTCTTTGATTGCTTGTACGATATACTCAGTAACTAAAGCAATAGACTTTGAAGAATCGTCATTGGCAGGAATTGGAAAATCTACTTTGTTCGGATCTGAATTCGTATCGACCATTGCAAAGGTTCTGATACCTAATTTTTCAGCTTCTTCGATTGCTAAATGCTCATGTAAGATATCGATTACAAATATTGCTGAAGGCAATCTATTAAGATTAGCAACCCCGCTCAATACTCTTTCCATCTTTCCTTTTTCACGAGAAAGTGTCAATCTTTCTTTCTTTGTAATGTTCGTCACATTGCCATCAGAAAGCATTCTATCGATATTATTCATTTTCTTTACTGATCTTCTGATCGTAGTAAAGTTGGTCATCATTCCTCCCAACCATCTGTCTGTCACAAATGGCATATTGATACTTTTTGCAGCTTCAGCTACGATAACTCTTGCTTGTTTTTTAGTTGCAACAAACATGATTTTCTTTCCTGATTTTGCAATTTGCTTTAACGCTAGTGCTGCTCTATCCAAGCACTCTGATGTACGATTCAAATCGATCAAATGCACTCCTTTGTGTTCCTTAAAGATATAAGGACGCATCTTTGGATTCCATTTTTTCTTAAGGTGACCGAAGTGTACACCTGCATCCAATAATTGATTATATGTTGGCTTTTGCATGATAATTTCTTGATTAAGTTCTGTATTAAAAAATTAACGTTTACTGAACTGAGAAGATTTTCTCGCTTTTCTTTTACCGAATTTCTTACGCTCGACTTCTCTTGCATCTCTTGTAAGATAATGCTTCTCTTTCAATGGCTTTCTATGATCTGCATCAATTTTTACCAATGCTCTTGAAATAGCCATTCTGATCGCTTCAGCTTGTCCTTTAAGACCACCTCCTGCTACTGTGATATGGATGCCAAATTCATCAGCTTTCTCCACTGTAGTCAATGGATCCATGACTCTTTGAGCGATATCTTTTATTGGAAAATATTCATGGAGATCTCTTCCATTTATTTTTATTCCTTTTTTATCTTCTGTTTTCTTGAAGTATACGCGAGCTACAGCTGCTTTTCTTCTGCCTACCGCATTGATTAATTCCATGGATTATGATTTAATTGTTAATACTTCTGGCTTCTGCGCAGCATGGTAATGCTCCGGTCCAGCATAAGCAAATAATTTTTTAATCATCGCATCTCCCAATTTATTCTTTGGAAGCATCTTGCGAACTGCCACCTCAACTACGCGTGTAGGTGTCTTTGCCAATACTTCTTTTGGAGTTGCAGATTTTTGACCTCCTGGATATCCACTATATGTAGAGTAGATCTTTTGAGTCATTTTCTTGCCTGTAAAACGGATTTTTTCAGCATTGATGACGATCACATAATCTCCATTATCCACATGAGGTGTAAAATCAACTTTGTTCTTACCTCTCAAAATATGAGCGATTTGAGAGCACATACGCCCTACAACTTGTCCTTCAGCATCGATGAGGTGCCATTTTCTTTTAACTTCCTCAGGCTTTGCGTGACTGGTTCTGTAACTTAATGTATTCACTTTTCCAGATTTAATTTTGTTTAAAAACCGATTATTCGGCCACTTTTCTCTAAAGCGGACGCAAATGTAATTGCATTCTTCAGATTCACAAACTTTTTTGAAAAATATTTTTCATAATTGCTTGAAAACGAGGCTAATTTTGGCATTATTTCTAAAATCATGCAATTTTTTGGCAATTTTGGGGCTTATTTTAGATTCGTATATCTGTAAGTCTTTAAGAACTTTTCAGTCTTTGGTTGGATTTGTATACAAATTTGAATAGAGCTCTAAATCAAGCTTTTATATACAATACTGATTAATTCATTCATCATTTTAAAAATTGATGTTTATAATCATCATTTTATGATGAAATTGACGAACCTAGTCATCATTTTATGAATAGATTGATGAATTTAACCATCTTTTAGTATTAAATTTGATGATTAAATTCATCGTTTTTAGTAAAGAAATGAAAAAAAAAATTTTAGGGCATGCACAACAATACAAATCAATTCAAGGCTCTCTTAACGAATTTATATTACTATACTGTTGAAAAAGACCAAGATACTTCTTGAGTAAGATCAAATATTTTTCAAACATGTCCTAAATAAAAAAAATCCTGCAGTATAACTACAGGATTTTCTATGAGTATTTTAAATGAATTAAAAATTTCTCCTTTCTCTATCGTGTTTCTGACGATATATCGCAGCATTCTGATGTTTCTTCATCTGCTTTAATTGGCGTTTTTCAGCTTTTGTGATTTTTCCATCTGCAGCAGCGTGACGCTTAGCCATTTCAAATCTTCTGTTTTGTTTTGCCAATTGCCTTATTTCTGGCCTTGTCAAATCACCACTTTTTACTCCTTCGCGGATGCGTTGTTTCTGTATACTTCCTCTTTGGCATTGTCCTCTAAATTCTCTTTGTGCATCAATTTGAAATGCAAATCCTAACATAAGGATCATCGAAATTAAAATCTTGTTTTTCATATTTTTTTCTTTTATAGCTTGGACCCGCACTTTTATTCAAAGATTAATGCTTCATCTACCTTAACTTTATTTTAACCCTAAATTTCCTTAGCTTTGCGCCTCCAAACTAAACTATATGCGCATTTCATACAATTGGCTCAAAGAATTTATTGATATCACAGATCCAGCAGAAAAAGTCTCCGAGATCCTTTCTTCATTAGGTCTTGAAGTGGAGGGAATGGAATCCGTCGATGCCATTCAAGGTGGATTGAAAGGTATCGTCGTAGGTGAAGTGGTCGAATGTGCAAAACATCCAAATGCCGATAAACTCAGTCTCACCAAAGTGAACATAGGCTCTGAGTCCCTCTTACAAATCGTTTGTGGTGCGCCTAATGTCGCTCAAGGCCAAAAAGTACTCGTCGCAACAGAAGGAGCCAAACTTTATCCTACAGTTGGAGAGCCTTTTGTGATTAAGAAAGGTAAAATCCGTGGTGAAGAGTCCCAAGGAATGATCTGCGCCGATGACGAATTGGGTTTAGGCCACGATCACTCTGGAATTCGAGTCTTAGATCCTTTGACCCCGATTGGTATCTCTGGAGCGAAAGCATTGCAGTTGGAATCTGACCTTGTTTTCGAGATTGGTCTCACTCCAAATCGTGCAGATGCCACGAACCATATCGGTGTAGCCAAGGATCTAGCCGCATGGTATAGAGTGCATGAAAACAAGCAATTAGAATTTCATTACGGTAGCTCCAAAAGCTTAAATTCTTCTGACAACATTCAAGTAAATATTGAAATCAAAAACAGTGTCAAATGTCCTCGATACACTGGTGTTTGTTTTACCAATATCAATATAGGTCCATCTCCTGATTGGCTTCAAAAGAAATTGATCGCTATGGATCAAAAACCAATCAACAATGTCGTCGATATAACGAATCTTATCATGTATGAGATGGGTCAACCATTACATGCTTTTGATTTAGACAAAGTCAATGGAAAAGGATTTGTCGTTCAGACCTTGGCAGAAGGAACTCCATTTACGACCTTAGACCATGTAGAGCGAAAGTTGAGAGCTGAAGACCTTATGATTTGTGATACAAATGGTGCGCCATTATGTATAGCTGGAGTGCTTGGTGGATTGGATTCTGGAGTAAGTGAGACTACAAAAACTATTTTTCTAGAATCTGCCCATTTTCAAGCGAGTACAGTGCGCAAATCGAGTACAAAACACAATATCAGATCTCAAGCTGCTAGAAGTTTTGAAAAAGGATCTGATCCAAATAGTTGTATAAAAGCACTCGAAAGAGCAGCTGCTTTGTTGGAAGAAATCTGCGGTGCGACACAAGCATCAAAACTTTATGATTTTTATCCTCAATCCATAGATCCATGTCAGATCGAAGTACAGGTTGAAGATGTAAAAAAACTAAGTGGACTGAATATCAATCGTGAGACGTTAAAAGAAGTGTTGTTGGCTTTAGACATGAAAGTCATCGATCATCAAGACGATCGATTCACCGTTTTTGTGCCAACGAATAAACCTGATGTTACGCGCTTTGCAGATGTTGTAGAAGAAATCTCTCGAGTTTATGGTTTGGACCATATTCCTCTTCCAGAAAAATTCAATTTTGCAATGCCAAAATCGGTTTCTTCGATATACAGTTTGCGAAAAAAAATAAGTCAATCACTTGTAGCGAAAGGATGTAATGAAATCGTAAGTTTATCGCTTTCTTCTTCAAAACAATGTATCCAATCAAACTTGTGGAAAGAAGAAAATCTCATCTACATACACAATACTTCGAATAGTCACCTCGACATCATGAAGCCAAGTATTCTACTCGGCGGATTAGAGGCTATACAGTACAATACCAATCGACAAAATACAGATCTCAAGCTATTTGAAATAGGAAAGGAGTTTACAAGAAACAATGAAATGATTTCTGAATCTACTAAAATGGGAATCTGGTTGACTGGTTTGACACAAGCCAATCATTGGACGAATACAAAAGATCAATCATCGGATTTTCACACGATAAAAAGTTATGTAGAGTCAATTTTTTCTGAACTAAAGTTTGAGAAATTAAAAGTAATTGAAATCGAAAATCAAAACACATACAGCTATGGATTATCTTGGACACAAGGCCAAAAAATAATCGCACAATGTGGTGCAGTGCATCCCAGCGTGCTCAAAGCATTCGATCTGAAAAAGGCTGTTTGGTTTGCTGAATTTGATTTAGAAATTATCAATGCCAGAATCAATTCAAAGCTTAAAAAGTTCGAAGAGTTTACAAAATTTCCAGTAATCCGCAGGGATCTTGCTGTAGTGATTCCTAAATCAGTGAGCTTTGATTCATTAAAACAAATTGCATCAAAATCTTGTGGAAAAAACCTCGTCGATGTAAATGTGTTCGATGTATTCGAAGATGAAAAAAAATTGGGAGAAGGCAAAAAATCTTATGCACTCAATTTCACTTTCGAAAGCCTTGAAAAAAGCTTAAATTCTGAAGAAATAGATAAGATCATGAATAAATTGATCGAAAATTATGAATCACAGATCGAAGCAATCATAAGGAGATAAGCGATAGTATCTGTTCAGAATAAATAGTAAAATTACTCTGAGATTTATTTTATTTTCTATTAGAAATAGAATCCG
Organism: Saprospiraceae bacterium; assembly: GCA_016722295.1. GTDB lineage: Bacteria > Bacteroidota > Bacteroidia > Chitinophagales > Saprospiraceae > Vicinibacter. Next base: position 132,410 of record JADKGL010000026.1, read on the forward strand.
AAGGATTCCAATAATTATAGCAATATAAACAAGGCACAAACATACGACCCCATCGGGTTCGCATAATTTGCATGTGGATTAAATTTTCTATAAAGATTCAATACCTTCAGGATTTCTTTGTAAAAAAAAGCACATAAACCCTGCAATGACAAATAAATTTATGCTATATTTGTAATCTAATGTTTTGAAAATCCTAGACATATGAATATACTAAATTTCTTCACTTCTTTCTTGCCCTTTAAATCTTATTTAGTATATTAAAACTCTTTACTTTTCGTTTAAAAGTATAAATGATAATCAAAAAATACATTTTTTTAATTCTGCTTTTAGAGCTTATTTTAATAAATCTGAATGCTCAAGAAAAGTATGTCATACTGTACAATAATGATACAGCCATTGTTGGCACCGAAATTATTTCTTATAAAGATAAAATAGTCGTTCTTGGCACAAGTTTTAAATTTGACCCACCATATTCAGGTACTCCTATTGAAGGAGAATATACTTATGGAAGTAGGCTTTTCCTATTAGATGCCAATTTGAATATTTTAAAAGAGCAGCAATTCACGAATGGAGGAGGTGCTTATGGAGTTATTCCAGCATATAACATGCATTTGCTCGATACTGAGGAAATTATTATACCTTACTCAATTAATAAAGGCATTGTAACATGCGACAACAGTAACTTTGCTATACACTCAAAACAAGTTGAAGCCATTAGTGTGAATATGTTTTCTAATATCAATCCAAATATTGAATTCCACACGATAAATGATTTAAATTGTGAAGATCAAGAAATAATAAATTCTTTTACGAATAAAAATTACTCTGTGACGATATCGAATGATAAATATCGAAAACAAATAGAATTTCGGTGGTTGAATAAAAACAATATTTCATTTCAAAAAAAAGTATACCAATATAAAAATTTGTCTCAATATGGAAATATTTTATGCGCTGAAAAAGACCAGAGTTTCTTTGTTTTTGGTTCAGACTCCACTTTTGAAAGTCTTTTAATATTAAAATTTAATTCAGATGGAAATATTATTTCAGAATATAAATTTCCTATTAAATCGTCTTTTAAAAAAATTGTAAATAAAAGTGGAGATTTATTTTTGCTAATTGGAGATGAATACGTAGCTAATAATTGGAAACAATATATTTATGAATTAAATCCACTGATTGGCATTGTTAGAAAGGTGCAAATAACAAATTCTATTGTCGATATTACGCCAATAAATGAAACAGAATTTGCAATTCTTTATAAAAATCTAAACACAGATCCTCTAAGAGCATTCAGAATAGCAAAGCTTGATTCAGCGTTGACCTTTCAAAATGAAAAAATTTACAACTATAATAATTCTGTTCCAAATAAAATAAAGATCTTGGAAAATGGAAAAATTGCTGTCGTTGGAAGTGTATATACTAAGCATGAATACACTTCAAAGAATAATCCATATTTTAAAACATTCGTATTATTAGATAATTTTGATATTCTTTTGGAAAACAGAAATTTAAATCCTTTAAAAAAATTATCTATCTATCCCAATCCTGCTAAAAATGAGATAATTATTATAACTAAAGATGAAGAGACGAAAATACAAGCTTTGGCACTATTTTCATCAAATGGAAATAAAATCTTATCAACAAAAATAAATACACCTAGTAATGAATACTTTTTTGATGTTTCAGATCTAAGTTCAGGTATATATATTATTCAGATTGAATTAAATAATGGCAACAAAGTGAATAAAAAAATCATTAAAAATTAACTAACCCTACATAATTATTAGAATCTGAAGGACTCCAATAATTATAGCAATATAAACATGGCAATAACATAGAACCCCATCGGGGTCGAATAATTTCCAAGTGGATTAAATTTTCTATAAAGATTCAATCCCTTAAGGATTTCTATGTAAAAAAAGCATATAAACCTTACAATAACAAATAAATTTATGCTATATTTGTAATCTAATGTTTTGAAAATCCTAGACAAATGAATATTCTAAAAATTCCTTGCTGACCACAAAGCTATCTATGGTCCTATAAATGAAAATAAATATTGAATAATAAATTAATCTAACTAATATATTACAATAAATAACATGAAAAAAATATTCTTATTAAAATTAATACTCATTTTCATATCTATTGTAAGTTGTGATGGTTGTATTGATCCCGACGAATGTCCAGATACATTTAATGTTCCTGCTGAAATTATTCCTTATCAACGACAATATCATATTGGTGATACCATTACATTATTTTCAAAATTTGATCGGCATGTTCACGAAATTCGAACAGATAGAAAATATGACATGATAAATATCAATTGGTTTCCTAATACTTACATCCAGTTCTTAGATACAATTGGTGGAGCCAATACAATTCTTTCCAAATATTTTAAACTCATTTTAGATACAAAATGTAAAGAATATATTTCGACTACGTTAGGGGTTAGTGGCATAGATTGTAATTATACATTTGAAAATGATAGTTTTTCATTAACTTACAAATTTATTCCTAAAAGGACAGGTAATTTTTTCTTGTCGCAAAAATGTGCAATAGGACCAAATTTTAATGAGCAGGATTTTCCAGGGAAATGTAGAAACTATGGATATTATGTAATAGTAGATATGAATTCAGGGAAAGATGGAAATATTGATATTTTAGAAAGTGCAAAAGATTCTTTATACAATCATTGGGTCTTATCAAATCCAAAAACAAGATTTTACGAACGAGGTGGCTTTTGTTTTACGGTTGTCCCTTAAGTTAGCGACAGACTTAAATTTGACAAATATTTATTCAAGATTCGGTGGAATAAAAATCTATTCACCGATTTAAAAATAAATTAAATCTTACTAAAACTGATCTTTAAATTTAAAGACTTGTTCATTGAAAATAAATGTGAGAATAATTCAGACCTATTGTTTTGCGTTATGAGTTAAAGTAACATTATAGTTTTAAATATCGATAATTTTTTTCAATAATAAAATCTTCAATTCTAGTTTCAAATTAATTTCCATCTACCAATTACATAGAATTCCCTATTTTGAGGCGAAATAGAAAAAATAGGGATGAGTAAGTATTTTTTTATAATATGTTCGATCTTCTGTATTCGGTCTGTCGCTCAGATTACATTTCCAGTCAATGATATTCGCGATCCTGAAAGGCAATTGATCCTTTTGACGAATGGCATCATTCATTCAGATCCACAGTCTGAAGAGTTCAGAGGAAGTATCCTCATCAAAGATGGACGCATCATACAAGTTGCTAGTGCAATAGAGATTCCTAAAGGAGCCATAGTCAAAGATCTAGCTGGTGCGCATGTGTACCCTTCTTTTATCGACCCTTTGGCAGAATACGGCATTCCTGAGCCCAAAAAAGCAAACTCCACAAACCCAATGTTGAGCGGTAAAGACGGCGCTTATTCTTGGAATGAAGCACTCAGACCTGAGATCAAATCAAGTCAACTTTTTACTACAAAATCGGAAGAAGCTGAAAAATGGAGAGAAGCCGGTTTTGGTGCGGTCAATACACATTATCCCGATGGGATCTCTCGAGGTACTTCTTGTGCAGTATTTTTAGGAGACCAAAATGAGCATATGATGTTGTTGCGCGACGAAGTGAGCCATGTCATGAGTTTACAAAAAGGTCTTTCCTCTCAAGAGTATCCAGGCTCTCTCATGGGCGTGATCGCTTTACTCAGACAATGTTATTATGATGGAATGCATTACATGACGGCTATACAGCCTAAGGAAGTAAATTTTTCATTACAAGAATGGAATCGCATTCAAAATTTACCACAAATCTTTATTGCCAATGACAAATTAGATATTTTAAGAATCAATAAATTAGGCAAAGAATTTTCAAAAAATTATATTATTAAAACATCTGGAAATGAATATCAAAGATTGCCCGAAATCAAACAAACCAATGCAAAATTGATCGTTCCATTGAAGTTTCCTACAGCTTATGATGTCGAAGATCCTTACAATGCAATCCAAATCGATCTAGCAGATCTCAAACACTGGGAAATGGCACCAGCAAATGCTGGATTACTAGAAAAAAATAATATTCCTTTTGTTTTTACTTCATCAGGATTAAAAGAGCGCAAAGAGTTTTTAACACAAATACGAAAAGCGATTCAGTACGGTCTAAGTCCAAACAAAGCACTTTATGCGATTACTTTAGGTCCTGCAGAATTCTTGGGTTTATCAGAAGAACTAGGCACATTAAAAGCAAATAAATGGGCAAATCTGATCATTACCAATGGACCATTGTTTGACGATAAAACTTCGATTAAAGAAAATTGGATCAAAGGCGTATCTTACTCTTATGGCAAAACCGAAACCAAAGCTCATGCTGGAATTTATAATCTCGATTTTCAAGATAAAAAATATACTGTCGAAATCTCCGAATCTGGAGAAACAAAAATAACTAGTGCCGATTCTTCTAAAGTAACTATAAAAGCAAGTCTTGGAGAAAAATCATTTTCTGGAAAATTACAAAAATCTGAAAACGGGGTTGTTCTTTTTTACACAACAAAAACACAAAATGGATTTTTTGGAAATGCAACTCTTGAAAATGGTTCGTGGGCTCCTATACAATTTGTAAAAATAAAAGACCTGAGTAGTACAACCGCTGCAAAAAAAGACAGCAGTTCTACAAAACAAAATGAAATCGGAAAAATCACTTATCCTTTCATGGCATACGGTTACACAGAAAAACCAAAGCAAGAAAATTATTTGATCAAAAATACTAAGGTGTGGACTTGCGAAGAAAATGGCATCCAAGAAAATACAGATGTACTCATTCGCAATGGAAAAATCGTATCAATAGGTAAAAATATTACTGCTACTGATGCTATCCAAATCGATGGAACAAACAAACACTTAACTCCGGGAATAATTGATGAACATTCGCACATTGCGATTTCAAGAGGAGTCAATGAGTGCACACAATCTAATACCGCAGAAGTAAGAATCGGTGATGTGGTGAATTCAGAAGATGTAAATATCTATCGCCAATTAGCTGGAGGAGTTACTACTTCACATCTACTTCATGGATCTTGCAATCCAATAGGTGGTCAAACCACTTTGATAAAATTGAGATGGGGATATGCACCAGAAGAAATGAAAATGACGCCACACGATGGCTTCATAAAATTTGCACTTGGTGAAAACGTAAAGCGTTCTGGAGGAAATCAAGGCAATCGCTATCCGGATTCGCGAATGGGAGTGGAACAAGTTTTCCTCGATGCATTTACTCGCGCGAAAGATTATGAATCCAAAAGAAAACTTGAAGGAAATAAAGTTCGAAAAGATTTAGAGCTCGATGCATTAGTTGAGATTATGAATAAAACTCGCTTTATCACTTGTCACTCTTATGTCCAATCAGAGATTAACATGCTCATGCATCTTGCAGATAAATTCAATTTTAAAGTCAACACATTTACTCATATCTTAGAAGGATTTAAAGTCGCCGATAAGATGAGAAATCATGGAGCTGGTGCTTCTTCGTTTTCAGACTGGTGGGCCTACAAATATGAGGTATACGATGCGATCCCTTACAATGGTGCCATCTTACACGATCAAAAAATAGTGACAGCATATAATTCTGATGATGCAGAAATGGCGCGAAGATTGAACCAAGAAGCGGGAAAAGCAATCATGTATGGCAATGTGCCAGAAACAGAAGCCTTAAAATTCGTAACACTGAATCCTGCTAAATTATTACACATCGATGATCGCGTTGGTTCAATCAAAGTGGGAAAAGATGCAGATCTGGTATTGTGGAATGATCATCCTCTCTCTGTATATGCTAGTGCAGATATGACCTTTGTAGATGGAATTAAATTTTTTGATCGAAAGCATGATCTCACATTGCGCGAAGAAGTAAAAAATGAACGCAATCGAATTATTCAAAAATTGATTAGTTTGAAAAAAGACGGAGAGCGAACAATGCCTTTCTCTTCACCTCCAAAACGATTCTATCATTGCGATACCGAAGGAGAAGAAGGAGAAGAAAATCATGCACATTAATCTAACAATTTGTACATTTTCAAAAAGAAAAAAATGAATCATATTATAAAATATACCCTTTTAAATTTGTTGGTCTTTTTCAATAGCAGTTGGATGACAGGACAAACTACACCAGCAAATCCACAAACCGATATCATAGCCATTGTCGGAGGAACTATCCATGTCGGAAATGGTGAACTTATTCAAAATGGCATTATTCAATTTGAAAAAGGTAAAATAACTTATGTAGGAAATGAGCCTCAAAAAATTGCAGCCAATGCAAGAAAAATAAACGCTACTGGAAAAGAAATTTATCCAGGATTTATCGCTGCAAATACTAATTTAGGCCTCAATGAAATAGAACAAGTAAAAGCCACTATAGATGAATCCGAAATTGGCGCAATGAACGCTAACATTCGATCTATCATAGCATATAATACCGATTCAAGGGTTCAAGCTACGCTGCGCTCCAATGGCGTCTTACTCGCGGAGGTTGCTCCTCGCGGTGGCATTATTTCGGGTCAATCTTCATTGGTACAACTCGACGCATGGAATTGGGAAGATGCATCTATTTGCACAGATTGTGCGATCCATTTAAACTGGCCTTCTCCATACCGATTCAATGGATGGTGGGCAGAGCCTGCAGCTTCAAGTGTCAATGAAAAATATGTTAAAGAAATAGACAGAATCAAACTTTTTTTTGATGAAGCGTATGCTTATTCAAAGAATCCTCCTACATCTGAAAAAAATCTACGCTACGAGGCAATGCTTGGCGTGTTCAATGGAACTAAGAAATTAATGATCCATGCTTCTCTCTCCAAAGCAATCATCGCTGCCGTTTTATTTGCAAAAGAATATAATCTTACTCCAGTTATTGTGGATGGTGAAGATAGTTGGCGGATTACTTCATTTTTAAAAGAGCACAATGTTCCAGTCTTACTAAGCGAAACACACAATCTTCCTCAAAGAGAAGATGACGATATCGATATTAATTTTAAGACTCCAAAATTATTGAACGATGCAGGGATCTTATTTGGTTTAAAATTAAATGGTTTTTGGCAACAGCGAAATTTAGCTTTCCAAGCAGGTCAAATGGTCGCTTTTGGTTTAGACAAAGAAAAAGCAATCGCTTCCATAACTGGAAATATTGCTAAAATTTTCGGTCAAAAAAATATAGGAACGATCGAAGTATACAAAGACGCTACGCTTTTTATCAGCGAAGGTGACGCCCTTGATATGAAAACCAATCGAGTTACTTCAGCATTTATCCAAGGTAGAGAAATCGATCTCAATAATCACCAAAAGGATTTGTATCAAAAATATATGAATAAGTATCATCCAAAAAATTAAAAACGAATTGTAACGTTATCTTACTTTGATGCGATATCTGATTATTTTCTTTTCCCTTATTCATTGTACTCTTTCAGCTCAAGTAGAGTATAAAGAATATCGCACTGTGATCGATGGTCAGCCAGTGACTGTCCTAGTTAAAGATGGTGATACCTTGATCATCGCTGATCTTGAGAAAGCTGTAGTTACTGCACCAATGGAATTTGATTACTCGGATGATCGCGATCGATATCTTAAATATCGAAGGCATGCTGCTGTTGTATATCCTTATGCAGTTCAAGCCATTCGACTGTACAATCAACTTATGATCGAAACTGAAGGTAAATCTGAAAAAGAGAAAAAAAAGGTAATAAAAAATTTGTCTAAAAGATTGGAAGATGAATTTGAAGATCCTCTAAAAAACTTAACCAGAACGCAAGGTTTAATCTTAACGAAAATGATTGAAAAACATTTAGATCAATCTTTTTATAATGTAGTGAAGGAATTAAAAGGAGGCTTCTCTGCTTTCTATTGGAACCAACTCAGCAAACGGTTTGGTTACGATTTAAAAGACCAATATCGTCCAGGTGCTGATCCTGTGATGGATGCTGTCCTAGAGGATTTTGATATTAAAAAAGATTTGTAATGGAAGAATTTAAAATAAGTTGGCAAAGTCCTTCAAATATTGCAATTGTAAAATATTGGGGCAAAGAGGAAAATCAAATACCTATGAATCCTTCTTTCTCTTTTACCTTGGATAAAAGTAAATCTATAACTACCCTCATTGCTAAACCGAAAAACCAAGATTCAGAAAATAAATTTTTCTTTGACGGAATTCGAAACGACAGTTTTGGAAAAAAAAGTTTTCTTTTACTTGAAAAAATTTCAAAAATTGAACCTTGGCTACATGATTATTCTTTCGAAATTTATTCAAAAAACACATTTCCTCATTCTGCTGGTATCGCTTCGTCTGCTTCATCGATGAGTGCTCTTGCTCTTTGTCTTACTAGCCTTGTTGAGCAAAATAGTAAGAAAAAATTTAGTCTTTGTGAATTCAATACTCTAGCCTCAGAGTATGCTCGTATAGGCAGTGGATCAGCTTCAAGATCTATTTACCCCAAAGGAAGTATTTGGGGACAAAACACTTCTATCGCCAATTCTTCAAATGCTTTTGCTATTGATTGGTCAAAAGAAATTCATCCTTATTTTCTACAAATTCAAGATGCAATCTTTCTAGTCAATCGCAACGAAAAATCTGTCTCGTCTTCAGCAGGCCACGAATTAATGAATCAACACCATTATCGAGCTTCACGAATTGTTCAAGCTAATCAAAATCTAATTAAATTATTACAAGCATTAAAAACTGGAGATTGGAATACATTCGTCGAAATCTCAGAAGAAGAAGCCCTCACATTACATGGACTAATGATGAGTTCCAATCCAGGTTATGTTTTGCTTGAAGGTGATTCTATTCGCTTGGTTCATTTCATTAGAAAATTGCGATCAGAACATGGGCTTCCAGTTTGTTTTACTATTGATGCAGGACCAAATATTCATATGCTTTATCCTTTATCAAGAGCTAATGAAATTCTAGATCATATGAAATTGGAATTTCCTGAGTATTTTAGTGAAGACAGAATCATTTTTGATTGTGTTGGGGAAGGACCTGTTTGTGTTAGTGAATAGTGAATGACTAATGGTGAACGGATAATGGTGAAGGACAACTATTTTCCACAAAATTTGTCAGAACAAGATTTTTGGGATTACTAGGATAAATACACTTTGCCCTTCCAACTTTTTACTTTTATCTATTATCTGTTAACTAATTACCTTAATCTATAACTCCCCCCAATCACAAACTCAGCAAAATCTGCTTGACCAAAGTTCGCGCTGACATTTGCTCCAATAAAAAAATTTTGTCTCGGAAATTTATTGGGATGTATCAAATAATAGTTAACTGATAAATGCGATGGAAATAATTTTTTCAGCCAATAAGCAAATCCTGGATAGTTCTCATATTCTTTTGAGTAAACTTTGAAAAATGGTCTGTAAAGTCCAAGCCCTCCTTCGATATCTGCTCCAAAGTGTCCAAATAAAAATTCAAATCCCAACAAAAAATGAATATGACTTGACTGTTGATTGACATTGTCTTTTAATTCTGAAATGTTATTGTCCACGATATAATCATGATAGCTAGTATAATATCGATAAGCAAATCCTGTGCGCAGTTTAAATGCTTTTCTCCATTGAATACCGCCACTAACACTGGTGGAATAAATTAATTTTTTATCTCCTCCTATCGGCCTACTGGTTGAACCCAATTCATGAACACCAACACCAGTTGTCAGCTGCACAAAATAAATTTTGCGAGGATCATTACTATAATTTTGTTTATTGATATTTGTTATGATTTGAATTGGTTTTTTAGATTGTCTGAAGGCTAGAGAAAATGCAGCAGAATTTAATCCAAAATTTGGCAACTGTACATGAGCATTTGAACTGTGTAAATATGATCCTCCTGCTAGAAGCGCCCAGTTTTTTCTGATCAATAAATGCTTGTATAGTGCAATGTGAAATGACATGTTTAAGGGAGAGCCCAATGCAAGACTTGAAGGAATTTTTTCTTTAAAATATTTTGTATGATAAGCCAGTCCTAATCCAAAAATAAAATCCCAAGATTTCATTTTATTCTGTGAGGTATGAAATCCTACATAAGGAGCAAATGAAAATTCATAACCATTCAATCGCTGATTGCCAAAGCTTCCTACATTAAATTTTACACCTGTCTCCGGATGTTTAAAATAAATCTTCCAGTCTTGATTTTCATTTTCATTAAGCTGCAATACATTAAACGTAAGTCGATTCAAAAGTCCTGTATTGGGATAATCTCGATAATTTGGAACAATGGATCCTGTATGGTATTCAGCTTGAAATAAGAGCGGATTTTCTTGAGAAAAAATAAAAGTTATACTGAAATAAAAACAACAGTATAGAATTATTTTTTCCATAGATTAAAAGCCAAATGCTTGATCCATCAATTCGATCAACTGTTTGTCGTGAACCTTCTTAAATCCTACTGCTGGTGAAGCAGATGCTGGTCTTGTGACAAATGTTAAAGGATCATAATTCCATCTCGCCTTGATATATCCTGCTGCTCCCATGTTCAATGGTTCTTCTTGGACCCATGCTTTTTTTGCTTTAGGATTTTTCTTAATGATTTCTGCTATTTGATTTTCTGGGAATGGATATAATTGTTCCAATCTTACGATAGTACAATCTACTATTTTTTGATCTTCTTTTCGCTGTAATAAATCATAATATACCTGTCCTGAACAGAATAAAATTCGATTTGATTTCTTTTCGTCAGATGCATTAATTAGAATTTCTTGAAAAGAATTATCTGTTGTAAATTGATCTAATGGTGAAATACATTTTGGATGTCGCAATAAAGATTTCGGAGACATGATAATGAGTGGCTTTCTAAAATTCCACGCCAACTGTCTTCTGATGATGTGAAAAAAATTGGCTGGTGTGGTGACATTTGCAATGACAATATTTTTCTCTGCGCACGCTTGTAGATATCGCTCCAATCTTGCAGATGAATGTTCTGGCCCTTGACCATCATAACCATGAGGCAACAACATAACGATTCCACTCATTCGATTCCATTTACTTTCCGCAGCTGTAAAAAACTGATCAAAAATCACTTGTGCTCCATTGGCAAAATCACCAAACTGCGCTTCCCAAATTACCAAATGATTTGGAGTCGCAATAGAATATCCATATTCAAATCCCAATACTGCAAACTCAGACAATAAGGAGTTGTATATAAAAAATTGCCCTTGATTTTCTGATAGTTTACTTAGTCGATTGTATTCTTGATTATTCTTTTCATCAAACAAAACTGCATGCCGATGTGAGAATGTACCACGCTTCACATCTTGACCACTCATACGGACATTTTTACCTTCCTTTAAAATACTTGCATATGCCAATAGCTCTGCAAGAGCCCAATCCATTTGTTTGTTTTGGATTAAATCATTCCAAGATTTCAGTAGACGATTAACTTTAGGCAAAACATGAAAATCTGGAGGAACTGCTGTAATATTTTCTATTAAATTCTTTATTTCCTCAATGGAAATACCTGTCTTTGGACTTGAAACAAAATCTTCTTTTGTTACAACTTTCTTTAAGGTTTTCCAAGCCAATTCTGGCTCTTGGTATGTATAAGCTAAAGGCTTTTGCTTTACTAGATCCAATCTCTCTTGCAAAACATTCCAAAATGATTTTTCCATTTCAGCAGCCAATGATTGATCTACATCTCCACGATCTGTCAACGTCTTTATATATATTTCGCGCACATTCGGATGACTGCTGATAATATCATACATTTCAGGCTGTGTGAATTTTGGATCATCGCCTTCATTATGACCATGTCTTCTATAACAAACCATATCAACGAATACATCGCTATTGAAATGTTGGCGGTATTCCAAAGCTAATTCGACGGCATATACCACTGCTTCTGGATCATCACCATTGACATGAAACACTGGTGCTTGAATAGCACTAGCTGCAGCAGTACAATAATTGGATGAACGAGCATCATCAAAATCTGTGGTAAATCCGATTTGATTATTGATAACAAAGTGAAAAGTTCCTCCTGTATAGTAGCCTTTTAGTTGTGACATTTGTACGACTTCATACACGACACCTTGTCCTACAACAGCTGCATCGCCATGTATCAGTATTGGTAATATTTTATCGTAATCTGATTTATATAAAATATCTGCCTTTGCTCTTGCCAATCCTTCTACTACTGGATCCACTGCTTCTAAATGTGAGGGATTTGGTGCAAGTTTAAGATGCACATTTTTACCACTGCGTGTAGCTACTTGTGAAGCATAGCCTAAATGATATTTCACATCACCAGAACCAAAACTCAATTCTGGTACTGCATTTCCTTCGAACTCATTGAATATTTGTTCATACGTTTTGCCCATGATATTGGCAAGTACATTAAGTCTTCCGCGATGCGCCATACCGATCACGCATTCTTCTACTTGGTGTTCTGAGCCCAAATTTATTATCGCATCTAATGCAGCAATTGTTGATTCGCCTCCTTCAAGTGAAAATCTTTTTTGTCCAACATATTTTGTATGCAAAAATTTTTCAAAAATAACTGCGTCATTTAGCTTTTCTAATATGCGTTTTTTCTTTGCGATGTCAAATTTTCTTTGTTGAAAATTTTTTTCAATTTTATCTCTTAACCAATGTCTTTTTTCATTGTCTTCAATATGAGAATATTCAAAACCTATCGTTTGGCAATAAATTTTTTGTAAATGATCTAGTATTTCTTTAAGGCTCGATTGTGCTTTACCAATCAATTCCCCTGCTTGAAATTTTTGCGACAAATCTTGCTCTGTTAAACCAAAATCTTGTAACTGTAAATGTGGTTTTCGATCTCTCCGTTTACGTATAGGATTGGTGTCTGATAACAAATGCCCTCTATGGCGATATGCATCTATTAATGCTGCTACCGAAAGCTCTTTTGAACTAAATTGAATTGTTGATACTTCCTTATGTCCGTTTTCACTACTTGAATTGCTTCTAGCCAAATCAAAGCCCATAAAAAAAGCTTTCCAACTTTCATCTACTGAAGCTGGATTTTCCAAATAAGACTGATATAAATTCTCTAAATAACTTGGGTGTGCGTTCATTACAGCTGAAAAGTCCTTCATTTCAAAAAAATATTGTGTAGTTTTTTACAGATATATCCTAAAACTAACTCTTTTTTAAGAAAATCGTTCAATATTATTTCTCTGTGTATAGCAAATTTCTTCGCCTTTACTTTAATTAAAACCTTAGCTAACTCTAACTTGTTTCAATTGTTATAATTCTATATAATATGCTTTAAGTATAAAGTGCAATTTTAATCTATTGCGCTGTATAGAAAATATCCACTATCTTCTTAGCCGTTTGATCCCAATTAAATTGTGCTCTATGTGTTTGTCCTAGCTTGATACGATCTATTATATTTTGGTCTAAATCCATCTGTAATATTGCTTCTGCAATGGAATCAATACTGTTTGGATTCACTTTGAGTGATCCTGGTCCCGCTACTTCTGGCAAAGAAAATCGCTCTGACACGATTAATGGAATATCGCAATACAAAGCTTCTAAAGCTGGTACTCCAAAACCTTCTAAGAAACTTGGACAAACCGCACAATATGCCGATCCAGTAATTTTAGCTAGCACTTGAGAATCAACATAAGGGATAAAGTGAATATCTTTTTTTGAATCCGATCGCTGATATGCGAGATCAATATCTTCCGTATTCCAAGCCTTTCTTCCTACAATGAGTAATTTTTTTTGTGATGGTCTTTTTTGTTTATAACTAGTAAATGCATATATTAAATTAGCAACATTTTTTCTTGGGTGCAATGCACCGACAAAAAGAAAATACTCTCGCCCTTCAGAATATTCCTTCCTAATTTCTTCTTTTTCTTTTTCTGATAAAGGCTTGAAATAACTTTTACAACCATTATATGCCACACTTACTTTCCCCTCTTCAATTGGATAATGTTGAAGAATATCAAGTTTAGTTGCTTTAGAAACAGCAAAAATATGCTTTGCTTTTCTTATATATTTTGGGACGAAATGCATCAAATACTTTCTTGCTGCCAACGTAATATGTTCTGGATAATGCAAATACGCCAAATCATGCATCACTAAATATTGAGGTACATCTGTGCTTAAACTACAATATCCATCTGGACTAAAAAATAGATCTGCTTTCCATTCTTTTAAAATTTTTGGAATTCTTTTCTCATACCAGAGATACCATAATACGGCATGTCTTGCAGGAGGAAAAACAACTTTTGCTTCAACATTTTCTCCATATATAAATTCCTCAGAATAGGGTCGATCAAATAAAAATAAAAACTGATGTTCTGGCATGAGTTGCACAATTCTTCGTAGTACTTCTGCACTATACCAGCCTATCCCTTCAAGTTGATTTCGAATTAAAAATCTTGCATTGATCGCTATTCTCATTAATAGAAATTAAATTAAATAAGAAACTCTCCATTGCGATAAATACAGAGACCATCGGCAAAAATTTCTCCACCATTTTTCATATTGGTGATCAGATCCCAATGAATTGATGATTCGTTTTTGCCCCCACATTGAAGATAAGATTGCCCTATTGCCATGTGAACTGTTCCTCCTATTTTTTCATCAAACAATATATTTTTTGTTGCGCGTTGAATATTCATATTGGTACCAATCGCTACTTCGCCAAATCGCCTAGTCCCAGGAATACTAAATATTTGATCTAATACTTCTTGACCTATTTCGGCGCTGTATGAAACGATATTTCCTTTTTCAACTTTGAGTCGTATACCCTGTACATCTTTCGACAATTGAAATGTTGGCATATCAAAATAAATTTCTCCTTCGACACTATCTTCAATTGGACTAGTAAAAACTTCTCCTGATGGCATATTTGATTTACCATCTGAATTGATCCAAGTTCTTCCAGTAACATCAAAAGAAATTTCAAATTGTGGGTGACGATAAATCATTTTTTTTGAACGATTTAAATAATCCACAATTCCTTGTTGAAAACGACTGACTTCAAGCCATTTCTCTTCAGGTTTTTCAAAATGTAAAAAGCAAGCATTTTGAATAAACGAACTATATTCTTCTAAATTCATTCCGGCTTGCTTCGCAGCAAACTCTGTTGGAAATTGACATAAACTTCGCTTTAAACTTTTATTACCTAATCGTTCAAAATATATTTTCTGAAATTCAGCATTTGCCTGTACTCGTATTTCGTTTTTTTCTTTGGTAGTACTTAAATTCGTATTCATCAAATATGGTGCTCGAATTAAAATATATGCATCACAGGTCTTGATGAGGTCGATACTATTTTTATTAACATATTTCAATTGTGAATCATTGCCATACGTTTGCAAAATTTCTTCTTGGTGCTCAAATGAAAGATCTACAATTACTATTGCTCCACGCAAGATAGCTTCTTTATAAAATGATTTTATCAATGGTTCCGCTAATGTTGTAGAACGCACATAAACTTGTTCGCCTTCTTTGAGATATAAACAATAATTGGCTAGGAGTTCACCATATTTGTCGATCCAATTGGTCATATTTTTTGTATTAATTTTTCAAAAACATTGAAAAGTGAAAGAGATGAATTTTGAATTACTTTGATGACAGATTGTATTGTCGTTTTTTCTTGTAGGCCTGTTTCTGGTGAAGAGTTTGATACTATTGATGCTGCTATTATTTTCAAACCACAATTGTGTGCTACAATAACTTCGGGTACTGTGGACATTCCTACAATATCGGCACCCAATAATCGAATCATACGATACTCAGCTGGAGTCTCAAGACTAGGGCCCTGCAATCCAAAATAAACACCCGAATTGTATTTTATATTTAATTCTTTGCAGCATTGTGCTGCAACATTGAGTAAAGATTTATCATACACATCAGACATATCTGGAAACCGATCTCCTAGCCTTGGATCGTACAATCCGCGTAACGGATTCTCTGGATGAAAATTAATATGATCATTTATAAATACAATATCTCCTGCTGAATAGTTAGGATTAACAGTACCACTTGCATTGGTTAGAATTAATTTTTTAATTCCAAGTTCTTTTAACACTCTGATTGGGAACGTAATTTGTTGCGGAGAATATCCTTCATAATAATGTAATCTTCCTGATAAAATTAAAATTTCCATTCCTGCCCAACTTGCCAAAATAATTTTGCCACTGTGACTTTCTACTGTTGTAGGAACAAAATGCGGAATCAGTTTATAACTTATTTCTTTGTGTATTTGAATCTGTTCTACCAAATTGCCGAGACCAGTCCCTAAAATGATGGCGATTTCTGGATGAATAGACATTCTTTCCTTTATAAATTCTGCACTTTCTATGATTTCGTCGAAATAACTTGTATTCATTCCACAAATATGCTTTAAAATCTTGAATCAAGCATCATGCATTGATAATTGAATGAAAAATTAATATGTAATAGACTCACAATAACGCCAGTTTAAATTATTATAAAATTAATATGTTTATCAAGATTTGCAAAGTAAAATAAATTCAAGTTTGCACTAATTTTACCGAAGGTATTCAATTATGAAAAAGAAAATTATCCCAAACCTTCTTGCTGTTGCTGATTTACACCAAATCATGTTAGGCTCTATCGCCCCAAGACCCATCGCCTTTGTGAGTACTATTGACTCCAAGGGTAATCAAAACCTTGCGCCTTATAGTTTTTTTAATGCATTCAGTAGTAATCCTCCAATTTTAGTTTTCTCTTCAAATCGAAGAGTTGATGGAAATACAACAAAAGATACATTACACAATATTCAAGAATCTATGGAATGTGTCATTAATGTAGTAAGCCACTCGATTGTAAGGCAAATGATGCTTTGCTCGGTAGACTTCCCACATGAAATGAGTGAATTTAAAGCTTCAGGATTAACTCCGACAAAAGCGTCTATAGTTAGCGCTCCATTGGTAAAAGAATCTCCTGTTAGCTTTGAGTGTAAAGTAAAAGAAATCATTACCTTAGGTGAAAATGGTGGTGCTGGACATTTGATTATTTGTCATGTCGAATGTATCCATTTAGAAGAGGATGTCTTGGATGAAAATGGACGCATCGACCCTCATAAAATTGATTTAATGGGACGAATGGGACGTGCTTTTTATGTAAGAGCTAGTGGTGATGCAGTTTTTGCAATGCCACAAACCCAAACATTACCCGTAGTAACCTATCCCAATCTACCAGAACATGTTCGTAAAAGTGATATTCTTTCTGCTAATGATATCGGTTATTTGGCTGGTTTAAAATATTGGCCAAATCTTGAAGAAGCACATAATGAAGCAATGAAAATTGAGGAATACTCTAAATTAACAGCTCAAGAACGAACTATTGGTAAATTACACAAGATGGCTAAACAATATTTTTTGCGACAAGAGTTTGATAAGGCTACCGTTTTATTAGCCTCAATTTAATAAGTGTTTTGGCTTTATAAATTATGAGGTATATAATTTTGCTCGCTTTTCATTTTTTTGTTCGAGTCTGCTTAGTAAGTCAAAATATTCCTAACGATCGATTGGTTGATTGGTCTAATTCTGGTGCAAAAATACATGAACCACAACTTAAAAAATCTATACTCTCCTTTGGTGCTGTTTCAGATGGTATTACGGATTGTTCTCTAGCATTTCAAGCAGCAATAAATTCCTTTTCAAAAAAAGCAGCTATTCTTTATCTTCCTAAGGGTAAATATTATTTGTCTACGCCCATATATTTAGAAGATAGTGTTATCCTTCGTGGTGAACACGTTGATTCTACAACTTTAATTTTCAATTTAAAAAATAACGCTCATTGTATTTCTGCATCTGGAAAAGTTGATACTACCTCAACTTTTCTTCTAGCTACTGCTAATAAAGGAGTTCGCTTTTTTAGAGCTAATCATGAATCTAAAATAAAAGCTGGAGATTATATAAAATTATATGAAAATGAAGCTGGTCGAATTTATTCTGATTGGGCGAATCATTGTATTGGACAAATTCTACAGATTAAAAATATACGAAATGATACTATTTTTATTGAAGACGCTTTGCGTATGGATTTTACCTTAAATAATCTAGCTCGATATCACCGAATTTTTCCTAAGAAAGCCATTGGCATTGAATGTCTTTCCTTAATTAGAAAAGACAGTACCAGTGCCCAAACTCATAACATATATTTTAGTTTTACAGTAAATTCATGGGTTAAAGGTATTTCTAGTACCTATTCAAATTTTGCCCATGTCGTCATTGAAAATTCAAATTACAATACGATTAGTGATTCTTATTTCACAAGAGGGTATGGATATGGAGGGGGGGGCAGAGCGTATGGGACTGTGTTACAATATACCTCTGGCAACAATCTCATTTTTAATAATATTTACGAACATTTGAGACATTCTGTTTTGCTTCAAGCAGGAGTAAATGGAAATGTAATCTCTTTCAATTTTTCCTTTGATCCATTTTGGGAAGAAGCATTATATCCTTCTGATTTTGCAGGTGATTTGGTTTGTCATGGTAACTTTGTATATGCTAATTTATTTGAAGGAAATATTTGTAATAAAATTTCTATAGATAATTCTCACGGTACAAATGGACCGTACAATACTTTTTTTAGAAATCGGGCTGAAAAATATGGAATATACATTAATCTTGGTGCAGGAAATGGAATGAACTTAATAGCAAATGAAATACCTCATAACTCTGGTATCATTAGCACCTTTGGATCTGATCATTTTTTGTATGGAAATGTATTAAAAGGAAAAATTACTCCAACTGGAACGAATCTTGTAAATATCTCATCACTTTATTTAAAAGAAAAACCTAATTGTTATTTTACAGAAGAAGATCTTGAAATTATTGGACATTCAAATAGTTCTAATTTTCGTATAAATAAAGCAAAAGAAAGAGAATCAAAAGGGGTTCATGCTTTCTGCAATAATTGTCAAATATTTTCTAATAGTAATTTGGATATCTCTGGAAATACAGAAGTTTGTAAATCAAAACCTCAACAATTTCAAGTGCAGTTTCTTCCTTGCACTGCATATAATTGGACTTCAGATAACGACTCTATCCAAATCCAAAGTGGATCAAATCAATGCATGGTCAACAGTTCAAGTATAGGAATTAAAAATCTAAAAGTGCAGTTACTTACTAAAGAAAATATGAGGGATTGTTCGATCAATTTATCAAAAGAAATTCAAATAAAAGAATGCACTTCTTTAGATGATTTTAGCAATTACTCATTTGATGAAGTGAACCAAATAGTTTTCAATACTAATGGTTTTCAAATTGAAATCTATAACATTTCAGGTCAACAAATTTTTTCAAAAAAAATAGAATTCAATTCTTTTAACCTGATAAATTTGGATTTACCTTCTGGTATTTATTTTATAAAACTTACTAATAATAAATCTCATTCTAGAACTATAAAAATGATTCGTAACTAAAGATGAATATGATATCAACATATGGAGAAGCAATGGATTATATGTATGCGCAATTGCCCATGTTTCACCGACAAGGAGCCGCTGCTTATCGAAAAGATTTACACAATACCATTGCACTTTTAGATGCGATCGGCAATCCTCAAATGCATATTCAATGCATCCATGTAGCAGGGACTAATGGTAAAGGTTCAGTCTCACATATGATCGCATCTGTATTGCAAGAAAAAGGAATGAAGATAGGTCTATACACATCACCACATTATAGAATTTTTCAAGAGCGAATCAAAATTAATGGTAAGTATATTACTGAAGAATTTATTATAGATTTCCTGAATGCGAATCGACTCATTATTGAAAAAATAAATCCATCTTTTTTTGAATTGACTGTTGCCTTAGCGTTTTTATATTTCAAAAAAGAAAAAATAGATATAGCAGTAATTGAAACTGGATTAGGTGGTCGACTTGATTCTACGAATGTCATTGTTCCTCTTTTAAGTGTAATCACAAATATCAGTTTTGATCACAGCGATTTACTTGGTGATACATTGGATAAAATCGCAACTGAAAAAGCTGGTATTATTAAAAAAAATGTTCCCGTTTTAATAGGAAGAAATCAAAAAGAACTAATGCCTATTTTTAACGTAAAAGCAAAGCAAGAAAATGCAATGATTTATTATGCAAATGATCTTGTATGCTTTTCCGAAAAGAAAAAATTGGACCTCCATTCGAAATTAGAAGTAGAATCAATAGATCCACTCTTAAACTTTTCCTTCTCTCCCGATTTAAAAGGTATTTATCAAATTGAAAATTACCTTACAGCACTTGCCGCCACTTACGTTTTAAATAATAAATGCAATTTTAAACTCTCAAAAAAAGCCATTAAAAATGGTTTAGAAAATGTAACTAAAAATGCAAACATCATCGGCAGATGGCAAAAATTGAAAACGTCTCGTCCCAGTTTTGCAGAGAGTGCACACAATGAAGATGGGATTCAAATGTTACTACTTCAAATTAAATCCTTGTCTTATACAAAATTACACATCATCCTTGGATTTGTTAAAGACAAAAACATTGATAAAATTCTAGATCTTCTTCCCAAAGATGCAAAATACTATTTTGTTGCAGCCAAAATACCTCGCGCATTAGATGCAAATGAACTAATGCTAAAAGCAAAAGAAAAAGGACTACAAGGAAAATCCTATAGTAGCGTAAAATCAGCCTTTAGTGCTTCTCAGCGCAGTCGAACGTATGGTGATGTAGTTATTGTAACAGGAAGTATTTTTGTTGTAGCCGAAATCGTCTAATTCTGTTTAATAAGCGCTGCATTTTTCTTTTAACCATTGTTTTTGCTCATCATCCAACATTGGTGATATTTTTTTATAACAACGTTTGTGATAGTCGTTCAACCATTTTCGATAGTCAGGACCAAATGATTTTCTGTCAATAAGTTTTGTATCAATTGGAAACAATGTAACATTTTCAAATGCTAAAAAATCATTTGCATGTGCTATGGTCAAAACCAAATTTTCTATACGTATACCATGACTTCCCTCTTTATAAAATCCTGGTTCATTGGAGGTCAACATACCAGGTAACAACTCAGAACTACCTCTTTGATTCCATGCCGAAACTATGCCTTGAGGTGGCTCATGGACATTCATGAAAAAACCTACTCCATGACCTGTACCATGACCATAATTTAATCCCAACTTCCAGAGATGTTGTCTTGCAAATGCATCTATTTGAATTCCTTTTGTCCCTTTTGGAAATACTAATTTACAAACATCAATATGGCCTTTTAATACTGCTGTGTAATGTGACTTAATGTCGTCACTAACTTCACTTAATGCTATCGTTCGAGTAATGTCTGTTGTCCCATCGAGATATTGTCCACCTGAATCGATTAACAAAATTCCTTCTGGTTTTATTTTTGATGAAGTCTTTTCATCTGGTCTGTAATGTATGATTGCTCCATTACCACGATATCCAACTATAGCAAAAAAACTTTCACTTACATAATGTGGCATACTTGCTCTAGATGATGCTATTTTTTGAGCGAGATCATACTCTGTTGGATTTTTGCCACTCTTCAATTCATTTTCTAACCACATGAAAGCCTTCACCAATGCAGCGCCATCTTTCGCCATGACTTGTCTGATGTGTTTGCATTCTTTTTCATTCTTCACTGCTTTACTCAACATGACAGCACTTGGTTTTGCAATCATAGAATTTTTTGGAAGAGCTAGAGCTAATTTAGCATTCATTGTGCTTTGATCTATCCATATTTTTTTATTAGAAATGCTTGAAATGTATTGACTTATATTCTCATAAGGCATCAAACTAATTCCGTCTTTTTCTAAGATTATTTTTAGCTCAGGTGTAATTTTTTTTGAATTAATAAATAGAATTGTATTTTTTTTCTCAACTACGACATATCCTATAAAAACTGGATTACATTCGACATCCTTCCCTCTAAGGTTGAGTAAATGAGCGACTTCATCCAAAGCTGATAATAAAATAAAATCAGCCCCTGCCTTTTCCATTTCATGTCGCAGTTCTTTCAACTTTTCCTTTCTTGACTTACCGGCAAACTTTACTTCATGTTCATAAATTGCTGCTTCGCTGAGTTTGGGTCTATCTTTCCAAATTGTTTCAAAAAGATCACCTGAGTCTTTTAGAATTATGCCTTTTTCGCTAAAAAGTCGATCAAACTGTTCAATTTGGCCTAAGGAAAAGCATTGAAAATCACAGCCCACAACCTGACCTGATTTTAGATTTGAACACAACCAATCAATATACTCTGCTTGGGTTTGTACCAAAAGTTTATGTAATGTAAATCCAGATACCGCCAATTCTGTTTCTGCTTGAAGAAAATAGCGGACATCTGTCCAAAGTCCTATATGTTCTTGAGTGATTACTGCTGTTCCTGCTGAACCCGTAAATCCACTTATCCAAGTCCTTGTTTGCCAGTAACTAGGTGGATATTCACTTTGGTGAGGATCTGCTGTTCCGACAAGATATGCATCTATTGATTTCGCCTTCATTTGGTTCCGAATCCCTACAATTTTATCTTTTGCGCTCATTAATTTAAATTTATATATTAAAATATTTTATAATATGAAATAGTTTTACCTATATTTGTACCTGAAAAGTAAAGATAAGCTGTCTATGGCAGTAAACTAAATTTTTCAAAATCTTGTTTTCAATAATTATATAGGTGTAGTAAGTATGTTAAAACAGAGTTTAAGTCAAAAAATGCTTCAAAAGCTGTCTCCACAGCAAATTCAACTTATGAAGTTATTACAGATCCCTACTGCTGTATTGGACCAAAGAATCCAGGAAGAACTTGAGGCTAATCCCGCATTAGAAGAAGGTGATAATGAAGAAGAAGTTTTTGACAGTTATGAAAAAACTGATGATGGCTCAAACGATGCCGAAATTGATGAAGAATTTGAAAAAGATGATTATGAGAAAGACGATTTTTTAGAGACGGATTCAATCCATTCCAATGAAAGCGGACAAACCGATTTTGAGGATTATCTGAATCAATATATGGATGACGATACTGCATCCTACCGTTACAAAGCTGATGACTATAATGGAGATGCAGAAGAAAATAAAACGATACCGATTGCAATAGAAAACACGTTTCACGATCACCTTGAAAAACAGATCGGTCTGCTGAATTTAAAGAGCGAAGATCAATATAAGATTGCTCTGCAGATCATCGGGAGTATTGACGATGATGGCTATCTACGGCGAGAGCCAAATGCCATCATCGATGATCTCGTTTTTTCTCAAAATTTAGATACCAACGAACGAGAAATCAACAGTATTCTTACAAAAATTCAAGCCTTTGATCCACCAGGTGTAGGAGCGAGAAATTTAAGAGAATGTCTCATCATTCAGATCCGACTAAAACAAAAACCTGAGGTTAAAAAAATGCAGATGAAAGTGTACAAACTTTCTGAGCTCATTTTAGAAAAATATTTTGAAGAATTCACTAAAAAACACTACGTTAGATTGCAGCGGGCACTTGGCCTAACTGAACCACAGTTGAAAGTTGCTATAGATGAGATCTTAAAGCTAAATCCTAAGCCTTCTTCTGGCTACGTGGATCCAAGTCATGGAAGCTCCGGATCTGGTCAGTTTATTGTGCCTGATTTCACCGTGTTAAATCGCGATGGTGAATTAGAGCTTTCTCTAAATTCACGCAATGCACCAGACCTTCGGATCAATGATCAATATCTCGACATGTTGAGATCCTACAATGACCATAAAAAAAATGGATCAAATGGCAGAAAAGAAAAAGAAGCTATCCTTTTTATAAAACAAAAAATAGAAGGCGCTAAATGGTTTATCGACGCTATAAAGCAACGCCAAGATACATTGTATAGAACAATGTACGCTATTATGCAATATCAACAAGAATACTTCTTTACTGGAGATCAGAAAAAATTAAAACCAATGATTTTGAAAGACATTTCTGAGATCACTAGTCTTGATATTTCTACTGTTTCTCGAGTGGCAAATAGTAAATACGTACAAACTGAGTTTGGCACAAAAAGAATTAAAGAATTTTTCTCTGAATCACTTCAAAATGAAGAAGGCGATGAAGTATCAACATTAGAGGTGAAAAAAATCCTTTCTGAACTAATCGGTACAGAAAGTAAAAAGAAACCATTTAGCGATGAAAAGCTAAAAGAAATGTTGATGCGTAAAGGCTATAATATCGCAAGACGAACTATTGCAAAATACCGCGAACAGCTCAATATTCCGGTTGCAAGACTCAGAAAAGAGCTAGTTTAGATCTAAAAATATAGAATTAAGCTTTATTTTCCATTAGATTTTATTAAAATATAAGTCTTAAATTTCACTTTTGGCACAATATTGTCAATAAGTAGTTAAATACATTAAACTAATTTGTAATTCCTTTCTACAAAAGGGATATTAGTCATTAACTTTACGCATTTAAATCCAATAAGTAAAATGAATTTAGCTAAGTTTATAACTCTACTATTTGTATTGCCAAATTTCCTCATTGGCCAATCTTCAGATCCTGTATTGTTCAAGGTAGCTGGAAATCCTATACACGTTTCAGAGTTCGAGTATATCTACAATAAAAACAATGGTAAAGACGCAGATTTTAGTAAAAAATCTCTAGAGGATTACCTCAATCTTTATACAAAATTCAAATTAAAAGTACAAGCTGCTCGAGATATGCGTCTCGATACAGTACCAGCATTAATCAAAGAATTAGAAGGATATCGTCAACAATTGACCTCCAATTATTTAAACGATAAAGAAGTCACAGATAGATTGGCTAGAGAAGTTTATGAAAGACAAAAGAAAGACCTTTTATTAAGCCACATTTTAATCTCTCTCAATAACAATCCTACTCCTGCTGATACATTAAAGGCATTTAATCAAATTAATGACATTTATCAGAAAATAAAAAGTGGAATGGCTTTTAGTGAAGCGGCTAAAACATATTCTAATGATGTTAACTCAGCTCGTACTGGTGGAATTTTAGGTTGGTTTAGTGCGATGATGCCAGATGGTTTCTACGCTTTGGAAAATGCTGCTTATGCTATTTCAGAACAAGGGAGCTTTTCATATTCTGCACCAGTGAGATCAAGACTAGGTTATCATATTTTAAAATTAGAAAAAGAGAGACCAGCGCGAAGAAAAATTGAAGCAGCTCATATCTTAATCAAGAAAAAAATAAAAGGATATCCTGATGAACTTGCAAAAAGAAAAGCTGACTCACTTTACACATTAATAAAAGCAGGCAATAGTTTTGAAGAATTCGCCCGACTACATAGCGATGATAAAACCTCTTCTCATCAAGGTGGAAATATCGGATATTTTGCAATCAATCAATACGAACAAAATTTTGAAGATGCTGCACATGCTTTAAAAGCGAATGGAGATTATTCAAGTCCCGTTGAAACTAATATAGGTTACCATATTATTAAACGTCTCAATAAAGAAGATGAATTACCTTATGATCGCGCAAAACGTAAAATCCAAGCAGACATCACTCGTGATTCAAGATTCACTTTAGCTCAGGGCACATTAATCGAAAAGATAAAAACTGAAGCAAAATTCAATTACAATAAAGAAGCATTCAATCGTTTAGTGAATTTGATGGATAGCAATTTCTTTACTTACAAATGGAAAGTTCCTGATAATCTAGTCAAAGAAAAACTATGCACATTAGGCAAATTAGATTTCTCTACTGATCAATTCATGGATCATGTCAAATCAAATACAAGAATGCGCCTTCAAGGAGCAGAAGACAACAATGTGAGAAATGCAATGCAAAACTTATTTGATGATTTCATTTCTCAAAAGTGCTTACAGTATGAAGAGGGAAGATTAGAAGACAAATATCCTGATTTCAAATCTCTCATGAGAGAATATCGAGAAGGGATATTACTTTTCGAAGCAACAAAAAATGTCGTTTGGGACAAAGCTTCTGAAGATACTTTGGGATTAAAAATATTTTATGACAAAAACAAAAGTCGATATCTTTGGGATGAACGAGCTGTTATATTATCAGTTACAATCGATACAAACAATACAAAGATTGCAGAAAAAATTTATAACAAACACAAAGGAACAAGTATCGATAAATTGATTTCTAAATTTGATAAAAAGAAATCGTTTCTTTCTTTTCAAAAAAATATCGTGGAGAAAAAATCAACTGACTCTTATGTTGGTTTAAATTTCCAAAAGGGGTTCATGAGTCCTCTTGATAAAGATAAAATCAATGAAAATTATCACTATAGAAAAATTGAAACAATACTTCCTTCTGGACAAAAATCATTAGATGAGGCAAGAGGTTATATCATTGCAGATTATCAAGAATATTTAGAAGGACTTTGGACTGATGAGCTAAAAGCAAAATACAAAGTAGAATTAAATGAATCTGTTTTTAATTCTTTAATTAAAAAATAATCGAAATACGATTTATGGATATCAAAATCATTGTATGCATTTGGATATCCGTATGCATTTTTTCTTGCCAAAGTAAAAACGATATTTCTATTACTAAAGATCAAGGGAAAAAACTAGCAAGTTATAAATCGACTACCTTATACCAAAATGATTTGATAGAACAGTCTGCATTCAAATATGAAGATAGTGCTGCAATTCCTGCATCAGAAATTGAATCTTGGCTCAAAAATCAAATACTCTTAGATGAAGCAAAATCCTTTGTAGAAGATAAAAGCGAGATTGATAAATTGGTTGACGATTATAAAAACTCATTGTACATTCATCGATATGAAACAAAATTAATTCAAGAAAAACTGGATAGTACAATCAAAGATGAGGAACTCATCAAATACTATCAAAGCAACAAAGCTGATTATAAACTCGAGGATTCTTATGTCAGAATATTATTCCTAAAAATTCCTAAAAAAGCTAAAGCAGATAAAAATATTGAAACATGGATGAAAGAATCTACTAGTGTAGATCTTTTTCACTTGAGAAAATTTTGTGATAATATCGCAGAACAATGCTTCCTAAGTCCAAGTACTTGGATTAAATGGAAGGACATTCAAATTCATGTACCAAGTAAATTAATCAATTCCAACTCGCTTCATAGTGGTTTGTATAGAGAATTTGCAGACTTTGAATATTCTTTTTTTATTAAAATCATAGAAGTAATTAAACCAAATCAAGAGCCTCCAATTTCTTATATTAAAGAAAAAGCAATGAATACCATTCTTCACAAAAGAAAATTACTGCTTTTAGATAATATTAAACGCGAACTTTACGATAAAGAAGTACAAAATAAAAATATCAAATTTTATTAAAATACAAATCAGGGTCATTCATTTGACTTAAACGATTGAAATAATATGAAAAATATAAAGTTGAATTTAAATTTACTAGTAATACTAACATTTTTTTGTGTTGCAAAAATAACTGCTCAAGCAACCGTTGTAGATGGGATTATTGCAAAAATTGGGGGAGAAATTTTGCTATATTCTGAATGGCAAGAACAAATAGCATATATCAAAGAAAAACAAGCGCTTTTATCTGATGAAGACAAATGTGGTATACTTCAAAATATGTTGGTTCAAAAATTTTTAATTCATCAAGCAAAAGTAGATTCAATTGAAGTAAAGGATGAAGAGGTAGAATCGCAACTTACTGTTCGTATTGATCAAATTCTTGGTTATATGAATAACGATGTACAAAAATTTGAAGAGTATTACGGTCAGCCTGTAAATAAAGTTAAAGAACGATTTCGAGAAGATATAAAAAATCAACTACTTACCGAGAGAATGCAAAATAAGATTACAGGCGAAATCTCCTTAACACCTAAGGAAGTTCAAGAATTTTTTAATAAAATCCCAAAAGATAGTTTACCTTATCTCAATGCAGAAGTTGAAATCGCCGAGATCAATCATTTGCCTAAAATAAATAAAACACAAGAACGTCTTGCTAAAGAAAAACTAGAAAAAATTCTAGAGCGAATAAAAGTAGGTGAAGATTTTGGCAAATTAGCTGCATTATATTCTGATGATCCAGGATCAGCCAAAAATCAAGGAGAGCTAGGTTGGGTAAAAAGAGGTAATCTAGTCCCTGAATTCGAAGCTGCTGCTTACAATTTAGAGAAGGATCAAATTTCAAATATTGTTCAAACGGAATATGGTTTTCATATTATCAAATTAATAGGCAGAAGAGGAAACTCTATTTCGGCAAAACATATTTTAATAAAACCGAAATTTGAAACCTCTGACTATGAGCAGGCTGAAAAATATTTAGATTCTATCCGAACAGTTATAATAAAAGATACTTTAATTTTTGAAGCTGCGGTAAGAGCTTTTTCCAATAACAAGTCAGAAAGTTTTAACAATGGAGGAAGGATTTTAAATCCTAAAACAGGAACTAGCTATATTGAAACTGGAGACCTAGATCCCGATGTGTATTTTGCTATTGAATCGATGAAACCAGGTGAAATATCGAAAGTTTTTAGCAGTGTTGACCAGGAAGGTAAAAAAACATACCGCATTATTAAGTTATTATCCCGAACCAGTCCTCATAAAGCCAATCTAAAGCAAGATTATGCTAGAATACAACTAGCAGCACAAGAGCAGAAAAAGAATGAAATTTTTCAAAATTGGATTGCAAAAAAACTTCCCTCAATATTTTCAGAGATAGATCCAAAAATAGAGATGATCTGTCCAGGAATTGGTAGTTTTAATTAGGGCTTAATAAGTAAATTGGCTTTTTTTAACTATAAAGTAAATTCAATACGAATTATCGATGCCTCGTAGACAATTTAGATTTTATATTACAATATTGCGTTGTAAAAATTCTTTGAATCAATGAGTGGAGTGAAGCAATCAAGTGAACGATTTCAATTGATAATCAAAGAATTGTCTATTCTTTGAACAACCTGTGCCCTTTCTTTTGATTCGTTTTCTTTGATTAGTAAAAGCCACATTAAGGAAAAAATTTGAGAACAGAATGAAGAGTTATATGATTCAGATATTCTTGTTGTTTCTTTTTAATCCAGTTTTTAGATCCAGTTTTGGGGTTAAATCCTATTGTCAAATTGCGAACTATTAAACAGTCAAATCCTTTGTCTTCAAATAAGTATCCTTAATTTTTCTTTTCAAATTTTTTCCACTCACTGACATTCCTAAATCCAGTCCATGCATTTACTTGATTTGTAAAAAAATATCTTGGTTTTTAATAGTTTCTTTTTCAGCTAAATTTATTCTACACTCTCCCACTGCAATCCGCGGCTCAATCACCCACTCACGTACATTACCTCTAATATGATGCAAGCCATTTGGAGCTATACAAGGAACTTTTAATTCCTGTCGTACTGGCTCTTCTAATTTTATAATTCTTTTTGAATTTGAATCTTTAGATGTTTTATAATAATCTAACCAACATTTTTTGCAATCATTCGTCAATTGATATGCATTGTCAACAGAGTCAGAATAATGCAGAATTAGAGTTCTCTCATATAAATTGGGTAATCTAAATTCCGGATAATAAAGATAGGCAGTATCTGGCTCAATATTCATTTTACCAGAAAAATATTTTTCTACAGTGAAATAATTTTCCTTTGTTGTTTCTTTTGGGCTTTTGATAATTAAATTTACATTTAAAAACATCTCGAAAACCCTATCAGTCCTCCAAATTGAATAATTCATTGCTTGTTCTTGGGTAATTCCTACAATGGGAAATTCAGCAAAACGAAAATTAGTAAGATTCCAATCTTTTATTGAGTAATGCTCTAGATCTTTATCCCTCCAAATAGATTTATTTGGCAAAGTTGATTTATATTCTAATGAATTTTTTCCAAAGACTCTCTTCGTCCAAACCATATATTCTAACCAGCCAATATTACTGATTTCTGTTTGGTCACAAAATAGTTTTTCATTGATTTTAATTCCATTAGGAGGGTTGCAAAAAGTAGCCATCCGATTAGGATTGCATGTAATTTGTTTTGAACCAGAACAAGCGAAATGAAGAAAGCTAAGAAAAAGACAGAAAATAAGCATTCTAAACAAAACTAACATAGGAATCAACTATTTTAATTATTTTGTAAATATAGTTATAGTTAGAAAATGCATATTAAGTATTTTAGCTTACTAAAGTTCCACGTGGAACAATTAGATAAACCTAAGTATAGTGCTGAACTTTGTTCCACGTGGAACACTACAATGTTATCCATTACAAGTAGCATTCATAGCAAAGTCTCGGAAAAAAGATATAGCACTTATTAAAGTAAAGCTCATTGTCCTCAAAATAAGATATGATTAAAAATAATAGCTATTTCATTTCCAAACTTTGAAAATACGCTAATTAAAACAACTTATATCTCACACCTAAAATAACTCCAGACTGCAAGGTATTATGTTTTAAGATATGATCTTTCGTAGTGAGACCAGAAAGGTAATATCTGAATGATGGCTCTATTAATAATCTAAATCTTTGATTAATTCTATAATTCAAACCAAAATTAAATAAAGCGCTTACTCCAACATTCTGCTTATAGATATTCGAAACAGCGTCTGTACCATTTCCTAATTTATAATAAGTTTTGTTCTCATTCTCATAAATAATGCCACTCTGTCTACTGCTAAGATTAAATCCTAACCCAGCATTGGCGGAAAAAACAAAGTCTCTTAACTCTTTTTCATATCCAACATAAAAAGGTATATCAAAAAATTTATACGAGTTGTTCGATCTCGAAATAATGTCGCGAGTCTCAATTGTAATTTCATACTTTCCTGTCTGTTGATTAAATACAGTTTTTGTAATTTCTTCATCTCCAGAATCCCAATCAAAATTCTCTTTTATAACTGAATACATCAACCCACTTCTCAAAGCCAAGCCATTTCTAAATACAACACTTCCTCTAACTCCCATACTATAGGACACAGCAAATTTCTCATCACTTGTTCTAAGATCGGCATATTTTTGATGAACTGGATTTTTTGCAGTAATAGACTTACTTGTTAACTCTGGAGAATAATACAAATCTAAATAATAACGCTTTCTGTCATTTTTAAAAATATTACATCCATCATCTTCATATTCATATTTCTTAATTCTCTTAGGCATCTTAGTAGTAGTAGATATTACTGATCCTAATAATGTCGTTGCCTTTGAAATTGAGTTATCTTCCGTATTTTCACTTAAAGGAACAGAAAGTAATGCGTTTGCTCCACTTTCATTTTGTAAGCTGCCTGCCGTGTTTGGTTCAATTGTATTTACAAACGTTGAATTAAATTTAGATGTACTAATTATATCTGATTGATTTTCAATAAATTGTCTTGTGGTATTTCTATGTTTTCTTGTTTTACTATTAACTTTATCTCCTCTTAAATCTTTCTTACTATTTGAAGCTATCCCCTCTTTTGAATGTATAGCTTTAGTTTCTGCTACTACACTAGTATTCTCTTGAGTAGTTTGAAACGATATATCTGAAACCGAACCTTCTTTTCCAATTTCATTCTCTCCCGAGCTTAATTTACTATTCTCATTAACCTGTGTAGATTCATTAATTTTGTTGTTATCTTGAGCTATACCATTATTCTTACGCATTACATTTTGCTCATTTTCAATTGTTTTGTTCTTCTTTGTATTACTGATAGATTGCAATTTGTAAGCTGCAAAGCCTCCTACAAAAATCAAACTAAATATTACAAACCATTTTTTCCAGCTTAGACCACCGCCAATTGTAATTCGCTTTTTATCTTCTAATCTAGACTCTATCCCTTTCCACAAATGATCAGTACCTGTCATTTCATGATCCTTCAGTTTCTGCCGAAACACTTTGTCTAGTAATTCTTCTTTTCCAAAGTTCTTCATAAATACGATTTTTGAAACTTCATTAATTTATCTTGTAAAACTTTCCTAGCTTTTGCTAATTGAGATCTCGAAGTACTTTCTTCTATATTTAGTATCTCTGAGACCTCTTTATGAGAATACCCCTCTATTGCATAAAGATTGAATACTATTCTGAATCCATCTGGTAATTCATTAATCATACTCAATAATTCACCTTCTCCCATTGAACTAACCACATCTGGCTCTACAGATTCTTCTGGTAAAAAATCTGAAGATGCAATCTCGTTTTGGTTACTTTTCTTGTGAAACTTTTTGATGGCATTATTGATCATTATTTTCCTTATCCACTGCTCGAATGGACCGTCATTCTTATACTGCTCAAGATTGAGGAAAACTTTCATAAAACCATCCTGCAATAAATCCTCTGCCTCCATTCTGTTTTTTGCATAACGGAGACAAACCGTCATCATCCGGCCTGAAAACCGATCAAATAATGCCTTCTGACAGAACCGATCTGCCAATAGGCAACCATTTATGATTTGATCCAGTTCCATCATTGAACACTTCTTCTTACATTTAGACCCTTTGACTGGTCCATACGCTGCTTATGCTATTGAATAATTTTATAGAAATTTTAATTTAACTCAATTTCGTAAGAAAATCTTCCAGGATTTCATTAAACTTCTCAGGATGCTCCATCATTGGAGCATGACCACATAAATCAATAAACTCCAATCTTGAATATGGCAACAACTCATTAAATTTTTCAGCCACAAAAGGAGGAGTTATAGTATCATTCTTACCCCAAATTAATAAACTAGGTATTTTTATCTTATCCAATTTATCAGATAAATTATGACGAATTGCTGATTTAGCTGTGGCTATAATACGAATCGCTTTAGATCGATTATTCACAATCTCAAACACTTCATCCACTAACTCTTTTGTTGCAATCTTTGGATCATAAAATGTCTCTTCTGTCTTTGCTTTCATAAAATCATAGTCTCCTCTTTTTGGAAAACTATTTCCCATTCCAGACTCAAACAAACCCGAACTACCTGTTAATGTTATACTCTCAAGACGATCCAGTTCTTCCAAAGCATATAATAAAGCAATGTGCCCCCCAAGGCTATTTCCTAACAGATGCATCTTGTCATAGGACTTATATTTGACAAAATCTTGCAAATGATCTACCAATCCTCCTAAAGAAACATTCAATATAGGTAACTCATAAATAGGCAAAATAGGAACAATCACATTATACTTAGTACCAAAATGATTAATTAATCCTTCAAAATTACTCAACGCACCAAATAATCCATGCAATAACATAAGATTCTTTGATCCACCTTTCGTCTCTATATATTTAAATTTACCTTCCTCTATTATATCCATTACTTTATCCAATTGGTATACACAAAAATAACAAAATTTCTCTTTTTACACTTATTTATTCTTCTACTTGTTTAAGAACGCAATATTTATACCAAAATACAAATGAACTAGACACAAAAAGAATTGCCACAAATTGATGCATTGCACCAAATAATAAAGGGATTTTTCCCACACTATATAGCAAAGTAAAAATTCCTAATACTATTTGTATACTAACTAACACAAGAAAAAGTAACGACTCCTTCTTTGAAACTAAATTTCTTATATAACTAATTATCACAAAAAAAAGCACCAATCCAAAGATACAATATGCTATCGTCCTATGCCAAAATTGTATTATTAAAGGAGCAATACTTGATTCTTCGTAAGTTCCCGATAAATATGTAGCCATTTTAAAAATATTTATACTATAAATTGGAACTAATGACTCGTTTATTAATGGCCAAGTTGGTGCAACTAAAGCAGCCTTCATTCCTGACATTATTCCTCCCAAAAAAAATTGGAAAAAAGAAAGTACAAAAATTATCCACAACATATTTCTTCTAAACAATAAAATCCTCTTTTCAATAAAGACATCAATACTTATATAATCTATATAAGTTTTAATCAGCAACAATAACAAAATCATAGCTACACTTAAATGAAAAGACAATTTATAAGCATTCACCCAAGGCCGATCTACTAAACCACTAGCTACCATTATCCAACCTAACGATGCAACAATTAGAGCCATTATAATTACCCACAATAAATTGACAACTAACTTTCTATTCAAATATTTCTTACCTAAAAAATAAATAAATGGGAACAGAAAAACAAAACCCATAATCCTTGCCCAAAGTCTATGAAAAAACTCCCAAAAGAAAATAAATTTAAACTCATCAATACTCATGCCTTGATTAATCTTTTGGTATTGCGGAGTCTCTTTATACAAACTAAAATAATGGTCCCACGATGCATCACTCATAGGATAAAAACTACCCATTACAATGTCCCATCTCGTAATACTTAATCCAGATCCTGTAAGTCGTGTAATTGCTCCTAAGACCATTTGAATAATGATCATAACTACCCCAACCAATAACCAAATTCGAACCTGTCGATTCATAATTTTTTACTTTCTGATGCAAAGCTGCACAAATTTTTTGAAATAATTTTCAACACGATTTATTACATTATTAATTATATTTAAGTAAATAAAAACTTATTATTATATTATATGGTCAGTGTTGGAAAGTGGATAAATATTTATTAGACTTTTTTAGAGTTTTAAACATAATTGTCCACTAAAATTTTACTGATTTTAGAGCGCTTATAAACAAAATAAAATTTTTGTTGAAAAAAAATATGTTGAAAAAAACGTAAAATTATGAACATTTACTTGTGGAAATATATAGCCTAAATGCTACGTTTTACACTAAATAAAAAAATTAACGTGTCTGAAAAGTATAACTTCCTACTTATACATAATAACAGAACGCTTTATCCACAAAACAATGATAAAAAATAAATATTTGTATACTTGTAAACCAAAAAATTAAATATAACAATATATTGCAATGTTTATAAATTTGCCTTAGTTAAGCCTATTTTTATTGGAATATCATAAAAATAGTTACATTTAATTGATGATTTTATAATTAATCTGATGAAAGCTGTTATTCAAAGGGTAAGTAAAGTAGAGCTAACAATTGAAGATTGTATTTTTTCATCTATAGATGATGGATTGTTAGTGCTTTTAGGGATTTGTCATGAAGATACGATCACAGATATTCAATGGTTGAGCCAAAAAATAGTAAACATGCGTATTTTTAATGACGAGAAAGGCTTAATGAATAGAAATGTTATAGAAATTGTTGGAAAAATAATGGTAGTAAGTCAATTTACTCTGTATGCGAGTACAAAAAAAGGAAATAGACCAGGATTTACTGAAGCCGCATCTCCATCACTTGCGAATGAACTATATGAGCAATTTTTAGTAGAAATTCAGAAACTTATACCTCAAAAAATAGAAACAGGAAAATTCGGAGCAGATATGAAAATTCAATTGATAAATGATGGACCAGTAACGATTATAATAGATACAAAAAATAAGTCCTAAATCATTTCTATATTTTATCATATTAATATAAAAATAAAGGTGAAACAAATACAAAAAGAAGTAGACCAATGGATTCAGAATTATGGTGTGAGATATTTTAATGAAATGACCAATTTCACAATTCTCACCGAAGAAGTTGGAGAAATGGCAAGATATATCAGCAGGATTTATGGAGAACAATCTTTTAAAAATCCGGAGGATGAAATTACTGCAAAAAATAATCTGAAAGACGAAATGGCAGATGTTCTTTTCGTACTATGTTGTCTAGCAAATCAAATGAATATAGATCTTGAAGACGCAATGAAAGAAAACATGCAGAAAAAAACCCAACGCGACAAATTACGCCATATTGCAAATGAAAAACTAAAAGGGTGAAATTAACTTTTGGTAATATACAATTCAAGGTGGCAGTTGCATATTTAACGATTTGTTTTGTCACAATGCCAATTAGCTATTTTTTTTGTGTAGATAAAACAAAATATGCAAATACTCAAACAGCACAAATCGCACTGAATGATCCAGGGACGAAAGTCTGTATGTATAAAAATATTGTGAGAGATAACTTAGATCAATCACAGTTAAATAAATATATTTTTGGCTCAGAAGAAGTTTATTATTTTACTAAAAATGCTCCTGACTCTACTGTCCAAAACGTTTGTAGAACTTATCTATTTGGAACAGATAAATATGGTCGAGATGTCTATAGTAGGATTGTTATCGCTATGCGATATACTTTATTAGTTGCATTATTTTCAGTCATTTTTGCATTACTAATAGGATTAATACTGGGAGCGTGTGCTGGATATTTTGGAGGCAAAATGGATCAATTAATTAATGTCATGATTAATATTTTTTGGTCAATCCCAACGATATTGTTGGCATTTGCAGTATTATTTACATTTGGCAGGAACATGGTTAGTATATTTATAGCCATTGCACTAACGATGTGGAGTGATATTGCAAGACTAGTGAGGGCACAAGTATTATATTATAAACAAATGAATTTTGTTCAATCTGGGATTGCATTGGGCTTTTCACATTTTAGAATATTATTCAGTCATATTGTGCCTAATATTATGAATCCTGTTTGGATTTCTTGTGCATCGAATTTTGCCTTAGCTGTCCTTTTGGAATCAGGACTGTCCTTTATGGGCCTTGGTCTGCCTGCACCAATTCCAACCTTAGGCAATATTCTCCAAGAACAATATCCTTATGCAATAGCAGGTAAACCATTATTAGCTATAATTCCATCAATTGTAGTAGTTTTGCTCATCTTATCTTTTCAGATTATAATAAATCATTTCAGAGATAAGTGGGACGTACGTTTACAATCATGAGTAGAGAAGAAAACATATTAAATAAAATGCAAAATGATTTGAGTCTGAAACAGCTTCAGATCACTTCATTATTGAATATTACCCAGGCTATTAATGAAAACCTACCCCAAGAGGATTTGTATAGTATGTATAAGAATTTTTTATCTTGGGAGCTAAGTATCGAAAAAATTGCACTTTTTATTCGTGACGAAAAGGGGTGGATCCCTGCAGTGTTACACAATGTTGATGCGTCAAAAGTAAAACATTTACCAGAAGCATTTTTAAAATTTAATAGACTTCATACTGTTAAAATTGATGACGATGAGATATTACAACAATTCGAATTTATAGTACCTGTATATCATAAAAAAGAACCAATCGCCTATTCGCTTATCGATGGCGTAAAGCAAGGGACCGACGTTTATAATAACATACAATATATTACATCAATCACAAATATAATAGCTGTAGCCATTGAGAACAAAAGATTGGTTCGTCGACAAATAATACAAGAAAAAGAATTTGAATTTGCCACAGAAGTCACGAAAATGTTAATTCCTGAAGTGATGCCATCTGGTAAAAATTATGAATTGGCCAATATTTACATGCCACATTTCAAAGTGGGCGGTGATTATATAGATTACATAAAGTTTGGTGAAGAAAAGATCTGTTTTTGCATAGCTGACGTATCGGGTAAAGGAATAGCTGCAGCTATGATTATGGCTAATTTTCAAGCGTTGGTGCAGAATCTAAGTCAGCAATATAAAGATTTGGAGACTATGGTCATTGCACTAAATGAAATGGTTTTGAAAATCACAAAAGGAGAGAAATACCTTACTTTTTTTATTGCATTAGCCGACTTAAAATTAAAAAAACTATATTACGTTAATGCTGGACACATTCCGCCAATTATATGTCAAAAAGGAGTGATCAAAGAATTGTCTGCTACCTGCACAATCATAGGCCATTTTGAAGAATTACCAGAAATGGATGAAGGTATAATCGATTTGGATGAGGATACAACCTTAATTGCCTATACTGATGGTGTAATTGATGTGAAAAATTTTTCGGGTGAAAATTTTACAATTAAAATGCTGGGTGAATTGGTGAAATCTAATGTAGAAAAGTCTGCTACAGCAATGAGCACTTGTATCATGGATCATTTACTGAACTTTAAAGGAGAAGAAGATGTTCCTGATGATATCGCATTGATAACGTTTAAATATTATAAGTCATGAAAAAAAAATGGACTGCGGTAATTATGGCTATATTTGGAGGATCGATAGGTCTTCATCGCTTTTATCTTCGTCAACCAGAATTGGGAGTAGCATACATTGCTTTATTAATCTGGGGAGGAATGTTAAATTTTTTTGGTTTTCCTATTAGTGCAATTTTAGGTTGGTATGATGCATATAAATACCTCATGATGGATGACAACGAATTCGATCGAAAATACAATAGTAATAATTTTAGAGACCGATATGGAAATCGAAGATCGGAGCCAAAAGTACAGGAAGTACGTCGAGGAAAATATATTTTAATGGATGAAGATAAAATAACAACTCAAGGAAGAGCAGGTTATTTTGATCTGATTAAAACAAAAAAGCAAAGTGAAAGTCTAAAGCAATCAGGAATAAAAAAATTTAAAGATTACGATTTAAAAGGTTCAATTCAAGATTTTAACAAGGCACTAGAATTAAACCAAGAGGATATGGCATTACATTTTAATTTAGCTTGTGCTTATTCCATGATTGAAGAAGCGACTAAAGCATTTTTACATCTAGATAAATCTGTTGCCTATGGGTTCAAAGATTTTAATCGAATACTCACACATGAATCTTTAGCCTACATTAGAGTTTTTCCAGAGTTTGATGCATATCGTAATAATCAATTTAGATTGACGAGTGGAATTGTGCAAAGTTTAGAACAACGTATTCGAGAAGAAAAACAAATTGAATTGGAAAAATTAAAAACCGAAAGAGTTTTTTTAAAAAATGAAATAAATCTATGATTGCAAAAAATTTAATTTCAAAAGAAATAAAAGCGGCGACAATTACAACTTCCAAAGAAGAACTCATAGAAGAAATGGAACGCCATCAAATTTATCATTTACCTTATATTGAAGGAGCGAAACTGAAGGGAATAATTTCAGATGAAAAATTGAGAAATTTGGATGAAAAAAAAATAAATTTAGATTTTTTATATGATGAAGTCAAAGCCGTGTATGAAAAAGAATATTTTTTTGAAGTATGGTCTCACATGGCCTGCAATCAATTGACTTGTATTCCCGTGATCGATGAAGAGAATAATTATTTAGGTTCGATAACACAAGATCGTTTGGTCAATTATTACACTACAAGTTTTGCATACACAGAGCCCGGTACAATTATAATAATTTCTACTAAAAAACAACAATACTCTTTAGCAAAAATAGCTCAAATCATTGAAGAAGAAAATTGCGTTATTTTGAGTTCTTTTCTATCTGAAAAACCAGAAGAATCACAAGTTTTAATTACCATAAAAATAAATTGTCTCGATATTGAGAATATACTTAATTCTTTTTATCGTCATGAGATAGAAGTTGAAGCGGTATTTTCAGATAAGGAATATTCACATATAATGAAAGATCGATATCATGGATTGATGAATTATTTAAATGTTTGATGTTACAAAATGTATATTATTTTTCTTAATCTCACTGATTGTACCAATTGAGTTCAATCTTTTATATGCTCAAAAAAAGCAGGATTATATTATAGTAGATTCAATAAAAATAGTTGGAACAGTACGAACTAAAGATTGGGTTATTAGACAAGAAGCAAGAATCTATGAAGGAGACACGTTATCTTTTGAACGATTAAATAAAAGAATCGATGAAATAAAGATTGATCTAAAGCGCACGAATTTATTTAGTCACGTAGAATTGACTTATCAATTGGAATATACTAAAGAATATCATATTGTTTTAACTATTTTATTGGATGAAAATTGGTTGTTATTCCCAGCTGTAATTTTTGAAATTGCTGATCGAAACTTTAATGTCTGGTGGAAAGAGCAAAATCATTCATTTTCAAGAATCAATGTTGGAGCTAAGTTATTCCATTATAACATAACAGGTAGAAAAGATAGATTGAGGCTGTTGGCGCATACAGGATATACAAATAAAATAGAAGCATCATACGAATATCCATTTATCAGTAAAAGATATAATATAGGATTAAAAATAAGTGCACTGTATTCCCAAAACAAAGAATTGGTTTATAAATCAATTGAAAATAAATCTTTATTTTTTAAAGATGAAAATAATGTAATTTTTCAAAGGCAACGATATTCAATATCTTTACGACATAGACCAAATCGAAGATGGATAAGTGGATTAAATATTGAATCAAATCACAATAGTATTGATACAGCAGTGGCCCGTCAGAACCCTAATTATTTTTTAAATGGAAATTCAAAACAGCATTTTACTAGCATTAATTATGTGATAGAATATTCTACAAAGGATTTAAATTCTAGACCCAAAAAAGGCACATCATATTCGGTTCAAATTGAAAAAATCGGAATACCAGGTATTGAGAAATATAATTTATTGCATTCAATTCAAAAATATTCTTGGACAAAGCCAATAGCAAGAAAAGTATTTTATAATATCAATATCCAATCAAAGCAAGCTTGGATTAGGCATAAGGAATATCCATTTAATTTGTATATTGGATTGGGGTATAATAATGATCTTGTTTTTGGATATGAATATTATGTGATTGATGGGCTAGATTATTTTACAATAGATAATGCGTTAAGAATACCTATCTTTACCTATAAAAAATCATTTTTTAAAGTGTTAAAAGGCGAGCCGAAAATTAAAATAAAAATGGATTTTGATTATTTAGTAAGCATTGCATATGGATATGTAAATGATCCATATTATAAAGAAGAAAATCAATTGTCCAATACAAATTTAGGAAGTATTTCAACAGGATTGGGGTTGGTGGTTAATGAGGCAATAAATATTCGGATTCAAGGAAGTATAAATCATAAAATGGAAGCAGGGCTTTTTATTCATTCAAAATCATCTTTTTAATGCGAGTTTTTATTTACATTCAAAAATTAAAGCAAGAAGATGCTGGTATTATAAAAAATTTTATCAGTGAGTTAAGAAATAACCACATTAAGGTCTTTATCAATGTCGATAGTTCAGATTTTAAGGAAGATCTTTTTGGAAAAGAAACAGATATTGAACAGTGGGAGGGTTATGAAGATATTAAGATACATCGACCCAATTTTGTCATCACACTCGGCGGAGATGGAAGTATATTGCATGCTGTAACATTGATACGAGATACAAAGACACCTGTATTAGGGATTAATCTTGGAAGATTGGGATTTTTAGCAAGTGTGGAGAAAAAATTTATTTCAAACGCTGTATACCAATTGATGCATAATATGTATCGCATAGAAGAGCGCACATTATTGAATTTAGTCAGTAGTCAACCAATGTTTGGTGAGACGCCAATTGCCTTGAATG
Source organism: Saprospiraceae bacterium (assembly GCA_016722295.1). Taxonomy (GTDB): domain Bacteria; phylum Bacteroidota; class Bacteroidia; order Chitinophagales; family Saprospiraceae; genus Vicinibacter. The sequence continues at coordinate 173,496 of JADKGL010000026.1, forward strand.
ATTTTACAATATTAAAACGGGACAATTCATCGATGATCACAATACATACATATGTAAATGGAGATTTTTTAAATTCATATTGGGCTGATGGGATTATCATCGCTACACCGACAGGGTCAACTGGATACTCATTGTCATGTGGTGGTCCAATATTATTTCCACAATCCCATAACCTAGTGATCACACCCGTTGCAGCGCACAATTTAAATGTAAGACCAGTCGTACTGCCAGATGAAGTAGTTTTGTCGTTCAAGGTGGAAGGTAGAACGGATACATTTCTCTGTACAATGGATTCTAGAGTAGAAATAATAAATAGTTCATACCAACTGGCTGTACGTAAAGCCGATTACACCATTAGATTAGTTCAGTTACAACCGACAACATTCCTTAAAACCTTGCACGATAAGTTGAATTGGGGATTGGATCAACGGAACTAAATTCAAAGGATTAGTTTAGCTTTTATTTAAAAAAATGTATATTTGTATTAAATTAAAGAGTATAAAATGAAAAGTATTTTAATTATTGGAATGATTGCCATTTTGGGCTTTTATTTTTATAAAGGAGATCAAACTGCACCAAAGGCAAAACAAGATTTTAAAACTATGATAAAAGCTGATCCAGGCGTTGTTATTGATGTTCGTACAAAAGCAGAGTGGGATGGCGGCCATATTGAGAGGGCTATTAATTCTGATTGGACTAATGGAGACTTCCAAAAAATGGCAGAAACAATGGACAAATCCAAGACCTATTATTTACATTGTGCAGCAGGAGGAAGAAGCGGAAAGGCAATGGATTATTTAAAGGAAAAAGGATTCACCAAAGTATATAATTTAGGTGGTTATGAGGAGGCTCGAAAGATAGTTGAATAAATTATCATTATAAAAATAGTTAAAATGGTTGAGCTCCTGTGAATGCCTTTGAGTTGGGAATTTTGAGAAACTCGAAAGATCCAGGTTTTACACCGATGAAAAAAGAATAAGCTCCAATGGATGGTGTCCAATCCATTTTCATATACCAACAATGTAAATCCCTTTCTATACCCAAAGAAGGGTAAACAATCCGATTTCCTTTCGGGGCTGAAAAATCATAAGCAATATTGTTAATGATGATTTTCCACTTTGAGGTGAGGGGGATATTTCCATTAACACTTAATGAATTAACAGTAATTCTTGCCGTATCTTTTCCACTTTGTAATCTTTGAATGTTAAATCCAAATTGGTGCGAGATATTAAAATTAGAATAAACATTGAATAGACTTGGCAAGTTATCTTTTGGTTCTATTGTTTCTTTTTCGTCTTTTTTCTTATTCAAAAGTTGTGCAATTTGTGCAATGTTTGTTCCTGTTGAAATTTGAAAATTAGCATTTGTGAGGTAGGCAAGTTTTTTATCTTTTTTCCAAGCGTATTGATTGATTAATTGTTCTTTTCCATTGACTAAGCGTCTTGCATAAGGACTAAAATTAAAACTATAATTGATCGTTGTCAAGCCTTTGAAAAATCGATTGTTTCCACCAGCCGTTAGATCTGATAATTTCATTGAATCTTTAAAGAAATTATAACTTGCATTCATTGAAAATCCTTCGATTATTGGAAATTTTTTGGTTAAGCTGTCCGATTTATTTTTATACTTCATCTCGACACGATGATTAAGACTGAAGTTCATGATAAAGTTTTCTGTACCTACATTAGTAGTGCCAAAAGGACTTTTTCCAAAGATCAAATATTCTAATTTCTTTTGTGGATCTCTAGTAGTATCTGTGTCTACGGATTTAAAATATTGAAAAGGGTTTTTATGATAGTTTGGTGCGTAACTCAAACTCACATTTGGAGTCATCTCATGTCTCAATCCTCGCAGCCATCCTTTTTTTAATTGCAGTGTACTATAGATTCTTGTATTCAAAGAGGTAGAAGCAGAAAACTCGCGTAGTGCGCCAAACTTTTTTTGAAAATCTGTAAAAACTTTTCCATAAGTTGTATCTTTTCTGTAATATTCAGTATCTCCTTCTTTTATTTTGGTCGAATCAATAAATAAACTAGGATCAAATCTTTTTTCTTGGTGATGAAAAAACCATTCTTCTCGATAATCAAAAGAGGGTGTAAGATTGAAATATTTCAACACTCGAAAATTCACATCCATACTTGCTGAATGCTTTACTCCATATTCTAAATTTTCAAGTGTTTGAACAGTAAATAAGGAAGTATCCGTAGTTCTTAATCTATTGGTTGCACTCGATCCATAATTCAATGCAATTTTTTCATACCATTTTTCTTCTGAAGAAATATTCTTTTTAAATTTAAAAGGATTGATTGTGCGCATTCTTATATCTACAGAAGGAAAGGTCACATCGACTTGTTTTGTTCGTGTGTTTTGTGAATGCGAGAAGCTAGAACTAAGTGAAAATGGAGTATTGGGAAATGTTCTGTTGTAAGTCAATTGGGAGCGAAACGTATTTTCTAACACTTGAGAGGAGTGAATATTTACTGAGCGCTGATATCCATTTGTCCTTATATTAATATTGCCGCCAAAACTTTGGTATGGATGCGCTCCCGCATCTTGCCGATGAGACCAAATTAATCCAATTGGGGTGGTAACAATTTTTTCTTTAACATTTTCTATAGATTCAATTCTTTTATTAAAATCAGCTTCAAAGTTTCCATTGTATCGATACCTTCTTTTGTAATTCCCATTGGCTTTTATTCCCCAAGAACCCTTGAAAAATATTCTGGACAAAAGCTTTACATCCATATATTCGTTTACCGGCCAATAATATCCCACGTCTTCTAAACCGAATCCCAAACCATCGATATAAGTATAATTTTTTGGAAAAATAAGTCCAGCCTGTCTATTCTTGCTGATCGGAAAAAATCCAAATGGCAAAACAGGAACTTTTATTCCAGATACTTCTACGGAAGATGGTCCAACTACTACGAGTTTATTAGGTATAACTTTTTGTTTTTTACTATGAATCCCAAAGTGTGGATGTGGATGATCGCATGTCGTAAATATAGCATCTTGACTATAGATGATGTCATCTCCATTTGATTCAGGATTGTCTTTGGAAATAAATTTCGTCTTTTTGCCATGAATAAAAATATCATCTTCTTTACTGATGACTTCAGAAATGATTCCTTTTTTTGATTTGAAGTTATAATCTAATTTTTGTGCGTCAAACTTTTGGTCCCTATCTGCAAAATGGGGAACTCCTATATTCCTTCCAGTGGAATCTTTTTGGGGTATGGCTGTAGCAATGCTTGTATTCATATCTATTTTAATATAAGCTGCATTAATCTCCATCGTCTGGTACTTGATATAGGCATTGCCATAAAGATGAATGACTTTATGGGCGTAATCGAAATTTACTCGATCTGAAGCTCCATAATCGACAGGATCCTGAATTGAATCCTTGGATACAAGGTATAATGCGGTGCCTTTCAGAACTAAACTATCGCTAGAGACACTGCTTTGAGGAATAGAATCTCTAGATAAGCGAAGTGAATCGATTCCTTGACCATAGGAAACAATGCAAAAAATAGATATTATAAAAATAGTTACTATTTTATTCACTAAAAAACTAGTATTTTATATATATAAAATAAAAATATGTATTATATTTGCCCTACCAAAACCGAAAATAATGCAAAACTACAATCTTTTCTCAACGAAGAACAGTAAGTCATTGATTTGCTACTTGTTGATTTTAACATTATCTTTTTACCCAGCAGATGCCGCAAAGTTAGCGAATAATTCAGGACCAATTATCGTAATTGATGCAGGACACGGTGGACACGATCCTGGAGCAGTAGGATTATTCTCCAACGAAAAGGATATTACTTTAAGTATCAGTCAGAAAGTTGGTTGGATTTTAATGGAAAAAATGCCTGAAGCTAGTATACTTTATACTCGAAATACGGATGAATTCCTGCCATTATACCGTCGAGCTGCTGTTGCAAACCAAAATAAAGCTTCACTTTTCATTTCCATCCATTGTAACGCCACTGCTGTTGACAAGGAAAAATACAGAGGGACAGAGTCTTTTGTCCTAGGAGTGGAAAAAGTAGATCAAAATCTTGAAATCGTAAAACTCGAGAATCAAGTATTACACATGGAAGATCAGATCCAAGGAAAATATCGAAATATGGATTTAACTGGCGTTGAAAGTCATATTATAATGAGTCAATATCAGGGGATTCAACTAGAAGAGGGGATTAAAGTAGCAAGACAGATAGAATCCAATTTTAATATAGGACATGAAGGAAAAAGTCGCGGTGTGAAACAAGCAGGATTTGTCGTCTTATCACAGGTCACTATGCCAGCCGTCCTTGTCGAAACTGGATTCATAAGCCATCCTGAAGAAGAGATCTATCTCAACTCTGAAAATGGTCAACTTCAGATCGCATCAATGATTGCTGAAGGGATTCTAAAGTACTTTATTGAGCAAAATAAATATATTCAAATTGCCAATGGATTAGACTTAAATCTCATAGAGAAAACGGATATTGCTCTTAAGTCGCCAATAATTGAATCACCAATCATAGCTCCATTACAAGAAGAAACCATTGAAGAAAGACAAGAATACCGTATACAAATAGCAGCATCCAAAGGCGAAATGATTAAAATGGATCATCCAGCATGGCAAAATGTCCCTAGTTTTCAAATTGTGAGAGAATTAGATTTATTTAAATACCAAGTTGGACAATTTACTAGTTTTAATGAAGCAAATCAAGAAAAAAACCGATTAAAGCAATTGGGATTTAGTGATGCATTTATCGTGAATTACAAAAATGGACGTCGAATCGATAAATCCTAAATATTTATGTAATTTTGCACAAAGAAAAACAGAGAATTGAATATTTCAAATGAAGCAAAAATAGGATTATTGGCAGCGGCGACACTTGCTGTTTTGATCTTTGGCTATAAGTTTTTAAAAGGAAGAAATTTATTGGATAAATCCAAAACATTTTATGTGGTTTATCCAAATGTCGACATGCTAGATGCTTCTGCACCAGTTTTGGCAAGAGGAATTAAAATCGGATCGGTAGTAAAAGTGGGATTGAATTCTAAAAATGTAAACGAAGTATTGGTTACTCTTGACATAAAGGACGAGATCAACCTTCCGCCAGATACAAAAGCAGTATTGATGAGTACAGGATTGTTGGGAGGAAAGGCTATCGATCTACAATTTCAACGATTTTGTGAGACAGATTGTCTTCCAAATAAATCATATATTCAAGGCATAAAAGCAAGTATGCTCGGGACGATGCTTCCGAAAGAAGAGTTGAAAGAATATTTAAAAATCACAGGAGATGAACTAGGGGGAATTCTAGATACTGCAAGTTCAAAAGGTCAAATCGGACATATCGTAAATGATATGAAGACGACGATGGAGCAATTGGCAAATATGAGTAAACAGATCAATCAAATGATTAATCTTTCATCCAAGAACATTCAGAATTCTGTAAAAAACATGGATGTCTTGACTAGTGCACTGGCAAAAAATGCTTCAGCCTTGAGTCAAAGCATTGTAAATTTTGAACAGATATCCAGTAAAATAAATAACTCTAATCCCAATCAGTTGATTCAAAATATGGATCAAACAGTGATCGAAAGTAAAAAAGCAATACAAGAATTATCCAATACTTTGACACAAAGTCAAAAAACCTTGAGTTCACTAAATCAAACAGTAAATCAACTCAACGAAGGGCAAGGAACTTTAGGGAAATTAATGAAAGACCAAACACTTTATAATAATTTAGATAAAACAACGAAAAATTTGGATTTTTTGCTCCAAGATTTGCGATTGAATCCACAGCGTTACATTCATGTATCTGTGTTCAGAGGCAAAGGAGAAAAGTATGAAAAACCAGAGAATGATCCTGCGCTTGAAAAATAATTTCAGCAACAAAAATTCACTCTTAAAAAATGAGTAATCTAAGAGTTAGTCTTCTCCAATCAGAAATACAATGGGAAAATCGAAAAGCGAATCTCGATTTCTATTCGAATTTCATAAACAATAATTTAAAGGAGCCAACGGACATAATTATTCTTCCAGAAATGTTTACTTCAGGTTTTACAATGAATGTAAAACAATGTCACGATAGTATGGATGGAGAAACGATCCAATGGATGAGGCAAATGTCTTCACAATATCATACAGCGATTTGTGGATCAGTTATTATTAAAGAGGAAGAATTTTATTACAATCGATTTTTGTGGGTAGATGCTGTGCAAAATCATGTCTTGACATATGACAAAAAACATTTGTTTTGTTTAGCACAAGAGGATCATTTTTATAAAGCGGGAAATGAGAAATTATTGATAGAATACAAAGGATGGAAGATCGCGCCCTATATATGTTATGATCTAAGATTTCCAGTGTGGATGCGAAATGTCGAACAAGCAGATCTGCAGATCGTAGTAGCCAATTTTCCTGCAAAACGCCGCACAGCATGGAATGGATTATTACCAGCACGCGCTATAGAAAATCAGTGTTATCTTGCAGGAGTAAATCGCATAGGAGTAGATGGCATAGGCATAGAATACAGCGGAGATTCAAATCTCTACAACTATGAGGGAGAAGCTCTTTTCGCAAACCAATCGGAAGCGACTATTCAAACGGCTACTCTTGATAAAAATAAATTGGATCTTTATAGAAGAGCATATCCATTTTTGAAAGATCGAGATCTTTTTAGGTTTGACAGTTAATTGATTTTTTAAATTAAAAATTATAATAGAATCTTAAATCTAAATTGTTTAAATAAATTTTATGAAAAACAAGGCAGACAAATCAGCATCGTCAGAATATTTACTATATTGGTTTCCAAAAGGAGCACAAAAGTGTAACCCAGTTTCAAAGTGTTTTGAAAATTGATATTGCAGAGATAAAGTTAATCCAAAATAGTCATCGTCTAAATCAAAGATTTGATCAAAAAAAGAACCAGTAGCACTCAATTCATGGATTTGTTTATAATCAAGTCCAATGGCAAATTTTTTATATATCCTATAACTTAAACCTATGCTTCCTTCAGCATTTATGATTTCTCCTGAAAAATTTATAGAAGGATAAAATTGATTAAATTTTAGTTTTGAATATTTTAATTCACTAGTTGCATAAAATGCAAATCGATTTAATCTATACAACAATCGATAACCAACAGAACTTTGCCAACTATTTATAAACTTATGATTTTTTAGTGTTTGATAATTCCGATGTCCAGCTACATGTTGATATAAATTCACTCCAGGAGCTAGATATATAGAATACTGAAATTTAGCAATTGCTAACTTTTAAAAAGGCAAAAAGAGCAAAAAAAATAAGTTTAACTTCATTTTATTAATTTTCATATTTTGAACATTGCATTTGAAATAGACAAAAAAGAATTAGAAATAGATTAAGTTTCATATACTTTATGAAAAAAACCACCCAAAGCACCCCCCCCGTTTGGGGGAGACTTTATATGGACCGGCCAACACAAAAAAAAAAGGGGCCCCACCCAAAAAATTAATTATTTTGGAAAGGAAGGGAAGGAGAAAACCAAAATAATTCCCACCCAAAAAAACATATTTAAAAAAAAACCACCCCCCGGGCCCCCCGACCGGTTTTAAACAAACCAAAGTTAAATTTTTTTTTTTTTTTTAAAATTAAAACCCCCCCCGGCCCCCCGCGGTCCCCAGGTCCCCCAAGAAGAAGGGGGGGGGGGGGGAAGGGGATGAAATTTTTTTATAAATTTTTTTTTTCCTCTGGGGGAAAAACGAAAAACGATAAAAAGTATTTACCCACCCCCCCCCCCCGTTTTTTTTTTTTTTAAATTTACGATTTGTTTTTTCTTGATAAGGGGGGGGGAAGAAAGAAAATTATTCCAGGGCCCCGAAGGAGAAAGAAGGAAAAAGAAAAGGAAAAGAAAAAAAAAAAAAAATAAATTTTTTTTTATTTTAAAAACTTTAATAAATAAGCTTTGAATTATTTAAAAACTGTTCCTATAGTAAGTCCATAGGTATATATTCTACGGTTGATATTTGCATTAGTACTTGTTCCCAATATATTACAATCAAAAGTAGGCTGAACAAATAATCTGATTTTCTCCGAAAGTTTAATGTCATATCCAATTCCTAGAACAAAATTGACATTAATTCTTCTAAAAGAAGTAGAACGATCGTTCCATTGATCGCTAGAATATGTTCCATCTTCATACCACTTATTCAATCGTGAGGTTCTATTTATTTTTATTTGTGGTTCGGCTCCTCCTATAAAATAAAAATTCTGCAATTTATTTTTAAGGTATCTAGTGTATAACACTGGAATGACTATGTCTCTATGTTTATAGATGAATTGAGTATATTCTGGAATTACAGGATCTGGCATAGCGACAATCGATTTTTGTTTATTAGTCTTGTATCCAGAATTAGAATATCCAATACCGAAACGCAGTTTTGAATTTAGGTCTAAATCATATTCAGAAAAAATAGCAATTTCGTAGGCAAATATGGGATTTTCGATTTTATTCAAGACAGAATTAACTACAACAGGTGTTTTTCCATTATTGGAAGTTATGTTGTCAGAAATACAAGGATTTAATGCAAACCCTAATTTAAATTTTTTCTCTTCTTGGCCAAATACATTTAGAGTACTGATAAAGAAAAGGAGTGCAAATAGTTTTTTCATAAAAAGTATTTATAGATTTCAAGTTTCAATTTTATCCAAAGTTATACTTTATTTAAAATACTAGTTAATTTTATCTATTTTTTTTACAGGTGTTGGCAGTTTATTTTAAAAAATAGCAAAGAGACAAAAATACTGTAGTCTTAAAAATCCTCACATCGCCTGGTAATAAATACTTTTTTCCTTAAAGTAATCTTCTTCAAAGTAATCTGAAATCGGAAATTTTTCAACATGTCGTTTTTCTTCTGGTGTTATTTCTGATTCTATATGAATTCCTTTGTAGCAAAACAAACCATTTGGTCTGCCACTGATCTGTTGTTTTGAAATCAGGGGTTTTGACCATTGTGAGAGCTGACTATAAGCAGCCACAGCTCTTGATACTACAAAATGATAATGTCCTCTGTGTTCTTCTACACGTTGATGTATCGTTTGGATATTTCGAAGTCCAATGCTTTCTGCTATTTCATCGATTACAGTAAGTTTCTTTTTAGTAGAATCTAAAGCGTCAAAAAATACATTTGGAAAATATATCGCAAGAGGAATAGTTGGAAAGCCACCACCAGTGCCTAGATCCAAGATACGAGTTCCTTTAGTAAATTGAATTACTTTGATCAAACTCATAGAATGCAATACATGATGCAAATACAAATTGTCAATATCTTTGCGCGAGATGACATTGATTTTATCATTCCAGTTTTTGTATTCTGAAAATAAAGCTTCGTATTGATGTAATTGAAGATCTGTCAATTCTGGAAAATATTTTCGAAGTAAATCCATCACCAAGTTTTTTTAGGAAATAAAAGTAAAGGCATTTGTAAAAGTAGGTGAATTCCATAAAATGCATCTAAAAATATAAAGGCTGGAAGTAAATCTTTTTCTCTAAATAGTTTTAATTTTTTTTCTAAAACAAGAAATAGTGAAGTCATACGTCCAGCATAAAGTAAACTTGCCCAAACATACTCTTTCGCAAAAAGCAAGGATATCACTGTAAAATAAAACCCAATCATGCTCATAAAATATATTATTAAATAGATCTGGGAAGAAATAGTATATTTTCCAGAAGTAGCATAATGCCTCCATTTTTGTAAAAAATACTCTTTATAGCTTTTTTTAGCTTCTGTATAAATAAAGGCTTCAGCTGTCAAGCAATAATCGCTAGAATGATCTTTCGCTTTCTTATTAACCAAAAGGTCATCATCGCCATATGGAATAGAAAGATCTACACTATTTACGTCGAATACAGATTTATGATAAAGCAAATTGCGTCCTACGCCATTATAAGTCATTCCTATTTCTATCCCTCCGAAGCTAGTCAAGGCATTTATAATATTTTCATAACGTATAAATTGGTTGAGTAATCCTTTCTTTTTGAAATATGGGGCATGTCCTAGAATAATTTCTTTCTTAGGGTCGAAAGCCGCCATTTCAATTCCCCATGACGAAGTAGCAGGAATACAATCAGCATCAGTAAGTAAAATCCAATCATTTTGGGCGAGCTTTATGCCTGTCTCAAGTGCAAATTTTTTACCGGTTCCCTTATTTGGGAACACTTTACTAATTTTATTTTGCCAAATTTCCTCAAAATCTGACGGAATTCCCCCAATACTGTGATCATCTATGAATATTATTTCGTCAACGCCTTGTAAGTTGTTGAATTGCAGCTGATTTGCCTTAATTTTGTTCCAATCATTTTTAACACAAATGATCAGTGTGACCTTCTTTTCCTTTGGGTAAGCACCTTTTTTTTCTTTTACCTTTCTAAAAATCACATTCCAATACAAAATCTGTAGTAAGACGACTAGAACTGCTATAATTTTTATTGAAAGAATCATTAGTTGGGTCAAAGAACGAATTTTTTTCTGAAATATTTAAATATTACGATTTTTTGTAATATGTTTGCGTTTGAAAATAAGTGTTTAAGACAAATTATTGATTATGTTACGAATATACCTCCTCAGTCTTTTTGGCTTCTTTTGCCAGCTGGTTTACAGTCAAGTCACCTTTAATGGTACTAAAATGTTCTGTAATGAATGGATCAAAGACCAGCAGAAATACTATAAAATCAATGTCGCTTCGGATGGTTTATACCAAATTAAAGTCTCCGAACTAAGAGAAAAAGGCATTTTAACTGGTGATTTATTTGGAGAAAATGTCCAGATTATGCATTTAGGACAGCAAATACCAGCCTATACTTCTCAAGGAGGGAAGATGTCGGATAATGACTATATCATGTTTTATGGTAAAAAAAATAGAGCGGAGTTTGAATATCCATTATTTCAAAATTCTAATGAATTACTCAATTCAGAATACAGTATGTTTACGGATGTGTCTGCTTATTTTTTGACATGGAACACAAGTTCTTCAAATACGAGATTTTCAAAAATTGATAATATACTAACCGATACGGTACCGAGAGATTTATATTATATTCACTCAGAAAAAATTGTATTTACTGATGTAGTCAATAAAAGAGGTCAAGGATTTGGTAATAATTTAAAATACCCAAAATTCGATGTTGGACAAGGATATAGCACATCACCATTTGTTCAAAAACAAGTAGAGCTGAATTTTAAAAATGTGTATGATAATGGAGACCCCGCAATAGTTACAGCTACCATAGGAGGATACGGAGAAGATGGTACAAGACACAAAGCGGAATTTCATCTCAACAATGAATTGAAAGGGTTTGAGTCATTTATAGGATTCAAAGTTAAAACTGGAAGTTTTGAAATTCCAAGTATAGAAATTGAAGATAAAATGATGCTAAATGTCAAGGCAAATGGAAGCCCAGATGAGCATATCGTACTTTCGAATATTAATTTTACTTATACTAGATCATTTGATTTTGATCAATCTTCACAAGCAACGATTACTGTTCCAGCTGCATCAATTAGAAAACATTTGGTTTTAAATAATTTTAAAGGAGGAGCTACAGTTTGGTTAGTAGATTTGACAAATAATTTATTGTTGTCTACAGATAGAAATAATGATGGTACTTATAGTTTTCAATTGCCAGTTTCTATAGAGGATAGAACAATATTTATCTGCGCAGAAGATCAAATCGCATCAATTCAAAATTTCACAGCCTTGCGTTCAGAAAAAATCGTAAATGAAGATATAGATTACCTTATTTTATCGCATGAGAAGTTGATCAACGATCCATCGCAAATGGTTCAAAAATATGCAGAATATAGAAGAAGTCAAGATGGTGGATCACATAAAGTGAAGATCGTCGATGTAGTAAATTTGTACGATCAGTTTAGTTTTGGTATTCATGGACATTCAGCTGCATTGCGCAATTATTTTAACTTTGTAAAGACTAAATATCCAAATTTAAAAAATGTATTTATCATTGGAAAAGGCGTTTTATTTCAACATTATAGGAAGAATAAATCTATAGAAGAAGAATACAATCTTGTCCCGACTTATGGTATGCCGGGAGCAGATCCATTATTAGTCTGTGATGAATCGGACAAACAAATTTATGCAATCGGACGATTGCCAATAACAAATGTTCAACAAATCAGCGATTATCTAACGAAAGTTAAAGAACACGAATATTATATCAACCATCAAGCAGAAGAGCATGAAAAAATGCATTGGTCAAAGCGCATCATCCATTTAGCTGGTGGTGATCCAAGTTTGTACGAAACATTGGAATCTCATCTTGATCAAATGGCTGCTATCATTGAGTCAAACCAATATGGTGCATCCGTAAAAACTTTCCATAAGGAACCAAGCGCGCAATCAAAAGATGAATCTTTAGAAAGTTTAATGGAGATGATCAATACAGGAGTTTCCCTTGTTACATTTATGGGACATTCTGCACAGTTTAGATTAGATTTTAATTTATTGAATTCATCTGCATATGCGAATAAAGGAAAGTATCACACATTCATGGCCATGGGTTGTTATGCAGGGCAAATTTTTGAAACACAGCAAAGTATTAGCGAAGAATATAATTTGATCCCAGACAAAGGATCGATAGTATATTTGTCTAACTCAACTGCAGGAATTCCATACGTATTGAGTGTCTATGGCTCTGAACTCTATCGCGCTATGGGAGGATCATATTATGGAAAATCAATAGGCGATGCTATTAGAGCGACAAATAATATTATACTAAATGAGACCGATGAATTCATTAAAACTCAAGCGATGTCGATCACGTACAATGGTGATCCCGCGATTCGTATGAATGTGTTGAAAGGCCAAGATTTTATGCCTGTACACGCTTCGGCAAAAACTATTGAGAGTTCTATTTATTCAAGTGACAAAACTGTTGCTATTAATCTAGATATTATGAATCTCGGCGTGAATTATAATGATTCATTAGAAGTTCAAATTAGTGTTAAGTTACCAAATGGTGAACTAAAACAAGCATTATCTAAAAAAATTCTATCGCCAAAATATAAGGAAAATATTACATTTAATGTTCCATTATATGGAGCTGCATCTGTAGGATTGAATAGACTTTTCATTCGATTGGACCCAAATAATTTAATCAATGAATTTCCAAATCCACAAGCTGAAGGGAATAATTCATTGCTTGATAAAAAAGGAGAAGAAGGAATTGAATTTTTTGTTTTTGGAAATAAAACAACCACTGCGATACCAGCCAATTACTCCATCGTAAATGAAAATCAGCCGACCTTAGTGGCTTTTAATGCAAATCTTTTTTCAGGAGCAATAAATTATAATTTTGAAATAGATACTACTATATATTTTAATAGTCCATTAAAAGTAGCAAAGACGATTACACAAGCAGGAGGAACGGTTTCTTGGCCAACAAAAATGAATTTAAGTCCAAATACAGTTTACTATTGGCGAGTAGCAGCAACACAATCAGCAAATTCAGCATTGGCATGGCAAAATAGTTCTTTTATTTATTTGCCAAATAGTGCGGAAGGTTTCAATCAATCACATTATTATCAATACAAAAATAATGAGTTTACAAATTTAAAATTAGAAGCAACTAATCGTCAGTTTGAATATGAAAATGAATTGATCGAATTTAGAGTGTCAAATGGATTTATAGAACTTCCAAGTTATATTCGACCAAGAATTTATCAAGGAGAGAATTATATCATGGACTACAGATATTGGGAAATATTGGATAATGTATCAGGAATTATCACGACTGTTTTTAACATGAAAAATGGTTCTCTTTGGACGAATACTACAGGATCTGATTTCGGAAGTTATGGCGCAGGAGCAGTTGCGGGTAAGCCATTTTTCTTATGGAAAACAGAAACCCCAGAAGAGCGAAAAAAGCTTTATGATTTCCTTACACAGTCAATACCAGATGGTACTGTCGTTGTATTGCAAACGTTGCGTCAATATGCGAATTCTTATTATCCAGAAGAATGGGAGAAGGATGGAAATTCGAATTTATATACTTTATTAGAATCATATGGAGCTAAAGAAATTTTAAAATTAAAACAATTGGGTTCTGTACCATATAATCTTGTTTACAAGAAAGCAGATCGTACTTTCGAAGTCAAAGAAAGTGTTGGAAATTTATTTTCTGAAAATGAATTAGTACATTCATTTTATGTGCACAAAGACAAAGGAGACATGAATTCAGTGATTGTCGGACCTTCTGCTAATTGGGATAAATTTGAATGGAATTACCATAATTTTAATGCTAATGAAGATATCCATTCTGTTTCAATAACAGGAGTAAAAACAAACGGATCAGAAGATGTGCTATATACAGATATTACTAATTTGAATCAAGATTTAAGCACAGTATCTGCTACGGAGTATCCATATTTAAAATTAAAATGGAAGTCAATAGACGAGAGCAACCGTACTCCTGCACAGTTGGATTATTGGAGAGTTTTGTATCGAGAATTGCCAGATGTAGCCGTCAGTCCAAGTTTAGGATATACTCACAATAAAGCAATAGTAAATCCAGGAGAATATTTTACAATGGAAATGCCGATATCGAATATAAGCAAAACAGCAGCAAAACCTGTTTTGGTAAAATTCACTTTACTAAATCCAAAGGGGCAAAAATCAATACAAACAAAACGTTTTTCCGCTCTGGCTTCAAAAGAAAAGCTAGTTATTCCTTTTAAATACAGATCATGGTTTATTTCAGGAAAATATCAATTGATTCTTGAAGTAAATCCAAATGAAGATCAAAAAGAGTCCGATTATACGAATAATATTGCAATCATTTCTTTTGAAATTTCTGCTAAAGATGGAATTGTTTACGCTGAAAATCCCGAAACAGATAAAAATACATTTGGGAATAAAAATGCTGATGTCAGATCACAAAAAGATCATTTAATTCAAGTAGAGATTTCACCTAATCCAACAAGAAAAGAAAATGCTATTCTACAAATTCAAAATTCATTTGAAAATGGAGAAAACTGGTCATTACAAATTATTAATGGAACTGGTCAAATCATTTTATCTAAAAAAATTGAATTAGAGAAAGGAAATCATACCATACCATTAGAATTAGAAAGTAATATGATTGGAGGAATGTATTTTTATAGATTTTTACATCAACAAGCAGAAAAAAGCACAGAATGGCAGAAACTCCAGATCTTGGAGTAAGCGAGAAAGTAGAGAAAAAAACGATTTCAATATAGTGTAGGCTGGCTTATAGAATATTTTTCTATAGGCCAGTTACAATAAAACGAACTAAGTATACGTTTTTGTGTTTTATTCCTATCGCAAAGTAATGGTTATTTTGTGATGAAGACAGAATCAGAGCTCAGTCAGAAGTCCACCCCCGATTTCAAAAAACCAATTATATTACTATTTTTATTATTATATTTGTCTCTTTCAAAGCCATATTATGCTAAAACGACAGTGTATTATCCTAATTTTATCCCTTTTTGCTCTTCAAATTTTTGGTCAAATGAGCTACAATGGTAAATCTGTTTATGGAAATGAATGGATTGATCAAAATACCACGTACTATAAGTTCAAAATTTCAACCGATGGAATTTATAAGATAAATTATCAAGATTTGGTAACTGCTGGACTGCCGATACAGGGCATTTCAATGGATCGAATATCAATTTATAGACTTGGAGAAGAGATCGATATTTATACAAGTACAAAAGGTGTGATGACTTCTACTGATTATATAGAGTTTTATGGAGTACAAAATCGCGGTGAATTAGATCAAGCCCTTTTTCCAAATCCTGTAGACCAATTTAATAAGGAATATAGTTTTTTTACAGATGAATCAGTGTATTATCTTGCAATCAAAAATACTAGCTCAACACATAGGATTAATTTTATAAACAATGATATTTCTAACCCATTGCCAAAAGATCAATATTTTTTAGCAGAGCAAAAAATTATTTTAACAGATCAATCAAATAAAAGATCAAGAGGGACAGAAAGAGCAGAAAAATTTCCAGATTTTGATGAAGGTCAAGGCTACAGTTCAGGATTTCAAGGCGAACATAAATTCTCCATGAAATTTGCAAATTTGTATAAAAATAATATTCCAGCATCGATTCAAGTCGTCTACTCTGGGCAACAAGAAGATGATAGAGCTCATATTTTTGAATTTTATGTCAATGATGTATTTGCAGATAAAGATAATTTTACAGGATTTAAGACACGTACAATAAATCTAAATATACTTCCTGATGATTTAGCAACAACTGTTGAACTAAAATGTACAGCAAAGGAAACAGGCGGATCTGCAGACCAAATAGGGATATCAGTAATTAAGGCGAAATATCCGCATAACTTTGATTTTAATAATGCAAAATCATTTAAACTTACAATTCCTTCATCCTCTATTAGAAAATATATTGAAATAGAAAATTTTGATGGAGGAAATACAGTTCAGTTATATGATTTAACCAATAAAATATATTTAACTGCAGATAAATCTGGGTCTATTTATAAGTTTAGTTTGCCTCCTTCCGTTCAAGATCGAGAGATTATAATTTCGAATGTAGAAGAAATAAAAAATATCACAAACTTTCAAAAAATCGAGCAAGTTGATTATACTAAAATGGATGCTCAAGTCAACTATATCATCTTAACAAGTAAAAAATTTCTTCAAACAAATCAAGGAACCGAAGCAATCAATGACTACGTAAATTATAGAAAAAGTAGTGAAGGGGGAGCATACAAAGTAAATGTAGTTTATACAGAAGATATATACAATCAGTTTGGATTCGGTATAGAATATCACTCTATAGCAATTCGTAATTTTTTTCAATATACGCGCACGATTTGGCCAAATGTAAAATTTGCACTATTCATTGGAAAAGGTTTGCATTATGCAGCAGCTCGAAATAATCCAACTGATCAATCAACTTATATGTTTGTTCCGACATACGGATACCCTGGAGCAGATTATCTTATGGTATCAGACATAGCAAGAAAACCATTTTATGCAATGGGTAGAATTCCAAGTCTAGATGGAAAAGGCCTGTTGGAGTATCTGAGCAAAGTAAAGGGTCACGAATCAGTAATAAAAAATTCTAGTTATAGTATAAAAAATCGTGAATGGATCAAACGTGTAATTCATTTATCTGGAGGGGAACCCAAAATTTATAATGTACTTCGCAATCAAATGGATGCGATGAAAGAAGTAATTGAAAATAACCAATTTGGAGCATCTGTAACTACTTTCAGCAAACAAAGCACAGCACCAATCGAAATAGCAGATATTGATGCCTTGCGAAAATTAGTAGATGGTGGTGTTTCGATGATTTCTTTTTTAGGACATTCAGCTGCTTTTCGATTAGACTACAATGTAGAAGATGTTTATTCTTATAATAATAAAGATAAATATCATATTTTCCTCGCAATGGGTTGTTATGCTGGTCAGATGTTTGAGAATTTCAAAAGTGTGAGTGAACAATTTAATTTACCTCCAGATAGAGGATCGATTATATACTTAGCGAATACAACCGCAGGTATACCCAGTATTCTAGGAATTGCAACAGCAGAGTTTTATAGATTAATAGGAGGTAGATTATATGGCGCCACAGTTGGTGAAATAATAAAGGAGACCAATATCGAACTATTAAAAAAACCTGATGAAAAAACGAATACTCAAGCGTTGTCTATAACGTTTAATGGTGACCCAGCCATTCGATTGCATGTAAATCCAGATCAAGACTTTACGATAGATGCGAGTACGATTACAACAGAACCTAAATCATTATTTTCCTCAGTAGATAGCTTCAGTTTGTTCTTTGATATTGTTAATCTTGGAGCAAGTTTTAATGATAGCCTGCTCGTACGCATTGAGCAACAGCTTCCAAATGGAACAAAGCAAATAGTGTATGAAGGGAATGTCGCCTCTCCAGTTTTGAGAAGAAATGTTGAATTTAAAATTCCAACTCAAGGTGATCTTGGCATTGGATTTAATAAACTATATGTCACCTTAGATCCATTGAATACAATCAATGAAGGACCAAAATCAATAGCTGAAGAAAATAATGAAATAGAATTGAGCAATGGAGATAAGTTTTATTCATATTATCTCATAGGTAATGATGCGAAACCTGTCTATCCAGAGGAATTCAGTATTGTCACACAGAATTTTCCGACACTAATGGCAAGTAATGGAAATACATTGGCACCAAAGTCAAATTATTATTTTGAAATCGACACGACTGAATATTTCAACAGTCCATTAAAAGCAGAGAAAGTAAATTTTCAAACTGGTGGAATCATTTCTTGGAATACTGGAATTGATCTAATACCAGCTAAAGTCTATTATTGGAGAGTAAGACCAGAAGTGAATGCATCAAATGTAAATGCTTGGAGATACAGTTCGTTCATATATTTACCAAATGCTTCTAAAGGGTGGAATCAATCACATTACTTCCAATTTATAAAAGATAAATTCGAGGGAAAAGAAATTAAAGAACCAGCAAGAGTATTTGATTATTCTGACGAACTTGTAGATTTTAAAGTGCTCAATTGCTATGTTGAATTACCTAGATTATATTATCGGCCACAGATATTTTTAAAGGATAATTATTATATGGATTATAGATATTGGGAATTGAGAGATAATGTTTCTTCTGTACTTGTCTCAGTCTTTAATCCTGTCAATGGAGAGTTGTGGAAAAATAAGACAGGAAGAGACTATGGAAGTGATGGAACACTTGGGAATGTGAACTATGAAAATGCAACGTTTTTCCAATTTGAAACAAACACAAAAGAGAATCGCTCTGATCTGATCAATTTCCTAGAAAATGTGGTGACGGATGATGCAGTAGTTGTGCTTCACACCTTAAGACAGTTTAACCATTCTTTTTATCCAGAAGAATGGGAATCCGATGGTGCTGTCAATATATATTCTGTGTTGAATAAATATGGAGCGACACAAGTGAACGAATTAAAAACTAAAGGTTCTATGCCATATATTTTGGTTTACAGAAAAAATAGACCTGATTTTGAAGTTAAAGAAAAAATAGGAGGATTGACAGAGCAAATTGAAGTCTTACATAATTTTAAAATCAATAAACCAGAAGGAAAACTACATTCTACAATTATCGGTCCAGCCTCTTCTTGGGAGCGATTTTTATGGAATTCTAATAGAGTCGATCAAGCAGAAGATAATCAGTTTATCAATATTTATGGAATTAACAAACAAGGTGTCGAAACCAAATTGTTTGGTCCTTTTATTGATGCGGAACAAGACCTTCGCAATATTAAAGTCGACGATTATCCAAAGTTGAAATTAGAGTGGTATTCTATGGATACTTTTTCTAGAACTGCGCCGAATTTAGATTATTGGCGGATACATTATAAAGGATTGCCAGACATTGCTTTTAACCCTAGTTTTTTATTTACCAAAAACAAGGATACTTTAGACCAAGGCGAATTTTTTAAAATGGAAATGATCGCTCAAAATATTAGTGATTATGACATGGATAGTTTATTGGTGAAGTATGATCTTATTGATGAAAAGAATGCATCAATAATTTCAATTAAACGAATGATACCAGTTAAAGCACAGGCAGGTATTAAAATACCATATGAAATTTCAACAAATGGCCAATCTGGTATTTATAAATTGATTGTAGAATTAAATCCTGGGCAAGAACAAGCAGAGACAAATTATTTCAACAATGTTGCGATTATAAATTATTATGTGCGCGGAGATAATCGAAATCCATTACTTGATGTTGTGTTTGATGGAATTCATATTGCAAACGAAGATATTGTCTCTTCAAAGACAAAGATTCAAATAACGCTTAATGATGAAAATGCATTTTTGCCATTAAATGATACAGGTTTGTTTGAAATTAAAATTATTTATCCAGATAAAAAAGAACGAAAAATTACATTTACAGAAAAAGATGTGATGTTTATTCCTCCAACGCCAGGTGGAAAAAACGAAGCTAAAATTATTATCTGTGGAGATTTTATTTTAGACGGAATCTATGAGCTTCATGTCAAGGCGAAAGATCCAAGTGGAAATCAAGTCAGCTCTGGAAATTATATCATTTCTTTTCGAATAGTCAATGAACAGTCTGTATCGAATTTATTGAATTATCCGAATCCATTTAGTGATAAAACGAGATTCGTCTATACATTGACCGGATCAGAACTTCCATCATATTATAAAATTCAAATCATGAGTATTTCTGGAAAAGTCGTTCGAGAAATTACGCAAGATCAGATAGGAAAGTTAAAGATAGGAACACACATGACTGATTATGAATATAATGGAACAGATGATTTTGGATCAAAATTAGCTAATGGGGTTTATCTTTATCGTTTTGTTATAAAGAATTCAAAGGGAGAAAATTTTAAAAAACTGAATGCTGATAAATTGAATTTTGAAAGTACAGATCATTTCTTTAAAAATGATTTTGGCAAATTGGTGATTTTGAGATAATGTACAAAGTTTCCGTTATTACTAAATAGGAAGTAAAGTAATGACTGACTATGTGAATTTAAATGAAGAAAGAAATTGGTTACGTTAAAATGTGTAAACTTAAGGGAATAATCTCGTATTTAATTTTATTTTCAAGAGAGATGTATTCACCATCGATGTGAAATTCTAATGGACGATCAAAAGAGATATCAGCGTTTGGAAGCGACAAAATAGTACAATGTTTTGATCGATTCAATTTTTTAGTAAAAATAGAATAAAGTAAGAATGGGACATTTCCCCATGATGGTTTTTGAAACAATACAATTTCAGCAACACCGTCAGTTATAGATGAATGGGGGGAAACATAAGCATTGTTTCCCATTTGAGAAGAATTGGCTACTTCACACACAAGTAGATTTTGATATTTTATATTGTTAATCGTTGCAGTAAAAGCAGGATATTTTGAAAATCCCAAAAGGCCTAAGCGCAAATAATTTACAAACCCCCGTTTTCCATCTTTTCCAAATATTTTTGCTACATATCCATCAAATCCTAATCCACTAGTATTGCAAGAAAACTTTCCATTAATTTGAATAATATCTACTTTCGACTTTGTTCCTGATTTTATTTTAGTTAATGCATGAAAAGGATTCATCGGTATTTGTAAATGTCTAGCAAATCCATTTCCTGAACCGAAAGGTACTATTCCTAATGTTACATTAGTATGAATCAGTGCTGATGCTATTTCATTTACGGTACCATCTCCACCTATTGCAATAATGTTCGTTATATTTTCTTTAATTCCCTGTTTACATAATTCTGAGGCGTGTTGGGGATATTCCGTATATTTTATTTGGTATTCAGTATCGTGAAATAATTCATGTATTTGATCGACAAGAACATCTTTTGATCGTGTTCCAGATTTGGGATTGATGATAAACAAATATTTTTCCAAGCAAAAATTTTAATAAATTTTCTCAATGTCTGGATTTGTCATCCATCTTCCCCACATTTTGTCATAAGCATGAATCATTTTTACCGTATCATTTTTAGAGTTAACTAAAGGTAGTGATTGATTTGCCCATTCAAAACTGCTCCCGACAAAATTTTGTACATTATTATAACCTGCTTGAATTAATTTTTCTACAATTTTTTCACTGCGATAACCGATCGAACAATAAGCTACGATTTTGGAAGATTTATCAATTTTATCCATTTTTGAAAGATTGAAATTTTCGTAACCTACATGGATTGCATTGGGTAAGTGACTAATCTTATATTCGTTAATTTCTCTAGTGTCAATTACGATATAATTGTTATAATTTGAGTTTAATTCCGCACAACTAATTTCAGGTACTTTCCGCTTGAGCATGAGATCAAGCATCATATTGTATTTTTTACTTTTAACTATCTGCGGCTTTTTAGTTGAAGTAGATTGAGCCATCATCGAAAAGGCAAAAAATACAGATAGAATAAGACTAACTAATTTCATAATTATTAAAAATACTGTACATTAACAACGATAGTATCGGATTGTTGAGTATTTAATTTCTGAAATATATTCTATAGAGATTCTAAAGCTTTACAAATTTTTGTTGGTATTTAGAACTTCCTTGAGATAATAATATGAAATATATACCTGATGGAAATAGACTAACATTATATTGATGGCTTGATTTGCTGATATTTATGAATTCAGATAACAGTAACCTACCATCACTATGGTAAAGAGAAATTGTAGCTTCACCATGCATTTTATTTTCAAACTCAATATTGATCATGTCTATGGTTGTTGATGGATGGATCATAAGTGGTAAGGTATTTTCCTTTTCAACTATACTTGAGATACAATCAGAGTTAAGGCATCCTTTCAAATCTACTTGCATCATCCAAAACTTATTTCTAGTTTCGGTGGCATCGTAGATATTTCCAGATAAAAGATAATATCCGTATGGAGTTGGAGTTATAGATTGAATATTTGTTTTTGTAATTTTGTGATTATTTTGATTTATAGGTTTGTAAGTACGAAACCAATTAATCTCCCCTTCATTTGAGCTATGATGTAAAAAACTAAATGGCTCAGATTGAATTGAAGCATTACCACAGACAAGCAGTCCATTTAAATCAACTGAAGGTTTCAGAGAAGTAACATTAGGTTCTAAAATTTCTACAGCGGGGTGAGTGACACAGACACCACTTTTAATATTAGAAATACTTCTATCTAGAATATTTACACTGATATGATTTAGCTGTACACAATCCGGAATTCCTTGTGTGTTCATTCCCAAAAAGCAGAGTTCTCCAAATGCATTTAAGGTCATATTCTTCCAAATTAATGCAGCATTTTTTACTTGAAATTCTTTGTGGCTAATAACCTTGCCTGCTATGTCTACATGAGTTTGAAAAATATAATTTGGATATTTCATGCTTTCAATAATTCCAGATAAAACAAAACTAGTGTCGGGAAGCATTTTAAAATGTTTGATATTTGCACCGAGTAAAGTGTCAACTACTTCTATTAATTTATTGGATTTTTTTATTGGATCGATAAGTCGAATAGTAAAAAGTCCATTTGTCAAACCAGTTCCTGAAAAATTTCTGTAAATGCCCAATCCTTCAGCAATAGCAATAAGTCCATTATCATAATCCATTAAATAGGAGTTAATGTTTGAATCAAAGGGAATCCCAGTGAGTCCAATTGGCGTAACACTATTTGTGTTTACATTATACAATGCGACAAAAGAAGTTTGGTCAAAATTTCCCTCGTTGCATAAAAAGACAATAAGAGAATCATTAAGTAATATGGATTGATAATTCATGTTGTCAATAGAAAAAGAAAAGTTGGGAATTCCATTGTACAAAATATATTTTGCATCAATTAGATTTCCAAAGTAATCAAATTTACTAACAAATAATTTCTCATCTGTTTGATTAAAACCGCCGATTGTATCCGTATCACCAAAAACAAGAATATCGTGTTCACGAGGTACAACTACTTTAGCTGATGTCCCCAGACTTTTAAAAGGAAGATTAGGTACAATATTAAAATATTGAGCTTGAGCGTTTAAACAAAAAAATAACAATACAATTAAAATGAGGTAATTCACATTCTTCATAATAAGGTTTCATTTGATGAACAAAGTTAAGCAATTTTTTTTTGTATAATGGGATATTTTCTTTTAGAGATTAAATTTTATATAAATTGCAGAATTTCAGTTTTTTATATATTTTAATTTAAAGAAAAATTTCGAATTCACAAGCAAAGAAAAGCACAGCATGGAAGACGATAGAAAAAGGCACCATATTGATTTGGCGCTAGAAGCTAAAACGACAAAGCAAACATTAGATACAAGATTTGAATATGATCCGATCCATGCAATCCACCCTATTTCTAATAGTGAGCAAGCACTTGAATTTGGAGCTTACATATTAAAATTTCCAATTTGGATCTCAAGTATGACTGGAGGAACAGAATTGGCAAAAGATATAAATACAAACTTAGCCAAAGCCTGTGGTGAATTTGGTTTAGGTATGGGTTTGGGTTCATGTCGAAAATTAATTGAAAACCCTGCTTTAATTTCAGAGTATGATGTAAAGCAATATATGGAACATCAGCCCTTATTTGCTAATATTGGGATAGCTCAACTAGAACAATATATACAAGAAAAGAAATTGGTTTTACTTTCTGAGTTATTGAAGAGACTTCGCGCAGATGGTTTGATCATTCATGTGAATCCTTTACAAGAGTGGATGCAGAAAGAAGGTGATCGATTTCAACAGCGCCCTATCGATACAATTAAAAAAACAATGGATCAATTATCTTGTCACATTATTGTAAAAGAAGTTGGGCAAGGTATGGGTATGAATTCATTAAAAGCATTGTTTCAATTACCGCTTTTGGCTATAGAATTTGGAGCTTATGGAGGGACGAATTTTTCAAAATTGGAAACTATGCGGTATTCAGATCAATATACATTAGATCAATTGGCATTGAATCATGTAGGTCATGATGCACAAGAAATGTTAGAGTATTGCAACGAGATTTTTTCTTCACAAAAAGTAGATCGAAAATTTAGATTGATTATTTCTGGTGGGATTCAAACGGTATTAGATGGATTTTACTTGATCTCGAAGAGTAAAATTCCAGCAGTCTATGGTCAAGCTTCAGCCTTTTTAAAATATGCAAGAATAAGTTATGAATCACTTCAACAATATCTCATAGCGCACACACAGACTTTTATGGCCGCAAAACAATTTCTAAGAATCAAATAGAAACATGGAAGGGGAAAAAAACAAAAATGGATCAAAGTCAATCTCAGGATTTTCAAAACTCAATAAAAGAGGTAAGATAAAATGGATGGTTGAAAATTTTTTTAAAGATCCAGAAAGTGTGATGCATGAATTGATGAGTTATTGGCATAGAAATGAAGCGCAACAAAAAATATTGGATGGATTTGCAGAAAACACAATTAGTAATTTCCCAATGCCATTTAGCGTGGCTCCCAATTTTTTTATAAATGGAAAGACCTATTGCGTTCCGATGGTAATAGAAGAAAGTTCAGTAGTTGCCGCAGCAAGTTCAGCGGCAAAGTATTGGATGGATCGAGGTGGAATACAAGCAAAAATATTAGGCGTAGAAAAACTAGGGCAAATACACTTTCGATGGTTAGGCGATCCAAAAGAATTAGAAAAAAACAAATCAGAGTTACAAAAGAAAATGCTTCATGATGCGAATGAAATAATGAAAAAAATGGTCGCTCGTGGAGGAGGTGTAAAAGAAATAAAATTGATTGAAGTAGATGCTTCAAATCACCTTTATCAATGGCTTATAAGTTTTAATACTTGTAATTCAATGGGTGCGAATTTTATGAATTCTTGTTTAGAGTCTTTCAGTATTTCATTTGAAAATTTTATAGAAGAGAAAAAATATTCAAAGCAGATTGATGGTGAATTAGAACTTATTATGTCTATCTTATCTAATTACACTCCGCAATGTCTTGTGCGTGCTGAAGTAAGTTGTTTGATCAAAGATTTGGGCGAATTTGCAGGAGGAATGTCTGCACAATTATTTGCAGAAAAATTTCATGCAGCCATTCGCATAGCGGAATTAGATAGTTATAGGGCCGTCACCCATAATAAAGGAATATTCAACGGTATCGATGCAGTAGTGATTGCGACAGCCAATGATTTTCGAGCAATAGAAGCTTGTGGACATGCATATGCTGCAAGAGATGGCAAATATCGCAGTTTGAGTAAATGTAGTATTGATGATGGCGTCTTTCGATTTTGGCTCGATATACCATTAGCATTAGGCACTGTTGGTGGACTTACTTCATTACACCCAATTGCAAAACGTTCACTTGAATTATTAGAAAATCCAAATGCAGAAGAACTCATGATGATCACAGCTTCAACAGGTCTAGCGCAAAATTTTGCAGCTGTGAGATCATTAGTCACGACTGGAATACAAAAAGGGCATATGAAAATGCATTTGACGAATATCTTACAACAATTCCATGCAACAGAATCTGAGATGGCTCAAGCTGAAATTTATTTTCAAAATAATTCTGTGACATATACAGCGGTCAGAGAATTTTTAGGAAAAACGTAGTGTAGCTCTTCGTAAAACAACTGTTTTTTTGTAATTATCTTAATACAACAATTTTCATTTTGATATCTGTCTCTGGTCTATCTCCTCTTGAGGTAGAAGTTGAAGCAATTTTATCAATCACATCGAGTCCATCAATGACTTCACCAAACACAGTGTATTCCATATCGAGAAAAGGGGTACCACCATTTTCCTCATATATTTTTTTCTGAGCCTCTGTATATTTTATTCCTTTTTGATCTTCAATTCTATTGATCGCATTCGCATTTTGTTTTGCTCCATGAACTATATAGAATTGAGAACCTGAGGATTTTTTTTCCGGATTAACTTGATCGCCAGTTCTTGCAGCGGCTAATGCTCCTTTTTTATGTATAAGATCTTTATTGAATTCCGCAGGAATTGTATAATTAGGTCCACCTGAGCCAAGCTGTGTTCCAGGTGAAGCATTTTTCGAATTGGGATCACCTCCTTGAATCATAAAGTTATTTATTACACGATGGAAGATAAGATCATTGTAGTATCCTTGATCTGCTAATTTCAGAATATTGTCTCTGTGCAACGGTGTTTCGTGATATAATTTGACAAGCATATTTCCTAAGCTTGTTTCTATTTGAATCAGACACTCTTCTGATGGATTGATTTGGATAGACATTTTACTTATTTTAGTTTTGTTGTTTTTAATTGTTTTAAGACTTACATGGTGTTCTCCAGATTTTATAAATCGATGTGTTGGATTTTTTTCATTTGAAGTATAACCATCGCCAAAGTTCCACTCAACTTGATCGCAAACGATATGATCAGAAGTAAATTTTATTTTTTCAGATAGGTTTGCCTTCGTTTTATCTGCATGAGGCACAGCGATTTTAGGCGAACAAGAATGTAATACAAATTGAATAAAAAAAATTCCTATGAATATTTTTTTCATGTTAAAAATTACCTATAATTTTACTTTAATAAACTTATTTTATTTTCATAGTAACATCTTTGAAGGGACGATTGTTTGAATCTGTTTGTGAGGCAGCAATTTTATCAATGACATCCAATCCTTCGATCACTTCACCAAAGACAGTATAATCTCCATCCAAAAAAGGAGTACCTCCAATTGTTGAATATTTTTTAGTTTCTTCTTCTGTATAGCTGAATCCTTTTTGTGCCGAAAGCATTTGCAACTGTGCAGGACTTATAATATCTCCTTGAACAATATAAAACTGTGAACCAGAAGACTTTTTATCTGGATTACCAGGGCCACCAGTTCTAGCAGCCGCCAATGCACCTTTAAAATGCTTTTTGCCAATTTCAGCAGGGATTAAATAACCAGGACCACCACTTCCAAGCATTACTCCTGTGGCAGCTCCTTTTGATTGTGGATCACCACCTTGAATCATGAACTTATTAATCACACGATGAAAAAGCAAATCATTATAATAACCTTCCTTTGCCAACTTCAAAAAATTAGCTTTGTGCTGCGGAGTAGAATCATATAATTTTACTTTCATCGTACCGAATGGCGTTTCAATAGTTGCATCTGCTCCAGATTTTTGAGTGGCTTTTGTAGCGCATGAACTCATTAAAATTATGGATAAAAAACTTAAGATGATAATCTTTTTCATGATCTATTCTTTGAAATCTTGAGGAAAATTTGTTTTAAAATATTCTGAAATTAACTCTTTGATTAAAATTTCTTGATCTTTAACACCTTTTACAGTAAAAGGTTTGATCATTTCATAATGGGGCCAACCATCCTGGTCTCTTCCTATGAATGAATAATATTCTCTTTGTGAGAGCAACTGACAGGTTGCCACATGCATTAAGTCTTGTTTTTCTTCTTTTGTAAAGCCTTCGGGTTTAATTAAACCAAGCTCTTGAATTCCAATTAGTAGTAATATTGCATTCAGGTCAGGCAATTCTGATCGATTCATTCTCTCTTTTACAAAATGCCTTACCCTAAGCCATTCAAAATCTAATGCCCAAGTATCCATAACTTTTGCAAAAGTAAAAAATAGTCAGGAAAATTTGTAATATTTTAAAATGCTAAGAAATAATGATTTCGAGGTTAGTAAGGAAATCTACATTGTCTTTTCAAATGGGTTGTTATCGCTTTGTTTGAATTTTGTCAAAGAGATTAAAAGTAAAATTAACCAAAATTGACGGAAGTTCAAAATATCAGTATTCATCGAAATTAATAGATAAAATAGAATTAGTAGCGTAATGCTATCCCATCGATTTTTCATTTGAAAATATATGGCGAAACACAATAAAAGTAAACACAAGCAACCAATGATGCCATTTTCTGCAAATTGCCCAAACCAAGTACTATGTGGATCGTATATAGGCAGTGAGTTCCGAATGTTAAGCTCTGAACGATGATTGCTATAATATTCTCCAAAACAAGAGGAACCGACACCGATTATTGGATTTTTTAAACCACATTGTATAGCAATTTCTTTTAATTCTGTATAAGAACTTTTAGAAATAGAATATTGGTTAATTTGTGCAATTGTTTCTCCTGATATATCAGAATTTAATATAGAATTTTTGTTACGAACTAGGAAATGAGTGCCAAAAAAGTAAAGAAATAAAAGCAAGAATATTGAGAAGAGATAGATATTTTTTAAAACTCTTTTTTTTGGATAATAATATATCAAAAGCAAGGCCAAAAAGACTAAAAATGATTTTGACGCACTACACACTAATCCAATAAGACATAAAAAAAAATACAATGATTTGTTTATTCCTAAAATTTGATTGTCTTTATTTATAAGAAGAATAAAATAGCTTGTTATAAGAAAGTAAGCCAACATTTCTGGTGTGCCTAGAAAGGCTCTTCCTCTGGCAATGTCTCCTAAAATTGGGAATCCTGGATAAAACCATGCTAAGGCATTTGTTTGAGAGGAAATACTTGCATGTATAAACCCAATAACAGCTAATGGAACTGAAATTAAAAGGATGATTACTAGTGATTTTGAAAATATTTTCAAAAAGTCAAGTTTATAGCTAATACTACTTGCTCGTATGGTAAAATAAAAGATGAGTAAATATAATTGAATAAAAACCTCATGCATTGCTGCACCACAAGGAGTATTGAGATTTCTAATGATTTCAATAAAGAAATAAATAAGTATTGCAGTTTCAAGAAATTGAAAATCTGAGAAAATATTTTTCCACGATAACAAAAAAAGAATGGGTAAAATGAATAAAGATATTATCTCTGGAAAATAAAAATGATCATAGACATTAATATTATAAAATGCCAATGAAGAAATTAATACAAGAATCAAATATTCGCTAATTTTCGCCCACCGCATTAATTAGTTCTTTCATAAAGTACATCATCTTCTAGTCGAAAACCAACGATTCCTTTTGATTGGTTAAAATAAACTTGAGGCGATTGTGTGCTATTGATATAAACATTTTGAAAACTATTTTGAATCACCATAAAATTTGGATAAAATAAATATGATTCCAACTGTTCAGGATAAGTTCTTTGAAAAATAATAATGTTAAGCAGTGATTCGGTTTCGGAATTTCGGATTCGCTGAATTTTTACAGACAACAAGTCTGCATATAGAATATCAGACGATCGTATTTCTACAATGTTTGTAATGTAAAGCAAAAATCTTGTTTTGGTATCTATATCCTCAAGGATGGTTTCTAACGTTTGAAATGAATAATCAATATTTACGATTTTACTAGAATCTGTTGAACAGAAGCTTATTGCTTTTTTGTTTGTGATAGGTAAAGTGACATTTTTGGAAAGACAAATAAATTTTTTTATATCTGCAACTTCATTTTGAAACCGAAGTGTATCATTGTGTTCATAGGGAATCCAACGACTACTTTCGGGTGCAATTTTTAACGTTTCAAATACGATTTTTCTATTACAGGGTTCAATATCGGATTCACTAGAAGTTTTCCTACAAGAGGAAAACAAAACAATTAAGCTAAAGCTTATTTTAAAAAATACCGATAAGTTATAATTTAAAACAGTTAACATGTTACATATTCAATTTAAGTATTTGTTAATACTTGTTGAAAGGTCAAATTTAAATTTAATTTCATTCAAATTTGCAAATAATTCTCATTTTTATGAAGTATAGAAATATTATTTGCTCAATCTTCTATTTTCTTCTTCTTATTGTGGCTTTTGCTACTTGTAAAGAAGTAAAGAAAGAAACACCAAAGGCAGCAACAGAATCCAACGATTCTCAAGCGCCAAACCTAGCGATAAGTATAGATGGAAGAATGTTAAAGCCTTGGAATGATACGCCAGAAAATCTTTTGTCTCAAGAAGCAAGAATCAATGAAGGACGAAATAATTATTTAAAAAAGAATAATGATATTGAACCATATATTTCATATGTTCGAGATTTTTTAAAAGCAGGAAAAATAGAACATGCGATAAAAATTTGTGATAAAGGATTTGAAAAATTTCCAGCCCAGACGGATTTACTTGTTTTGAGAGCAGAGGCACAATTAAAAGGAAGACAACTACAATCGGCAATAGATGATTGTTGGGATGCAGGAAAGTCTCTTGAGTCTAAAGGCAATTATATGGGTTTGGTAAAACAAACGGGAAAAGATTCCATATTCAATGGATCTGTGGCTTATAAAAATTATTTAACACTTTCTGTTGCAATGCAAACTAAAAATGATCTTAGCAATGCAGAGAAAATGTATGAAATAGTTTCGGATTTTTGTACAAATCCAGATCTTTATACCCAAACTCATTATTTTCAATACCAATGCTATGCTCGTGCAACTAAAAAAGAAGAGGCAAAAAAACTTTTAGCAAATGTTGAAAAAACAAAATCTGTTCTCGCTCCCGCAAAACCATACTTACAATCGTTAGTTTTTTGGAAAGGTGAGTTGACTGAAGCAGAATTAGTAGATTTAAATGTAATTCCTACAACTCATGATTTAGCCGAGGATTGGATCATCAAAGCATATGCAGTAGCAGTAAAACAAATGCTAATGAATCAAACAGATGCAGCAAAAGCGACATTGACAAAAATAGTAACAACTGGTTTTTGGGATTATTATCCATATATTTTAGCAGAAAAGGATTTGGCACAGCTAGGAGGAATTGTATATAAAGAACCTGAGCATGTTAATCTCAATTCAAATTCAAAGGTTAATATAAAACAAAAGAAAAAATAAGTTATTTGGGCTAGTTCTTGAAATAATTCGATTTATACTGGATTCTTTTTTTTTTCGTTATTTTATTAATGTGAAAAACTTTGCTTTATTAGGGTTAGGTTATATTGCTGAGCGTCATCTAAAGGCTATTCAAGAGACAAATAATAATTTACTAGTGGCTATGGATCCACATGATTCAGTTGGCATATTGGATGATTATTTTCCACATTGTGAGTTTTATTCAGATCGAAGTCAATTTATTTCATTTCTAGAAGTAAATAGTAAAAAAACAAAACTTGATTATTTTTCGATTTGTTCTCCAAACTTTTTACATGAATCACATATTCGCATGGCAATTGAAGTTGGAGCTCATGCGATTTGCGAAAAACCTTTAGTGATCACGCCACAAAGTTTAGATATTCTTGAATCATTAGAAACGCACTCTCAATGTAAAATTTATACAATACTTCAATTACGACATCATCCCAGTATATTGAACCTAAAAGAACAGCAATTATTATATCCAAAACATCATAGGATAAATTTGCAATATATCACTTCTAGAGGTCATTGGTATCACAATTCGTGGAAGGGAGATGAACAAAAGTCAGGAGGAATTCTAACAAATATCGGAATACATTTTTTTGATATGTTGTTATGGATTTATGGTCAATGTAAAGAAGTAGTCTTGTTTGAATTGAGTGAAACTGTTGCCAAGGGTCGTCTAGAATTAGAATATGCGACGGTAGACTGGTTTCTTTCTATCGATAGAAATCATTTACCTTCATCTGTTAAAATTGAAAATAAATCAACTTACAGAGCATTAACGATTGACGATGTAAATTTAGAATTCACAGATGGATTTAAGAATCTACATACCGTTGTTTATGAAAATATATTAGCACAAAATGGATTTGGTATTCGAGATTCGAGACCGAGTATTGAGCTTGTACACCAATTGAGGCATTCAAAAATTCACAGGTCATATTGAATTAATTGCTTACTTTTGTAGAGCATGAATTCATATTTCAAACACGAGTCCAGTTTTATAGATGAAGGAGCACAGCTTCAAGAAAACTGTAAAGTATGGCATTTTTCCCATATTATGTCAGGTGCTATTTTAGGAAAGGAATGTAATATTGGACAAAATGTATTTATTGCTTCAGGTGTTACTTTAGGAAATAAGGTTAAAGTGCAAAATAATGTTTCCTTGTACACAGGTGTGCATTGCGAAGATGAAGTGTTTGTTGGTCCAAGTGTGGTTTTTACCAATATAATAAATCCGCGAAGTGCGATAATCCGCAAAGACCAATATGTCACAACGAATATTAGAAAAGGTGCAAGTATTGGAGCAAATGCTACAATATTATGTGGAATAGAAATAGGGGAATATGCCATGATAGGCGCAGGATCAGTAGTTGTAAAAAATGTAAAAGCATTTTCTTTACAAGTTGGAAATCCATCGCGACAGATTGGCTGGGTGAGCCATTATGGCAATACATTAATATTTGATGCAGATGGTATAGCCGAGTGCCCAGAATCCAATAGAAAGTATCAATTATTAAATGGAGAACTAAATGAAGTATTTTCCTAATAAATATCCCTTTCAATCCTGAGCAATGCTCGGAAATAACGCAATAATTAACAGTTTTTAGTCAAAAGGCTTTAAATGGAATTTCTTCAAGCTAAGCCTTAACTCCAAACATATTGCTTCTTATTCATCAACAATGCTTCTCCAGTAAAACATTGATCCCCACTGCTCACTTCATATATGGCACAATCGTAAAGAACCCGATTTTTCTCAGGAAAAATCTCTTTCACAGTGATCACTGCTTCATATTCAGTCTCGACAAACATTGGTCGCATCCACTGCATCGTTTGTTTCATATAGACATGGCCATCAGCTTTCCATAGAGCACCAAAAATTTTGGTAAAAACGGCTCCGCCAAGGAATCCATGAATGATATTTCTGCCAAACATACTGTTCTTACCCACTTCAGCATCGATATGCAAAGGATTAGTGTCTCCTGACACTTTAGCAAAAAGGTCGACATCTGTCTGTGAATATTGGAATTTATGTCGAAATTGGTCGTTTATTTGTAGCATCTTAACTTTTATTATTAATTTGTTGACACAGTTATACGACACTTTAGTCGTAATTTTGCGTCACAATATTACAATAGTCAATTTAAAAAAAATAAAAAAAATGGCAGAATCAACAAAAACCCAAGGATTTTTTGACACATTAGTAGAAACTCAAGCTAAATTCGTTAATGGGGCAGTAGAAACTACTAAAAAATTAGCTAAAGATCTTCCGATCGTTAATGAAACATTGGACAAGGGTCACAAACTTTACCAAGACACAGTAAAGGTTCAAAAAGAGACAATTCAAAAAACAACAGAAAACTTCAATAAAACAAAAGCAGAAATGAATCAACAATCCACAAACGCTCAGAATTTTTTCCAACAATGGTTTGAAAACCAAATGAATTGGGCAAAAAATGCCTTCAATCAGACTACTGCAAATACAGCTAACAATACTGATTGGATGGCTCCTTGGCAGAATTGGATGAATCAATCTCAACAGTATTTTGCTACTGCAAATCAGCAAAATCCATTTATGAATGCAATGAACCAAAATCCATTTGCAAACTGGATGAACCAAAATCCTATGATGAATCAAGAGTCTATGCAAAAAAATGTGCAAGACAATATCAATACATGGGCTCAGCACACAAAAGAATATTTTGATTTTGTAAATGCTTCTTTTACAAACTGGCAATCTCAATTTGAAAACATAACTACTGCAAATTCATTCAAAGGAATGCAAGATTTGAATCAAAATATGACCAAATTCTTCGAATTATGGATGCCTATGATGAAAAGCATGAATGAAAAGACATTCAATACAGAGATTTTTACTCAAATGTTGAGTCCTGAGAAATTCAAAGCATTCATAGATCAATTTTTCAAATTTATGCCAGAAGGAAGTCAGAAAATGATGGATCAAATGAATGTTCAATTCATCAATATGATGAAACAGGCAAGTGAGTCAGGCTTGAATGGTTACAACTCATTCAAAAACCAAATGTCTCAAATGCCAGGAATGACTGGTAGCCCTTACGCTTCAATGTG
This sequence comes from Saprospiraceae bacterium, assembly GCA_016722295.1. GTDB lineage: Bacteria > Bacteroidota > Bacteroidia > Chitinophagales > Saprospiraceae > Vicinibacter. The sequence goes on from JADKGL010000026.1 coordinate 207,864, forward strand.
GACAATGTATCAGCAGTGGAGAGAAGGAATCAATGAAGCAGTATCACCTTTGACAAAATTGATCAATGGAAATGAGCAAGTAGAGAATGCAAAACTTTGGTCAGACCTAGCTGATAAAATGGCTGAATTCAGCTTAAAGAATAATGAGTTGCAGTACATGATTTATCAAAATGGCTTGAAAGCTATGGATAAATTGGCTGTAAAAGTAGCTACACAAGTAAAGAATGGTGAATCAATCGAAAGCATCGTAAAACTATACCAAGAGTGGATGATGACAGGAGACGAAGTATTCACAAAACTTTTCTCAAGTGACGAATATAGCAAGTTGATGACAGAAGTAAGCAGCTTACAGATGAAGATCAAAAGCGAAATCGATCGTCAGATGGAGAAAATGATGTTGGTAAACATCCCAGTAGCAACGAGAACTGAGATGGATGAGGTTTACAAAAACTTGTACGACTTGAAGAAAATGTACAAGAATTTAGAAAGAGCATTTACAGCGATGTCAGAAGCAACAGGAACTACAAAATCTAGTACACCTGCTCCAAAAGCTCCTGCAGCGAAAGCAGCAGCTCCTGCTACAGCTAGTAAAAAAGCAGCTCCTGCTAAGAAAGTAGCTAAGAAGAAATAATTTAAAAGAATAAATTGGAAAAGCCCGATCAAATTGGTCGGGCTTTTCTATTTTTGCAATCTAAATCAAATTTAGACATGATCAATACACAAGCCGTAGTCAACGAAGTAGTCCAATTATCACAAAACTGAAAAGAGGACAAGAAGTCCTAAGATCTATAGATAAAGTAGAAGTAGCCACCACACCAAAGGAATTGGTATGGGAAAGTGATAAAGTCAAGATGTATCATTACACTAGAACTACTCCGGCTACATGCAAGATACCAGTCTTGGTTTCATTTGCGATTATGAATAGACATGATGTCTTGGATCTTCAGCCGGACAGAAGCTTAATGAAAAACTTCTTGAAGAAGGACTCGATATCTACATCATGGATTGGGGTTATCCTACCAAAGCGGATAGATACTTGACTATGGAAGACTATATCCTTGGATATATGGGTGATGCTATTGATTTTGTAAGAAGAACTCACAAAGTTGATAAAATCCATAAAATGGGAATTTGTCAAGGGGGATTGTTCAGCATGATCTATGCTGCGATGTTTCCAGAGAAATTACAATCCTTGACGACCTATGTTGCGCCTTATGATTTTACAGATACCAATTGTAATATGCTTTACAAATGGACGAAGTATGTCGATGTTGACACGATGGTGGATACACAAGGAATCATCAGCGCTGGAATGTTAAATTCTGCTTTTGGAATGTTAAAGCCTTCTTCAGATTTAGCCAAATATTTTGGAGTAATGGACATGCTTGAGGACAAGGATAAACTGATGAACTTCCTTCGAATGGAGAAATGGAAAGCTGATTGTCCAGATCTCAGTGGAGAGATGTATAGAAAATATATCAAAGATTTGTTTAGAGACAATAAATTGATCAAAGGAGAATTGGAAATGGATGGAGTAAAAGTCGATCTAAAGAATATGACTGTCCCTTTCCTAAATGTTTATGCCACAGAAGACAATATCATTCCAAATGAATCTTCTACAGCAGTCATGTCAAAAATAGGAAGTAAAGACAAAAAAGAATACGCGTTTCCTGGTGGCCATATAGGTGTTTTTGTTGGAGCAAAATCACAAAAAGAATTAGCTCCTGCAGTAGCAACTTGGGTTAAAGAAAGGAGTTGATCAAATTTTAATAGTTGTATTAACTATATAAAATTCATTATTTTTTTATTCAGCTAATTTTATTTCTATTTTAGATAGAAATAAATTCAGGTATTAATATTCAAAAATTGATATTATAAATGCTATTATAATTTATTTTAGTAGGACTATAGCCACAACAAAAAGCATTTTTATTTCTTAGTATTTGTAATAACGCAAAGTCATTCTATTCTTACAAATTATAATACATATTTATCAGTGAAGTTACTATTTCAATACATTAAAAAACACAAAACATTACTTTTCATTGCCCTACTAATGGCAAGTATTAATATTTGTTTTAGCTTATGTGATTCAATCATTACAGGAAAGCTTATGCAAGATTGCGGAGTAGGAATTTTAAAATATAAAGGGCAACAATTTAATTTTATTAAATCGCTAAGCTTTTGGTTGGGGCTTTCCTTGATTGCAGCGATGATTTCTCGATTGGCGAAAAACTTTCAAGATTATTTTACAAATATTGTAATCCAAAGAACTGGTGCAGAAATGTATACTGATGGTATCAAAAAATCTTTGGAACTCCCTTTTGAAGATTTTGAAGATCAGCGAAGTGGAGAGACATTAAATAAATTGCAAAAAGTTAGATTAGATTCTGAAAAACTTATTACGCTTTCTATCTCATTAATTTTTCAAACTATTGTGGGATTTATTTTTGTCATGTTGTATATACTTAGGATAGATTACCATATTGCACTAATATTTTTATTGACTGCTCCGATCATTGCAATTGTAAGTTCTTATTTAGGTAAAAAAATAAAAGTTGTATCTAGAAAAATTGTACAACAAACGAATTCTCTTGCTGGCTCAACTACAGAAAGTCTTCGCAATATTGAACTTGTGAAAAGTTTAGGATTAACTCAACAAGAGGAACAGCGCTTAAACTCAAATACACATAAAATCTTAGATCTTGAATTGCAAAAGGTTAGATTTATAAGAAGTTTAAGTTTTATTCAAGGAACTACGGTACATTTTATGCGGACATGTGTTGTTTTTTCTCTTTATTATTTTTTATTTGGAGATAAAATTATTGTAGGAGATTTGCTTACGATGGTATTTTTCACATTTTTTATTTTTGGTCCATTGCAAGAGTTAAGTTCATTTATTATTGTAAAAAATGAGACGAAAGTTTCAATGGACAATTTTAAAAAATTGCTAGATGCAAAATCAGAATATCGGCCAGAGAATCCTAAAAAGATTGGAGAAATCTCTAGTTTGATATTTTCAAATGTAAGTTTTAAACATAATTCAGCGCAACATTTTGCAGTTGAAAATATTAATTTTCATATACATCAGGGAGAAACAGTTGCATTTGTCGGACCTTCTGGGGCCGGTAAAACGACTTTAGTTAAGTTGCTTGTGGGACTATATCCACCAGCAATTGGAGATGTATTATACAATTCTATTAGTTCTAAGGAAGTTGATTTATTAGAGTTAAGGCAACAATTGGGTTTTGTAACACAAGATGCACAATTATTTTCTGGAACAATAAAAGAAAATTTGCTTTTTGTTAAACCTAATGCTACAGACGAAGAATTGTATGATGTATTGAATCGATCGAGTTGTCAGAAACTTTTAGCAAGGGCAGAAAATGGACTAGACTCAACTATTGGTGAAGGCGGTATTAAAATATCAGGAGGAGAAAAGCAAAGGTTATCTATAGCGAGAGCAATATTGCGCAATCCTAAATTACTTATTTTTGATGAGGCTACTTCAGCATTAGATTCTATTACTGAAGAAGAAATCAATATGACGATTAGAAAAATTTCTGATCAACATAGAATCACGATTCTTATTGCACATCGATTATCTACTATAATGCATTCAGATAAAATATTTGTGTTGGAGCAAGGTAAAATTATTGAGTATGGAAAACATGAAGATTTATTAAAAGAAAAAGGTTTGTATTATGCTATGTGGAGACAACAAATTGGAGAAAGAAGAAAGTCAATAAATGCAGACATAGTATAAGGATCAACTAAGACTATAAAGTATTTTGATATTAAAAATAAGAATTACAACTTATCTTTGTGAATAAATTTTTTCTTTTTAAAAGCTAAAATTGCATTGATCGTACACAATTAAATTTGATTTAATGAAGACAAAAAAGGAAATTGTAGAAAATTGGTTGCCAAGATATACGGGAGTTGCACTTGAAGATTTTGGTGAGTATATTTTGTTGGTAAATTTTAGCCTTTATGTAGAATTATTTGCTGAATGGAATAAAGTAGAAATCAAAGGACAAAATCGTTCGATGATCAGCGCAACAGCAAATAATATCACCATTATTAATTTTGGAATGGGAAGCCCGAATGCTGGGACAATTATAGATTTACTTACTGCTATTCGCCCCAAAGCTGTGTTGTTCCTAGGTAAATGTGGTGGTTTAAAATCTAAGAAAAATTCAGTAGGTGATTTAATTTTACCTATTGCAGCGATACGAGGAGAAGGAACTTCAAATGATTATTTGCCCCCTGAAGTACCTGCATTGCCAGCCTTTGCATTACAAAAGGCAATCTCGACTACAATTCGTGAATATGAAAAAGACTATTGGACAGGTACGGTATATACCACAAATAAAAGAGTATGGGAGCATCGAGTAGATTTTAAAAATTACCTAACAAGATTAAGAGCACTTGCGATTGATATGGAAACAGCTACCATTTTTGTCGCAGCATTTAAAAATAGAATTCCAGCTGGAGCCTTACTTCTTGTCTCAGACATGCCGATGGTACCTGAAGGAGTTAAAACAGAAGAGAGTGATAAAAAGGTGACACAGGATTATTTGAATACACATCTTAAAATAGGGATTGATGCGTTGAATAAATTGATTCAAAATTCAATCACAGTAAAACATCTACGATTTTAATAAACTAATAATTAGTCCTTCCATTTGATGTTACATCCAGCGCTTGGATATTGAGTAGGAGAAACTGGTTTTTCACCAAGTATAGCCTCTAATGCATTTCGCAGATCAAATCCATTCAATGGTTTTCCATTTGTTGGTCTAGATTCATCTAATCGCCCTCGATAAACTAATGACAAATTGCCATCAAATAAATAAAAATCTGGAGTGCACTCTGCTTGGTACTTTTTTGCTACAACTTGACTTTCATCATAGAGATAAGGAAAATTAAAGGAGAAATGATGAGCAAACGCTTTCATCTTATCTGGCCCGTCTTGAGGGTATTTTACAACATCATTTGAATTAATGGCAATGATAGATATTCCTTGAGGTATGTATTCCTCCGCAATTCGAATTAGTTCAGGATTGATATGAATTACGAATGGACAGTGATTACAAATAAAAGCAATAAGTGTAGCCTTATCAGATTTTAAATCTTTCAATAACTTTGTTTCATTTGAAACAACATCTAGCAAACTAAAGCTTGGAGCAATAGTACCCAATGGGAGCATAGAAGAATCAGTTAATGCCATTTATTCTATTGATTTCTTTTATTATATTCTTCTAATTCTTGCTTACGTTGATCTTCCTCTTCTTTTTTAATATCATCTAGTGTTTTTGTCTTTGTAATTATTGAGTTTTTTTGTCCACCTGTATAAATTAAATAGTAGATATTTGTAAGCCACTTTGATGTATCGGGTTCTTGAGAAGGAGATGTGACATATTCTTCAATTATTGGTTTGTCAATCACTTGATTGTTCCTTCTAAACAAATAATCAAGTTTTGCGTGAGCATTACGCAAGGTTTTATAAGAACCATAATGTTCAAGCTTAATGCAAGGATTATCTTTTACTTCTAGTATATCGAAACCTATTCCAGGTCTAATATTTTTTTCAATAGGTAATGCAGCCATGGCGTATACATAACCCGAAGTTCCTTCCCAATCTAAAGTTAGATTAACAGGAGGCCCAATATATTTTACATTTACAGAATCTAAATATTTATAAATTTTTGGATATGCTCTAGCAAAAAACGAAGGTAATTTTGAACTCAATATTGGCTCCATAATACCATAATAAATTTTATTTTTAAATGTATCTTGCTTTACACCAAAATCAGATTGAACTAAGCCTTCTATATAGCCTTTTAAACCTGCCATATCTTCTTTCAACATGTAATCTAATTTAGAAGGCATTGCTAAATAAAGTGCTCTTTTGAAAAAGGGTATCGGTTTTTTTAACCTAGCAAAACATTTCACATAAACAAATTGATTTCCTTGAGGAATAATTTGCCAATTCAACATCAAATCTGAAGGCCATTTATTGTTCTTCATCCTTACAGTTACAAAAGAATCTTGCTCTGATTCAAGCACTTCAACTAATCCTTTCCCATAACTATTTCCATCAAATGTAAAACTAGCTCCAACGTTTACTTCACGACCACCCGAAGAAAATTTTAAACTGGGATCTGTTTTACTCCAACTATACCATTTTGGCCAGTCTCTAATATCATTTAAAAATAAATAAACTAAGGGATAAGATCCATCTATTTTTGTTTCTTGCTCACCTTTATATGCAATTGGACCAAAAAAACAAGCAATGAGGTATAGACCAATGAGAAGAATAGGGATCAAGAATAGCTTTTTGCTCATCTTTCTATTTTTTTGCAAAAATAAAGCAATCTATGAACTATTCTCAATGTTAACGTCTCTTTAAGTATGAAATTAGTCTATTCATCACCGGTCTCGTCGCCTCCACCTACTTTTATTGTTTTTGAATTGGCAAGTTTAGCACGGATTTTATCTTCTATTTCTTTTGCTACTTCTGGATTGTCTTCCATAAATTGTTTTGCTGAATCTCTACCCTGAGCAACTTTGGTCCCTTCATAGGCATACCAAGACCCAGATTTAGTTAAAACATTAAGTTCCGCGCCAAGATCAACAATCTCCCCATTTTTCGAAATGCCATGTCCATATTCAATATCAAATTCAGCTACTCGGAATGGTGGTGCTAATTTATTTTTTACAACTTTTACTTTAACACGATTTCCAGTGATTGTTCCATCTTTATCTTTAATCGCAGTTCCACTTCGACGAATATCCAATCGTTGTGAAGCATAAAACTTTAGTGCATTTCCTCCAGTGGTTGTTTCAGGATTGCCAAACATTACACCAATTTTTTCTCTCAATTGATTGATGAAAATACAACAGCAGCCTGTTTTACCTATTGTTCCGGTTAATTTTCTTAAAGCCTGAGACATTAATCTAGCTTGTAAACCCATTTTGCTGTCTCCCATTTCGCCCTCGATTTCTGCTCTTGGAACTAAAGCAGCTACTGAATCAATAACTATTATATCAATTGCCCCTGATCGAATCAAATTTTCTGCAATCTCTAAAGCTTGTTCTCCATTATCTGGCTGACTTATTAAAAGATCTTCAGTATTTACACCCAATCCTTCTGCATAATTTCTATCAAATGCATGTTCAGCATCAATAAATGCTGCAATTCCACCCTGTTTTTGACATTGTGCAATTGCATGTATTGCTAATGTAGTTTTTCCCGAACTTTCTGGTCCATAGATTTCTATGACTCTGCCTTTAGGGAATCCTCCCACGCCTAATGCAATATCCAGTGAAATACTCCCTGTACTAATTTTGTCAATTTCATCTACTATGGGTTTGTCACCAAGTCTCATTACTGAACCTTTTCCATATGTTTTTTCCAATCTATCCACTGTAAGCTGCAGTGCTTTTAATTTTTCATCTCTCTCTTTTGACATATTTAATTTTATTATATAGAAGCAAAGGTAATACATAAGTAACTAATTATGTACTTGTTTTCGTTACTTCTATTGGAAAGATTTTAGAAAAAAATAGCTTTTACTTTAGTTTTACTTATTTTAGATTAATCTAATTATTAACTAATCTTTTATAAATTTGCACTTTATCAAGCAAGAGTTATAATCTTATGAATCAATTGGTCAATGCTGTATGGGCTCAATATTTAAAGCTACATCGCTATAAGATCAATCGATTCATGGAGCAACCCCATGAATCTCAAAAAGAAGAACTTTTTGAAATTCTTGACACTGCTCAATATACGGAATGGGGTCAAAAATATAAATTCAGTGATATAACAACAGTTGAAGAATGGCGCCAAAGAGTTCCTGTTCAAGATTACGAAAGTATTAAAGAAGACATTTTTCGAATGATGCGAGGAGAGTATGATGTGCTCTGGCCCGGTAGAGTTTCTTATTTTTCGAAATCTTCTGGAACGACAAATGACAAAAGTAAGTTTATTCCAGTCACTGATGCCAACCATAAAGATTGTCATGTTCGAGGTGGATGGAGACAATTAGCAATGATGTATGAAAATATACCCGATCCTCGTATAGTTGAAGGCAAATCTATTATTATGGCAGGCTCTTCATCTAATAATCTAGCCGAGTTCCCTGGTAGTGTCATTGGGGATGTGTCCGCTATAGTGTTACAAAGAATTCCTTATGTAGGAAAACTACATCTTAGCCCAGATTTGGATATTGCTTTAATGGCAAATTTCGAAGAAAAGCTAAATAAAATAGCAGAGATTTGTATTCACGAAGACATCAGAATGATGGCAGGTGTCCCTACTTGGGCAATGATTGTTTTTGAAAAAATTTTAGAAAAGACAAAAAAAGAAAATATCCTTGAGGTTTGGCCTCGAATGCAAATATTCGTGCATGGTGCAGTTAGTTTTGTCCCTTATAAAGAGCCCTTTAGAAAGTTTTTTCCTTCTAATGAATTTTATTACCAAGAGACATATAATGCATCCGAAGGCTACTTTGCAGTACAATCTGATTTTGCAAACGATGATATGCTTCTTTTGCTTGATAATGGTGTTTATTTTGAATTTATTCCAATGGAAGAATGGGAATCTGAATTTCCCAAAACAATTTTATTAAGTGAAGTAGAATTAGGAAAGAATTATGCTGTCGTCATCACAACTAATTCTGGACTATACAGATACAAAATTGGCGATACCGTTTGCTTTACATCTATCTATCCGTACAAGATAAAAATTACTGGCCGCACCAAGCAATTTATAAATGTGTTTGGAGAAGAGGTTATGGTGGCTAATACTGATGCTGCACTAGCGACAACTTGTCAGATGCATGGTGCAAAATTAAAAGATTATACTGTCGCTCCTGTTTTCTTGGGCATACATGAAAAAGGTGGTCATGAGTGGATCATCGAATTCGAAAAGAACCCAATAAATTTTCATCAATTCGCAATAGATCTAGATTCCAATTTAAGAAAAATTAATTCTGACTATGACGCCAAACGCTATAACGATCTCGCATTGGTTTGTTTAAAGCTTAATGTTGCCCCTGAAGGCACTTTTATGAAATGGATGAAATCTAAAAATAAAATTGGCGCTCAACAAAAAGTTCCGCGTCTATCAAATCATAGACAGCATTTGGAAGAAGTATTGGTTTTTATAAATTGAAGTTGATCAATTAAAAGTGTTTATGTAAAGAAATAAATATTGTTTATAAAAATCTTATTCCTTAATTAATTGCAGATACTCTATATCTCCTGCACTATTCATTATAAACAACATTGAATCTTTAGATACGGACTCTATTTTTACAGAAAATGTAAGTTTATCTTTTGGTTTTACTGTCAACATTTTATTTGATATAAAAAAACTTCCTTGATCTGCTGTGCCAAGAAATGAAGCATAACTTTTATCGGCATTAAATACAAATTTGACTTGATCTGTACATTGATTCGCAGGATTTGATTTTGAAGACCAGTTAACACATTTCCATGTACCAATGATTTTTTCTAACATTTCTTTGTCTTCTGTACAATTTGCAAATAATAAAAAGAAACAAAAAATTGCAATATATTTCTTCATTTTGATTTTATTTGTATACAAGTTTTCTTAACCAAATAACTCATATTTTATTTTTTCCTTTGGAATTTTGAGGACATTGTGGAGATTGAGGACAGCTTCATCAATCATATTCGTCCAGCCACAAAGCATGAATTGGCAGTTATTGTTTTTTGTTTTATATTCTTCTAAGTAGACTTGATGAACACGCCCTAAATGATATTGAATTTTATTTTTTGCTTTGGGAATTTTACTCGCCTGAGAAAGACAAACACTACATTTAAAAAACGGAATAAAGTGAGACCAATCTTCAAGTTCTTCTAAATATAAAATATCTTTTTCTTTGCGAATGCCGAAAATAAGATGAATTTCGTCATATGGATTTCCAGAAGCAGCTATCTCTTGTAACATAGAGCGATATGGAACAACTCCTGCACCTGTTGCTATTAAAACTAATTTTTGTTTTTTTAACTCAGGTAAAACGAAATTTCCATCTGGACCTTTACACTTAATGATATCTCCTTTATTGATCGATTCGAATAAATATTGACTAGCTAAACCTCCTTTTTTATAGGAGACGCCTAGTTCAATAATATTCGATCCATCATAAACATTCGCGATGGAATATGATTTCCAGCGATCTAATCTTTTGTCTCCGACAGGAAAATCAAAAGTAAGAAACTGACCTGATTTATATTGTATTGGATTTTCAGACAATAGCTTAAACCAAAATCGATTCGTTGTAGGAGATTCTACCTTTTGTCCTATAAATTCAGCGTCATACCAAACAGTTTGCATGGTGGGCGATTTTTATCTAAACAGATAGTTTAAGGAAAGGTTTATATGCTTTGATCTTTGGTACTTTCATTACCTTTGTCTCAATCTCTAAACAACATGATCCAAATATATCAAGCTAAAATTGACGATGTAGCGGCACTTTCAGAACTCTTTGATTTGTATCGAATTTTCTATGGGAAAGAATCTAATCTTATTGGAGCAAATCAATTTCTTACAGAAAGAATTATAAAGAATGAGACAACAATTTTTCTAGCTAAAGATAGTGATCATGGACAACTGGTAGGATTTACACAACTTTATCCTTTGTTTTCTTCAACGAGAATGCAACGATTATTATTGTTGAACGATTTGTATGTTCTTGAAGAGTTTCGCGGTCGTGGTATTTCAAAATTATTGATCGAAAGAGCCAAACAACTTGCACTTGAGATCAATGCTGCTGGAATTTTACTGGAAACTCAAAAGTCAAATCTCATTGGAAATGCACTTTACCCTCGAATGAATTTCCACTTAGAAGATGATGTCAATTTTTATTTTTGGAACTCCATGAATACCTAGTTTTGAAGCAAAAAGTAACTAAAAAAGAAATTCAGGAGATCCTTTTGCACTATGCAGATCGCTATAATCAATTGTCTTTTATCGAACAAGATCCTATCTCTATTCCTCATCAATTTCATCGAAAACAAGATATTGAAATTATAGGCTTTTGGGTCGCTATGCTGTCTTGGGGTAATCGCAAAACTATTATCAACAAAGGAAATGAACTCATTACACTATTTGAACAAAATCCATATGATTTTGTACGGTTTCATTCAGAACTAGATTTGAGACGTTTTGAACGATTTATCCATCGAACATTTAATTCAACAGATGCTTTGTATTTTATTTCTTTTTTTTCCCATTGGTATTCTGAACATGATAGCTTAGAGGAAGCATTTTATCAGCAGGAATTTAGTAGCCATGATACTGTTGAATCACATTTGGAGCGCTTTCATCAAGTGTTTTTTTCATTACCAGATCTTTCAATTCGAACTAAAAAACATGTGTCAAAACCGTCAACAAAATCAAGGTGCAAACGCTTAGCCATGTTTTTACGTTGGATGGTAAGGTCAGATGATAAAAAAGTAGATTTTGGACTATGGAAAAAGATTCAAACTTCGCAATTAATTCTCCCTCTTGACGTTCATGTAGAGCGAACTGCACGAAATCTCAAACTGCTTGAAAGGAAAGCATTAGACTGGCAGGCTGTAATGGAATTAAGCTCAAATTGCAAAAAAATTGTACCAAATGACCCTTGTTTGCTGGATTATGCACTTTTTGGCATGAGTATTGACCAAAAGTTCTTAATTCTATAAGTTATCAGTATTTTGTGCCCATAAAAATCAAACAATTTAAAACAATTTTATATGCAAAATCGATATTTACTTTTTGCTTTTCTCTCTTTTTTTATCGTTGGCACTGCTATAGGCCAGAAAAAATCGAAAAAGAAAGATAAAACGCTAATGGAGGCTCCAGCAGCTCCAAAAGACCCTTTAGCTGGGGTGACTAAATTAAGTTCTGTAGAAGGAATTACAGAATATTCATTAACCAATGGCCTTAATGTTTTGCTTTATCCAGATAATTCTAAACAAACCATCACGGTCAATATGACCTATAAAGTAGGCTCAAGACATGAAGGCTATGGAGAAACTGGTATGGCTCATTTATTAGAGCATCTCGTGTTCAAAGGCACTCCTAATCATCCTAATATTCCAAATGAACTATCTAGTCATGGATCAAGACCAAATGGTACGACTTGGTATGACCGAACAAACTATTTTGAAACATTCAATGCAACAGAAGATAATCTTAAATGGGCTTTAGATCTTGAAGCAGATCGAATGGTTAATTCTTACATCGCAAAAAAGGATCTTGAAACTGAAATGACTGTAGTTCGAAATGAATTTGAATCAGGCGAAAATAATCCTACGGGAGTCTTGATGCAACGAGTGATGTCTACTGCTTATTTGTGGCATAACTATGGTCAGACTACGATTGGTGCAAGATCAGATATCGAAAATGTACCTATTGAGAATCTTCAAGCATTCTATAGAAAATATTATCAACCAGATAATGCAGTATTAACTGTTGCTGGGAAAATAGATGAAGCAAAAACAATTGTCCTAATCAACCAATATTTTGGTAAAATCCCAAGACCAAGCCGCATATTAACTCCTACGTATACTGCCGAACCAATACAAGACGGCGAACGTCTCGTTACTTTGCGAAGAGTAGGAGATGTTCAAGCTGTATCAAGTATGTATCACATTGCTCCAGGTTCTCATCCCGATGCAGCTGCTGCAGATGTTCTGGTTGAATTATTGACAGCAGAACCTTCAGGAAGACTTCATAAAGCTTTAGTAGAAACAAAAATAGCTTCAGGTCAATTTGGCTGGTGTGCTACATTAAAAGAACCAGGCTTTGCCTATTTTGGAGCATCAGTGCGAAAAGAAAATTCTATAGACGAAGCAAAGAAAATTCTTTTGAGTACTTTAGATAATATTTCGAAAAATCCACCAACAAAAGAAGAAGTAGATCGTGCAAAAACAAAATTACTTAAAGACTTTGAATTACAATTTCGAAATACAGAACGAGTCGGAACAGGTATTTCTGAATTCATCGGTATGGGTGATTGGAGGTTGGCTTTTATTACAAGAGATTTTCTAAGAAACGTTACTGTAGAAGATGTACAACGAGTTGCGCAAACTTATTTTAAACCATCAAATAGAACGATTGGAATTTTTATACCGGAGACTAATCCTGATAGGACAGAGATTCCACCAGTACCTGATGTTGTAAAATTAGTTGACGGATACAAAGGGGATGCTCCGATTGCTCAAGGTGAAGACTTTGACCCTTCTCCAAGTAATATTGAAAAAAGAACACATAAAGGGCAAGAAGCTAATTCATTCAAATATGCATTTCTTCCAAAACTAACAAAAGGGAATGTAGTAAATGCATCTATTACACTGCGTCTTGGTGACGAACAGAGTCTTCAAAACAAAGCAACAATTAGTTCATTTACCGCATCAATGTTGAATCGTGGAACAAAAACAATGTCTCGTCAACAAGTAAAAGATGAACTGGATAGATTAAAAGCGAGAGTTAATATTTTTGGCTCTGGTCAGACCGTAAGTGTGTCAATTCATACAACAAAGGAAAATCTTGATGCAGTATTAAAAATCGTTACAGATCAATTGAAAAATCCAGCATTCATTGATAAAGAATTTGAAGAGCTAAGAAATGAAGAGTTGGCTGGAATTGAAGAACAAAAATCTGACCCACAAGCTCTAGTCGGAATTGCATATCAAAAACACCTTAATCCTTATCCTAAAGGTCATATTAATTATGTAAATTCTGTAGATGAAGATATCCAAGATTTTAAATCTGTTAAACTCGAAGATTGTAAAAAATTTCACGAAGAATTTTATGGTTCAAACAATGGTACTGTATCTGTAGTTGGAGATTTTGAAGAAGCAGCCACAAAGGATTTAATTGTAAAATCATTTGGCAATTGGAATAGTAAAAAACCATTTGCAAGAATTGCAGATAAATACACTGATGTAAAATCGACAAATGTTAACATAGAAACTCCAGACAAAGCAAACTCAATGTTCCTCGCGGGATGTAATCTAGAGATAAAAGATTCTGACCCAGAATATCCTGCTATGGTTATGGCAAATTATATCCTTGGTGGTGGTTTTTTAAATAGCAGATTGGCAGTGCGCATTCGTCAAAAAGAAGGTTTAAGCTATGGAGTTGGTTCTTCATTCAATGCTGATGCTCTTGACAAATCAGGCGGATTCACAGCTTATGCTATCTATGCTCCAGAAAATAGAGACAAACTTGAAGTTGCATTTAAAGATGAGATTCAAAAATTGTTAACCAGTGGATTTACAGATCAAGAATTAGCAGATGCTAAATCTGGTTATCTACAATCAAGAACTGTAAGTAGAGCACAAGATCAATCTCTAGCTGGAAGCTTGAATTATAATCTTTATATCAATCGAAATATGCAATACACTGAAGATTTTGAAAAGAAAGTTAAAGATCTAACAGTCGCAGATCTAAATGCTGCATTTCGCAAACATATAAGTTTAGAAAAACTTTCTATTGTCAAAGGTGGAGACTTTGCAAATAAATTAAAAAAACCATAGTGATCACAATTTAATATCTATAATATAAAATGGGAAATAGTTAATCTTTTTACTATTTCCCATTTTTATTAAATGAAAAATCTAAATTCTTCTAACAATGCTATTACGTTTTTTAAGTTTACTTATTTTCTTGCCAGTATTCGCATATTCGCAAACCTCTATAGAATTGAGATATGGGATGAATCGAGCAATTTGGAGAATCGACGATCGCATTTTAGAAGATAATACCTACACGTTAGACCGCATTATATGTGGCATCGGAGTTGATATTCCAATTACAAAAATGTTTTCTATAAAGCCAGAAATAGGCTATGTACAGAAAGGAAACAGGTATATCCAACAAGATACCAGCTCAAAGGAAAATTTTATAGATAAAATGAATTATATTGAACTCCCAGTTCAGCTCAAGTTTAATTTGCACTACGAACAATTTACATTTTATTTAAGTGCTGGTCCAAATTTTTCTTACGCAATCAACGGTACAAATTATTATTCTAGATTGACAAAAACAGATTATTACCAACAAGAAGTAAAAATTAATTTTTCAGATGACATTTTTAGAAAAGCTGAAGTTGGCATTTTGCTTGGTACAGGAGTAAGTATACCTATATGGAAATTACGTCTAGGTGTGGATGTTCGATATTCCAACTCACTTACGAATTTACTAGATGAAAATTCTCAATATCCTTTTAAAGCATTTAATAAAGGGATTCAATTATGTGGTTTGGTTGGTATTCCGCTATCATGGGACTGAGTTCATTATTAGAATTTACTGAAAAAGGAATCTATGTACCAAAAGGAGACTTTTATATAGACCCAATCAAGAAAGTCAAACAGGCTGTAATCACTCATGGTCATTCAGATCATGCGAGAAGTGGCAATATAAAATATCTCTGCACAGATCTCACAAAACCAGTATTAAAACTTAGATTAGGATCTAAAATTAATGTTCAATCGTTAGCTTTTGGAGAATCATTTTTCATCAATGGAGTTAAATTGAGTTTTCATCCTGCCGGACACTTGCCTGGTTCTGCGCAAGTGAGAGTGGAATACAAAGGACATATAGCTGTAATTTCTGGTGATTACAAACTAGAGAAGGATGGACTTGCCGAAGCTTTTGAACCTGTATTCTGTCATGAATTTGTGACTGAATCTACTTTTGCACTTCCCATCTATCAATGGCAAGCTCAAGAAAAAATCATTGCTGATATTTTTACTTGGTGGCAGCAGAATCAATCAGAAAAAAAGGCATCTATTATTTCTGCATATCCATTAGGTAAATCCCAACGCTTAATCTCAGCTCTTTATAAATATTCTCCATATATTACATGTCATCCTTCTATAGAGAATACAAATATAGCACTGCGAAATGCAGGTGTGGATATTCCTATTCTTGACGATTTGTTTTCAATAACTAAAAATGAGTCGCATCGGTATTTAGTGCTTACACCAACTATAATAAGTCAAGGATTATGGTTACAAAATTTCCCACACTATGAGCTTGCAGATGCATCAGGATGGATGGCGACGAAACAAGGCAGAAAAAGAAGTACGGCACATAGACATTTTACTTTGTCGGATCATGCAGATTGGCCTTCATTAAATCAAGCAGTTCTTGCATCACAAGCTGAGACAGTCTTTGTTACACATGGATTTAGTGATGACTTTGCTAGACACCTGAAAGAACAGAAAATCAATGCACAAAGCATTGATCATTTTTTTACAAGAGAGCGTATTGAGCAAGAATAATGAAGTTTGCATTACTATTACAGCTCTTGGACGAATCCAAAAATGATATTTCAAAAACCACTGCGTTATTGCGATATAGTAAATCGCAATCGCAAGATCATGTGTTGGATTTGTTTCGATTTTTTCAATCAATTCGCAGCAAAAAAATATGCACAACACAGGATCTTTTAATCTGGACAAAGGAAATTTGTAATTTACCAGATTGGTTGTTCGAAAAGTCACTATCACATTGCAATGATGTACTTGATGCTATTAATTTATTATTGCCAATCAACGTCGAATCTGTAAAATTAACGTTGCCTTATGTTCAAAATCTTTACACGTTAAAATTTAATGATGAAAATCAAATCAAAGAATTTGTAACGAAACAATGGTCCTTGCTAGATCACGACATTGATCGCTATTTTTTTAACCGAATAATAACAGGAAACTTTAGATTAAAAATTTCAGATCTTATATTATTTGATTTTTTAGCTGCCTATTTTGAAACAACTCGAATAAATATCTCGATCTTCCATGCCTTGAATTTATTACATTCTAAATCTGATATTAAGAAGCAATTAAAAACAGGTAAATCGAAAGCATTAATAAAAAAGTTTGAACCAGTAAAAGAAGTTGAATATATTGAAGTTAATATTGAGGAATTGTCACTCCATGAGTATTATGTTGTTACACCGATATGGATAGGCGTGGAAATTCAGATTATAAAGTTTAATCACGATATCATCATTTGGGATTTGACAAAGCAAATAAAGATTTATATAGAAGAGTTTTTATATCAAAAATTTAAATCTAGAGATGAAGATTTTATAGTGAACGCGATATACATATCATCAAAAAGCCAAAATTCTAAATCAAATACATACATTATCATAACTGATTTTATTTCGATCGGTCAGAATATTGAGTTTTCGAAGTCATTACAAAAACAAACCAACTTCATAGAACAATGGATACTTTCACTTGATGAACGAGAAGGAATTTATTCAAATGAATGTCTCAACTTTCAAAATCATATAGAATTATCGACATATTACAATCAAATGGATTTGAATAAATATGTAAGTATTCTTGTAGAGTTGCCTGATGAATCCAAACGAATCCTAAGACCAGAGCTCTTTCAACTAAAAGCTGTTTTGCTCTATGCGCAAAAAAAAGATCAGACGTTCTCTCATTATTATGATCAATATACTTTTGGCGTGTTGCAGCTTTCCACTATAGTTCCGATTGTAAAATTAGATGCCGATTTGGAAGAAACAGAGGTGATAGAGATCCACCAATTCATCCTAGAGAATACAATAGAGAGATTTGGTCCAGTTCGCTCTATTTCACCGCAATTAATTTTTAATTTGCAGTATAGTCGAATCGAACGTTCAAAGCGACACAAATCCGGAATCATTCTCAAGAATGCAAAAATTATTTCAACTTCATTTCATTCTGCGTTAGATGAGCTATCTCGCTTAAGTCACATTGTACAAAAAGCAATTATGGAAGAAGAAAATTAAATATGTGACATCTACATTTGTAATTTTTGCCTTAAACGATAGTATATTTATATATTCAAATTTTTAGACTTTTATCATTCCTCGAAAACCACGCGCTGCATAATATGATTGGGCGCCATTGTGATAAACAAACACCGTTCCATAGCGATAATCACCAAATAAGGCTCCTCCTAATTTTCTTATTGCTGCTGGTGTTTCGATCCAACTTGAAGTTTTTAGATCAAATGGTCCAATTTTTTGCAGCTCTCTATATTGTTCTTCATTGATTAGTTCGATTCCCATTGAAGAAGCCATATCTAATACATTATCTTCTGGTTTAAATTCCTTCCGCGTATCTAAGGCTTCTCTATCATAGCAAAGACTTCTTCGGTTTTTTGGACTTTCTGGAGAACAATCCATAAATATATATTCATCAGTTTTTTTATCATAAGCTACAACATCTGGCTCGCCGCCAGAGTCTTCCATTTTGTGTAGAGACCAAAGTTTATCTATTTGATTTTCGAGCTTAATTTTTACTGATGACCAGCTTATATTTTTATGTCTTTTTTGGTTTTTTTCAAAACGTTGCTCCAATATTTTGAATAACTCTTCTTGTTCTTTTTTACTTATTTCTTTTTTGATTTGCTTTGCCATTTAAATAGTTTTTTATAAATAACTTTTACAAAGTTAATGCTAAGCTATTAACTTATTTACATTATTTAAAGAATGTTTATGGATTAAAATATCGTTTCCAATTTAAAAATCTTTTTTCAAATAGATGATAAGATAAAATGCTTATAACAATAGTAACTATAAGCGAAGAAATGGCGATGAGCACATTTTTCATTTCGATTGCGGAGTTTTTAAATAATTGAATAAATAAATTAATAAAAATTGTATGATATAAGTATAATCCATAAGTATATATTCCTAATTTGCTAATTACATATTTATCATTGATAAGAATAGAATTCCTTGAGGATAAGGTAAATAGTATAAGTGTGGAAAACAAGAACCCATATATTGTTGGAGTAATGAATCTTAAAATGGATTCGTTAAAAAGTGGAAAAATAATAATACAAACTAAGATTATAGGAATTATAGAATATTTTGTCTTCAATGAAATATTGTTGATTAGATGTAAAATATTATTTTTTGTTGCTAAAAGATAAGCAGGAATGGCACCAAAGGCAAAGTAATCTATATTGCTAAAAATATCAATCGATAGAATTTCATATTTAAAATAAATTATCCTAACAAAAAAAGCTAAAAAGATACAAAATAAAATCAATTTTGGCAATTTTTTAACAGGAAGTAAAAACAAAGTGAATCCCCAAATTAAATAAAAATGTTCTTCCACGCACAAAGACCACATCACACGCAATGGAGAAACATTGGGAAAATCTTTTGTGAATAACATTTGATAATTTTCTAAAAAAAATACAGAATACCACCAGTTTGGTTTATACCCATCACTTGAAGAGGGTAGATTTGAATAATCTAAGAAAAAAGGAGTGAGATAAGCAAATAAGAGCATAGCATAAAAAAGAGGCCATATTTTCAATATCCTTTTTATAAAAAAATGTTTAAGTGAAATTTTATTCTGTTCTAATTTTTCTGCCAACAAGATGTAAGTGATGAGAAATCCACTCAACGAAAAAAAGAAAGAAACGCCAACACCACCAGTTTTGGTAAAGTAGGATAGAAACGAAGTTTCATTGACGGGAATATGATGAATAAAAACCAATAAAAATGATACGAATCGTAACGCATTAAAAGAATGAAAATGTCGTCGCTGTTTGATCAAAGTATTGGGCTATTTTAGATTACCAAGAGTTAAGTTGAACTTGAAAAGTAAAGTTAAGGCTTTCTTTTGATATAAAATATAAAAGGAAATGAAGCTAGATAGAATGCTATTGTCGGAAAAGGATAAATTTTGTAACTTTGTAAATTCATTTTCGGGATTTTAGTTGAGAAATTTTATGAAAAAATTTGGTATAATAGGGAAAAAACTCACACATTCATTTTCGCCTAAATACTTTACTGATTATTTTGAGAAAAATAATATTCGGAATCATATTTATACTCCCTATGAAATTCAATCTATTGAAGAAATAAAGTTGATTTGGCAATATAATCCTGAATTGTGTGGAATGAATGTCACAATTCCGTACAAAATTGAAATTATAGACTTTCTTTCTGAACTTTCGGTTGAAGCTATTGAAATCGGAGCAGTAAATGTGATTCGAAAAAAGGGAAATCAATGGGTAGGTCATAATACAGATGGTCAAGCTTTTTACGAGACTTTGTGTACTTTTTTAGGTTCTCAATTCCATTATTCAGCATTAGTACTAGGTTCTGGAGGAGCAAGTAAAGCTGTATGTTGGGCATTGCAAAAGTTGAACATAAAGTACCTTATCATTAGTCGAAATGGGTACAATAAATATCAAGACATAACTAAAAAGGTTTTGCTTGATCACAAGTTGATCATCAATACGACACCATTGGGAATGTACCCAAATGTGACAGAATTCCCTGAAATTCCCTATTTTTTGTTGAATTCTGAATTCTATTTATATGATTTGATATACAATCCAGAAAAAACTCTATTTTTGAACTATGGAAATACTCAAGGCACTTTTACAAAGAACGGAGGAGAGATGTTACTTCGTCAAGCAGAATTGTCTTGGGAATATTGGTCACATAATTAAAGTATGGAACTCGTAGGGGAGCCCAAAATCAATTTTAAAGATACAGAAAAAGCATTTGCGCATAAGTCAAATCGCGAATTGAGACGCACATATATGCTTTTCAAACTGATGAATAATCCAACCTTCGTAAGGTTTGGCTCAATGTTAGGTAATTTGGCAGCTAAATTGCCATTCCACATTGGAGATCCATTTATAAAGGAGACTATTTTTAAGCAGTTTTGTGGAGGAACAAATTTGTTGGAATGTCAGAAAATGATTGACAAATTATATTCGCAACATGCTTTGACTATATTAGATTATGGAGTTGAAGCCAAAGAATCAGATGATGACTTTCAAGCGACATTGAACGAGAATTTAAAAGCCATAGAATTGGCATATTCAAATCCTAATGTTCCAGTGATTAGTACTAAGCTAACTGGTTATGTACCGTTTCATGTTTTGGAAAAGAAACAAGCTGGAGAAATACTTTCAGATTATGAAAAATTGGCGTTTGAGAAACTAGAAGAGCGGTTTGTGATACTTTGCACTAAAGCAAATGAACTTGGAGTAGGTATATTCATCGATGCTGAAGAAAGTTGGATTCAAGATCCAATTGATGAGTTGGTAGATAAATATATGCCAATTTATAATAAAGAAAAAGTGATCTTATATAACACTTTTCAAATGTACAGGACAAAAAGATTAGAATATTTAAAGTCGTGTCATAAGAGAGCTGTGGAAATGGGTTTCTATTTAGGTGCCAAAATCGTTAGAGGCGCCTACATGGAAAAAGAAAGAAAACAAGCCCAGGAAAAGAATCAAGTGGATCCGATCCAACCAAATAAAGAAACGACAGATCAACAATATAATGAAGCCTTGAGATACTGTTTGCAGCATATAGACCGAATCAGTGTTTGCAATGCAAGTCATAATTGGAAAAGTAATGAACTGCAGATCCAGTATATGCAGGAGTATAATATCTCAAAGGAACATCCACATGCAAATTTTTGTCAATTGATGGGAATGAGCGATAATTTAACATTTAATCTTGCGAGCCAAGGATATTGTGTAGCAAAATATGTTCCCTATGGTCCAGTTAAAGATGTGATCCCTTATTTAACTCGAAGGGCACAAGAAAATTCGAGTGTGTCTGGTGATATGAGTCGAGAATTGGGATTGCTTGATATAGAAATGAAGAGAAGAGGATTGATTAAATAAATAGTTTACAAATATAAAATTCAAAAAAATGAAAAAAATATTAATTTTAGTAAGTTTGATTTCCATTGCTACTATGTCAGAAGCACAGAAGGTTTATGCATGGTGGGATGTAGGTGCCAAAGTTGGATATGGTCTCACGGGTATGTTGAATAATAATTTATTCGATGATAGAGATTACGAACATCGATTGACTTCAGGCGTTTCTTATGGAGCAAAAGCAGGAATGTACTTTGGCTTATTCAATGGTATTACAGTTGATGCGATGTTTTCGACAAACAAACAAAAGTTTGATTACAACTACACAGATGGAAAAAATTATCTTCATGATGTGAAGTGGAAAAATCTAGATATTGCTGTATTGTACAGAAACCAAAGAGATGGTGTTTATATTGAGTTAGGTCCACAAATTTCACTAATTCAGAAAGTAACAAGTGATGATCAAAATCCATTACGAGTATTTCGTGAATCTGATGTGACTAAATACTATAATAAAAATTATCTATCTGCAATCTTTGGAGTTGGTGGATATCTTTTTAATACAGAGACATTCACTACTATGCTTGGATTGCGCATAGGTTATGGTTTTGGTGAAATGATTAATGCAGATGGAAAAGTATTACATTTACCTACACCTAGTGAAGTTGCGTTTAAAGACAAAGCTACTACTGCAGCATTTGCACAATTGGTTTTGGAAGCAAATTTTGCACTAGGTTATTATGGAAAATCATCTTGTAGCAAAAGAGCTACTTTATTTAGTTTTTAATGTAAATAAAAAAAGTATAAATTAAAAGAGCAGCTTTCGAGCTGCTTTTTTAATTTATAACATCTAAAAATTAATCAGACCCTAATTTAAATATTTCTTTATTGCATCTAAAAGATTCGTAGGATTATCAGCATGAACCCAATGTCCTGCATTCGCGATATTTTGAATTGTTGCATTCGGATAATGCTCTTTAATATTTATCCAATCTGTATCAGAAATATAATTAGAATTTGCGCCTTTAATAAAAAGTATAGGTTTCAAATTGGGAAAGGATGGATAAATGTCAATTAAGATATTTTCATAATTCTTATAAATACTGTTCACGTTTAATTTCCAATTAAATTTACCATCTTCATTGCGATGAAGATTTTTTAAAATAAATTGTCTAACGCCAAAATCTGGAATAAACTGACCAACCCAAGTATCTGCTTGATTACGATTTTGAATCTCATCAAATGGAAAATTTAATAATACTTGGAAAATCTCATCATGACCTCTTTTGTAGCACTTTGGCGCTATGTCAATTATTATTATTTTTTGAAGAAGGTCTGGGTGATTTTCTAAGAAGCGCAAACAAACTTTTCCGCCCATCGAATGCCCAAGTAAGTGTATTTTATGTAGGGCACATTGATCCATTAACGCACGGAGATCTTCTACCATAAGATCCAGATCAAAATCGTTGAGATGTTCCGATCTTCCGTGATTGCGGAGATCAACAAGATAAACTGAATAATCTATTGATAATGCTTGTGCTATTGATTGCCAATTATCTCCACTTCCAAATATGCCATGAAGTATAAAAATAGCCTCTGAATTTTCTCCTAATTGTCTATAATACAATCTGGCTATCCGATCTTTTTGATTGGGTTTGATTTTACCTTTAATTTTTTCTAAAAATCATTCACCTAACTATTTCCCATTTGTCTCAAGTGGTTGACATGCGATGCTATGGCATATCTTACCTTTGGATATTCCATATAGTGAACACCAAATTCTTCACAAGTCTTTCGAATTATATCACTTATAGCTGGATAGTGTACATGTGAAATTTTTGGAAAGAGGTGGTGCTCTATTTGAAAATTTAAGCCACCGACGAACCAACTTACAAATTTATTTTTAGTAGCAAAATTTGCAGTTGTTTTTACTTGATGAACAGCCCATTCGTCTTCCATTTTTCCAGTTACTTTATTTGGTTCGGGAAACTGTGTGTGCTCGACTGTATGAGCTAATTGGAATACAATGCTGAGAACAAATCCAGCAACTAAAGCCATAACCAAAAAATAAACTAAAAATAACTTAAAGCCGAGGAAATAAATAGGCAATGCCACAAAAATAAACAAGTGAATCAGTTTAAACAACCAAAAGACAAGATGGTCATTGAACTTCATATTATTGATTTTAATTTCTCCAATTTTACCGCGAAAATATTTTATATAATCTAAAATAAAAATCCATAAAATATAAAGTAATGAATACAAAATCCAAAAATAATAATGTTGATATTTGTGAAACATGAATTTTTTTTGTGTCTTGGACATTCTCATGAATATACCAACATTTATATCATCATCGACACCGTCAATATTTGTGTATGTATGGTGAATTACATTGTGTTTCATATTCCACATAAAACTGTTTGCACCTAAAATATTCACAGTATATGCGGAAAGTGTATTCATAAATTTGGATTGACTAAAACTACCATGAGACCCATCATGCATTATATTAAATCCTATGCCTGCTACAAGTATCCCTAACAAAATACTTTCTATTACGACAAAAAATACATTTGGTGTAAAGAAAACAACGTGTACATAGGTCAACACAATAGAAGTAATCAAAATTATAGCCTTAATGTATAATTGGTAATTACCCGTCATTTTGATCTTTTTTTCCTGAAAGTAATTATTAATTCTAATCCTTAACTCATTTTGAAATGAATTCTGCGCTACTGAAAACTTTGGAACTGGCATTGCTTGATTTCTTTAGATAATATATGCAAAGTTAATCTAAATATTGAAATTAAATTTTTTGTGAATCAACTATTTCTAAAATTGCTTCATCAATTTGTATTATATTAAAATTATATTTATATTGAATGAGTTTTAACGGTATTACATAGTTACCAGAAAGTAATACATCTGACATTTCTCCTAGAATTATTTTTATCAATCCAGCGGGTAGGGTTATTTTAATTTTACTACAAGGGTTCAATTCATGGATTTTTGAGAGCAAATCACACATTTTGATTGGATTTGGACTAGTTATATTGAAAACACCCTCTGATTGTTCATTATTTATCAAAAAATGAAAAATTGAAGTGAGATCCTTTATATGGATCCAAGAACAATAGCTTTTTCCCGGACCGAAACCTATAGTTGCCCCAAATTTGTTTGTAGACATTAACTTTCGAAGAAATCCCCCTTTTTCACTTACGACAAGCCCTATTCTTGATAAAATGAGCCGTTCAACAACAGGACTGATTTGCTCAACGCTATAATTTTCCCATTCTTGAACAGTTTTTGATAAAAAATCAGTTCCCATAAATTGGCTTTCTTCATCAAGTATTTTCTCGCCTTGATCTCCATAAATGCCTATTGCTGAGGCATTTATCCATAATTTGGGTTTGTGATTTAGCCTTTTTAGTGCATTTACTATTGTTTTAATAGAATTTACCCTTGATTCTAGAATGCTATTCTTTCTTTTTTTAGTCCACCTTCCTCCAGCTATAGACTCGCCTGTAAGATTGATTATTATGTCAACACCTTGTAGAGCATTTTCATCAATAGATAGATCTTCAGGATTCCAAGAAAAACACTCCACAATATGTTGGTAAACTTTAGGAGTCCTAGAAAGCCAACGTACAAGATGACCTTTCTTAATTAAAAACGCAGTTAGTTCACTCCCAACGAGACCAGAACCACCAGCAATTAGAATTCTATTAGCCATATTTAACAATAGTCCTTAATTTTGTTTGTATTTAGTAACAAATAGATTTTATGAAGTTTTACAATCAGATCTTTTACTTTTTGATATTGGCTTTTGTTTTGGCCATTGGTTCATGTAAATTAGATTCAAAACTTGATCAAGAAGTATTGCGAATTCGAATTCAAGACGAGCCCGATTGCCTCAATCCAATTTTGTCTCAAAGTGGGATTTCTACCCAAATAGAGAATTATATCATGCCTCCACTTTTTGAATATGAAGGAAATCAGTTGGAACTGGCGCCTATCTTAATAAAAGAATTGACCCCAGAAATTGAATTGAATGACTCAATAATCGAATACCATTACCAATTTATAGATATTGCAGAATGGAGCAATGGTAATAAATTAAGTGCTGCAGATCTCGATTTTACGATCAAAGCGGCATTGAATCCTTATATCAAAAATAAAACTTGGCGCAATCTATTTAAGAATATTATTTCGATTCAATCTGAAAAACCAGAAGCACAGTCGTTTCGGATTCAACTAAAAAAAGATTTTCTTTTATCTAGAGAAATGAGTGGAAATTATAATCTCTATCCAGAGTATTTTTATGATCCCAAACAAATAATGCGAAAATTTAGCTTACAAGATTTACAGAAAAAAGATTCTGTTCAATTTACAATTGAAGAACATCAAGCCTTAAAGCAATTTGCAGATGAATTTCAAAATGAGCAATTTTGTAAAAAACAAATTCAAGGAGCAGGGGCTTATCAACTCAAAGAGTGGACTTCGGGAAGTAAAATAGTTTTGGAAAAGAAAAAAAATTGGTGGGGAGATAAACTGCCTCAAAGTAATTCAATGCAAAAGGCATATCCTGAACGAATAGAGTACCAAGTAATTCCAGATGATGTCTCTGCATTAGTCAGCATAAAAAATGGAAGTCTAGATCTTAGTGAGTTTCCACCAAAGATATTTTCTGAATTACAAAAAGAAAACAAACTACAATTCGCTACACCTATTGTTATGCAATATAATTATATCGAATTGAACACAAAAAAAATTGGTTTGAATGAGAAGGAAGTTCGTCAAGCCATTGCACATGCTATAGATCAAGAGACTTTTATAATAAGCCAAATGCAAGGCTTGGCGCAAAGGGTGATTGGGCCAGTCAATCCAAGTAAAAGTTTTTATAATAAAGAATTGGTTCCATATTCCTATGATTTAGAAAAATCAAAAACACTTTTAGCTAATGCAGGTTGGAAAGATACGGATGCGGATGGAGTTTTAGATAAGCTTATACAAGGAAAAAAAGTAAAACTAGAATATAAAATGTTGATTTCTGGAAAAGATCTTGGAAAAAATTTAGCACTGCACGTACAAGAACAATGTAAAAAAATAGGAATTGCAATAGAAATCGTAAGTAAAGAAAGCGCAGCATTGCGGAAAGACCTAGTTGAAAGAAATTTTGATTTATCACCCGCTTCATCAGGACAAACTCCAGGACTTTGGGATCCATATCAATCATGGCATTCGTCTAACACAAAGACACCTGGAACAAATAGATCAGGATTTGCTACCAATACAACAGATAGTCTTATTCAAATAATACGAACTTCTTCAGATGTTCAGGAAAGAGATTTAGCGTATAAAAAATTTCAAGCGATTTTATATGAAGAGCAACCTCAGATTTTTTTATTTTCCCCCACTGCAAGGATAGCTTATCAAAAGAATTTAAAAGTAAATCCAACTGTAAAAAGACCAGGATATAATGAAAATGAAATTCAAAAAGGCTTAAAATAAAAAATCCTTCATGTGGAATAGAATCTTTGGGAAAATCGTTTTCGTCATACTTTTGTTTTTTACATCTGTTTGGCTGATTCATTATTTTATCGATTTTATTCCTGGTACTTATGCTGACTTCAAAGATCCACTGGAATCCAATGAAGAAATCATTCAACAAAAAGAGCGATTTCCAATATTCTATTTTAGTTTAATTCCAAATAAAGAAGAGCAAATTACTTTTGACCAAAAAAATTTTTTTAACCCTAAATGGAATGGTAGTCAAAATGCTTTTCATCAAACTATAAGTTCATTAGTTCAAGGAAATTTTGGAAAATCATTAGTAGATGATGCTCCTGTACTTCAAAAAATTAAAAGTGCAATAGTATGGACTTTAAGTATTCAAATACCACATTATTTATTGTTGTTTTTCATCGCTATTTATTTTGGAAAATATTCCACTTTATATAATCATGGAGTGATAAAATTGACTAAAGAAGTATTGTTGGCTTTACATTCAATACCATTATTTTGGTTGGCAAGTATATTGCTATTATTGTTTTCAACACAGCTTTTTTATTTGCCCAATTCCTTTATGAATATTGCAGATCAAAATCCATTTCTAGCATGGATACAATATCCACAATATTTTATATTGCCACTATTGAGCATGATTTTACCATCGATTAGTTATGTGAGTAGATTGTATGGAGAAGGGCTAATTAAGGCAATGCAATCAAGTTTTTGGATTCGTGCCATGAGTACAGGGAATTCGAATAATTATTTGCTGGAAACAGAAGCTAAACCACATGCAATGATTGCAATCTATGCATGGCTTATAGGAACCATTCCATCATTGATCGTTGGTTCCTTGATAATTGAAAATTTGTTTGCAATTCCTGGTATGGGTAGATTATTATTCCATTCCATTGCTATTCGTGACTGGCCAGTAGTGAAAGTCATGTTGATGTTAATTAGTTTTGTTTCATTGATTGGATATTTAATTTCCGATTTTGCAATAAAGAAATTGGATCCTAGATTGAATCATAAAAATGAAGGAATATGATGAAATTAAATGTATTTCATCAGCTAAAAAAAGTAAACTATTTTTGGCAATGGTCTTTAGTTTTAATATTAGTGCTGTGTTTATTTGCAAGAATGATCACAGGAGTATCTCCCATCCTTTGTAAATATAAAGGAGAATGGCATTCTTTCATAAGTTCAAATAAAATTAAAACTCCCAGTAAGTTGAGTCAAGATTTAAATTCGATTGGATCTGGTAGTTTTAGAAAATTAAATTATGAATTTGTCATTTGGCCATTTATTTCTCGAGATCCATATACGCTTCATTTGGAAAATAATTGGAAGCCACCGATGACAAAATGTAGTGAACCATCTGGGAAAGATTTTTATTTTATATTTGGCAGTGGTGATACTGGAAGAGATGTTTTTTCAGCATGCTTATATGGTATTCAAAAAGCTATTATACTCTCATTTTATGGAATATTTTTTGCATTAATTTTTGGCTTATTTCCTAGTGTCTTACTATCCTATATTTTTATTACAAAAAAGAAATATTCTATATTTAGTTGGTTAAGTCTTATAGTTTTATTTATGTTTTATTTTTATGTATTAACAATATTTTTTGAATACCAATACATTTCCTCTAATTTACAACTGATTAGTATTTTTATTACAATAATTACCATAGTTTTTTCTTATACTTTGCGATATAAGGGCAAATGCATAAGTTTTCCAATTGATAATTTTTTATTAGCTAGTTTAATTTTGTTACAGAGCATTCCAGCTATGGTCTTACTATTACTATTTTGCCAAATTTTTAATAAACCAAATAGTCTTGAATTAGGGCTGTTGATCGGATTACTTTATTCTCCGATCTTTATAAAATACGGACGTTATTTTACTTGGCAGCGAAGTAGTGAAGCATATCTATTATCTGAAGTGGCATTAGGTAAATCAAGTGCCCATATTTTAGTAAAAAGTATTATTCCAAAAGTACTTAGAGATATGTTTCCTATAATTGCATTTGCGATTTGTAATATGATTTTACTTGAAGCGTCAATACGGTTTTTAGGTATTGGTAGCAGTATAGAAGAAGTAAGTCTAGGTTCATTATTATTTCAATCAAGAAGCTATATACAGGCTTGGTGGATGATTGTTTTTCCAGGTATTTTTATATATTGGTTGACCAGTACTTTTTATAGAATGGGTGAATATTTAAGTCATAATTCAGTAATTAAGAATGATCATCTACTGTGATTCATTCTTTTCTTTTTATCCCAAATTCCTGACTTTGTTTTACTTTTTGGAAATCCATCTTTTCCAATTTTTCCTTGACTGTCCTCAGATGGGCAACCATATTTACGTTTGCAAGACATAGTGGCGAGACCTAAAATCCCCCAAAAAAGTAGAAAAAAAATAAAATATGATCTGAAAGCCTTCATTTTATTGGTAATTTGTTGATACTCAATGCGAAGAAGCTAATAAATACAGCAGACTCGCTACGCAGTAACGATGAAATGCCTATGAATATTGGCTTGGACGCATAAGTTTTTTTAAAATATGTTTGTATTATCAATATTTACAATATATCTTTGTGATGTAAAATTAATTTAAAAAAATTTAATAATCATGAACAAAGGAGATTTAATTAGCAAAGTTGCTGAAGAGGCTGAATTGACAAAAGCACAAGCTGCTGTTGCAGTAGAAACAGTGTTCACTTCTATTGAAAAAGCCCTTAAGAAAGGTGAAAGTGTCATCATGGTAGGATTCGGTACGTTCTCTACAGTTGTAAGAGAAGCAAGAACTGGAAGAAATCCTGCTACAGGAAAAGCAATCAAAATTCCTAAGAAAAGAGTTGCTCGCTTTAAGGCTGGAAAAGGTCTTTCTGATGCAGTAAAAAAGTAATAATTCCCCAAAGAATTATTTTGACCCTGAAAATGAAAAATTTTCAGGGTTTTTTATTTTCTTAAAAATGTCCATAGTAAAATTAGCAGGGAAAAAATTTTGACCAAATTAATTCCAAAGAACATAAGCAAGTTTGGTCTTTCAGACATGATAGGTTCTGACCAAAATGAAAATAATGGAAAATAGCGAATTTGCATTTTAGGTAATGATGCAACAGCTTCTTTACATCGCTCTTGCTCTGGAATCAATTGATCTATACTTTCGACATAGCCATCATATCGCTGTTTATAGTTCTTTCCATTGATATTATATTGATAGAGATAAATTCTATCTGGCTTACATGAATGATTGTATATCTCAGCTTCCGCTTCTTTGCTAAAAAATCGAAGTGAAAGCGATCGAAATGGGTCTTCCACATTTAAGGCAGGAAGTAAAAAGAAACAACCCGCAAAAAACAATAAAAAAAATTTGATCCAATAACTCATCCCTTAAAAATTCCGCCAAAGTTATGAAAATTAATTTGGCAATAGATATGTATAAAACAATAGAAAGTACTTTTTGTCCATTTTTTAATCGTTAATCAAGTTTCTATCTGGAAATTTGTGGAGTTTCATTAATACAATGTAGTTTGGAAAACAAAATATAAGAATAACATTTCAAATTAGAATAATCAAAGTCATGATAAAGAATACAATGGTTAATTTGAATCTAATTACATTTGCCTTTGTTCTCTAGTTTGAGGAAAAGAATACAATTTATGTATAATCTCTTTAAAAAAGTATTTACAATGATCGTACCCAAGGACTGGATACAAAATCATCAATCTACTTTTAGAAAGTTGTTGTATCTTTTTTATTGGGGAAACAAATATCAATGTAATATTTGTATGAAAAAGCTACGCAGCTTTATTCAGACTAAAGATGAAAATACACTATGTCCATATTGTGCTAGTCTTTCTCGCACAAGAAGACTTTGGGATATTATTGAGAAATTATATTTAAAAGAGAATTTAACTGTATTAGATTTTTCACCATCGAAAAGCATTTATCAAAAATGGAAAAGTCTAACTAGCCATGATTATTATAGTTCAGATTATGAAAATGAATTTGTGGCAGATTACAAATTTGATATTCGGAACATTACAATGCCGGATCAATTTTTTGATTTGATTGTATGCTATCACGTACTAGAACATATCGAAGATGACCAATCAGCGATTCAAGAACTTTATAGAGTGTTGAAAAATAGGGGCACATGCATCATCCAATGTCCATTTAAAGAGGGTGACATTTTTGAAGATTTTTCGATAAGAACAGAAGCAGATCGTCTCAAGCATTATGGACAAAAAGATCATGTAAGAATCTATACAGCTCAGGCATTAAAACAGCGTATGCAAAAAGCAGGGTTTAATGTAGAAATTAAAACATTTTCTAATGAAGATCCGAATATTCATTCATTTAAAAGAAATGAACAAGTGTTAATATGTAGTAAGCTAATTGAAGTGGTCCCACCTGGGCTCGAACCAGGGACCCTCTGATTATGAGTCAGATGCTCTAACCGGCTGAGCTATGGGACCCAATACACTACCTAATCTGTCTAAATCACCCATTGTGACCTATTTCCGAAGAAATTAAGGTACTGATTGTTAAATTGGAATGCAAAAGTAGATATTTTTAGTAAGATAAAAAATAGAATTTTTAAAAATTCGTCATAGCAAAAGTATAGAGCAGAAAAAAATTGAATCAGCTTGCTGTAATGAATTGATAATTAGTCAAATAAGTATTTTATTTCCACTTGAATATTCCAAACATATTACTTACTTTTGCAATATGATTAAAAATTTAATTTTTGATTTTGGAAATGTCTTACTTACACTAGATGAACCTAAAACATGGAATGCATTCAAAGAATTGCTAGATCCAACAAAAATAGATGATTTATTCAAAGAGGTTATGGATCCATTTGAAAGAGGGGAGATATCTGAAGAAGCTTTCTTTAATCGACTGCAGAGAAGATCGAAAGTCGTATTAAATGGAGATGTTTATATAGATGCCTGGAATAGCATGTTAGGTGTATTTCCTCAACATAGGATAATCGCGTTATCCGAATTGCGCGAAAAATATAAAGTGTATTTACTTAGTAATACCAACATAACTCATTTCAGATTTGTATCTCGAAGGATTCAGAAACAAAATGGCATTTCCAATTTTGCAGAAGTATTATTTGATAAGGCTTTTTTTTCGCACGAAATGCAAATGAGAAAACCCGAAACAAGAATCTACCAGCAAGTATTGGATGTTGAAAAACTTATAGCAAAAGAATGCCTATTTATCGATGACAAGAAAGAAAATGTTGTTGCGGCAGAATCAATTGGCATGAATGTTTATCTTCACAATCCGGAACAAGAGATCTTTAATTTATTACCTTCATTATTATCCAAGCTGAATGGCTGAAATTTATTCTACAAAAAAAATAATGTATGAGAAGATGAAGCACTATTGTGCTTATCAAGAACGCTGTCAGAAAGAAGTCGAAGAAAAGTTGCGAGAACTTAAAGTAGATCAAGACATGGCCGATGAAATTATGCTCTCTTTAATACACGAAAATTTTGTAAAGGAAGAGCGCTATGCTAAAGCAATCGCAAGAGGAAAATTTAGAATAAACCAATGGGGAAAAGTAAAAATTAAAATGCTGCTTCGCAATTCTCGAATAACGACAAATTTAATTGAACTTGCAATGCAAGAAATTGATTCTATAGAATACCAAAACACAATCAAAGAATTATATCTTAAAAAGTTCAATTCATTTGTGAAAGAAACTGCCTCAGTTAAAAAGCAAAAAACAATCCAATACCTTATACAAAAAGGTTATGAGTTTCATGATATTTTGCCAGTGTTAGAAGGAATAGCTACTCAGGATTAATAAAGCATTCCAAATTCGCAGTATAGAATCAGACGGAAATCGTCACAATGTTCATTTTTGGTAAATAATTAAATTAAATTCAATATTTTCAGTAACTTTGCAACACCAACAGATATCAACTCTACTCTTGATACAATGACTATGAGATATTTTAAGTTGGAAAAATTATTATTTTAGTATATATACAATCATGTCTTTTACAGATTTACATTTAATCGAACCTTTGCTAATCGCATTAGAAAAGAACAAATACACAATACCTTCTCCTATTCAAATGCAGTGCATACCACATATTCTTAATGGTAAGGATATTTTTGGATGCGCACAGACTGGTACAGGGAAAACAGCAGCGTTTGCATTGCCTATTTTGCAATTATTAGAAAGTAAAAAAAATCCAGAAGTTGCACGAAAAGTTAAAACACTTGTTTTGGCGCCGACTAGAGAACTAGCGTCACAAATCAGTGATAAATTTAGAGAATACGGAAAAAACTTAACATTTCGACATACAGTCATATTTGGTGGAGTTTCACAAACAAAGCAAGTAGCAGCATTAACAAGAGGTATCGATATCGTGATCGCCACTCCGGGTAGATTACTCGATCTTATGCAACAAGGGATAGTTAATCTTGATGCGGTAGAATATTTAGTTTTGGATGAAGCAGACCGAATGTTGGATATGGGATTTATTCATGACGTAAAGAAAATTTTGGCAAAATTACCTGTGAAAAAGCAAACGATGTTTTTTACAGCTACTTCTCCCGCCAACATTACAAAACTCGCTGCAACTATTTTAAAAAATCCAATACATGTTAATGCTGATCCGATTTCTTCCGCACCAAGAAAAGTAAGTCAAAAGTTATATTATGTCCAAAGACCTAATAAAACGGCATTGTTGACACATATTCTCAAGTCAGGTCATGTGCCACATGTTCTCGTTTTTACAAGAACAAAAAGAGGTGCGGATCGCGTTGCAAAACAACTTAATTCTATTCGGATTAAAGCTGAAGCAATTCATGGAAACAAATCTCAGGGACAGCGCGAAAGAGCCTTACAAGGGTTTAAAGACAAGTCAATTGGAGTTTTGGTAGCGACAGATATTGCTTCAAGAGGTATTGACATTTCTAAGCTTTCACATGTGATTAATTACGATCTGCCAGAAGTAGCTGAAACTTATGTTCACCGAATCGGAAGGACAGGAAGAGCAGGAGAATCTGGAGAGGCAATTTCGTTTTGTTGTGCTGAAGAAACAGAGTACTTACGAGATATTCAGAAGCTCACAGGCAATAAAATGGAAATCATAAGCAAACATCCATTTGCTTAGTTTAATTTTCTTTTTAGCCAAAATGACTATTTTTCACAAAAAACATATTAAATAATTTTGTAATATGTTTAACGGTGATTACCTTTGTAATTGAATTTACATTAACGCTTAACTTCATAATCTAATTTGTAACCAATAAATTAAAACAATAAAATTATGGCAGTAGTTAAAGTAATCGAAGTAATGTCGAGCTCAAAAGTTAGCTGGGAAGATGCTACAAAACAAGCAATTGAAAGAGCTAGTAAATCATTAAAAAACATTAGATCCGCTTGGGTTCAGGACCAAAGTGTGACCATAGAAAAAGGAAAAGTAAAGGAATACAGAATCACTTTGAAACTTAGTTTTGAGTTGCAATAGTGGAAATTATTCAGAAGGAATAAAGCCAAAAGATAGTAATGTTTTTTGGCTTTATAATTTTAAATGAGGCTTACACCAATCCATTTACCTATACTATAAGTTATTGCAGCAGCCGCTAAACCAAAGATCACCTGACGCATTCCCGAGTATAGCATACTTTTTCCAGTGAACAAAGTGATGATTGCTCCGATCAAAAACAAGCCTAACGCACTTAAACTTGCGCTTAACATAGTAGCTTTTATTCCTCCAATAAAGAAAAATGGAATAACTGGCAAGAGTGCTCCAATAGCAAAAAAGAAAAATGAAGCTAATGCCGCTTCCATTGCAGAACCTTTCAACTCTTCACTACTTATACCAAGCTCTTCACGTACGAGGACCTCATGGGCTTGATTTTTGTCTTGCATGACTTCGTGAGCCATTTGCTTAGCTTTCTCAGATTCTATCCCTTTGGACATATAAATTAATGCCAATTCCCGCTCTTCTCCTTCAGGATTGTGTTCCAATTCATCCATCTCCAATTGCATTTGATTCTCATACAATTCTTGTGAGCTTTTAACTGAAATCCATTCACCAAGTGCCATTGACAAAGCACCAGCCAAGAGACCAGCCATTCCAGTAAGCAGAACTTCTTTTTGTCCATTTGTAGCACCTGCTATACCCATCACTAAACTAAAATTCGACACTAATCCATCATTTCCTCCCAATACGGCAGCGCGAAGAGCGTTTCCTCCCACCGATCGATGTCGCTTTTCAAATTGAGCCAGATTTGTACCTTCAATCTTATTATTTTCAATTATATTTTTTAAGATTACAACATGTGCAGTGTCACTTAATGAAGTTTTTGTATTTGTCTGACTACGAGCCGAATGAATAGACGAAGCTAGACTTTTTTCAGTGTTCAAAAGTATCCCTAGTATGAAATCTGATCCAAACCAATTTCCAAAACGTTTAATCAATTTAGCTCTAAATGAAGGTTTTGGAAAATGATCCAGTGACATACCATTTTTCTTTATAAAACTAAGCGCATGGCTTCGCTCAATATCACTCATCTCTTTAAAAATAGCTGCCACAGTACTATCTTTTTCTTTTGCTGCAAGTATTGCGTACAAATAGCTTGCATCTACTTCTGTTTGAATATTTGTTAAGTTGATCATTGATAGGTAAAGAATAGAACTGCAAAAATAACTTAAATATATAACTTAATCTAAAAACTGAATTATTTACTGCTAAATTATAAAAAATAGATTTTAGAATTTTTAAAAATTTATCTGTCTTTCAAAACAGAAATTCTTTTATTTTATTTGAAATATACTTTTTACAATTTAAAATTTCTTATATTTGAATCGCAATAAAAGTTGTCATGAATAAAATAATTTTTACTTTTCTTTTTTTAATTGGTACGCACTATACAATTGGAGCGCAAAAGAGATTTGATTTTACCTTGATATCAGAAAATATAGTAAGAGACTACATTGTTTCAGTTCCTACAGGAGTAGCTCCAGCTGAAGGATGGCCGCTTGTAATTATGTGTCACGGTACAGGTGGGCAAGGTGATAAATTTTATGAAATTTCTAAATGGAAAGAACTTGGCCAAATGAAAAATTTTATTTCAGTATTTCCTTCTGCCCTGCGATATTGCATTATAGAAGACAGTGTCCCAACAATTACAACAAAATGGAATTGTAAAGATATACCTGAGATTCTGTGTCCGAATCAGAACATCAAAGATGATGTATTATTTATTTCTTCAATGATTGATTCTTTGATCAAAAATTTTCCTAATATCAACACTCAAAAAATCTATTTTTCTGGATTTTCAAATGGATCTTGTTTTGGATCAAAACTATCTATAGAATTGAATAAAAAAATTGCTGCTTATGCTGGTTGTGGTGGATTTATGGGATTGGAAGATACACTTCAAGTAGTAGAGCCACTACCTATGTGGATTGTTCTAGGTACAGATGATCCAAAATTTACAGTGCCGTACCAAGTGCGCGAACTACCTTTTAATGATAGTATTCTGATACTTCTGCGTGGTCCGATAATGAGATATTTACATTCATTAGGACTGGAAAATCAATATCAAAAAATAGAATATCCTAATTCAATAACTTATATTTATAATACTCCATTGTCCACGATTCAAAAATCTGAATTTCGATTCACTATTGTAAAAGGGATGACTCATCAATATCCAAATGGTGATAACTTTCCTGTCGTTGCAGCTGAAATTTTTTATGATTTTTTTGATGATTACTGCAGAATTTCAACAGGTATAGAGAAACAGGATATAGCGAAAATTACTCTGTATCCAAATCCTTCATCAAATATAATTCAATGTAACGGATCAGAAGAAAATGATCAGATTTTTACTATTACTGTTTATGATTTGAATGCAAATATCATTTTTCAAACGCAAGAAAAAATTTCAAAGTTAGTGTTGGAAAAAGAAAAAATTGGCACTGGATTATTTTTTGTTGAATTAGTATCGGCAAATAGATATATTTCGAAAAAAATAATATTTAAGTGAGAGTTTATTTTAAGTTGAATTCAGAGTATAATTTAATCAATTGTTTTAAAGATTAAAGGATATAAGCTTTGTTGATTAATTTTATTCTCTCTTTAATATAAATCACATCATTTCAATTCTTGCCTTAGATTTCATACTTTTGCGCACTTTATGGACTTAGTAGAATTAAATAAACGACGCACATTCGGTATAGTGTCACATCCAGATGCTGGAAAAACCACGCTTACAGAGAAATTATTGCTTTTTGGAGGTGCCATACAAATCGCAGGTGCTGTAAAATCCAATAAGATAAAAAAACACGCTACATCAGATTTTATGGAGATCGAGCGCCAAAGGGGGATTTCTGTAGCCACCAGTGTCATGGCTTTTCCTTACCGTGATTTACAGATCAATATATTGGATACTCCTGGTCACAAAGACTTTGCGGAAGATACTTTCAGAACGCTTACAGCTGTAGACAGTGCAATAGTTGTAATTGATGTTGCAAAAGGCGTTGAGGAACAGACTGAAAAATTGGTCGAAGTATGTCGCAGGAGAAATACTCCTATTATCGTATTTATCAATAAATTGGATCGCGAAGGCAAAGATGCCTTTGATCTATTGGATGAAGTTGAAACCAAATTAAAGTTGAAAGTCACACCGCTTTCATGGCCTGTGGGCATGGGACAGAGTTTTCAAGGAGTGTATAGTATTTATGAAAAGAAATTTATTCACTTCAAACCTCATAGCAAACAAGATACTGAGGATAGTGTCATAATTGAAAATACAAAAGATGAATCCTTCAAAAAAATAATAGGAGAAAGGCCATTTGAAACATTTCAATCTGACATTGAGACACTTCAAGGAGTTTATCCTGTCTTTAATAGAGAAGATTATTTATCTGGTAAAATATGCCCTGTATTCTATGGCAGTGCTGTCAATAATTTTGGTGTACGTGAGTTATTGGATTGTTTTGTAGAAATAGCGCCGACTCCTTTATTCCGTGAGACAGAAGAGCGTATTATTCAGCCTACGGAAGATAAATTAACCGGATTTATATTTAAGATTCATGCCAATATGGATCCCAAACACAGAGATCGTATAGCATTTTTTAGGATTGTATCAGGGGTATTCCAACGAAATACAAATTATTATCATGTTCGGTTAAATCGACAACTGAAATTCTCTAATCCTACATCATTCATGGCAGCCAAAAAAGAAGTTATTGATGAAGCTTATCCTGGAGATGTAGTTGGACTTTATGATAGTGGGAATTTTAAAATAGGAGATGCATTGACCGAAGGAGAAAAACTTACATTCAAAGGAATTCCAAGATTTTCTCCAGAAATTTTTAGATTTGTCAATATAACTGACCCTTCAAAATTTAAACAATTCGCCAAGGGACTCGATCAGCTTATGGATGAAGGAGTGGCACAAATGTTTACAAAAGAAGATTCAAATCGAAAGATCATAGGTGTTGTTGGAGCACTTCAATTTGATGTGATTGCCTATAGATTAGAACATGAATATACAGCTCCTTGCAATTTTGAGCCAATCAATTTATTCAAAGCTTGCTGGGTCAAAGCTGATGATCCGAAAAAATTGGAGGAATTTGTTTCACGGAGAAAGCGTGATCTCGCACGTGATAAAGATGGTAAATTGGTCTTTTTGTCAGAATCTGCTTGGACGTTAAAACTGGTTCAAGATAATTTTCCAGATGTAAAATTTTCATTTAGTTCCGAAGATTGAAATTATTTTTATTTTATTTTTTTAGATATAATATAGATAATCAATAACTTATATATTTACATATTTATATTTTTACATTCCATTGTGACTTATAAGGTCATTTCCGTCAATATGCTAGAACTAGAAGACATCAATCATCACCTTTTTAATATAAGAAAAGTTATATCTTAGAGTTTAGAATTCAAGTCAACTTTAAGAATTACATTCTAGTTAATTTTTAAACCTGACATTTTAAATTTTATCGTTAATACATTCAAACAAAAATTTGGTGAGAGTAGAAGAATTATTAAAAAGCAACGTCATATTAAATCAGTTTTTTGACTCAAGTGATCTTGCTATGGGAATTCTTGATCACCATGGAAATTGGATTTATCTAAATTCTTCTCATTTAAAATTATTGAATTATCATAAAACGGAACTTCTTGGACAGCATTTTTTAAAACACTCACATCCTGAATGTCAAGATCATTATTACAACTTAGTAGAAGAAGTTAATACCGCAACATTTGGATCGATTACAGTAGAAAAAAGATTTATTCCGAAGAATGGAAGTATCGCTTGGGTTAAATTTTCTATCACGAAAATATTTTTAAATTCATTCTCTAAAGATCCTGTCTTTTTTTGCCAATCCATAGATATCAGTGAATATAAACGAATACAAGAAGTCAGTATTAGTTCCAACGCAAATAGTATTGATATAAATTTAAATGATATTAAGTTTGAAAAAATAAGCTCAGAATTTGATCGAATTTCAAAAATATTGGACACTCTAATTAATGCAGATATTAATACGATGATTATAGCTGCTGATATTGAAAATAATGTAATATTTTTTAATAAAGGTGCTGAAAAGAAATTGGGCTATAAAGCAGAAGAAGTCGTAGGGAAAGTACAACCTATAATTTTCCACGATATTGAAGAAGTTAATTCAAGGATGGAAGAGTTATATCGAATTCAAGGCAAATATTATCTTGGAGGCGATATGGTTATTGAGTATAACAAGATCAATAAAATGGGAAATAATGAGTGGACTTACATCAGAAAAGATGGATCAAAGCTTCCAGTGCATTTAGTAATAACTCCTGTACAAGATAATGAGGGATTAACGATAGGCTTCGTTGGAGTAATTACAGAGATAACAGAGATAAAAAAGTATCAAACAAAATTAGAACAAACGAATAAGGAATTGGAATTCTACAATTCATTTTTTACAAAAATTGGATCATTGACGCCTAGTACAGTTTATGTGTATAATATTAAAGAAGGAAAAAATGTGTACAACAATGATGCAATAACAACTATTAGTGGATATACTCCAGCTGAAATTCAAGAGATGGGTGAAAATTTTATTCCAACAATAGTTGTGCAAGAAAATTTAGATCAAACACAAGAAAGATTTAAGAAATTAAAAACGATTACAGATGACGAAGTCGTTTATCATGATTATAAAATTAAACATAAAAATGGTAATTTAAAGTGGATTTATTCTGCTGAAAAAGCGTTTTCAAGAGATCCAGATGGAAATGTAATTGAGATAATTGGCGTCGGATCAGATATTACAGAAATTAAAAAATACCAAAGCGACCTTGAAGAAAAAAATAAAGAGCTTGAGCAATTTGTTTATATTGCTTCTCATGATCTTCAGGAACCCTTACGTACAGTTTCTAGTTATACAGCCTTGCTTCTTGAACAAAACAAATCAAGATTTTCAGAAGTCGAATTACAGTGCGCAAAGTTTATAGAGGAATCTGTCGTTCGAATGAAAAACCAAATCAAGCATCTGCTAAATTACTCTAGACTAGGATTAAATAGTCAGTTTGAAATCGTAGATCTCAATGAAATAGTAAAGGAAATCACAACAGATTTAGCATTAGTTATAAAGGAAAATTCTGCAATAATACATTATAATCATCTTCCCATTTTAAAGGCATTAAGAACAGAAATGAGAATGTTGTTACAAAATTTAATTCAAAATGCAATTAAATTTAAATATAAAGGAAGAGATCCAATTATTGAAATTTCCGCTATTGAAAGAGAAACAGATTTTGAGATTTCTGTAAAGGACAATGGTATTGGAATCAATCCCAAGTTTTTTGATCGCATCTTTTTAATCTTTCAGCAATTGGATACTGAAGAATTGAAAAATGGTCATGGTATTGGATTAGCTAATTCAAAAAAAATAGTCATATTGCATAATGGGAAAATATGGTTAGAGTCTAAAGAAAATATAGGGACAACTTTTTATTTTACCATTTCAAAATAGAAATTTACTTTATAAATACTTCCTCATGAAAAAATTAAATTCAATTTTACTTATAGATGATGATAATGCATCAAATTTTCTACATCGGTTAATTATTCAGTCTATAGATTGTGCAGACCATATTAAAATTTGTACTTCGGCACAAAAAGGATTAGATTATTTAAAGCAAAATAGTGATGAGGAATTTATTCAGCCAGATTTGATTTTTTTGGATATCAATATGCCTGGTATGAATGGTTGGGAATTTTTAGAGGAATACGATAAACTTTCAGCCGAACAAAAAGCAAAAATTATTATTGTGATGCTTTCCAATTCAATTAATCCAGACGATCATATAAAAGCTCAAAATAATGATTTAGTGACAGAATTTATTGGAAAACCTTTGACAAAAGAGACACTAATTTTAATTTTAAAGAAATATTTTAATTTAAATATAGAAGCATAATTTTTTTATGTACAGCTTAAAAAATATAGCAGAAATTACATCTAACAATAGAAAAGAAATCAATGAATTTCTTGAATTGTTTTGTAATGAAAGCGCTAGTGCAATATTGAAATTTCAAGAAGGCGTTTCAAAAAATGATATAACGACAATTAAATTTTATGCTCATAAACTAAAATTGTCATTGAAATATTTGGAATTGAATGATTTATTTGATTGTTGCTTTGAAATAGAAAGTGCAAATGAATTTTTAAGTTTCAAATCAATTTCAGAAAAAGTGTATTTTTTAACTCTGGGTTTAGAGCAAGTGATACATGAAATAAGGAGTAAGGAATTACTTCAAGAATAATCTACAGAGAGCTTAGAGAACAGTTTATTTCAATTATTTCCGATTGCAATTGTAGCCATATATAGTTTGACGTTAGGATATTTTTCTAAGAGAACCTCTGCACAAGATTGAAGTGTAGCACCAGTGGTAAGAATATCATCCACTAAAAGTACATAACGATCATTCAAATCAAATGATGATTTACAATAAAAAGCTTGTCTCATATTTTCAATGCGCTCCATTCTATTTTTTTCAGTTTGTGTTTTTGTGTCTTTTCTTCTATATATAATCTCAGTTTGAACTGTAGCGTTCATTGATTCTGCAAGACCCATCGCGAAGTATTCACTTTGGTTGTAGCCACGCAAAGCTAATTTTTTCGTGTGCAATGGCACAGGAATAATAAATTGTATATTTTTATAAAGATCACTTTTCTTAAGTAAGTGACCATAGTGAAGACCAAGTCTTTTTCCGATATCAGCTTTATTTTTATATTTTAATAATTCTAAGGCTTGCTGTACTCTACCCCCTTTGATATAAAAATACATTGCACATCCAGAATGCAAGTGAGATAGCGTTGGAAAGTGCTCAGTAAATTGATTCGTTTTATATTGATGTAAATCTGTTATTCGTGCTTGATGTTGACACTCTAGGCAATAAAGTTCTTTACTATCATCTATTTTTTGTTCACATGATATGCATACATGTGGAAAAAATATATTTAGAATTGAGTCAAATAAATCATAAAAAGATGTTAAAAGCGACCTGAAAGACATAATTTAAGAGTTCAAAAAATCACAAAAAAAAATCCCGACCGCGTTGGCCGGGACCTTCAAACAAAACGAAAAACCAACTTTATAGAAAGCTACAAAATGCTAACTAAAAAATCTTATATACCTTTTAATATACGAACAGGGATTTCTTTTAGTATGCCATCTCGTATAATTTTTACATTTAGCGTCTCACCAACTTTCGTTAATCCAACAATACGTTGGAGATCTTCAAAATGTTTTATTTCTTTATTGTTGATCGATATGATCACATCATTTGGAAGTAGCCCAGCTTTTTTCGCAGAACTATTATCCAACATGGACTCAATTATAACACCATTTGTGTTATTTAGTTTAAGAGTTTTTTGACTTTCTTCATCGACATTTGAAACTTGTATTCCTAATTGTCCTCTTTCAAATGTACCGGTTGAGATTAATTCCTTGACTATCTTATTCATAAGATTAACTGGAATTGCAAATGAATAGCCTGAATATGAGCCAGTTCTAGAAGCTATTGCACTATTTATACCGACCAATCTTCCTTGAGCGTCTACCAGAGCCCCACCACTATTACCAGGATTGACAGCCGCATCAGTTTGAATAAATTCTTCTATACCTTGTAATCGAGTTTTATTATTCTGGTACGGATTGTAATATTCATCATCATTTTCTTGATTTCCAATAATATCTAGATCTCTACCTTTTGCACTGACAATACCTGCTGTAACAGTCGATGTTAGATAGCCATAAGGATTTCCAACTGCGAGTACCCATTCGCCCACTTTAACTTGATCCGAATTGGCGTGTAAAAGTGTTGGAAATGAATTACCTTCTATTTTTAAAACGGCAAGATCTGTACGTGGATCATTTCCTACTTTTTTAGCACTGTATTTTTTTCCATCTCTTAATATTACTTCTATTTCATCTGCAAATTCGATAACGTGATTGTTCGTCACCACATATCCATCGGGAGAAATAATTACGCCACTTCCCGATCCTTTTTTTTGTTGATGTCCAAAATTATAACCAAA
The DNA here is from genome assembly GCA_016722295.1 of Saprospiraceae bacterium. GTDB lineage: Bacteria > Bacteroidota > Bacteroidia > Chitinophagales > Saprospiraceae > Vicinibacter. The sequence goes on from JADKGL010000026.1 coordinate 251,656, forward strand.
TCCTCTCAAATCAAACTCTTGAAAAAAGGGATGATTTTGAAACGGATTGGAATCTTTATTTTTTTGTTGAACTAATTTTTCGCTTTCTTGAGCATTGATCTGCACAACAACATTCAACGCTTTCTCTGCAGAAAGTGAAAAATCAGGACCAGTGGTAACTGCATTTATTGGTTCATTAACTGCTTTAACATAGGTTTCATTTAGTGTATTTTCAGTTGAATTTGGTGTAAGGAAATAATTAGAAAAGACGACGACTAGTCCTCCTAATATTCCAGCTGATAAAAATGTGAATACTTTTTTCATACGTCTTACATTTAAAATACTTAATAAATACTAAAACGCTGCACCAAATGAAAGTATATTTTTCAATTTGATTTTAACATAGATTTAACTGTCAAATTAATTTAGTCGAATTCTCCAAATTTTAGATATGTCTTCTTGTAATTTAATTGCTTTATTTCGAAATGGATGTGATTTTTGAGAAATAATATTTTGTAAATATAGATTACATTCTGTTGTATTATTTATTTTTAGATTTGCCAAAGCAAGATACCATTCAGCCTTTTCTTTAGAATCTAGATCTGGATTTGATTTTAAAACTTGCTCTAATTCAAGAATGGCTTGTTTCGGGTTTTCTTTTGTATTTTTTATACCTGCTTCGAAAGAATTCAATTCAATTACAGTTTCTCCACGAATGCTATGATCGATGATCACAAAATTTTTATCAAAAAGCGCATTATTAGAAAACCGGCTTTCCATATATAAAAAGGATAAGCAGAGACAAATTAAAATGGAAGCTGCTGCCGCATAGGGTAGAAAGCGAACCGACCTTGGTTTTGTATGTTTTTCAGTAGTATTCCATTGCGTAAGCTTCAACTTTAAATCTTTTGCAATATCAATATCAATCAGTTGGGTAGCTTGTTGCATTATTTTTAATTCTGCTTGCAGAGTTAAATCGTTTTTTATTTTTTGTTCAAATTCAATTCTTTCATCAGGACTCATTAGTCCGGACAAATAAGATTCAATTTGAACGATATTTGTAATTTCCATTTTATGATTTTTAAAAGTAGGTTTTATTCTTAATTATTAGTTCAGACAGTTTATTCAAGCAATTGTATTTAATTTTTCTTGCCATTCCTTCAGATACCAAATTCATAATATTTTTAATCTCTGTCATCGAGTAGGAAAGTCGCCATAATTCAAGCACTTTCCTACATCGATCGTCCATTTTCTTTAGAGTCAGGTCTAAGAGTATAAGGAGGTCTTCATCATAATGTGTTTGGACTTGATCAAATGTGACTGATTTTTCTAAATTTTCTAAGATTTCAACGCTGACATGTTTTTTATTTCTACGTAATTCATTGAACCACAAATATTTACAAATTTTAAATAAATATGCTTCAAGTGTACCTCTCTCTTCGAATTGTCCATTTCGAATATTTCGATCCATCACAATTATTGCTTCTTGGAATAAATCCTCAAAGTCATAATCCGGACAATTGAATTTGATCAGATGATTTTTTGTGTTCAATTTTAATTGCTGATTCAAATAAATCTGTTTTAGAGCCAGTTCTCTTGGATAACCTCCTGTTTTTATAGCAGAAATTAAATCAGCTTCATGCATGTTCCTATTTTAATTCTAATCCTGTTCAGGACGAAAGATAATAACTTTTCTCCTTTTGCACAATGAATCTTTTATTAAATTGAGAAAAGTGATATTTTTTAGCATTTTATACATAATAAATTTTTATAATTTATAAAAGCTTGTATATTTGCACTAAAATATATTATAAAAATGAAGAATCTAATCAAAATTTTACTTTACTCCCTATTAGTTCTTTTAGTAGTCGCTATATCAGTGATGATTTATAAGCGTTCTAATACCCCAGAAGCTGAAGCTGATCTTACCGAAATTGATGAAATTGACAAAATTTTAGCGGATACTTTAAATTTGAATACAGATAATTTTTCATCTGAAGATAGTATGATCTTTGATCTTACTGGTCAAGTTGCCACTACAGTAGGCAAACCAGAGGAAATGAATAGTTTAGGCCAAAAAGCTGAAAATCTTCCACCTTCTGGAGGCAATTTGGATAAACCGATTAGCCAAAATGTCTCGAATACAATTGAAAAACCTGTAGCTATTTCATTGCCTAAATCAAATAATACATCGAATACAGCATCTGCTACAAAAGTAACAGTTGCAGAGAAAGCGGTGACTACAAACAATGTAAAAGCAACTGCAACAAAATCAAGTACAACAAAAACGGCTACAAAAGCAATAGCTGCTAAGTCTTCCACTACTACAAAAGCAACAGCGGCTAAGACTTCTACAGCTACTAAAGCAACAGCAGTTTCTGGAGGAACTTCAGGAAAGTTTTATGTCGTAGCGGGTTCTTATATTATGCCAGTTGGAGCAGATACTCAAGTTAAGAAATTGAAAAAGATGGGTTACGCATCTGCTATAAAAAAATCATTTAACAATGACGAATATTATAGAGCTGTCGCTGGACGATATGAATCAAGAGAGCAAGCAGATAAAGTTGTTAAAAATTTGAAAGCAAAAGGTATTTCCGCTTTTATCAAAAGTTAAATAGTAAGAATTTTGTGCGGAAGAGCCTCGCTTACGAAGACTGAAAAAGAACTCGAAGAGAGATTTAAAGCTACATTTTATACAGAAGAGATCGAGCGATATCGACCACTGCCAAGTTTCAATATCGCTCCAACTCATTTTCACCCTATCCTCTCACAAACCCTACCTACACAATTTCAATATATGAAATGGGGTTTGATCCCAAGTTGGGCAAAAGATGAAAAAATTGGTTCGAAACTAATCAATGCAAGAGTAGAAACATTGCTCGAAAAACCAATGTTCAAAACAGCCTTGCAATCTAGACGATGTCTTGTTCCCATAGATGGATTTTATGAATGGAAAATGATTTCAGCCAAAGAGAAAAAACCATTTCGCATTTGTCTTCATGATCAAAGTATATACAGTTTAGCAGGATTCTATGATATTTGGAAAAACACTAAAGGGGAAAATATTTATTCGTTTTCAATAATTACTCTTGGCTCAAATGAAATGATGAAAAGTTTGCACGATAGAATGCCAGCCATATTGGATAAAGAAGTTGAGCGACACTGGTTAGATCCAGAATTGACGATAGCAGATGCAATTGAAATGATACAACCTTATGAATCAAATCTCATGATGGCATATCCCGTATCTACTGAAGTAAATCATGTGAAATCCAACCATAGTGGACTTATAAAAGAAATAAATACTGAAAATACGCTCTTTTAATCTTTGGTCCAATGAGGTATAATTTCTAGAATTCTCTGGATCGCATGATCGTATCCTTCTAGGCCTAATCCACTAAGAGTAGAGATACAACAGTCTTTGATAAAAGAGATTTGACGAAAATTTTCACGAGAAGAAATATCACTGATGTGAACTTCAATACAAGGTAATTTTACAGCAAGCAATACATCGCGAAGAGCAATAGAGGTATGAGTATAAGCTGCAGGATTGATGATGATTCCATCCATTGTATGTTGAATAGATTGGATATAATCTATTAGATCTCCTTCATGATTAGATTGGTAAAAATCTATTTGAAGTTGCGCACCATATTTGGATTTCATTTTATTTAGAAAAGATTCAAATGATTCTGTTCCATAAATACTTTTTTCTCGATTGCCGAGAAGATTTAAATTTGGACCATGAATTATTGAAATTCTATAGAGCATCATTAATTCACCACTTCTGACATAAATTTCAGTCGAACCAAACGTATTTCTTCAAACGTAATATCATCCTCTTTCAAATTTTGATAAGCTATTTCCGCTGAATCCGATTCTGCCGTTTTAAAATAATCATAGATTTCTTCTTGTAATGATTCATCTATAATATTTTTGATATAATAATTTATGTCAATCTTAGTTCCTGAACTAACGATCATGTTCAATTCGTCCATTAATTCTTCTAGATTCAATTGGACATTTCGCGCAATATCTTCTAGCGGAATTTTTTTATCGATACCTTTAATAATTTCTACTTTAGATTTTGATTTGTCTGCAACTTGTCGCATCACAAAATCATCCATCCGCTGTATATCATTTTCTTCGACATATTTTTTGATGAATTCGATAAAAGGTATACCGTATCGTTCGGCTTTATTTTTATTGACACCTGAAATTTTACACAAATCTTCAATACTTATTGGATATTGTGTCGCCATCTCATCTAGAGCTGGCTCCATAAAGATCATCCAAGGTTGCAGTTTTAATTTTTTACCGAGATCGTGACGAATTTCTTTTAATACTTTTAATAAATTTTGATCTAATGCAGCTCCTTGCGTTGGCGCAGAGTCTTCATCTGAATAGGCATCTGTTGTAGAGTAATCGTGGTTGATTGACACATAGAATTTCTCAGGTTTTTTCAAAAATTCTTTCCCCTTATCAGAGACCAATAAAATTCCATAAGTTTCTATATCTTTTAATATATATCCTTGTAAAATGCCTTGACGTAATAATGAAAACCAAAATAAATTGCCTTTGGATTCTCCTTGTCCAAAATATTCATGAATATCGAGATCATAATCTAAAATATCTTTGGTTTTTACTCCGCAAAGAAACTCTGATATTTGTTTTATTCTGAAATTTTGATTCAATGCTAGAATGGAATTTAGCGCAAGGACCAAATCTTGGGAAGCCTCTTCTAATGGTTTAGGGTTTCGACAGTTGTCACACATTGCATTACATTCTTCCACATTATATTCTTCTCCAAAATAATGTAGTACAAATTTTCTTCGGCAAACTGAACTTTCTACATAAGCCTCAACTTCATCTAAAAGTTGAACACCCATTTCTCTTTCAGAAGCTGGCTTATCTCGTAGAAATTTTTCTAGTCTCAGTAAATCAGTATTAGCAAAAAAAGCATAACAATCACCCTTCTTTCCATCTCTACCAGCTCTACCTGTCTCCTGGTAATAATTCTCTAAGGATTTTGGAATATCGTAATGTATAACCAATCTCACATCAGGCTTGTCAATACCCATTCCAAAGGCAATCGTAGCACAAATGATATCAATTTCCTCCATCAAAAAATCATCTTGTACTTTAGATCTTGCCTTAGAATCCATTCCCGCATGGTAAGGCGATGCTTTGATCCCATTTACTTGTAGAATTTGAGCTAGATCTTCAGTTGATTTTCTAGATTGGACATAGATAATTCCCGATTCTCCTGGGTGTTGCTTGATGATCTGTACGATTTGTTTTACGGCTTGTTCCTTATTAACTTTTGGTCGAATTTCATAGTATAAATTATTTCGATTGAAGGAAGATATAAAAATATTTGGATCTACCATTTCCAAACTTTTTACAATATCGATTTGAACCTTTGGAGTAGCTGTTGCCGTTAATGCAATAATAGGAATTTTTTTCTCCAAAGAATTTATCATATCTCTAATTCTTCGGTAATCTGGTCTAAAATCATGTCCCCATTCAGAAATACAATGGGCTTCATCAACTGCTACAAAAGAAAGATCTACGGAATTTAAAAATTCTATGGTTTCATCTTTTTGTAATGTCTCTGGAGCGACAAAAAGTAATTTCGTTTTGCATCGTACGATATCTTCTTTTACTTGTTTGATTTCAGAACGATTCAATGACGAGTTTAAAAAATGCGCGATTTCATCTGTCTGTCCATAGCCTCGAATAGAATCCACTTGATTTTTCATTAAAGCTATAAGTGGAGAAATTATAATGGCAGTACCCTCCATCATCAAAGCAGGTAGTTGATAGCACATTGATTTTCCACCACCAGTCGGCATGATGACAAATGTATCTTTACCAGCCAATAAACTCGCAATAATTTTTTCTTGATTCCCTTTGAAGGATTCGAATCCAAAATGGGATTTTAAACCGTGAAAAATATCTTCTTTACTATACATTGTCGTCTACTATATCTTTAAAATTAATTAAACAGGTGTAATTCTTCTAGAATTGGACTTAAATATACATACATTATTTTGATTTGTTCTTATGTTTGAAAATAATTAGGAGAAAATTTAATTTCTTCAATTTGATTTTAATCTCAATAACTAATAAATTTAAAAAGTGCAAAATAAAATTTTAGCAAAAGAGAGTGTAGCAAAATTATTAAATCCAGACCAAAAATTGCGTCAAGAATGGATCGATAAAATCGTCACTTTTAGTCATGAATTTGTGGATCAACTTGAAGCAATGAAAGCCTATCATGTAATTGATGAAGGCGAAATTCCTCTAAAGCTTCAAATTACCGAAAATGGGCTTGAATTAGAACAAATTTTATCGGATTTAAGCCAAAATATGATAAAAAAAGGGCTCAATCCAGCTTCAGGAGGTCACTTGGGGTATATTCCCGGAGGTGGACTATATTCCGGTGCAATTGGAGATTTTTTAGCTGCAATTACGAATCAATACGCAGGAATTTATTATGGTGGTCCAGGAGCAGTAAAAATTGAAAATGAATTGATCAGATGGCTTTGCGGTTTGGTAGGATTTCCTTCTTCTAGCTTTGGAAATTTGACTAGTGGAGGAAGTATTGCTAATCTTATCGCCATTGTCACAGCAAGAGAAGCCCACTCAATAAAAGCTATAGAAATTCCAAATCTTTGTATTTACCTGAGCCAACAAGTACATCACAGTGTGCATAAGGCGATTCGCATTGCGGGATTAGCAGAAGCTCAAATTCGTTTTGTCCCAACAGACTCAAACTATAGAATTGATGTTGAATCTACAAAAAATATAATTATAAATGATCAAAAACAAGGATTGAGGCCATTTTTACTCATTGCAAGTGCGGGAACTACGGATACTGGGGCAGTAGATCCATTATTTTTACTAGGACAATTGGCGCAAAACTTCAAACTATGGTACCATATTGATGCAGCATATGGAGGCTTCTTCAAATTGTCTACATTGGATCATCCTGAATTTGGAACACAAAGCAATGCTTTCCGAGGCATAGAATTAGCTGATTCAGTTGCAATCGATCCACATAAAGGCCTGTTTTTATCCTATGGGCTTGGAGCAGTTTTGATTAAAGATGTGAAATCAATGTATGCTGCTCATTACTACAAAGCGAGTTACATGCAAGACATTTGGAATCCTGAAGATGAGTTTAGCCCCGCTGATTTGTCGCCCGAACTCACAAAACATTTTCGCGGGTTGCGGTTATGGATGTCACTTCACTTACATGGAATAAATCCTTTTATTGCGGCTTTGGATGAAAAAATCTTACTCACAAGATATTTTTATGAAAAAGTTCAGCAATTGGGATTTACCGTAGGACCTTATCCAGATCTTTCAGTATGTATTTATCGATTTATTCCAAAGACTGGAAATGCCGATGAAGTAAATCAAAAAATAGTAGATGCAATAGTCAAAAGAGGCGATGTGTTTGTTTCATCTACGTCTATTGATGGCGTTTATTGGATTAGAATAGCTATACTAAGTTTTAGAACACATTTGCGAGAAATTGATCTTTATTTAGGTCAGTTGAAAGAAGTTATTAGTTAATGGATAAAAGTGGAAAGTGAAAAGTTGTTGATGCCTGAATAGCGTTGACTTTTTTAACTCATACTCAACTTACTAATTACTAACTACTAACTACTATTATCCCAATAATTTTGTTCTGATAAATTTAGTTGAAAGTTGTAAGTGTAATCCTGTTAATCCCATAAATCCTATTAATCTTGTTCTGACAATTTAGTTGAAAGTAAAAAGTAGAAGAAAAATCAACACCCCAAAATCAAACAGTAATATTCATTATTCGAAAATCATGTGCCTTTTAGAATATTGATTATCTTTGGAATATTATGAAACAATGCTTAATTATTTTTACTTTTATTTTTGCGCATAGTATTTTGTTTTCTCAATCTGGTTTCAGCACAATTATTCCTCGATCACAAGAATATGTTGAAGGAATAGCTATGCCTGCCATAGAGCTCACAAAAAATAAAATTGTGGTTGTTTCTGTTTCTAGTTATAGAACTCAATATGGATCAACAGCCTTTTATAATGAATTAAACGCTAATGGCGAACTTGTCGTTAGTAAAACATATTTAGATTCATTGAACCGAATATTATGTTATCATGCGATCTATTTGGATTCAAATATTTTAATGTGTGGAACAAAAAATATTCTTAAAGATTCAATTCATAATGCATATGTTGCAAAATTGAATTCAAACTTTGACACCATTTGGACCAAAGAATATCCAAGCATTGAACAACGCAATTTTCCATCATTTGGTAAAATAATTAAGACAAAATCAGGTCATATTTGTATGGTAGGAGTTGATAACCAAAATAATTCTGCAACAGATCCAAATAGAAATAATGCTATGATCAAATTAATCGATAACAATGGAAATGATAAAAATTTACATTATCTTCCTAAAAAATATCCAAGGGATTTGGAAACTTACAATAGTGTAGTTGAAGATTCCTATGGATACCTTTATGCTTGTGGATTAGTTATTGCATTTAAAAATATACCATTCATTGTAAAATATGATCAAAATGGTAATTTTATTTGGAGAAAGGAATATGAAGATCCTAGTTATGGTGAAGGTTTCGCAGATGGAAAACTACTTAAGGATGGCAGCTTAATTTTTACTGGGACACGACTCAAGTTGTTTACAGCTGAAGATTGGCAACAATTCATAACTACCATCGACACTGCGGGAAATGTGATTTTTAAAAAAATATTTTTAGGCGGATATAAGTGTGAAACAAAGCATTGCGTCCAAGATGATTCAGAGAATCTTATTTGCGCCGGACAAATCATAGAGACAATTCAAAGTAAAGGATCAAAAGCATGGCTTATTAAATTTTCGTACAAAGGTGATAGTATTTGGGAAAAGCGATATGAAAGCAATTGGTCAGGGAGAAACGCAAGATTTGAAAATATAAGTAAATCATCAGATGGTGGTTATTACTTGACAGGAGTAAATTGGATCCCAGAAAATAACAGCGGCAGAGCATGGGTAGTCAAAACAGACAGCAATGGCTGCATCGTCCCTGGCTGCACCACAGATTTTATCACGGAGCGAGAGCCACATAAAGATCTATTCCTACTCTCTCCCAATCCTTCACAAGACTATGTGAATGTCTATATAAATGATGCAGAGTTTTATGATCGCAAGTATGATCTCTATCTCTATGATCAGCAGGGACGCATTGTTCAGCGTCAAGTGGTACAGGGTCGAGTGACACAGTTGGATTTGAGTTCATTATCAGCAGGAATGTATTATTATCGAATTGTTGATGAGAGGAATAAAGTTAGACAGAGTGGGAAGGTGGTAGTTAATGGATAATAGATAATAGGGAAAAGTGAAAAGTGAAAAGTGGAAAGTGAAAAGTGAAAAGTTGAAAGTGGAAAGTGGAAAGATCAAAGGCAATCACAATTTTACTAATTACTAATTACTAACTACTAATTACTAACTACTAACTACTAACCACTATTATCCTAATAATCTTGTTCTGACAAATTTAGTTGAAAGTGAAAAGTTGTAAGTGTTAAAAGTTGAAAAATGCAAACATCTTGACAATCTTATAAATTCCATTTACTTGTATTGACGATTTGCAAATTGCTTTGTCCCAGGAATTAACGTATCATCTAAGTCAAATGAAATTATCATTTCAAAGTGGAATATATAATTGAATTAATAATAAATTAGAGATCAAAACTACACCTCTTCTCCTTCTGGTATATGTAATTCATTTTCCCATTTTCCAATGACAACTGTAGCTATACAATTGCCCAATGTATTTACAGCTGTTCGCGCCATATCCATCAATGCATCGATGCCTAGTATTGCTGCAATAGGCCACTCAGGAAGACCAAATGAAGATGCCATTCCTGCCAGTATGACTAAGGAAGCTCTGGCGACACCTGCGACGCCTTTTGAAGTCAACATCAAGGTGAGCATCATGATGATTTGTTGGCCAATAGGAATCTCTATTCCAGCTGCTTGTGCGACAAAAATTGTAGCGAGTGAAAGATACAACGTTGTTCCATCAAGATTAAAACTTAATCCAGTCGGTAGGACAAACGAAACCACATCTCGAGATACGCCAAATTTCTCCATATTTTCCATTGCGATAGGAAGTGCTGCTTCAGAACTTGCTGTTCCAAATGCGATAGAAACAGGTTGAGATGAATATTTCCAAAAACGCTTTAATGGAATTTTTGCAATCAATAAGATTGGTAAAAACACACATAAAGTAAATACAATTAATGCGACATAGAGTGTAGCTAGGAGGACCAAGAGGTTCTTCATGACTTCAATTCCTAGATTTGATATGGTATAGGCTAAAGCTCCAGCAACAGCAAATGGAGCGAGATACATGATAATTTCTGTAAATTTAAACATGATTGCAGACAGCGATTCTGCAAAATCTAAAATTGGTTTTTTGCGATCACCAGGAACCATTAAAAGCGCTATAGCAAAAAGGATACAAAAGACGACAATCTGTAATACTTGACCTTCGGCAATTGACTTGATAAAATTTTCTGGAAATGAGTGTAATATGATTTCTTTCCAGCCATGAGCTTTAGCTACTTCAGGAACTTTTTCTATCGTATCTAGAGGCTTTATACCCACTCCCGCTTTGCTGATATTGATAGCTATCAATCCAACAACTAATGCAATCGTCGTGATAACTTCAAAATAAAGTAATGACTTCCAACCAAGCCTTCCCACTTTTTTCATATTCGCATGACCAGCTATACCCATAATAAGAGTACCGAACAAGAGCGGCGCAATCACACATTTAATCAACTTGATAAAAATTTTACTAAAGATGTTTAGCTCTTTTCCAATCATTGGAAAATCATAACCTATTGCAGCACCCAGCAACATACTAATGAAGATCCATGTTGTCAACTTCTTTTTTGTAATTGCATATAAAATCAGATAAGCTAATCCCGCCCAACGCAAAATTAGATCAATCGTATGGTCTAATGGCAATACCTGTACAATATGCAAGGCCTGCATGAGTACAATAAAAAGAAAAAAGATAAAAAAGCCCTTTTTATATTTTGAAAAAAATGCATCCATGAATTTAAAAATTTACATCAAGAATTGCTTCTGGATTTAATTATACCACCAATTATACCAGCAAATAATGGAATCAAACTGATGATTAAAATAATTAATATGATCATTGAAAAATTTTCTTTTACAAATGGTATGTTGCCAAACAAATATCCAACGATACAAATTGGAAAAACCCATGTAAATCCTCCAACGATATTATATAATGTGAATTTAGATGAATTCATATTACCTACACCAGCGATAAAAGGCACAAAGGTTCGAATGAAGGGCAAAAAACGTCCAATGATTAAAGCCTTTCCACCATGTTTATTATAGAAATCTTGTGTTTTTATTAAATATTCCTTTTTAATAAATCGCAAATTCATATCAAATATTTTTGGGCCAAAATATCTGCCGATATAATAATTTACTTGATTTCCAAGCACAGCACCTACAAAACAGACTAACATGAGTAATGCAATATTCATATTTCCAGTAGCTGCCAATGCTCCAGCTGCAAATAGTAGTGAATCTCCAGGTAAAAATGGGGCGATGACTAATCCAGTTTCTGCAAAAAGTATGATGAATAAAATGATATAAATATATATTCCATATTTTGATACCAATTCCACAAGATGTGAATCAATATGAAGTATAAATTCCATTAGATTATTAATAAGATCCATTTGGATTTTTTAGTTGGTTGTAAATATAGTTCAAAGCAGCAGAACCTTACGAATTTTTTATTTTAAGTGAAAAAATCAAATGTAAAACTTTCATATATAATTATTTTTCAAAGCTAAGTCATTGGTTTCAAATTAAATAAATAATTATTTTATAATATATTTAAAATCAACATCTTACACTCACATATGTAAAATTAATTTAATATATTTGCATACCCAAATCCTTTATTAAATGGAACGAGAATTTAGTATTCGATCAGTCTTTTTACCACAAGGTCTAACAGAACGGACCAAAGATTTTATATTAGCACTTGGCATTGCATTTGTCGGATGTATAGGTAGCTACTTTATATTAGGCGGTTCGATTCAAAATATGATGCAAACTAGTGCAACAGAAAATACCTCTTCAATAAGTTATCAAAAGGACGAGAGTCTTCATGGTCTCGACGAAAAGATTCGCCAAAATGTACCAAGTTCTACGGGAAATTCTATGCTTTATGTTCAAGGTAATTTAAAGGTGAATGAAAGTATTCAATTTAATAATTTACATATCAATGGTATTCGATATCTGATCGATTTTGGAAATGGAATACGATCATCATTTGATCAAAGATCTGTCAGTATGCGCTATAATGATCCAGGAATATATATAGCACAATCTTATGTGTGGGAAAGTGAAAAATGGAAATTGATTGCAGCGCAAACTTTGACAATTCATCCATAAAACTATTGTCTTAAAAATCATTTTGAAAAAATTGTTGTTATAGTATAGCTTGCTGAATTAGCATTATAAATTATAAATATGGACTCACAGTTAAAAATATTTAATAGTCTTACGCGCGAAAAAGAAATATTTATTCCAATTCAAAGTGGAAGAATTGGTATGTATGTTTGTGGTCCAACAGTATATAATGATGTACATTTAGGCAATTGCAGAACATTTGTATCTTTTGATGTCATCTATCGATATCTTTTACACAAGGGATATACGATTCGATATGTTCGCAATATTACAGATGTTGGTCATTTATTGGATGATGGAGAAGATCGAATGGCAAAAGGAGCAAGATTGGATCAATTAGAGCCTATGGAAGTAGCTCAGAAGTACACCAACGGTTTTCACGACATGATGCGGATATTCAATACCAAATCGCCCAACATCGAACCTCGTGCAACAGGTCATATCCCAGAGCAAATCGAAATGGTACAATCTATTCTAGACAATGGATTGGCATATGAAGCACAAGGATCAGTCTATTTTGATACCTTGAAATTTATAAAAAAATATAATAGTTACGGTAAGCTAAGTGGAAGAATTGTCGAAGATTTACTCGTAGAAAGTAGAGACAATCTCAAGAATCAAGAAGAAAAGCGACATCCATCAGATTTTGCTATATGGATAAAGGCTTCAGAAGAGCATATTATGAGATGGAATTCTCCTTGGTCGATAGGCTTTCCGGGTTGGCATCTCGAATGTTCTGCTATGAGTACGAAGTATCTTGGCGAAACATTTGATATTCATGGAGGAGGAAATGATTTGAAGTTTCCACATCATGAGAATGAAGTTGCTCAAAACATGGGTGCATGTGGACATGCACCAGCAAGGTATTGGATGCATACAAATATGTTGCTGCTTAATGGAAGGAAAATGTCAAAAAGCGAAGGGAATACGATTTCACCTGAAGAATTGTTTGAAGGCAAAAGTCAACATATTAGCAAAGCGTATCCTCCGATGATCGTGAAGTTTTTTATGCTTCAAGCGCATTATAGAAGTACATTGGATATCACGGATGAAGCATTAGTAGCTGCTGAGATTAATTATAAAAAATTCATGGAAGCACAGCGCATCATTAATTCAAATTTAGTTGCTCAATGGTCTTCAAACGAGATTGGTCCCAAGGATGTAGAAGTTAAAGAAGTCATTAGAAATATTTATGAAGCAATGGACGATGATTTCAATGTTCCATTAGCTATTTCTGAAATGCATCAACTCATATCAATCATTAATCAATGTAAGAATAATTCTGAATATGCTAGCCAAATATCGCAAGGTGTTTGGAAAATGATCTGTACAGAATTCAATATATTTTTTCAAGATATCTTTGGAATTCAAGAACAAGGCAGTTCCTCAGATGGACAGACTACGGAAGGATTAATGCAACTTATTATTGAATTGAGAAAAGATGTGCGAGAACGAAAAGATTGGGCTGCATCTGATAAAATACGCGATTCACTAAAGGAAATAGGCATACAACTAAAAGACAGCAAGGAAGGCACAGAATGGGGAGAAATTTAAGTTAGAAAAAATCTAAATTTTTCGATCCTTCCATTCTAAAGAAATTGGAAGCATACTCAATATAGACAATACTACAAAATAGATTGAATAAAGGATATTCATTGGCATAGACCAAGGCAATATTGATTTATTATTAAAAAACGTTGAGGCTTCAAGGTGTAGCCAAAAATCAACTAACCATCGCAGAAGCAAACACCCAGCTGCAACATAAATCAATATACTACTTTTCAAAAGTATTCCGACGATAAATAAAGCTGCTAAAGCAATTCTTTGCCAAAAAACGATATTTAGAATAATCAAAATTGGAAACGTAAATAAATGTTTCATTTTTCCTGCCCAACGCAAACGTTGACTAAAAAACGATCGCAATGTAGGCAAACCATAAGTTGTGACTATGGCATCTTTTGATTTGTTGAATGCAATTTTATCTTTCGACTTCGCTGCTATTTTTTGCATTAAAAATACATCATCACCTGAAGCTATAGATTCATTTCCTTCAAAACCAGAATGTGCTAAGAAAACAGCTTTTTTAAATGCTATGTTGGCACCATTGCCTAGTTCATGAAGTCGAGATTGAATTCCTGCTGCATTCATAATACACGAGCTCATGAAATCTAACGATTGAAACTTGTTTAACAAACCAAATTCTTCTTTTATTTGCACAGGTCCAGTAACTAAATCATAATCGTTTTGAATTAATTTTGTTACCATGGAAGTGAGCCATTTTGATGATACGATACAGTCTGCATCTGTCTGAACTATCATATCTCCTTGAGCATGTGAAACCCCATAAGATATTGCTTTTTTCTTGGATCCTCTGATTGTTGTACGGCGATAGACACCAAGTCGCATCAGTCTAAAGTTGGATTGAGTAAATTCCTTTTCCAATAATTCATAGGTCGCATCTTCTGATTGATCGTCTACTACGATGACCTCAAACTTAGACGGTGGATAATTTTGATTTAGGCAAGAAGTGACGCATTGCACAATATGTTCTTCTTCGTTCCTTGCTGCTATTAGTATTGTGACAAACGGAAAATTTAGTTCGTTCGTTGCAGCTGATGAATCAACCGTATAGTTTATTTTTCGCCAAGAATAGATATAAAATAAAATGAGTACAATATAGAATAGACTCAGCGCAGCAGTAAGAATAATTAGATAAATCACAATATTATTTATTTATACAAATAAATCATCATAGTGATTCTGTTGAGAATTTTCTTTCGTAGCTGATTTCTTTTCAGAAGATTTTCTTTCTTGATTCAAATCAAATCGATCATCATTTGGAATTTCTTCATATTGCGTATAGCCTTCTTCAGTATTTGTACCTCCAACCATTTGATCTTGAATTTTTCCAAACTTCTTGTATGCCCATGCTTTGAACGCTAAACCTATAGAGACAATTGGCAAACCGATCAATTGAATAGCGACATTAAACAAACCTCCGAAAAGTCCTTGTTTGAACCGCAATCCAATAGACTTGATATGATTTCCCACAACTGGTGAATGCAACACTAAAGCAATAACTATGAATATTGGAGAAATAATAAAGAGTAATTTATAAATCTGCCAGCTTAGATAGAAAAACAAGCTAATGAATAGTAATAAAGCAATGGCGGCAAGCAATCTTTGACCAAAGCTGCGGTTTGAATAATAGGAATATGATCGTTGATAGTTCATGGACATGCAAATATAATTACAAAATTATGTATTAACATAATTTTTAATATGTTTTTTTATAAACTTAGTTGATCGGAGTAGCTTGAAGAAAATTGTCGTTGATGCAATTTCGTATAATAACCATTAGGTATCGCTAAAAGTTCCTTTAAACTACCAAATTCTTTTACCTCACCTTTCTCGATATAAAGGATATAATCAGAGTGCTGAACAGTGCTTAGACGGTGGGCTATTGTAATGGAAGTTCGATTTTCTATCAGGCGCTCAATCGCTTTTTGGATCAAATCTTCAGTATGAGGATCAATTGAAGAAGTTGCTTCATCCAGTATTAAAACATCTGCTTTTGTAACAATCGCTCGAATAAATGATATTAATTGACATTGGCCTATAGATAGGTTATTTCCTCTTTCCTGTAATATAAAATCATATTGATTTGGCAATTTGGCTATAAATTCTTCTAATCCGAGTTGATTGGTTGCTTCAATTATGTCAAAGTCTTTAATGGCATCATTCTTTAGAGTTATATTGTCTCTTATCGTTCCGCTGAACAAAAATAAATCTTGTAATACAATAGCTATTTTTGAACGAAGCGAACCTAATTCATAATCTCGTATATCTACTCCTCCTATTGTGATGGATCCACTTTTTATAGAATACAATCGATTTATCAAGCCTACGATGCTAGACTTTCCTGATCCAGTAAGACCAACTATTGCTAAGGATTTGCCTTTAGGTAGTATAAAATTAATATTTTTTAATACAGGGATATTTTCATCATATTCAAAACAAACATTGTGAAAACAAATATCACCAGTAAGATCCTGAGCTATAAGTTTTCCATCATTTTTTTCGGCTTGATCAGATTCTAACAATTGAATTACTCTGTCTCCAGAGATTAGACCCATTTGAAGTGTATTGAATTTGTCAGCAAGTAATCGAACTGGTTGAAACAATCGATTGAGATACAATGGAAATGCCACTAATTGTCCAATGCTTACATCGCCATGCAATACGCCTTTTGCTCCCCACCAAATCATAAAACCTAAGGATGCTGCGGAAATTATTTCTACAATAGGAAAAAAGACTGCATAATAAAAAATGCCATCAAGATTGGCTTGAGTATATTCTCTGTTAATTTTTTTAAATCCTTGTTTTGCTCTATCTTCTGCATTAAATAATTGGATCACTTTCATTCCGCTAATGTGTTCATGCAAAAATGCATTTAACTTAGCTATTTCATTTCTCACTCGAGTGAAAGACAGTTTGACTTTTTCTTTGAAGATATAACTTGCTATAAGCAATAACGGAAAACTAACAAGACAGATTAATGTTAATTTTACACTAGTATAAAACATCACTATAAGAATCATCAAGAGGGCTAATATATCTGCAATGATTGTAATTAATCCTTCTGAAAATACCGTGTTGACTGTTTCAAGATCATTGATGGTTCTTGTTGTATTAGTTCCTACAGCTGTTTTGTCAAAATAAGAAAGTGGATAGGTTAAAAGTTTTTTAAAAACATCTTGTCTCATATCTCTAACAATATGTTGACCTAAAGTATTAGTAAGAATTATAAAAAAATAGCGACTGACAGTTATTAGAATTAAAACGAGTAAAAATAGAATCGCCATTTTCTGTAAACCCAACGGATCATTTTTTAAAATATATCCATCCACCATTTGATTTGCTAAAAATGGAATATAGGCATTCAATGGTGCTAATATAATAGCTAGAATCGCTGCCGAATAAAGCTGTACTTTATAAGGTTTAGTATATTGGAAAAGCTTTTTTAGCGTAATTAAATTTTTCTTCTTTGAAGATTGCACTAACTTTCAATTTTATTGTCATCGGCAAAACTATAATAACTTGTTGAGCTTATAATTAAATGATCTAATAAATTAATATCCATAATTTTTCCAGCTTGAAAAATTTGCTTTGTCATTTGAATATCTTGCTTACTTGGTGTTAATACACCTGAAGGATGATTGTGAGCAAGTATAATATTAGACGAATTAAGTTCAATAGCTTTTTTAAAAATAATTTTATGGTCTATAATGGTTGCATGAAGACCACCTTTACTAATATTTTCAACACTTATTACCTTATTCCCTCTATCTAAATAAATAATCCAAGCCTCTTCATGTTTTAAATCTTCCATTTTTGATTTGAAGAAATTGTATGAATCTCTCGAACAAGTTATTTTAGCAAATTCTTTTGCATCAGAAAGTTGTCTTCGTCGTCCCAGTTCAAGCGCAGCTTCTATTGTAATTGCTTTTACCACACCTACGCCTTTAAATTTCTTTAAATCGTTAATGCTAAGTTTGCTTAGTTCAATCAAATTATTCTCACATTGTTCCAAAATTCGTTTTGCTAATTCAACAGCAGTTTCATTCTTGCTGCCAGAACCTAATAGTATAGCTAGTAATTCTGAATTACTTAATGATTCTTTTCCTTTAGAGAGTAATTTTTCTCTTGGTTGATCGTCTTGTGCCCAAGTTTTTAAGGTAGATTTCGAAGAAGTGTCCATGTGAAAGCTCAATTGATTGCTTGATCTAAATCCGCTATGAGATCTTCAACATCTTCAATGCCGATACTTAACCTCATAAGCGAATCAGTCAATCCACTTTTGATACGATCTTCTCGTGGAATTGATCCATGAGTCATACTTGCAGGATGACCTATAAGGGATTCCACTCCTCCAAGTGATTCAGCACATAAAAATAATTCTGTGTGAGACAATACAGATTTCGCTGCATCGAGATCTTGATTATGAAGATCAAAAGATATCATGGCTCCGAAATCTCGCATTTGTCTTTTTGCAACATCATGACCAGGATGAGTAGGAATGCCAGGATATAAAACACGATTGACTTTTGAATGAGACTGAAGAAATTCGGCTACTTTAGCTGCATTTTCACAAGCTCTTTGTACTCTTACATGCAATGTTTTGATACCACGTAGGATTAAAAAACAATCCATTGGTCCAGGAACAGCGCCTGTTGCATTTTGTATAAAATGAAGTTGATCTGCAAGTTCATTTGTTTTACAAATCACAGCACCATGAATTACATCTGAGTGTCCACCTAAATATTTTGTACCTGAATGTAACACGAGATCAGCTCCAAGATCGATAGGATTTTGTAAATAAGGAGAAGCAAATGTATTATCTACACATACCAATATATTTTTTTGTTTTGCGATTTTTACGATAGCTTCGATATCAATAATTTGCAGTAAAGGATTTGTAGGAGTTTCGATCCAAATTAATTTTGTTTGATCAGAGATTTGAGAGGCAAAGTAATCAGGATCTTGCATTGGAACAAATCGACTTTTTATACCAAATTGACTAAATACCCTTACTAAGAGTCTATATGATCCACCATATAAATCATGTGTACCAAGGACTTCATCTCCAGATTTTAATAATTTTATAATCGCATCCATTGCAGCTAATCCACTGCCAAAGCAAACTGCTCCAGCTCCATTTTCTAATGCTGCGAGGTTTTCTTCTAATACTTTTCGAGTAGGATTTTGGGTTCTTGCATATTCAAAACCTTTGTGAACTCCCGGACCATCTTGCGCATAAGTAGAAGTTTGATAAATTGGAGTCATTACTGCGCCAGTAGAAGGATCAGGATGTATACCTGCATGGATTAATTTTGTTCCGAATTTCATTTTTAAAAATTAGTATACAAAGATAACTGAATGTTAGATAATTTACTTGAATTATTAAATATGAACTGTAAATCGTTTAGAATTAAAACACTATATATAAAAAATATCATCAGGAGATTTTTAATTTTGAAATTATAATAATTGTTATAGTTTTTATTTTTATATTTAGCCTTTATTTAGGATTCTATTGTACAAAATATGAAAAAGGCATTGATATTATTTTTCCTAGTAATAAGTACTTTTACCCAGATTAATGGTCAAGGAGGATGTCCTGATGTCGATGCTGATGCTGGTCCAGATTTGTTTACATGTGATCCTAAAATGCCCGTTCAATTACAAGGTCAAACTAATGCTGGTGAATTTGAATGGGTACCGACTACTTATCTTAGTAATCCAAAAATTTTAGACCCAATCGTCAACGCACCTGTTGGAAAATATAAATATACACTCAAAACAAAAGGACTCTCTAACACAAATCTCATAGATAATGGAGATTTTGAATCAGGTTTCACAGGCTTTTCTACTGCATATACTAAAAGTTCGCCGGGAGGTCCTTTTGGACCAGATTATCTCGATGTTGGACCAAATCCTCAAGCATACAATGGGGCCTTTTCTCCTTGCGGAGATCATGGAGGAGGAGGCAACCAACTAATTGTAGATGGTAGCACTAGTGCTGGAAAAAATATTTGGTGTCAATCAGTGCCAACTATTCCAGGTCGTATGTATCAATTGACTTTATATGTTCAAAGTGTACATCCTGCCTCTCCTGCAAATATAAATGCAAGGGTAAATGGCAATAGTGTTGGCAGTGTAAATGCAGCAGGAGTCTGTGAATGGATCGAATTGATGGCTTGTTTTACTGCGACAACCAGTTCTTCAAGTATATGTATTTCAGAACAAAGTGGTGTAGGTTATGGAAATGATTTTGCTATTGATGATATTTCCCTCTACGAGAAATGTGAAGACATGGACGAAGTGATGGTTGAAGTAGTAGACCTCAAAGCAATAGTAAAGGCGCCGATACTACCAGACTGTTCTTCAGAACCATTTGAACTAAAAGCCAATGGATCTTCAACGGGAACGAATGTAAGATATGAATGGACTGCAAGCAATGGTGGAAAAATTCTAAGCAGCAATGGACTTACTGCTACAGCAAAAGGATCTGGCACTTATAAACTAAAAGTGATCTATCAAAATGGTTTGGTTTATTGTGACAAAGAAGTTGAGCTAGATATTGATTTACCAAATGATTTGTTGGGAGAAATTTTTGTAGACAATGAAGCCACCTGCAAATTCGATACTGTTTTCTTCCTTGCAACCATCTCCAATGGAAGTGGAAATTTCTCATACAAATGGTCACCAGATAGTTTGATCGTAGGTGGACAAGGTTCTTTTATTGCAAAAGTACTCGCACCAGGAAAGTATTCTGTAACCATTACAGACAAATCTTCAGGTTGTGAATTTGAAGAGACGTTTACTGTATTGGGAGATACTATTGGTCCTAATGGAAATATCATCGGAGATTCACTTTTGACTTGTGCAAAAAATAATGTGTTGCTCACAGGAAATCCATTTGACACCGCAAAGAATGATTTGACTTGGATTCTACCAGATAATTCCACATTGCAAAATCAGAATACAATTAATTCAAATCAATCAGGTCGATATAAACTCGTCATCACAGACAAAAAAAATAAATGTGTAGACACAAGTTATTTCGACGTATTTGAAAATAGAAATCTACCACAGTTTAATCTCGGAACAGATCTATCCATTGATTGTAAAAACAATGGTGTTACCATCTCAAGTAATCCAATCGGCTCAGGAAAATATAATTACAAATGGACCTTGCCAAATGGAAATATTATCACAGATACAACTTTACAAAATCAACAAATCACTCAAGCAGGTAGAGTAATTTTACATGTGACAAATACAGAAAATGGATGCGATTATAGCGATACCATTGACGTAACAGATCTTCGACAATTGCCCAATGCAAATGCGGGGCAAGATCTCACCATCACCTGCAAAAACACATTGTTGACACTTCAAGGTACAAGCAATTTATCCAGCAACATTCGCTACGAATGGAAAAACAATTCAGGACAAACACTGAATCAAAACAATAGCGATAGAATTCAAATCACGCAAGCAGGACGATATTATTTTACAGTGATAGATAGCAATAATTTTTGTGAAAGAACTGATAGTATCGATATCGCCATAGATCAAACAAAACCCAACGCACAAGTCGAAGCAGACAAGACATTCCGATGCGCAGATACCTTAGTAACTTTGGATGGCACTCTATCTGATGGTGGACCTAGAATTAAATATCAATGGCTAGGAAATAATATCGTAAACGGAGCTAATACAAAAACGGCAACGGTAAATAATGTTGGAACATTTCTTCTTGTAGTCATCGATACAGTAAATGAATGTTCAGATACAGCAAGAATCACACTTACACCAGATCAAAATAAACCGCAAGTTACAGCTTCTACAATTGGAGTTTTAGATTGTGTTACGAAAGAAGTAAGTTTGATAGGAACAGCGATGTCTACATCTGGAGGCACACTAAATTATTATTGGACATCAACAAACAATTCACCAATCACCAATCCAAATTCATTGAATCCAAAAGTTCAAACGCCAGGAACCTATACACTTTGGGCTATCGATCAAATGAATGGTTGTAGTACAAACATTCAGACCATAGTCACAATAGATACTACAGCACCAATAGCCAATGCAGGACTAGATCAAATATGGAATTGTTCAAGTAAAACAATTACTTTAATAGCAAAAGATTCAACAGGAAATAAATACAAATTTGAATGGACGACAACTAATGGAAAAATAAATTCAAATTCAAATCAAGCACAAATAACTATTACTTCTCCAGGCCAATATTTTGTAAAAGTTATCGATACAAAAAATGGATGTGAATCTATAGATGAAGTAAGTATTGTTCCAGATCTCAATTTTCCTAAAGTTCAATTTTTACCACCAGCTGATCTCACTTGTAAAAATGTAAGCGTTACAATCTCTGCTCAAGGATCGAGTAGTGGCATTAATTTTATTCCATTTTGGAATACGCTCCAAGGAAATATTACTGGACCAAAAGATCAAATCAGCACGACCGTTGATAAAGCAGGAGTTTATTATTTCACAGTATTCGATACAAGCAATCTTTGTTCAAATACTGATAGTATCGTCGTAAAACAAAACATCACAAAACCACAAGCAGATGCTGGACTGGATCAATCCATAGGTTGTCGCATCACACAAGCAAATATCATTTCAAACACAAATGCTCAACATGAAAAATCGTGGTCTACGACCAATGGAAACATCATCAATGGCTCAAACACAGATCGCATCACAGTAGATCGCGAAGGCAGTTACATTCTCACAGTCACTGACCCCAACAATGGATGTACAGCCACAGATGAAGTCATCGTAACTGCAATAAAAAATATTCCAACTCAAATCCTAAATCAAGTTTTCCAACCATTATGTCCTGAAGATCTCGGAGGTATCGAAATAGAAAATATCACAGGAGGGACAGCACCTTTTGAATATTATCTCAACAACAAATCGATCACCACTACAGAAATCGATGATCTCACACCGGGGAATTATATCTTGAAAGTAATCGATAAAAATGGTTGTGAATTTGAGAAAACAATTGTCATCAATGCAGCGATTGGAGTGGATGTAGATCTGGTCCCACAAGTAGAATTATATGCAGGAGATGAATATAAGATCATACCAAAGTATTCTATACCAGATGATAGCATTGCATGGGTAAAATGGGAACCAGCAGAAAATCTATCTTGTGCCAACTGTCTCTATCCCATACACACAGCAAATACAGATCAAACCTATACTGTAACTTTCGCCAACAAAAATGGCTGCATAGCAACATCAGAAATCAAAATAAAAATCAACTCAAGGAATGTCTGGTTTCCCAATGTCATCACAAGCAATGGAGATAATATCAACGACCGTTTCTTTCCAAAAGCATCGAGTAATTCATTTCGACAAGTGAACTTTCTATCCATCTACGATCGATGGGGAGAAAAAATATTTCATCAAGAAAACTTTCCAGCCAACGATCCAACACAAGGTTGGGAAGGAAAATTCAATAATGAATATTGCATCCCCGGAGTTTACGTCTACGTAGTCGAGATCGAATGGAATAATGGAGATGTACAGAAATTTTTTGGTGATGTGACTTTGATAAGGTAGATGGTATTTTTAAACCATTTCCCTTATTTTTTTCATTTCTTCAACCAATTTTTCTTGATTTGACTGTGACATTTCTATGAGAGGTAAGCGTACATATGTTTGGCATAAGCCAAGCGCTTTTGCTGCAGCTTTTACACCAACAGGGTTACCTTCAACATATAGCCATTTATGCAAATCAAACAAAGCTAGATTGATATATTGCGCCTTTGCAAAATCAGCATTTTGCGCAGCAGAAATTACTTTTGAAAATTCTCTCGGATATACATTTGCGATGACAGAAATAACACCATCTCCGCCAATTCCCATTAATCCTAAAGCTAGGGGATCATCCCCTGATAAAACTAGGAAATGATCTGGTCTATCCTTCAATATTTTGGTAGCTTGAGCGAGATCACCAGATGCTTCTTTTACAGCAGCAAATTTAATAGATGAATGTGCCAATCGAATTGTGGTTTCTGCTGTAATATTCGATGCGGTTCTGCCAGGAACATTGTAAATAATGATTGGAACTGGTGAAACTTTTTCCAAGGAAAGGTAATGTTGGTAAATGCCTTCTTGAGATGGTTTATTGTAAGCAGGAGAACTAGAAAGTATTGCAGAGATTCCTGTGAAATCTTGTGTTTGAATTTCTTCAATAAGTTCTGCTGTATTATTCCCCCCAATACCGATTACTATAGGAATTCTACCATTAGTTATTTTAACCGTAAAACGAATTACGGCTTGTTTTTCTTCTTTTGTCAAAGTTACGGATTCACCTGTAGTGCCCATACTGACGAGATAATTTACACCTCCATCTATACAATGATTAATGACTTTTTCAAGACCATTGTAATCAATGGATTTATCTGCTGCAAACGGAGTAATTAATGCTACGCCAGTACCTTTTAAAAATTCGTAATTAACCATATTTTGTAAATTATGTATTGAAGATTAATTTTCTTTAAATCTTCCCATTTTATCGTATTTATCAATTCTGAGCTGGATTCTTTCATCAGGATCTAATGGAGCAATTTCCGATAGTGTCTTTAATATATGTTCTTTAAGGCGAGATGCCATTGCCATTGGATCATTGTGGGCTCCTCCTATGGGTTCTTGCACTATACCATCGACGATTCCAAACTTTTCCATATCAATGGCTGTAAGCTTCAAAGCATCTGCTGCTTTTTCTTTAAAATCCCAACTTCGCCATAGAATTGAAGAGCAAGATTCTGGAGAAATAACAGAATACCATGTGTTTTCTAACATGAACACTCGATCACCCACACCAATCCCAAGAGCTCCGCCTGAAGCACCTTCTCCAATAATATAACAAACTATTGGTACTTTTAGCTGAGCCATTTCGAATAGATTCCTTGCAATAGCTTCAGCTTGTCCACGTTCTTCAGCTTCAATTCCAGGATAAGCACCTGGAGTATCAATTAAACTGATAACTGGAAAACCAAATTTTTCAGCTAATTTCATGATTCTCAAAGCTTTTCGATAGCCATCAGGATTTGCCATACCAAAATTTCTGTATTGTCTTAATTTGGTAGTAGTTCCTTTTTGATGACCAATAATTACTACTGACTGTCCGTCAATTTCGGCGATTCCGCCAATAATAGCTTTATCATCTTTTACATATCTATCACCATGTAATTCTATGAATTTTGTGCAAATAGCAGAAATATAGTATTGAGTATAAGGTCTTTCAGGGTGTCTAGATAATTGAACTCTCTGCCATCCAGTAAGGTTTTCGTAGATTTCTTTTTGCTTTATTTTTAGTCGAGATTCAAGCTCAGCTATTTGGCTAGACATATCTAAAGACCCATCTTCGGCAATCTTTTTGATCTTGTCGAGCTGGTCATATAAGGACTCGAGGGGCTTCTCAAATTCCATAAATATCATAAATTCAGCATTTTATGGCATTTGCCTGTTTGAAATTGGATTACAAATAAACACTAAAATATTGGATTATAGGAAATTATTTTGATAACTACTAAAAATAATTTTTTCAGACATTTATTAGAATAATATGATTTTATAATTAATTTTGCGCTCACCTTTGAAAAAAGGCTCAATGGAGCGGTAGTTCAGCTGGTTAGAATACGTGCCTGTCACGCACGGGGTCGCGGGTTCGAGTCCCGTCCGCTCCGCATAATCCTCACTGAAAAGTGGGGATTTTGTGTTTTAAGACGATTTTATTTCAAAAACTTTAGCAATTGAGCTCGTTTTGTATCAAAATATTGATTGTAATCTAAGCTTAGACCTAAAGAATAAAGACTGAGAGAAAAGAGAGAAGTAAATAAAAATACTTTAAGACCACTATTGAATATAGAATTAGAATGGATTTCTATAAAATACAAACTAAAAAAACAAATAGCGCTCAATCCGATAATTTTAAGTAGAGAAAAAGAGAAGGGTTGAATTTTTAAGGCATTCCAGATATATATAGATTTTGAAAAATTAAAGAGAAATACTGAAATACAGGTTGAAATAGCCGCACCTGTTATGCCATATTTCGGAATTAAAAAATAATTTAAAGCAATATTAACTCCAGCCATGATTAACATTAGGATGGCTTCAATTTTATAGTAATTGGAATAACTCAGAATAGCATGATTGACCCCAGTCACTGCATCAAATAATCTAGAGCATAATAGGAATACAAGAGCTGGAGCCATCAGCATCACTTTCTCTTGATTAGGCATTATTTCAAATAAAATAGGTAAGCCGAACAGGATGCAAGCACAGATCCACACACTAGGTATGAACATCAGTATGGCTGATTTTTTATAATACTTTTCTATGGATTCGCTTTCTTTATCAAATGACAATCGAGCAATTTTTGGATCTAAGATGGAATTTATTGAGGTGGCAGGAATATAACTGGCATTACTAATGAAATATGCTAAAGAAAATATTCCATTCGCTTCAGTTCCCGACATTGAGGTTAACATAAATGAATCCAATCGCAATGCTAAGGCTGAACCAGTGCCACCCAATAGATTGAAAAATGCAAATAAGTAAATATCTTTTGACTGAAAATTTCTATTCAAAGGGGTTAAGATTTCTATAGAAAAATTGTGTTTACGTTTTAAATATTGGAAAAGTAAAGTTATCGTCAAGATATAAAACAAACAAATACTAATCGGCAGAAACCACTTTTCAACGTATCCATAAACACAACATAAAAATATTGTAGGTAGAAAAACTTTCATCAAACTTGTAAGTAAAGCTGGAGGACTAGTTTTGAAGAAGTTAATGCAATAACTAGAAAGCAATTCATACATTACATACAAGATAGTAATGGGTAGAACAAAAAGGAAAAGCTGATGAAAAGTACTGTCTTCAGCTAAAAATTTTGTTTTTATCCAATCATAACTTAGGATAAATAGTAAAGCAAAGAGGGTAATCCCCAGAACAAAATGAAAGAGTACAGAACCAAAAAATCGTTTACTTGATTCAGTAGAATTTTTATGAGCTGGAAAATATTTAATCAATACAGAACTAAAGCCTAAAGAAACAAAAGGTACTAAAAGTGAAGCAGTATTTGTCAAAAATCCATAAAATCCATAAAGTTCAAGATCTTTTGGATAGATGAAAATAGTACTACAAATCCCAATGGCTACACCAACAAAAAAAATTATACTTGTATTGATACTTTCTTTGCGGGATGAATGCAACATTAAGACGTTAAAGTTTTACAAATTTTTTAAAGTAGCTTTTTTGATCACTTTGTACAAAAATACTATAAACTCCATTTGGTAAATTCTTACATGAAATTTCAAATTCTGATTGAGATGAATTTACTTTTTGTTTAAAGAGCGACTGACCTGCATGATTTATGATTTGTATAGTAACAGCTGATTCATTGCTCATGTTAATTCGGATTGATTCGGATTGGGCTAGATAAATGATTTTAATTTGTTCTGAGTCATCATCATTGATATTTGTTTGAACATCCCAACTGACTAATTTTAATCTTTTCTGTTCTATTACTTTTTGCATGAAATCTGTTTGATCAGGCGTGAAAATTACTTGACACTTTTCATCTGAATAATCCATATAATTTTCCCACATATCAGGAAGATCTGGCGACTCATGTTCACAAGTGTTTTTATCATCTATACATCCAGTAGCTTGTGAATTAGAGCCACAATAAGGTGTATCATCGATGCCGTCATCATCTTCATTACCATTAAGATCAACACAGGATGCAGAACCAAATATAGGATCACCTTTATCTGCCCAAATATGTCTTAAACCTAGATAATGGCCAGTTTCGTGGATTAAGGTTTTACCAGAATTTGCAATTTTAAATGTGGAATCTAGGCTCGCGAAATTTGGATTATTATTACCGATGAATTGATATTGAATTACAGCTCCATCAGCGCCAACACCTTCCAGTGCTTCGGATGGCCAATTGGGCAATCCTGATGGTGGTGTAGCAAAGCCCAGTATGCCCACTTGCTCTTGACCTAAAAAGATAATCGGCATATTGACTACCCATACATTGTAATATTTTGTAACGTCCCATGGATCTTGGCCACCTTTTGCAGTCGATTTCATATCAATACTGATGGCGCCAGTTAATAAATTTGTTGTAAATTTTTTTGTAGTTGACTTTCTTGTGATGCCTGTAGTACTATTCCCTTGAGGATCTTTTGTTGCAAGATAAAATTCAATTTCAGCATCTTTAGCTTCTAGTCCAAATATTGGTCTTAGATTAGATCTATCAACATTTGTAGCACGAAAAGCATGATTCAATAATTCAATTTGTCTGTGAATACAAGAATCTGGTATATTTTCTTTAGGTTTTGTACTGTTCCAAACAATGTGAAAAACCACAGGTATTCTATAAATTGTATGCGACCGATTTGAATTTTTGTTTTTTACCTTTTGAAATTCAGCTTGAATCGACTGTGAAAAACCAGGATTATAAATTTCGCCTTGTTGAATTAACTCATGAGTGACACACTTGTGCAATGTTTGAGCATTTAAAAATGTAAGTATACAGAAAAAACTTAGAGAAAGTAAATGTTTCATATTTTTTGAATTTTAGAGAATATTGTCAATAAGATGAATTTGAATGGGTAAATATATAAAAAAATGAATGAATTAGAATTAGTTTTGCTTTGTTTTAAATAATTTAATAAATTTCTATACGCTTAGCAAAATATTTCTCACCTTTGATATCCTAACAATTGAAAATTTAGTATGCAAAAATCTATTGCATTTTTCTTCCAAAATGAGAATCCGAAGTACAGGTTTATTCCATATTTTATTTTTGGAGTTCTAGGCATCTTGATTTATTTCCAGTGTTTTCAATACGGTTATGCATTAGATGATATCATTGTAGCTTCAGAAAATAAATTTGTAAAAAAAGGTTTCGATGGAATAACAGAAATTTTTTGTAAGGAATCATTTACTGGATATTTTGGAGAGCAAAAAAATCTAGTAGCTGGATCTCGATACAGACCACTGTCGATCGCGACATTTGCAGTAGAGTATGAATTCTTCAAATCTAATCCGAAATTAAGTCATGTAATCAATGTTTTATTGTACATTTTATGCTTATTTATTTTATTTAATACTTGCAAAAAATTGCTAAGGGATCATCAGTATAAAGTACTTATTTCGACATTGACTACCTTATTGTTTTTAGCTCATCCAGTGCATGTGGAAGCTGTAGCAAATATCAAAGGAAGGGATGAAATATTGTGTTTTCTTTTTTCATTTTTATCGTTACATTATTTTATAGATTATTATGATACAAAGAAAGTAAAACATGTAATCACAAGTTCATTCTTTTTATTTTTGGGTTTACTTTCTAAAGAAAACGCACTGCCATTTGTCCTTGTTGCGCCAATGTGTTTATATTTTTTTAGGGGAGCAAATATTCTACAACTTATAAAACCAAGTCTTGCATTATTAATTGCTGGAATTACATTTATTATTATTCGAGTTTTGGTGATTGGGTTTTTATTTGATGTTAAATTGGAGATTACAGATTTAATGAATGATCCTTTTCTCGAAATGAATACGGTCGAACGTTTTTGTACAATACTATTTACATTAGCTTGGTATATTAAATTACTGTTTGTCCCTTATCCATTGACTCATGATTATTACCCTTATCATGTTCCCATTATAGACCTTGGAAATCCGTTATTTTATCTAGCATTTTTAGGCATATTTGGTTTATTATTTCTTGCATTTATAAAATTGAAAAAACGGTATGTGGTGAGTTTTTTAATATTGTTTTTCTTTATCACAATTCTATTAGTGAGCAATATATTCTTTCCTGTTGGGACATTTATGAACGAAAGATTTTTATTTATACCTTCTTTTGCATCCTGTTTTTTTCTTTCTTATTTTGGAGTTCAATTACCACGATTACAAAAAGCCAATTTAGGTGTTTGGATGATTTTAGTAATGGTGGCTATTTTTACTTGGATTAGTTACCAAAGAGTACCTGCCTGGACAAATGGTGATCAACTGAATTTTGAAGGAATTAAAGTTTCTAAAAACAGTGCAAGACTTAATATGTATGTAGGCGTGACTTATTTTAATTTTTATAAAGCAGAGCAAAACCAAGATAAAAAATATAATTATTTAACACTATCTGAAAAATATCTAAGAAAAGCTATTCAGATCTATCCAGAGTATGGTCAAGGGCTAAATATGTTGTCTGGTGTGGCCGCAGAATGGCACAAAAAGGATGGAGATATTTCAAAACTTTTGAGTTCTTTTGAATTTGTGATTGGGAAGCAGCATGATTTGGCATTTGTGACTGAATATCTTAATTATTTAGCAAAAGATGGTGCTAATTCTACAGCTCTATATTCATTTTATAAAAAGGTGGGGTGGGAAATCCTATTCCCCTTGAAAAAGCATGAAGTAGCTTTGCAATATCTAGGCTTAGCATATAAAATGAATGAAAATGATAAAGATCTACTTACAAAAATTGGTAAGGTATATTTAGAATTTGCTAATGTAAAAAATGTGATACCTGCAAAGCGTCAAGAATATTTAAATAATGGTAATGCATTCCTCAATAAAGCCCAAAGTATACAAAAATGATAAGTGAAAATGAAATCCTAAACTTAATCGCTTTATCTAAAGTAAAAAATGTTGGTTCTGTGACAGCAAAAAATTTAATCAGCTATTGCGGCAGTGCAGAAGCAGTATTGAAGTCAAAGAAACACCAGCTCATTAGAATACCAGGAATCGGAGAAAAAACTGCAGATGAATTACTAAGTTCAGTAACTCTTTCTTTAGCAGAGAAGGAACTTAATTTTTCTATCAAGAATGAAGTAAAGATTCTTTCTTATTTGGATAAACGATTTCCATATCGATTAAATCGATATCCAGATGCACCAATAATTTTGTTTTATAAAGGAAATGCTGATTTAAATTGCGATAAAATAGTTTCAATTGTAGGGACAAGAGCCATAACTAATTATGGTCAAAGTTTGGTAGATGAATTAATCATGGATATAAAACATCTAGATATACTAGTATGTTCAGGATTAGCATATGGAGTAGATTCAGCCGCCCATCGAAAATGTGTTGTGGAAGAAATCAATACAGTAGGAGTCCTTGGACATGGGTTGGATATATTATATCCGAGTGAGAATAAAACTTTGGCCAACAAAATGATTACTAAAGGAGGACTTTTGACAGAATTTGGAATAGAAACACGTCCAGATCGAGAGAATTTTCCAATGCGAAATAGGATTGTAGCAGGAATTTGTGATGCACTTGTTGTCGTAGAAACAAAAGAAGAAGGAGGCAGTATGATCACAGCTGAATATGCATTTGAATACAATAAAGATGTATTTGCTTTTCCAGGCCGAGTCAATGATGTATTCTCAAAAGGTTCTAATAAATTGATCAAATCGAATAAGGCTCAGTTAATTGAAAATGGTAATGATTTATTAAAAGCTATGTCATGGGATTTAAATAAAGGTAAGGAAAAATCTGAAAGAGAAAAATTGTTATTTATCGAACTCACAGAACCAGAACAAGAAGTAGTAAATATTTTAAGGGAAAGCAGTCCAGTGCATATAGATGTCTTTTATAATAAAATGAATCTTTCGCCAGGAATGATAGCTTCAGTGCTACTTGAGCTAGAATTTAAAGGCTTATTAAATGAACAACCTGGAAAGAGATATACATTAGTGAATTAAGTGTAATTTTGCAGTAGAAAAAATTTGAAATGAAAATTAAAGCAGGATTCATTTTTCTTTTAATGTTTTGTTTACAGGCTTGTACAATGTCTAAAATGGCAGTAAAGCCCAGTGTAGAGCATACGAAACAAACGACTTCGAGTAAAAAACCTAGAAATATTATATTTCTAATTGGAGATGGCATGGGTTTAACTCAAATTACAGCAGGCATGTATATGAATCACAATCGATTAGAATTAGAGAGAATGCCAGTTATTGGAATTCATAAGTCTTATTCAATTGATGATTTGATTACAGATTCAGCTGCAGGAGCGACAGCATTTTCAATAGGCAGGAAAACTAAAAATGGATACATAGGAGTTGATAGTTTTGGAAAAAGATATACTACCATTTTGGAAGATTGTGCGAAAAATAATATGGCCACGGGAATGGTCGTAACATCTACGATAGTCCACGCCACTCCTGCAGCTTTTTTAGCCCACCAAAGTGGTCGAGAAGATTATGAAGCAATTGCAATGGACTTTTACAATGGAAATTGTGATTTATTAATTGGAGGCGGTAAAAAATATTTTGATAGAAGAGTGAAAGATTCAATTAATTTGGTTGAAAAATTAATAGAAAAAGGATTTACGGTAAGTGATTATTTTCAAGAAGATTTTGAAAACATACAAATCCCAAATGTGAATAAATATTTATTTTTTACCGCAGATGGAGATCCGTTACCAGCGTCACAAGGAAGAAATTATTTGGCCAAAGCAAGTAAAGATGCGATCCAATTTTTAAATTCTAAAAATAAAGGATTTTTTTTAATGATAGAAGGATCACAAATTGATTGGGGTGGTCATGCAAACGAATCAGACTATATCATCAGTGAAGTGCTAGATTTTAATAAAGCCATCAAGGAGGCTTTGGATTTCGCTGAAAAGGATCAAAATACCTTAGTTGTTATTACAGCGGATCATGAGACTGGAGGATATGTAATCAATCCGGGTTCAAAATTTGGAGCATTAACAACTACTTTCAGTACAAAAAAACACTCTGCAGCCATGATTCCTGTTTTCGCTTATGGTCCAGGAGCAGAGAATTTTTCAGGAATTTATGAGAACACAGAGATTTACAATCGCATCAAAAAGCTTTTATTGGATTAAAATTACTAGAAATTAATTAAGTTATTAAAGATTTAGTATATATACTATAAATTGATTAAAATTAAATTACGCAAATAATATTTTAAATATAATATTATTAGTTGTATAATCTACAAAAATTCACTATGATATATATGCAATTAGCTAGTTATTAATAATGAATTAATCCTAATAAATTTTTACGCTTTCTTGCGTTTTTTAACTTTTTATTGTATTACATTTGCGCTGATCTAATTTCCGATTAATGAAACGTAAGCCAATTTACCTGAGCGTGACGACTAAAATGTTATTTCTAACTTTTATGTTGTTTATTTCGCAATACCTAAAGAGTGAAAATAATATTTTTTCCTCCCGTCAACAAGATGTGTTACTAAAAAATTCAACCTGTTATGAATATTTTTCTTCACACATGAAGGAAAGTTTTTTTGGGATAGAGGTTGAATTTATTAATCCCATTTTACCAGAATTAGTAATCTGTGGCGATGCTGGTCGAGCATCCATAGAGATTGTAAAACTAGCCAATGGTCGAGTGATAAATAATACACAATTGTCTATATTATTAGATGAGGGGTTAAAATATGGAGGAAACTTTCAAGCTATAGGTTGTTCAGGGGTGAATTCAAATGTTACTTATCGAAATGATTTGTCAAATGAAAGAACAATTGTTTTTGATTTTCCATCAATGGATTTTGCTGGATGTAAAAATATACTTTTTTCATTTGATGTTAAGGCTGATTGTGATGTAATTGATATCGTCAAAGCAAACCCAGGGGTTGTTTTTAATTGGGAATACACATTGCGATTTAATGGAGGAATGGATGTGTATAGTGAGAGTACAATTCCACAACTTGCAAAACCTAATTTAACTATATCGAATCCTACAATTACTCCACTAGGAGGAAATTTAACATCTCGAAAATTTACTATTTGTCAAACAGGAGTAAATTCATACATTAAGGATACTATTCAGATAAATGATTTTGGTGCTTCTACTATGAGAATAAGAGGAGTAAAAATTAATGGAGGAGTTGAGAATTCAAATTACGTAAAGGGAAATTTAGGAAATCAGAGTATAGTAATACCAAGGTCAGAATTTTCAAATGCTTTACTAGCAAATGGAACCACTGGAAATAGAAACGATCTCCTGGACGGGCCTGAAGGAGGTAACAGTAGTAGTCTCGCAGAATGTATAGAAATCGAAGAGATCATTGAAATAGTAAGTTGTACAGATTTAAGCTCAACCATAAATGCATATTGGGGTTGCAATCAACAATTGTGTGAACCGAGTGAAAGTATTTTCACCAATTTATCTTTGAGTTCAAGTCAAGGACCTAAACTAGAAATTTCTGAAAACTATGAAGCACCAACTTGTCTAGGAACTAATACAACAATTCAAGTTAAAATAAAAAATACGGGAACATCTGCAGCTTCAAATTCTTTGATTGATTTTTATTTATACGCAGGTTCTGTTGAACAAATCGGGACATGCAATGGTGGTAATCTATCTCCAAACAGTTTTAGGATTAGTAGAAATTCTGGAGCATTTACACAAATCACACCACATTATTTCAATAGTATCAATTGTGGTTCATATTTCGGATGCTTTACTTCAAATATCACATCACATGTACAGTTATTATTTCCATCGATAGCAGTAGGTGAAGAGATCACCATTGAATATGAAAAATCAATTTGCTGTCCTAAAGATCCAGGAAATTATTATAGTTTTGGAGATGGAGTTAAAGGAAAGTATTATGATTTTTGCAATAATGAAAATGAATTAAAGCCTGTTTCTGTATCAGATGCAGTTTATGTAAGTAATACTTTAATTTTAGATGAAACAAAACCAAATATAAAGGAAAACGATACATTCACAATGAAATTAGTTTATCATTTATTTCGTTTTTCAAATGTAAATGATAATTCTGAAATAGAATTAGTATTAGATATTCCGCAGGGCATTACTTGGAGCGGAAATAACAACGATCTAATGTGGACAAATCCATATGGAGAAATGTGGGATCCAATATCAATAAATTATGATCCTATACAAAATAAAATTGTCGCAAGATATAATATTAAGGCGGGACAACTTGCAGGAATTGGGCTTTTTTAAATCTGAGATTTTTATTAAGAAATTAGTCTTAGGATCATGTGCAAATTTGCCAAATGAAGTCCAAATTAAATCACAATTTAATTATATCAGTGATCCACTAAATTGTAGTTGTGCAGTACCAATCGGAGCTGACACATTAAGGATTTCTCCTAAATGCATTCCAAGCAATTCAAACTGTTTAGGATTATTGACTTTAGGAAGTGATATGAAACGAATAAGCTATGGATTAAAAGATATCAATGGCGATCAATTACCTGATGGTTCGCAAATAGCAAACCCTTCGGTAGATCCAATTAATACTTATCGAGCTATGAGTGGTGACTTATTGTCAGCTACACATATAGCCGTTGTAAAAGATGCTACAAATGATCTATGGGATTTTGGATATCTAGAATCTAGTTTTGAAATAGCACCTGAAACAGACGTTAGATCTGCAATAGTTCAAATCTATGATAAAAGTGCAAATAGAGCATTTAGTTGTAATGCATTAGTATCTCGGAAAAATGCTAATACATTCAAATTTGAATTTGGGAGAACAGCTTTATTAGGTAATTCTTGTACTGACTTAGGTTCTTTTGAAGGATTTAGAAATGGCGATAGCATAAAATTAGAAATCATTTATGAAATTGCAAGAAATAGACCAGCAGTAATTGTTGAAAATGTAGTACAAAATAGTTTTTATATTTCAAAAACAAGTAACCCAACAAATCCTAATTTAAATGACTGTCAACAGTATATAAATCGATTTAACTATTATGGTTATGGATCCTTTGGTCAAATAAGCGGAGCAATTTTTAATGGCTGCGAAGATAAATTTATTCAGTTTTCGTACTCCTATATCAATCATCCATATGATGCTAGTGCAGGACGCGATGTTTTTCCTTTTGAATATCGACCACAGAATCTAATGAATCTTGTTACGGTCAATTTACCTTTAGGTTATAATTTTTTACGTTCAGAAATAGATTTAAGTGTAGGAAGAGGAAAAGAGCGCAATGTACAATTAAGTTCACCAATTAATCCAATAAATACATCATCTAGAAATTTGGAATTTAATGTTGGTCAATTGTTTAAATCACAGAATGCTTCAGGCATTTGGGATACACCAGATGATGCATACAATTTAAGTATTAAAATTTATTTAGCACCAGATTGTAATGCAACAACTGAAAAAGTAAGTTTTTCATACACCGCTATCCATCAAGGCCAGTTGAGTTCCCTTCCTTCAAATGGTGGAAATACAGATTCAAGTGATGATTTATCTAAATCTACTGAAAGTAATACAGAAGTTTTATTTTTACTCCACCACAGATATCTTTACAATCCACAAAACAAACAAATAATGGTGCTAGTCCAACATTAACTTGGCCTCTAAAAATTAATAACGTTGCATCTGAAACAGAAGCGAAAAATGTTTGGATTGCATTTAGAAATAATTCAGGTAGGATTAATGTCAATAATCTAAGAGTGGTGGAACAATAATTTCTCCAAGTGCAGGAAATATTTATCAATTAGGCGATCTAAGACCTGGTGGAAGTGAATTTGACCTGCTTCTTTCAGCAAATTATTCTTTGAATTGCAATTTGGATAGCATTGTTGCAGAGGTCGGTTGGAATTGTATTGGATATCCAAGTTCCACAACTTCTAATACCTGTCCAATAGAAAGTTACCCATTATATGTAAAACCGTTCAATACTTCACTTTCTGCATCATCAATTTTTCCTATTGAGTCAAGACCAATAACCGTCAAGGATCTTTGTGATGACATTGAATTTGTAATACAAGTAGATAATGAAGGTCAAGTTGATGCTTCCAATCTTTTGTTTAGTGTTTTTCTTCCTGCTGGATTTGAACTCATTCCAGGATCAACTTATATTCAATATCCTATCACGACAAGTGTGCCTCCTGCACCAAATGTTAGTCTTTCAAATTGGAAAAGAATATCTGATGCTCGAAATATTGGAGCCGATCCATTAGGTCAAAAATTTGAATGGAACATAACATCAGCTTGGAGTGTAGCAACAGGTACTAATGGACTTGGTGGTTTAGGTGGAGAAGTACCATACCAATTAAAAAATGCAGACAGCAGTAGATATTATATTCGGTTTTTAGCACAAACTAAATGTGGATTTGTAGATGGAACAAGAATACCTTATAGAACGTCTGCTCAATCTCCTTGTCAAATAGGCACATCTCAAAAAGAAGAGTCTATCACTGGTTATACTGCTCCAATTCACATTATTGATCCAAACACATTGTATTCAGGCAGATTAGCTATTGGAGCTTCATCATCTACTTTGAATGCATGCTCTGATTTTAATGAAGTTGAACTTATTCTTTATAATTTTGGTCCCGGTTCTACAAGATTAACAGATACTATTAAACTTACATTACCCAATGGATATTCATATATTCCACTAACCACAAGGAATATTCGAAATTTTGGAGGTGCTGAACCAACTTTAATTTCAAGTAGCTCAGGTGAAACAAAAGTAGCATGGGCAATCGGGACAATAACAGTTCCTGGTGATTCAATTAAATTTAAGTTTCGCATTGATGTTGACCCTTCAATTACTACATGTAATAGTATTCGTAATTTTATGAATATGGTCATTACAACAAGAGATCTTGCTTGTGCAGATGATGGAAGTTTATGTCGCACTCAACTTACTCTTGCAGAGGCGAATCACCCTACAGTTTATGCTAAAGCTAGTTATCAGCTTACAAGACAAAACACGACTTGTCCAGATATCACAGGAAGAACCTATACAACACTTTCTCTAGGAATTTTGGATGCAGATTTATCATCAAGTCAAAATATACGTGTGCGAATTTTTGAAGATTTAAACAGAAATGGACTCCTAGATTCAGCAGATAGTTTGGCGGCTCCTATTGCAACACATATAGTTAGTGGACCATTATCTAGAGGGAATTTAAATTTAGATTTTAATTATATTACAAATCGTGATCGATTAAGAAATGCTTTAGTTTTTGTTGATGGATCCTGTTCTTGTTTTCCATTGATTTCAAGACTTTATCCACCTATTTGTACAGCCTGTGTTCCTATTGGAGATTATGTATGGCATGATGCGAATCGCAATGGGTTACAAGATATCGATGAAGTAGGTTTAAATGGCATTACTGTACAATTGTACGAGCAAAATGGAGTACTTTTCTCTACTAAAGTTACATCAACCAATCCACAGACAGGAAAAGACGGTTATTTTAAATTTTGTACATGTGAAGGAACTTATTATTTAAAAGTGCAAGGTCCATCAAATTACACAAGGACGATTACAGGATTGGGATCAAATCCTACGACTGATTCTGATATTTCTACTATTAATGGAGAAAACACAACTCCAATATTCATAGCACGTGAAGGTGATATGTTATGTGATTTTGATGCAGGATTTTATAGAACTTCGGCATTAGGAAATATTTTATGGAATGATGTAAATGGTGAT
The DNA here is from genome assembly GCA_016722295.1 of Saprospiraceae bacterium. Taxonomy (GTDB): domain Bacteria; phylum Bacteroidota; class Bacteroidia; order Chitinophagales; family Saprospiraceae; genus Vicinibacter. The sequence continues at coordinate 290,242 of JADKGL010000026.1, forward strand.
GGGATATACCAAATTATGGAACCCGGAATCCAAGGTATAAATGTTCATTTGATAAATGTAATAAATCAAACTATCCAAACAAGTCAAACCAATGAAGACGGTTCATTTACTTTTGATGAAGTTCCTGCTGGAAATTATTATGTAAAAGTTGACATGCCTTTACAATATTCGTTCACAAGTACAAAAAAAGCAAGTTTACAAGAGATGGCAAATGATGTAGATGGTAGCATGGGCTATGGAACTACTTCAATTTTTAAATTAACTCAAACTAGTTTAGTTGAAAATATTTCAATTGGAGTGGTGAAATTAGTTTTAGCCTCTAACGATTTAAATTTAAATGCTACTGACTATAACAATAGTGCTGTTTTGCAATGGGATGTAAAAAATTCAAAGCAAATTCAAAAATTCATAATAGAAAGAATAAATTCAGATGGATCTGTTAATATTTTGTCTGAAATTCAAGTGACCAATAAAGCGAAAAAATCGTATTTCTATATTGATGCCTCTATAGAAGAAGCAAAAAAATATTATTATAGAATTAAGCAAATATTTGAAGATCAAACTTCTGAAAATAGTAATGTTGCAATGCTTGAAATTGGTAAACTGAATGTATTAAAAGTTTATCCTAATTTAATCACCTCTGATGAAATACAAATTCATATAAATTCAGCTGCAGATGAAATGGGAACATTAGCCATTTTATCTATTGATGGTAAAGAAATTCGACGTGAACTTGCTAAAGTTAAAATAAGTAAAGGACTTCAGAAGTCAGCCTTTCAATTACATCATTTGGCGGCAGGCAAATATATTCTTGCTTTAAAGTGTGATTCAGGAAAAGTTTATTACGAGAGTATAGTGAAGCAATAATATTTATTGCATACTTATAAATTAAAATGTCGCCACAAATTTCTTTGATTTGTGGCGACATTTTTTAATTATAATTTTTGAATTTGATTCAAACTTTGATAAATAGAAGATAGATTAACCTGCCACTTTGAGTTTTTGGTATAAGAAATTCCCTCAAGAACCACAAGACCACCATCGATTTACTTTAGTTGTTGATTTCCTTTGTCTACAGTTTAATTATTGATGGTTAAAAAATCATTGAGTCGCGTAATTTGTGAAAAAGCGGGAAGATTATCTTAACAAAGTCACATCTCCATAGATCGTCTCTATCCGATCATCACATGCACGAATTTTGGCTACCCAGACGAATACTCCAGGATTGCAATCTTGAGTTCGGTATATACCATTCCAACCATGTTCATCTGTGGGATAAAAATTTTGCTTGATATACATCTGTTCGCCCCATCGATCATAAATAGCAAAAGAGAAAATATAATCCACATTTTCACTATAGACTAGTTTGAACAAATCATTCAAATTATCACCATTTGGACTGAATACATTTGGTGCATACACATGTGCCTGAAGATCAACCTTTACTGTGGCTGCACTCTCGACGAAACAACCATTATTGTCCCGCACTCTGATGCTATATCGTGTCGTATTCTGCGGATGCAGTGTTCTATTGTAAATAGCCAAAGTATCAATCAATGTTCCATCGCCATACCATTTTAATTCGCTTATACGTCCCGGGTCTATGCCTGTTTGCACTTCTAAATAAACACTATCTCTGCATGATATAGTAGTATCGCGAAGCAATACTACATCCAATGGAGCAGGTTCTACAATTTCATAAGTTCGCGTAGTTATGCAGCCATTTTTATCTTCAATCCGGATGGTATATTTTCCAGGAGAAAGTGAGACAAATTTCCCAGTAGAATTTCTACTGAGTTCTTTTGACCCTTGATCTAAAAGAACAAATGTAAATGGGGCTGTTCCTCCTTTGATGTCAGTTACTTCGATGATGGCATTCTTTTCACCATAACATTTGGGATCTTTAGAATTGCTATTGACATCTGTTATAAATGCTTCTGCAGCTATCACATCAACAGTATCTTTGCTTGAACAACCAGTACTTTTATCCCTCACTTCCAAAAGATATCTTCCTGGCGTCCCTGCTTCAAATCTATCTCTTGAAGGATCAGAAATTACGCCACCTATCAATGTCCATTTGATATCTACATTTTGACCAGATGAGTTGAGTGTATTGCCTATAAAAACAGTTGGCGTATCACAACTCAATCTACCATTCTCTCCTGCATCTGCATAAGGGGCTTTATTAATATTGAATTCCAATTCTACGGAATCACTACTACAACCTTGTGCTTCTACCACATAGCGAATTTTATACTTACCATCGGAGATTGTAGCAAGATTAATTTTCCCATTTTTACTTATTACTGATTGAATATTTACATCATTAGTTTTCCACTCACCTCCTAAATCTTGACCATTCAATGCAGTATTGAGATCAATAATAGAGTCTTTCTTTTCACAAATAGCATATGTAGATTGCAGTGCATTACCTGCTTCTGGTGCTTTTACGATTATTATTTTTTGAGTAGATGTATCTTTACATCCCCCTATATTGTTGTTCAATTTATACTGCACAGTATATTCTCCTGCTTGATATTGTGAAGGGATCAAAATACCAGTGACGATAGATTGAGCTTGAGTTATACCTGGACCAGAAATGATCGACCATGATCCAGCTTGTGTGCCACTGCACAACATGTTCTGAAGATCAAAGCCAGTTTGAGATTGATTACATAATACACCTTTTATAGGTTGAGTGCAGACCGAAGGACAGCATAGAATTACTTTTACAATCAGCGTATCAGAAACATTAACACATGGTAAATTTTGATCCGTCGTTGTCGCTATAAACTTCAAAAATTGAACCTGATGGATATCCCGTAAAATCTTTTGCAGACCATGCCAGGAGGTATATTTCCATTTATGATTTGCCAACTGGCATTGGGATCACCAGATAAAATAAATTTTCCAAAATCTAATAATGTACTCATATTAGCGGTAGAAGAATTACATACTTCAACAGTATCTTTTAATATACTAAACTCAGTATGAATTCTTACTAATGCTGCTTTTGAAGTATCACTTCCACAATCTTTATTTCCAGAATCAATCACAATACATCTATAGTAAGTACTGTCTTTTTTATTCGAAGGCGGTATAAAATTTGAATTGATTGCACCATTTATATTTGTCCAAATTACATTGTCTTTTGAAGATTGCCATTGAAATGTTTGGTTACTTCCTATTGCAGAAACAATTAAGCTTTGATTCCCACCAATGCATTCTGTAAACCCTTGAGGAGAGCTACTAATAGCAATGGATGAATTCACTTTAATCTCAGCGACTCTGGTTATCGCATCATTGCAATCTTTATTCAATGACCTCGCAATCATTCTATAATATTTTGTCCCAGATTGACTTGTGTTAATCCTCCATTTGCTAGTAGTCGCAGATGGAATATCCATCCAAGGGCCATTTGGTGTGTCCGCTATTTGCCATTGAATATTCAATGTTTGTTGACTCGTATCAGCTTCCGCTTTTAGTTCCACTACATTGCCAATACATACTTGTGTATCTCTGACTTGCACGATGATCTTCGGATCCGGAAGTATTTCTACTTTGGCTACTATTGAAGTGTCTTTGCAATATCCATTTTCAGAACTTAATCCAACATAAAAATAACGTGTACCAGCTGTATTGGTATTGATGATCAATTCAGATTTATTAGTACCTATATTTAAATATGGACCAGAACTATTATTGGCAACTCTCCAACTGTAATTTAATAAATTGTTTCCAGCAGTAAGTTTCAATGTATCTGTTGTCCCGATACAATTTACCTTATCAAATAAATCAGCAGTAATTTGAATTTTTGGATCTATGGTAATCTTTACTGGATTATGGAATGCTGTGTCGCAGCCTTCACCTGTAGTGTATGCTACTATTCTATAATATCGATTGCCCGGCATTCCATTCGGCATATAATTCAAGTTGGTGGCTCCATTGATGTCTGTCCATAATCCATTAAAATTGGGAGCAGATTGCCACTGATAATTCAATGCATTGATTCCACCTTTTGCACTAGAAGATTTTAGTTCTATAAAACTTTGTTCACAAATACCTGTATCCTTAAGCGTAGTTTCAAAATGTGGATCATCCACTACAGTAATTTTTACCAATGCACCAGTATCCTTACAAAATCCATTGATTGAACTTATGATTGGCTTGTATAAAAAACAAACCTGTATCTTGGGATGGTGGCTCAAAGATGGTATTGTTGTCACCGATTTCTTCAAATGCAAATGTCAACGGATTCCATTTCGTCCAACTCACTGTCGCACCATTACTAAGGCTGATTTGAACTTTAGCTTTCCCATCTTTGCATTCTAAAAGATCCATTACTTGAAGACTATGTGTAGGCAAAGAATCTATGCTAACTTTTATAGAAGAAGTTACTGCATTATCACAAGCATTTCCTGAAGAACTAAAATTAAATTTATAATAGAATACGCCCAATGTTTTGTGTGCTATCAAAGACAAACTATCGCCTATAGGTGTCCATGGTCCTTGAGAAGAAGAGGATTGTTCCCATGAATAACTAGGTACTCCAATACCACCTTTAACAGATGCAGTAAGTACAATAGTCTGACCTAAACAAGCACCTGTATCTTGGGTAAAAAATTCTACAACTGGATCATCAACTACTTCAACAATACAAAAATCAGATGTATCTGTGCAATTGTTTGCAGTATTGCTGAGCAAGACTCTATAATAACAAGTGCCGACAGTATTTTGATCTGGTATGAAATTATTGGAATTTGTGCCAATATCAGAATAAATACCCTGTGGACCATTTGATGATTTTTGCCATTGGTAACGAACACTACCGAAACTAGGTGCTGCATTCACAACTAAAGGAATGCTACCACCAACACAGGTCTGTATTGAATTAGGAGGTGATATAATCCTAATCCCTGAACCTAAACGATTCACTTCAATGACGTCATAACAGCCATCAGTCCCACTTAACTTAAAGAAATAAGTTCCAAAGCTATCCATCTCTGTGACTTGCCCAGTCGCAGAATCAATTTTTGCGGTAACGAGACCATCAGACTCTATACTCCATTTATGGAGCGGTGGAGCATTCAAAAGTTTTACTTGACTTTGACTACACAGATCGATATCTTGACCTGCATCTATACCTCCTACTCTTACAGAATCAATGATAGTGGTGCTGAGTTCACAGCCTCCATTGGACACAATATACCTGAACTGATAGACCCCATTTTGAACAGGTGACACAGTAACATCATTGTTATTTGTATTCGGGCTGAAATTAATCTGCCATGAGCCTACAGGGCCTCTAATATATTCCCATCTGGCAGTGAATCCTGGAACTAATGTTGCCCCTTTGAGCAAAATTTCATTCTTTGCACAGATGGTGTCGCGGTCTTTGACTGGAAAAGCAGCGAATGTTGGAGAATTGATCACAGTCACACGATCACAAGTAATAGGACAGTCATTAGAACTAATACAATATTCAAAAACATAGGTACCAGGTCCGCTAAGCCCAAGCATCAATGGCGCCGCATCTGAAGTGGTATGTGGTAATCCTGAGGTCTGCGGTCCAGAAATTTGAGACCATATACCAGTGGCTGCAAGACCTGGGAAGGTAGATTCTAATGGCACCGTCGATGCATTGCATAGCTTCAAGGTATCGAATGGCAGTGTAGCTTCAGGTATATAATCGATGATCACATCATCTATGCTGGGCTGATCTCCACATACTGGGTCTGCTATAATATTCCATCTGAGTCTGTTTCTCCCAGGCTTTAATTTTATTTTAGCTTTTGGGTTGGTCACTTCTGTTGAGGGGAGAAAATCAACTCCGATACTAGATACTCCTGGCTCAATATCTTCGATAGACCAAAAACCTATCATCCCACTTGGTGCAGGAATGGCACACAGATTAATTATACTGTCTTCAGGACAATGCACTTGGTCAATACCAGCATCCGCTATAGGCGTAGTGCGACCTATTCTGAGCTCTACTTCCTTTGAACTAGAACACACCCCATTATCGATTACCCAAAGAAACTTATAGATACCCGGCATTAAGCCAGTCACAGAGGTGATCGGAGAAGCAGGAGACTGAATCAGGGCTGTGGCTCCATCAGTCTGAATCCATCTGCCTGAAGGGCCTTGGGGCGCCTCTGCTTCCAAAGTAGCGCTGAGAGGTGTAGCATTATTGCATATCTTAATGAGAGATTCCTTGACTTTGGCTTTACTGCCACCGATGGTGATGACTACTGTATCCGCCTGTGCAGGACAAGGGGCAAGAGACACTTTCCACACAAATCGATAAGTCCCCGATGTCAATCCTGATGCCTGAGTGATCTCTACTGCTGGATTGCTTATACTAGCTCCGGGAGGATTTCCAGCTGCTTGTGACCAGAGTCCTGCAGTACCTGTCGGAACTAGTGGAGAAGCAGCCAATGTGATACTTGTAGTCCCCAAAGGCAAACATTTGTCTCGACCAGCATCTGGAGCATTGGCTCCAGGAGTAGCTGAAACTGTGATCACCACATCATCCGATTTGCCAGATTGATCACAACCATTGCGCAAAGTGAAACGCAGGGTGTAGCTAGTCCCTGGAATGAGTCCACTCACTCTTGCATCAGGATCATGGATATCTGTAAATATGAGATTCGCTCCAGTAGGACTGACTACTGTCCAAGTACCTTCCACTCCTGCAGGAATGGGCGAAGGTCTAGCTCGGAGCTGCACGAATCCGCCGCTGCAAATATTCTGATCTGCTCCAGCATTCGGCTGTGGAGGAGGAAATTGAGCTGTACGCACTGTCACTGTATCATAGGTGCTACCACAAAACTCACCCCCATAGGACCTATAGAGAAACTTATATGTAGCATCTATGCTAAGTCCACTTACATTGGTGACAATGCTATTCGGACTCGCTATCACAGGAGTAGCTGCCGCCTTAGGCTGTACTGAGAGGAACTTCCACTCTGGAGTCTTTACCGTATTCCCTGCTAGTCCTGTACTCATACCACAAATCAGCTGATCTGTACCACCTCGGGCAGTGTCAGGAGGACTGCTGAAATCTATTATAAACCTTGCCTTACTTCCATTGCAGCTCGGGATTCCCGCTGATCCATATACGACTGGAATCTCATAAATATAAGTCCCTGTGGGTGCATCTTTGCTGATATTGATAAAATACTGATATTGGTGAGTAGTATTATTGAAGCACATGTCTGCTTTGGTAAGAAAAGTAGCATTGGGAGCATTGATAGGCTTGAAATCAACGCCATCTACTATGAATTTGAGGACTTCACTTAGGATAGGCACAAGATCAGTAGGAATGGGAAAATGATAGAATGCCTGACTCCCAAATACATTGATCGCTGAAAATCGTGATAAAGTTCTACAACCTATATTGAACTTAGAAAGATCTTTATCCTCACAATTATTGGAAGTATAATAACTTATGCCTTCAGATTCTTGCATTATGAGAACAATAAGCTTTGTCGTAGTTAGGCAGCCTGACTGGCAGACGATCTGGTATTGCACTTCAAATAAACCTGGGCTGAGATTCTTTAGAACTAAGGTCTTATTGGTTAAAGTAATGGTAGTGGGTTGAGGCTGTCTGATCGTGCAAGTCCATACATCGCAAAATCCTGTTGGATTGATACTCCATTCAGATTTTTCGCCATCATGTATATTGGGAAGATTACCTTCAAGGACAATGCTATCTGGAATACCGCAGAAGTAAATGTACTCATTCCCTAATTTGTCTCGAAACTTCTTATATCCTGTAGGATCTAATCTGGCTCGAGTTCCTTCTTCTGAGGCTGATACGCCTTTGATGGTATCATACTTTGTCTGCGTACCACAGTTAGGATTGGTGATCTTGTACTCGATAATATATCTTGTACCAGTCTGCATTCCAGAGTATGCGGTACTAGTAGAAGTAGGACTCGAAAAGCACTCTCCACCACCTGCAGGTTCTATTACAGTCCACTGTACTTTGCCATTCTTACCTGGACAACTGCCCAATGCTAGAGCCGAATTACCACACACAGGAAGCACAATTCTGGTCTTGATCTTGGGTACAAAGTCTTCGATATGAATCTTCAAAGAATCATCGTATCGGCAGCCTTTATTATTGATAAATGAATAAAATAATATATAATCTCCATTTTGGGGACAATAATCCAACTGTGAAGTGTCCGGGTAGAAGTAGCCACCTACTTCATAACCCTTTGCCCTGTGAAAGCGTCCATTCTGAATAATATCCTGAAGGAGCAGTATTGCGTGGATTAAGCTTGATTGCTCCAGTATAACAGGGCTGAGAGATATCTGCACCAGCATCTGGTCTCTGCACGAACCCAACTATATGTGTAACCTGTTGTACCGCTATACCCTGACCACAAGTCACACTAAGCTCAAAGACATAAACACCTGCCGCAAGAGGTGGAAGTACATCTGTCTGCAATGCAGCAGCATCTTGTATTGTACTCGCAGGACCAGAGATCTGCTTCCATAATGTCTTACCTTGTATTACTCCAGCTGCATGACCATCAAGATGGATGCCTTGAGAGCCACACCAAGTGGCATTGGCACCTGCATTGATGGTGCAGTTGGTTTGAGTATTGGCATTGAAACTGAATAGAAAAAACAAAATAAAAGAAAAAAAATATTGATTCATTTATATTCTATTTTTTAATAAAATTTTTTGAGCGCCTTCTGAGCGATGATAAAAAAGTAAAAAATTTATAATCTAACTGTCCTAGAGAGACGGAAGCCAATAATGCCCTTACGATCATCGGCGTAGCTTCCGTAGCGAAAGGAGACACGCACGTACTCCGCATCCCAGTTCCATGAGCCGCCTTGATAGGAGCAGCTGACGCCTCTTCCATTCTCGCAATTGATTTTAGGAAATCCATAATAAGTAAAAAAATCATAACACCATTCACTGACATTACCACTGAAGTCATAGAAGCCGAGCTCATTGGCAGCTTTTGTAGCTATCGGGTGAGTCTTAAAACCAGAGATCATGTCATACCATGCCACTGCATCAATATTATCTGAACCTGAGTATTGGTATCCCTTTGACTTATTTCCACCTCGAGCAGCGTACTCCCACTCCGCCTCGCAAGGGAGGCGGTAGCCATCTGCATCTATATTCCAGCTCACCTGCCACTTGACATCATCATAAATATTGCCATTCTCAGGGTCAGGATTCTTCTCTACGGTGTATACAGGGCTGAGTCCCTGCATGATGCTCAGTGTATTGCAGAATTCTACACAGTCATACCAACTAACTTCCTCCACTGGACACAATGGACCACATGAACTAAAGTATGAAGGATTATTCCCCATGACTTGTTGCCAGAGTTGCTGTGTGACTTCATACTTGGAGATATAAAAACTTGGTAACCTTACTTCATGAGCTGGTTTTGCGTCATCAATAACAGTTAATCCATTCTTATCATCCCTGCCAGGTAGTCCCCCCATAATAAAGCTGCCACCTTCTACTAGTACCATGTCATCAGCAAGACTTGAAAGAGAGCGCTGTGAAGATAAGCTAGAAAGAGTAAGACAACTATGGACTGCGAAAACATAACATAATAGTCGAAAACTATTACTAATAGATTTCGAATTCAATTGACATAATGGTTTTTGTATTTTCATTTTTCTAAAACAATTACATTGCAGCTTTGAACTACTTAATGATTTTAATTGAAATTACCTAAAATTGTGAACCACCCTGTTAATCTAATGACCCCTCCAAGCTAATAAATGCTGCTTTTCAATTTAAAATGTTATGGTATGATGATTAAAACATGGTTACTAATTTGGCTGATATTGCTATTTGTTTTTTACAATAGAAAACGAAATGAGTAATAAAAAAAATTAATATGATAAGCTAGAGCATAATTTTAGAGCAAATATGTCAATAGTAAAATTACTGTTTGCAAAGTTAATGTGAGTATCATTATAAAGTTGTAATTAATACCTTTCAATAATGCTCAAGATTAAAATTAAGTGAGTTGAGAGTGAGTTAAAAAAGTCAACGCTATTCAGGCATGAACATAGCTTAGCTTTCAACTTTTCTCCATTCACTAATAGTTATTAACTAATATAAACTTTCATCAACTCTTTTCCCCATTTCATCATTTTTTTAGGGCATTTCATCCTCATATAAGTTTGGTCTATAATATAAGCTTTGTTTTCGGATGGAGATCCCTCTATTTTCGCCCTGTTTAATAAAAAACATTTTCATGCAGCAACCGCATAATTCAAACTTATCCCACTATGCCAAAAGATCTAAATCATTGGCGATTACAATGGTTTTAATTTTTACAAGTGCCTTCCATCTACTTGCTCAAAATACAGTGATCAAAGGTCAAGTTTTAGATGATAAAAACAGACTAGCACTCGAAGGTGTTAGTATTCAGGTCACTAATTCTAAAATCGGCACGACAACCAATACCCTTGGGGAGTTTTCGTTACTGAGCAATGATGCTTTTCCACAAACTTTGGAGATCAGCTATACAGGATTTGAAAAAAATCTGTCACTTTACAGTCAAATGAATTCCTGACAGTTTATCTCAAGGAGGAAGCCAAAGAAATCTCAGAAGTATTGGTACGCAGCAGTTATAATGTTCAGAAAAATCCGAATTTGCAGGTGCAGTGTCAAATATTGATGTGAGGAGTTTGGAAAATAGACCTGCTTCAAGTTTTGACCAACTATTAGGTGGTCATGCGACAGGGGTAGATATTATCCAGCCCTCTAGTGTACTTAATAATACTCCGATCATGCGTATCCGAGGGATCAATACGATTACTTCAGGTCTTTTCCCTTTGGTGATAGTAGATGGAGTATCAGTATTTGTAGGATCTATTGGAGGACTAATAGGGAACAATCCCCTTTCGGACATCAATCCAAATGATATTCAGAGTATCGATATACTTAAAGATGCCTCAGCAGCTGCTCTCTACGGGTCTCGTGCTGCAAATGGCGTGATGGTGATCACGACTAAAAAAGGACAGAAGGGAAGGGTCAAGGTCAATTATTCTAATTGGTTGAGTCGAAGTACGCCCTATAATTTACCAGAATTATTGAATGCTGAAGAATATACGATGATCAAGAATGAAGCTATGGTGAATTCAGGTCGAGCTCCTGGCTACCAACTTATGAAAAATGCAGATGGATCTACTGTGAATACAAGTTGGTATGATGTCGCATTTCGACCAGGTATCTCTCATAATCATACCTTGAGTGTATCAGGAGCCAACAACGCTACAAAATATTTTTTCTCCGCTGGATTTACTGATCAAAACAGCTATATTCGTTACAATAATTTCAAACGCTATTCTTCAAGAATCAATATCGAGAATCAAGTTAATAAAGCCATTGTTGTGGGAGCCAATGTCAACCTTAGCAATAGTCAAAACACTGGGCCAAATACTGGAGCCATTGCAAGTAATTCACTCTCTTCATCTTCATATAATTCAAACTATATTACTAATGAACCGCTAGGTCGTATGACTTATGTGTTACCACCAAATGTTCCCGTTTATCGCGAAGACGGATCTTACAGTATTCAGAATGGTGTGAGTGTCGGTTATGGAGCGAATGCACTTTCTATCGGAACGATTAATGCCTATAATCTCGCTATGGTGCAAAAACTCGATGTGAATACATCTGAGAATTTGTCCATCATAGGAAATGTGTTTGCAGAATTAAGTTTATTGAAAAATCTAAAACTTAGGACAAACTATGGCATCAATCGATTGCAGGTAGAGAATAAATCCTTTCTCAATCCGATCCATGGAGGAGGCGCTTCTGCCAATGGTTCTGCAAGTAATACCAATGGAAAATATATTCGATCCGAATTGGTCAATACCTTAAAGTATGATTTAAATTTTAATGACGCTCATCACTTTAATTTATTGATAGGGAATGAAATCATCAAGAATAAAATTGATATTTGGGGAGCGCAGCGTAGCAACATTACGGACCCTTATTATGAAAATTATCAAGGTGGATTTATCAATATCGTCCCTACGGGAAATGTGATTTCTGAAACTGCGATATTATCTTATTTCTCTGGTTTGAATTATGATTATTTGAAAAAATATTTATTGAGTGTCAATGTGCGCAGAGACGGACTTTCAGCATTGGCAAAGGGAAATAAATGGGGAAACTTTTATGGTGCATCTGCAGGTTGGAATTTATCTAAAGAATCCTTCATCAAAAATTTGGATATCGAAAAATACATTTCAGATTTTAAACTTAGAGCGAGTTATGGACTTGTGGGCAATAGTGAGATTGGAGACTATCCATCCATAGGTGCATTTAGTTCTAATACTTATGGAGGGCTGCCAGTTCTCTATTATGCGCAAGCAGCGAATCCAAATTTGAAATGGGAGACTAGTAAGAAATTAGACATCGGCTGTAACTTTTCTATCTTAAAGGGAAGAGTGAATGTTGAATTCGATTATTATAAAAATGTGATTGATGGATTGATCTTAAAATCACCACAATCCCTTTCTGCAGGAATCCCTGGTAATTTTATCAATGCCAATGTAGGGAGTATGTATAATCGTGGTATAGAATTAGGTATTCAAGCAGATATCATCCAAACAAAAACATTCCAATATCAAGTCGGCTTCAATTTTTCTACTTTAAAAAATGAAGTAACCGCATTGGTGAGTGATGTCTATGTTCCTAGTATCTTTGGAGTGCAGAATATGACTCGTGTGGGTTACTCAGTAGGTTCTATTTTTGCTGTGCCAACAAAAGGTGTAAATCCAGACAATGGTCTTATGGTATTCATCAACAGTGAAGGTCGAGAAGTACAATACAACCACATTGGATCGCCACGATGGACATATCTTGACGGCTCTGCGGCACCAGCTATAGACAATTATAAAGATGGTGTTATTCAAGGACCATCGTTGCCAACTTATTTTGGAGGATTGAATCAAGAATTCAGATATAAAAATTTTGGATTGCAAGTTAATCTGACATATTCTGGAGGAAATTATTTGTACAATGGAACACGTGCTACCAATTCAGATCAACGCTATTTCAATAATGGAAAATTTATTCTCAATCGATGGACTACACCTGGACAAAAGACAGATATTCAGAAATTACAATACGGTGATAATGTCTCTGCAGGATTCTCATTTGCAGCAACATCCGAAAGTAGAGAAAGGAGATTATCTCAAGTTAAAAACATTGACATTGAGCTATGATTTTCCTGTGAATCACTATCGATTTGCAAATCGAATTTCCAACTTAAGAGCCTATGTTCAAGGAACAAATCTCTATACCTTGACCAAATATAGAGGTTCAGATCCTGAGGTTTCTATCAATGGTAATTCTATTCACTCAGGCAAAGATCAAAACGTGCCGCCGAGTGCACAGATATTGACAGTTGGTGTAAATTTATCCTTTTAATTTTTTAAAAAATGAAAATCATGAATTCAAAATATAGTTCTCTATTCAGTTTTATTTTATGTTGTTCTTTCATCCTCATGTTCAGTTCTTGCAATGAAGATTTGCTCGATACAAAGCCGAACACAAGCATAGATGAAAAAGATGCATTTAGCACGCCTTCACGCATATTATCTCAAGTGAACAATCTCTACGGAAGATTGCAGAATGAATCACTTTATGGCGGAAGACTAATCGTTTTTAATGAGCAGCGATCAGATGAGTTCGGACAAAATGATGGCAATGCAGCGACCGGATCTGCAGTGTGGAATCAGAATGTTGCTTCAACCAACGAATATATAAACAATGTGTGGAGTGCAGCTTACACAGCAATTAATTCATCTAATATCGTCATCGCCAATTTGACTAATACTAAAGTGATCTCAGATAGTCTTGCAAAGCTATACATTGCAGAAGCGAAATTTGTCCGTGCATTATCATATCTGGTATTATTGCAAACTTATGCTAAGCCATACAATATGGACAAGGCAGCTCTTGGTGTGCCTTTAAGATTGACAGCGATTACTTCAGAAGGGTATAATGATCTGGCGCGAAGTACTGTGGAAGAAGTTTATACACAGATCATTAAAGATCTAGATGAAGCAGAACTAGCATTGCCAGTATCCTACAACTCTGCTGCATTGAATTCATCTAGAGCACATCGCGCAACAGCAATAGCATTGAAGACAAGAGTATATTTGAATCAAGCAAATTATAATATGGTCATTGTAGAAGCGAAAAAAATAGTTTCTACATCAGCACCATACCAATATTCTGAAGGCAATGTCAATCATAGATTAGAAGCAAATTTTGCCAATCTTTACACAGGATCATATACAGGAGCAGAAAGTATATTCTCCATACCATTTGCCAACTCAAGTACAGAAACACCATTTTCACAAAGTGCATTGGCATTCAATTATGTGACACAACCGATTTTGTTTTTAGCAAAAGGAGGCATCGTCGCTAATCCAGTACTACAAAACACTGCAGACAGTAGAGCCAATATGATCGGAATAAATGCAGCAAAGCAAAGTATCTTAAAAAAGTTCAATATTACCACAGCACCTTTTAGAGATTATGTTCCCGTGATTCGTTATGCAGAAGTCTTATTGAATTACGCAGAAGCTGCTGCTGAAACAGGGGATCTAATCACTGCTGTAGCATTGCTTCACGCTGTGCGCCAAAGATCACATGCAGGATATCAATTTGCTGATGCAGAAATCAATACCAAGCAAGCATTTATTCAGACCATTATCACTGAGCGAAGAATTGAATTCTTAGGAGAAGGACTTCGCTTACAAGACTTGCAGCGCAGAGTAGAAAAACTACCAGCAAAAACAGGCAGTATAGGCACAGCACCCGAAGTATTGCCAGATGCAAAAAATTATATTTGGCCAATACCAAGTGGAGAGCTTTCGACGAATAAACTTTGTTTGCCGAATTAATTAATAGAGATTGAAGAATGTGGATTGACTAAACGCAGTAAACCTTAAGTAGGATTATTCACATATAGTTCACCAAAAGATATAAGTAGGTGAATTAGTATCTTAGTTCTTTTTCAACAGCATAGTAATATAAATTCGTTAAGAATTGGCGAAGCCTTGGAGCCAATTTAGAATTTATATTACGGTTTTGCGTAGCAAAAATGCCTTTGAAAAAGTGCCCTTTCTTTTGGTTCGTTTTCTTTGGGCAAGCAAAGAAAATGAACGTATGTAGACTATGAAAACTAATATTGCAAAACTTGGCAAAATATTAAACAAAAGAAGCGCACAATTTTTATGTATTTTTGTAGAATGTGTGCATGTCAAAACAATAAATTCAGTTTAAAATCCTCATTTTTAGATCAATGAAGGTTTTTAATCAGACCCTAATTAATTATGAATACGGATAAAATAATCAAAGATTTTAAGGCTGTAGAATTTATGCGCGAAGTTCGTGACAAAATTAGTGAAGACATAAAAGAAATGAACTTTGAACAAATAAAAAAATACTTTGAAGAGCGAAAATTAAATCTAGCTAAAAATGAATAATAAATTCAAAGAAATGAAGAATAAAAAAATTCAGAGCTAAAAGAATTTACAATTTTAGCTCTGAACAATCTGCATTTTATTTTTTTCTGATACTTTGCAATATCGCTATCGCAGCTTCCTCAGATTTCGCATCATCATCCGCAAAATTCAATGTGGCAAAAAAATTAGTGTGTGAGCTTTCATCAATAAATCCAAGAACAATGATTCTGTCTCCTGCTTTATATCCTTCCACATAAGCACCTTTTAATCCATTCAATTCTACAATGTCAACATCGTCCAGTTCTTCCAATTCAACAGACTTGGCTATGTCTAGAACATACTTCGTGATATTGGTATGATCTATCGAGCCATCCTCAAATGGAAATAAGCTGACCGAAATTCCATTGCCTTGCGCCGAAAATTCATCTGCAGTATTTTTCAATACTTTGAATTTGTCGCTGAGGGTAAAAGCAATATTGTAATGCTCCCACTCATAATCCCAATCTGTCTGGCAGATCGCAAGATTAGCAACAAAAAGAAATGCTACTAAGAAACTAAATTTTTTCATTGGTTGATTTTTTAGAATTTCTTCCAAGGTAAACAATTCTCCAGATTTGGAAGTAGCCACTGCATTTAATTTTTGAACAAAGCCCTATTTTGAAGAATTCAACTAAAATCTAAGCAGAATTTAAAATGTATATACATTTGCAATATAACTCAAGGAATTCTCTTAAAAAGGTTAATACTTCATCATTCTCAATGAAAACAAAATTTAATTTTGCTCAACTACTTATCCAATGGTCCATTGAGAATCCAAGGACTTTACCTTGGATAGCTGAAAAAAATCCATATAAAGTATGGGTTTCAGAAATAATGTTGCAGCAGACAAGAGTGGAAACTGTTCTTCCATATTTTGAGAAATTTATCAAGGCATTTCCAACTATACAATCATTAGCTGTTGCCACTGAATCACAAATTTTCAAGCGATGGGAAGGATTAGGCTATTATAGTCGCGCCCGGAATATGCATTTTACTGCAAAATATATAGTGAATGAACTCAATGGAAATTTTCCCAATAATAGAGCGGCTCTCTTGAAATTAAAAGGTATAGGAAGATATACCTCCGCAGCAATTGCATCATTTTGTTATGATGAAAATGTGGCCGCTTTGGATGGAAATGGAATTCGAATTCTTTCGAGAGTATTTGGAATAGCTGAAAATCCTTGGACTTTATCAGGTGTGACATACTTTGAAAAACAAGCAGCTGCAATTTTACCGAAGAATCAAGCAGCTTTGTTTAATCAAGCTTTAATGGATTTTGGCTCAAAAATTTGTTTGCCGAAAAATCCACATTGTCAAGACTGTCCATTTAGTTTTGCTTGCAAAGCTAATAGAGAGGATAGAATAGCTGAATTTCCAATAAAAAAGACAAAGATTGAACTTAGAAAAAGACATTTTCATTATTTTGTTATTCAAGATCAAAAAAATAATTTTTGGATTCATAAAAGGGTAGAAAACGATATTTGGAAGGGTTTGCATGAATTTTATCTCATCGAAACAACGAAAAAAAATTTGTCAAAAAGAGTAGTTCAGCAAATTTTTGGTAAACTAAATTCAGCATTAAACCCAGAAATAATTCTCAATTTTTCACAAAAACTATCCCATCAGCATATTTTTACTTACTTTTATGCCGTAAAGCCTATAGAAAAGGCAGTTCAAGCAGATTTTTTTTTGGTAAAACAAGAAAACTTAAAGAAATTTGCATTTCCAAAATCGATTCTGGTATTTTTAGAGAATTTTATTAGATTGTAAAATATCGATTATGTTAAACAAAGTCATCCTTATTGGAAACCTAGGCAAAGATCCTGAAATTCGTACTCTTGACAGTGGCGTTTCACGTGCTATTTTCACCTTAGCAACAAACGAAAGCTACAAAGATAAAAATGGCGAATATCAACAAACTACCGAGTGGCATACTGTCGTTTTATGGCGCAGCATGGCAGAGCGTGCAAAATATCTTAGAAAAGGTATGTTGGTATATGTAGAAGGAAAATTGAATCATAGAAAGTGGGTCGATAAAGATGGCAAAGACCACTACAACACAGATATTGCAGCAGATACGATCAAAATTCTTGAAAAAAGAGACTACAACTCCAATTCAGGAAATAATGGTGGTCAACATGCAACACCACAAAGCAAAACTTCCGATGGCCCATTCACCCCTGATGTAAGCGGTGATGACTTGCCTTTTTAAACAAAAATCACGAAATTGGAATCAGAGCCTCCGCTTAGTTACGTCTTCGAAATTTTTAATTTTATCCCTTTGTTTATCGTAGCAGATGTAGGATATGTTATTGCACTAATTCTATTACTTATGTTCTCTGGAATTTTTGCAGGTTCTGAAGTCGCATTGTTTTCTTTGACATCCTTTGACATGGATGAAATACAAGAGGAGAATACATCAACTTCCAGAGCTTTAGTTTTCTTTAAAGATCATCCCAAGCGTTTGCTCGCTTTACTACTTGTTGGAAATACATTTGTCAATATCGGTATAGCTATTATTGTCGAGCGTTTGCTAGCTAATTATATTTCTAAAGACATCTTGCAATCATGGGCAAATGGTCTAATAGACACATTTAATTTGAATCCAGAATATGCTACGAGTCTTGCGACGTTTTTCTATTTTTTTATTGCAGTAATTGGAGCGACTTCGTTGATTTTATTGTTTGGAGAAGTTACTCCAAAAATATATGCACAAATTAATGCTAGGAAATTTGCCAATTGGATTGCAGTTCCCTTGAGATTGCTCGATGTATTATTTAGTCCAATGACAAAACTAATGGTCTCTATGACCAATCGAGTAGAGCGACAATTGTTGACTAAGCGAGTAGGAATGGCAATGCATTCTAAAGAAGATTTAGATGCTGCTATTGATCTTGCAGTAAGCAATGACAATGAATCAGACAAACAATTAAAAATGCTTAAAGGCATCATTAAATTCAATGATGTTACGACCAAGCAAGTAATGACGCCGCGCACTGCAGTTTATTCAATCGAGTTCAATGATACTTATAGCGAGGTGATCAAAACAGTGAAAGAATGTGGTTTTTCAAGGATTCCTGTTTATAATAACAATTTCGATCACATGACCGGTATTCTCTATGTAAAAGATTTGATTGCACATTTGCAAGAAACGGATAAATTTGAATGGCAAAGTCTGATTCGAACAGACCTTCATTATGTTCCAGAATCAAAGAAAATAAATGAAGTGCTCGACGATCTTCAAGAGAAACACATTCATCTCGCTTTTGTAGTGGATGAATATGGTGGTATTAATGGCATCGTAACATTGGAAGATATCATGGAGGAGATCGTAGGGGAGATCACCGATGAATTTGATGATCATCAAGAATTGAACTATACAAGATTAGACTCACATACATATTTATTTGATGCAAAGACATTGATCAACGACATGTGCCGTGTACTTGGTCTCGATGTATATAGTTTTGATGAACTGCGCGGTAATGCCGATTCTATTGCAGGATTGATTCTAGAAAAAACTGGAGAAATGCCGAAGAAAGATCAAGAATGTGAAATCGGTGGATTGAAAATAAAAACAGTTGCTGTAAGCAAAAAAAGAATTGAACAAGTAAAAGTTACTTTGATATGAGAATTTATATTTTACTAATCATAGGATTCGCTTTATTTGCTTGTAAAGAAAATGTATTTACACCGAAGCCAAGAACTTATCCAAGAGTAGTTTATCCTGAAAAAAAATATAAATTATTTTCTCAAGGCTACTGTCCAATTCAATGTGAAATTCCTGAATACGCAACAATAGAAAGAGACTCTACTTTTTTTGATGGTAAGCCTCGAAGCGATTGTTGGTTTAATATTCATTTTCCTGATTTTAAAGGAGTTTTGTATTGTAGCTATGTTGAAATTACTCATCAAGATTCTTTGACCAAATGTATCCGAGATGCCTATAAACTCGCATTGCAGCACCAACAAAAAGCAAACTACGTAGATGAAATTCCTATTCGAAACGCAAAGGAAAATGTATCTGGTATCGTCTTTAATCTCGAAGGTGCAGCTGCATCACCATTTCAGTTTTATCTCACAGATTCTACAAGACATTTTTTGCGAGGGTCGCTTTATTTTGATTCGAAAACAAGACCAGATTCAATTGCTCCTATAGCAGAGTTTATCAAAATTGATATTATTAATATGATGAATACTTTCGTGTGGAAGTGAGATATTATATGCATATAGTAAATCTTGTACAGATCTTAACAAAACACTAAAAAAATGCTTTCACTCCACCAAAAATTCCTGAAGTTCGAAATGGAACATCATAATTAACTCTTTGGAAATATTCTATAGAAAATAAGTGAAAAATATTTTCGATACCTGCACCTACTTCTAAATAAGGCTTTCCATTTGCAATTTTAAATTTAGATTGATTATTGAGCAATTGATTTTGTGTGCTCATATCTCCCCAAAATGCATTGAAAGTAAATCGCTCTCTCCAACCCAATTTTTTGAATAAAGGGATGCGATCAAACCAGGCTCCACCTAGAGATAATCGAGACTGCCATACGAGATATTTATCCGCTACAAATTCATATCGATTCATTGTGTTAAACACATATCGCGAAGTAAAATAGCTATCATTTCCTCGAGGAATGTAAAGCAGAAGAGCTGCACTTTTTCCAAATATTTTTCCTGCTTCAGCATTCCAAATTAAATTAATTTTCGCTGTTATTCTTGTTGTACTAAGTACACCTAAATTTATTTTTTGAATATTAAAATCTGTGCTTTGTGTTGCAATACTTTTTGAATAAGTGAATTGTACAGTCGGATATTTACTTCCTAAGCTTCTCCGCTGATAGTCGAAAATTCGCGACCTTTCTCTCCATGAGTAACGCAATGAAATTGACAATTCTGTAGAATGTACAGTATTAGTGTATGGATTTACTTCAGGGGTTTTCTCTAAACTTATGTATTTTGGATTCTGATAAGGAAAATCAAATGTTGGAATTAGATTTCGATTGATGAGACTTATTCTACCAAACCAATTTGAAGCAATCTGATGATCGTGTGAAAGTGATATTTGTTCATTTAAGCTGCGGTAAAAAGGTACATTTTTTCGAAATATTGAATTCACTATATTATCCGCATCCAATGCATCATACCATTCTGAAGCAATTAAAAAATCATTGCTATAAAATAATTCTGTTTTAGAATAAGGTTGTGTGGACCATAATTGTTTTACACCTAAACTTCCTTTCCATTTTTCATCTAATGTCCCATAGGCTATATGACCATAAAATCCAGTTTTTTTGATCAAGGCTTCATCGGTTCGTATTCGTACACGAAATCTTGTGCCTTCGATTTCATTTCGACTAATCAAAGATCCATAAGGACCAATCCAAGCGACATCCTTCCAAAAATACCAACCTGTAACAATAGTTTTAAATACTTTATCCTTCATCATTTGTAATGGATCACTCTGTATATTATGTGCCATTGCATAAATAGATTTTTGATGTGAAGTCAAGGTATCTGGTCGCATTTGATTCCAAAATTCATCATCATGATTTGTATCATATACTCTCATAACTACTGCTGTTCCTTTTTTTACATTAGGGTCAGCTTTGGGATCATTGATTTTAATTTGATCGTATTTGGTTTGAATTTTAGCGATTAATTTTTTATCAGAAACAGAGACTGGGATCGGGATTCCAATCAAATCTAATCCCGCTTCATATTGCATAGATATTTGGCTCTCTTCTAGGATCCAAAATGCTTGTTGATTGCTTTGATCTATAACTGGGGTATAATGTTCTACGATATTCATTTTCTCAATGTAATTGATATTTGCCTCTTTGCTCAACCGTAGATCTGCATGCACCAAGGCATAAGCGCTGTCATTTACCACGATGGTACCGGTGAATACACTTCCACTCCATGTTTTAGGTATAAGTTGCAAAACAATATTAAAATGGTTGTTTCCTATTGCAATACTATCTTCAATAAAATAATCGTAAAATAGCAATGCTGTAGATCCAAGTGGACTTTCAAAAGCTTTATTGTAAATGAGTATCTTAGAATCATATAAATTAATGGGCACATCCAATCGGCATATATGTTCTACCAACTTGTCTGTTTCTAGATTGGTCTTTTTTACAGCAATAATAGTTTCAGATTCACCAAATGGATTCGAGGTCTGAGAATAATCAGATATCTTCTCACTAAAGAAAAGTGGTGTAATATTTTCAGCACTTGTGTCAAGAGGATCTTTTGTCTTGAGATATGCTTTGGATCGTGAGGAAAACAAAAGATCTAGTCCATCTTTTTTATTTTGTACATCAGTATCCACTGTACTTACTTCATTTCGAACCCATCGTTTTGCATCAAATCTTTTTATAGAATTAACATTGTTTCTAGCGCTGTTTGCCAATACTTTTTTCATCAGAGTTTTTCCTGGATTGGGATCTGCCTTGATTACTACTTCACTTAACATATCTACACTGGTGCGTAAATGAATATCAAAAAACTGATTATTATTATTTTTTTCTAAGGCAATAGATTGTGTGTGATATCCCAAATATGCAATGATTAATGAATCATTTGCTTGAATATTCGCCTTAAATGAGAATTTACCCAATGTATCAGTATATGTGCCACTTGTCTTACTACTTATTGTAATAGGCACGAAAGGTATAACTTCTCCCATTTCATCGCGCACAATGCCCCTCAATATAGTGTTTTTCTGGGCAAAAAGAGACAATCCGTCTGTAAAACAAAGGATTAATAATAGAATCTTGAGGCTATATATATTATTCAACAGATGCTTTAATTGATATTGTTGGACAAATTTAGGATTTATATCCAAATTTCAAGCCCTTCTCAAAAAGAAGTTTTAGTTAATAATTTTTGTAGCAGTTTTGGGGAAAATAAAAAATCTCCAATACTAGAGCTTTGTAATAGTTATTCTAAAGTCCTAATTTTTAAAACTATAAAGTAATTGAATACCTCCCATTGTTCCAATTCGTGGGATGACATTTATATCGATATTAGGATTGGGACTTGCACTAAAAGATAGTTTTCGTTGGTTAGGATAAATAAATTCTGATCCTATCCTGGCTTTGATTTCAAAGCGCTTCAAAAAATTGTAGCTTACATTTGGACTAAAAATGAAATGTATAGGTCTTAAACTATTAATTTCATAGTCAGAATGCATAATAGAAATTTGATAATCTTTCGACTTGGCAATAAAGTAATTGAAATTTAGTTGGGAAATGATTTCAATACTTAGTTTCAGTTTTTTATTAATTTTATATTGGTAACCGATAGGTAGTAAGAGGTCAAATTGTTGTGTTGATATATTTGAAATTATACGGCTATTCTCTGCTATTGAATTTGATGATTTATTATCAAAATTACTTAATTCATTTTTTGACTTAGATTGTGATAATAATTCATTTGTAGTATAAACGGATGATATGGTTTCGTAGATATAGTTACCTCTTTGATAACTCATTGCTGCCCCAAAAATTATACTGTTTCTATTATTAATATTCCAATCCATTTGGAATCCTGCGATAGTGCTGATTTTTTGATTGTGAAATATTATATTGCTTCCGATCAAAGGACGAACAAGGAAACTAGTATTCATTTTCTTCTTGGTCGCCACTAGACTTTCAGTATAATGATATTGAACTGAATCTATAAAATTTTTTTCAATTGGCTTGTTCTCATATTTTATCGAAGTACAAGCTGGTACAATTAGTTTTTCAACTATATCGTTCGATCTATTTTCAGATACATTGTCTTCTGATTTAGCATTTAAATTTTGATCTGATGTTGAGATCAGATCTGAAATATTGTAACTTGATTCGAGTTCTTTTTTAATAAACAAATTTGAATTTACAGCAATTTCTTTTTTTGAACTTTCACTAGAATATTGTTTATTCGATATCTCAGAATTTATATTTTTTCTTGAAGTATTTTTATTTGAAGTTACAACTCTTTGACCGTTGATATAGTCATTTATTTTATTATTGACATTTGTATTTTCAGGACAAATTTCAGTTTGAGATAATGTATGATTTTTCTTTGAGTCTTGTGAATCATTCATTGCAAATATCTGCGTGTCAGATTGAGATTGTTTATAAATTTTATTCCAATAATATCCCAAACTGAGTAAAGCCATCCCAAAAAAGAAAAGTATAATCCAGCGATTGTTATTCTTTTTTTTGACAGGTAAGTGCTGATCTAGCAAAATCTGCATTTTTTCCCAAGCTTTATCTTCCTGTTGTGATGGTATATGTTTCATGGTCTTTTTTAATTAATTGTTGTAATAAGGTTCTAGCATTGGCAAGATGCCATTTTGAAGTTCCTGAACTGATATTAAGTTGGTCTGCAATCTCTTGATGAGAATATCCCTGCTCAGCAAATAAACTGAAGACTCTCGCACTTGCTGGAGGAATTTGATCTAATAAATTTTTATAATATTCTATGTCTGTAGGATCGATCGTGTGAGTACTTATATATTCATGGTGGGTCTCAAGGGGAACTGTTTGTTTTCTCTTTTTATCAGTGCTAATGATATTTATAATTTGATGATAAATCACTTTTCTGATCCAACCTTCGAGACTGCCTTTGAATTCATATTGATTCAATTTAGTGAAAACGCGCAGAAAGCCATGATTCAATAAATCCATGGCTTCCTGATCGTCATTGGCATAAATACAACACATTGTAAACATCGTACGGAAGTACTGACGATAAAGCCTTTCTTGCCATTTTCTCTCATTGCGAAGACAGCCATTAACGATTTCTACCTCTGTATAGTCTTGCTTTTGCACTATTTAGATTTGGATTCCGATTCGAAAGATAAGTCTTTTATAAATTCTATCATAGTCATTCAAGGTATCACCCCAAGAAGCGATCTGATAATGTCCATTTTGAAAGATACAGCCTACGTCTGTTGTTATATTAAAATGTTTTTTTCCAGACCATCTAATTCCTAGACTTGGATATTGTGACCATCCTCCCTTAGCCTTCAATATACCCAAGCTATTATCCTTTAATGCAAAATTATATCCTGTGGCATATGCTAAATAATAGGCTATATTTTGACCATAGACATAAGATCGAACTTCTCCCATCAATGGAATAACATTGTCATAAGATCCTGAATAGGAAAGATAACCAGATTGTATTCCGACGCCAAAGTACCTATGAAATAAATATCCTGCAGTAGTCAGAACAGCGTAGCCATAGATTTTTTCGTTATCGACATCGCGTCCCACTAATTGCGCAACATTAGTGATTTGATACCATCCCTTTTCTTTAAAATTGTACTCTTTATTTCTTTTGCTATGGACAAGTTCTTGTTCTATTTTTCGAATATTTGATTCAGGTATTGTTAAAGATAATCCTGAACTTGTAAGAACATGATACAGATTAGCAGAATCAATGCTTTGAATTTGTCCAATCCATTTTGATCCATTGTGAAGATAAATTTTAGTTCTTGTATCAGCATGGCTTTCTTGAGCTTGAACATTGTAGCACATAAAGCAAATACTTAGAAAAAAAATTGTAATCCTAATCATTATTGTACATTTATTTTACTGATAAAGTTTGGTTGATCTATGTTTGAAACATTGTACTGGTAGATTCCATTTTCTGCTGATATTAAGATTGATTTCAAATCTGCCATATAGATGACATCGTATGCAGAGATATTTTGAATTCTAGACTTTAATTGTAAATCCATTGGTTTACTTGCATCAAAGAGTTTAATACCATCATCACACAAATACAAATTGTTTTCATAAATAGCCAAGCCAGTTGGCGATTTCATAGCATACGTTTTAAGGAGGACTGGGTTATAAATATTGGATACATCTACAATGTCCAGTTGGTTGGAGTATCCACCACATGGGCTTCCTCCATGAAGTGAGACATAGGCTATATTTCCTTCGGTTACTACAGGATCACAAGTACGGATATGCTTAAGTTCTCCTGCATAAGTTGGTTGAGCTGGATTCATCAGTTCAAAAATATAGATCCCTGATTGCGATCCAATAAATAATTTTCCCTCATAAGGATAAATGGTTTCTATGTCCCACGAAATAGTGTTTTTGAACAATAGTTCAGGGCATTTTCCAGTCAAAGAAAAGGAGTACAAATTAAAATTATCGATAGTATAAAGATAATCATCAGTGATAGTAAATCGAGCTTGCGAACCACCAGTTCCTACTACATTTCCATTTCCTCCTGATCCTGAATTTTTGCTTGTGGATTCACTTCCAAAAAAAATGTCACCTTCCCTAAACCAGCCACTTCCAAAATTTGGATCAGAGCAGCTTAAAGTTCTTGTGAGACGAGTTTTTTCATAATCTATTAATATTCCTCTTATCGGATCTATTCCTAAAGGACTAAAAAGGTTTTCATCCCTACAAATCAATTTTGGAATTCTAGGATCTGAAATATCTATCGATATTAAGTCAATATAATTATCAGCATAAAGAATGTCATTGCGAACCGCAAGGTCTACATTACCTGGAATAAATAGAAAGCACAAAGCTTTTGGATTTTTTTGATCTGTATTATCAAAGATGTGTATTCCCAGTTTTGGCTCATTGATAAGTAAATAATCTTTGTAGATGTATATTTTTCCATTTTCCTGAATTGGCCTTGCAGCTTGTACATTAAACTCTGATCTAATCTGTGTCAAAGACTTATAAATGGGATTGTACTGTGTAAATGTTTGGGTTTGTGTACATTCATCTTTGAGGCAAGAACTCAGTACTACTGACAGTATTGCAAAATAATAGATTAATTTAATTTTCTGTTTCATAATTTTTGTTTTATACCTCATAGACAGGCATAATCAAGCTAAAGGTTGGGTATAGCTTAAAATTAATTTGCAGATGTGCAAATCTTTGATTTAACAGCTTAAAAACGAATTGAATCTTTTAAATAGGATAGTTTAGTGTTACAAAATTGTATAACTTATTTTGTTTATCAATAAAGTAAATCCTCATTAATGAATAAATCGGGTCATGTCCTGCAAAAGTAGTTATCAAACTATGAAACTTAAAGCTTTACAAGTTTAATCACCTTGAAATAGTTTCCAAGCTTACATTTTAAAAAATAAACTCCAGCTGATGGAAAATTTTCTGCTGATAAAATGCGATCATTGTTTTCTTTAAAATTTTCTGTAAAAATAACTTTGCCCTGAACATCCGTCACTGTACATTCCATTTTAGATGATTGGTGACCATAAATTTGAAATCCGAGTGTACTAGGATTAGGATATACTTGAATTTCATCAAGAATATTATCTTCAATTGAAGTAATTCCATTTTTAATTTCCAATTCAAGTTGTTTGACACGGTTTTGATAAGCAATATTTTTAATAAGTTCGGAGGTAAAACTGAAAAGCCCATTTATTTGAATTGGAATAGTTTGCGAAGAAGTAACAGTCACCGTAAATGCTGGGATGTTACTTGGAAAGTTCGTCGCAGTAAGTCCATCTCTAAAATGAATAATTGGGATTGTTGAGTTATTAAAATATTTGGAATTGCTTGTTAAGGATAAATTTGCGATTTCGATATTATTTATTTTAACATCTGGATGATTGACCTTTAAACTTGCTTGAAATCCATCTATTTGATTGAAATTTGAAGAATAAAATTGAATCTTGGTAGGAATATTGGCTTGTAATGTTACTAAGTCATGATTAAAATACAATTTCTCTAACTGCGCTTCAATTGTGTCACTACATAATGTGTTTGCACTTGCATTAATATCACCAATTTTACATCCTATGATGGTTTGATCTGAAATTCTAACTTCAATAGGATTTGGTTTTAAGCTCGCCGAATCGAAAAATAACCATTTATCGATATCTTGATATGGTTTGTCAAGTAACAAGGCATGTTTGAGCACTGAAATATCAGACGCAGTAATAGTATTTGATTTATTTATATCAGCACAGTACAATGCAATAGGGTTGTTTATTTTTTTTGAACTAAGTAAATGATCATGAATTTCAAGAATATCACTTACATCAATACCATTAAACAAAGAATCTTTTTTATAAGCTTCGAAAGTATTTCCTATTGAACCAATAGTTTGAATTTGATAATATGGATCACAATTATTTGATTGAATAATGTTTATAGAAGGTGTGAGATTTATCAATTCTACTTTATGTATAGGCTTTTGATTTATCGTAAGAAATTTGCCCGAAAAAGTATAAATCTTATTACAAATTTGAGTTGGATCTGTTACAATATAATCAATCATGCAGCTAGCTGTATTGCCAATTTGATCTTCTGCTGTGATTTGATAATTTCTGATCACATTTCCATTTGTGCTGCTTACAATTTCTGGACACTTGATTGTATCATTTCCTTTTCCAGAATGGAAATATATTTTTATATTTTCATTTTTAGAGCAATTATCTTGTACGACTTCTATGAAGTCTTTTGCAAAAACTTCGATATAGCCATCTTCTGTCATAATAGTATTTATGGGAGATTTTTTACATTGAATGTTGGGTTTTTGACTTTCGACGATTTCAAAATAAACAATTTTTTCTACAACATTTGAACACCCATCTTGACATAAGACTTTCATTCTGTGTGTTCCTCTTGGATATTTTCCATTTGCTTGAATTGGTGTATTCTTTGGGAAAGCATAGGGGTTATCTACTACTTTTCCTTTATCACCAGAATAATAGTCATTTAATGAAAGTGGAGAAACAAAAATGTCATATTCATCATTGTATTTACCTTTTTTGTCATCGAGCAGATCAATATAATATGAATAAATCAACCAATCCGAAGGTGTGCAACTATCATAACCAAGAAACTCAAATTCAGCTATTCCAAATCCGTCTTTATCCGCTTCAACACAAGTCTGTGAAGTTATTGTCAATGTTGGTGCTTCATTATCTATAAGATAAATCAATTCAGTAAAATCCCATCTTCCTTCCTTACCTCCGCTAAATTGATTCCAATCCAAGATAGTCCAAGTCCTCGAAATTTTTAGACAATAATCAAATGAATTTTTCTGGAATCTTTCATCATGGTATTCTACTGCTATTAATGAACAATTGTCATTTATGATTTTAAATGGACTTTTATAACTTGAAGTACAATTAAAAATTCTGCTTGTAGGCATGTTTTCACATTCTAAGATTTCTATATCATCAGTTGTGTCACATAGATTCAATGTATTGATAAAAAATCTTCCTCCATTGACGATCCAAATTTTTTGAGTGGCGTCTACTTTTTTTCCTTGTGAATCAGTCGCAATAAATTTTCTTGTGATGAGCCCTATTCCATGATTTATTTGTTTAGAAACTTGGATCGCAATTTCAACTTTTTCATTTGAAGTTACATATCCATCTTGACCCCATGTTAGATTAAATTTTTTATTCCTATTGGTGCTATCTCGTAAACTGGTATAATATTCACATGCTTGAATTGAAGCATTATTTCCTTTGCTGCCAGGATATGATATCGTTACATCTTCTTCACAAAATTCTTTACATACAATATCATTTGTAATCACATTTTTTCTATCTTTTACATCAAAAACTACTTGTCCAAAAGTAGCATCGTTCACATTGGAGAGTGAACTATCTGAATAATAAAATTTGCACGAGACCACCATGTCATTTGGTGCAACAATTGACAAGGATTGAGAGGAAAGGATTAAAAAACTGAATAACAAAAATAGGGTGGTCAATATTTTTTTCATAATTGAATAGTAAATTGTTTGATATAAATACATAATCTTATTCTTTGAATAATGCTGCACCATTATTTGAAAAAATATGCTATTCCAAAATTCATACGGTAAAATTTCTCAGAAATATGATCATAAACATTCCATGAAGATAAATTTCTACTATACTGAATAGAAAACTGCATCGATCTATTTTTAGAAATGGCATATTGTGAATAAAGACCTAGGGCAAATTGATCTAGGATTTGATTCGCATGATATATTTCATTTATCGAATAATATGATGCTTCAATATTTTCATCTAATCTATATCCTTTAAACATGCGCAATAAATGAATTGATAATTCATACTGACTGCCAAAACTCCAGTTGTTTTTCTGATAAAATTTATGATTTAGCCCGATCGGAATATTCATCGCGCGATAGCGATTATAAAAAGTCGTGTTATTCAATTTTGTAACTTTTACCTCAACATCTGAATTGATAGTCGTTTTGTTTCCATTTCGATCTACCAATATTTCATTAGGTTGATTCGTCAACATTTCTTTTACAGTATAATTTTGATTTTCTTTCACTTGAATCGTTTGTTGATTCATTTGAATTCCTGAGTATATTGAGAGCTTTTTGTTTAATGGTTTTTGAATTCGCAAATCGAGTTGCAGGAATTCTTGGGCTTTTTCAATTCTCTCTCTTTTCGAAATAAAATTTGATAGATCTGTTCCAGTTGAAGATAATTCATTTCTTGCTATTCCAATACTTTGGATAATTCCAAATTCAAAAGGAGTCTTTCTCTGTTTTTTGATTGTCGGTAAGAATATTCTATCTTGTAAATTAAATTCATCTTGATCAAATTCTATTCGAGTATCTAGGATCGGTATTTTTTCAAGAATAGAATGAAGAATAACAACATTATTTTTTTGATCTAATTCATGTTTCGTTGAATTTACATCCGCTTCCTGATTTTGTTTTTTATTCAAAATATTTTCTGAATTTGTATTTTCATTACTAACAGCATTTATACTGATTGAAGAAATTTCTGTTTGTTCTTTACTTACACTTGCTATCTGTTTCGTTTTTTTGTTTGTTTGATACGCATTTTTGATCAGCTGATCTGAGTCGGATTTAGCACTCCCCAATATAATGTGTTTTTGTTCTTGACTTGAATTCTCAGAAGATTTAGAACTTTGTTCATTATTTTCATTATTTGTAAGAAGTAAACTTCCTTTTTCATTTGTTGTGAGCGATTTGCTATCTTTTTGTTCTGAAGTTATTTTACTTTGACTGACCAATACATTCTCTTTGTTAGAAGTATTGAACAAATAAATTGCCATCATAGCACAAAATAAAAACGGCCAAAACAGAAGTAAATATCTACGACGTTTTTTCTTTTTGCGAATATTGTTTTGCAAAATTAGCCATTCTTGATGGACATCGATTTCTGATTTTACCCCATCTATATTTCCCCAATCGATAGGATTATACTCTTCCATATTCTGAATTAATTATTAGCTTTTTTAAATAAACCTTAGCTCTTGTCAATTGAGACCGTGAACTAGATTCTGTTATTTTAAGTGATTGCGCAATCTCTTTATGAGATTTATGTTCGAGGATATACATAGTTATTACTTGTTTGTAACCTACAGGTAATTGTTCTAGTGCAGACATTAATTGAGCAGGATTAATTTGCTCCAGTTCATTTATTTCATCTTGAATTTCACTATGATTTTCAGTGAGTGAATCCAATGGTATTTTTTTACTTTTCCCCAGTTCTTTTAATACAACATTCGTACTCACTCGGAATATCCATCCATCCAGATTACCTTTTTCTGGATCATATTTGTGAAAATTTTCTTGAATGTGCATAAAACACTCTTGCATAAAATCTTTAGCGGTAGAAATATCTGATGTATATTTTCTACACAGTGCATAGACTTTATGCACATATCGCTCAAAAATTTCAGCATTAAATTCCATTATACAATTCTGCCAGATTTAATTTGTAAAAAAATAACCTGAGATACTTCCGTTATATTCATTATTTAAATTATCTCTGATATCTAAATTATTAATATTGATATAAATTTGATTTGTTATTGTGCTGGATCTACTAATATTGGCAGTGGTGGAAGGCTTGAATGTAAAATCAAAATCAAAATCAGGAGATCCTAATTTGGCCTTTTGAATTATTGGATTCATGTGTATGATACTACCATTAATAATATTTATAGTAGCAGAATATATACCCTCATCACTAGTATTGTATGGATCTCGAAGTACAATATTTAATTCTACAGTGCTGTTGCTAATCGTATCGGCTTGAATTGAAGTGAAAGGTAAGTAGTGATAAATAGTTGTACCTGTTTTACTATTTTTTAATTTCATGTGTGCTTGTCCACTATTATTATTGCACACTTCGATTATATTTTTTGATAATAGATCTGCATTTTTCAAAATTTTTGGAGTGTTTCTAAGGATAGTTTGTTTATTTTGACTCATCAAAAAAATAGAAAATTGATCTGTTTCGCTTTGTTTGAATGTTTTTAGAAATGTATTTTGGTTTTCAAATTGAAAAAAAAGATCTGCAATTTTTCCTTTTTCTCTTATGATCAAGCTATGACTGATTTCATTTATTAAAAAGGAGCAATTGGAAATAGTAAAATCCATTGACACACATTTTTCTTGTATTAAGTTTATATTTCGCTGACTTATATTCCGATTGTAAATGGTTTCATTTACTTGATATAAGTTTTGGTTAAGCTCATTTCGTAGGATCGCTTTATAAGGAATATTGATTGGTACTTTTATATCAAAAGACCCGGCATCTGTAAGAAAATTTTGAATAGTGCTTTGTGTAGAAGTAAATTCATATTGTAAAAATTCAAATTTGCTTATTCCTTGAAATTGCCCACTTACTGTCGAATAGTCCAATGGCGGAGAGACTGTATAAATACCGAATGTTGGTAAGAGTGCAATGACCTTGTCTGTTTGAATTTCGACTGTGGAAATTTTTTCCCAGATTCCATCGGATTCTCGAAATTTCCATAAAAAAATGCTATCGGTTCCGAAATTATATTTTTTAATTGTAATCGGAATTTCCAATTTAGCTGGTTTGCGAAATTCAAGTTTCGTTTTATTATCACCGATGGCTTCGGTTGACACAATTGGCAAATCTGCCAAGACTACTTTTTTATCATTATAGAGAGCCAATCGATCATTTGGCATTTGGTAATACTTTAATTCAGTTCCTGGCTTTACTTGAAAATCAAAGTTGATTGAGCCTTGATATGTGCTTCCATCTTGTTTTATAAAATCATCATTATAAAAACTAAGATTACACTCTTTTTGAATTGTTACTAGTTTTCGTTGATTTGTATTTATAGTATGACCCAAATATTTTTGGGATAATTGAGGCATCAGAATAAAATCACCTTCTCCCGAAGATTGAATATAGATAAAGGAAGTATAAAAATTAGTCCCTTGGATTTTTAGAATTTCCCTTTCCGTTGAGATATATTCTTCAAAATCAAAACTGCCATTTTTTCCACTCAGATGAACTTTGTTTCTGCAAACAATTTTTATACCATCGAGACGGTTACCATTTTCATCAACAACAGTACCATAGATTCGTTTTAACTTCGATGTGGTCAATGGAGGATATTCTGTGTCTGTAGTTGTGTTGTTAAACTGATCTTTTCGACAAGCTGTTAAACATAGTAAACATCCTAATATTATATATATAAATCGTTTCATTATGTGAGACTTAATACCCAAATTTAGTGATAAAATCTTAATTCTTCTAAAACGCTGCGTTGGCTGCTTCTTTTTTTCTATTTTTGCAACATCATGCCGTTACCCAATTCAAATGATCAATTCATTCAAGATGCTCAAATAAAACAGAAGCTATACCCTTTGAATGCAAGTTATTGGCTGACTTCCAATGATGAATACATTACAAATGATATTAAACTAAGACTACCTGATGTCCCTTATTATATGTCTAGGTTTTGGAATGAATGGAATGTAAAAAATGAACCAATTAAAAGCTTCCATGAGGTCCAACTCGATGAAATCAAAGAAGAAGTCATCCTCAATGAAGAATATCTTGTTCCTCTTCCAACCGAAATCGAACAAATATCTTCTGCAGAAGTAGAAATAGCTCAGGAATTGGATATAATCGATTCTCAGTCAGAAGACATCTCTACAAATGATGATAAAATCATAGTGAATAGCGAAATAATCGATACACCTGAAATTTTAGTCATTGATCCGCCTACAATGGAAAATGTTTATTTTAATCAACAAGATTCGAAGAATCAAGATTTTTATAGCTGGTTGTTGCACTTGAAAGAAACCAATGAAATACCAGAAAAAACTAAGACGATAGCCCCAAAAGCAGCACCAATAAGTAAAAAAGCGAGCACAAAAAAAGACGATATCGCTCAAGTAATCGAAGCAAGCAACAAGCTAAGCGAAGAAGTAGTCTCTGAAACTTTAGCAGAACTATATGTAAATCAAGGATTTATAGATAAAGCGATCGAAATGTATGGAAAATTATCTTTGAAATATCCAGAAAAAAGTACTACCTTTGCGCTTCTTATTAAAAACCTTAAAAAATAGGGAATATGTTGACGTTAATTACAATACTTATAGCAGTTACATGTGTGTTATTGATCGCTGTAGTTTTGATTCAAAACCCTAAAGGTGGTGGTATAGATGCTACATTCGGCTCTGGAGCTAACCAAATGTTTGGTGCAGCAAAATCAGCAGATTTTATTGAAAAGCTAACTTGGTATTTGGCTGCTGCCCTATTTATACTTTGTATTCTAGCTGCCATTATGGCGGGTACTGGCACTGTTGATCCAGCAGATCTTCAGAATCCTATTCAGCCGCAATAATTTATTTCGGATAATTTTAATTTACTATTCCTCTTCTGTTTTCTCGGCTTGTATCTGTGGCTTAGGGCTTTGCTCATTTTCATAAGCTTTCAAGATCTCTTTTACCAATCTGTGTCGTACGACATCTTCGCGACTAAGGTAAACTGTCTTTATACCTTGTATATTCTGTAGTCTATAGGTAGCATCTTTTAGCCCTGACTTTTGGCTATAGGGCAAATCAATTTGGGTCAAATCTCCAGTAATGATCGCTTTAGCTGATGGACCTAGTCTCGTAAGAAACATTTTTAATTGCAATGGCGTACAGTTCTGCGCTTCATCCAAGATGATAAATGCATTGTCCAAAGTCCTCCCTCGCATAAATGCTAGTGGAGCGATTTCAATCACTCGTGATTCCATAAACTGCGTCAATCTTTCTGCTGGAATCATATCATCCAATGCATCATACAATGGTCGTAAGTATGGATCAATCTTTTCCTTTAAGTCGCCTGGTAAAAAACCCAAAGACTCTCCAGCTTCTACTGCTGGTCTTGTCAAAATGATTTTCTTGACATCCTTGTTCTTTAATGCTCGTACCGCTAAAGCAACTGCTGTATAGGTTTTTCCAGTTCCTGCAGGACCAATGACGAATGAAATATCGTTGGTCTCTACAGCATCAACTAGAACTTGCTGATTTCTCGTTTTTGCATAAATTGATCTCCCATCTCTACCATGAAGGATGAGTTTATTATTTTCACTCATGGATATTTTGGCTGCAAATGGAGACACTCCTGCCAATAGATCTTCCACAGCATGAACGGTCAATTCATTTTTTTCTTTCAGAATTCTCACCATCCATTCTACCTTGGATTTTGCCTCTTGGCTGTCTTTTTTATCTCCAATGATTTTTATCTGTGACCCACGATTGGTGAACGTTAATTCGGGGTAGGCTTTTTTTAATAAATTAAATTTTATATTATTTTCACCATACAAATGTAAAGGGTCGATATTCTCAATATTTAATACAATCTCGCTTTGTGCCAAATGATTCGATTTTTATAGTGCAAAGTTACAGCTTTTTGATTATTTATGGCTTGCTTAAAATAAAATTAAATCTTTTTCAACAGCATAGTAATATAAATTCGTTAAGAATTGGCGAAGCCTTGGAGCCAATTTAGAATTTATATTACGGTTTTGCGTAGCAAAAATCCTTTGAATGAATGAAGTGGTGCGAAGCAATCGAGTGAATGATTTCACTCGATAACGAAAGAACTGTCCAATCCTTTGGACAGCTTGTGCCCTTTCTTTTGGTTCGTTTTCTTTGGGCATGCAAAGAAAATGAACAGAAGGGTTAAAGAAGAGTAACTTTTAAATACTTAAGGCTAATTTAAATTTAAAAACTGGAATACAATAATTAAAAATGTGTTTATTTAAAATTCAAAAACTTAGTATATTAGACACATTTATTAGGCAATAAAAGTTTCTAAATTACCTATATTTAATGAGAACTTATTATTAAAGTAATTACAAAACTGTTTGATAGCCCGAACTTTTCACTATTTTATTTGACATTTCTACTTGGCATCGGCATTCCAAATCATATAAAAATGTTAAATTTTTACTATTGCGATTTTGATTCCAATTTATTATCGTAATATTGCAATATACAAATAAACTTAAGTTTATGGGATTGACAAAAACTGAACAATATTCGAAAATGCAGAATGAGCTTGCTGTGATATTAAAAGCATTGGGCCATCCTGCCCGAATTGCTATTGTTGAGTATTTGTTGAAAGTCGATCAATGTATCTGCAATGATTTAGTTGAAGAATTGCCGCTATCTCAGTCTACAATCTCACAACATCTTTTAGAACTAAAACAAGCAGGTATCATTCAAGGAACTATAGAAGGAAATTCAAAATGTTACTGTTTACAAAAACAAAATCTAGCAAAAGTCATGAAATTTGTGAGTAAATGTGTATCCAGTTTAAGCTTAGATAAAATAAAATGTTGCTAAATTTTTACTATATGACTATACAAGAATTAAAAAATACACTTACGCAAGTCGAACAACTTGTATTTAGAATGGAAGATGGTAATAAAATACCGAGTCACTTTCATATCACAGAAGTTGGTCAAATTGAAAAGCGTTTTATCGATTGTGGTGGCACTGTGCGTCACGAAAAGAAAGCGAGTTTACAGCTGTGGGAATCCATAGATGTGTGGCATCGACTAGAGCCGGCCAAACTTCTGAAGATAATCGAATTATCAGAACAAAAAATTGCATTGGAGAATGTAGAAATAGAGGTAG
Organism: Saprospiraceae bacterium; assembly: GCA_016722295.1. Classification (GTDB taxonomy): domain Bacteria; phylum Bacteroidota; class Bacteroidia; order Chitinophagales; family Saprospiraceae; genus Vicinibacter. Next base: position 326,689 of record JADKGL010000026.1, read on the forward strand.
AATACCAAGGTCAAAGCATCAGCAAATTTGCACTTCAATTTGATGGAAAAGAATTTGTTCTAAAAAATCTAAATACAGCATGTTTAGCTACAGATGCATGTGGAATCGGTGTAGATCAGCTTAAACAAAAATTTGTAGATTTGAAAGAACAAATTGTTAGCTGTTGCAGTCCGAATAGCGGCTGTTGTTAAATGAATTCGCATGTAAGATCGTAAAGCTCTAAGAAGAGTATAAAACTTTTCACTACATTTGCTTTCTTTTAAACAAACCATGGATATCAAGCAAAAATCTTATTTAAGTCTACATTTTGCTGTGTTTTTATTTGGCTTTACAGGTATTCTTGGTGCAGTCATAGATTTACCTGCGATTACTTTGGTGTGGTGGAGAGCTTTAATTACGTGGATTGGACTCATTCCCATACTCTATTTGACTAAGGAGTTAAAGCTTCCAAGAAGAAAGGACTTTTTGACTTTTTTTTTCATTGGTATCTTGGTCGCAATACACTGGATCTGTTTTTACGGCGCGATAAAGCTATCGAATTCTTCAGTAGCTATGATTTGCTTAGCGACCATTCCTGTATTTACTACGATATGTGAAACCTTAATCAATAAAAACAAATGGAATCGATCTGATATTTTTATTGGCATTGCGATTATTCCTGGAATGTTGCTCATTGTTCAGAATATTTCGATTCAATTTCAACTAGGTTTTTTAGTTGGTATCATCGCCTCTATTTTTTCAGCCATATTTGCTACGCTTAATAAAAAAGCATATTACCAAAGGGACTTCGATGCAGATCACATGGATAGAATTATTTAGTGTCTGGTGTTTTATAAGTTTATTCTTACCATTTTATCATTATTACAATCCGACAGTAGCATTTTTACCATCGGGAGATGATTGGATTTATCTCATCATCCTCTCAGTATTCTGTACCATTGTCGCTTTTGTTTTGGTTGTAAAATCATTGCAGCATCTCAGTGCATTTTCAGCAATGCTTTGTTTTAATTTAGAACCAGTTTACGGTATTTTGTTTGCTGCTCTATTCTTACATGATTACAAGAATCTCAATGTAAGTTTTTATATAGGCGTGATCTTGATCGTTTCGACTGTCATCTATTACCCATTTTACAATAAATCCAAATCAAAATTGGTTGAAACACAAGTTAGCTAAATTTTATTCTTCAATTTAAGCATAATTCTCCTAGTAAAAAAATATTTTGACTTTTCATCTCTTTGTATTGAAAGCTAAGCTAATTTTACGTCAATTAATTATAGAAAATTATGTCATTTACACTTCCAGAATTAGCGTATCCCGTTCAATCTTTAGAGCCAAATATTGATACTAAAACCATGGAAATTCACCATGGAAAACATCATGCCGCATATGTTACAAATGTAAACAATGCGATAAAAGATACTCCAATGGATGCAATGAGCATTGAAGAACTAATGGCAAATTTGGACTTGACAAATATGCCTGTGCGCAACAATGGTGGAGGTCATTACAATCACAGTTTATTCTGGACCTTACTTTCTCCACATGGAGGGGGAAATCCTTCGGGCAATGTAGCTCTAGCTATAAATGAACAATTCGGTTCTTTTGATGGCCTAAAAGAAAAATTGAGCCAAGCAGCAATGACTCGCTTTGGTTCAGGTTGGGCCTGGCTTTGTGTGCATAAAGGTGGCAAACTAGAAGTTTGTTCTACGCCAAATCAAGACAATCCGCTTATGCCAACTATCGGATGTGGCGGCACTCCTATCATCGGTATCGATGTGTGGGAGCACGCATATTATCTGCAATATCAAAACCGCAGAGCAGATTACCTCGCGAATTTTTTCAATGTTTTGAATTGGGAAGTCGTAGAGTCAAGATTCAACACTTTCAAATAAATCTATGCAAGCTCGTAGTATAACCTACGAACTTTGTACATCAACTATTGATGCTGTCCAATTAGCACAAAACTACCAATTACATGGCATTGAGCTTTGTAATGTATTATCTATTGGTGGCATTAGTCCTAGTCTTAGTTTTTTGAAACAAAGTAGGGATATTTTCAAAGGGGAAATTTCAGTATTAATTCGTCCAAGACCGGGTAATTTCGTGTATAATTCACCTGAAAAGACATTAATATTGGACGAAATTCAGCTTTTTGTTGATTGCGGAATGGACACAATCGTATTTGGCTGCCTTGATGAGCAAAATCAAGTTGATTTCGATTTCTTATCAATAATAAAAAGTAAAGCTCCTATATGCAAACTATGTTTTCATAGAGCATTTGATGATATCTCCGATCAAAGCAGTGCTTTGGAAAGTCTAATTGATTGCGGCATAGATAGAGTGCTGACTTCGGGTGGCAAACAATCAGCACATTTAGGCGCTGAAAAGCTAAAACAGCTCATCGTTCAAGCCAATGATAGAATAGAAGTAATGCCTGGCGCAGGAGTCAATGCAAGTAATATTCAAGAAATACTAAGAACTACTGGAGCAAAAAGAATCCATTTTTCTCTTACCCAAAGGCTAAAAAATTATGAATCTATCATGGATCTCGGAGAGATCTCACAAATTCAAAAAGCAGAGCTTGAAAAATTACTTGAAATACAGTTGGAGCTTGCTCAAAATTAAAATTAAATCTTTTTCAACAGCATAGTAATATAAATTCGTTAAGAATTGGCGAAGCCTTGGAGCCAATTTAGAATTTATATTACGGTTTTGCGTAGCAAAAATGCCTTTGAAAAAGTGCCCTTTCTTTTGGTTCGTTTTCTTTGGATGAACGACTGGCTATCGAGTGATACAAAATCACTCGATAAGGAGAGAACTGACTTATCCTTAAGTCAGCCTCAAAGAAAATGAACTTATTTAGACTAAGAAAACTGATTTTGCAATACCTCGCAAAATATTAATCAAAAGAAGTGCACAATTTTTTAAGGATTTTTTGTAAAATACTAGTATGTCAAAATAAAGAATTCAACATAAAAGCCTCAATTATAGAGCAATTAAAGTATTTAAGCAGACCCTAAGTAGACTCCAATTATAGAATTGTATTGATCAATTTATCCACATTCAAACCATCAGCTTCAGCCTTATAATTCAATACGATACGATGGCGAAGTACTAATGCTGCTATAGCTTGTACATCTTCAATATCTGGAGAATACTTTCCACGCAAAGCACCATGACATTTAGCTCCCAATACTAAATTTTGAGAGGCTCTAGGTCCAGCTCCCCAACTTACATAAGAGTTAACCTCTTTGGTCGCTTTATCCGTATTCGGTCTGGTTCTAGAAGCTAATGAAACTGCATATTCCAACACATTATCCGCTATTGGGATCTTCCGTACCAAGGCTTGAAATGCTAGAATTTGGCTTCCATTCAATACATTTTTGACAGCTGGTTTATGATCAGAAGTCGTTTGTTTTACGATCGTAAGTTCTTCTTGATAGTTGGGATAGCCCAATGGAATATTAAACATAAAGCGATCCAACTGAGCTTCGGGCAATGGATAAGTTCCTTCTTGTTCGATTGGATTTTGTGTAGCCAAAACAAAGAAAGGACTCGGCAATATATGATTTACACCAGCAACAGTTACTTTACGTTCTTGCATGGCTTCAAGAAGAGCTGACTGAGTCTTTGGAGGCGTACGATTGATTTCATCAGCCAACAAAATATTTGCAAACAATGGCCCTTTATTGAATTTAAATTTTCGATCCTCGTCTAAGACTTCAGAACCTGTGATATCAGAGGGCATCAAATCGGGTGTGAATTGAATTCTTTTGAAGTCTAGATCTAAAGCTTGAGCTATAGTATTGATCAATAAAGTCTTAGCTAGTCCAGGTACTCCTACGAGCAAACTATGGCCATTGCTAAATAAAGATATTAAAGTAGCCTTAACGACATCCTTTTGACCAACGATGACTTTTGAAATCTCCGTTTGGAGATCTTGATATGAGGAAGACAAGGCGTCTATTCCTTCTACGTCTGATTTGAATTGCATGTAATACTATTAGGTTTACTTGACGAATCAATTTTTATCCTAAAATAAAAATTCATTTTATCGCTGTACAAACGTTTATACTTGAAAAATTGTTGCGAGTTATTGTCTTTTGCGTTTTACTAATATTTTAATCAAATTCCAATATTTTGTAATTTGTTGGAGTCTAAATAAAAGCAATTGTTAAATTAGTTTTGTGATTAAGTAACTAATTTTTATATTTGGCGATGCTTGTTGAATATTAGAGCATAGATCCCTTTCATCAAAAAATAATATGATGTCGAAACACAAGAGTCTTTTCATTTTATTTTTCCTTTGTCTAAGTCTATATATCCTCGCACAAAAATACGACTTCAACTGGATGTTTGGCTATGAATTTGGACCACTAGATCCATTGGATTCGACTGAAGGAGTGAATCGACTGAGTTTCGACACTGAAGTTGGAAATCCAAGATTGAATTCATTGAATTGTTCAAATTAATAAATCAATTTTATGAAATGTAGATTATTTTTATTTCTATTTATAATTTTATGTATAGATAATTTATGTTGCCAAATAAAAGATTTTGAAGGCAATATTTATGATACCGTACAGATTGGTAATCAAACTTGGTTAACAAGTAATATACGATCCAAGTTTTATTCAGACGGGAATCCTGTTAAAAGCACAGATTATAAATGTGCTAACGGCAATTGTCTAAATATTGACACTTTTGGGCTTTTATACAATTTTTCAGGACTCACTAAAAATGAAACCACAAAGAGGATTCAAGGAATATGTCCATCTGGATTTCTTATTCCTACACCTAATGAATGGCATCAATTAATGTTAAGTTTAAACGCCGATACCACATGGCTTTGGAAAGGAGCATACAATTATGTTTCAGATAAAGTTATTTCTCAACAATACGGGGGATCAAATTCTTCTGGACTTTCAATTGTTCCATCTGGAGTAAATGCATTAGGAAGTTATTATAATTTTGGTAGAGGCGAGTTTTATAAATTAATTGATTCACTAATAGTTAAAGGTATTACAGTATTTTTTGATGGATCAACGAATGGAACAATAAGAATTGATACTTTTTTAACTCAAGCAATCGCTAAATCTAGTGATCAATATCTGCCATGCAGATGTATAAAGAAGTCGAATTTAACCCTAGTAACAGGTATAAATAATAAACTAAAATTTAATATTTACCCTAACCCATCTATAGATGGCAATATTACCGTTGACTTAAGCGAAGAATTAATAAATAGGAAATTTGAATTACAAATATTTTCTGATTTAGGCATTTTGGTTTATCGCACCACAGATATTAGTTCTGCAAAAATTAATTTAGTTCTTCCAAGGGGACTTTATGTTGCCAAAATAGTAAATCCTGAAAATAGTATACCATATATACATTCTAAAAAAGTTGTATTGTTGAATTATTAATTTACTAAAACAGTTTTGACTTAATTTTTGAACTTAAACATAAAACTCAATTATACTGCTCCCTCCATCGCCACTTGAACTGATTCGTTTGACCAATTCATTGTATTTTAGTTCTTCTTCAATCCTTGATTTCAAAATTCCTTGGCCTTTCCCGTGTATGATTCGGACTTGTGCTATTTTAAATCGTATGGCTTTGGCTATATATTCTTGAAATTTGCTCATCTGCTCTTCAATGATGTACTTCTGCCTACTCTTATTTATTTTTTCGTCGTAATGTAAATCCAGTTCAAGTTGAAACGCAGACAATTCAATGATTTCATTTCGTGTATTTATTTTTTTGGGTTTATTCTTTTGATTGGGAAAGTCATGAAGAGGGGACAAATCGACATCCATAGTTTTTGATGCTTTATAATATGGATTTTTTGTCAATTCCGCGATTTGAAACAAAGATAAAAAATGCATTGGCCTGTCATTTATGATTCGAATAAAATGAGTGTTAGAGAACAATGCAGAGGTATTGGGCTTTAAAGATTTTTCGATAGGTTTCGGAAAGTGTTTGTGTTTGATCTCTGTCTTAAGTTCAGCTTTTGAATCAAAAATTTCTTTCGAAAAAGTGCTCATTTCTACAGCACTCATTGCGATTAATTTTCCATGAGCATGAGTCGTCATCAGATCGGCTCTCCACCATTTAAAATCGATCATCACATCATCCCAACTATCATTGAGGAGATACATTTTGTACTGATTGGCGCGTCCCAAATAATCAAATTCTGGCTCCAAACAAACTCCTATCCCAAGCAATGGAATATCCTCTTCATATTCTGAAGGCAGTTTGGTAATACTAGGCCTAAGGTTGAGAAGAATTTCCATGAATTTCTAAAAAAAGTTTGTTATTCATTTCTGAAACGCAGAGAACTACGTTTTGATCTAAAAATTAATTTTTAAGTTGATTACTAAAGTAACAATAGCAAATCCTACTACATATTTACTCGCAATTTTCTGGCTTTGCTTGTTGTAAGGTTAGATTCATTTTGCTACCCATTTTCATTTTTGAAGAACTGCTGTATTCTGGGTATTGGCTTATAACATATGCATTGTTGATATCAGTGATCTCTCCTGACTCTTCGATCTGTCCTACATCGATATCAGAAGCACTCAATATAAATTTTACTTCAGCTAATGTCTTGCATTTCAAATCTGGAATTTCTACATCACCACCATTTTTATTTGATACGATGAAATGTAAAGTATCTCCTTTGAATAAAGCGATATTGGCATTTTTACTTTTTGCATCCAATACCAATTGATTTTTATAATACACTTTTAATATATGCCCTTCTGGACCGGAATCATATTCATAGCCGATGATATTTGCACGTAGATCAAATGAATTGTTTAGTTCAGGAATTTTATGTTCCAATTTTTTTCCATACAAATCTGGTAGGTTGCTCGACATAATAATGTCAGCTTGATACCTTGTCGTCGTAACATAGATTTTATGGCCACGTTTTACTATTGATTTTGGTTTTGGTACTTGTGAAATAATTATTCCTCCCGGCTTTCCGACAAGATGTATTGAGTCCGTTATTTGAATTTCAAAGCCTTTTGCTAAAGCATGTTTTTTTGCTTTATTCACTTCAATTCCTTCATATTTTGCAATGGTCAATTTCTGTCCATGATTCGTATAGAAGTTCAGAAAAAATGAATTCAACAACCATAATATAACAAATAAAATTCCAATACGTATGATGGTGTATCGAAATATTCTGCTTTTGATAAAATCAAGCAGCTCTGAAAATTTAAATTTACTATCAGTTTGATTCATTTGTACCGAATTCTATTATTTTATCTATAAAATCATATGGCTTATATCCATTGATTGCTGTCTGATGAAATATACAAGTAGCTGGTGTCATTCCAGGAAGTGAATTTACTTCAATAATAATCGTCTCTGCCTTAAGATCATCATATATTCTTACAAAGGCATCGATTCGAGCATATCCTTGGATATTTAAAATTTTTGCTACCTGTAAAAGGGAAGCTTTTACTTGGCTTGCTATCTGTTGATATTCCTCTTGATTTTTTCCAAAGCGCGGTGGTGTCAAATTTTGACCTTCTCCAGCTAAAAATTTTTCTTCCAAACTCAAAACTTCTCCGCTGCTCAATGCCTCTGAAGGTTCAAAAATCTCATAAGAAAAACTTTTACGATTGCCATGTGTAAGCATTCCTCCAGTAATTTCCAAAAACTGTATGCAGTCTTTTTTAGAGATTAACTCTTCGATGAGCACTTCATTTTTTTGTGGAAACTCTTCATTCCATTCGAGTGATAATTGCTGTCTCTCCACATCAGAAATTGCAGCGTCATTTCGAAACAAAAGATCTAAATATTGAGCAAATGTTTCTTTTGAACTTATTTTTTTTACCGCACTGCTACAACCATCATCAACAGGTTTTGCGATGAATGGAAAATTGAACTCAGAGAATACTTGATTTAAGAAAGAATCTCTTTGCACTGCATAATTTTCTTTAGTCATCAAAAGTTGTTTTGCAACTGGAAAACCATGTTCCTTTAACAACTGTAAGGTATTGTATTTATGGATCGTAATCATAGAAGAATCTGGTCCACTTCCATTATAAGGAATACCATATTTTTCACATTCTCTTTGCACAGTGCCATCTTCACCTGGTCTACCATGCAATGCAATAAAAGCAAAATAATTATTCTCTTTTAGCTCTTGAAAACTAAGTTTTTTGGGTTGGAAACTATAGTCTTCACTGCTATATTTTTTAAGCAATAATTGGCATTCTTGACGAATAGTTTGAATGGCTGGATGAACTTTATCGTCATTGATTTTATCTCTTATATCATCTGCATTATCTTTCAGCATGTAATGAATCGGAATTTGGATTAATTCCATAGAGTCAGGATTGCCTTTCAAAAAAACTGGTATTGGAATATACTTATCTGAACTTGATAATTTTTCATAAATATTTCTGCCACTCTCCATTGAGATATGTCGTTCGAAAGAGTAGCCACCCATAATCACTGCGACTGGACGTCTGCTTTGATTGGTTTGTTTCATCTGCTGAATAGCATCATCCAAATTTTTTAACAAGGTTTCATTATTTGAAAATTCAATTTGCTTTTGAATTCTTTCCCAAATTGATGTTCGAATAATGTAGCTTAAAAACTGTGATGGATTCAATCCTATTTCAGCTGCTTGATGGAAGAAAAAAGAGGATGGCAACATACCGGATGTTGTATTCGGATCATTCAAAAATATCGTTCCATTGGCTTGAATAAATCCATCGATTCGAGCATAAGTATTAAACTCAAATAATTCAAATAATCGAACACATTCATTTCTGATATTCTGAATAGATTGATCTTCGATTTCTATTGGTGTAACTTTTCGAGATAGCCCAGGAAGATATTTCGAACGATAATCATAGAGTTGTTGCCCTTTGATAATTTCCGTTGGAGGAAGTGCAATCGCTGAACCAAATTCATCGCGAATGACAATACATGAAAACTCTCTCCCTTGTATAAATGATTCTACAATAATTTTAGTCTCAGTATATTTACTTTCAAGAAATAATTTTTCTTCAGATGTATTTTCTAAAAAATGAAGTAATTCTGTCGGTGTATAAATCCACTGATAGGATATTTTAATAGGCAATCCTAGACCTTCGCGAATATCAGAATGGGTTTTAATGAATTTTTGCTTTGCATCTTGCGACAATAAAGTCCAAGCTTCTTTTTCCCAACTAAAGCAAAAAAAAGCGAGATGCATCGCCCGATCCAAATCTGTAATCAGTGCTTCACTCGAAAGTATAGATACACCAATAGAAGATCCTTGATTGGCTGGTCGTATGACACATGGAAATCCTATCTCCGATTCAATTTTGTGGTACAACTGTTGAAGTTCTTGCTGTCTCCATTTTTCTTTCGACAATACGATTACTTGTGGCACTGAAAAACCAGCGTGTTCCATCATTTTTTTCTGAAAGCTTTTGTCCATCCCAATCGCTGATGGTAAGATTCCAGAACCTGTATATGGTATTTTTAAATATTCTAATATCCCTTGAATCTGACCATCTTCGCCAAAACTTCCATGAAGGCAAAGGAAAGCAAAGTCTATCTTCGACTTTAATTCAGAAAGCGTCACTTTTTTACCAACTTTTGAAATCATTTCTTCAATTTCAGAAGTAGTCAAATGTGGTAAACTTTCTGCATAAATCTGATATTCTGATTCACTCTTTGGAATAAACTGAACAGGAGGATAAAAATCACGTATCGTTCCTTTATACAAATAAGGCCAATCGAGTTCAATTATATTTCCAAGACTATCTAAAAACAACGGAAGCGGTGTGAATAATGTCTTATTCAAATTATCATATACTGTCCTTCCACCAGCAAATGAAATCTCTCTTTCCCGCGACGATCCTCCAAAAATGATACCTACTCTCATGCAACACGAATGACCGCAAAAGTAATGAATTTTGCTCTAAAGTCCTTTACTATAATAATTCAATCGATATCCTAGGTAAAATATAGTTAAATCCGAAGTCTTTTATTGAAAACAGCATAAGCATTTATATTTTGATTAAAATCCAATCAAAGCGTTTAATTTTGTCCAAATTAAATCTCAGCACAATGAAAAATCTATTAATTCAAAGCTGTATTTTGCTATTTTGGACGTACAATCTTACTAGTCAATCTAATACAGTGATTAGAGTTGAGCCCAATACAAAACATCAAATTATAGATGGTTTTGGCGCACATCAAAGTGATGCATCGATCAATCAACAGTGGTTCCTAGATCTTTTTTATCAAGATATAGAAGCAAGTATTTATAGAGTCGATCTCACACCAAAACTTAGAGCTCCATACTCTGACTTAAGCTACAATTCTCCATGGTTTATGGGATCAAGTGTCAAAAGTGTATTTAATCTAGAAGATCCCGCTAACCCAAATGGTCCAGAGAACAATAGAGTGCGGACATATAAAGACCCTGCTGATTATACAAGAGTTTTTGGAGGTCGCAGAGCACCCATAGCAGTTATGAAGCCAAACATTGACTCGAATCTACAATTTTTCGTGTATTCAGCCAATAGTGTAATCTCTGAAGGAATAAAGAGGAAATCTGCATTAGGAGATTTCAAACTCATCGGTTCTATTTGGTCACCCCTGCCTTGGGTAAAAGTGTCTTCTGGCAACCTATATCCGGAAAATTGGTGGCCTGGGCCTGTGATTAATTCTCCATGGCCTTTTATTTGGGGTGGGAATTTCGCAGGTGGTAAATTGGATGTAAGCAATACTCCTTTGGCTGTTTTTCATGATGGAGTTGCCAATACTAGCTCTTTAACCCAATTTGCTAGGAGCACTGCAGCTTATATTCTAGGATATCAACGATTTCATAAGGTGAATTTTTATGCGATTAGCATACAAAACGAGCTCAATTTTGAGGTATTTTACAATAGTATGACCTATCCACTTTCTTCACAATACATCACAGCCTTAAAAGTAATAAGAGCCGAATTCAACAAACATCCCGAGTTGCAGAATATTCGAATCATGGGACCAGAAGATTTATTGGGTGGTGATGCTTATGGAATGTGGGAATACGGAGGGCCGGTTCACAAGAATTTGCAATATCTAAGCAACATTGCCAATGACCCTTTAGCTAGCCAAGCTGTTGATTTTTTCTGTGTTCATGGGTATGCAAATGACGGAGTCACAGCTGCTGGATCCAATCCACAGCAATGGAATTGGTGGGTCAATGGATGGACGACAAGCCCTGCGGCAGGCATTCCTGCCAATGTGAAAGGGTTCAAATCATATAATAAAAAATCATGGATGACAGAAACTTCGGGTGAAAATCGAGATTGGATATTTCCCAAGACTGGATTTCCTGGTGGAGGAGGATTAGGTATCGGTATTCGTATCCACCAAGCCTTGGTTAATGGTTTGGAGAGCGCTTGGATTTATTGGACATTTTCAGATAGCGATGATGCTGGAAATGTATCTGATCATGGATTGACTAATCAAGCTACCGCAGCTCGTTCGCCTAAATATGTCGCAGCAAAACATTATTTTAAATTCATCAGACCAAATGCTTCTAGGGTAAATCTGGTCCAAACTGGAAATGCATCAGTGCTTTCGAGTGCATACTTTCACGATAGTACCAAAGTAAATACGATCGTTTTGATCAACACTGCGAGTACATCACAAACAGTTGAAATTACAATTCCAAATAGTGCAAACCAAATCTTTAAATCCTATACATCTAGAGAAAATTTATACTGGCAAGAATCAACATTTACAATACCTTCTACCAATAAAATTAGTCTTACACTCACTCCATATTCCATGCACACAGTAACAGGCAAATCAAACACAACTTCATTCAAAAATGAAGAAGTTGCATTAGAGAGTGTAATGTCAATTACTCCAAATCCTTGTAATGAATATGCAGATATTCAATTTTCTTTGCAAGAAAATACAAATGTTCAATTGCAAATAGCGAATCATCTTGGACAAGTAGTTTACACAAGATTATTGCAACATTTAGGAACAGGTAATCATTCTTATCAAATCAATACAAATGAATTTCCTTCGGGATATTATTTTTTGCGCTTGACGAATGAAAAAAATAGAACTTTGATTGCAAGCTCAATACTCGTAAAAAACTAAAGATGATGTATATATCAGATATAAAGCATATGCCCGATTATTTTGATCGATATATCAATCAATGCGAAGATGGTGTATCAATATTGGATACATTGCACAAAAGTATTGAAGAAATAGAATCCATGCCAGTAGAAAAATGGAAGGCATTAAAAGATCAAGTATATGAAATCGGTAAATGGACTACCAAGGATGTACTTCAGCATATTCTCGATACAGAGAAAGTTTTTACTTATAGGATTCTGTCTATTGCAAGAGGAGATAAGCAAGCAATGCTTTCATTTGATGAAGACTCATTCGCAAATCATGCATATACATCAAGAAGAACCTTGGAAGACCTCATAGAAGAAATGCTTTTGAGTCGCAAGATGGTAATTAAAATGTTTGAAGCATTTACTCCAGAGATGTTGCATGAATTGGGAAATGCATATAATGGAAATCGATATTCTGCATTAGCTTTAGGATTTACATTAGTTGGTCATCAACGTTGGCATTTCAACATTGTAAGAGACAGATATTTTCCATTATTGGGCTAAGAAAAACATTATTTTTATTAACTTTTTTAGACATGATCGTAGAATGTAAAGAATTGCTCTGGAGACAATTTGGAGCCAGTGTGGATATGTTAGAGAATGCAATCACACTTTGTCCAGAAGTCCTTTGGGACAATCGGGAAAAATTTTGGTATAATGCCTATCACTGCTTATTTTTTTTGGATTACTATCTCACCATTGAGCACAATTCTTTTGCGCCTCCCGAGCCATTTACATTGTCAGAATTCGATCCTTCTGGTGCAATGCCTGAGCGCGTTTACACGAAAGAAGAACTCCTTATATACTTGCGATTCAATCGCAAAAAATGTCATTCTGTAATCCAACATCTTACAGAAGAAATAGCAATGCAGCGATGGCAAAACGGTTATAAAGATTATACATTTTTAGAACTCTTATTTTACAATATGAGACATGTTCAACATCATGCAGCACAGTTAAATTTATTATTGCGTCAAGGCATGAATAAAGCTCCAAATTGGGTCTCTGAAGCAAAAGATAACTTATAAGAATGAATTTTCTAAGATAAAAATTTTACTAAGAGTTGACCCTTGTCTACCTTATCTTTATTTACTACAAAAATATCTTCGATGACTCCATCATGAGGAGATTTAATTACGTTTTCCATCTTCATCGCTTCTAGTACGAGCAATGCTTCGCCTTTAGTGACAGATTGCCCTTTTTCAACTAAAACCTTTAGAACCAAACCTGGCATTGGAGCATTGATTAAATCCTCATTTTTTTTCTTTGAGCGATTGAGCCCCATTGAGGCTATGCGCTGTTCAAGCTCAGTTTCCACCTTGACTTCATACTCTTTCCCATTTACCCTAAGCTTCACCAAACTATCGTCAATATTGATATCTGAAACATTTACTCGGAAAGAATTTTGATTGAGTATAATGTGAAAATTTTGATCATCAATCTTACGTATATCAAAATTCTTTAATGACTCTTCGTCTAAATCTAATTTCGTCTTACCACTTGTGATCTGATACATTCTACTAATTAAAAATGAACTGTAAAAATAAGCTCTTTACACCAATTTTCAAGCAAGAAGATAAAGTTTAGTTATAATCATAATTGTAGGGAGAATTTGGTAAGAGTAAAGTATATGCACTTTCGATTCAATTTACAAATTAGCATTGAATAATTATCCGTTTAATTACGGCTTTGGTACTATAAAATATGGATTTATGGTAACAAAGTTCGTTTTTCAAACATAAAGGAGGAAATCTATAAGCATGTTAAAAAGCCAAAAAAAACAATGCCAAATTTGTGGTACAGCATTCATCGGAAGAGCAGACAAAAAATTCTGTTCGGACGGCTGTCGGGCTGTATATCACCAAAATAACAAATCTGCGGATGTCACAATCGTTAAAGAGGTCAATAAAATTCTTAAATTAAATCGGTCGCTTTTAGTAAAACTAAATCCTAATGGAAAGTCTGTTGTGACCAAAGAAGCTCTAGTCAAGCTTGGATTCAATTTCAATTATTATACGAATACAATCACTACAAAAACTGGTAATGTCTATTACTTCTGTTATGAATATGGGTACTTGTATGGCGAAGATCGTAAATTGGTATTGGTAAAATCCAAGTAGTAAGGCCAAAACATTCAATTCCATTTTTATATATATTTTTTTGTAATATGTTGAAAAAACGGACTAACTTTGCACCCATAATTCGAAATTCATGAGCTCAGATAGTACGCCAGAAGACAATATACAAGATCACATCATCACCTTAGATGGAATGTATCAAGATTACTTTCTTGACTATGCCTCATATGTCATTCTTGAAAGAGCCGTTCCTGCAATAGAAGATGGACTTAAGCCAGTTCAAAGAAGAATATTGCACAGTATGTATGAGCAGGAAGATGGCAGATATCATAAAGTAGCTAACCTTATTGGTCAAACGATGCAATTTCACCCGCATGGTGATGCTGCCATTGGGGAAGCTCTTGTCAATCTAGGACAGAAAGATCTACTTATAGATACTCAAGGTAACTGGGGAGATGCTCGAACTGGTGACTCAGCGGCAGCTCCAAGATATATTGAAGCGAGGTTGACCAAATTTGCGCTAGAAGTGGCTTTTAATCCAGATCTAAATGAATGGCAACTATCTTATGATGGAAGGAAGAAAGAACCAGTCGTCTTACCTATGAAATTTCCTTTGGTATTGGCACAGGGAGTAGAAGGAATTGCTGTAGGACTTTCCACTAAGATTTTACCGCACAATTTTATTGAATTAATCAAAGCCAGTATCCAAATTTTAAAAGGAAAAAAAGTCGAAATTTTTCCCGATTTTGAAACTGGTGGAATGATCAATGTTTCAGAATACAATCAAGGACTCCGTGGAGGCAGAGTAAAAGTGAGAGCAAAGATTGAAGTCGAAGATAAAAAGTTTTTATTGATTAAAGAATTGCCCTATGGTGTTACGACGACATCACTGATCGATTCAATAGTCAAAGCTGCAGATAAAGGAAAAATAAAAATCAAACACATTCACGATAATACTGCAGCAGATGTAGAAATCAAAATCGAACTTCAGCCAGGTGTTTCACCTGAAGTTACGATGGATGCATTATATGCGTTTTCCAATTGTGAAGTTTCCATATCTCCGAATGCATGTGTCATTGTAGATAATAAACCAATTTTCTTAAAAGTTAACGAATTACTTCGAATATCCACAGAGCATACTAAACAACTTTTATTGCGAGAACTGGAGATAAAAAAACAAGATATTCTTGAAAAATGGCATCTCATAAGTCTTGAAAAAATATTTATTGAAAATAGAATCTACCGAGATATTGAAGAATGTCCAGATTTTGAAAGTGTGATAGAAGCTATCGATAAGGGTTTGAAAAAATATGTCAAAACACCATCGATGCCTAAAACGGCAGGAGACAAAAGAATGGTCCTAAATAGAGACATCACTCATGAAGATATTCTTCATTTGACAGAAATTCGTATTAAGAGAATTTCGAAATACAATAAATTTCAAACCGATGAGTCTTTAAAATCGTTAGAAGCAGATTTGAAACAAGTCAATTTTGATATTGAAAATATTACAGATTTTGCCATTGCATATTTTGAACGATTGATTACAAAATATGGAAAAGGAAAAGAGCGAAAAACAAAAATATTAGATTTTGAAGCAGTACAAGCAGTACAAGTTGTAGCCAATAATTCAAAACTTTATGTCAATCGAACTGATGGATTCATAGGACATGGCTTGAAGAAAGATGAATTTGTAAAAGAATGCTCTGATATTGACGACATCATTGTCTTTAGATCCGACGCCAAAATGGTAGTTTCTAGAATAGCTGAAAAAACATTTGTAGGAAAAGATATAGTTCATGTCGACGTATGGAAAAAAGCTGACGAACGTACAACCTACAATGTAATCTATCTCGATGGAGAATCAGGTCGAGCTATGGCAAAACGATTTAATGTCACAGGTATTACAAGAGACAAAGAGTATGATCTGACAAAAGGTCATCCTAAATCCAAATTATTATATTTCTCTGTAAATCCAGAAGGTGAAGCTGAGATTGTCACAGTCAACTTAACCGCTGGGTGCAGTGCAAAGATCAAACAGTTTGATTTTAATTTTGCAGAAATAGAAATTAAAGGAAGATCCTCAGGAGGAAATATTGTAACGAAATATCCAGTACGAAAAGTAGCGTTGAAAGAAAAAGGTGCTTCTACACTTGGCTCACAAAATGTTTGGTATGACGAGAGTACTGGAAAACTCAATACAGAAGAAAGAGGAAAACTACTAGGTGGAATGAACAAGGGCGATCAAATCCTAGCCATATTCAAAAATGGAAGTTATGAGATCACAGATTACGATCTCAACAATAGATATCCTTTTGCAGATATTCTCATATTGGAAAAATTTATTTCTAAAAAAATAATCAATGCCATTTATTTTGAAGGTGAGAAAAAATGGTCAATGGCAAAACGATTTGTCATCGAAACGACATCATTGAACCAACGCTTTAGTTTTATTTCAGATCATAAAGATTCAAAATTGTATTGGGCATCTACAGCATTGAATCCTGAAGTATTGTTCGTCTATAAAAAGAAGAATGAAAAATCAGAAGAAATACTTACAGTAAAAGATTTTGTAGATGTAAAAGGTTGGAAAGCGATAGGCAATCGCATCGAAGATGTACCATTGCTCAAAGTGTCTGATTATATAAATCCAAATCCTCCTAAAAAGACAGAAGGCAAACTCAATTTTAGTCCTGGCGATACGGTGGATTTTGATGTATAAGCTTTTATTCTGATTGAGGTATTATTTTATAAATGTTATATTTGAGGCAAGGCATTCTTCTCGCATTATAAATGCAGATGGTTTCGTCCCTAACGTTTTTTAAATGGTTTGCTTTTTACACAAGTTGAAAATAGTGATAAAAACATATTAACTATTTTCATAATATCTTTATCTTTGTTTTTTAATCTTGAAAAACCATATGAATACAACAGATACATTTGAAGTTATAGGTGGACATGTACTTAAAGGAGAACTAATCCCACAGGGGGCGAAGAATGAAGCATTGCAGATCTTATGTGCTACATTACTTACACCAGAAGCTGTTAGAATCAACAATTTGCCAGATATTTTAGATATTCAACATTTGATTGAATTGATCCAAGGATTAGGTGTAAAGGTGACAAAACATGATGCGCACAGTTACACATTTATTGCATCTGATGTTGATTTAGATTATTTCGGAACAGAAGAATTTCAAAAAAATGCACGTAAAATACGTGGATCAGTTATGCTATTAGCTCCGTTGATCGCTCGATACAAACGAGCTGTGCTTCCTAAACCTGGTGGCGACAAGATCGGGAGAAGGAGACTTGATACACATTTTTTAGGCTTACAAAAACTAGGCGCAGAGTTTAATTTTGACGATGAAAGCAGTCAATACAATATCTCCGCTGAGAATTTAACAGGCAATTATATCCTCATGGACGAGATCTCCGTCACGGGAACTGCCAATGTACTCATGGCTGCTGTACTAGCTAAAGGGCAGACGACGATATATAATGCAGCTTGTGAACCTTATATCCAGCAACTTTGCAAAATGTTGATTCGCATGGGCGCTAAGATTGAAGGATTGAGTAGCAATTTGCTCACGATCACTGGAGTAGATTCGCTCAAAGGAACTACACATACTTTATTGCCCGATATGATAGAGATCGGAAGTTTCATCAGCCTAGCTGCCATGACGAAATCCGAAATCCGAATCAAAAATGCTTCGGTCGAAAATCTAGGAATCATTCCATTTGTATTCGATCGAATGGGAGTAGCACTTCAGATTCAAAATGATGACATCTTTATTCCAGCACAAGAAGAATACGAGATCAAAAGTTTTATCGATGGATCTATCATGAATATCTATGACGCACCATGGCCAGGTTTTTCACCAGACTTAATGAGTGCATTATTGGTAATGGCAATTCAAGCAAAAGGCTCTGTATTGATACACCAAAAAATGTTTGAATCGCGATTGTTTTTCGTAGACAAATTAATCGATATGGGTGCACAAATAATTCTCTGCGATCCACATCGAGCGACAGTCATTGGACTCAATCGCAAATACAATCTCCGCGGTATCGAAATGACTTCACCCGATATCCGTGCAGGTGTGGCACTTTTGATTGCAGCCCTCTCTGCCAATGGCAAGAGCAAAATCCATTCGATCCATCAAATCGATCGAGGATATGAGCGGATTGACGAACGTTTGAATGCCATTGGAGCCAATATTCGACGATTGTAAAAAAATTCTTACAAAAATTTATAGGATAAAAATGTTGGTTGAATTCTTTTCAATCAATAGAATTCCACTTTAGCTTCCACAAAACTATTTTTTTACAAACAAAGATATCGCCTTATCTTGCTCAAAATTTTAAATCATGTGGAAATCACATCCTCGAGCACTACCTTATTTATTTTTCTCAGAAATGTGGGAACGATTCGGTTATTATCTGATGATTGGTATTTTTACCCTTTATCTTAAAGATGTCGAAGCAGGATTTGGAATGACTGAAGCTGAATCAGCTGATCTCTATGGTACTTTTATTGCTTTAGTTTTTTTGACACCATTTTTAGGTGGATTAATAGCAGATCGATATTGGGCATATAAAAGAACGATCATTATTGGAGGACTCATGATGGGTCTAGGCTATTGTCTAATGGCTGTACATGATCTCAAAGTGCTTTATGTAGCGATGACCTTAGTGATTTTTGGAAATGGACTCTTCAAACCCAATATTTCCACATTGTTGGGAAATGTGTATTCTACTCCACAGTACAATTCTCAAAAAGATGAAGGCTATAATATCTTTTACATGGGAATTAATATTGGGGCTTTTATTTGCAATTTTTTCGGCGCTGCACTGCAGATCATGCTTGGATGGAGCTATGCTTTTTTAGCTGCCGGAATTGGAATGTTTATTGGTGTCTTAATTTTTATTATTGGAACAAAACATTATGCCGAATTCGATTTAAAAAAAGGAGTTCAAGAAGGAGATATGTCTTTTTTAAAAATCTGTTTACTTATATTAGTTCCTTCTGTTGTTTTTGGAATTATTGGGTGGATGATTCCCGGTGCATTAGTAGGCACAGATAGCACTGATGCATTTATTTTTGCATGTATTCCTGTTTTATATTTTTATGCTTCACTTTATTTTAAAGCGGCGCCTGATGAAAAGAGACCCATATTGGCTTTGTTGTCTATTTTTGCTGTTGTAATCCTATTTTGGGCCGTTTTTAAACAAAATGGATCTGCTTTAAACACATGGGCAGACCGCTATACAGATCGAGAAATCACAGGTGGAACAAAAGAAGTTTTTGAAACATTTAAACTCGCAAAATCCATATCTTATACGAAAGATTCAGTACCTGTCTACGACCAACAATTCCGCATACAAAAGCAAGATGGAAAAGTTGTTAAAGAATTCAACTATCCTGTTTATTTTAAAAATATGGAGGAAGCGAAAAAACCTGCTGAGGGTTCTAAAATAGCTGTTTGGAGTACCAACTTAAGTCAATCTATTAATCCAGCTTGGGTAATCTTCTTGACACCTTTGGTCGTTGCATTATTTACTGCATTGCGAAGAAGAGGGAAAGAACCAAGTACACCGACAAAAATCACCTTAGGCCTATTTATTTCAGCGCTTTCAGTCCTTTTTATGGTTGCTGCTGTTGCTATGTCAAACAATGGCATGAGCAAAGCCAGTGTCATTTGGTTGGTCATGGGATATGGTGTTATTACAATTGGAGAATTATTCCTCAGTCCAATGGGATTATCTCTCGTTTCGAAACTAAGCCCTACTCGTATTACCTCATTGATGATGGGAGGTTGGTTTGTGTCCACAAGCATTGGAAATAAATTGTCAGGTGTGTTAGCTACTTTGTGGGATACTTATGAAAACAAAGCAAATTACTTTTGGTTAAATTTTGCTTTATTACTTTTTGCAAGTGCTTTGATGTTATTATTATTGCGTTGGTTGAATAAAGTAATGAAAGAAAAGGGAATTAATTAATCTAAAAAATAAAAGAAAAGAAATGATCTCACATGCTACAATAGACCAATACATAGCTAGTTTTGAAAATAGCACCAGTCTTCTTGAAAAAACGTTTGATGAAATAGAAGAAAAAAATAGCGACCTCATCGATATCTTAGTTGGTTCACATGGAGAAATGTTAAGCGACGAAGAAATGGATTATTTGGTGTTTTTGTTTGGAGTAGTTTATTATTCTTTTTCAAAGCAAAACCCCGTTAAAGAATATTCTGAAGAAGAAATTCAGAATGTCGAAGAAGAAGTTTGGGCTTTTCTAAATGAGAACAATAAATTTGACGAAGCTATAGATCATTTTTATGAATCAATGACGGAAAAAGAAATTGTGGATTTCATAGAAGTATCTATAGGAGATATCGATGATTCTGAAATTAAAATTTCAGAATCAGGAAGAGTTATCATGCTTGCTGTATTGATTGCAGAGACAAAATTGCTTTCAGAAGTTTAGAGAATTTTTCGTTTCGATTAGTAACACATAGTTGCCTAAAATTATACTTATACAAGAAAGCAAAACTTCAATTTTATATTAAATTGGCCCATTTCTAACATAGACTAGTAGTGTCATTTCGTGTTAAGCAAGTATTTTCAAAACAACTTATTTCTTAAAAAGTAACAGGAACAAAATCAGCTGCGTTTGTAATCGCAGCAGAATTTCCAGTTGCGCGAATGGAAAATAATCCATTATTCATTGCCATAATATCTGATGCTTCTTCTGCTTTAAGATATGCAATTGCTCCATAGATTTTAAAATTTTTATATTCTGCAAGCCATAGTTTTGCTTTGGACAATTTTGATAAAAATGATTTGACATCATTTACTCTTAATGTCGTTTTTACTTCTACAATAACGATCTCAGTACCATTGTGTGCAATGATATCAAACTCATAATTTTCACCTTCATGATTCCCTTTTCTGCGCTCAGAAGTATCGTGTACATCAATGCCTCGATTTTTCAAGATATTCACAAGATCGCCTTTGACTAGACTTTCTATTAATTTTCCCCATTGCGAAGTAAAAAGCGCATTGGCTTCCTTAATCTGCTTGTCAGTTTCCTTAATTTGCTTGTCAGTTTCCTTAAATTTTGCATCAGTTTCTTTAAACTTCACATCAGTATCTTTAAACTTTAGGTCAGTTTCTTTAAACATAGCATTAGTTTCTTTAAACATAGCCCAAATTTCAGAATACTTCTGATCAAGTATTTTTCTGTTTCTTTGAATCGATTTGCAGACTCTTTAAACAAATTTTCATTCTCTTTTTGACTCAAGATGAGTTCAGAGATCATATTTTGTAATTGCTTAATGGAAGTATTAGGCATAATCTTTATTTCATTTTAAAACAAGAAATAATCAAAATTGGTTCAAGAATATGTACTACTTGCCTTTAAGTTTGGTTTTTTGGTAGATATCTAAAAAAACACATTATATTTATTAACTTTGTCATATCGGAGAATAGCATAAACATGCGAATCTAGATTTACTATGATGCAAAAACAAAGGAATATTATATTTACATTAATTTCATACAAGAAATTTAAGTATGTAATTCTCGTATTATGTATAATCTGCTTTATTTTATTATTAAATGGTTACGAAAAAGTCGCCGCTAATAATTCCTTATATGAGAATTTTCAATCCGATTTTAAAGCAAAAAAAATTACGAAAAATCACCATTATCTATTAATTATTTTCCATTCACTACTCACCATTCACTATTATCTATTAACCATTCACCGTTATCTATCAAACAAACTAAACTTTCAACTTATAACTTACCACTTTCAACTCATCAAGACACCTGCCCCACAGGCCATGAATCGGATATTTTTTATTTTGCAGCACCGAAGGTGCTCAATTTTAAATCGGGACAAATGCAGATCGATAGCGGTTATATTCCGGAATCAACTGAAGCAGTCAATGCAATATGTGATCGAAATGGGGATTTGTTATTTTATATGGATAACACCAATCTCTATGACAAATCTCATAAGAATATGAAAGGAAGCAATAAGAATAATTTTTGGTATGGTTCTTCATCCATGAGCCTCATTCTTCCACTCCCTAACTCAGATTCTATTTATTATATATTCACACCTGAATGGAAAAATAATTTAAATAATAGAGTGAATCCTACTCAGATGCATTACCATATCGTAAATATGAATAGAAACAATGGTCTGGGTGAGTTAGTCACTGCCAAACAATTTCTCCTTGACTCAACAGCAGAAAGAGTCACTGCAGTCAAGCACTGCAATGGAAAAGACTGGTGGGTGGTAGGGCAAAATGCATATACGGAGCAGTTTGCAGTATGGTTGTTCAGTGATACTGGAATTAGTAAGAAACCATTGCATTATTATAGCTCGGGCAATATTCCAATAAATGATTATTTTGGACTCAGGTCCTATATGAAGTTTAGTCCAGACGGTGCTTTTCTTGCAGAATCCAATTATGATACTATTGGTACGAAAACGAAAATATTTCTAAAACTGCATAAATTTGATCCCTCTGTTGGTAGATTTTTTCAGTCTTTGATAATTCAATTACCAGCTCCGTTAGTTAGAGATCCTTTTATGGGCTAGAGTTCTCTCCTTCGGGCAGATATATTTATTTGGCTGCTAATGATGTATATCAATATGATTTAAGCTATTGGAATGGAGATAGTATCCAACTTAGCGAAACTTATCTAGGAAGAAAAAGAGAGTTTGGTTCACCTTGTTTAGGGAAAGATGGAAAAATTTATATTTCTTCTGATTATAGTCCTTTAACAGTAATTCACGATCCTGAAAAGAAAGGCCTAGCTTGTGACATAAGATTTCAGTCATTGGATCTGGGACATTCTAGAGTGGCAAATATTGGAACAATAGGTTCCCCATCACCTCCTCGCCATTTATTATGGCCGTATCGCAGCAATACGAGGCGAGCTAGAGAGCTGTGCTGACTCTGTATTTCAATATTATATCACAGATGCTTGTCCTCATGAGCCAGTGCAATGGATTATGCTAGATAGTGCTCAGCTCAGGACAGCTCAAGGGCTGGATACGGTAGATGTTTTTTTTCCCAGACCTGGTACGTATCGCATTGCTGCTGCTTATCCTGTGAGATGTGGCTTCAAGTCTGATACGATAACTGTGGATGTATTTGATTGTTCATGCAATACGAGATGGAAATCCACTATAAAAGATACGCAACTTTGTTATCTTGGCAATATCACCATACCTTATCAAACCAATGCACAGTACGTAAAAATCAATCAAAATTATTTTTATCCAGATGATAGTATTGTCATAAAACAGATAAAAGCAGACACATGCTTGGATATTACATTATCAAATTTTTTTGGCTGCGATACTACATTTCGCTATTGTATCGATGTCTATGATCGAGTTAGATCAACTATGGATACTGTTCGATTGTGTTATGGCGATTCCATCTTCATCAAAGATAGGTATTATAGTTTTACAGATCAAGTGGTCACTCTTTACGACAATATGAATGGATGTGATTCGATGCATACCACACATTTGCGCTATTACTCACCAGCTAGATCGATAGCTCAAACCTATACACTTTGTAATGGAGATAGTATTTTTATCAATGGCATCTGGCATACGAAATCCTCAAATTTTAGTTATTCTGCAAAGAGCATTTATGGATGTGATAGCCTAATTTATGATGTACAAATAAAACTACAATCTGCTACCACACCAACAATGTATGAACATTACATCTGCAATGGCGACTCCATATTCATTAACAATCAGTGGATCAAATCTGCACAAAGCATCGAAATAAAATTGAAGTCATTCACTGGATGTGATTCTATCATAATGCATGAGATAAAACTTTATCCAGACATTGTCCCAACAATGCGTGAACATTATATCTGCAATGGAGACTCCATATTCATCAACAATCAGTGGATCAAATCAGAACAAAGCATCGAAACAAAATTGAAGTCATTCACTGGATGTGATTCAGTCATAACTCATGAGATAAAACTTTATCCTGCTATCACGCCAACAATGAGTGAACATTACATCTGCAATGGTGACTCCATATTCATCAACAATCAATGGATCAAATCAGAACAACGCATCGAAACAAAATTGAAGTCATTCACAGGATGTGATTCGATCATTATGCACGAGATAAAACTCCATCCAGATATTGCCTCAACAATACGTGAACATTACATCTGCAATGGCGACTCCATATTCATCAACTATCAATGGATCAAATCAGAACAAAGCATCGAAACAAAATTGAAGTCATTCACAGGATGTGATTCGATACTCCAAGACAAGATCATCATCAAGCCTTTGTTCACACGAGAGATACAATTCTATATTTGTTACGGAGATTCAGTTCAAGTTCTTGGTGCATGGTATGATGAAGAAATACAATTTGATCGCAGAATATCAAGTAGCAATCCTACACTCTGCGATAGCCTTATCGAATATCAGATTATTCAATACGAAGATATCTATGTAGATCTTCCACAACGCATAGAAATAGAAGAAGGCTCTTCTGTGACTTTGACTTCAACATATTCGCCAAATGCAAAAACATTTCGCTGGTCTCCTTCACAAGATTTAAGTTGTATAGATTGTCCCAATCCGATTTGCATAAGTTCGATAGATCGAATTTACTATCTAGAAGTAAGTGATGAATTTGGATGTATTTCCTCAGACAGCATCCAAGTCATCGTCAAGAAAAAATCTGGAGAATTCTTTTTTCCGAATGCCTTTTCACCAAATGCAGATGGTCTCAATGATCTTTGGATTCCAGTCGCATCATCAGCTCAATTGAATCTCATTTCGCTAGACATTTATTCCAGATGGGGAGAGCAAGTTTATTCCTGCACATCATCATGTAAAGGCTGGGATGGAAAAATGAATGACCAATCAGTCAATCCAGGAGTGTATGTTTATCACATGGTTTTTCGAGATGAACGTGGAGATCGCAAAGAAGTGAATGGGGAGTTTACATTGTTGAGGTAATTTTTGTACAGGATATTTTTCAAATTAACCACAGAGTTTCACGGACTTAGGCACGTAGTTTCACAGAGTATGATACGTAAAAAACTCAGGCCAACTCTGAGGTAGGTTGCATGAAGCATCCTTGCCCCATGTGGGGTCAGAGAATGGTTACCTAACCAACTGCACCATCTTTACCTTTCAAAATAAGTTTTATATCTTCAGGAATTTCCATTGGAAGCAGTGCTGGGACATTAGCTCCACCTGTATTGCCAATTGGTATAGTGCCAACAAATGATTTTACACCACCAAAGATCAAACGCAAGATCTGGCCGCGAATTTCTTTCCAATTTTTTATTTTAAAACCAAAAAGCAACATCTTCCAATGAACAAGGCTATGTTCCTTTGGAAAAGCTTGACCAATAATATGTGCACGTTCGAGATGAGACCAAGCCAAATGCAATTGGTTTTGTGTAAAAGCTAATTTATATTTTACCAACTCGTCACCGAAATAGGCTTTCAATTCAGTTGGCATACTCCAATGTAATTTCATATTTAAGATTGTATACTTAATGAAAAACTAACAATCCCTAATTAAAAATGTTTCTTGAAAAAAGTACATATAACATCAACTTATTTTCTATCAAGGGAAACTCTGCGGATGGGTTCTTATTAAAAGCAGTACATTATTCTTTAATTTATAAAAATATATAGTACTTTTGATACTCTAAAAAATTGACTTATATTATTATGAGTTAAATTTGAAATTTGATATTACATTCACGTTCTTCAAAATTTTTCAAAATGGCAGTTTCAAATTTACAGGCGAACAGACCTCCTCCTATTCAATTGAATTCAACAACAATTTCTTTTCATAAAACCTCCAGTATAAATGCAACGATTACTACACTACTCGCTGGTGAGCAAATTTTAATCAATGATTTCTACAGCGATGGTTTGTTATTAGTAAAATCATTACAAGATTATTTAACAAAAAAACACTCAACAAATTCTTTTCAACATCAACGTGAATACAGAGCAGAGTATAGGGCTTTATCAAATCTCATTTTACTAGAAATACAATCGCATAAACTTATTGTAAAGAAAGCGCCACAGATTGGTTGGTTGAAAAAATTATATCCTGATGAGACAAAATTTTATTTAAGTTTCTCACAAATACAAGGCCTTAATAGTGCATGGCAATGGTATATCAATGGAATTTCAATTCCAGGTATTCGAAATAAAATACATCCCTATTATGGTGTTTATTTTCCTACACGATTCGAGCACATACAATTATTTGATCATTGGCTAAAATATTATACCGGAACAAAAAAATTTGCGATTGATATAGGTATTGGTTGTGGTGTATTGTCTTTGCTTTTGATCAAACACGGTTTTCAAAAATCATTTGGTACAGATATCAATCCCAATGCAATTATTGGACTTGCAGAATCTATGGGCGATACAAAGCTATCTCGAATGATTGATATAGAGATGGGGCATTTATTCTGTAACTATGATAAAAAAATTGAGTTAATTGTATTCAATCCTCCTTGGATACCAATACCCAAAGGAGAAATTGTAGAAAATTTAGATGAAGCTATTTATTATAATGAAAAACTTTTTTCTGAGTTTTTTATTGAAGCAGAAAGTCGTTTACTTCCTGATGCAAAGATTGCAATTTTATTCTCAAATATAGCACAAATTACAAATTCGACAGATCAACATCCAATTGAACAAGAACTTCTCACTGGTGGTCGATACAAACTAGTAAACTGTTTTAAAAAGGACAGTTAAAGATGCATCAGAAAAAACAACGAGAAACCAACACTGGAGGGCAACAGAAGAGGTAGAGCTCTGGATTTTAGAATTGCGATAGTTAGATCAATTTTAATAGATTTCGAATAAGTAATAACGGACTACTAAAGATCTAAGAATTAATTTTTACTTAAATTCAGTGTTAATCAGTAGATTTAAGATGTTATTTGTTATCAATTTATGAATTTGATAAATTTCTTTGTTTTTGTAATTTATTATATTTTCACAATTATGCAATCCATTGAAGCCTAGTTTAATAAGATAAAATTATAATTTTTTTATAAGTCCTAAGGGAAGATTTCATTGAAAGAATGTATCTTGTCCAAAAAACAGGGATTCATGTCTCAAGGCAAATTATTTCTTTTAGATGGTCACGCATTAGTATACAGAGCACATTATGCTTTCATCACACGACCATTAATCAATTCTAAAGGTCTCAACACTTCAGCAATCAATGGATTTATAAGGACATTGTGGGATATCATTCAAAATGAAAAACCTACACATCTTGCAGTAGCTTTTGACCTGCATGGCCCTACATTTAGACATGAATTTTTTCAAGAATATAAGGCAAATCGAGAAGCTCAACCAGAAGATATCACAAAAGCTTTCCCTTGGATAGAAAAAGTAGTAAGAGCATTCAATATACCAGTCATAACGAAAGAAAGTTTTGAAGCGGATGATGTCATCGGTACAATTGCAAAACAAGCTGCAAGGGAGAATTTCAAAGTTTTCATGGTGACTCCTGATAAAGATTATGGACAGCTGGTAGAGGAAAATATTTTTATGTATAAACCCTCTCGTCAAGGCAATGGAGTGGATATATTAGGCCCAAAAGAAATTACAGAAGTATGGGGAATTGAAAGAGTTGATCAAGTGATCGACATGCTTGGATTGCAAGGTGATGCAGTAGATAATATTCCAGGCATACCAGGTGTAGGAGAAAAAACAGCAGCAAAATTATTAAAGGAGTTTGGTACATTAGAATTGATCCTTGAAAATGCAGAAAAAATTCCAGGAAAGCTTAAAGATAAAATCTTAGAGAACAAACACCTCGCAGTATTGTCCAAACGTTTGGCTACAATTGATATCAACGTTCCAATCACCTTTGATGAAAAAGCGTATCGAATAGAAAATTTTGATAAAGAACAACTTACTGAATTATTTCGCGAATTGGAGTTTCGCTCTCTTGCCATTACGATACTTGGCAAGTCACAAGAGAATACTTTGTTTTCATTCGATGATGAAAAAACAGAACTCAATGTAAAAGAAAAACCAATCGCTGAAACCTATAAAATAGCAGATCACGATATTAAAAATACAACGCATGAATATCAATTAGTTCAAAGCGATCAAGAAATCCAAACGTTAATAGATTTATTAGAAAAAACAGAGATCATATCATTTGATACAGAGACGACGGGTATAGATGCAAACCAAGCTGAATTAGTGGGTTTATCCTTCTCTATTGAAGCATTCAAAGCTTATTATATACCGATTTCTGCAGATCAAAATATAGCGTTAAATCAGGTCCATCGATTTAAATCAATTTTAGAAAATAAAAATAAAAAATTCATAGGTCAGAATATTAAGTATGACATGTTAATGATGAAATGGTATGGTATAAATATGCCAACACCATACTTTGACACTATGATTGCACATTATTTATTGGAGCCAGATCAACGACACAAATTGGATTATCTATCTGAAGCCTATCTCAATTACAAGATGGTGCCAATAGAGGATCTCATTGGAAAAAAAGGAGTGACACAAGGGACCATGAGACATGTAGCACTTGATGTGATCAAGGAATATGCTGGAGAAGATGCTGATGTCACATTACAATTGAATCATATTCTGTCTAAGGATATCGAGAAGGAAAATTTACGAACTTTAATCGATACCATGGAACTCCCATTGATTACAGTTCTTCGAGATATCGAATATGAAGGTGTAAGAATCGATCCAGATTTTTTACGAAACTATTCAAAAGTTTTGGAAGAGCAAATTCGCACTAGTGAAAAAGCAATTTATGAAAAATGTGGGACCCGATTTAATATAGCGAGCCCAAAACAAGTCGGTGAAGTATTATTTGATAAATTAAAAATACCCTATCGATGGAAAAAAACAGGATCAAATCAGTATTCCACAGACGATGAAAAACTTACTGAACTTTCAGAGGAATTTGAAGTGGTTCACGATATCCAAGAGTATAGAAAATTGGCTAAATTAAAATCAACCTATGTCGATTCATTGCCTTTGATGATAAACCCTAAAACAGGAAGAATTCATAGCTCATTTAATCAAGCAAGGGCAGCAACAGGAAGATTGAGTTCAGAAAATCCAAATCTTCAAAATATTCCCATCAAAAATGAAGCGGGAAGAGAAATCCGAAAGGCATTTATTCCAAGAAATGAAAATCATATTATTGTTTCTGCAGATTATAGCCAGATCGAATTAAGATTAATTGCTGAAATAAGCAAAGAAGAAGCTATGCTAGAAGCTTTTATTAAAAACCAAGACATTCATCGCGCGACTGCTGCAAAAGTTTATGGAGTAGCTTATGATGATGTAAGTTCAGACCAAAGAAGAAACGCAAAGACAGTTAATTTCTCAATTCTTTATGGGGCCGGAGCAACAAATATTTCAAGACAATTGAATATTTCTAGAAACGAAGCCAAAGATCTTATTGACAATTATTTTAATCAATACAAGGGTTTGCGAAATTATATGAGCCAATCTGTAGAAATGGCGAGAACGAATGGCTATGTGGAGACATATATGGGTCGGAAGAGAGCTTTGAGAGATATCAATTCAAAAAACAGTCTGATCAGATCCAATGCGGAAAGAATAGCTATCAACACTCCAATCCAAGGGACAGCAGCAGATTTGATTAAGCTTGCAATGATCAAAATTCACTCTCGCTTGTTACAAGAAGGACTTCAGTCTAAGATGATCCTACAAGTACATGACGAACTCGTATTCGATGTATTGAAATCTGAAAAGGAACAAGTATCAGAATTGGTTTTATATGAAATGAAACATGCAATTCCAAACTTAAAAGTTCCAATAGAAGTGGGCCTTGGCTCAGGAGATAATTGGTTAGAAGCACATTAATAGATGATTAAAAAGTAAATAAATGAAACTGAAAAAGCCAACAACTATTGCAAGTTTAGCAGATAAGTATAATTTAAAAATTATAGGAGATCACTCTTTATTCGCTTATGGTATAAATGAAATACATAAAGTAGAAGAGGGCGATATTACTTTTGTAGATGCTGAGAAATATTATGATAAGTCAATACAGTCAGCAGCGAATATCATATTAATCAATAAAGAAACTGAATGCCCACCAGGAAAAGCGCTCTTGGTCTGTGATAATCCATTTCAAGTATACAATTCAATTGTTTTAGAACATCGACCTGTATTGCACAATTCCAAAACAATTAGTGAAACAGCAGTAATACATCCATCGGCAATCATAGAACCAGGAGCCTTGATAAGTCATCATGTGTTGATTGGAGAGAATAGCATAATACATTCGAATGCATATATTGGAGAACATAGCGTGATCGGGAAAAATGTTATTATTGAATCAAATGCAATCATAGGTTCAGATGCTTTTTACTATAAAAAAACAGATGAAGGATTTATACAGTGGCGTTCGGGGGGAAGGACAATATTGCATGATAATGTTCGAGTCGGTGCAGGATCTACATTGAATAAGGGAGTATCTGGAGACACAATAGTTCATGAAGGTACAAAGATCGATTGTCAAGTACATCTCGGTCATGGCGTTGTAATTGGCAAAAATTGTCTACTCGCAGCTCAAGTAGGTATCGGTGGGAAAACTATAGTTGGCGATCAATGTGTATTCTACGGTCAAGTGGGGATTGCGCAAAACTTGACGATCGGCGACAATGTAATTATACTTGCAAAATCTGGAGTATCTAAAAGCTTAGCTGGAGGAAAAACATATTTTGGAATCCCAGCAGAAGAGGTGTCCAAAAAATATCGCGAGATGGCAGCAGTGAGATTGTTGAATTCTAGGAAGTGAATTTAATGATTTCTAAATCGTATTATTTTATTTTTTTATAAATGAAGTGACTTGACTATTGATAACATTATAATCTACTTGATTGTATTGGTATTTGATTATTTTCTCAATATCGTCACAACATTCTCTTTCTTCTATTTGATAGCTTACTAGTAAAGTGTCTATTTCATTTTCTGAAAAGGCAATAAAAACAGGAGAATTTACTTTGGGAAAAAATATAACTTCTACCAATGAATCTGAACTTGATTCTCTGACTTGAATCGTATTCTTAAAGAAGATGGTGTCATTCTTTTCTATACTGTAGAATTTCAATTGTCTTACATCGTAGATTTTGTTAGAACCAAACAAAATATCTTGTTTATTAGAGTCATTTACAAATTTAAAAGTCCCAAAAATGTCCAAAGGGGGACCAAGGCATTCTTCAATTCCTATACAGCAGGATGAGCTAAGTAATAATAATGGTAAAAATTTTAAAATATTCATTTTGTGTTTTTTTAAAAAATATATAGACAGATAATAGTTTATTACTAAACATCAATAATAAGAAATGAGAATTGACTTTAAAAATAATATCTTTATACAAATATATTATTTTATTTCTAAATCACAAAAAAAATTGGAGTAAGTATCAATATTCTCGCATTATATATCCATCCTTCATCTCAATAGTCCGTTAGCTTTTTCTAGCAAAATCCTCACCAAGAGTCACTGCAATAATGGTCTGTCCAAATTCCTTTGTAAGATTTTGCAGAATATCGAATACAATATCTGTATTCATATTATCTAGATTTCCTGTAGGCTCGTCGCCCATGATGAGTGGATCATTGATCAAAGCTCTTGCGATAGCGACTCTTTGTTGTTGTCCGCCAGAAAGCTTACTGGCTGGCTTAAGTGCTTGGTCTTGCAAACCTAAAATAGACAATTTTTCATATGCTTTTTGTTCTATTTCTTCTACTGAATATTTCTTCAGTTTTAATGCAGGGATCATCACATTCTGAAGACAAGAGAATTAAGATAGCAAGTAATGAAATTGAAATACAAAACCAATTTTTTCGTTTCGCAATTCTGCCAATTGATCTTTGCTATAACCAGAGACTAATTCCAATAAATATTGAGGCTATATAAGCTAGGATTTCCATGAGTTAAATATTACAATTTTTCAACGAGTGTAATTTAAAGAAACAATATCGAGAGAATTTATGCTTTAATAAATCAATAAAGAAAAAAGTTTCAATTTATAACATTGCAGTACAATTAAAAATTTAGAAATATCAACATAAACGATCCAAGACATTTTCACGCAATACAGCCCTCAATTTCTGCTCCAATTCATGAAACTGCTCTTTTTGATAATGATTTACAAAACGACCATCTTGCAAATGGATGATTTCATCACAACAATCCACTAGAGTAGAGAAAATATGCGAAGAAATTAGAATCATTTTTCCTTGAGATTTTATATGCTGGATGACTTCAGAAATGAGGAGACTACTGTGCATATCCAGTCCATTAAATGGTTCGTCGAGAATAAGGATCGTAGATTCTTGAATGATCACACCTGTCAGTGCTAATTTCTTCTTCATTCCTGTGCTGTAATGCTCTGCATATTCATTAAGAGGCAGTTCAAAAATATTCCTTTTGTCGATATCGCAATTCGCTATTTTTCTAGCATTACAAATAAACTGTAGGTATTCTCTTCCTGTCATTTTAGAAAAGAAAAATGGTTCTGCTTGAAGGTAAGCTATTTCATTCTTGAGAATTGAAAACTGACTTTGGATTTGTCCTTCGTATGATTCTAAACCTGCGAGACAATTAAAAAATGTAGATTTCCCTGCGCCATTATTTCCAACGATACCATAACATTTGTCTTGAAGAAAATTTACTTCAATGTCGTACAATATCTGTTTTGTACCGAAACTCTTATTTAGACCTTGGATAGTGATCATGTCAAAATTGGATTAAGTTTCTGAATAGATTTGGAATAATACATTGGGATCAATACTAGAAGTATTGGAGGAAATAGAATACTTCCAAAAAAGATTATACCAGTAGGCAAATTAATTACTCTTGGAAAAGCGGCATACTTCATTAAAATAAATAAAACTATATAAAAGAATGTCAAAAAATACAATAGAACTGCAATCGTCATTGCTTGTGGGAAGAAAAAACACAAAGCAACAAGAAAAATTATTGTACTAAAAAAAGTATAATTTATAGCTACTTTAATTTTATGAAGTAAAAAATCTTTTGGTGAATGATGATGTAAACATACGATCTCTTTGGGTTCCTTATCCGAATAAAAAGACATAAATACAAAATGAATAAGTAGAATACATACCAGAGATAAATTAAAATTTTCAACAAACAATCCAATACAATAAACCGTCCCAAGTATAGCAAAAACTAAATAGAATTTTCGAAAACCTATGCTAAACTCGTATGGAAATTTTGAGTAAGGAGTAGGAATTTTTAATGTAAAATTGGATTCATTGGTTTTGATCGATAGGAAAAAACATGATGCCATCAATCCAATTGCTGTCAAATAATGGCTTTTGTATATCAAAAAAATTGCAAAAGCGAATGCAATACTCAAATTCTCAAATAGCTTAACTAAATACAAATCAGCACTCGAAAACAAACTTTCCATAAATCTAGACTTAGCATTGTCTTGTTGTGAATACATATAAAATATAGCAATAGCTGAATACAAATATTGAGCATGCTCTACGCGTTGAAAAATGATATATGAAATGATTACAAAAGCAGCAATCAAAAGTAGATAAGCTATCCATGGTATTATGCCAAACTCAATCAAATGACGATTCCATCGCCTAAATTGAAATTGAAAATAATATAGAATTATACCATACTTTTCATTCATTTCTTCTACTTATTCATATCTACTTCTTGCTCAGTTGGATTCGCTTGTTGATCCTGCGACTTATTATTCTGCTTTGGTGAGAATCCAAAATTATATCGCACATTGATACCAAATCGCTGATTGTCGGAATATCGGTCTCCTGTACTAAGTATGTTTCCTTGATCCAATTTGAAATTCACTCTCATGGTCTTTAAAACATCTTGAGCATTTAAGGTAATGGTGAGTTTCTTTTTTAAAAATGATTGTTGTAATCCAAAATTTAATCCTCCAAAATTGTCTAATTCATAAAAATTTTGACTGCTATTTACCATCATGAAACCATGCATAGTTAATTTTGTAGATTTAGTCAATGACAATGAATGAAAAGTAAAAAAGCGCCAACCTCCGCGTTTAAATTGAATTGCTTCATTCTCATAAAGTCCTTTATAATGATTTAGATTGTATTGTGCTACTACAACAAAGAAATATTTTCCACCAGGAGGTATTGCTCCAGTGATCCGAAAATAACTCTCTTCATTTGTACCTATATTGTCAAAGCTTCGCTTTATTACATTTGGATTGTTTTGATCTTGGTAGACCACATTGGAAAAGATATCTCTAGTATAATTTTTTCCAACTGCAAAGAGAGGCATATCTTCAAAACTGATATTTACTTCAATATTGTCTGTAAACTGTGGGTTGAGATCTGGATTCCCTGTCTCGTATAAATATTGATCAATGTATTTAATTGCAGGATTGAGATTGTCATAGCTTGGACGACTGATTGATTGACGATAGATGGCATAACCTCGCATTTCATGCTTTGCTATTGAAAACAATTTGCGACTCAAATAAACGTATGGAAATAAATCTGTACGCCTTATTGTAAATGTAGTATCAAAAGGAATCAATTGTTTACCTTCCATAAATGTATGCTCAGCTCTTAATCCAGCTTTTATTATAAAATGTGATGGCAATTTTTGTGATGCTTGTAGATACGCGGCATGAATTTGTTCGCGGTATTTGAATTCATTTGTACGCAAAGGATCTGTTGTATTTACGCCATTTTGAAGTATAAAATAATTTGCGTCACTCTGGAATTTTTGAAAGTTAGATTTCAATCCTGTTTCTAGTTTTAATTTTGAATTGAGTTTATAGGTCAGATCTGATTGTATTAAAAAATTATTGCGATTGGTTTTATTTTCTCCATTACCAAAAAGTGATAAAGAAAATGGGCTTAAAAATTGTGAATTGTAATTTTGATTTGCTGTATTGTCATTGAACTGATAAGAGATTTTTGTATCAAGTTGTGAATCTGCTGAGTCCAATTTGTATATGGCGCCAAAATCTTGAGCAATATTATAAAATTTATTTTTATTATTCGTATGATTCTCATTTAGTGAAGCTACAACTCCACTTGAAATACCAGCAATTCTGTTGATATTATCCGAGAATGGCGTACCATGTGTGGCATTGATTCTCCCATCATAACTTAGATCAAGTTTTGCTGTCCAAGCTACTGATGTACCATAAGCAAAATAATATTGGTTTGCTTTACTTCTTGTATTGGCATTTTGACTTAGTGTAGAGTCTAGTGTAAGAAATCTTATGGAGTTCAACTCATCAAGTGCATCGCGATGATTGTAATTCATATTCATATAGTAATTAAATTTATTAGCACCTTGATTAAGATTCATTCCAATAAATTGATTGCCATATTTACCTTGATTAGCTCCTGAGTTTATGGATCCGGATAATCCCAATTTGACACCTTTTTTTAAAACCACATTGACTAGTCCGCCAGAACTAGAGGCATCATATTTTGCAGATGGAGTTCGTAGGATTTCTATTCGCTGTATTGCATTGGGAGGTAGATTTTTGAGAATTGAAGCGATATCACTGGCGCTCATTTTTTGTTCTCGTCCATTGATATAAACGGTCGCAGGAGTTGCACTAGATAAATAAATATTTCCATCTTGATCCAAATAAATTCCAGGTGTCTTTTCCAAGATTTCATAACTGCTGGTCGAGGTATTAGCGATTGGTTCAGGATCGATGATCATTTTGTCATCTTCTTGACGCACCAAAGGTTTGCGCGCTACAATACTAACCTCAGAGATATTGGTTTGATTCTCTTTCATCTCTATCATCAATCGGATATCTTCGCTCTTTATCACTACCAATTTCTGGTAAGGTAGATATCCCAAAAAACTGGCTCTAATCAAATATTGACCATTCTTGATATTCTTAAATTTGACAGAGCCTTCAGTATCGCTGTATTCTGCTTTTACAAGACTGCTATCCTGAAATGTAAGCAAAGACACAGGCACATCAGAGATCGGCTTCCCTTTGGCATCATTTACTTGAATGCTAAGGTTCTGTCCATCCAAACTCATGTAACTAACAATAGAAATCACCATTCCCAAAATAAACCGTATCATGTCTTCCAATTTCGCCGCAAAGTAAATGAAATTTTGATTTTAAAGAATTCAAAAATCTTAAAGAAAAGTTATTTATTAAATTTTAGGGTTCATTTGAGTAACACAAAGCTAACATTTTGGTAATGATAGCGTAACATTGGATGGAGAGTTTAGAATTAATTTTGCATTAAATATTTGTTTTGAATTTAAGCGAAACTGTAACTAAGTACAGAACTATTGTCTTATCAGATATTCATCTTGGGACAGAAGGTTCTAAAGCAAAAGAAGTTGTTTCATTTTTAAAAAGAAATTCTTGTGAAACACTCATATTGAATGGAGATATCATCGATGGTTGGCAATTGAGAAAACAGGGCTCTTGGAAGAAAAAACATTCTGCATTTTTTCGACAAATCCTAAAAGCCATTGACGAGCACAACACTAAAGTTTATTATCTCCGAG
The DNA here is from genome assembly GCA_016722295.1 of Saprospiraceae bacterium. Taxonomy (GTDB): domain Bacteria; phylum Bacteroidota; class Bacteroidia; order Chitinophagales; family Saprospiraceae; genus Vicinibacter. The sequence goes on from JADKGL010000026.1 coordinate 363,551, forward strand.
GAAATCATGATGATTTTTTAGATCAAATCATTCCTTTTAAAATTGGAAAAAATTTTATTATAAAGAGAGAATTGATTTTAAAATCTGGTGACAAAAAGTTTTTTGTTACACATGGAGACATATTTGATAGTATTACTACTAATGTAAAATGGTTGGCATATATAGGTGATATAGGTTATACTTTTTTATTGTCTATTAATAAACTTTATAATAGAGTACGTAAGCTAAGAGGACTACCATATTACTCCTTGTCTCAAGTAATTAAGCAGAAGGTAAAAGCTGCTGTTTCGTATATCTCTGATTATGAAGAAAAGCTCACTGATTATGCTGAGGCACGAAATTGTGATGGTGTAATATGTGGGCATATTCATCAACCAGCAATACGAAATATTGGTAAATTTACTTACATGAATTCAGGTGATTGGGTTGAGTCTTTGACTGCGCTTGTGGAAGATTATGATTGTAACTGGAGTTTAATCTATTATGAGGAAACGATGCATATTGATGATGATCTGGACAAACTCGAAGCTTCATTTGCCGATTTGATTATTCCCGAAATTATAGTAAAATAAGTAGATGATGAAATTATTATTTATTGTACAAGGAGAAGGTCGTGGACACCTCACACAAGCGATTGCTATGTATGAGATTTTGACACGTAATGGACACAAAGTAGTAGCTACAATAGTAGGATTATCTAAGAACAAACACGCACCAGATTTTTACATTGATAGCATCAAAGCACCTATATACACGATACAAAGCCCATATTTGAATTTTGGAAATGGCAAATCGTTAAATCTTTTGAAAACGATTGCTGGTCAACTTGGCAAGGCAAAGAAGTATTTATCCAATGCAAAGGCCGTCAACGATGCGGTTAGTTTCCATAAACCTGATGCAATATTGAATTTCTATGAAATGACTGCAGGATTCTATAGTTATTATTATAAGCAAAAAGTACCCATAATTTGTATTGGTCATCAATACTTGATTTCTCACAAGGATTTTGAGACCATAAAGGGTAAGGCAGTAGATCGAATGTTGTTGAATGTTAATACAAGACTTACTTCCATTGGAAGTTCAAGAAAATTAGCGCTTTCATTTTCAACAATGAATGCGGATATCGAAAATAAAATTACTGTAATTCCACCATTGCTCAGAAGTTCAATTAAACTAGCAAAGGTAGAGTCAAAAAACTTTCTTCTTGCCTATGTCACTAACCACAATCTCCTAGAAGATTTGTTGGAATGGCAAGGCAAAAATTCTGAAACAAAAATTCATTGTTTTTTAGATAAAAAAGACATAGAAGATGACACCGAAATTCAAAAGAATTTTATAATTCATAAAATAGATGCAAATCATTTTATAGAGAAAATGGCGAAGTGCAAGGGATTGATCACTACAGCTGGATTTGAAAGCGTATGCGAAGCAATGTATCTTGGCAAGCCAGTAATGATGGTCCCCATAAAAAAACACATCGAACAAAGAATCAATGCTCATGATGGGCAAAGAGCAGGAGCTGGGATATACAATTCAAAATTCAATATCTCAAAGTTTATTGACTATATACCTCAACATAAAGATGTCAGTTCAAAATTCAAGAAGTGGTTGAGCAAGGGAGATGATATTATTATCAACACGATAGAAACTGTGATAAAGGAATTCCATGAGAATACGATAAATTAGATAGAACTTGGTTTGCTTGACTTGGGTGAGCATTTTGATTAAATTTCGCTAATGATCGAGAGACTCATCCTTGTCTTTTATTTCAGTTGATGTAATGATTTGCTATAATTCAATATATTCTTGTATTTGCTTTCTAATTTGCTACCTCACTTTCTTTAATACTATATTTAAAGTGATTAGTCCAAGGATTCCTGCAATTAAAGAGGAAATCAAGATTATTAATTTTGAGTTATTAATAATTAGTTCATTGTCATATGCCAGTAAAGTAACAAATATCGACATAGTAAACCCAATGCCTCCCAATAGACCTACACCAAAAATTGATTTCCAATTCACGTCTTGAGGAAGTTTGCATATTCCAAAAATTACTCCTAGTAATGTGAATAAAAAAATACCTATTGGTTTTCCAATTATCAATCCGGAAGCAATTCCTAAACTATAATTTTCAGTTATAGTTTGAGAAAGATTTCCATTGATTACAATAGCTGTATTCGCCAATGCAAATATTGGTAAAATAATAAATGCAACAGGTTTGTGTAAGAAATGCTGTAATATAAATGAAGTAGATTTTTCATCTCCATTCCCAAAAGGAATGGCAAAGGCCAATAATACTCCTGTTATAGTAGCATGAACTCCTGAATGCAACATAAAGTACCACATCACGACGCCACCTATAAGATATGGAATAAGATTCCGAACTTTCATTCTATTGAAAATTAATAGTATAACAAAAATCCCCAATGCAATAAATAAATTAGTAAAAATAAGATCATTTGTATAAAAAATAGCAATTACAATGATTGCCCCCAAATCATCAATAACTGCCAAAGCTGTTAAAAAAATCTTCAAGGAAGTCGGAACTCGTTTTCCTAATAGAGATAATATCCCGAGAGCAAAAGCAATATCTGTTGCCATTGGAATTCCTGCCCCAGATTGGGTTGAAGTGCCGAAATTAAAAAGTAAAAAAAGCCCTGCAGGAATAAGCATTCCTCCAAGTGCTCCAAGAATTGGCAATAAAGCACTCTTTAGATTTGACAACTCACCTTTATATATTTCTCGCTCTAGTTCTAATCCTATGAGTAGAAAAAATATAGTCATTAATCCATCATTAATCCAATGTGTAGCGCTATGCCCGGCAATTTGCATATGGAAAAAATCAAGATAATTTGTGCTAAAACTTGAATTTGCAAGAGTTAAAGATAAAATAGTACACCCTATCAAGACAAGCCCAGCTGATTTTTCACTTTCAAAAAAATCTTTAAATAATTTACTTGTTTTCATTTTTTAACACAATACATTGATAATAAGAGAATCACTTGATACTAATTTTTAATATTCAAAGCACCTTTTGTTATGAACTTACAATTGCGAAGATATATCATTCTTTTCTATAGTGCATAGTTTCTTTTATTCCTCTTTCATTTCTTGAGATGAGAAGTAAGTTTTATATAGAAATAAAAAAAGCAGAACAGTAATAATAAAATCAATTATTAGAAATACCTCGTATTATATTCCCAGATTTCTTCCTATGTTTTGTGAAGATTTATCAATCTAGAAAAAAAGCCAATTAAGATTATAATAAATAAATAGAAATGTTTTTCATTTGCTGAATTTATAAGCTATCCGAATTTGATTTAATCATATAATTCTGTTTCTTATTTGTCCATGCTCAAACTGATTACAATCATACCTTGGTAATGCTTGTGGACTATTTCTTAAATCCCTAAGTTCAATGTCGCGATGTTCTACATTAAAAGAATATTTACATGCAGTATTATTAAGTAATCTTATAGTTATATCATTGAAGGAATGAAATCCGCCATATGGATAACAAAATGTTTTATGATCTAAGGTACTAGTTACACTTTCTAAATATTTAAACGATTGCGCAATTTCAAATTCTTGTTCAGCTTCATTTAGTCTTGACATGACTGGATGATTTACTGTATGACTTCCAATGACCATGTTATTCAAATGCATTTCATTAATTTGCTTAGAACTCAAATAAAAATTATTACAAATTTCACTTTCATTTGGTAAAAAATGCTTCATTAAAGAATCCATAATTTTTGTTCTGGATTGATAATCAATAAAATAATTCATCAGTCGTTTTACCAATAAAGTATACTGGTCATTAATTTGACTATTGTAAGTGAATAATTTAAACTCTTCAATTTTAGAATTATCCAACATTGAATCTGTCAAAATCGCACTTATAAATGAATAAATTTCGTAAGAGTCAAATTTTCCTAAAAGTAGATGTGTGCGATGAACATCAAGCATTTTAAATTTAGTAAATGGGGATGTAGGAATATAAAAAATTCCCCAAAGATTTCTACTTTGAAGTTCGGGAAAAACATAATTGTAATGACAACTTAGTCCATCATCAAAAGTCAATATAACTCCTTTTGGTAGCTTGTTCGATATAAAACTATTTAAAAAGTCATCTTTACTTACAAAACCAAACGTCTGTTCAAAATAATCTAATTGCTTTCTAAAATCTTCTATATCTAAATTTGTAAAATTGGGATACTCTGGATCAAATGGTCTTACATAATGATACATAATTGCCTTCATTGCCATCTATTTTATTTGTGAATTTATAATGATTGGATATTTTTCATCTATATTATTTTTATCATGCAAATATTTTTCAATTAATCCATCGTTCATATTTTTATAAGCTATAAGTAAAGCTTCTTCTGTGAAATCCTTTTTTTTGTAATATCGTTCGCTTTTTTTATCAAATTCTAAACTTGCCATCTTTTGAAGATCTTTAAAATTTTTAATAATCTTTACACACTCAACAAATGAATCTTTTATTAATCTATTTCCAATCTGATGAATATTGTCTTGGATGCATATATCTGCCCTAATCTGATGTATTATTTCCCCTGTATCTATACCAGAGTCAATATGCATGAAAGTAGCTCCAATAAATTGTAATTCGTTATTTACAATAGGCCAAAAATTAGTACCCGATCCTCGATAGTATGGAGATAAGCCTAAATGTATGTTTATAAATTTTCCATGAAAAAGTTGAAGTAAATCCGATTTTATTATTGAACATCCGTATGATACCAGTATATCTGGATTTAAACTGAGAATGTTTTCAACCTGTTTTTTCTCGTTTATTTCGCCTTTCTCAATAAATATTGGATTAGAATTGTCGATGATGTGATTACAAAATACTCCAAAAAAATCATTTTCAGTTATTTTACGCGCGTTTAGATGTTGACGTCTTAAAGAATTAGTTGATTCACTTTCAATGATTTGATTTAAATTCCCTTTCTCAGATTCACAATAAGTTGCTAAGACTTTTATTTGGCTATTTGAAGCAATAAACTTTCTAAAAAATTCATGCCTTAATTCACTACCTGTTATTAATACAACTTTAAAAATCATTTTCTTAGTTTATTTGAAGCGAAGAGTTACTCAAGTATAATATTGCACTCCTATCCTCAACTTAAGCGAAGATAAAAACTTTTTTAGAATTATTTGTTATCGATTAAATTTTAAATTATTTAGTAGTTCAATAAGAAATTAAATAATGTAAGATTGCTTCTTAGTCATTTAGAATAACTAATTTTCCATTAACCTCATTAGTATTGGTTTCTATACGATAATAATATAGTCCATTTACCAAATTTCGGCTATTAAAAAGAATAGTATTTGCTCCAGAATTGAGATCTAGTATTTGGTTATGAACTAGATTGTAGTTGATATCATACAACTTAAATTGAGCCGTCTCATATTGGAGATTATGTATTTTAATATATGCTCCTCCAGACAGTGGATTTGGATAAAAAGAAACTAATGGAGCTCCTATGTTTGACGGTAATAGTTTTAATTCAATGCTTGTAGTTCTACCATCAGTTTCAATTAATTCTGAGATCATTACAGATTCATTAAAGCCAAAAGCAGATATTTTATTTGATAAATGTTTAAATTTCAAGTTTAAAATTGTCTTTCCAGTTTGCATAAAAATTCCATTGTCATGATCCCATGAAAATTTAATTTGTCCAGGCTGGATATTAAAATTAAATTCATCTAGTGAAAGTAAATCAGAATTATAACTTTCAAAACTATAGTCGTTTGGATCAAACTCTAAACAAAATTGCATTCCAGCAATGCTTTTTGCTTCATCCATTTTTAAATTCAATTCTATATAATCTTCTGATTTCGAAATTTCTGATCGCAGAATCGAAATTTGCGGTGTTCTTGTAGTTCCTTCCCCTTTCAATTTGTCCCAATTGAGATCAGCCATCTTGATGCAATTAAATTTGATTACAGAAGTACAACTGCTATCGGTCGACCACCTGGCACTTCTTGGAGCATCGAAAGGTTGAGTATCATCTGGAAAAATATAATCTGAAGGAACGAATGTCCAACTTTCTACTAATGGAAATTCTGAATAATAACCTAATATTAGTTTTCTTATTTCAATTATATCTGCACCAGACAAGGATTTTGAATTAGTAACATCAGCAGCAATTAGCTTAAAAGGATCTGTAATTTTTACTTGACCTAAAATATGTTTTTTAAGAATAGTAATATCTGCAGTCGTCACACCATTTAAATGGTCGTTATTTCTATGAGGTATACTTGTGAAAAATTTTAAACTATTCGGTGTGCAAAAAGGATAACTTAAAGTAACGCCCGATTTGGTAAGTATTTTATTCCCAATATCTGGTATCAAGTCTACTGCGAATGAACAATTCAATCTATCTGTTGGGGTATGGGTGATGTTTAAACTTTTATCGCCACAGTTCGAATAAGGATCTAAAAGTTCAACAATAACATTACAAAAATCTTTATTTCCAGCTTCATCTTCTACATACATTTGATAATAGAGTTCGCGAGAACTACCCATAGACGCAACTAATTGGTATTCTTCACAACCTACAGAAATACTTGTTTTAGTAGGATCGCCATTAAAGTAAAATTTTAATTTATCTTTTGGAGTTACATTGTCATAGCTGCCTTGATCGAATTCAGTAGCATTAATCGTGACTGATGATTTTGAATTTAAATGTATTGTAAAATAGCCTTGCCTGCATACAAGTGTAGGGCTCAACGTGTCTTGCGCATATAAATTGAAAAGTAATGCTTGAAAAGTAATAAGAAATAATGTTTTCATAAAAGGGATTTAAATTATTATGTATTAAATATGTTGTTTTTATTGGTTCAAATTTATGTGTGATTAATTTTTGATAGGACTTATTTTGCCCATTTTCAGATATAGCTTTGCCTGAAACTTACTCTTTGTTATTTGAATGCGCCCAAAATGTAGAAAAAATAATGATTGGGCAAAAGAATGTGACTCTTTTGTTTTCATAAGTATCTGTAATATGTTCGGTACAAATATAATGTATTTATTTAAAATGCCAAATATTTTAACATATTTTAAATTTGGCTATATGACAAACTGGATATAAAGATTGGTAAACCCAGCGCCACATTCTCATTAGTTAATTTGAATTTATAGTGCAAAAACTCTGACACTTTCGATTTTGGTTTCACTGACTAATTCGAAAATAAATTTATAATTTTCAATAATGATTTCCTCTCCTTGTTCAGGAATACTTCCAGCAGCTTCAACTAAAAATCCTGATAAGGTATGATAGTCACCATCTTCTGGCAAATGGAGTCCATATTCATCGTTTAAATAACTCAATTCCAATCGACCAGAAAATAAATATTCCGTATCACTTACCTTTTTCTCCAAAAATTCTTCTTGATCATGCTCATCTTCGATTTCTCCAAAAATTTCTTCTAAGATATCCTCTAATGTAATGATACCTGATGTACCACCATATTCATCTACCACACATGCAATAGAAATGCGTAATTTATTCATTCGAAGCATAAGATCATCTACACGAAATGTCTCAGGAACAAAAGGAATATCTCGAATCATATCTTTTACAGATTTCCCCTGTTGGAATAATTGTTGGTGATGGATATACCCAAGGATATTGTCAATATCTTCATCGACTACAATGATTTTTGAAAGTTTGCTTTTGACAAAAATATCTTGTAATTCTTCCATACTAGAATTGACATCTGTAAATACAATTTCGGTACGAGGGATCATACATTCACTGACTCGGATTTGATTTAAATTTAATGCGTTAGTGAAAATATCTGCGTCAATTTCATCATTTACTTGATTCATTGGATTATGAATGTATTGTTCCAAATCTAATGGACTAAATCTTACTCTAGTTTTAGTAATGGACTCCCGAAACAAATATTTTATAATAAAATTTGAAGTAACTGAAAAAAGCCTAGCAGGAAGATAAAGTAACTTATGAAAAAATAGAAGTGGATAGGCCAATACATTCAATGCATTGTTAGCATACAATCGAAAAAACGCCTTTGGCAGAAATTCACCAAAAATTAAGATGATGATAGTCACAAAAAAAGCACTCAATAATATAGTAGCGCTCTCTGATAATCCCAAAAAAGATAAAGGGACTCTAAGTAACTCTGAAAGTAAATATGAAAGTACAACCAGACTAATGTTCATTCCTACAAGCATTACAGAAATAAAATCGTCTGGATTTTCAAAGAATTTCGATAAGATCCTTCCAGAAGTTGACCCTTTGGATTTTTTGATTTCCACGGCGAGCTTATTAGCAGTTATAAAGGCGATCTCTGAGCCTGCAAAAAAAGCTGTCAAAGCAAGAAAAAATAATATCCAAAAAATGACCATGAAAAATAACTTAGCGACACAAATATAAGCCTAATTTGAATTATAGCTCACTAAAAGATAAATTCCAAAAAGTAAAAAGATCATTGCTGATATAATTCGAATGTAAAACATATGATTTGAAGTCAATACATGCTTGATTTTTGCGCCGAAATAAACCTTTAGAATATCAGTACTTATGATCATCATTTGTATGCCAAAATAATATAAAATACTAGATTGATTATTGCTTTCTATTCCAGCTTTCGGCTGTAATAAAATTGCCGCTGCGCCAAACCATATGAGAAGCGCATTTGGATTAAGCGTATTAATTACAAAGCCCTTGAGCAATAAATTTGAATTTAGAAAATTCCATTTGGATTTACTTGAATTTTCTCTTGCTTTTAATTTTAAAAAAGGGAGACTAAAAATTCCAATAATAATGAGTATGATACCAGCGAAGGGTTTAATTTGGTGGAGCGAATCTTCATTTTTAATCCATTTCTCAATATATGAAAATGCAAAATACGTAGTTAAAATAAAACACAAATCACTAATCCATGTGCCAATTGCAAAGTACTTTCCTTTCCTAAATCCAAACTCAATACCTGATTGAATCATGAAAAAGAACAATGGACCTAGCATTAAACTAATACCCAGACCAAACATCATTCCCTTCGCAAGGAAAAGCATTTCATTCATTAATCTCCAATATTAATCCTTTTAAATATGAACCCTCAGGATGAAATAAAGAAATAGGATGATCCGGACCTTGACTTAATTTTTGAACCACCCGTATTTTTTTATGTGATTCTATTCCAGCAGAAACTATTGTCTTGTAAAAAATATCTTCAGTCACAACTTGAGAACATGAAAATGTAAATAAAAATCCTGGTGTTTTAATTTTTTGCATGGCGAGTAGATTGATACGCTTATATGCTTGTATCGCTTGATGGCGTTTATCCAAAGATTTTGCAAAAGCCGGAGGGTCCAATATAATTAAATCAAAGCGATCAGTCTCAAGATTTTTTAAATAGTCAATGACATCTACAGCCAATTTTTCATGAGGTATTTTGCTTTGAGTTAGGGTTTCATTTTGGTCTACAAGCTCCATTGCTTTTTTTGAAATATCGATGGAGCAAACAGATTGTGCGTTATTGCTCAAGGCGTACATACTAAAACCACCAGTATAACAGAAGGCATTTAATATTTTTTTCCCTTTTGCAAATTCTCCTACCAACTTTCTATTATTTCTTTGATCAAGAAAAAATCCTGTTTTTTGACCTTCCAAAATATTGATATGAAATGAAATTCCATTTTCCTTTACGATACAAGATGATTGATCTCCATAAATAATTCCATCTTCAATTTGTTTTCCAAACTCTTTCGGTAAAGTTTCTTTTGATTTTAAAACAATGGAACTTATCCTAGATTTAGCTACTCCTTTTATTGCATTAATGATATCTTCTAAATTCTTGTACATTCCTATAGAATGGCATTGTACCACTGCGATTTGATCATAGACATCGATCACCAATCCTGAACAATGGTCTCCTTCACCATGGATCCAACGGAAACAATTCGTAGAATCTGAATTGACCAATCCCAGCGCTTTTCTGTAGTCCCAAGCATTTTGTAGCAAGTTAGACCATATTTCTGGTTTATAATCCTCATTGCCAAAGTGAATTATTCGCACTGTAATACTGCCTTTATGATAGTGACCATATCCAAGTCTTTGTTTGTGTTCATTTTCGACATAAACGAGCTCCCCATCATTACATTTTATGTTGTCCAGATGTAACGCACCTGAAAATACCCAAGGATGTTTTCGATCCAATGAAAATTGTTTCGCTTTTTTTAATCTTATAGTTTGAATTGTATCCATTTCTCGACAAAGGTCTAAAATTCCCAAAGAATCTGTAAGTTCAATACAAAGAATTCTAATGAAATCCTATATTTATGCCATGAAACGGATTGTATCTTTCAATGTTAATGGACTTAGAGCAGCCCAAACTAAAGGATTGTCGGAATGGCTAAAAGCTGAAAATTTCGACGTCGTTTGTTTTCAAGAGACGAAAATGGATGCCACAATGGCAGATCCTGACTACTTTCAAGAGCTTGGATATAAATCATATTGGCATTGCGCCCAAAAAAAGGGCTACAGTGGTGTTTTGACTATTACAAAAGAAGAGCCTAAACAAGTTCAAATGGGTTTTGGGATAAAAAACTATGATGACGAAGGCAGAATCATTTGCCTCGACTTTGGCAGTTGGACTCTTGCAAATTGTTACTTTCCATCTGGCTCTGCAGGTGAAGAAAGACATGATTTTAAAATGAACTTTTTGAATGAAACTTATCCTTGGTTTAAGAAATTAGTGAAAGATAAAAAGAATGTGATTTTAGTTGGTGATTACAATATCGTACATCAAGATCTCGATATTCACAATCCAACACGAAAAGATAATCCCTCTGGATTTCGTCCAGAAGAAAGAGCATGGATGGATACTTGGTATAATGAATTATTCGATGATGCATTTCGACTTATCCATCCCGATCAACAAGCTTTTAGTTGGTGGAGTTACAGAGCTGGATCCTATCAAAAAGATAAGGGTTGGAGAATCGATTACCAATCCATTTCTAAATCTATCTCAAAACACACAAAAGCATATAAACATCATAAAGAAATTCGATTTTCTGATCATTGCCCTATAGAAGCGACTTATGATTTAGATAATAGTGAATAGATAATAGTGAATAGATAATAGTGAATGTAATAGTGAGAAGTAGAAAGTAGAAAGTCAAAAGATAATAGAGAAAAGATAATAGTGAATAACTAATCGTTGAACTACTAAACTAACTAATAACTACTAACCACTAACTACTAATTTCTAATTACTAACTACTAACCACTAATTTAAAAAATGGAAATTACAAAAATCAATACAAAGGATGTCATCGCATTGCAATATATAAGTCATAAAACATTTACCGAAACTTTTGCTGTTCATAATACTGTAGAGAATATGAAACAATATTTAGACCAATACTTTACAGTAGATAACTTGACAGTAGAAATTGAAAATCCGAATTCACAATTTTATTTTGCCAAACAAGATAATCGTGTGATAGGATATTTGAAATTAAATTTTGCTCATGCACAAACTGAATTGCAAGATGGCAGCAGCATTGAGATAGAAAGAATATATGTATTAAAAGAAAATCATGGAAGTGGAGTTGGTATCGAATTATTAAATTTCGCAATTGAGATCGCAAAACAAAATAAGGCGGCATACATCTGGCTCGGAGTTTGGGAAAATAATCACAGAGCGATTCGATTTTATAAAAAAAATGGTTTCACTACATTTGACAAACATCAATTTGTTCTAGGATCTGAAGAACAGACAGATCTGATGATGCGGTTAGAAATTGGATAATGAAATTCGGCAACGAGTTTGAAGATGCAAGATTTTACATAAAAATCCTTATTATTTTGTTTTACTTCAAAGATCAAAAAATCCTAAATTAAATACTCAAGGTATTATCTTTGCGCGAAATTGAACTCATGCCCAAGGATAATTCTATCAAATCAGTCTTAATCATAGGTAGTGGCCCCATTATCATTGGACAAGCTTGTGAATTTGACTATTCAGGGACTCAAGCGGCTCGATCACTTCGAGAGGAAGGTATTGAAGTCTCACTGATCAATTCCAATCCTGCAACGATCATGACAGATCCAGTCACTGCAGACCATATCTATCTTTGGCCTCTGACAGTGGAATCTATTGTTAGAATTCTTGAAGAGCGACAGATTGATGCTGTACTTCCAACAATGGGTGGACAGACAGCCTTGAATCTCGCCATGGAAGCCGACAAACAAAATATTTGGAATAAATACAATGTGAAAATGATCGGCGTGGATATCAAAGCCATCGAACTCACAGAAGATAGAGAGCTTTTCCGCCAACACATGGTCAAGCTCGGTGTAGCTGTCGCGCCATCTAAAATTGCCAATTCTTTTCTAGAAGGAAAAGAAGCGGCTCAACTCATTGGATTTCCATTGGTTATCAGACCTTCATACACGCTTGGAGGAAGTGGTGGAAGCTTTGTCCACAAACAAGATCAGTTTGATGAAGCGTTGCGTAGAGGACTGGATGCGTCGCCATCTCATGAGGTACTTGTTGAAAAAGCCGTGTTAGGGTGGAAGGAATTTGAGTTAGAACTCCTACGAGATAAAAATGATAATGTAGTCATTATATGCACAGTGGAGAATGTGGATCCTATGGGAATTCATACAGGAGATAGTATTACCGTGGCTCCAGCTATGACATTGAGTGATACAGCTTTCCAGAATATGCGTGACAATGCAATCATGATGATGCGCTCATTGGGTAATTTTTCAGGAGGCTGCAATGTTCAGTTTGCACTACATCCAGACACAGAAGATTTGATCGCAGTAGAGATCAATCCAAGGGTGTCGCGATCCTCAGCTTTAGCAAGTAAAGCGACAGGATATCCCATTGCAAAAATTGCTGCAAAATTGGCTTTAGGTTATACTTTAGATGAGTTAAAAAATCAGATTACGAAGACTACCAGTGCACTTTTTGAGCCAGCTTTAGACTATGTAATCGTAAAAATGCCGCGATGGAATTTTGAAAAATTTCATGGCGCAGATACTCGTCTTGGACTACAAATGAAGTCGGTGGGTGAAGTGATGGCAATTGGAAGATCATTTACAGAAGCTTTGCAAAAAGCTTGTCAATCTCAAGAAAATGATAGACATGGATTGGGCGCTGATAAAAAAGAATGGTTCAATACACAAGATATTCTAGAGCGACTTGAAAAAGTTTCTGATGATCGCATCTATAGACTTAAAGATGCACTGAGACTCGGTGTTCCAGAGAAATCAATTCAAAAACTTACCGGCATAGATCCCTGGTTTATCAAAGAAATCAAAAAATTGGTCAATATGGAAGACCAATTGCAGAAGTATAATGTGCCAGACGATATACCTAAAGAATTCTTTTTAGATCTAAAGAAAAATGGATATTCAGATAATCAAATCGCTTGGTTATTGAGAATAGAAGAAAAAGATGTCACAAAATATCGCAAAAAACTAAATATAAAAAGAGTCTATAAATTGGTTGATACCTGTGCCGCTGAATTTGAAGCGCAGACACCCTATTACTATTCTACTTTTGATCAATACAATGAAAGCATCTCAAGTGATTGCAAGAAAATTTTAGTCTTAGGTTCAGGACCAAATCGCATTGGACAAGGTATAGAGTTTGACTATTGTTGTGTACATGGTGTGATGGCAATCAAAGAAGAAGGAATGGAAGCCATCATGGTCAACTGCAATCCAGAGACAGTGTCCACAGATTTTGATATCGCTGACAAATTGTATTTTGAACCAATATACTGGGAACATATTGAAGAAATCTTAGATCACGAAAAACCAGAAGGCGTCATCGTCCAACTCGGAGGACAAACAGCATTAAAATTGGCTGAAAAAATACACAATAAAGGCGTACCAATCATTGGAACTTCTTATCCAAGCATGGATGTCGCGGAAGATCGTGGAAGATTTTCAGATTTATTGAAAGAAATGGATATACCTTATCCAAATTATGGAGTCGCAACCAATGCAGATGAGGCTCTTGAAGTTGCAAGAAAAATTGGGTATCCAGTGCTAGTAAGACCATCATATGTATTGGGAGGACAGCGCATGAGAATCGTCATCAATGATGAAGAATTGGAATCTCATGTATTATCCATTTTCAAACACATGCCAGATAATAAAGTCTTAATCGATCAATTCCTCGATCGCGCGAAAGAGGCAGAAGTCGATTGTATTTGCGATGGAGAAGATGTTCATATCATGGGCATCATGGAACATATTGAGCCAGCAGGTATCCATTCTGGAGATAGTTCTGCAGTGCTGCCTACTTATAGTTTGAGCAGTGATGTCGTTGCCACTATGTCAGCTTATAGTAAACGCATCGCATTGACATTAAAAACATTGGGTTTAGTCAATATTCAATTTGCGATAAAGGATAATAAAGTATATGTCATCGAAGCCAATCCACGCGCATCTCGTACGACACCATTTATAGCTAAAGCCTACAAAGTCCCATATCTAAACATTGCGACAAAAATCATGCTTGGCACCAAAAAATTGAAAGATTTCAACATTGAAAATAAATTGGATGGCTATGCAATCAAAGTACCTGTATTTTCATTTAATAAATTTCCTGGAGTGGATATCAGTCTTGGACCAGAAATGAAATCTACTGGAGAAGCGATCTATTTTATTAAAGATTTGTTTGATCCTTATTTCCGAGATTTGGATAGCAAACGATATATGTATTTGACAAGATAATTTTTGTAAAAAAAATAGAAAAAAATCATGCAAGATATTACAGCTCAAGAATTAAAAACCAAATTAGCCAATAAAGAAGAATTCATTCTCATCGATGTGCGCGAAGTCCACGAAAATGCAGAATTCAATATAGGTGGAATGTTATGGCCATTGGGTCTGTTTCCAGATAAAATAAAATCTCTAGAAGGCAAAGAAAATGATGAAATCATCGTCTATTGCCGAAGTGGAAATCGCAGCGGTATGGCTAAATCAATGCTAGTAAATGCAGGATTCAAAAATGCAAGAAACTTGCTTGGTGGTATGATGAATTGGCAGAGTGAGATAAAGTAAAAGTAAACCACTCTAATTTATATTTTAGTATGAGAACAAACAGAAATAGGCATTGCATTATTTCTAGATTCTTTGGTTTGAATAATTGAAATTTTCCATCTTTGAATGATAATTTCAAAGATTTCTATATAATTTTAACAACTAATTTCGTTATATGAATTATATTTACTAGATTTGGATCTATTGCATTTTTAAATCAATAAAATATTTCAAATGTCTAAAGAAAAAACGTTAAAAGAGAAAGCTGTGAAAAAAGCTCCAGCATTAAGTCTTAAAGAAAAAAGAGCTGCAAAATCAATGAAGCGCGATGCTAAAAAGCGAAATGATACCGTTTAAGGTGAATCGGTGAGAATTGCACAAGATTTGTAGTAGTTGTTTTATTTAATCAAAAGGTCATTTCGGTTTATTTGATTTTCTAAAATATTTTGTGTTTTTAAGAAAAAAGTCCTTTTGATTTCAGCTTTCTAAGTAAAGAAATAATTGACAATAATTTCTAGTACATTTGAATTGTTCTTTGATTCATATTGGTTTAACCTCATAAGCTGCCAGATAAATTCAATTTAAAGGGTACACAGCATATAAATTCTATACTTTTCTTGATAAGGAGATTATTGCTTCAAATACCAAAGCGAACTATATAATATTCCAAAATCACGGTCGCATTTATTCCAAGTACGATGAGTGATTCTCTAGTCCGCGGATCAAAAATACTCTTTCTAATCATTAAATCAGATCCTATAAAACCTCCACTCAAACAAATTTTTTTCTAACTTTTTTAGTTGAAATATTGATCAGTTCTCTTGTTCAAGAAAGAAGTCGTTTTCTATAAAAAGATTGTTTTATTATAGCAAACACGGCTACAATTTTGTAAAAAAACAAGAACTCTAGGTACAAGATCTATCTCTATCTCGCAAATGCGGTAGCTCGTTTTTCTCGTATTACAGTCACTTTTACTTGACCTGGATACTGCATTTCATCTTGGATCTTCTGAGAGATCATGAACGCTAAATCATCGGCATGCTGATCAGTTACTTTTTCAGATTCTACGATGACGCGCAACTCTCTTCCAGCTTGAAGTGCGTAAGCTTTTGATACACCTTCATAAGTCATTGCCAATTCTTCAAGTTCGTTGATACGCTTTAAATAAGATTCTAGGATCTCGCGTCTTGCTCCTGGTCTTGCTCCAGAGATTGCATCGCAAGCTTGCACAATAGGAGAGATGATATTATTCATTTCGACCTCGTCGTGGTGAGCACCTACTGCGTTTATAATCGATGGATGTTCATTATATTTTTCGCACATCTTCATACCGTATAAAGCATGCGATAATTCTGATTCTTCTTCAGCAACTTTTCCAATATCATGGAGCAATCCTGCTCTTTTTGCAGCTTTGATTTGTTTTGGATTCAATCCTAATTCTGCCGACATGATAGCGCACAGATTTGCAGTTTCGATAGAATGCTCTAATAGATTTTGACCATAAGATGATCTAAATCTCATTCTACCAATCATGCGAACCAAATATGGATCAAGTCCATGAATATCGAGGTCTATTATTGTTCGTTCGCCAATTTCTACGATTTGTTCATCGAGTTGCTTTTGTACTTTCGCCACGACTTCTTCAATACGCGCTGGGTGAATTCTACCATCAGCTACGAGACGTTTTAAAGATAATCTAGCGACTTCTCTTCGGATTGGGTCGAATGAACTGATGATGATTGCCTCTGGAGTATCATCGACTACGATTTCTGCACCAGTTGCTGCTTCAAGAGCACGTATATTACGACCTTCGCGACCAATAATTTGACCTTTTATGTCATCTGAGTCTAGATTAAACACAGACACCGAATTTTCAATAGTATACTCAGCACACATTCTTTGAATGGTCTGTATGACTATTTTTTTAGCTTCTTTGTTTGCATTAGCTTTTGCATTTTCTATGACTTCTCGTTCGATAGCTAATGCGTCATTAGTGGCTTTTGCTCTTACAGCTTGAAGCATACTTTCTTTTGCTTCAGCTTCGGACATTTTCGCTATTTGTTCTAGTTGTTTTATTTTTTTCTCATTTGCATCTTCGAGTTCTTCTTTCTTTTTTTGAACTATTTTAAGTTGCATTTCGAGATTTTCGCGAACAGTCTTTAATTCAGATTCACGACCTTCAATGTCCTGTTTCTTTTGATTGACTTCTTTTTCTAAGACTTGGGTTTTGAGCTCTCTTTCTTTAAGCTCAATCATTTGATTGGCTTTATTAGACTCAAACTCAGATTTTAATCTATTGAAATTGTCTTTTGATTCTTGAATTTTTTGTTGTTTGATTGATTCATTCTTTTGTTCCGCTTTGCTAATAATTTTTTCAGCTTTGTTCTCGGCTTCTGAAATCAAACGTTGTGTATTTACTCTAGCTTTTTCAATTTCGAGATCTGAAAATTGATTGATCTCATTAATTTTTGCTTGATTGGACTTTTTGATGAATGTATTCACAATGGCATATCCAGCCCCTCCTCCCACTAAAAAACCTACAATGGCTCCTACTATACTGATCATATTTCTAAAATTTTTTGTGGTGTGATCGTAAATCCTAATGAAAATAGTTTTTATACAATGTGCGCCGCCGCTATTTTGATCACGACTTTTAGACTTTTAGTGATCTAAGTTTTGCCCTGCTTTCATGTGGCAAATATATCATTTGAACTCTTGTATATAACACGTTTCATTTGGCTTTAATTCATTAATGATCTACAAATCAAACCAATATATATTAAATAATTTTACTATAATACCTTTTGAAAATCAATTCTATATCGTCAAATGGTAGTACTTGCAAATATAGTTAATTATTGGGATTTTATAAAAAAATCTATCAGCTGAGAGCCAAAAGCATGAATTTATTTGGATTGTTCGATTTAATATTGTAAACTTAGAGATTCATTTGAGCCTTTCTAATTCAAGATATAGAAGCGCTTTGTTTTTGTAATATTTTTGAAATTTTATGCGGTTATTTTAATTAAAATCAAATTATTATACTAAGAATTTAGAAATATTAGATTAAATTAATTGAAATTTTAAAATTTATAGCAAAGAAAAACTTAAACCTAGGTTAAATGCAAGTTAAAGAAAGGAAAATGCAAACTTGCACAATAAAAAATTAGTTTTTGCTTTTAGAGCTCAGATTTTAAATAAGCCAAAAGATTTATTTAATTTTGGGCGCTTTTTTGAAATGGTTTTTAATTTTAAAACAAATTAAGCAATGAAAAACAAATTAGTAACTGTATTATTTTTCGTATTGGCAGCTTTTGTAACTACTGAGGCTCAGCGTTTTGCACTAGTAGATGTCAATAAAGTGTTAGAAAGTCTTGACGACTATAAAAAAGCTCAAGATGAACTCGATAGAGTAGCTGCTGGATGGAAGCAAGAGATTGCAATCGAATACGACAAGATCAAAGCATTGTACAACAAATATCAAGCTGAACAAGTCCTTTTAACAGACGAGCAAAGAAAATCGAAAGAAGAAGAAATCACAAATAAAGAAAAAGAGGTTCGAAAAATCCAAAAAGATAAATTCGGAGAAGAAGGTGAACTCTTCCGCAAAAGACAAGACCTCGTTCGTCCAGTTCAAGACAAAGTATATGCCGCTATTCAAGAATATGCAGCATCAAGAGATCTCGAAACGATCTTTGATATGTCTGGTTCAGCTGGAGTGATTTACTATAAAAAAGAGTTAGACAAGACAGAAGATGTCATTAAAAGATTGAAGTTAGCTTCAAAATAAAAATCATAAGACAATTATAAATTTATCAAGAAAATGAAAATCAGTCAAATTTTATTAATCGCATTTTGTATTGGAACAAGTTTAAGTTTATCTGCACAAAAATTTGGGTATATTAATTCACAAACCCTATTGTCAGAATTGCCAGAAGTTAAAGCTGCAGATGCTGAAATTCAAGCATTGCAAACGCAATTGGAAAAAAAGGGCCAAATGATGGTTCAAGAATTGGAAACAAAATATAAGGAACTTCAGAAGAGAGAAGCAAGTGGAGAGATCTCTCCAAAAGCGTTGGAAGATGAGGCAAGCAAATTAAAACTGCAAGAGGCTGAACTTGGCAAATTCGAACAAGAAATGCAAAAACAAGTATTGGCAAAAAGACAAGAGAAATTGCAGCCTGTAATCGATAAAGTAAACAATGCGATTAAGATGGTCGCTACAGACAATCAGTTTACCTATATCTTCGATTCAAGTGCAGGAATATTACTTTATGCGCAAGAGTCAATGGATGTAACTAGTTTAGTAAAATCCAAGTTAGGTATATAAATTTTGGATGCTCGTCAGGAAAAGCCGATAGGTATTTTTGATTCGGGAATTGGAGGATTGACCGTAGCACATGCGATCTCAAAAGTCCTTCCTGACGAGCAACTCATCTACTATGGAGACACTGCACACTTACCTTATGGAGATAAATCATTAGGCCTTATTCAAGAGTACTCCATCAAAATTGCAAAATTTCTTATAGAAGAAAAAAAATGCAAAGCTATCGTAATAGCTTGTAATACTGCTTCAGCAGCAGCCTATGAATATCTCAGAGATGAGCTTAAAGGATTGATTCCAGTCATCAATGTTATAGATCCAATGATCGAATATGTGATACAACACAATTCAATACATCATGTAGGAATCATAGCTACAAAAACAACTATAGCAGCTGGTGTATATCAAGAGAAATTGAAACGCCGAAAACCCAGTTTGCTATTCTCTACACTTGCCACCCCGCTTCTTGCACCGATGATCGAAGAGGGATTCGTTCACAATCGAATCAGTCAGACAGTACTTGAAGAATACCTCAATCATAAAGAACTAAGCGCTATTGACAGCTTAATTTTAGCTTGCACTCATTATCCATTGATTAAGAAAGAAATCGATGCATTTTATAATCAACAAGTGTTGATACTCGATTCAGCAGAAATCGTAGCTGCAAAACTTAAAAAAATTCTCGAACATGAACGCCTCATAAGCCTTGGGACGAAGCGCAAAGATCAATTTTATGTATCAGATTGGAGTCGCTCTTTTGAAGAAACGACAAAGGTGTTTTATGGTGAAAAAATTGATTTGATCGAACAAAAATTGTAGAAAAACATCGAAACAAATGGCAGTTTAAACAGAGAGTTTTTATTCTGTTGAGCCAATAGGCAATAAATTTTTTTATGCATGTTTTGTGATTCATGAAATTTTTATTCACAAATCAAAAAGACAATTTTAATTTTCCCTCAATGAAATAAGGACTTTCCCCTAATAAAATAGCCAAAATGTGTAAAAGAAGCTCGAACAAATCAAAGCTATCCTTCACAATATGAATTAATTATACATATTATTAATTCTATATCATTTTTTTTCTATCGGCTTCATGAAATTCATAGATTCTTTTTATCTTTGCGCTCCATTAAGGAATTGACTCATGGTGTAAAGGTAGCACTACAGATTTTGATTCTGTCTGTTAAGGTTCGAATCCTTATGAGTCAACAAAAAATAAGGCTGGGATTCCCAGCCTTTTTAATTTAAATTTGCAGGTATATGAAAAAAATGGCATTTCTGTTTTTGATTTACATCAGCTCTATGATTGCTTGTAAAAATAATTTATCTGTAGAAGTTCCACCATTTGACAAAACGAATGCCTTTGGAAATGTGCGCCAACAAGTAAATTTTGGTCCTCGTGTACCGGGGAGTGAAGGTCATATCAAATGCAAAGATTGGATAGTCTCACAGTTTAAAGGATATGGCGCGGAAGTGATAGAGCAAGCATTTACAGCAAAAACATTTGATGGAAAATCATTACCGAGTTATAACATTATAGCGAGTTACAACAAATCAAGTCGATACAGAATCATCATTGCAGCACATTGGGACACACGACCCTTTTCAGATCATGATGCAGATACGTCAAACTATTATAAGCCAATACTTGGCGCTGATGACGGAGCAAGTGGCGTTGCCATAATTCTTGAAATGGCAAAAGCACTTCAAAGCAAAGCGTTGAAAAAGTATGGAATTGATTTTATATTATTTGATGCAGAAGATTATGGGGATGATCATGGCGAAGATGCTTCAAGTTTATATACTTGGTGTTTAGGTGCACAGCATTGGTCTAACAATCCTCATGTGTCGGGGTATAAAGCAGATTATGGAATTCTACTCGACATGGTAGGCGGAAAAGATCCTCGATTCACTAAAGAAGCTGTCTCCATGCAGTTTGCGCCCAAAGTAGTAGAAAAAGTGTGGCGCATTGCAAAAGAAGAAGGATTTTCAGATTTATTCGTCAACGACCAAACTGGCCCATTGACAGATGACCACACTTTTGTGAACTCCATCGCGAAAATTCCTATGATTGATATTATAAATAGACCAAAATCTACAAAGACTGGATTTGTACACCATTGGCACACTCAAAAAGATGATCTAAATTCAATTGATCCAAATTCACTTCATGCAGTTGGATCGATTTTATTAAAATTGATCTATCTTGAAGATGTAGATAAAATATAATTTATCAACTCTCATCGATTTCTTCAACATCTTCATGTAATTTCAACAGTGATCCTGAATTGAGATAATTACACCAAGTGCAATCAGATTCTCCACATCCTGGAGCAAATTTTTTCTGTCGAATTTTAGTATAAACATCTATTATTTGTTGTCCTACTTTTTGCTTTGATTCATCAGTTGGAATGACTTGTACTTCTGCAAATGTATCTTCATTTTTTATGACAAAATAAAAAATAGAACTAAAATCCTTGTTCCTAAATTCAGGATAATAATCTAAAACAATCGAATAGAAAATCATCTGTCTCCAGTAATCTGTGCCATCTGGATTCTTGGCATCTGGCGCTTTTACTTTTTGTTTTGCATTTGATGAATTCCCAGTTTTATAATCTATTACAGTAATGCGATTTCCAATAAAGTCAATGCGATCCAGCTGTCCGCTGATTGGTATTTCTCGAAAAAATGCTTCTTTCTTTTTGATTTCAAATTGCATTGATTCTGCATGCCTCCACATTGGCCAATAGTGTCGGACAAATTCAATAAGGTTTTGTTTCCCTTCTTCTAAATATCCAGTATATTCAGAAGCAGTGAAATGTGATTTATAGGATAACATGTTTTGAATAAAAAGTTCTTCCAACTTTATTAAATTAGGTACATCGGAATCTCTATATCGGTACAAGAATTGATGTAAGGATTCATGTACAGCGCGCCCAAAGCCGAATGGTGCTGTACGTGCCGAAGGAACTCGCAGTACATTTTCATAATAAAATGCAACTGGGCATCTCAAATATTTATCTAATGCAGTTGGACTTAAACGATAGTCTTCTAAAAACTTATCTAGAAACTCATCATTCAGAACATCAAAATCCTTTTTAAGTAAACTCATCTCTGAAATCAATAATTGCGCAATGGATTCATCATCGATTTGTTTTTGTGATAGAAGGATCTCTGGATCCATTAGTAATTCACTTAGATATTTGCTCGGTTCATCATTTTTGGCAGATAGATTTTCTTTAGAAAATGAAACTGTCAGATGTTTGCGCGCACGAGTCAAACCAACATAAAATACTCTTCGTTCGTCTTCATCATTAGATATATCATTGCGCAAGATTTGTTCTGGAAGCGTAAAAGGTACAGTATCTCTGCTTTTCCAATTTTTTGCAGTATTATTTATAATGAATACACTGTCATATTCGAGTCCTTTAGATTTGTATATAGTGGATAACTGAACACCATGCTTTGTGCCAATCGCATTATAAATAGGCATCGCAATATTGTTATTAAGCATGTGCTGAATTTCCACCAATAACTTATCCATCGTATATTCTTGATTTTTACTGCTTTGATTCTTAATGTATTCATAGAATCGATTCAACACGTTGAGCAGAAAATATTTATCAGGTGAATTAATTACAAATTTTAATATTCCAAAGTCATGGAATAATTTTTCTAGAAAAACTTGTGGAGTAAGTACAGAATAATTCTGTATAAGATAAATAAATTTTTCTTGAATTTGAACACATAAGTCAGTATTACTCACTTGAATTTCTGTGAGTATTTCAAGATCATTGAGAAATTCTAGTGTGGTTTTTTTAACCTCATATTTTGAGAGATATCTTGCGATTCGACCAATATCAAGAACAGAAATTTCTATATAAGGGAAATGTAAAATCTGTATTAGTAACTCATCTTGTGCAAAAGTTGATTTTTGACTTTTTTGGAAAAAATTGAGAAAAAGAATAATTTGTTGAATCAAAGGTTCGTGAAGAACATCGACTTCCCGAGATACAAAATATGGAATCTGGATGGATTGTAAATATTTTATATATGGATTGGCTTCTTTGTTTTTCTTAAATAATATAGCGATCTCACTTGGTTTTGTACCATCTTGAATCTGTTGTTGAATCGCATTACAAGTTCCAATTATTTCTGCCTCTACATTAGAATATTCTAAGATGTTGATAGGATTTGTAACTGATTTATTGTCACCAGCAGAGATCAGATCTTTAGATAAATCTGATCGCACATGAATAAGTCGTTCTATATTGTTGGAGATGGCAATTCCTGCGCCATTTAATATATTTTGAGAGGAGCGATAGTTTTCAGTTAGCACAATAATTTCTGGATCAAAGCGCTGTTTAAATTCAATCATATTATTCATTTTAGCACCCTGAAATCTATAGATCGCTTGATCGTCATCACCTACTACAAAAATATTGGAAGTTTTATCATAGGCAGCGAGTTGGTACACGATCTCATTTTGAATACCATTTGTATCTTGATATTCATCTACTAAAAAATATAAAAATCGCTCTTGATATTTTGATAAAAAATACTCATCTGATTTGAATTTTTGATAGACCCAAGTGATCATGTCTTGAAAATCAAAAAGTTCTTTTTTAGATAATTTTTCTTGGTATATGATGAAGCATTCAAATGCTGAAATGGCTTTATCTATTGAGCTCTTATATTTTTTAAAAGCTTTCTCATTGAAATCGCCTTTTATAAATTCTCCAGTTTTTCTTTTATAAATAAATTTATCAGAAAGTCGATTCTCTTCCAATTCTTGATGGTATGTATGAATCATGGACTTTGCATCCCAATTTTCTTTCTTGATTAAATTGAAAAGATCTAATAATCTTTTGCAAGTAAACGTGTAATTCTGTTTGTAGTTATACAATGGATGCGAAGGTGTAAATTATTGGACGATTTCATTTACTATGAGATTCAAATCCAAATCTGAAGCGAGGTCAAAATCGCCATATAAATCAAATTCTTCAGGATTCTCTCTAATGATCATATTGCAGAATGAGTGAAATGTGAAAATTCCAACATCATAAGCTGCAGCGCCAATGAACTGTTGCAGTCGATTTCTCATAGCTGTTGCACCTGCATCTGTGAATGTGAGACAAAGTATACTTCGGGGATCGGTGTCAGTTTTCTTCAAAATATTCCCAATACGTACTGCAAGAATTTGAGTTTTTCCAGTGCCAGGTCCAGCGATGACCATAACAGGACCTTGAATATGTTCCACGGCTTTTTGTTGCGCCTGATTTAACTTGTTGTATGCAGTTTCAAATTCAACTGTTGATCGGGCAGTGGATGAAAATAAATCACTCATAATTTTTTTATTTATGTCATTGAAATAATTGGAAGAAGTAGGAATCTAGATGAAATAAATGAAACAATGTAAAAATCATTATTACAATTAGAATACGGTAAGCCCATTGATTAGCATTGGGAAATGTACTTGACCATTGTGCTGTGATCCATCCACCAGCACCTTGACCAATAGCGATTACTGAACCAATTTTCCAATCTATCAATCCTTTGTAATGAAACATAGCAAGGACAATGGCTGTATAAGTTGTCACCATCAATACTTTAATCGCATTAGATTCCAAGAGTGGCAAACCTACTACAAGGACCATAACGGCTAGGAAGAAAATACCCATTCCCATTTGTATAAATCCACCGTAAAAACCTAATGATAGAAATATGGGAATACTATAATATAATGGAAGTTTCTTTATTCTTGGAACAGGATTCGTCCAGTGTTTTGGATTGATAAATAGAAGTATCAAGATGGCAAGCATTACATATTTGTAGACGAATTTGAATGTTTCTGAACTAATATTTAAAGCGACAGTGGCCCCACACAATGCACCAATAATACCTAGCGAAATATAGAGTTTTGATTCCTGCCAATAGAGTTTTTTATTTCGCTGAAAGGCTTCAAGACTAAAAATACCTTGTACGAATATTCCGATACGATTAGTTCCATTAGCCATATTTCCTGATAAGCCTAATACTTCAGTGAGAATTCCTAAGGTAATGGTAGATCCATTTCCGGCAAATGTATTGATCACTCCAGCTAAAAATCCTCCAGTTATAGCGATAAAAATTTCATAATTATTCATCCTTTATAGATTGACATAATTCGATTAGGACGCCATTGGAAGATTTTGGATGAATAAAACAAACTAATTTGTTGTCAGCACCGCGTTTTGGTTTTTCTTGTAATAATTGAAATCCATTTTGTTTCAAACGATCCATTTCGCTTTGGATATCATCAACAGCAAAAGCGATGTGATGAATTCCCTCTCCTTTTTTTTCAATGAATTTTGCAATGGGGCTTTGCTCATTAGTGGCTTCCAAAAGTTCGATTTTATTATTTCCAGTTTTGAAGAAAGAGGTCATCACATGTTCTGATAGAACTTCCTCCATCTTGTAAGGATCAGTTCCCAATAAGGATGCGTATAATTCATTTGACTTCTTAATATCTTTAACAGCAATACCAATATGCTCTATGTAATTCATAATTAATTATTGATTCTTTCATAGATATAAAACTCTACTCTGCGATCTGGTGAAAGCTTCTGATCTAATAACAAATATTTATTTGGACGTTCATCAAAATATTTTTTCTCTACTTTAGAAAATTTTTGAGCAAAATGAGAATCCCATATTACGATCGATCCTACTTTGGATTTTTCAAGCACATCTTCATTCATTGCAAAATTTCCCATCTTATAATCTTCAGGAGTGCGATCAAAAAAGTAATTGAATGTGGGTAAATTTTGATATATCGTTCGGGTATCTTGAAAATTATTTTTCTTCACCCAATCGACAATTTCTTTAGCTGTATGATTTTCGCCACTATCGATTAATTTTATTGGTTTCATAAATAAAAAGGTAGAGACTATTGCAGCAAGAATAATGCCTGAAAAATAAACATGTTTATTTCGAATAGGCAAAACCAAAAACAAAGCAAATGGAGCAGCAAAATACAATGGCGTAAAGTCTCTTGGAAGCCACTTAGCCCTTTCGATCCAGTTATGATCATAGGTCTGTGCATAACCAATGAATGCAATAATCGGGATAAGGAAAAACAAATATAGAAATCGGTTTTTGATTTCAAATAATTTCTGAAAACCCATCATTGCCATCAATACGACCAAAGGCGAAATCGACATCATATATCGTATATTTCCTCCAGTAGAAGTCAGAATATTTCTCTCTTTCCAGTTGATTAGACATTGTACAAAAAAGAAAACTGCAAAAGGAATTACGATCATCCAATCTACTTTTATTTTTCTGATTACACAAAATACTAAATACAATACAGAGCCAATTACTGATATATATCCGAATATGATTCCACTCATTAAGAAATAATGATCGAAGCCAGCTTTCTGATAACTATTCTTTACTTGTGCAGCGTACTGGCTTTGACTATTGATCATAAATAATAGATCTCCATGAACAATAAATCCCCATAAATTATAAAGAAATGGAAAAATCCCCATAAACAATATCGCCTTCCATTCTTTTTTGAATACTAAATAAGCAAAGAAAATGACAGCAACAAACATCATTTCGCCCCGGACAATAAGCAAATAACCAAATACCATTGCGGCCCAATGAATTGATTTAGGATATTGGTAGTATAAAAATAATGCAAGTATCAACAATAAAGCGCCTAACACTTCAGGATAATATCGATAGGAAACTCCAGTCCATAGGCAAGCACTCGCAAACAAAAAAAATGCAAGAAATGGGTAATCTAATTTTTTAATTTTAGCCACTCTATAAGTAAAATAAGCAATCAGACCGACAACAATACATTGCGTAATTCTTGTCGCTGTTTGTCCAAAATATGCGGGAATGACAAATAGGATTTTATATCCTGTCTTTACCGCAGCACCTAAGATGACATTTGGATTGTCCCAAAAGGATTTCATATTCACATAGTGATGAGCTTCTTCACCTTGATAGAATCCGTCACCTACGATCGACATAATGTAAGCACCTATAATCGATAATATCAATAAGACTAAGCCGATCCAGTCTTCTTTCAAAAAATGTAACCAAGTTTTGGACCTTGTTGCTTCTTTGGAAATTGCTACTTCTGTTGCAATTTCGACTGATTTTTCAGTATTATGTGGTAGATGATTTTTGTTTTTTTTGGAAGTCATGCATTGGAATTTCAGTGATCAGTCAAATTAGTAAGTACTGCAAATATAGAATTCTTCCATGGGTTTTCCTAAAAAGACATATAGAGAATTTAAAAATATAAAATGACAATCAAAAAACAAGATATTCTATCGATATTATTGTAATTTGTTATATTTACCACTGCATGATTTCAAGCATTATTAATTCCATTCAGAAATTCAACGTAAAGGCCCGTCTAAGCAGCTTGATGCAATCATATAAGAACTTTTCAATCGTCAAAAAAATCCTTTCTATCGTATTTTTAATTATTGCATTGCATTGGCTATATATCATCTTGTTGATATTTATTTTCCCACCTATGACTTTGACTCAGTGCAACTCATTTTTTACCTCCAAACGATTTGAAAGAGACTATGTGTCGATGGATCAAATCTCAAAAAACGCAAAGCTTGCAGTGATTGCTGCTGAAGATCAGTTGTTTCCAGAACATTTTGGATTTGATATGGAAAGTATCGAAAAAGCCCTAGAATACAATGAAAAGAAGAAAGGCAAGAAAATGCGAGGCGCATCCACTATCAGTCAACAAGTAGCAAAAAATGTTTTTTATGGCAGGGAAGATCTTGGTTGCGAAAAGGACTCGAAGTTTATTTTACATTTATGATTGAGACCTTATGGTCAAAGCGCAGAATTCTGGAAATGTATCTCAATGTAATCGAAATGGGTGACGGAGTATTCGGGATTGAAGCAGCTGCTCAATTCTATTTCAAAAAAAAAGCAAGTAAGCTTAATGCTGAAGAATCAGCTAAAATTGCAGCTTCACTGCCCAATCCAAAAAAATATACAGTCCAACCACTTTCGTCTTGGGTCAGTTTTAGGATGCCTTGGATTTTGAATCAAATGGATCAATTGGTGTATGAAGAAGAAATAGCAAAATTAATTCGGTAGAAAATCATGGTTCAAATTGGTAAATACTTCATAAATCCTTGTTTTTTTCTAAAGCATTATTGATTTCTTTAGATTGTCATATCTTAGCTGAAATTTCAATCAAACAAATTCATTTGTATGCAAAAAACCAATTATGGGGCGCTAACTACGCTAATCACTGTTTTTTTCTTTTGGGGATTTATAGCTGCAGGAAATAGTATTTTCATACCCTTTTGCAAAAATTTCTTCCATTTGGATCAGTTTCAAAGCCAGTTAATTGATTTTGCATTTTATCTGGCGTATTATGTAGGAGCACTTTTGCTTTTTGCATATAGCTTCATAGGCAATAAAGATCTAGTAGGCAAATGGGGTTATAAGAAAAGTATTGTTTATGGTTTGCTTTTTTCAGCTCTTGGAGCTGCAGCAATGATATTGGCAGTCAATGGGAATACATTTATTGGAATGTTATTGGGTCTGTTTATTGTTGCACTAGGATTTTCTATGCAGCAGACAAGCGCGCAGCCATTTGCTATATCATTAGGTGATCCTTCTACTGGAAATACGCGAGTGAATTTAGGCGGAGGGATTAATTCTCTCGGCACCACAATTGGACCATTGGTCATTGCATTGGCATTGTTTGGTTCAGCTTCAGCAGTTTGTGACAAAGAAATTACTAATCTTCCATTGGATAAAGTCATTACGCTTTATGTTTTTGTCGGATTGCTCTTTATAGGTGCAGCCGCTTTATTTGGTTTTTCTAAAAAAGTGCCTTCAGGAATTATTGATGAGAATCAAGAGAAATCACCCAAAGCTTTAATTGCACTTTTAGTGATCACTGCGATTTTAATACTTGCTTTTATTCCAGTATTTATGAGTTATAAAGGTGAAGGAATGCAGAAAATAGCCGAAATTCAGGCTACAATCTCAACTGAATCAGGCAGACTTTCAGATCTTGAATGCGAATTAAAAGGAAAGTCAGGAGATGCTGCAACTGCGATTGTCACAGAAATGGATGGCCTTAAAGAGAAGATCTCACCACAGACGACTGTGATAGGTGAATTAAAAAAGCCATTGGAGCATAGTCGATTGTTTTGGTTATTGATAGCGCTAGGTGTAGTCGTTATTGGATTGCCAGTATGTAATCAAATGGCTGCGAAAAATAAAGCAGGCTGGGGCGCCATGCAGTTTCCACAATTGGTGCTTGGTATGCTAGCTATTTTTGTTTATGTAGGAGTGGAAGTTGCTATTGGTAGTAATCTTGGAGAATTGTTGAAACAAAGTGAATTTGGCGCCTATAAAGCTTCTGAAGTAGCACCATTCATCGCAATGTATTGGGGAAGTCTTATGATCGGAAGATGGACTGGAGCTGTAGCGGCTTTTTCTATGGCTGTTGGAACAAAAAAACTTTTGAAAATTTTAGCACCATTAATCGCTTTTGTTATAGTCTTAAGTTTGACAGCATTAGCGGGACATAATGTTGCACCTTTGAAGTGGTATATTGTTTGTGTTATTCTACAAATGATCGTCGCATATATCAGTGATGACAAACCAGCAAAAACATTATTGTATTTTAGCATCATGGGCGTGATCGCAATGATAGTAGGAGTGATGAGTTCAGGCACTGTGGCGATCTATGCATTTCTTTGTGGAGGATTGGCTTGTTCTATCATGTGGCCAAGTATTTTTTCATTGTCCATCGCAGGTCTTGGAAAATATACTACGCAAGGATCAGCATTTCTCATTATGATGATTTTGGGTGGGGGAATCATTCCACCGATTCAAGGGAAGTTAGCAGATATTATAGGTATCCACCAATCATTTTTTATCGCGATAATTTGTTTTTCTTACTTAGGCTTTTTTGCTTGGAGGGCTAAATCGATACTTCAGCAGCAAGGCATAAATTATGAAGTAAACAATGAGGGCAGTGGACATTAATCAAATAAAATAAAATTAAGTATAATACAGTATCAAATTTTAAAAAATGAAAATTAAAGCTTTATTCGTTTTTCTTATTGGACAATTCTTGATGGTCAATGCACAAGATAATTTGGTCAATTCTTTGAAGCAAAATGCATCAGACAGTTCAAAACAAAAATTTCAATTCACTACAAAAATCGATCTAGAAGATTCTCCTGTAAAAAATCAAGGTAGCAGTGGAACATGCTGGAGTTATAGTGGTAATTCGTATCTCGAAAGTGAGATGTTTCGCATGGGAAAACCTTTCGTGGATATCTCAGAAATCTATACAGCCCGATGCGCTTATATAGAACGCGCTATAAATTATGTCAGAATGCATGGTGGAATTCCTTGGGGAGATGGTGCAGAGCTTCATGATGTATTACAGGTTTATAAAAAATATGGAGCTATGCCATATGAAGCATACACCGGTTTAAATTATGGTACTACAAAAAATAAATTTGGAGAAATGCAAGCCATGATCGAAGGCATGTTGAAGGCGATCGTAGAGAATAAAAACGGTAAACTTACTCCAAATTGGTTACCAGCAATTAATGCAGTACTAGATATTTATTTAGGTAAAATACCAGAAAAATTCAAGTACAATGGAAAAGAATATACACCACATACCTTTGCAAAAGAAGTCGTAGGAATCCAAGCAGATGACTATATCGAAATCGGATCTTTCGCATATGCAAAAGAATATGAACCAACTATGTTGATGGTGCCAGACAACTGGAGTCTGCAACCATTATACAATGTACCAATGAATGAAATGACAGAAATCGTAGATCACGCATTGAACAAAGGTTATTCAGTAGCTTGGGCGACAGATGTCAGTGAGAAATATTTTAGTTGGAAAAACGGAGTTGCCATAGTTCCTCCAAAAGAATTTGAAGATATGTCAGATGATGAAAAAGCGAAATTATTTGATGGTCCAAAAGAAGAACGACAGATCACTGCACAAGTGAGAGCAGAATCATTTGATAATTATACTACAACAGATGATCATGGAATGCATATCGTAGGATTAGCTCATGATCAATACAATAAACCTTATTATATTATTAAGAACAGTTGGGGTGATAAGAATGATTATAAAGGATATCTCTATGCTTCAAAAGCATTTTTTAACTATAAGACAATTGCTTTTTTAGTACATAAAGATGCGTTGCCATCAGGCATTCGTAAGAAATTAAAATTATAAAAAAGAAACCCATCTATTACAAACTCATTGGACATTGGATGTTCAATGAGTTTGTTTTTTGTCATTGTACTGATTTAAATAGTAATCCACTTTCGATTTCAACTCTTCTATTAATTCCTCATCCATATATTTATACTCATCTGGAATATCTAAAATTACAATTTCTTTTCCTTCTATTTCCATTGAAAATTTCTCCTGCATTCTTTGTTTATGTTTTTTTTCCATAACAAAAATGAGGTCAGCCCATGTTATCATTTTTGCATTCAATCGAATCCTTGCAGCATCTTCTGTCCCAGCAGATTTTACATTTAGTCCCATTTGATTTTTATATACTGTTTCTGCTGTAAGGCTGCGCCATTTATTCTGCTGCAAACAAATAATAGATTCACAATTTAGTATTTTTATTATTGATAAAATTTATCATTTAGCCATTTTGAAGGGTTGTTGAGGATGTATTTTGAAATTCTATGATAATCATCCATCGATCGTATGATATGGTCATGAAATCGAGATTGCCATTCAAATTCAATATTGTTTTTTTTAGCAAATGTCGTTACAGCAGATTTGTATCCACGGATAATTGACGATAGGTTTTTGGATTGAGGGGCAAAATGGTTTTTGTATTTGGTGTCATCGGTGTTTATATTATTGGTGGTGGGGATGATAGAGACGCAATGCATTGCGTCTCTATCATTCTCCATAATTGTGTCCACGCCCTTTGGTTTATTTATTTCATTCGCCCCGATTATAATGATACCATGAATATGATTGGGCATGACCACAAATTCACCCAATTCTAAATTCATATCAGGACGTAATTCTATTGATTTATACCATTCAGAATGGGCAATTTCTCCAATTATTGTGGGTTTGATTTTTGGGATGGTATGATCACCTGGATTGAAGATTTCGCCAAAATAATTCTCTCTATTTTTTGTACAGATTGTCACAAAATACATCGCCTCATTTGCGTAATTCCAGTTTTTCAAACGCGCTGATGAGATTCGGTATTTATTATTGAATAGTTGGGCCATAGGTAATCTTTATAAAAGATCTTCTCCTAATAAATTTATTAACACGAAGTGCTCATGAAGTTTATCAAAATCTTCCTGAAGTTTCTTGGTATCAGTCACATTTTTTTATTTAGGAATTTATTATACTAATATTACAAATATAACCCAAATAAAATAATTGGTCAAGAAAATTGACATATATCAATGAATGTATATAGTTTTCTTAAAAGAATTAGATCTGCAAATTATTCATTAGTCCAATTCCAACTCCAACTATAAACAAACTCCCTACTCAATATCAAACTGAATCCCCTGTGCCAAAGTCAAACTATTCGAATAGCTGATCGTATTGGTTTGTCTGCGCATATACGCTTTCCATGCATCTGAACCAGATTCGCGACCACCGCCGGTTTCTTTTTCACCGCCGAATGCACCTCCGATTTCTGCGCCTGATGTGCCGATATTTACATTAGCTATCCCGCAATCAGAACCAGCATTGGATAGAAAATATTCAGCTTCTCTCAAACTCTCTGTCATGATTGAAGATGATAAGCCTTGCGGTACTGCGTTTTGTAATGCAACAGCTTCTTCAAGTGTGCTGTATTTGATCAGGTATAAGATGGGTGCAAATGTTTCGTGCTGAACGATTTCATAATGGTTCTCTACTTCTGCTATGCATGGACTCACATAGCAACCACTTTGATAGTTTTTACCTTCAAGTCTGGAGCCTGGTACAAGTATTTTGCCACCCTCTTTTTTAACTTGACGGATTGCATATAAGAATGCTTCTACTGCTTTTTGATCGATGAGCGGTCCGATATGATTGTTTTGATCTAATGGATTTCCGATACGAAGTTGTGTATAGGCTTTTTTCAAAACTGCTTTAACATCGTCGTATATTTTTTCATGAATGATCAGTCTTCTCGTCGTAGTACATCGCTGTCCAGCAGTTCCTACTGCGCCAAATACAATGGCAGGAAGCACTAATTGCAATTGTGCAGTGTCGGATATGATGATCGCATTATTACCGCCCAATTCAAGTATACTTTTTCCAAAACGAGAGGCAACTGCAACTCCTACAGCTTTCCCCATTCGAGTAGAACCTGTAGCTGAAATCAATGGGATTCTCGTGTCATTTGACATCCATTCACCTACTTTGTAGTCTCCTGTGATTACAGAAGAAATACCATCAGGCAATTTATTTTTTGCAAAAACCTTATTTACTATTTTTTGACAAGCGATTGAACACAGAGGTGTTTTTTCTGATCCTTTCCAGATCACAACATTCCCACATACCCATGCTAATGCAGCATTCCATGCCCAAACAGCTACTGGGAAGTTGAACGCTGAGATGACACCTACGATGCCAAGCGGATGCCATTGTTCATACATTCTGTGATTTGGTCTCTCTGAATGCATAGTTAGACCGTATAATTGTCGCGAAAGTCCTACAGCAAAATCACAGATGTCGATCATCTCCTGAACTTCCCCTAATCCTTCTTGAAGACTCTTGCCCATCTCATAAGAGACCAATTGGCCTAAAGCAGCTTTATTTTTGCGCAATTCATCACCGATTTGTCTCACGATTTCGCCACGCTTTGGAGCAGGTATTGCTCTCCAATGTATAAATGCTGTTTGTGCCGTTTGTATAATTTTTTCGTAGTCTGTTTGTTTTGTACATGAAACCGAAGCAATTTTTTTACCATCTACTGGAGAAAAAGATTCGATTCGCTCTCTAGAAGGGAATAAAGTAGTACCGCACCAAGTACCTGAATTTGTTTTTTCAAGCTTGAGTGCATTGAGAATTTCTATAGACATAATTTTTTTTAATTGAATATCACTTTTTGTATTTCGGGTTTTTTTGTTCTGAAGTGGATCATGACGGAATAAATTCCTTTTGGAACATTTTTATTTTCACAGATCACATGTGTTGCATTCGTTGTATAGGAGAGATTCATAGATTGTCCTTGTTGGTTGATGAGGACTATGGATTCAATATCTTTTATTTTTGAACTCTCTCCAGAAAGGATAAATTGATCATAAGCAGGTTGAGGATAAACTGTAAAGTTTGACTTTTGATGATTTTCAGTAGCTGTATAATATTTTGAATATACTTTGATATCGTCGATATAGATACCATCTTGTTTGCTATTCGAAGTACTTGAATTTGCCACTAATTTTAGATAAATTCTTTCGCCCTTATATTTTGTGATATCGATCCATTCCCTTACCCATTCTGTTTGTTTGCCAGTATACACTGGATTGCCATTATCTTCAAATGCACCACCAGTTGTGGTAAAGTTTCCACACAATGGTTCGTAATTAAAATCATCTGTACTGATTTGAATTTGTGCATAATCCATTTCAGAATTAAGATCCCATTTTGCCATGAAACTTAAATAAGCTCTTTCAGCAGTTCGGATATCAATATAATTCAAGGTCTGCATTTCTTTTTGTCCACTAATTGTACTATTCGGACTGTCTGTAAAACATGAAGGAGAACTGACAAATGCTTCAGTCGTGATAGACCAAGGTTTGTTTGCATTGGAATGCCATTTGTCCATTGTTAAAAATTCTTCATTCCAAAAAGGATTGCCGAGAAAAATTTTTGTCAATTTAATTTTTTCTGAATAAGCACCTGTTTCCATCAAAATGTCAAAATGTATAGTATCACCGATGGAAGGCATCGTCATGTAGTCAAAGTTAATGTCTGCATGTAAAGGCTCACCTGCTTTGAGGGAATAACTGTTTACTGATTGGTGAAATAAAATACCTGAAAAATCTGAACTGATCGTCACTTTTGCTGGAGCATCTACTATCCCAGTTCGAGTTAAGTGGATTTGAATTGATTTTGTTTCAGAATCGATTGCAAGACTTTGATCAGCAGTCATCCTAACACACTCTCCTGCATTCCAAGCAGAGATGATATTCATATATTGCGTGCTCACATTTAAAGGGTAAATATCTTTACGCTCGGGCCAAAACGAATAGCCTACTTCAGGAGTAAAAGCGAATATTTTCTTTTTAGTTAAAACATCCCCATACATCCAATCATCAGATGTGCCATTTACACCATAATTCAAGGTTGCTCTACTTGTACCAACTTTAAAGTGATTAAAGCGAGTCATGTCATGAGCCATTGCATAATATTGAGTAGAATCATCACATAATTTTTCCGAGTAACCCCATGGAATGATTAATAAGTCACCCCAAGTGTGATAGTTCAAAACAATATTCAAATCGCGAGATTCAACAAATTCTTTGATCATTTGTGTTTCAGGCTCTGAAAAAGCAGAGTTACCTCTATATGTATCATTGCTTGTCGCTGGAGAAGAGCCATCATCATTGTGACCCCATCCTAAACTATAATTTCTATTAAGATCTATACCATAAGAACCATCATTATTATTTCTTCTATTCTTTCTCCAAAATCCACCACCCGTAGGCATCGTTGTGCGATTGAATTCATATCCATCGGGATTGAGACAAGTGACAAAATACAGTTCTCGACTGTCTACCAATTTTTTAATTGCAGGATCATATTGATAGTTTTCTAGTAAATGCCACATATAAAATAACAATTGAGACATACTCAATGGCTCTCTTGCATGATGAAGGGCAGTGTAGAGTATTTCTGGCTCTGATTCGTCTATCTCAGGATTGTCAGAGATTTTTACATAATAAATTGAATTGCCATTATGTGTTTTTTTCGTTGAAATCGCCTTACGCAAGGTGATTAATTTTGGAAATAAAGTCCTCATTTCATCAATACTTTCATACATTTCTGCTAAAGTAGGAAACCCACCCATAGACCCATAAGGATAATTTGAGGGAAGTGGAAAGTAAGGAATATTTTCAGGTGTGACAGGACACATCACTTCACCCGTCCTCTTGCTCGCTGGAAGTTCATTCACCACCATTTCCATAGCAAATCCTGCAGATTGTATTTTTTCTAATTCTTCATGTGAAAAATCACCGATAAAATATTCTCCAGTCTTATGGATACCATGATCCAAAGCAATGCCTAATTTTGCCAAGTCTGCAAAAGACTTTTCAGAAAAGGAAATTTTAGCTTTGTGGGCATGGGATTGTATTTGTGCATTGAGCTGAAAAAAGAATAAAACTGTAGCTACTATACTGAAAAGAGACCTTTGCATATCTAATAAAATCGAAATGAGGTTGCAAAAATAAAAAAATACTCCAAATATTATGCATTTGAAGCAAACATATTATAAAAAAAATAAATATGAAGCAGGCACTGACGAGGCAGGACGTGGCTGTTTAGCTGGTCCAGTATATGCTGCTGCAGTCATTTTAGATCGAAAAACAACTATTCTAGGGCTTGATGACAGTAAAAAATTGCAAGAAAAGCAAAGAAATGAATTGAGGGCTGAAATCGAATCCAAGGCACTCCATTGGGTTGTAAAGTCTATTACACCCAAAGAAATCGATCGAATCAATATTCTGCAGGCAAGCCTAAAAGCGATGTATCAATGCATTCAAGAGCTTGAGATCGAGCCAGAACTGATCCTTGTAGATGGAAATCGCAGGATCCCATTGCTTACGCTAAACCAAAAAACAATCATAAAAGGTGATGGAATTTATCAATCAATAGCTGCAGCTTCTATACTTGCAAAAACACATCGAGACGAATACATGCAAAAAATTCATAAAAAACATCCAGAATTTCATTGGAATCAAAACAAAGGATATCCGACAGAAGTCCATCGCTTGGCAATTCAGGAATTTGGATTGACGAGTTATCATCGAAAAACTTTTTGCACCAATCTTATAGAAAATAGTTTGTTTTGAAGAAATACATTTGAATAGGGCGTGCCCCTTCGGGTCAGGCTATTTCGGGGTGCCGTGCTTCGCACCAGCGTAAACGCTGCCCTACATATCCTTCACGCATTTTTTAGAAACTAGCATTTTAACTTCGTGATTCTAAGTTTATTTTATACCAATCTAAAATTTCAAGTAGGATCTGTAATCCTGAATTTAAATCAGCTTCAGAAATATCAAGAGGAGGCATTATACGCAATGAATTATGTTCAAATAAAAACCCATCGAGTAATAATTTTTTTTCATACGCTTTTTGTATGAAGTCATTTCTTCTGATTCGAGGGTCTAATTCTATTGCGATAAAAAGCCCTTTTCCCCGAATTTCACGAATCAAGCTATGTGTCATATTTTTTCTAATAATGGATTCATTTTGTTTTGAATTTTCCATTAGATTTGATGCGAGCAAATATTGCAAACCAGCGAATGCTGCTGCACAGCAAACTGGATTTCCTCCAAACGTTGTGATATAGGACAATACTGGATTTGTCTGAAATGAAGATAGAATATTTTTTGAACTGATTAAAGCCGCTAATGGCAGTCCTGCGCCTAAGGCTTTTCCAGTAAGCAATATATCAGGTATAATTTGAGTATGTTGAAATGCAAATAATTTTCCAGTTCGACCGATTCCTGTTTGGATCTCATCGAAGATGAGTAATGCATTACATTCATCGCACTTTTTTCGCAACGCTAAAAAATAGTCATCAGTAGCCATTCGCACTCCTGCTTCTGCTTGTATGACTTCTATGATAACACAAGAAGTTTGAGGTGAAATGAAATGTAAATCTTCGTTTATTCCAAAATTAATAAATCGCACATCAGGAAGTAATGGATAAAATACATTTCGTTCCTCAGTATCACTTCGCAGGGATTCAGCGCCAATAGTACTACCATGGTAGGAATTTCTACATGCGATGATCCCAGATTTTCCCGTAGCGCTTCTCGCTAATTTTATTGCGGCATCGATAGCCTCACTACCAGTTGACAAAAAATAGCTGCAATCCAAAGATGAAGGCAACAAACTGAGAAGTAAATGAGCTAATTTGATTTGAATGGATTGAATGTGCTCTCCATAGACCGTGGTATGCATATATTGCTGAGCTTGTGCATTGATCGCACGAATTACCTGCTCATTGGAGTGACCAATATTCGTCACATTAAATCCAGAGAGGAAATCTAAGTACTTGTCCCCTTTAGAATCTATGATCCAACATCCCTGAGCTCTTGAAATCTCAAAACTTTGTGGAGTGACAGAAGTAGCTCCAATGTTTTCAAAAAATCTTCTTTTCCAATACATTTTTATAAAAACGTGATGTTAGTAAACAATTCTGTTTGCCGTTGAGTTTATTTGAATTATTTGCAATATTAGCTAAAAACAAGGCTGTTTGCCTTATCTTTGAACAATAATAAAGAATCAATGAAATTTTACATGAGACTTGTATATATAATTGTTGCCCTGAGTGCTACTTTTGGAATGAGTGTATCTGCTCAAGGTGAAAATACAAAGGGAATACAATTTTTTCACGGTACATTCAAAGAAGCTATGGAGTTAGCTTCTAAAGAAGGGAAGTTAATCTTTATGGATGCATATACTAGTTGGTGTGGTCCTTGCAAACGAATGGCTGCTTCTGTATTTCCCGATCCTGTAGCTGGAGAATTTTTCAATCCAACTTTCATCAATATGAAAGTAGATATGGAGAAAGAAGAAGGACCAAGTTTGTCTCAAAAATTTAATGTGCAGTCCTATCCAACTTTGCTTTTTATCGATGGTTCTGGAAACTTAGTTCATAGAGCTTCAGGTGCTCGGCCAGTAGATGGACTAATTGACCTTGGCAAAGAAGCCTTGGCTAAAGTTGATAAATCTGGAGATTTTGCAAAACTCTATAATGAAGGGAAAAGAGATCATGAGACGATATTAGGCTATATCAAAGCTTTGAATCAAGCAGGCAAACCATCTTTAAAAATTACAAATGATTATTTGCTTTCACAGAAAGATCTAAGCACAAAGGAAAATCTTGAAATCATTTTAACTGGAGCAACTGATGCTGACTCTAAAGTATTTGATTATTTGATTCAACATAAAGATGCGATAATAAAGTTGAAGTCGAAGGAAATTTTTGAAAATAAAGTAATTGCTTGCTGTAAGAAAACATTCTATAAAGCGAAAGAATATCGAAATGAGACCTTATTGCAAGATGCACAATCAAAAATGAAAAATGTGCCATCAAAGGCAAAAGAATTC
This sequence comes from Saprospiraceae bacterium, assembly GCA_016722295.1. Classification (GTDB taxonomy): domain Bacteria; phylum Bacteroidota; class Bacteroidia; order Chitinophagales; family Saprospiraceae; genus Vicinibacter. The sequence continues at coordinate 403,308 of JADKGL010000026.1, forward strand.
AAATTTGATACTGACCTACAGTATTATGGAGAAACAGGTAACGTTGCTGCTTTCACAAAAGCTGCAAAAGGATATGCTTCCAAGATTGCTAAGAAAGATGCTCAAAAATTGTCTACTCTTGCTAACCAATGTATGCAATATTTCAAAGGCAATAAATCGACAAGTCAACTTGCAGAGCAATTTGCAAAAAAAGCAATGTTATCTGGCAGTGGAAATAGCAATTATTATATGAATTATGCAAGTATTTTGGAGAACAACGGCAAAAAGCAGGATGCCATTTTGATTGTAAGAAAAGCACTTGAATTGGCTAAATCTAAAAATGAACCGACAAATGCTATTGAAACTTATTTGCTACAACTTCAATCATAGTTAAATCGGATTCGAGTTACTTTACATTGAATTTTATATCACATTTCTACTTATTGTCTGATGTAAATCAACCATATCAGACCTTAGGTTGTATTCTTCCCGATCTTGTAAGAGCATCTGGTCCATTCAGACTGAGAGAATCGAAGATAACTATTGAGTTTCCGCATACTGAAATTGAACTTGGAATATCGATACATCTTAGAACAGATCAGCTATTTCATCAAAGTGAATTTTTTATGAAATGGATGAAGCAAATTAATAAAGATTTGGTTGACCAACAATTGGAAAGTATTCCGAAGTATCTCAATTTCTATAGCCATATATTGGTTGAAATGTATCTTGACAGAATGTTGTTGGAGCGATCAAAAGGATTGGGAGAGCAATTTTATTCAAGTTTGGCGATGGTGGACAAAGCTGAATTAGCTAATTGGTGGAATAGTAGAATCTCAATAGAAGAAATGGATAATTTTTGGAAATTTTATCAACGATTTATTGATTCAAAATTTGTATTACAATATTCGACAGAAAGTGGATTTAAGAGAGCCGTTTCAAATTTTGCATTTCGGGTCCATCAATATAAAATAAGTGAGACAGATGCCGAGAAAATTTATAATTCTTGCAAAGAATTAGAATTAACTATACACCAAGATTGGCATGCATTTTGGCAATTTATGATTGATGGTATAAAAAAATAACTTAGTATTGTGTACTTTATTCAATATAAAAGTCATTGTGAAGTATTAATTCAGAGGGTCACAGTTTGCAACTGCGATCCTTTTTATCCAGATGGTGACAGTTTGCAACTGCGATCTATATAATGGAATTTATAAATCCCACCAGTATTTAATGGTGGATAATTTTTATTGTTCAAATTTCTTATTATCGCAACTATATAGAAATATTGAATTGCAAATTCATAATGTATTGTATTGATTTTAAAACTTCGACAATCTTGACATTATCTTGAATAAAAAGGAACATCTTATTGAATTATTTCGTTCTATTATTCATGTACACAGTTCCTCTATATCCTTTATCGGCACAAGATCCTGAGACTTTAGATCGGGGTGATGTGAAGATAGAGTGTGCGGCGGATTTACAGATAGTAGAATTTAATTCAACCAAACCATACAAAGTAGTCGTGACTCAGGATCAAACAAGAAAGCATGAGATCAAATTGAAGGCATTAGATCCAACATTTTCTGCCAACTATACTTGGGAGTTAGGATCAGGCACAATTGTGACATTTAAAAAGTATTGGAATCTTTACCCAAATGAACTTGCAGCACTTGATGGGGTAAGTTATATTAGTGGTGCTTTTTTTATGCCGCCAAACAATTCTGATTTCGGTGAAACAAATGGTGTAATCTTATTAAAAGATAATTCAGGAGAAAAAGATTTACGACAAGCCCAAGTGTTTTTTGAAAAAGATGCGCCTAGTTATTGGAATCCAAATGAACCGAATTGGTCTTATTATTGGAAGCAGTTTGTGGATTTAAAGGAAATTAATAAAATAATTTTTGTTCCTAATATTAAATCAAAATGCCCTACTAGTGAACATGCTTGTACAGCAATCAATATACGTGATTTTTCAAATTTAAATACATATTACAGTCAAAAATTTTCTGAGGAAATTTATATTTCCCCAACCGCAAAAGGACTGCATGCTTTTTTAGCCATGCTTGCACATGAAAATCATCATATTGTTATTGCCAAACAATTCTGGCCAAACGGGTATACTGGAAATCAAGATTTAGATGGCGATGGTATATTAGATGACGAAGATGGAGATACATATCCTAATTGGTTTGAAACAAGTGATATTGGAAAGAAGTATAAATTTAAACTGAATAATAAATTTGACAAGTTTGGTGGAATTGAAATTCTAGATGATGGAACTGAAGTTTTATCTTCTGGTACCATGTATGAAGAAGATGAATGCAATAAAATTGCCCTAGGTATTAATCAAAAAATTTACGATAAATTGGACTGGTCATTTGATGTGAAAAATTTATTTCAAGGTAAAAACTGGCAAAAATGAAACACTTACTAATTTTAATAATCGTAATTAATAATTCTTGTTCTTGCCAGAGTAGTCTTAATAATTTTGAATTTAAGCTATACAAATTACTGGTTGCTGACACATTAAGCAATAGTTTATTTAAAGAAATTCAAATAGAAAGTAAGAATTTATATTTTCGAAAAAATTTGTCTGAAGTTTTTGTCAAAACTACAAATGATTTTATTGCTAAAATTAATAAAATTGATACCTTTAATTTTATCAGTACTACTCACTCTTCTGATTATACTTATTATGCATTGTTATCTTTAAATTCTATGTTATATTCTATAAAGTATGCCAGTCTAGACTCATCAGAACAGCTTATACACATTATTAATGATTTAGCATCTGATAGTGTGGAAGAAAAGAAAATAGTTCTATTATTGCAATCTTGCATTTTTAAATTACCCACTTCCCAAAAAAAGTTGCTTTTTGATAAGTATAAGAATGATCAAAAAGTAATTTATGACTTGTCTGAAGCATTAATAAGAAGCATTAAAGGTGAGGAAGAAATATATTCTTTCATTTCATATATTTTACATCAAAGTATTTCGATTAGTTCAAAATATGAACTATATAAACATATTATCAGCTGTGCTTTTGAAAAAAGTAGGCAATTTAGTGACTCAGAGCCTTCATTAATAAAAAAAATAGTTATTAATGAAAAGAGTATCTTAAATAGAATGAAAATTGATAAAAAAGATGATTTTAATTCAAGTCATGAACTCTATAGATATTTAGAACTTTATGAAACAGATTAAACAGAAACTTGATAACTTAGTATATAGTTTAGTAATTTCTAGATGATCGCAGTATGCAACTGCGATCCAAATTGATAGGAATTTGTAATTCCTATCAGTGTTTTATACTAATTGATGATAATATTAATTGTTCAAATTTCTTATTATCGCAACTATATAGAAGTATTGAATTACAAATTCATGATGTATTGTATCGAAGGGTCACAGTTTGCAACAGCGATCCTATATATCCAGATGGTCGCAGTTTGCAACTGCGATCCTATATATAATGGAATTTATAATTCCCACCAGTATTTAATGGTGGATAATTTTTATTGTTCAAATTTCTTATTATCGCAACTATATAGAAATATTGAATTGCAAATTCAAAATGTATTGTATCGAAGTTTAAAACTTCGACAATCCTGAGTATCACCTTATTCCCTCAATCCAAATACTTCCCTTCAATAGGTAATCTTCTTCCCAAACCAAAAGATTTTGAAGAAATTCTTAACACAGGTGGAGATTGATATCGCTTAAATTCTGCGCGATTGACCATACGACATGATCTCAATACAATAGCTGGATCATGTCCTTGTTCAATGATTTCATTTGGACCTTTTCTTTGTTCAATATATTGATAAAGTATAGGATCCAAAATGCTATAATCGGGCAATGAATCACTATCCTTTTGTCCGGGACGAAGTTCAGCAGATGGTGGTTTTGTTATGGAATTTTGAGGAATGATCATTTCATTTCGATTGACATAATGTGCAAGCTCGTAAACTTGTGTTTTATAAACATCTGCCAATACAGCTAAGCCACCGCAAAGATCACCATACATCGTTCCATAGCCTACAGCCATTTCTGATTTATTAGTGGTATTGAGTAGAATGGAACCAAATTTATTTGAGAATGCCATGAGGAGCATTCCTCTTATTCTTGCTTGAATATTTTCTTCTGTGACATTCGGTGCAAGTCCTGCAAAATAAGGTTGAAGAATATCTGCATAAGATTTATAAACGGATTCAATTGCAATAATCTCATATTTAATTCCTAGATTGATTGCTAATGCTTTTGCATCAACTACCGAACCTTCAGAAGAATATTGTGATGGCATCAACAATGCAGTAATATTATCTTTTCCTAGTGCTTTCACAGCGAGAACACAGGTAAGTGCAGAATCAATTCCACCAGATAATCCAAGAATTGCCGATTTTAAATTAAGCTTTGCAAAATAGTCTTTTATGCCTAGGACTAATGCACTATGGATTAATGGAATTTTCTGTTTTTCTTGTTCTTTATTAATGCCGCCACGAATTACTTCTTCCAAATCATAATTTCTTTGACAAGATTCAAAAAAAGGCATTTCATCAAAAGCCAATCCATCAGGTGACATCACAACTGATCCACCATCGAAAATAATATCTGTTTGTGATCCAAAACTATTTACATAGAACATTGGAATTTTGTATTTCAACACATTAGCGCGAATGACTTCATTTCGTTCGTTTGCATGATCATAACTGAAAGGTGAGGCTGAAAGATTTAATATAAAGTCGGGATTGTATCTCATCATTTCATCCATTGGTACAATCTTGTACATTGGATTTTCATTCCCTAAATTCCATATGTCTTCACAAATCGTAATTGCTATTTTTTTCCCTTTATATTCTACAATAGTAAAGTCTTTATTGGGTTCAAAATATCGATATTCATCAAAGATATCATAGTTGGGCAACAGTGCTTTATTAGCAATGTATTGCACTTTTCCATCAAATAAAAAAAATGCACTGTTATATAAATCTTTTCCTTCAACTTCAGGATTCACACTAGGCGCTCCAACAACAATTGCTAAATCATAACTTAGAGAACATAATTCTGTTATTACTGCCATTGACTGATGAATAAAATCTCTAAACTCTAAAAAATCTCGCGGTGGATATCCACAAGTGGACAATTCTGAAAAACAAATCAAATCAGATCCATCTGCTTTAGCTTTTTCGATTGCAGTTTTCATTTGTGCAAGATTGCCTTCAAAATTGCCTATATGATAATTTAATTGCGCTAATGTAATTTGCATTTTGTAATATGATAATTTAAGGCAAATGTAAAATAATTCTCTCGATTGCCCTTGATTCTACACAAGAAAGACTTTATATTTTGAATGGTACTGGATTTGGGCCTTGATCATGAAAATTTTCTTATTTTTACTCCATGAATTCAATTCGATTTATCCTTTGCTTTCTTTTTTTATTTGCCGCTATTTCAGCCCAAGATTTATCGACATTTGTTGATCCTCGGATAGGTACAGATGCTCATGGCCATACGTTTCCTGGGCCAACAATGCCTTTTGGGATGGTACAACTGAGTCCAGATACCAGACTTGAAGGTTGGGATGGATGCTCAGGGTATCATAATTCAGATCTTACTATTCATGGTTTTTCGCATACACATTTGTCTGGTACTGGTTGTAGTGATTATGGAGATATTTTATTGATGCCGACAGTATCTAATCCAGACTTGACAAACGGAAGTTCAGGATATGCTTCAAGTTTTCAAAAATCAAATGAAATTATAAAATTAGGTTTATATAGTGTCAAGCTTGATAAACATGGCATCCAAGTGCGATTGACGAGTACTCTGCGTACAGGTATGCATGAATATACTTACCCCAATGGAACAGAACCATCATTGGTTATCGATCTTGCTCATCGAGACAAAGTGGTACGTGCTGGTTTTACAGAGTTTATTGCAGATGGTGTCTCAGGATACCGGGTTTCAAATGCATGGGCAAAAGAGCAACATATTTATTTTGCTTTGAAAACTAGTGTTCCGATAAAACGACATGAGTATAGTTCAGATTCATTGAAAGTAGTTCTATTTTTTGATCGTCCTGCAAATGGAAAAATTCTTGTACAATGTGCTATATCGGCAGTTGATGAGCGTGGAGCACAGTCGAATTTGCAATCTGAATGGGCAGGATTTAACTTTGAAAAGACATTTAAAGAAAATGTGACTGAATGGAATAAAATGCTCTCGAGAATTAAAGTAGAAACAAAAGATATCAAAAAGAAAAGGATTTTCTACACCGCATTATATCATTGTCTTGTGGCTCCAAACCTTTACCAAGATGTCGATGGCAGATATCGCGGTATGGATTTGAAAGTTCACAAAGGTGACTTGAATAATCCACGATACACAGTTTTTTCACTTTGGGATACCTATAGAGCCGCACATCCATTATATCAACTGGTTTATCCTGATTACAATAGAAAATTTATACTTACTTTCTTAGGTCAATATAAAGAGGCTGGACGACTTCCAGTTTGGGAATTGGCAGGGAATGAAACGTTCTGTATGATCGGAAATCATTCCATTCCAGTTATTGCAGATGCCTTACTTCAATCGCCCCAATCTTACACCTCCAAAGAAAAACAAGATTTGATTGAAGCCATTGAAGCTACTTTATTTAAGAATGAATTTTGTTCGCAATCAATTTTTAGAACAGGATATATTTCATCCGATCAAGCAGGGGAAAGTGTATCGAAGACAATTGAAAATTCTCTAGATTATGCCGCATATGAAAAACTCGTCGAGCAGTTTGGCAACAAAGATCAAAAAGATTCTTTGATCTATTATAGCAGTTATTATAAAAATATATTCAATGAACTCACTGGACATTTTCAAGCAAAGCAAAATCAAATGTTCATTTCTCCATTTAATCCTCGCGAAGTCAATCACCATTATACCGAGGCCAATGCCAATCAATATTTATTTGGAGCACACCACGATGTGGCTGGTATGATCGAATGTATTTCTAGAGGATTCGAAGCTAAGTATCATCGAAATCCTTTTATGGACAGGCGATTGAAACTGGAGTTGCGTTTGGATTCAATATTCTACACAACATCTATCATGACAGGGCGTGAACAAGCTGATATTACAGGTACTATAGGCCAATATGCGCATGGGAATGAACCAAGCCATCACTATGCATATCTCTACAATTATTCTGGAAAAAGTTATAAGGCGCAAAAAATAGTAAATAAAATAATGACAGAACTTTATACAGACGAACCAAATGGATTGTGCGGCAATGAAGATTGTGGTCAAATGTCTGCTTGGTATGTATTTAGCAGTATGGGCTTTTATCCTGTGGTGCCTTTTGGTGGAATGATGGATCTCGGTATACCACAGTTTTCTTCTGTTCAGATTTCTGTTCCAGGGAAGCCAATCATAAGTATTGCAACAGATCGCAAACAAGGAGACACATACGTATCTTCTTTTTTGCATAATGCAAGAGCAAATCAAATCCGATTTCCATTAAAATATGGCGATAAATTATTTTATCAAATGTCTTTAAAACCAGGAATGAATATTTTTGAAGATGATATTCATAAATGCTTGATTGAAGAGACTGATTTTATGCCTTTGCCTTATATTATGGAAGGAGAATCTTATTTTAACGAAAACACAATGATCACTCTAAAATCACCAATTGAAAAGAGTGAAATTCATTATTACATTGGAGATAATTCAAAAACGTATGTCAAGTATGAAGATCCTTTTCCAATTTCGACCAACACGAGTTTGCACTTTAGATCTTGCCGCACAGTAGAAGGAGAGAAAGAATGTACGCCTTGGTTGACGTCCCAGTTTAAACAAAGACCACAAGGTATTTCATTGCAAGTCTTGACTGAATATGCGCCACAATATTCGGGAGGAAGCAGATCAGCATTAATAGATGGACAAAATGGTTCATCCGATTTTCATGATGGAAAATGGCAAGGCACTCAAGGAGAAAACATTGAACTCATTTTATCACTCGATGAAAGTTGGAATAAGGAAATTAGTTCCATAAAGATAAATGCATTGCAAGATTCAAGATCATGGATTATTTTACCAGAACAAGTAGAGTTTTTTACATCAACTGATGGTGAGACATATCAATCTGTATATATCGCAAAGCATCAAATTGATCCAATGGATGAAAAGAAAATAATTCACAGTTTTGAATATAAAAATCCAGTTAAATTTTCAAATTTAAAATTGGTGATAAAAAATTCAGGTCAATTGCCCTCCTCACATATAGGTGCTGGAGGCAATAGTTGGATATTTTTAGATGAGATTAATATTGGAAATTAGTTAATGAGATAATTAGTTAATGTGAAAATTAATTTGCAAATGAGTATAATTTACAAATCTGCAAATGGTTTTTTTAATGTGAAAATTAGCTAATGAGTTAATGTGATAATTTTTTTAATGTGAAAATTAGCTAATGAGTTAATGTGATAATCAATCTGCAAATAAGCATAATTTGCAAATCTGCAAATGGTTTTTTTAATGTGAAAATTAGCTAATGAGTTAATGTGATAATTAATATGCAAATGGTTTTTTAATGTGATAATATATTCGAAAATATAGTAGGAATAAAGTCCTCCATTTTCATGGGAGGATTTAGGTGGGTTATTACGAAAAATTTTATCTTGGTTATTACGTCATGTAAGTCCCAATCTGCGGAATCCAATAATCCATTTAATCTGTGATTCTGACAATTTAATGAATGTAAGAATCGCGGATTAGACAGATTAAAGGAAGATCACAGATTTTAATGAACAAATGTATTACGATTAAAGTCCTCCCTTTTCAAGGGAGGATTTAGGTGGGTTATTTATTAAGGCAGTAACAAGTTACTAACTAAAACGCTATCATTCATTTCAATACAATTAAAACAAAAAAATATATGAAAAATAATTAGGAAAATTCAACAAACATTTTTAGATTGCATCTTATAAAGCTATAAACACATTGGCCTATGGAAATAAAACAGAGCAATTAAACTGAATCCTCAAAACACCTGCTCAAAAACATAAAACTATTTTTTTTAACACATTAAATTAATTTAATATGACAACTTTTTATTATTCAAAATTGACGAACTTCACAGCTCACAGCTCACAGCTCACAGCTCACAGCTCACAGCTCACAGCTCACAGCTCACAGCTCACAGCTCACTCGCCTCTAAAAACATTTAGATTTTTCATTATGGCATTATTGACTACTATTTTTCTTATGCCATCTTCTACTAAAGCTCAAGTAGATACCTTTGTCTGCGACAATGGTGGTTTTGAGCAGGATTTTTTGTATTATAAATTTTTTCTTACTAGTTATCATATAGGAAGTAACGATTGCAACCCAACTAATTTTATTAATTCAGTTACATGGTCTAATTGGCCGGCTCCAAATCCTTATAGATTTGAGATTGTAAATTCTGGAGTTGATCAATTGGTTGGAATTAATAAAACAAAATTTGGTGAAAAAGCACTTTTATTAAATAATAGATATGGATATTATACTCCATGCTTTCATGATCGTGAAATTAATAAAATGAGAAAAAGATTTAAAGTTACTGCAGAAAATAGAGAATTTACTGTCTGGTATGCTACAGTATTGGAAAGTCCAATTTCACCAATACATATAAATAATCATCCTTTTTTTAGTATTTCATGTGATCTTGCTCCACTTTCAAATCTTTGTTTTGACTCCTCCATTTTACCTTGCGATGAAAACTACCCGGATAGTTTATGTGAATTTCATCCTATTGATGTCATTAATTGGACTTGCCATAGAATCAAAATACCAGAATCTGAAATTGGAAACATTGCAACAATTGAAATTTCAGCAGCAGATTGCGGATTAGGCTGTCATTTTGGTTATGCCTATATCGATGGATTTTGTGAATCTTGCCAAGGATCAGCGCAAGGATATGGAGAATTAACTACAGATGATTATAATCCAAATTTAAAAGTAGGAATAAAAAGAAAATCATGTGATGGACAATCTATTGACGTATGCGCTAAGTATGAATTACCAACCTTATGCGGGAATTGGACTCTTGACCATATTGATGCTCCAGGATTTATAATAAATAATATTACAATTGATCCATATTACAAAACGATTTGTTTCAATATTCCTAAATCCAACTTTTCAACCAAATTTTGTAAAGAATTTTTTATTAATTTGTATTTTAAAACCAATAATACAATTTTGCCAGCTCAACCTACTAATTCTATAAATATTTGTCAGGATGACTTTCAATTGTATGCTGCGAACTATATAAAAAGTGGTTGCTATAATAATTCAACGACAGATTTTATATCTGATGATTATTATTATGTAAATATCTCGATATCTGCGAATCAAGGAGATAGTTGGAGTATAGAAAGACAGCTAGACAACCCATATCCAAATGAATCTGGTCTTTATACAATGAAAACAGGGACAGGTTCAAGTACTTTTACCTTAGGTCCGTTACTCATTCAAGAAGGAAGTTGGTTGATGACAATAAATATAAATGGTTGCCTTTTTAATTATCAAATTGATCCTCCAGATTATTGTTCTGGTTGTGATAAATTTTTTGAGGCTAATATCAAAAATGTAAGATGCACCACAAGTGTTGTAAGCAATACATGGAGCTTTGATTTAATGGTGCCAGGAAATGGAGCATACACTATTAAGAAGTTACCTTTTGGACCTACTGTATCATGTAGCTATAATTCGAATTGCACAATTCAAGCTGGAACAATTGAGCAAAATTGCATTACGTATGAACTTTTGGATCCAGTAGTAAGTTGCTATTCTACTTTCACAATTTGTCCACCAAAACCATGCAGCATAGAGTGTAATATTGAGTTATTTGTCAAAGAAGTTTTTTGCAATCCATTAAATTATACAGCAAATGTTGAAATAATAAGTGGAACTAACTTATGTTATAAGGCTATTAGCAAAAATACTGGATTAATTTTATCTCAAGGAAATTGGCCTATAAATGGAAATTTTGGACCATTTACAGAGGATATTTTCTTATCAGTTTATAAATGTCAACAACCAGATTGTTTTAAAATGATCTATATACCAAAACCAGATTGCAATAATCCAAATTTTGGAGAAGGAAGCACTGGTAGATCCAAAGATAAATATAGAGATGAAATATCAATCATTCCTAATCCAATTCAAAGCAATATACTGAATATAAAATCAAATTTGGTTAATACCGACTTCGAAATTTTTAATTCATCTGGTACATCTATTTTAAAAGGTAAATTAATTAACCTTGAAACACAAATATTGTTTAATCAAACTTCAGGCTTGTATTTTTTAAAGTATATTAATAACGAAGGACATATATCTAATATTAAGTTTATTAAATTTTAAATTTTTTTTTTGTGGCAAGAGTGATTCAATCACTCTTGCCACAAAATTTGTATCTTCATAAATTAAATAGTTTTATAAAAATGTATTTAAATAAATTAAATTTTTTAATACTTTTAAATTTATTAAATTTTTTTATTTCGAAAAGTCAAAACCAAAATTGTTTAACAAAGGATTCAAGTCTATGCTATTCCAGTGAAATTTTTGTTCAAAATAATATAGTTATTGAAAAAAAAATCGAAAGTAGTGTAGAAGTTTGGACAGGTGGAAATATTTTGGCTTGTGATTTAGATAATGATTGTATTCCTGAATTAATTTCTTTGTCAAATACTGAAAATAAATTAAACATAATTGATAGTAAAACAGGAATAACCAAGTGGATTATTAATTTACCGTACTATAATTATAGTTTTGATGCTATAATTGCGTTAGCAGATATAGATTCAGACGGATTACCAGAAATTTTCCACAAAGCAGCCAAACATTTCTCAATACCTCAAAACATAAGCGGAAAAATCTTATGCTATAACTCAAAAGGTATGCTATTATGGGCCTCTGATCAAGATGCAGATTTCAATATTAATAATCCTGAATATGATAAAATCGCTATAGCGGATTTTAATAGAGATGGAATTCCTGAAGTTTATGTCAATAATAAAATATTTAATGCTGTAACTGGTAAAAAATTGGCTGATGGTGGTATGAATGGGATTGGAAGAGAGAGAACATCAAGTTTTACTGTGAGTTCAATATCAATAGCAGCTCAATTAGATCAAGATACTTCAGATTTGGAGTTAGCAGCAGGATATTCAGTTTATAAAGTTAAAATTATAAATCCAAATGGGACATTAGGAAATAGTATGACCCCTACCAACATTCAAATTAATGGAGTAAATAGAGATGGTTTTACTTCTGTTGCTGATATTAATAATGATGGACAGTTGGATGTTGTAGTTACTTCGCCTGGGAAATATCCTAAAGGGGTAATTTATGCTTATCACATAAAAAATGGGGCTGCACAAATTTTAGCAAAAATTAATCCGTTAAGTAACTTTGACTATATTGGAGTAGCTGTCATTGGTGATTTAGATAATTCCAAAATTCCTTTGATTATTGTACCTCGAAGTGAAGTATTAACTGCATACAAATATGATGGAACCAACAATCTTGTAAATGTATGGGACTTTGCTAATACTGATAATTCAGGCGCTACTGGGTCGACAATTTTTGACTTAAATGGAGATGGAAAGTTTGAAATAATTTTTAGAGATGAAACAGAGCTAAAAATAATCGACGGCACAACAAACATTCCTAAAATACTTGCTAAAATCATTTGCTTTTCTGGTACATTATTAGAGTATCCAATTATAATAAATAATGATCTTTTAAACCAAGCAAAAATTTGTATACCATGTGGTGATTTTCAAAAAGACATTCTTGGTCACCTCACCGTCTTCGGCCCTCCCGACAGCCTCCCATGGGCCCCTGCGCGAAGCGTTTGGAATCAATACGCCTATAATCCATTACAGATCAATGACGACCTCACTGTACCACGCTATCAGAAGAATCAAGCGACATACATGAATGGCAAGTATAATAACTTCTATCAACAAGAATCACTGCTCGATAGCAATGGGATGTACAAAGTTCCTGCGGCTAGTCTCACTGGAGCGATACAATGTATCAACTATGATCCATTGACGGATGAATATCTCGTCGTCTTCGATGTGTATAATCGCAAAGATGCATCTGCTATCGCCGATACCAATCTTGCGATATCCTTCTACGATGGTGATCCGACCAATGGGGCTGCATTGCTCGGCATTTATTATAGCAATAAAAAAATCTATCGGGGTGATAGTTTGCGAGGTCTTGAATTTCGCTTTTCTGCGAAGAAAATCAAGGATGTTTTTATGGTGGTGAATACTGTGCGGAATAATTCTGGCAACTTTAAGGATGGAGATTTTATCCAAAAAGAATGCGACTATACGGACAATATTTCTAGGACAATCGATCTACCAAAAATCGATACCATTCATGCAGCCATCTGCAAAGGGAATCAATTCGTTTTTCAGGATTCTATCTATACAGAAACAGGTGAATATATTCAGCGACTGAGCAGTACAAAAGGCTGCGACAGTATTTATTTTAGAATATTTATTACAGCTACAGACAGTGTTTTTGTCAATCAAAAAATTACGACTTGCGATGCATACATTTGGAATGGAAAGAACATATCACAATCAGGTATCTATCAGTTTGACACATTGAATCATTTCGGTTGTGACAGCATCACCACATTGGATCTGACCATCGTTAAATCTACGCAATCAAGAGAAGTACAAACTGCTTGTAATCACTACATATGGAACGGAACAGAATACACACAGTCCGGAATCTATCAATACAAAACCATGAATGCAATGGCTTGTGATAGCATCGCGATCTTGGATCTGCGGATCCATTTTTCAGATACTGTTGTTCAAAAAATCTCAACATGCAATCCTTATTCTTGGAATGGTAGAACTCTATCACAATCTGGAATCTATCAGTTCGATACAATCAATCAATACACTTGCGACAGTGTCGTCATCCTCGAACTTCAGATTACACCATTGATACAAGCAAGAGAGAATCAAAGCGCCTGTGATCAATATTTATGGAATGGAAAAGTCTATACCAACTCAGGAACCTATGATTATCTCACAAAGAATGCTTTGGGCTGTGACAGTATGATTACCTTAGATTTGATGATCAACAGATCGGATTCCGTTTTTACTGCGCAGACAAGTTGTGCAGCAATAGATTGGAATGGTAAAAATTATACACAATCGGGAAGATATTTTCATGAAACAAAAAATATAAAAGGATGTGATAGTGTCACAACATTGGAACTTACTATCATTCCACCTAAAGAAAATTTTATCAACAAAGATATCTGTGACAGCATCACCATCTTAGGACGAAAGATAGATCGTGCTGGGCGATATGATTTTAGATTGGCTGATGTGAATGGATGTGATTCGATCATCCATTACGACATCGCGATTCGATCGAATCCATCAAGTATAAAGTTGAGCGTCTGTGATTCTCTGCTATGGAATGTCAATGGAAAAGTTTATACTAATTCCACGCTCATCACTGAAAAATTCAACAATCAATACGGCTGCGATTCAAGCATTACATTGGATCTTCACATTGCAAAATCAAAACGAATTTTCCTAGAAGCCTCAGCATGTAAAGAATATTTTTGGTCAGAGACACAAGAAGTTTTGACACAATCGGGAGATTATCTTCACCTTCTCCAAACAGCTGAACAATGTGATTCTACTATACATCTGAAGCTTACGATTCATCCAGAATATTCAGATTCCGACACCATCATATCAAACCAAAAATATACTTGGCCAATAAATCAAATCACCTACGATTCTTCAGGAAATTATTTCATAAAATTCATCTCGAAAGATCAATGTGATTCCATCCATTATCTACTCCTCACGATCATCAAAGAAAATAATATTTTCTATCCCAACGTCATCCATCCCAACAGCCAATTCAAACAAAATACAGCATTCACCATTTTCGACAACGGCACCATAAAATCCATAGAGCGACTGCGCATTTATGACCGATGGGGCGAACTCATCTGGCAACGCGAAAACTTCCCTTCCAACGACGTCAACTATGGATGGGACGGGACATTTAGAGACAAAGCAGTGAATCCAGGTGTCTTTGTTTGGGTAGCGGATTTGCTACTAACTGATGGACGGCGTGTTGTGGAGAAAGGAGATGTTACAGTGGTACGTTAATGTGATAATTTTTTAATTAGAGAATGTGATAATTAGAGAATGTGATAATTAATTTGCAAATTTGAAAATGTGCAAATCTGCAAATGATTTTTTAATGCGAGTAGAATTTTAAAAAAATAGCAGAATTAAAAGTCCTCCATTTTCAAGGGAGGATTTAGGTGGGTTATTTACGTCATGTGAGAATTAATGTGCAAATTTGAAAATGTGCAAATTTGCAAATGTTTTTTTTTAATTGTGAGTAGAATTTTAAAAAATAGCAGAATTAAAAGTCCTCCATTTTCAAGGGAGGATTTAGGTGGGTTATTTGCGTCATGTGAGAATGTATTTAAATCAGCATAATCTCCAAATCTGCAAATGTTTTTTTTAATACTAGTAATATTTTAAAAAAATGTAGAAATAAAGGCTCCATAGGAGCGATCTGTTTGTAGAAAAATTAAAAGAAAAAAAGAGCCCAGAGGGGTGGCCTATTTATTATGAGAATTGGTTGATTATCTATTGTCATAATGAATTTAGAATTATGGTAGAAATAAAGTTCGCCCTTTCAAGCTACCGTTTATACATATCTTCGAATTACCACAGTAATCTTCTTAAACTCAAAATTAAAAAAAGCGGCGCAGAATGCTCCGCGCCGCTAAACTTTAACAATTCTAAAATTACTACTCTAAACTTCTATTTATTTTACTAAAACTTTTGAGCATTGGTTATGCTTCTTGTCAACTGATTCAATTTTAAGAATGTAAAGTCCGGGGCTGAGATTTTTGAAATTCAAATATTCATCGGTTGTAGAATTTTGATAGAAGATGCTTTTACCATCCATGGATAGTACCTCAATCCTAATTTCTGTCTTTTTAGAATCGAACAAATTGATTTTAATAAAATCACTTGTTGGATTTGGGCTAATCGTAAACGGTTCTGAAACGGCCTCGTCTCCTTCATTCGTGTGTGCGGTGCGGACTTCGATTTTTGGATCCACGCGAATGTCGTAGTAAGCATTTAGGAAAGCTCTGATCAAACTCGAATAATCTCCATGAGTGATCTCCGCTAATTTTTTGATTTCTTGTTTATCTATTGTAGAAAAATCATAGATATTTTTTCCTTGTGATATTGCTTTTCGAATCCAGACAATGAATCGATGTAGTGATTCAATATCTTTGGCAGATTCGTGATTTTTATTAGCTTGACACCATTGTTGTATTTGGGCATATTGTTTTTGAACAAACCATTCTGAGATTTGATTCAACTCTTGCATTTTCGAAGGGAGTCTTTGTTGCCACGAATGATCTTCTAAATCATAGTCTGTACTATTTTTTATAGCATTTTGAACTATCAAGTCTTTTCTAATCGTTGCATCCTGAATTTGCGATGTAATACTTTGTAGATTTTGTATATGGTCATTAGACCTTACTTCTTGTATTTTTGTATTTTCCTCAGACCATTGTTCTTCAAGAGATTTATCATTATCTCCCCACGTAGCACTTACACTTTCTGCGATGGTTATTTTATCGTTTACATAGGTAGGAAAAAGATTGTATTTGCAACTTCTATTCTCTACTGCATTGTTTCCGATATTTTTACCAAGATATGTAAATATTGATTTAGGCTCTTGTTGAAAATGCCAATTGATGACATTTTCTGAAGAGTTGATATTCATTGTCATGGAATTGTTGAGGTAAATATTTCCAGAACTTTGGTTTTTTGTTCCCCATTCGATTTTTAAATCTGTACAAATTCCCTCTAGAGCTACTTTGGTATTCGCCCATTGATTACAGGTTAGGTCTGTAAGGATATTTGATCCGTTAAGTAATAAAGAGTTATTGTAAAAATAATTTTCTTCAATCTTCAATGCACTTTGAGGATCTTGAATAGCAACTTTTTTTCTAAAATTATTGCCAAATAATTCGCCACTGCAAATGCCTGTTGAAAGCACTTCCCCATCGATTAAATTTTGAGTAAGAAATAATGATGGTCCAAGATTTCGTATTGCTGTTTGACAGTTTTCAAATCGACTGCCTTCAATTGACATTCCATTTCCATTGCCTATTAGTCCACTTTCTTTTTCAATAGCAGTTTGAAATCCAGTAAACGTTGTATTACTGCTGATGTCTATACGACCATTTAGTGATTTTAGCGCAGTGACTTCTTTACCTGTATTGTTTATAAATTTTGAGTTATCAATTTTTGCTCCTGTATTCATTAATCTCAATTGTACAGTATTGCAATATTTTGGTACATTGATTTCACTATTGGTCAGGGCAAATCGTACATCATTTTCGCAATGGATTGCCATACGATTGTTACGCATGATTGCATTTTCCAGACTAACTCGACCACCATTTAATGCTTGAATGCCATTTTTTGAGTATTCAATTATTGAATTATTTTTAATGATGAGCGAATTTTTATTTGCTTCAACATAGATACCATCCCATTCTCCTAATTTGACCACTTGAGAGCATGGGCTTGTTGTATTTGTGTTCACTCGAGTTAATATAAAATTGTCTAAGGTCAAGATTCCATTATTACGAATGATAATTTTTTGATTAGGACATAATTTTTTAGTTCCATTACTCCATTTAACATTGCTTGTGATCAAAATATCCGCACATTCAGAACTTGGAGTCACATTACATTGTGTAATGTATTGTGGAAATCGCAAGGTGATCCACTCTCTCATTTTACAAAACTGTCCAGTAGTAAAGAAACATTTACAATGTTCCGGATAGTAACTCATAATGTTATCAACTGGAATGTTCCATGGCAATGTAGTATTGCCACATTTATCGGGAACAGATGCTGGAATAGTCTGTTGGCATGTGGTTTCATTCATCCAATTCCAATACTCCGGCAGTCCATCTTTTGGACTTAAATCTTGTGAATAAGGATCTGCTCCTGTGTCATCAATGCCATCTCCTGAACCATCATTTGGGTCTTGTGGATTCTTGCATTCCCAGTAAGATTCAGGTGAAACACCTTGATTCCAACCATGGGTATGCAGCAATGCAAACATGTGACCTACTTCATGACAACAATGCCATGAATTGAGTGAAGCATACGTTATGTTTTTTCCTGGTAAAGCCATCCCATCTCCACCAGCAATGTACTCTGAATAGATATGAAAAGCTGTCTCATCATATCCTAACTGAGATCGATAATAGGCTATATCAGCATCAGAGCCATAGAATAATTTGTTGTCAAGATCTCGCGGCCCAGCGAGTTCGAAATTGACACTTCGCTTATCAATACAATCTTGCTCGAGCACAAGACGTATTTTACCTCTATAAAAATAATTATTGAGGTCTTTCAGAAGATCTGTGTACACTTGGTCTGAGGGGAATGCAGAGGTGTTGCTTATGTCTTTGATAAAATGAAATTTTATCTTTACACATAAATCCTGTTCTGAATTGAGATCACAGATCACTCGAGAAGAATTCGTTGGGCTATGAACACTCAAGCATTTATGTTCTGCTTGACTTTTCACTTGGCATTGAATTCCTACAAATAAAATAAAAGTAAAAAAGGTAGTGAGGTTAAACTTTTTCTTAGTCATATCCAATTTGGACAGTCTAAGAGTACTGGGGTTATGCAGTAAGCTTAACATATTGATTAAAGTTTTATGGTTTCAAATTATACACATATTTTATTCCTTGGTTCGAGTTGTATTGTGTGTCTCAGTGTAGGACTCTACCATTCAAAATAGAATTACTTCCTCTAACTTCTATCTCAAATGAGAACTCCTGAGAGTTTAAAGTTGATCTACACTGAGCACAACAATATTTCCTCCAATTAAAATTACCAATTAATAAAACATTGTAATACTCATTGCAAACTTTCTTGCGATTTGTATTACGGTTGTAAAAGTAGAGTTCGATTTGAGGACTCACAACAAATTGTAAAATTTGAGAACTAACTGTTTGAATTTCTTCTGTAATTGGTTAATAACAGCTAAATAATGTGAAATTTGAGTCCTTTTACTGAAAAGCGGTAAATTAACTTAGTATTTGACCAAATAAGAATGAAAAACATCTCTATTTTCCAAAAATATGAAAACACAATGGCAGCTCACTTTTCTATTATATTGTTTTAGAGTTGAAAAATTGAATAAAATTCTCTTTATATGTAAGTGAAATGTCAATTTCGGTATTGTCTACTAAACGAATATAACCTCCCATGCCTTTATGATAGGCTACAACGCATTGTGAATTGACAATATGAGACTTGTGTACCCTTAGGAAAAAATCGGGCAAGAGTTCTTCAAAATATTTTAAAAATCGACAAACCATTTTCTTCTTACCATCGCTAAGATAGATATCTGTAAAGTTTCCATTTGCTTGTAGACGGATGATATCTCCGATTTTGACGACATCGAAACCTTCGGTTGTGGGTAATATTAGTTGAGTCTTCTCTTTAGAAGTTTCTTTTAAATTTTTCAATAGAATATCGTTTCGATTAAAACTATTTTTTTGCGAAATAGTCTCTTTTACCTTATTTACAGCAACTACAAGTTCCTCTATACTCAATGGTTTCAGCAGGTAATATGCTGCACTCATATTTAACGCTTTGATAGCATATTCGGAATAAGCGGTAATAAAAATTGTCTCAAAATGTAATTCTTGGCAAGCTTCCAGCACGTCAAAGCCATTGCCAAAAGGCATTTCAATATCCAAGAAAACAAGATCAGGCTTCTCTTTAAAAATTAATGGTACTGCTTGATGTATATTTTCTGCTTGACCAATAATTTGTACTTCTGGACAATACGTAATAAGATAGTTTTGCAATACCTCACGTGCTAATCCTTCATCTTCCACAATTATCGCTCTCATTTTATATTCAATTTTAATGGGATTCGAAGCTTGTATATCATACCTGATAGATTGATTTTAGATTTCTCTTTTTCCTCAAGATGGATGTCAGAATTATAAAGTTCATTTAAAATTTGAATTCTTTCTTTTACATTTGAACTGCCTCTACCTTTAATTTGTTTTTGATGAGTTGTCTTTAATTTTTTACTTTTTTCAACTCCAATACCATTATCTTCAATTTGGATTAATAGATAATCTTTAGTCTTAGATATCGAAATTGAAATCTCACCTTTGGTTTCAATATATCGTATGCCATGCCAAATTGAGTTTTCTAAATGCGGCTGTAAAATCATATTGGGTATCCAATGATCTGATACTTCAATATCGGGATCAATGTGGATCGAATATTCAAATTTTTGATTGAATCTCTGTTGTTCCAAATCTAAATAATTTTTCAGGATTTCTAATTCATGTTCAAGTAAAATAAAATCATGATTCGATTGCTCCATCATTTTTCTCATCAGCTGTGAAAATTTAGTAAGATAAGCGTTTGCTTCTTTTTCATTGTGTGTTGAAATAAATTGATTGACACTATTAAGACTATTGAATATAAAATGTGGATTCATTTCGCGACGCAAAGATTGCAAAGCAATTTTTTTGTTTTTTTTCTGAATCGCTTGATATGCGCGATATAATAAAGTTAAGGCGAAGCAGAGTACTACCAAACTAAGAATTAGAAATTGATTAAAACGATTTTTTGTGACAAGGATTTTCTCTTGAAGCTTTTGGGATTCTTCTAATTTTTTGATACGCTCATCAGCATGATCCAATAATGTTTTGTCTAGATAAATACTGTCACGTTGAACTATGTCTGGCATATCAGCGATAAAACTTTTATAACTTGATATTGCCTTTTGAGTCATTTGATGCTTTGTATAATAAGTATTCAGATTTTCCAATGTTTGAATAGTATAATCTACAGTACCATAAGTTTTTGAAAGTTCAAAACTTTTACGATACCAAGGTTCTGCCAAATTCAATTCATTGTTTTTTTCATACAACTTTGCTAAATTTGATGCAGCATCTATTTGGTTTTTATGATTTTGCATTTGTTCAGCTTTGGTGTACATTTGAATTGATTGCTCAATTGAAAATTTGATATCACTTGTATTAAGCAATGCTTCTTGAATTTTAGGTTTTAAAGTACTATTTGGAATTGCAGATTGACTTATGACTTCATCTGCTTTTGCATAATTTTCAATTGCATCTTTATACTTTTTTTCTTGAATATTCACATCACCCAATTGTTCATAGCTTCTAGCCAATTCGATTGTATCTTGCTTTGCTTGAGGAACATTTTGAATTGTTACGATTTTTTGTTCAATGTTAGCTTTTTGTTTGGGGATAGAAGTGTTTGAAGTATTTCTCATCATATCATTTTGATTGAGTTCTGCATCTTTTATACTGTTTGACTCATAATTGTAGTCTAAAGCTTTATCAAAATTTTTTCTTGCTTCTTCATTTTTATTTTGCGCTTCTTGAATTGTTGCAAGTTTACGAGTAATTGCGCCTAGTTTAATTGCATCCTTTTTGGAATTTAGATAAAGAATAGATTTTTTATAATTTTCTTCAGCTTTAATAAGATTATTTAAAGCAGCATGCTCGTCGCCTAGTTCTTCGTAAGCTGAGGCAATTCTTGCATTGTCTTTAGTCTGAAGTGCTTTCTCTAATTTTTCTGGTAGTTCTTGGAATTTTGTTTTAGTACTTATTTTATCCGTTTCTTGAGTAAAGGACGGTAAACGTAAAAGAAGCAATAGCAAGAGACACAAAAGGTTTCTTTTTTCGCAATAATAATATTTTACTGATTTATCTGAAAATATCATGATACAAAGATAATGCGATTTATTTCGCTCAGTAATACTTTCACCAAGTCAGAAGCACATTTCACCAAGTGTGTTCATCCAAGACCTTCTTTTAGTCCTACTTTTGATAAAAAATACAACTTATGTTTAGTAAAATAGCTTCAATATCATTCTTACTCAGCATTTTGAGTTTTGGTATGTTTTATAATACCACAAATGCAGACTCTACACGTAACATTGAGCAACATTTCAATGGGAAGGAAAAAATTCAAGTTGCATTGCTGCTTGATCTTTCTGGAAGCATGGATGGTTTGATAGAACAAGCTAAGTCACGACTTTGGAATATAGTAAATACAATGTCCACATTAAAATGTAAAGGGGAAACACCAACGTTAGAGATTGCATTGTATGAATATGGCAAGTCAAATCTTCCGGCAAAAAATCATTTTATCCGTCAAGTCCTTCCATTTACGAAAGATCTCGACTTAGTGTCAGAAATGTTGTTTTCCTTAAGAACCAATGGAGGTGAGGAATATTGTGGTGCGGTGATCGAGTCGGCAGTACAAGAATTAAATTGGCAAGCTGGTACAAGTGATTTGAAACTGATTTATATTGCTGGAAATGAGCCTTTCAATCAAGGGCCAATATCTTATGCTGAATCAGTATCGAAAGCACTACAAAAATCGATATATGTTAATACTATATTTTGTGGCAATACTGAAGAAGGAATTAACACACATTGGTATAATGGCGCAATTTTAGGAAATGGCAAATATTTTAGTATAAATTCAGACGATGCAGTGGTATTTATCTCTACACCATATGATGAAAAAATAGAGAGATTAAATAAGCGATTGAACGAGACATACATCGGGTATGGTTCAAAGCATCATACTAAGCAACAAAATCAAATTGTCCAAGATCGAAATGCAGAAATGATTTCTAAATCCAATATGACTGAAAGGATCATTACTAAATCTCAAAGTAATTATAATAATGTTGATTGGGATCTTGTAGATAAGATGAAGGAGGACAAGACTTTTTTAACAAAAATGAAAAAAGAAGAAATGCCTGTAGAACTTCAAGGCAAAACCGATAAAGAGCGAGAAGAATACATTTTGGAGAAAAAAAATCAAAGAGAACAGATCCAACGTGAAATTTCAGAATTATCTGTAAAAAGACAACAATTTATTGATATAGAAAGTAAAAAATCAAATCAGAATTATGATGATCTAGGAACATCAATAGTGAAATCAATCCATGAAATTGCAATTGTTAAAGGATATACTACAATTAAGTAAAAAGAATAATTATGTTTGAAATGAAAAAGTATGTTATTTTATTATTCTTAATGAATTTTATTAACCTACAAAGTCAATCCTATTTATATCAAAATGAGAGAACTTATGTAATTAGTGCGGAGGCAGAAATTCGGATGAAGCCTGATCAGGTTTATTTTTATGTCGGTATTGAACTAAGAGGAACAACGTTGGCTGAAACTAAAGCTCGAGTATCCAAAGTCATCAACGATGTAATTGCATATTCAAAATCAAAAGGAATTGAGCTTAAAAATATTCAAACCACCCATATCAGTATTATTCCAAATTATGACCATCGGAGTGAATTTACCGAAATTGGGAATTATAGTGTTTCTCAAAACATCGGCATTTTATTGGAAGATGTAGCTTTGTATGATGAGTTAATTACAAAAATGATAGATCTAGGTATTAATAAGGTGCAAGATATCCGCTTCTCATTGTCAAACTACAATGAGATCAAAAAGAAGGCTCGAATTAAGGCAGTTGAGGCTGCAAAAGCAAAGGGCAAAGAAATAGTAGAGTTAGTAGATCAAAAACTTGGAAAAATATTACATATAAATGTGGATGAAAATTATTATCTCTCTCAAATACCAAATATTGTAAGCAATTATACTTCAAATTCTTTTCAGCAAAATGAAGAAGCGATAGATGGACTTGCACTTGGTATGATCAGTGTAAAATCTCGAGTTACTCTACATTTCAGTTTATTGGAATGATGAATATTAATAAAGTAGTATTTTTTAAATTTTTACGTGCGCTAAAATCTTCTAATCAGTATTGAGTTGGCGTCTGTTAGTTCGTTTTTTGTATTGAATAAGAGATAATTCATAATGATATTGGGTAAATGACACATGGCTGATGTAGTCAAATACCTTTCATTCAATCGAAGTGTAAGGCAATTGATTGAATTTCAATTAAAACTTCACTATTCAAAGATTATCTCATTACTTTTGCGGTAGAATATCTTTGAGCCATATGTATTATGTGATTCTTTGCTTTCTCACTTCATTTACGCTCACTTTTGTAGCTATCCCTTCGATAATCAATATCGCAAAGGTAAAACGACTTATGGATGAGCCGGGCGAAAGAAGATCTCATAAAGTGAGCATCCCAACTTTAGGTGGTATAGCTATTTTTGCAGGTGTTGTTTTTTCAATAGTCATGTGGACTCCTTTTCAGGTGTTTGGGAATATGCAGTATATTTTATGTGCTTTTATTATTATTTTTTTGATTGGAGCTAAAGATGATATTGTGCCAATGCCTCCATTTAAGAAAATGGCAGGTCAATTATTCGCATGTGCTATTCTTGTTTTTCAAGCGAATATTCGGATTACAAGCTTTTATGGAATTTTTGATATTCAGACTTTGCCATATTGGGTAAGTGTACTATTATCGATATTCACGCTTATTGTAATCATTAATTCGATCAATCTTATCGATGGCATCAATGGATTAAGTGCTAGTGTGGGAATATTGATATCCTTTACATTTGGCATGTGGTTTTTGGTGACAGAACAAATTGTATTAGCTATTATAGCATTTGCTTTAATTGGCGCATTAGTCGCATTTTTAAAATACAATGTGACTCCTGCAAAAATATTTATGGGTGATACTGGTTCTTTGCTTGTAGGAATAACTTGTGCTATATTAACTATTCAATTTATTGAATTGCATCGCTCGTTGTCAATGGAAGACTATAAAGTAACAGCAGCTCCAGCAGTAGCTATTGGTGTTTTATTTATTCCACTTTTTGATACATTGCGAGTATTCATATTGCGGATATTAAAGGGACGATCTCCAATGTCTCCAGATCGACTTCACGTACACCATATTATTGTAGATTCTGGATTTTCACATTTGCAAACTACTTTTATTTTGATTACAATAAATCTCTTTGTAATCTTAATAACTGTAAAATTTCAGTCTACAGGTAATTTATTTTTATTAATGATATTATTATTAATTGGTTTAGTTTTTAATGGCATCCTTTATTTGCAAAATCAAAGGAACACCTCTCGATTACATACTATTAGCCAATAATTAAATTAAAAATCTATTTAAAATTTATAAGTAAAGAAACAATATCAGAATTTAGATCTGTATTTCGTTCATAATGTAAATATCGCAACTCTAAACGCTCCCAATATTTTACACCAAAAACCCCATCCAAAGGTTTCCATTTCATCCCCACGCCAATACCATGACTTTTAAATGCTGATAAATCATAATCACTTGAATAATATGCCTGTGAGATCGAATGTTCTTTATATCCTGCAAAAGCATCGATCGCTGTTTGTTGATAGTATCTGTAACTTGGTGTAATGGTTAAAAACGGATTGATTTTAATAGGCATCTCGAGTTCGACTGTATGGGCAGTGAGTCCCCAATCATCTCTATAAAATCGATAAAAAGTCCTCCCCACAATGTGATCACCAAAAAAATAATTTGCTCTAAATCCAATGGGAAGTTTCATCCGTGAACTTGGTAATTTTTCAACAAAAACTTTGCTTGTATCGCTAAAATAAACACGATGATATGGTGTTGATAGTTGTCCTTTCTGAACATTTGGTTCTGCGATTAAGGCAACTTGAAATCTTTTGTTGAGAATATGAGATAATGCTAATGAAAGATCAAATGTATTTCTAGCTTTACTCGCATTATTTTCTTCTTTTCTTCCTTGTCCGGGCACTCTAGCTGCTCTGAGTTCAATTGGCAAAATGAGTTCCCATTGGTCTAGAAATACACTTGCTTTAGCATTGAAATCTGTTTGTTTTTTATTGAAGGTTTTCCCATAATTAACATTCGTTCCAAATGAAGTGTAATCCCATTCTGCTGAAAATGAAACTCCAGCTCCAAATTGGTTACCAGTTTTATGATTGTTTACATTCCATGAAACTGATGGATAGAATCTCTGATCATTAGATGAAGCGCCACTTCTTGTGGAAGGATCTATATTATCTGATGAAGCAGAAGTGTACGTATCGAATCCAAGCTCTAAGCCAATTTTATGGGTTCGATTTTTACTATCATTATGGCTAAAATACAGGTCAAAAGAATTGGAACTGTCATTTAATTTTTCTGTACCAGTGCCTCCAGTTACAGCAGAATGATTTCCATTTTGGTTATAATAGCTGCTTATAAAAGTTGCTTCTTCAAATTTTAATTTTTTGAGTTTAAATTTCGAAGAGCTTGATTCTAATGACTGAGAATAAAGAGACAATATTTTGAATAATACAAGTAGTATTACTAGATTTATTTTTTTCATTTTTAAAAAATTAATTTTAATTGCAACCGCACCCGCCACCTGATTTACCACCTGTCGCTCCTGCAGCTCCTTCTCTATAAAGTTGGAAAGCGTTTTCAAATTTTTGTCCAGCTTTCAATGATAATTCCATATCGCTATCATTGATATACATTCTTTGATATTCTGAAACAGTTGCACAAGAACTCAAGCCTATAATGAGTAGGACTATTGCAAACAAGATTTTATTTTTCATCTATTTACTATTTATATTTTTTGAAGTATAAATTTCGCCGAGATCATCTATGATGATACATGCCAGATCTTTGATTTGATTTACCATAAAAAGCCCAGCTTCAATTCCCATTACCATGACTGGCGTTGCCATGGCATCAGCTATTTCTGCATTGTTACAGATAATTGTGACACTTGATATTCCAGTGATTGGTAATCCTGTTTTTGGATTGATGGTATGAGAATATTTTTTGTCATTTATCGTGATAAATTTTTCATAATTGCCACTTGTAGCGATAGCTTTATTTGAAATATTCATTTGGGCAAACGATTTAATTTTTTCATTGGGATCTGCTATGCCTACAGTCCATTGTTTGCCATTGGTTTGTGTGCCCCAAGTGCAAAGATCACCAGATGCATTCACGATTCCATTCTGGACACCAAGTTCTTGCAATTTTCGTTTCGCCATTTCAGCAGCATAACCTTTGCCAATGCCACCAAATCCAATTCGCATGCCTTTTTCTTTTAAGAAAACAGTTGTGTTTTTTTCATCTAGGATAATGTTGTTATAATTGATCAGTCGCACACTTTTTTTTGCTATTTCTACTGAAGGAAGAGACTTCATGGCGATATCAAAATTCCAAAGTGATTTATCTATCGAACCATAACTAAGATCAAAAGCTCCTTGCGTAATCTTTGAGATTCGATTTGCTCTTTGGATCAATTGAAACACTTCGAGATCCACGACAACTGGAGTGATTCCTGCATTTCGATTGATTTCATTTGTCTGACTTTCTTCGCTAAATGTAGTTAGTAATTTTTCTATTCTTTGAATTTCTTTAATAGCAACTTCGATGTGATCATCTGCCAATTGTTGGTTTTCTGCTATGACACAAATTTCAAATTGATTGCCCATCAACTTTTTTTGTTTGCGAAATAATTCCATTCTAACGAAAAAGCTATTTAATTAGACTTAATTCTTGCAAGAACTTTTCTGCAGATACTTTAGGTAGACCTTCCCAGGTTTTTATAATTTCTGCTTTGTCATTAAGTAATATCGTCATTGGAAAAATCGCATTTTTATTATATTGTGCTGCCAAGATTTCATTTTGTGTTTTGATTGTATCTGGCAATTTATTTTTCTTTTTTCGTGGAAAATCTGCATTAACTAAAATCAAAATTTTTTTCAGAATAGTTTATAAACTGTTGAGAGCTAAAATAATCTCGTTTCATTTTGATACAAGGCACACACCAATCCGATCCTGAAAAACTGAGTAAGATATATTTATGTTGCGCTTTCGCTTCTAATTTCGCTTGATTAAAGTCTGTTAACCAATTAGGCGAAGTGCTATTAAGCATAAATTGGACTAAAAATAAAATTAAGTACATCATGTCACAATAACATGGAAATGTATAAATTGATTATATGATAGCATTGATTTTTTATTTTTAATCAGCTAAAGTGGACAAAATAAATTATTTAAGTTTGAGAATCAATGACGAAATCTTACATTCATAATTTACTAGGAAAATCAAATCCAATTTTTTTGAAAACAAACTAAGTAAAGTATTGTATAAATCTAGTGTGATTGGAATCAGATAATGAAAAAACGTTATTTATTTGATAATCTATTTTGAAATTGGATCATGTATTTTAACTTTGCATTTGAATCAAAACAATTGGAACAAATGGCTATCACAGGAAAGATTTCTTCTCGATCAGATTTGAGTCATTTTGGCATAAAGGATTATACTACAGCATATTGTAATTTATCTCCAGCAGAACTTATTCAACAAAGCCTTGATAAGAAAATGGCGGTGCTTAGTGATACAGGTGCTTTGTGTGTTAATACAGGAAAATTTACAGGCAGAAGTCCAGATGATAAATTTACTGTGGACAATGCAATTACACATGACACTGTGCATTGGAGTAAGTTCAATATAGCTATTTCTCAGGAGAAGTTTGATAAGTTGTGGGCTAAAGTATGTACTTATTTCGCCGGAAAGGAAGTATTTGTTCAAGATAACTTTGCCTGTGCTGATATGCGATATCGAATTAGTGTCCGCATATTTGCAGAATATCCATGGAGTGCACAGTTTGCTGGAAACATGTTCATAAGACCAAAAGCTGAAGAAATCGAAGGATTTGAACCAGAATGGTGTATTTATTGTGCTCCTGGCTTTCTAGCAATACCTGAAGTGGACGGTACAAGACAATCTAATTTCTCTATGATTGATTTTGCTACCAAGCGAATTATCATTGGTGGCAGTGGTTACACCGGAGAAATAAAAAAATCAATTTTTACGATTCTCAATTATTTATTGCCTGAGGAAAAAGGTGTTTTGTCCATGCATTGTTCGGCAAATATTGGCAAGGAAGGAGATTCCACAATATTTTTTGGATTGTCAGGGACAGGAAAAACGACATTATCAGCTGATCCAAATCGAGGATTGATTGGTGATGATGAACATGGTTGGTCTGATACTGGTGTTTTTAATTTTGAGGGAGGATGTTATGCAAAAACAATTGATCTCACTGAAGAGAAAGAGCCTGATATCTATCATGCGATCAAACCTGAAGCAATATTGGAAAATATCGCTTTTTATCCAAATAGTAATAAACCCGATTATTCAGATAAATCTATAACAGAAAATACAAGAGTTTCATACCCTCTATCTCATATACGAAATGCAGTATTCCCATCGTTAGGAGGTCATCCTAAAAATATATTTTTCTTGACTTGTGACGCTTATGGTATTTTACCTCCGATATCTAAATTGACCACAGGGCAAGCCATGTATCATTTTATTTCGGGTTATACAGCTAAGGTCGCAGGAACAGAAGCAGGTGTCACAGAACCTAAAGCGACTTTTTCTGCTTGCTTTGGTGCACCTTTCTTACCTCTTCATCCGACAAAATATGCAGCGCAATTAGGAGTTAAAATCGATACCTATAAGCCGAATATATGGTTGATCAATACTGGTTGGTCTGGAGGTGCGTATGGAGTAGGTAGTCGTATGAAATTAAGTTATACAAGAGCAATGATTACAGCAGCATTGGCTGGGGAGTTAAATACTATAGACTACGATACAGATTCAGTATTTGGTTTGTTTTTTCCAAAGACTTGTCCAAACGTTCCTTCTGAATTATTAAATCCAAGAAATACATGGATAGATAAAACAGCTTACGATGTACAAGCACAAAAATTAGCCGATTTGTTTAATAAGAATTTTGAACAGTACAAATCAAAAGCATCAGAAGAAATTTTGGCCGCTAGTCCGAAGAAGACAATTGTATAAATACAATCTTGAACGTGATATATTTGATTGTGATTTCTAAAAGGTGATATCATTTGGTGAAATCACCTCACCATTGTATTGCCTCACCATTTTTCTTCAACCATTGCTCAGCTTCCATATAGTTTGGCATAACTTTTTCTACTAAAGTCCAATACTGACTTGAATGATTGTGGTGAACCAAATGAGCCAATTCATGAACAATTATATAATCTAAAATAGCTGTTGGCGCAAGTAGGAGTCGTGAGGAAATACTGATTGTTTTATTCGTACTACAAGAACCCCAATTACTTTGATTATTTCGAAGATTGATGCGTATAATTTCTTTTTTAAAATGAAGATTATTCCATTCATTCACTCTTTTTGTAACTGCAGGAAGATAAAGAGCTGAGAATATTTTACTCAATAAAGTAGAGATTGCTTTTTGTCTTTGGACAATTGTGGCTGATTGTGGAATGGTGATTTCTATTACTTGTTGAATTAGTTTTCCACTTGCAGATTTTCGATCATCTACTTCTATAATTTTGAAAATATATTCTTTGTCATAAATTTTTAAAACATCATTAGTCCTATATTCTTTAGGGATGTAGCGATTTTTTAGATCATCATTCTTTGAAAGTTTTTTATGTATCCAAAGCCTTGCCCATTCAATGTGTTTTTCTTTAACAACTGGAGGTGTAAGTATTGGGACACGTAGGATGGCTTTATCTTTTGCTAATGAAATCCGAACTGACATTCGCCAATCATAATGGATTTCAAGAGACATCATGATACCTCCAACTTCTATTTGTGTGCGCTCTTTAGCAGGTAAAATTTTAGGCATTTTGTGATTCAAATTCTTGCATCAAGGATACCAATGCATTCACACTATCGAGTCCTAATGCATTGTATAAACTTGCTCTAAATCCTCCCACTGATCTATGACCAGCTAAGCCGACACATTGCGCTTTTTTACAAGCTTCCAAAAATAGGCTTTCATGCGCTGGATTTTTGGCGACAAATACTACATTCATCTTAGATCGATCTTCTGAGCGAACTGTTCCTGTGAAACATGAATTGCGGTCTATTTCTGCATACAAAGTCGCAGCTTTCTCGTCATTTCTTTGTGCCATGGCCTTTGTGCCGCCCATTTTTTTAATCCATCGCATGGTCAACATGGACACATAAATAGGGAATACTGGTGGTGTATTATACATTGAGCCTTTATCTACATGGGTCTTGTAGTCTAACATAGCAGGTAACTTCCTTCCTGCACGCTGCAGTAAAGATTTTTTAATCACCACTAATGTAACTCCTGCTGGACCAAGATTTTTTTGTGCTCCAGCATAAATCAGATCAAATTGATTGCCATCAACAGGTCTGCTGAATAAATCTGAAGACATATCGCAAACCATAGGTATCGGCGAATTTGGCCAAAAATGATATTGCGAACCATAAATTGTGTTATTTGAAGTAATATGCAAATAAGCTGCATCAGCAGGTATGCTGTAATTGCGGGGAATATGCCTGAATTGATCCTCTTCACTTGATGCAATGACTTCAGGAATTCCGAAATTTTTAGCTTCTTTAATGGCTCCAGTAGCCCAAACACCTGTGTTGATATAAGCCGCTTTCTCCCCATCTTTTAATAGATTCATTGGAATCATATAAAATTGAGAACTTGCTCCTCCGGTTAGAAACAAGACGGCATATTCATCTCCAATGCCAAACAACTCTTTTACAAGTTGCTCAGATTCTGCCATAACTGCTTCAAAATCCTTACTTCGATGAGATATTTCTAAAAGAGAAAGTCCATTTCCATTAAAATCTTTAATTGCTTCAATAGCTCCTTCAAGAACTTCAGACGGCAAAATAGCAGGACCTGCGTAAAAATTATGTTTTTTCATTCTTAACTTTTTGCTGTGCAAAGTTAATCAAAACTCAATGAATAGGTCATTGTTTCTCAATTCCCAAAGCTAGAATTGAAAATTTGCCCTGAAATCCCAATTTATAAAAGTAGTCGATCCTTTTAGAAAACGTTACTTTTGCTTCAACCCAACGTCTTGTTAATACTTATTTTTTTACTGAAAATAAGTTGAATTATTATAGATTTGCGTTTTGTTTTTATTACAATTTATAAAGAGATTTTTTAAGGTAAATGGACAGGCTAAAACAGCTTTTTAAAAGTAAATATTCAGTTTCTGTAGACGAGATTAAGGCACTCGTTAAAGAAAGCGGCTCCATGGTGATAGATCAAGTACAAATTGATCAGGTTTACGGTGGAATGAGAGGAATACAAAGTATGATATGGGAAACATCGTCATTGGATGCCAAAGAAGGTATTCGATTTAGAGGCTATTCCATAGCAGAATTAAGGGAGAAGTTGCCACAAATACATGGTGCTACAGAACCACTCCCTGAAGGATTATTTTGGTTAATGATGACTGGTGAAATTCCTACTGATGATGATGTCGCTTGGTTAAGTCAAGAATGGGCTCGTAGGGCAGAAGTTCCAGCTTCAGTATTTACCGTACTTGATAGTTTGAGTCCTTCAATCCATCCTATGACTCAATTCACTATAGCAATCCTTGCTCTTCAGACAGATAGTGTATTCGCACGTCGCTACGAACAAGGAATGTCCAAATCAGATTATTGGGAAGTAATGTATGAAGATGCAATGAATTGTATTGCGCGATTACCAAGGGTATCTTCTTATATATATAGAAAGAATTTTTATAATAGTGATCATATAGCACCAGATCCGAGCTTGGATTGGAGTGCAAATTTTGCTCATATGTTGGGTAAGGATGATCCAGCTTTTAGAGATTTGATGAGATTGTATATGACGATCCATGCAGATCATGAAGGTGGAAATGCTTCAGCTCATACGGTTCACCTTGTAGGTTCTACGTTGAGTGATGCGTACTTATCTCTTGCAGGGGGAATGACAGCTTTGGCTGGACCTCTTCATGGATTGGCTAATCAGGAAGTGATGGATTGGATCTATGATATGGTAGAAGATTTGGGAACCAGAAGACCAAGCAAAGAACAAATCGCAGAATACGTAAAAAAGACGTTGAGCCAAGGTATAGTAGTTCCAGGATATGGGCATGCCGTATTACGATCACCAGATCCAAGATTTTTAGCACAAAAGGATTTTGCTGAAAAACATTGTAAAGAAGATGATCTAGTAAATATTGTTTGGAATGTTTTCGAGACAGTTCCCGAAATATTAGGAAGCATGGGAAAAATCAAAAATCCATGGCCAAACGTTGATGCTCATTCAGGAGCCATTTTGGAATATTACGGCGTAAAGGAGCATAATTTCTATACAGTGATGTTTGGAGTTTCGAGAGCAATGGGTGTTTTAGCTCAATTGTGCTGGGATCGCGCTTATGGCATGCCGTTAGAAAGACCGAAATCACTCACTACAGAAGAGATAAAATTGTTTATAAAAAATTCTACAAACTAAAAAACGTATTATAATCATGGAATTTCCAGCTAATTTATTGTACACAAAAGAGCATGAGTGGATTCGCGTTGAAGGCAATTTCGCTTATATTGGAATTACAGAATTTGCACAATCTGAATTAGGAGATTTGGTTTATGTAGAAATCAATACCCTTGGTGAAGTGGTTGCAAAAGATGATATTTTTGGAACTGTAGAGGCAGTAAAAACGACTTCAGATCTTTTTATGCCAGTATCAGCAAAAGTTATCGAATTCAATCCTGCAATAGATGAGAAAGATGGAAATGATCCTACATTAATTAATTCTGATCCTTATGGAAAAGGTTGGTTAGTAAAAGTAGAATTACAAGATCCTTCAGAATTGGAATCCTTACTTGATGATGCTGCTTACAGAGTATTGATTGGAAAATAAAACATTTTCTTTCTTTTCATATATTCAAAAACACTGGGCATTACTTGTCGCCATTTGGATTGTGGCAGACATTGTATTGCTTTCTCTCGCCCCTTCTTCTTCATTTACAAATGTTCGATTGATTGATTTGCTTTCAATTGACAAACTAGGGCATCTATTATTCTATGGTTCAGCTTCATATATGTTTTTAAGTTATTTTCATACAAATAAGAAGCACCAGTCAATGTCAATAATATTTCTCATTTGTCTTGGAATATTGATCGAATATCTACAACAAGCGATGCATCTAGGTAGAGCAAATGAAATATTGGATGTTGTGGCAAATGTCTTAGGAATTTTAATAAGCGTTGGATTGTTTAAATTTGTGAAGGGCATTAATCTCAGGAAAAGATAATTGTACAATTATAGTGGATAGTTCATGTGTTAGTTTTTTTCTCTATCAAATGACAAAAAAAGAAATTTCAATCCAATTTTTAAAATATTCTGCAAGTGGTCAATCACGGATAGCATTTGAACTGTTTGTTTCTCAACAATTCAAACATCACAATCCATTTTTTAAAGCGGATCCAGATTCACTAATTGTCGCTATGGAAGAAAATGCAAAACTTTTTCCTGAAAAAAGAATTGAAATCTTAAGAGCATTAGAAGATGAAAATTTAGTTTCTATTCATTCTTATGTAAAATTATTTCCCACACATGTAGGCATAGCATTGATCCATATTTTTCGATTTGAAGAAAATAAAATTGTAGAACTTTGGGATTTTGGACAGGCTGTTCCAGAAGACATGATTAATGAAAATGGAATGTTTTAAAAATCCAAACCTAAACTAAGATGAAACACAGGATCTTTCCATCCAGTACGATCTAACTTCCAAGCATAATCTAATCTTAAGAAATATCCAAACAAAGCAGATCGCAATCCAAAACCATTACCTGCTATAAAAGGATCAATGGGATAATTTAATTTGATTTTCACTGAAGGGTTTTCACTTTGGAACACTTGAGTGCTGACTTCGTTCCACTTGGGAATTAATCCATTCCAACTCATGCCATAATCCAAAAATCCAACGAACTGCAGATTTCTAAAAAAACTATTTTTCCAACTTGAATGTAAAAGATATTGAAGAAATGGAATTCTAATTTCTGAACTAAAACAAAGCGAAGAACTACCTTTTCGCGCTCCTAAATAATGTCCTCGAACTTCTGTGGTCAGTCCTTGGTATGCATAGTTTCCTTGTAAGGAAGGATTTACTTCTCGATTGTATTTTGGAAATAACCAATTTTCAGTTCCACCAAGTGAATATAGAATTTCTTCACTACCAAAAGATGCAATGGTATAAAAACGATTAGACCATGAGGATCTTTTTAGAATATTCTTATGATATCTGATATCGGCTCCTAGTAAAAACAAAAATCCTTCACCAAGTGAAATTGAAGAAAAATTATCATTACTATTTATTCGTTTTGATGCTTCTGCAAATACTTTTGATTGCCAGCCATCATTAATGTTAATTGAATAATTAAATACATTATCAAACACATATTCTAATCTTGTACCAATGCGTTGATGATATTTTCCTATTGTATCAAGAATTGATTTGTTTGTCAATAGGAAAAAATTGTGGTCATTTCTAAATGTGCTGTTTAAACGAAAACTTCTGTGATGATCTAAGGCATATTTTGCAATATGATTTACCAAAAATGTATTAGTCGCTAATACAGTGTTAGCACTTACGGTTTCTTTTGTATATTTTCGATATATTGCATATTGATGATCCCAGCGTTTTTTATTATTTTCAAATAAAATATAAGCTTCAGATCCTTTGAAATCAAATGGGAATCTGAATCCACATTCGATCCAATAATTTTCAAAATTTTCTTTGACTCTCGCCTTAACCAATAATCCAGATTTGGGTGTGTTGTAATCTTTTTGAAAACCAGAATAGGTATTCAATCCATTGAATAAAATACTATTGTTTATATCATATGATAGCTCTTCTATTTTGAACCGATCTCTATATGCTATTGTAAGGCTAGAATTGTAGTCGTGCACATCTGGAAAAAATAAATCTGAACTCACCTTCATGAAAGGGATTTTATCCTTGACTGTATGTTTTGGTTTTGAGAATTCCTGAAGTAGTTTATCTTTAAATTTAGAGGATCCAAATTCTGAAATAAATTTTTCTTGTGAGTGTTGAACTTGTGGTTTTATTTCTTTGGAATTCATCGTTACAGAAGAATCTTTTGATTGGATCAACGTTTGTTCTTCATTTAATCTAAGTAAGGAAAAGTCTTCGATTTCTTCAGAATAATATTTATTTTCTGGACCTTCAAATAAATTAAGAAGTTTATTATTTGATAGGAGTAAATGACTTTTTTTAGAATGTGTGCCGAGTAACAAGAAACCCTTATTATGTTGAATAGCGGTTTCAAAATCATTTAGTTCGTTAAAAATAACTGGATCCTTTGTTGAATTTAAGCTTGAGTCTGTATTGTTTGCCTCTTTGAGTATGCTTTCTTTTGATACTTTAGCTTGTTTTGTTAAACTATAAATCGACATCTTATTTGTTGGAAAAATACTGTCTATTTTTTGTATAGTTGATGTTGCCTCTTTTCTATTTGATGTAAAATATATTTTATGATCTTCTCCTAATCCTATTTTCAGATCATCATAAATATCTTCTGTTAGTTTTTTTAGTTGTCTTGTTTTGAATTGCATAGAATAAATATCAACGAATCCATTGCCTTTAGCAGAAAATAGAATTTCATCTTCACTTAAAAATATAGCATCATACACTTGTTGAATTTCAGCTGGAAAAATGATGTTCGATTTTTCGTTTTGCTTCGTTCGGATTGCACAAAAAATGCGATTTTGTTTTTCTGTTATAATACCATATTGCTCACCATTCTTAAGCTCTAGGTAAATGGGATAATAATTGCTCGGCCGAATGAATCTTGTTTTAGAGCCAAAACTGCTTTTGGTTTTTACTTTCTTTTTTGAAAGATCCAAAGTCCTCAGTCGAAGTTTCCCAAATTGATTGGTCGTTACAATAAAAGATTCAAAATACTTACTCCATTCGAAGTCTATGATTTTTTCGTTTGATTTAAGCTTTATTTTATTTTGATACTCGCTAGGTTTTTGTTTTTCTATTTCATGTTGATAATAGTATTTCCACGAATTTTCTAAATTTGAAAATTGAGTTTGAAAAACGATTTTAGAAGCACGATTGATTTCTTTATTTATTCTCGCCATGTAAAGAAAATCCGAGATACTTTTTTTTCCATAAGTCGTAGAAATAAAATGCCAAAAGGATTTCCCCGCTAAGTCAGGTTGGTTTTTTGAGAAAGATGTAAATGATTTTTTTTTGTTCCACAAGGCATTTAATTCGCGAAGGTCATTTGGATTCCAACCATCAGACAGAAAATCAATGAGTCCATTCTCAAACCAATCAGGTAGTCTATAGGAGATGATTTTTTGAACCACTTGCTGAAAGCTTGAACCAGAAAACATGGAATTAAAATAAACTTTCAGAATACCACGCTTGAGGTCATTCGCAAAGGTGACATGTGATCCATCAAAAAACAAGCGAATCGTCTGATCTACCACTTTTGGTTCTACATCCCAGTTTCGATTGGATACAGGATCTAAGATAGCAAGATTGGATTGCATTGCATCAGAGTGATCTGCATAGATGATTACTTCGATTTTATCTTTCAGATGATACTCGAAGAGAGATTGTATATCTGTATTGAGAGTTTCACAGATTTCGATTCCAAATTGAGCGGAATTCTTACTGCGACCATACCAATAGAATACAAAATTAGTAGTCTCATAGATCCACCAATCGTGTTGATCGCGATTGTATTGTATTTTATTTTTTCCAAATACTTCAGAAGCATTCTGTGCACCAAGCAAGAAGGGTAGTAATAAAATCCAAAATAAAATGAATCTCATAAGCCAAAGATATGATTTTTGAGAAAATTCAAGCTGTAAAACCTCGAACATTCTGTTCAATCTCTTGTTTTTTGGCAATGAATCATAAAGCATTTTGTTTTAACGCATTTTCCGAGAATACTTATATCATTTGGGATGATAATAAGGAAGGTTTGATCATCGATCCTGGATGTTCGAATACAATGGAGGAAAATGAATTGTATGCGTTTTTACAAGATGAGAAAATCATATTGCGACATCATCTGCTGACACATGCACACATAGATCATGTCTTAGGCTGCAATTTTATATTTACTAAATTTGGATTGAATCCACGATTTTATGAATTGGATCGGACGCTTTATGAATTTGCTCCAGGTATTGCAATAAAATATGGACTTCCAACCTTACAATTACCTGAATCTGGTCCAACGATCCGATTAGATGAAAGGATTACTCTCGGATCGCTTCAGTTTGAAGTGCTTTTTACACCAGGACATAGTCCAGGAAGTGTTTGTTTTTATAATGCGCAGTACCATCGCATTTTTTCTGGTGACGTCTTGTTTGAAGGTAGTATCGGCAGGACAGATTTACCTGGGGGAAATCATCAACAATTGCTTGATTCTATACAACAAAAATTATTCACATTGCCACCGCAAACTGAAGTCTATTCAGGTCATGGTGGTGTAACTACGATCGGTATGGAGAAAATGACCAATCCGTTTTTTTGATATTGTGGGGTATTTATTTTATTTGAATTCTAGTAAGGAATGAATGTTGTTTTAGGAATCTTTTACTTTTATCTCGCTCAAAGTAATCAATGGAATTTGTCTGATTCACAGATTAAACGGATTATTGGATTTCACTGATTGGATTTTCATGATGCAAGAATTCTCCTAAAACATTTCGTAATAACCCTCCTAAATCTTTCCTTGAAAGGGCGGACTTTATTCCTACATTCTTTGAAATTTATTTTTACATATAAAAACCATTTTCAAATTTTCAAATTAATTCTCACATTAACTAATTCTCACATTAACTAATTCTCACATTAACTAATTATCACATTAACCAATTCTCACATTATCTACGACTCTTTCAAGCTCGCATGAATATCGAGTTTATAGGCTTTGTATGAAGGGTAAATAGCAGCAATAAATGTAATACACATCAAGAGCACAAAACTCCAAATTTCTTTAGAAAAAAATCGCATTCCTGTTATGCCATATTTGCTTTTTAATCCTGCATATTGACCTAAAAATTCTACCCATAAATGTGCGAATACAAAACCTAATATAAATCCAACGCAAACTGGAAGAATCCCTTCCCAAAGTGTATTGAAGAATACAAAACTAGGTTTGACTCCACTGAGACGCATGACTGCAATTTCTTTTTTTCGTTCAGCGGCAGATTGTAGCAAACTGATGAAAATACTAATCGCAGAAATAATACTTATCAAGACTGCAATATAAAATAAAACATCAGACACAGATCCAGTGATCTCATACAGTCTATTCATTTCAATCGCGGGATAAGCTGACATTACATCTGTGTTTTCATTTATATTTCTACCGAAATTTAATGTTTGAATATTTCTTCCTTTGAATCTTAAAAGAAGCGAACTAATTGATTCTTGTGTAGCACCTGCTAAACTGTCTTTATAGATGATCTCTGGATGCAGTGGTAGTGAAGAATGATTGTGATCGTGACCTTCATGATCATGATCCTCATGCTCATCTTGTGTTTTATTTTCATCGGTAGAAGTTTGATGTTTATGTAGTAACCAATATGATGAAATTGGTGTGAATATCAATCGATCTGCGACTTGATTCGATTCAGCTAATATTCCTACTACAGTAAATTCATTTTCATGAAGATGTGATTCATCATTTTCATTGACCAATCCATGTCCAGATTGAAACTTACTTCCGAGTTTTAGATTTAAATTCTTTGCAACTTCATTTCCTATAACTGCATCCATGTTTTTTTGAAAAGACTCACCTGATTTTAACTTTAATTGATACCAATCTATAAATTCTTTGGTAGTCCCTACGATGCGATATCCTGATGCATTATCACCTAAACTTAATGGCAAGGATTCCTTAATCAGTGGATGGTTTTTGTTGAGAAAAGGTTTGATTGAACTAATCTTTATATTTCCA
Source organism: Saprospiraceae bacterium (assembly GCA_016722295.1). Taxonomy (GTDB): domain Bacteria; phylum Bacteroidota; class Bacteroidia; order Chitinophagales; family Saprospiraceae; genus Vicinibacter. Next base: position 443,216 of record JADKGL010000026.1, read on the forward strand.
GTAGGCGCATCGATGTGGTATAAATTACAAAGGATGGATTGCAAGGGACTTCCTTTTGCAGCGAGGATTAGTTCTGTTTTGGAGAGATTATTCTCAAAGTGATTTTTAAGTTGTTCGTTGATCAGTATTGAACATAAAATCAATGCAATAGAAAATGCGATTAACAAGATATTGAATCCAGTCCGCAAAGGCCTAAATTTCAAATTTTTTATCGCGAGGAAAAATGCATTCATGAGATCAATATTTGATTGTGAAATAATGATTTCAAACGAATATCATGTGTGACAATGATCAGTGCAGCATTGGCTTGTTCAGATTGTTCTTTGAGTACTTTTGCGACAGCTTGTGCATTTTCGTCATCGAGTGCTGAACTCGGTTCATCTGCCAATACTAACATGGGTTTATGTATCATGGCTCGAATGATTGCCAATCGTTGCAGCTCGCCTTGGGAAAGATCATTGACCATTTGATCTTTTTTATTGCCTATATTGAATTTTTCCATCCATTCAACACATTTTTTATCGTCAACTGTTCCTGTAGCAATTTTGTAAAAAAAACGAAGATTTTCTAAAGCAGTTAGTGACTCGATAAAAGCTGTTTTTTGTAGCACAATACCTATATTTTTTTTGCGAAATTCATCTCTTTGTATTTCAGTTAGTTTGTATAAATCAGTATCTTGTATTAGCACTTTACCCTGAGTTGGTTTTAGCAATCCACACAGAATGTGTAGTAAGGTGGATTTGCCTGATCCAGACTTTCCTAAAATAATCAATCCTTCTCCAGAATTACATCGGATATCTGGTAATTTGATCTTATTCTCTGCATTATAAAGATGTTGAATACCTTCTGTAGATATCATAATTATTTCGATTAAAATAAACCTCCTTGAATACTAGAGTATGTAAATCCAAGATGGCGAAATGCTTTTTCAGTGGCAATACGTCCTCTTGGTGTTCTTTGTATAAAACCTTCCATGATTAAAAAAGGCTCATGCACTTCTTCAATCGTTCCAGCCTCTTCGCCTACAGCAGTAGCAATAGTTGTAAGACCTACTGGACCACCAGTAAATTTTTCAATGATCGTTGTCAAAATTCGATTATCCATTTCATCCAATCCATGATCATCTACATTGAGTGCATTCAATCCAAATTGAGCTATTTCATAATCTATTGTCCCATTGCCTTTTATTTGTGCAAAATCTCTCAATCTGCGCAAAAGTGCATTGGCGATTCTTGGTGTACCTCGACTTCTTCTTGCGATTTCATGCAGTCCTTCTGGTGTTGATCTTACTCCAAGAATATTTGTGGAGCGGGTGATGATTTTTTCAAGTGTCGCATGATCGTAATAATCGAGATGGCAGGTAATGCTAAATCGACTTCGCAATGGTGCGGTAAGAAGCCCTACTCGAGTCGTTGCTCCAACGAGTGTAAAGGGCATGATGGAAAGTTGGATACTTCTCGCACTAGGTCCAGAATCAATCATAATGTCGATGCGATAATCTTCCATAGCAGAATATAGATATTCCTCTACTACAGTATTTAGTCGATGGATCTCGTCGATAAAAAGCACATCCCCTTCTTGTAATCCAGTCAATAAGCCAGCTAGATCGCCAGGTTTTTCAAGGACTGGTCCAGAGGTCATTCGTAGATTAGCGCCGATTTCATTGGAGATGATATGTGATAATGTAGTCTTGCCTAAGCCTGGAGGTCCATGCAGTAATACATGATCTAACGCTTCATTGCGTTGTTTAGCAGCCTCGATAAATACTTTCAGATTATCAATTATTTTTTGTTGCCCTGAAAATTCATCAAGCATTTTTGGACGAAGTGCTTTTTCGATCAGCTTGTCCTCTGGATTTAGGTTTTTATCCTCTCCTTCTAATATCGGATTGCGCATAGCGCAAAATTAATCATTTACGACAAGAATTGTAAAAGGATTTGAGAGTTCCGATAGGTCTATTGTACATTTTTTATCTGCACCTACTTCGCACAATAATTCTCCAAGACAATTGTAATAATAGCTTTTATCTTCAGTTACAAAGGAGTATGCAAATTTTTCTTGATAATCGTATTTTTTAATTTCCTTAGGACGCAGCTTTAGTATGCATTGGTTCATCCATTCCACAGAAAATGGATCGATGATGTCGTCACAGCTTGTGACTTTGGTCGTAGGAGATTGAAGTACTTCTATGTTTTTTATATTTTCAATGCAATCTAATTTGATATATAAATTCGTCAAAGGGCAGTTCAATTTAATATTTTTCATTAATTCATAACTGAAACGAATATGTTGGATACCATTGATTTTTTCTAAATGTGTATTTTCAGGGAACTCTACGGGGATATATTTTTTCCCTTCCGGAGTTTCTATATACATAGGGCATTCGTTATTGTCTGAACTAAATTTCAATACTCCCTCTTGGTAACAAAACTTAGCTTTAAGTTCTTCAATAGGATTCGTTTTTGAAGGACTGGATTGTTTTGCAGGTGTTGGTTTTACTTCAATCTTAGGCTTTTTTGAAGATTGCGCTTCTAAAGGAACTATAGCTATTAAGCAAATTAGAAAAAATATTTTAGAAATTGTCGAAATCATTAATCTTATTTTTCTGTTGATCTATGTACTTTTGCACTGATTTAGACAAACAATGTTTTGTTTAAAACGATTCAAAAAATTATCAAATAAAGAGTTAAATTAATGAGTAATCAAAAAATCACCTGCCAAAATGGCAATTTACAAGTACCTAACAACCCGATAATACCATTTATTGAAGGGGATGGAACAGGTGCGGATATTTGGAATGCTTCAGTAAAAGTATTTGATGCTGCAGTAGAAAAAGCCTATGGAGGCACAAGAAAAATAGAATGGAGAGAGGTTTTAGCAGGTGAAAAAGCATTCAATAAGACCCAGAACTGGCTTCCACAAGAGACTTTGGACGTCATTAATGAATATTTAGTAGCAATCAAAGGTCCTTTGACTACACCTGTTGGTGGTGGAATTCGGTCTTTGAATGTGGCATTACGACAACAATTGGATCTTTATGCTTGTGTTCGTCCAGTGAGATGGTTTACAGGAGTTCCTTCTCCTGTAAAAGAACCAAACAAAGTTGATATGACTATCTTCAGAGAAAATACTGAGGATATCTATGCTGGTATAGAGTTTCAAGCTGGAACAGAAGATGCCGCAAAATTTGCGGAATTCTTAAAAACAAATTTTCCAGATCGATATAAAAAAGTGAGATTTCCGAACAGCACGGGATTTGGTATAAAGCCAGTGTCAAAAGAAGGTACAGAGCGATTGGTGAGAGCTGCCATCAAGTTTGCTATAGAAACTAATCAAAGGTCAGTGACCTTGGTACACAAGGGAAATATTATGAAATTCACTGAAGGTGGATTTATGGATTGGGGATATGATTTAGCAAGAAATGAATTTGGAGGCGAATTACTAGATGGTGGTCCTTGGGTGAAATTACCAAATGGATTGATTATTAAGGATGTTATCGCAGATGCATTCTTACAACAAATCTTATTGAGACCTGAAGAGTATGATGTGATTGCTACCTTGAATCTTAATGGCGATTATATTTCTGATGCTTTAGCTGCACAAGTCGGAGGTATAGGTATAGCTCCTGGAGCTAATATCAACTACATCACAGGTCATGCTATTTTTGAAGCGACTCATGGCACAGCTCCAAAATATGCTGGATTGGATAAGGTAAATCCTAGTTCAGTGATATTATCTGGTGTGATGATGTTCGAATATATGAAGTGGACAGAAGCTGCAAAATTGATCGTAGATGGTCTTGAAAATGCGATTGCTTCTAAACGTGTTACTTATGATTTTCATCGTCTAATGGAAGGTGCTACTTTATTGAAGTGCTCAGAATTTGGTGATGAGATCATCAAAAATATGGCTTAATAATTTATTGAATATAAATATTGAAAAACCTAGAAATACGCTTTCTAGGTTTTTTTTATGAATAAAATTTTTATGCAAGAAAATGTTAGGAGTAATTTTATTTCACTCGCTTAAATTCAATATATTTTATCGTTTTATTTTTTTGAAGATGCATCTTCTCATAATAGGTTTTTATCTCTAGCGCAGGATGTTGTAAAGCTTCTGCATAGATATTATTTGAACACTGAACAATCTCATAATTAGGATGATCAGCGATAGTTTTCAAACTAAACTCATATAGAGTATCATCATCAGTTTTCAGATGAAAACTAGTCTGTAAATGAGTATATTTAAGATAAGAATCTAAGTAATAAATTGATGTAAGTCTGCGATTTTCTTTTCGTAAAAAAGGATCAGAAAAAATAATCCAAATTTGATCAACCTCTTCCGCTGCAAAAAAATGCGGCAATGTTTCTATCTTACTTCTTATAAATGCCACTTGCGAGAATTCGAGATCAATGGCTCGTTTTGCTCCAGTCCAAATTCTAGCACCCTTGACATCAACACCAATATAATTTTGGTTTGGGTACATCTGTGCTAGCCCAATAGAATATTCGCCTCTACCACAAGCTAATTCTAAAACTAGTGGTTTCGCATTTTTAAAATAGTCGGACTTCCATTTACCTTTATAATCTACTTTTTGCAATACATTGACGAAAAGAGTTGGATCTTCATAACTGAAGTTTTCAAATACATTTTCAAGCCGTTGATTCTCTGCAAATTTTTCAAGCTTAGTTCTTTTGCTCATTCCAATTAAAAGTTTCTAAAAATTTGGTCTAATACACTGTGATATTGTTGATGCTCAGTGATTTGTTCACCAGCAACACATGGAATTTGAAAAGTGTTTTTCGGATCTGGCAATATATTTTTTACTGTAGCTACTTTATCCTTCTGAAATTGATCGTTACATTCTGAATAAATTAGAAATACAGGACTTTGACACTGTGGAAGATAATCGGCTAGTTTAAAATCGTATTTTAATTCGCTATAAATCAAAAGGGCTTGGTATCTAGAATTGATCCAATCTCGTATAGAGATCATTGGATTTTCAACTATGATCATTCGAGGCGAGGCTTGCGAACCCACATTTGCTGCAGCAACAGCACCTAAGCCAACACCATATACTAGGATGCTATCAGCCGGAATTAGTTTCTCTAGATAATAATAACTAGTCAATGCATCCTGATATAGATTGAATTCACTTTTCTTGCCAGGAGATTTACCAAAACCTCGATAATCCGTCATAAGTACATCAAATCCTTTCGAGGTGAAAGCGCTAACAAATCTGGACCAATATTCTACACTTTCAGAAGCGCCATGAAGATAAAGAACAGCACCTTTTTTTTCTTCCGTTTGATGTGTAAACCAAAGTGCTTCTACATACTCTTGGTTGGGATGAATAATATGGTGCACTTTGTATGCTTGGTTAATCTTGTATACATAATTTTTGCTATGCTGTCTCGGAGAAAAAATCACATGGTCAATAAAAATATAAATATAGAACACACCAATAACATAAAGTAAGCCTATAGAGACCAAGAGAACAGCGGCTTTCTTCCAGTTTTTTGGCATTATGGGTTATTGTTGAGGTGCTAAGTTAGTCAAGCTCTGTCAACCAAACCAAGAAATTTCCATATCAATATATATAAAAGTGCTTATTTGATCTCAAAGTCACTCGTATCTACTTCACTTTCAATGTCTTCCATACTTATCAAAATATCATTGAACTGTGTTGTGTCTAGATCAGTTGGGATGACCACAACTACTTTAGCGTCTTCTTTTTGAGTTGGAATCTGATTTGTAGATTTAGATTCATTTATCACATCTTCGATTTCTTTCAAAGTTTCATCTTTTTCAGCTTCGTTTTCAATTGATGAAGTTTTTCCAGTTGATGAACTTGATTTTGTCTGTTGAGCTATAACTGGAGATTGTTTTTTGCTTTGTTTTTTTGCTTTTTTTTGGATTGTGACGATTTTGCTGACTTTTTCTGTAGCGCTTGTAGTCTTAGAAATAGAAGCACGTTGGTTGCAAGATGTCATTATTAGTAAAGAAATTAATAGTACAAATGCATTGATTTGTAAAGAATTGAATGAAAATCTTGACTTATCCATAATTTTAAATTTGAAGCTTAGACTCAACGGAAGTTTCGAAAAGCCTTATAGAAATGTTAAAAAATAACAATTTTTGTAATCATCTGAATGTAAATTGAATTAAACATCAGGTTCTAATTCTTGTTCTTTTACTATGATCTATCACATATCACACGTTACTGACATTACATCACCTTGCAAGGATGTTCGATTGATAAGCCTGTCGAGTCCTTTTATTTCAACGTTTGAAATTGATCCTGGTCAATATATAAATGTAAAAGCTGTAATAAATGGAGTGGAAGTAGAGCGTCAATATTCTGTTTGCGATCTACAAAAGGATAAGATCACCATTGGTGTTAAAAAAGTAAAATCTGGGATTATGTCTTCCTATTTAATTGATTCAATAAAAGTAGGAGATGAAATTGAAATAAGTAATCCAGATGGTCGATTCATCGTCGAACCAAAGCATGAAATCCGGAAATCCTATTTATTTCTTGCGGCGGGAATTGGTATTACGCCAATTTATAAAATGATTAAGGAAATTCTAGAACAAGAGCCAAAATCTGAAATATGTTTGTTGTATTCAAATAAAACAGAAAAAGATATAGTATTCAAATCAGAATTTGACCAATGGAAAGAAATGTATCAGGATCAATTTCATGTAATTTATACATTGACAGACAACGTCAATCGCTCTTTTTTTGGGCTTTTGAAGAGTAAAAGTAGTTCTTGGACAGGCAAAACTGGTCGCATTACTCTTGATTTTATAAAGGAAAATTATTCATCGCTTGAGTCAACTATCCAAAAAGAAGTCTATCTCTGTGGGCCTACAGAATTCAATATTGATCTAGAGAAAATCGTTTTTGAATTGGGTATTCCACACAAACAAATACATAAGGAATTTTTCCATGTAGATCAAAATACCGAAGCAATTGCGTCTCAAAATGCTATGAATGCGCAGCTTACATTTACCTTGGATGGTAATAAGCAGACTATTGAGGTAAAAGCCAAAGAAAAATTGTTAGATGCCATGATTCGTCAAGGTGTTAATGCACCACATTCATGCAGCAGTGGCGCCTGTGCAAGTTGTGTCTGTAAACTCGTTTCAGGAAAAGTATCAATGGATATAAGTCTAGCGTTAGATGAAGATGAAATCAAAGATGGCTATATACTAGCTTGCCAAGCTAGACCTTTAAGTCCAGAAATTGAGATTCAGTATGCATAGTTTCGATTAATAAAAGAGACCTCTTCAAGTGAATGTGATACTGCAAAGATCTCAAAGCCGTGTTCATTCAAATTTCTAATTGTCTCTTCTGTTTTTTTTGAGCCATCATCAAAAAACCGATCATGAAATTCAACTACAATCTGATGTATCGGTATCTGTGATTCAAGAATTTCATCTAATACTCTGTATTCACTACCTTCTATATCAAGTTTTAATAGATCTATTTGCTGGTGATGTAAGTCGGACATAATATCAACAAGTTTTTTCATTGGAACTTGAATTGATTTAGCACCATCTACATTACTTTGTAGTTCTTCACTTCCTGAAATAAATCCATGCTCTTTTGGTAAGTAGAAATTGGTTAAAACTGTTTTATCACTTATTCCGAAAGGGAAGAACTGAACTTGATTTGGAATATTCTGACTTGAGATCCATTGAATAGAATAGGGTGTCGGATCAAAGGAATAGATATTGCAATCAAATAATGAAATTATCTCAAGTTCAAAGCTGATGTCATCTCCTACACCAAAACAATAAATAATAGAATCCTTATTCAGATAAGTTGGATGTACAAAAAATCCAGTATAATATCCCCCAAACCAAACAAAGGGAAGCTGAATCGTAGGTTGCAAATAGTTGAATTGATCTGAAAAATATAATGTATATCTACTTAAAAGGTAGAAAAATCGACGTTTAAATTGTTGAAAAAGTTTTGACAATAATGAATACACAAAACAAGATTTAAATAAAAAAGGCTGTTCGAATTTCGAACAGCCTTTTTTTATATTTTATAATTTGGAATTATTTCTTCCAAGGTAATTCAAGTACTCTTATGGCAATATTTTCGCCAAACTCTATAGCAGTTTCACAATCCATTCTAAAGTGTACACCGAGATAAACTCTTGAAAAAGCATCTTCACCACCAGCTTGTTTAAATGAATTAAATGTTCTAGGTGTTCCAATAAATTCAGATCTGTCTTTATGGCAATTGTCAGTAAATCTTGTATTGTTGCCAAACAAATCAGCTAAAATTGTAGCACCACCGCCACCAAAAGTTGAGTGACCAGATGGATATGCTGGAAATGCTGGAGTAATTCCTATACTACCATTTATAGGGTTAACCAATAATGGCTCCCAGTTAGGATCGATTTCTCTTTTGATAAAATTTTCTGGTCTTTCTACCTTCCAGTGCCATTTTGAATGCCAACATGCCACACCAAAATCATTTAAAGCAAGACCCATTTTTACTGCACCTTCTACAGCTTTCTCAAGATTACTTGACTTTAGAACTAAGATCTGATCCATTATTGCTAATAGTCTAGAGGGTGGACTAAATGTCAAACCAGTGATATCATCACTCCAAAACTCTGCCATCCATCGCCATTCGTAAGGCATACTTCTATTACAAGAATTATATACTTCTAATACTTGTGCATAATATGGTGATTTTGGATCATTGCTATATGGTATTGGAGCTTTGCAAAGCTTTTGCTCATTACTTGTTGCAAAAGTTCTTGTTTCTCCCCATCGTGGAAACATTCCAGCATCTGGATTATCATTTGTTGGTTGCCACATTCCTGGTCTTTTCAAATTTCCATTAGCATCGTAAAACTCTTTTTTAAAGTCGTAATACATTGGCTTTGATGGATCATTGTTCAAAGGATTCAATTCTCCTTCATATCCTAGATCAGTTTTAGCCCAAGCTTGAACTGCAGAAGCTACGCTTTGTCCCCAAGCTTTTGAATTATTGAATACAACAGAATTGATTTCAGCAGCATATTCTGTTTCATTTTTAGTATTCAAATTTTCAATCAAACGATGAACATCATCGCGAGTAAGATGTCCAGCTCCACTGACAAATTCTGTTTTCTCAAAATACTTTTTGAACATATAGTAATAAGAAGCATTTAGCGCTGTTGGCCAATGGATTTCTTGATTATTATCGAAATTAGGGATCTTTAATTCTGAACCCCAGATATTTTTAATTGATTTAAAAGAAGGCATTCCAGGAACTGCAGTCTCATAAGCAGCTAGTCCGATATAAGCTAATGCCTTTGGTCCAGGTCCAGGTCTGAAACCGTTTGCGTCTCTATCGATAATCAAAAACAACTCATTCCATCCATAAACCACGTCATGACCATGATTAGACACTAAATTTTGAGTTGAAGAAACTGACTCTGATTTCCTACATGATGTAGTGAAAATTATTGTAGCTGCGAACAGCCAGAGAATTACTTTTAAATTTGCCTTCATTTTTTTAAAAATTGATTTTGAATATTTTTTAAATCTCTCATTCCTTAGTAAGTTCAACCATTTAATCCTAGATATTTTTGGATTTCGTAGTAGAATCTTACAAGAAGCCACAAATATATAAGCTATTTTCGATAAAATGCTTCTGCTAATACTTAAAATTTCATAAGAATTTGCTTAAAATGTCCTTAATATATTAAAAAAAAATCAATGTATGCTGTATTCTTGGGATATTTGCGATCAATATATGAAAGTTTTATTAATAGAAGATGAACTAAAAACGGGCCAATCCATCAAATCTTACCTCCAAGAGGAGTGTAAATATGAGGTGATTTGGCATAATGATGGCTTAGCTGGTCTTAAAACTGCTAAAGAGAATAATTTCGATATCATCCTATCTGATATCATCATGCCAGGAATGGATGGCATTACGTTATGCTCAAATTTAAGGGAGTTTGGAATCAAGACGCCAATTCTCATTTTATCAGCGCTATATCAACCTGAGGATAAAGTACAGGGACTGAATGCTGGAGCGGATGATTATTTGGCAAAGCCATTTGATTTTGGTGAACTTTTAGCTCGAATTAATGCTTTAGTAAGAAGGAGTGTGAAATCAAAAGAAACTAGTGTTCTCAGTTTTTCAGATATTACTATAAATCTTTCTTCGATGGAAACCATTCGTGAAGGTCAAAAAATCAATTTGACACCTAAAGAATTTGCATTGTTGGAATATTTTTTAAGAAATAGCGAACGTGTCATTTCAAAGCAGGAACTCTTGGAAAAAGTTTGGAATCTGACTCATGAGATTAGTACCAATGTCATCGAAGTCTATGTAAATTATTTGAGAAATAAAATTGACAAAGGATTTTCAAAGCGTTTAATTCATACTCACTTTGGTATTGGTTATGTCTTGCGTGAAGAATAAATTATGAAAATTCGTACCAAATTAACACTGCAATTTATTTTCATTTCTGCTATGATTTTTATAATCGCATTATATTTTATTTATAAGCAATTTCAAAAACATATAGAAGATGAACAATATACACTTCTCGAAAGTAAAGCACTGATGACTGCAGAAATGGTACTTCGAGATGAAGAAAAGCTAAAGCCTATTGTACAAATTCCATCACAAAATTCTGATTTACCTACGACTGGAAATACTGCAATTTATAATGATAATTTTGAATGTGTATTTCGTATCAATAATTCAGCACCAACTACTAATACCAGAATACTTTCCGAAGTTAAACAATCTGGTTTTTTAAAATTTATTGAAGGTGGATTACAAGCAGTAGGAATTACTACCAATTCAAACAAAAATAATGAATTTTTAGTGGTCGCCTCAGATGTTCCAGATTATTCAAAACTCAAACAACTTAGAAATATTCTGTTTTTTAGTTTCTTTATAGTTATGCTTGCTGTTGCCGCAGGAGGATGGTTTTTTGCAAGACAATCCTTAAAGCCAGTGGAGCGAATTGTCTCAGAAGTTGAGAAGATCTTGCCATCTAATCTGAATAATAGATTGCCACTGATCAATCAAAAAGATGAATTATCTCATTTAGTGATCACTTTCAATAAACTTTTGGGTCGAATTGAAGAAGCTTTCCAATTACAGAAAAGTTTTATATCGAATGTCTCTCATGAGATAAAAAACCCAATAGCTGCTATTGATGCTCAAATTCAGTTGGCGAAAACTAAATTCAAGGAAAATCCCGAAGCTAGTAATATGTTGGATTCGATTCATGAGGACATTATTGAGATCAATGAGACCAATGATAAGTTGCTACAACTTTCAAAATTTTATTCAGATAAGGCAAGTGTGAAATTTGAATTTGTCCGCATTGATGAGATTATTTTTGATTCGATAGATTACGTTTCTAAAAGTGACAAGCTCAGCAAAATCAATATTGAATTCATTCAGATGCCAGAAGACGAAAGCAAATTAAAAGTCTTGGGGAATGAATTTTTATTGCGATCTGCAGTAATTAATTTGTTGGAGAATGCTTGTAAATTTGCAACAGATCAAACGGCTCAAATTACCTTGGATTTTTCAAATGCCCATAAAATTGATATCGATATCGTGAATAAAACCAAGTCACTCACTGTAGATGATTTGAATAAATTGTTTGAGCCATTTTATCGAAGTGTGAATCACAATTCTATCAAAGGATCAGGATTAGGTCTATCCATAGTAAAAAGTATAATAGATTTACACCATTTTTCTATCGCTGTATCTATGATCGATTCTGATCATATTAATTTTAATATTTCAATTCCAACTGTATGAAATATATGAAATTTGGATATCGAAAAACCATGTTTTATGCTGTACTGTGGATGTTATTTTTGCCATTTTTTCAATGTAAGGAATACTCAAAAAAAAGCTCAAATGATACAGTACAATTAATACTTGATTGGAATAAAATGCTTTTGAATTTAGTACAAACAAGTGAAGGTTACCGACCTCCAGTTAGCGGTAGAATGTATTGTTATATGGGCTTGTCACTTTGGGAATGCAATCGTTTTTTTAACAAAGATCTCATTGAATTGAGTACTTTGTTTCCTGACTTTAAATTGCCTGTTGATAGTGTTCCGTTACGTATTGTACGAGATGCAGTAATTAATGCGAATTATGAAAGAATGGTACATCACTTTTTCCCTCATGCGATTATGAGTATGCATAAAAGCTATCAGAGTTTTTATGAATCGAATAGGGTTAACTTATTATCAAAATATTCAAAATGGGACATAGATCAATCTGAAGATTTAGGCTTTAAAATAGCGGATGCTATATTTGAATTTTCTAAATTGGATAAAATAGGACATCAAAGTTTTGCATTTAATTTTGATCAGAATTATACACCGCGTGTAGGAGATGGGCAATGGGTTTCTTTAGACTCAATGCCTGCTTTGTTGCCACATTGGGGACAAGCCAAATGGTTTTTATTGCCTCCTGATTCTATAAAATTGGTGCCTCCTATTGAATTTTCAAATGAAAGAAGTTCAGAATTTTTCTCCCAGGCTTTAGAGGTATTTACTATTTCTAGACCATTGACTTCTGAAAGACGTTGGATAGCTGAATTTTGGAGTGATGATTTTCATGGGATTACATTTTGTGCTGTTTCGCGATGGATATCTATCTTGATACAATATACAGAACAGAATCCTAACACAGTGGAGGTTTTGGTTGAGACATTATTCAGAATGGGTTTAGCTTTAAATGATGCCACAGTATTTGTTTGGTCTAAAAAGTACATTTATAATGTTGAACGCCCGGATACTTATATTCGTAGAAACGTAAATAAAAATTGGGAACCACTTCACCATACTCCAAATTTTCCATCTTATCCTTCAGGCCATGCTACTTTTGGAGCAGCTGCAGGAGAAGTACTTAAAGCAATCTTTGGCAATAAAATACAATTTACAGATAGAAGCCATGAAACAAAAAAAGAGTTTAATGGTACTCCCCGCAAATTTACAACAATTGATGCAATGGTCAATGAAAATGCATTGTCTAGACTATACCTTGGGGTTCACTATCGCATGGATTGTGAAGAAGGATTGAATGTTGGTAAAATAATTGGCAAAAAAGCCGTTGAACTTTCTTTATTAAAAAATCAAGTTAAAAACTAGATTTATTTCTTTTTCAAATAAATTGTTTTTAATACCAATGTACTACCATCTACCTTACATTCAATAGCATCTGTATCATCTGTTGTTCTTATTTTTTTGATAACAGTACCACGTTTTAAATTAGTACCTCCTTTTACTTTTAAATCTTGTGTAACTAAAACTGTATCTCCATCTACAAGAATATTGCCGTTACAGTCTTTTACAATTACTTTATCTTCCATAATTTAATGTATTTAATCTTGCTCTCCTTTTAATTTTTCCATGTTTTCTGCTACTCGTAAGGCTTCAATGACATCATCTAATTGACCATTGATCAGCCCTACCAAATTATAGCTTGTATAATTAATCCGATGATCCGTCATCCGATTTTGTGGAAAATTATAAGTACGAATTTTATCAGATCGATCCCCTGTGCCTACTAAAGATCTACGTTCAGAGGCGACAGTTTTTTCATAAGTTTCGATCTGTACATCTTTGATTTTTTGAATCAATCGACCCATTGCGATTTCTCTGTTCTTATGCTGACTCCGACTGTCTGTACTTTCTGCTACAATTCCTGTAGGCAGGTGTGTGAATCTAACACCAGATTCTGTTTTGTTGACATGCTGGCCTCCTGCTCCACTAGATCTAAAAGTATCAACCCTCAAATCAGCTTTATTTACATCGACATCTTCTATTTCTAATTTTGGCATCACCACAACTGTTGCAGCAGAAGTATGAACTCTTCCTGAGGCTTCAGTTTCAGGTACTCTTTGTACTCGATGTGCACCTGATTCAAATTTTAATTTGCCATAAACATCCACACCACTTACGTCCAATACTACTTTCGAAAAACCACCAACAGATCCTTCATTTTCTGTAAGCAATTCATATGTCCAACCAAGTGTGTCAAAATATCTCGTATACATTCGAAAAAGGTCACCTGCAAATAAACTAGCTTCACTACCGCCTGTGCCAGCTCGAATTTCAAAAATTACATCTTTGCTATCTTCTGGATCTTTTGGGATTAACATAATTTTTAATTCAGCTTCGATTTTTTCTAACTGAACTTTGGCTTCATCCATCTCAGATCGCGCCATCTCTTTCATTTCAACATCATCAGATTGGAGCAACTCTTGTGCACCTAGTATGTCATTTTGGTATTTTTTATAATCTACCAAATGATTCATAATGGGTTGGAGATCTTTATATTCTTTACTAGTTTTTGTATACTCTTTTACATTACTGACCACTTCTGGATCGGACAATCGTTCTTCCAGATATTTGTATCGTTCATGTATGGTCTCCAATTTTTTAATAATGTCCATGAATCCTAAATTGGGCACAAACCTACAATAATTTTGCTTGAAGTTTATCCCGTTGAGAGTTTATTAAGAAAATTGTGCAAAATAAAAAACCTCCTTGAAATCATCCAAGGAGGTTTTGATATTTCCACGGGGGGAAGAAGAAATATTTTAATCTAGTAACACCATACGCTTAGTGTCTGTGTGATTTTTACTATCCAATTGATAATAATAAATGCCACTACCATTAAATTTTGATTTTTGAATTGTAATGGTATTCAATCCTTTTGTTGCATCTGTTTCTTTAATATAAATGACTTTTCCAGAAAGATCATAAATTGTTAACGTAACGGCTTCTTCTTGACTTACATAGAATTGGATCGCTGTTTGATCTTTGAATGGATTTGGATTATTTTGATAAAGTTCAAAATCCAATTCTTTGCTAGAAATTGAATTTCTAGATTTTAATTCTATGTCCATTGGTGCTAATGTATGATCATAAGCTTCTGCATTTGTAATATCAGATGTTAATCGAATTATATTTGCAATTTCTGAACCTTGTTTTACTTTGAAATGGATCTGGAACAATTTTTCTTCACCATTTGAAATTTGAGGATTTGATTCATTCCAACTGAAAGCAATTTTTCCTTGATCTACTGAATGTAATCCAAGATTGTTATCTTCAATTTGGATCGCAGAAGAACTCACTTTTAAAAATTCAAGTTTTGATGCATCGAAATTTAAAGTAAACTGCATTCCAGCGATTTCTTGCAATTGTGATGAATATACATCCATAATATAGTTCTCCCCTGAATTTACACTTTTGCTATTTATTTCAAGAGTAAAATTTTTAGTAGAGCGAGTAGTACCTTTATCTTGTAGATTCACTATTGCTGATCGATTGATATCCCCGATTTTTACACCTATAAAATTCATATACATTGATTCTTCAAGTGTGCGAACCATTCTTTCTGTAGGGAATGTGTATGGTGAGGTTGGATCTGTGAAATGGAAATCAGATGGAATGTACACCCAAGACAAATTCCTAGAAAACTTCGCAATATTTCCTAAAATTAATTTTCTCAAATCTGTCAAATCTGCAGCCGTAATACTGCCTGATTTATTAATATCAGCAGCTATTAATAAGTATGGATCTGTAATAGATTCTGTACCTATAATATGCTTTTGAATTTTAGCTATATCAGCTGTACTTATACCATTTAAATAGTCTTCCTTTGCTACAGGTTTTACGATGAAGTCATCATTTACTCTTAGGTCTTTAAATAAATACATTCCATTAGCAGAAGTTTTATTGCTTGATAGTAATGCTCCTGCATTGTATAAGTCAACATCCACTTGATTTATTGCTTTATTATCAGAAGTTTTGATTAATCCTGAAATTGTGCTTTTTGAGAAAGTTGAAGGATCTGGACACAATCCATTATCTTGAATAACGATTGTCGTTTTACAGAAATCAGTATTTCCTTCTTCATCTTCTACCCACATTTCTACATCTAGTATATATTGATCTTTTATTCTATCTCTTACAAAATCTTCACAACAGATTCTTACACTTTTCTTCGAAGTATCTCCATCAAAATAAAATTTCAATTTATTTTCTTCAGTACAATTGTCAAAACTTCCACGATTTAAATCAATGGCCCAAACATCAATACATCCTGAGCTAGGCATTGGAACAGTGATAATTCCAGGATGACAATAAGGAGTTGGTGCCTTGCAATCCTTTACTGTAATTACAGTGTCACATTTCGTAAGATTTCCACAACCATCTTCTACATAAAATTGAAATCTGTGTTTGCCTATCGGATAAATACCAGTGGCATCAAACCCTTTAGTATCATCATCTGCAAATGGATTATTGTGGAAAGCTGGTAGTTCGCCTCTCTGATGTGCAAGTTTTGTATTAGAACCTACATGATATTCAAAGCTTCCATCATTGAATAAATCTAATTTGTATTCATAGAATAACCAGTTTTCAGGAGTACATGAGTCGAATGCCATTGGGATGATTTCAATGTGGCTCATACATCTGCCAGTACTACTATTTCTTACTGCTGGAGTGCATGGACCAGTTGAACAAGTTACAGTTGGTTTGTTTTTATCAGACACTTTTATTATTTGTGTAAAACTCCATCTGCCTGTATTTGGTGCACGAATTGGATCATAATTACACCAATCAATAACTTTCCACTTTCTAAGAATTTTATAGCATGCATCAGGCTCAATGTCGAATTGTTCGTCTTCATATGCAATTGCTATTAATGCGCAATGATCATCAGCCCCATTGACAATTATAGGTTTGCCTAAAGCTGGATTATCAGGGCTTGTATTTGCATTACATCCTTCAACTAAAACTGGTGATCCATCACAATTTGGCCATATTATATCGTCTGTATTACTGCAATGCGTTTCTGAAATATAGAATGGATCACAGTCTACAACCCAAATGGTTTGAGTAGCTCTGACAAATGCACCATTTGATCCACGTGCGATAAAATTTCTTTGGATTTTACCTACACCACATTGACGAAGATCTTCCACATTAATGATCGGATCAATGCCACATGCTGAAAGTATATAACCATCACTACCCCAAAGTAAATCGTATTTGTCATCTGGATGGCTGTTTGAAAATAAGTCATCAAAATAATTGCATGCCTTATTTGGAGCAGGCTGAAGATGTGGTGGAAATCCTGCCACATAGCCAGGATATCCTGAAAGTAAATGCGCTTCACAAAATTGGTTACACACAATATCTTTTGTTAAAACTTTTCCCCTCCAAGCAATATCTTTAACGATCTTGCCAAATGTAGAATCATTTGGATTTGATAATGCATTTATATCAAACCAATACATACAGCTTACAACTACATCAGGTGGAGCGACAAGTGTAGGTATAGATTTATCTTGGACTTCAACTTCAACCATACAATCAGAATATCTTCCCCATAAAAATCCACCCGGCAACATCCAGCTTGGCTGTATACCACCTACACCAGGATTCGTATCAAATACTCTGAATACAACTCTTATTGAATTTCCTACATCTGTACAACAGAATTTTACAGCATCGTCAAAATAGACTTGATTTCCTGTTCTTGCAGGGTCATCATCACCATTAGCTCCTTTGCAAATCGAAGTTTGAGAAGCTGTAGTTCCACTTAAGGTTCCAGCCAATTCATCCATTCGAATTACTTTAAAATAGAGGTGATTTGAACAATTGTCATGAGACCCATCATTAAAGGATTCAGCTAATACTTTTGCCGTGTTTTCCCCAGGGCTTAAATTTCCTGTGATACTAACCACAGTTTTAGTTTGGCACACAGGATTTGGAGGAGAGTCGTCTCTTACATCAATGATTATTTTTTTCTCTGTTACATTACCACAACAATCTTCAGCTACAATCCAAGCCTCTTGAGTTCCTAAAGGAAGGTCGACAGCAACATAGCCATTCGTTTCATCACCAGTTACTGTTCCAATAGATAGGCGTACAGTATAGCTTGTAGTGATAGAACAATCATCTTTAATCCAAGGTGCGGAAATAACCCATTTGCCTTTACATTCCCAAATGTCTGTACCGATTGAAATAGAATCAGGATATAGAATTTGAGGGCCTAGCGTATCCATTACTTTAATGATTTGACTATATTCGCGTACAGATCCAGAGCACCAATCCACCATACTCCATTGACGCAATATTTTATAACATCCTACCTCTCCTGCATCGCAATTGTCCTTAGCTAAAGATATTTTAACATCTGAAAATGTTGAAGCAATATTCGAACAAGTATTATTGGCAGGTCTTCCTGTGCCTAACCACATAATATTCGTATTGCTATTCCAACAACTTACAGCATCTGGATGTGCAGGATAATATATTGGATCTGGACTGGGATGAGTAGCATATGAACCCGCTTCAATACAATTCCATCCCAATACTTTAGGTCTTCTTAAACCAGTAGCTAAATAGTAAGTTGAATCTAACAAATATCCATCAACACAAAGTGGTGCTCCAACGATATGGGTGGATATATCTTTTGAAGTATCTAGTTTTTGGCTACATAGTAACATGGGTTGATGACCAGCTAAACCATCATAATGTGGTGGTGTAGAGACAAAGGCAAGAGGAGCTAAATTCACGGTAATTTTTTGAATACATTCTCCTTTATTTTTTGCTCCATCAATGGCTACCCAATGTCTGTAGATGATTTTTTCATAACCTAAAGAACATGAACCGTTTTCAATCACATCATAGTAAGTTAGAGATGCAGCACCGCAGTTTTCAATCACAAATGGTGATCCTAAAGCTAATGGACTAAGATCAGCACCGCAAAGTACAAAGAATTCCTCAGGACAAATTAATAGAGGAGCTTGCTTGTCTTCTACTCGGATTTTACTCCAACAAAGGTTACCGGTGATTGGATCTTTGATCATGACTTTGTAAGACTTCCCAGCCCTTGTAATTCCTAGTTGAGGTCCTGGTGCTGGATGATCATCGATTGCTTCCCCTGTCACCCAATCAGTAACTGTGATTATATAATCTGGAACTCCACAGCTCCAATTTTCTCCTTCTAATACCATAGAAGGCTCTACAGTAACTAAACAGCTTTCGTCAAAGCTCACTTGGATATCGTCATCACATACCATAGCTCCGATGTGAGGTACACTGAGATTGATGCCAAATTCCCCAACTGCAAAACCTGCCGCAGCGACTGGCATTGTAATTTGTATTGTAGTCAATACACAAGCTGTGCCCGTAGTATAAAATCCTATATAATGAGCCCCTCCAAAACCATCTATAACTATCGGTCCTGAAGTTGTTCCATCATTTGCTGTTGCAACTACATTATAAGGTAATTGATCATTTGGTTCAGCATAGAAATAGAATGCATTTGTTCCTGCAGGTAAATTTATTGTGATTATCGATAAAGAAGTGTTATACACATCACCTAAATAACCATGGCTCCAAGTTTCCCATCCATCGCCCACCTTTACATGGTGTAAGCCAATTGGCATGCCAGAAGCCGAGAAGGCAATCTCTCCAGGACATACGCTACTATAAGGAACGGTTGTTACATCTGCTGGATAAGGTCTTGCATCAGAAGCAAATGGAATCATTGACCACGGTCCCAATGTAGAGGGAGGTGCAGTAGTTCCTGGACTTCCGTCAAATATAATACCAGCAAAAAGTTGGCACGATAATTGAATACTTAAAAATATCATTAAGAATCTATTTCTTAATGATGGACGACACAATGTAAAAAATTGTCTGTTCATAAACACGGTATATCTAGTTCAATAAAATTTTTTAAAACTATACCGTTTTGAGTTTTGGAAATAGCCTTATTCCTTCCTACTTCGTAGTACAATCGGGAATAAATAAGGCAAAGTTGAGTTGTGAGTTTGTTATTAAATGAAGAAAGTTTCTGGAGACTCTTTCTCCATCTTCATGCCCCAAAGCTAATTGCATTGTGGTTTCAATTCCAAATAGTTTTTCCTATATTTTTTTTACTGATATAAATTTTTTCTAATATTAGAATAATTTATGTTGTATTGCATATTCTTTACTAAACCATTGTGTTTTAATATGCGAATATTGTTATTTGATGATTTGACTTCTTATAGCGAGTTCAATGTGACCCAAATGATGGCGGCAATGCCATGAATACATTCCAATTGACTCCTCCATTGTAATCCTTTTTTGTTTTTCTGGATGAAAATAGGCTCTTTGCAATTCTACAAATAATAAGCTTTTAAGGTAGATCGTCCATCTGTGATGAATTAATTTTAATAGCTGAACAGCTTCTTTCATTGAGACTTCATTTACATCTGCCATTACTGCCCACAATTCCTCTTTATAGGGATTAATGGTCGGGAGTTCTTCAGTCATAGTCAATTTATGTCTTATATAGGCATTCATATGACTATCCGCTAAATGATGGCAGATTTGTCGAATAGTCCATCCTCCTGGACGATATTTCCATCCTAATTGCTCCTCATTTAATCCACTGATTAGAGCTTCTAAGGAGTAAGGACATGACCCTATATCTGAAATCCAGGCATCGATGATTTCAGGTGAAAAATTCTGGGGAGCTGCCCATTTTCCTATTGGATATCGTAAATTATCTATCATTGGGTAAACGTTTATTCTATATTAACAGATATAAAGCGAAAGAGATGTGACGAATGACGAAATTTGCGTCAAGTTATCGTAAAATATATTTATAACTCCTTCAACAATTAAAAAAATGAACTTAATTGATTTAATCAAATCAAATGTAACTCCGGAGCTTTTATCTAAAGCTGCAGGATTCATGGGTGAATCTACGGAATCAACTTCAAAAGGAATGGGTGCTGCAATACCTGCTATCCTTGGTGGTGTTTTAAATGCATCAAACAATACTTCAACAATGGGTAAAGTTTGGGATCTTTTAAATCACAAAGATAATGATCCAGGAATTCTTAATAATTTGGGTGATTTATTCGGAGGATCTTCACCAGCTTCTTCAAGCAATGGTATAGGATCCACAATGTTAGGTTTATTGTTTGGAAATAACAATAATACTTTATTGACTTCTTTAGCTAGTTTGGCTGGTTTTAAAAATTCTGGTACTGCTGGTAAAATCATGAGTATTGCTGCACCTTTGGTTATGGCTTTCTTAAGAAAGAAATCAAGCCAAGAAAATTTTGGTGTTAGTGGATTAACTACATGGTTAAGTGGTCACAAAAAAGATATCGCTGCTGCTCTTCCAGGAGGATGGTCTTCATCTTTAGGATTTGCTAATCTTACTAATGACAGCCATTCTACACATAAGACAACAACTACTAATTATTCTTCTTCTGACAATAACAATGGCGGTGGAAGCAATTGGTGGATGTGGTTAGTAGGATTGTTGGGTGCATTAGGTTTGTTGTGGTTTGCAATGAAAGGTTGCAACAAAACAACTGAAACAGTAAAGACAGCTGTAGAAAATACTGCAACTGCTGCTGAAGGTGCTGCTGCAAACGCTGCAGGAACAATGGCTGATGCTGCAAATGCAGTTGCTGATGCTACAAAAAACATGTATGCAGATGTTGACTCAACAGTTAGAGCAAAATGGTTAGCACTTGGAAATATGGTCAAAATTGCACTTCCAGGTGGATTAGAATTGAATGTTCCTGAGAAAGGAGTTGAAAGTTCATTAATTACTTGGTTGAGTGATGCTACTAAAGTAGTTGACAAGAATACTTGGTTCAATTTTGATAGAATCTTATTTGAAACTGGAAGTTCAGCTTTAAGCGCAGCTTCAAAAGAGCAAATAGGTAATATCGCTTCAATCATGACAGCATTTCCTAAAGTAAACATTAAATTAGGTGGATATACTGATAATGTAGGTGATCCAGCGAAAAATAAAGCATTATCTGCTGATAGAGCTAAAATGGTAAAAGATGCTTTAGTTTCTTTAGGTATTGATGCAAAAAGAATGGAATCTGAAGGTTATGGTCAAGAGCATCCAGTTGCTGACAATAGCACTGAAGAAGGTCGCGATCTAAATAGAAGAGTTGCTATTCGTGTTACGAAGAAGTAATTAATAATGTGAATTTCCTTTGAATTTACAATCATAAAAAAAAAGAGCTAGAAGCAATTCTAGCTCTTTTTTCTTTTCTAAAGAGTTTTAAACACTTTCTGAAAAATAATTTAGACTAATTGTCGTTTGTTTTTACAGTATTATGCCAAAATGTCTACTTTGTTTTAAAAATTGGAAATGGAATGATTTGTGAAGCTTATTTTCACATATGCTCGTTTTCTCTATCGCTTTTATCAGAGTTTGAGCAAATAATAAAGTAATTTTGCATTTTTTAAAAATCGACTAAGTCATGTTCGGAATACTAAAGAAAATTTTTGGGACAAAACAAGATAAAGATGTCCAGAAATATCAGCCACGAGTAGCTATTATAAATCAATTTTATGAGCAGTATAGTGATTTGTCCAATGATCAATTGCGACACAAAACTCTTGAATTCAAATCCCGAATAGCCGACTATTTGAGCAAAATAGATCAAGAGATTTTAGATTTAAAAAATGAAGCTGCAGAGGAACCCAATATTCATGAGAAGGAAAAGATTTATAATGTTATAGATACGAAGGATAAAGAAAGAAATACCATTCTTGAAGAGATATTAAATGAAATTCTTCCAGAAGCATTTGCAGTTGTAAAAGAAACTGCTCGAAGATTTAAGGAAAATGAAAAAATAAAAGTAACAGCGACAGATCAAGATCGAAATCTTTCCATTTCAAGATCCTATATAAATTTAGATGGAGATATTGCAGTTTTTTCCAATCAATGGAGTGCAGCAGGTGGAGATGTGGTATGGAATATGCTTCACTACGACTCCCAATTGATCGGTGGTATGGTTCTACATGATGGCAAGATAGCTGAAATGGCTACAGGAGAAGGAAAGACTCTCGTTGCCACTCTTCCTGCGTATTTAAATGGTCTTTCGGGAAATGGAGTTCACATTGTTACTGTTAATGATTATTTGGCAAGACGGGATTCTGAATGGGTTGGGCCAATATTTGAGTTTCTACAATTGAATGTAGATTGTATTGATAAATATAAACCACATTCGATTCAAAGAAGAAGAGCCTATGAAGCAGATATTACTTATGGGACAAACAATGAATTTGGATTTGATTATTTGAGAGATAATATGGTGCGAAGTATTGATGAAAAAGTTCAATTAAAGCACCATTATGCTATGGTAGATGAAGTAGATAGCGTCTTGATTGATGATGCTCGTACTCCATTAATTATTTCAGGTCCTATTGATATGGATGAAGAAAGCCAAGAATATAATACCCTGAAACCAAGAGTCGAAAGATTAATAAATGAGCAAAGAAAATTAGCCACCAACTATTTGGCAGAAGCTAAAAAATTAATCGCTGAAGGGAAAACTGGTACTGGAGAAGGAGAAGGTGGGCTTTCATTGTTCAGATCATATCGCGCTTTGCCCAAATCGCGAGCTTTGATATAATATATCAGTGAAGATGGAATTAGGGCTCTTTTGCATAAGACGGAGAATTTTTATATGCAAGAGCAGAATAAGCATATGCGTGTTGCTGATGAACCTCTATTATTTACAATTGATGAAAAAAATAGAAACGTAGAGTTGACAAAACGTGGGGAAGAGTATCTTGCGGCAGGTGAATCTGATGCAAATTTCTTTGTAATTCCAGATTTGGCACAAGCACTACATAAGATAGAAATTAATCCAGATATAACAAAAGAAGAAACCACCAGCCAAAAAGAAAAAATCCTCAATGATTTTGCCATAAAATCAAAGAGATTACATTGTATAAGCCAATTACTCAAAGCATACTCACTCTTTGAAATCGACGAAGAATATGTCGTTTTGGAAGGTGAAGTAAAAATAGTTGATGAAGGCACTGGAAGAATTCTAGAAGGTAGAAGATATTCAGATGGTCTACATCAAGCATTAGAAGCGAAGGAAAATGTGAAAGTAGGTGAATTGACACAAACTTATGCTACAATCACCCTGCAAAATTATTTCAGAATGTTTCATAAGTTAGCAGGTATGACTGGAACTGCTGAAACTGAAGCAGGAGAATTTTGGCAAATATATAAACTTGATGTTGTAGTCATTCCAACCAACAAACCCGTAGTAAGAGATGATAAAGAGGATTTAGTTTATAAGACTTCTAGGGAAAAATTTAACGCAGTAATCGATGAAATTGCTAGTTGTACAGAAAAAGGCAGACCAGTATTAGTAGGTACTACTTCTGTAGATATTTCAGAAAAACTGAGTAGAATGCTTCAATTACGTGGAATACAACACAATGTATTAAATGCAAAACAACACCAAAGAGAAGCAGAAATTGTTGCAGAGGCTGGTAATCCAGGTAAAGTAACGATAGCCACAAATATGGCAGGTCGAGGAACAGATATAAAAATTTCTCAGCAAGTAAAAGATGCAGGAGGATTAGCCATAATAGGTACAGAAAGACATGAGTCAAGACGTGTAGATAGACAGTTAAGAGGAAGAGCAGGAAGACAAGGGGATCCAGGTTCATCACAATTTTTCGTATCATTCGAAGATAATCTTATGCGATTATTCAATTCTGAACGAATGATTACCATCATGGATAAAATTGGACATAAAGAAGGCGAAGTACTTCAACATTCCATGGTCACTAAATCTATCGAGAATGCACAGAAAAAAGTTGAGGAGAATAATTTTGGAATGCGTAAGCGATTGCTTGAATATGATGATGTAATGAATATTCAGCGAGCAGCTATCTATAAAAAAAGAAATCATGCTCTTTATGGTGATCGATTATCAGTAGACATTGATTATATGTTTAGATCCACCTTAAACCATCTTGTTTCAAATTTTAAACGTACAAACGATTATGATGGATTCATCAGAGAAAGTATCATAGTGCTAGGATTTGAACCAGAAATTGATGTTGCATTTTTTAGAGAGGCAAAGGAAAAGGACATAATTAACAAATTTGAAGATGACTTTTATTCTTTTTATAAGAGAAAAGAAGAGTCAATGAAAGAGATGTTATTCCCCGGGATTCAAAAAGTACATAAAGAAGAAGGTCATCGATATAAAAGAATTATGATTCCTTATGTCGATGAGTTGATGTCGCAAATACCTATTTCTGCAGAAATAGAAACTGCTGTAAAATCCAATGGTGAAACAATTATGCGAGACGTCGAGAGTTCAATTGCGCTTAGTATTTTGGATTCGAATTGGAAAGAACATCTTCGCAATATGGATGAATTAAAAGAATCCGTCCAATCTGCTACATTTGAACAAAAGGATCCGTTGGTAATTTATAAAATGGAGGCTTATAAGTTATTTGAAACATTGGTGTATAAAATGAATGTAGATATTACTTCATATCTCGCAAAAGGCAAACTGATGTTTGCAGTAAATCAAGAAATTCAAGAAGCGAAAGCACCAAAAAGTGACTTTAATAAAATTCAAACAAACAAATCAGAAGAAAACGCAAGGCGTGCAGCTGAAGGTGCAGGAAGATCGGAACCAATTCAAATACAAACTGTAAGAAATACAGGACCCAAAATAGGAAGAAATGATCCTTGTCCTTGTGGAAGCGGAAAGAAATTCAAAAGTTGCCATGGCACAGACTCAGTATAAATTAGATTTAAGATGAAATTTAAATTTGTTTTTTTTATAGTTTGTTGTTTTATTTCGTTGTCCATTTCGAATGCGCAATCAAATATTCAAATAAATGAAGAATCATCCATTACAAGATTAATGGATCATTATGTCAAAGTGAATCGAGCGATTACCCATGTTTCAGGATGGAGAATTACGATTATAACCACTACGGATCGAAGACAAGTAGAGGATGCAAAGATTAATTTTCAAAAGAATTTTAGTTATCGATCTAAATGGGATTACAAAGAACCCTATTATCATCTTAAAGCAGGAGCATTTTTGTCAAGGAATGAGGCAAGTTATGCACTAGATCAAATTAAAAAGAAATTTCCATCCGCATTTTTATCAGCTGATAAAATTTCCTATGATGAATTTTAAGTACAATGCTCATCAGGAAAGAAAAAGTACAGTATGATTGGTTAATAATAGCAAGCTACTTCAGTCTAATCCTGATTGGCTCATTGGCAATTTATGCTGTGACTTTTCCTCAGAATATTGATAAAACGATATTTGATCTATCTGCACCCATTTCAAGACATTTACTTTTTTTAGTAATTGCGTTAAGTTTATTTTCAATTTGTCTTTTAGTCGATTGGAAAGTATGGCATAATTTTTCATATATAATCTATGCATTTTCAATAGCTTTACTTATATTAGTCTTATTAATTGGTTCAGAGATAAAAGGAGCAAAAGCTTGGATAGAATTTGGAGGATTTTCAATTCAGCCTTCAGAGTTGGCCAAATTAGGTACTGCACTAGCATTATCCAGTTTTCTTTCTTTTCATAAGACAAATTTGAAATATAGAAATTACCAACTAATAGCTATTGGAATCATCGCACTACCTATGTTTTTTATATTAATGCAACCAGATGCGGGATCTGCAATAACTTTTTTAGCTTTTTTTATAGTATTATATATAGAAGGATTAAATACATTTTATTATGTTTTGGCATTTTTATTTTTAACCGTATTCATTCTTTCTTTTCTTTTTCCATTTTATTATATATTGTTTGGCCTGCTATTCATTGCCTTATGCATGGTTTGGTTTTATAAAAAAAATTTTAGCTACAATATTTCCTTACTAGTTGTTTCACTTTGTGTTTCAATATTATTGGAATATTTATTCCCACTTATGTATTATTCAGTAGGATTTACGGCAATTGTTTTATTTATAATGCTGATATTTGTGTGGAAAGAGAGAAATGAGCGAATTTCAATAATTGCAGTAATTTTAATAGCAATTCTTTCTTTTTTTTCATTCGCAACTATGGAAGTATTTAAAAGCCTTGAACCACATCAACAAGAAAGAATTAAAGTTTGGCTGAAACCGTCTGAATGCGACCCAAGAGGTTCACTTTATAATGTGCTTCAATCCAAAGTAGCAATTGGTTCTGGAGGGCTTGTTGGTAAAGGGTTCTTAGAAGGGAATATGACGAAATTCAAATATGTACCAGAGCAATCTACAGATTTTATTTTTAGCACAATAGGTGAAGAACAAGGATTTATTGGTTGTGTGTTGGTGATTGGAATTTTTATATTGTTGATATACAGAACTTTAAGTATTTCAGCATCAGCTCCACATAAATTCATTTCATATTATGCAAGTTGTATTGCAGGATTATTGATTATTCATATGTCCATCAACATTGGAATGACGATAGGTTTATTTCCTATAATTGGCATCCCACTGCCATTTATAAGTAAAGGAGGTACAGCATTGATTTCATTTTCTATGATGTTAGGAATTTTATTGAGGATGCAAACACATGCGAAATAATCAAAATATGGCATTTAAACTATTACATAAAGATGAAAAATCACGCGCAAGAGCCGGTATACTTAGTACTGATCATGGCGATATTGAGACTCCTATATTTATGCCTGTAGGGACTTCAGCAACAGTAAAGGGGGTCCATCAAAAAGAATTGCAAGATGAAGTAAAAGCCCAAATAATTTTGGGAAATACATACCATTTATATTTACGACCAGGATCAGACCTCATTCAAAGGGCCAATGGTTTACATAATTTTATGCATTGGCATCAACCAATTTTGACAGATAGCGGCGGATATCAGGTATTCTCCTTAAGTGATAGGAGAAAGATCACCGAAGAAGGAGTAATATTTTATTCGCATATAGATGGGTCAAAACATCTATTTACGCCCGAAAGTGTTGTAGATATTCAAAGATCTTTAGGATCAGACATAATGATGGTGCTAGATGAATGTCCTGCATACCCATGCGAAAAAAAATACGCAAAAAAGTCAATGGACATTACTCACAGATGGTTGGATCGAGGAATGCAGTATTTTCAAAAATCAACACAGTTATACAACCATAGACAAATCTATGTTCCTATAGCACAAGGCTCCATGTTTGAAGATTTACGAAAGACATCGTTGGAATATATAAGTCAATATAAGAATCCAATATATGCCATAGGAGGATTATCTGTAGGAGAACCAGTGGAAGAATTACATCGGTACGTTACACTGTCAGATGAAATACTCCCAGAAAATAGTGCACGATATCTCATGGGTGTTGGCACACCAGAGAATATACTCAATTGTATAGAAAAAGGCATAGATATGTTTGATTGTGTACTTCCTAGTCGGAATGCTAGACACGGTTTAATCTATACAACAAACGGTATAATCCATATTAAAAATGAAAAATGGAAAGAGGATTTTAGTCCACTGGATAATGGTCTACACACAACTACAAGTAACTCACATTCAAAGGCTTACCTAAGACATCTTTTTCTAGTTAAAGAATTATTGGCCGCTCAAATTGCCACACTACAAAATCTATCATTTTATTTATGGTTGGTAAAAGAAGCGAGAAGACAAATTATTGCAGATAATTACGGTGTTTGGAAAAATAATATTTTGGAAAAAATTAATAGAAAATTATAAAACAGTAAAATTGTTAAAGCTCAGCATTTTAGACAGATATATTCTTAAGAAGTACATAAGTACCTTTCTATTTGCTATGCTCATTTTGTCTTTAATAGCAGTAGTTTTTGACATAAGTGAAAGAATAGAGAAGTTTTTAAATGCGAAAGTTACAGTATGGGAGATCGTTACAAAGTATTATTTAAATTTTATTCCTTGGATAAATTCGTTGTTATTTCCAATATATGCACTTATCACAGTTATATTTTTTACTTCTAGAATGGCTAGTCAGACAGAGATTATTCCCATGTTTAGTTCAGGGATATCTTATAAAAGGTTTTTAAGACCATATATTATAGCAGGACTCCTATTTACATTTTTACATCTATTGGGAAACCACTTCATTGTTCCTCGAGGAAATAAAATATTTCGAGAGTTTGAGAATAAATATATTAGAGCCTCAAGCTATAAAGCAAAAGATAAAAATGTACATTTTTTCGTAGGAGAGGGAGTAAAAGTCTATATAGCCTATTTTCAGACTGCAGATTCATTAGGAAGAGATTTTCAAATAGAACAAATGAAAGATTCAAAGATCCGCAGTCTACTTTCAGCCAAAACAATTCGATGGAAGTCAAATCCTCATATTTGGACTATCGAAGATTATGAGATTAGAACATTTACAGATAGTACAGAAAGCTTGCAAGTGTACAAAGGTCAAAAATTAGATACTTCGATAAA
>JADKGL010000026.1:477500-639293 GCA_016722295.1 Saprospiraceae bacterium
AGAGAGCGACGGCTCGACCAGGTACGAAAGTAGGCTAAAGTGATCCGGTGTTTCCGCATGGAAGGGACATCGCTCAAAGGATAAAAGGTACGCCGGGGATAACAGGCTGATCTCCCCCAAGAGCTCATATCGACGGGGAGGTTTGGCACCTCGATGTCGGTTCGTCACATCCTGGGGCTGAAGAAGGTCCCAAGGGTTCGGCTGTTCGCCGATTAAAGTGGCACGTGAACTGGGTTCAGAACGTCGCAAGACAGTTCGGTCTCTATCTGTGGTGGGCGTTGTAATATTGAAGGGAACTGACTCTAGTACGAGAGGACCGAGTTGGACGTACCTCTAGTGTATCTGTTGTGCCGCCAGGTGCAATGCAGAGTAGCTATGTACGGACTAGATAAGCGCTGAAAGCATCTAAGCGCGAAGCTATCCTTAAGATGAGTATTACTGGGGTCGTAGAAGACGACTACGTTGATAGGCTATAGGTGTAAGCGTAGTAATACGTTCAGCTGAGTAGTACTAATTACCCCTTAGCTTCCTTTTTTTTCATATCATAAATATCATTTTCTCTCCAACCTTTTTTTTATTCAATTAATGTATTGAGTAATTTATTAAAATATATTCTGGATAAAACCAGAAATAAGACTTAGGTGGCTATAGCGTAGGGGTTCCACCTCTTCCCATTCCGAACAGAGAAGTTAAGCCCTACTGCGCCGATGGTACTGATCGCAATTCGGGAGAGTAGGTCGCTGCCTTTTTTTTAAAATAAGCCTTGCACTTTATTGTGTCAAGGCTTTTTTTATTTATGTTACTCATCTTCCCCAATTTGTTTACTTCATCTTCCTTACTAATTTATTTTATAAACTTCATTTTTAAATTTTATTCTTAGATTAAATTATTTTTGTAGATTTGATCTCAAATTAAATAAAATGAATAAAGCTTTACAAATTGTTTCTTTCTTTCTATGCCTCAATATGGCTTGGGCACAAGTTCCTAAAAAAGTGATATTAGAACATTTTACTAATACTTCTTGTGGACCATGCGCGACCCAAAATCCTGGATTTGAGAGTAATATACTAAGTCCAAATAATTTTTTTGTTCGCCATATTTCTTATCATCCTTGGTGGCCAAGTAACCAAGATCCATTTTACTTGTACAATGTAGGTTCTAATACAGTTCGTACACAATATTATGGTGTCACTGGAGTACCTGATGTCGCTGTCAATGGAAATAGAGCTCAAGGTCAACCAGCTTCAATAAGTCAGGGTCTTATGGATCAAATTGCTGCAGAAACTAGCCCTTTGGCAGTAGAAGCAACTATGATAGACAAAGGTCTAACTAGAGATTTGGTGATTAAAGTGAAGACTGTAGGTCAAAAACCTGCGGGTGATTTTGTCTTACATACTGTTTTAATTGAAAAAGAAGTAAACTTTACCACTCCTGCTGCAAATGGAGAAACTCATTTCCCTAATGTAATGAGAAAAATGTTTCCAGATGAAAATGGTACTCCTATAAATCTTGCTGAGCAAGGAAGTGAGGCAACAGAAACATTTACTTATACTGAAGATTCAGATTTGCAATTGGATAAATTAGAAGTAATTGCCTTTATACAGAATACTGCAACGAAAGAAATTTTAAATGTAGGCTCAACTTTTGATGGAAGGACTGAAGTAATTAAAACACCAACGGCTAAAGTTCAAAATTTGGCAAGTAATCAATCGCATATTTTTACTTATGAAATGGTAAACAATAATGCTATTGCTGATGAATTATCATTAAATTTAGTATCAGATGCTCCTAGTGATTTTGGAGTTGAAATATTTGTAGCTGGTGTTTCTTTTGGCAAAACAGCTAAAGTTGCTGTAAATGCTGGAGAAAAGGTCTTAGTTGAAGTTAAAGTTGTAAGTGGTGCGACCAGTGCAATTGTTACAAACAAATTGGCTGTCCAGTCTAAATTAAATGAAAACTTAGGTTTAAATCCTGCAAATTATAGCTCTTACGTAATATCAAATGTTGAAGACTTTATTATTAACAATAGTGTTGCAGCTGCTACAGGAGTGTTCCCAAGTAGTTGGTCAAAATTGATCACAGATCCTTTTGTTGCAAATAATAGCAAAAAACATGCAAATGGAAATGAATCTATTTTTCTAGAAGCTGCGGCAACAAATCAATTAGCTGGAGTAAAACATATTTATTTTAATGCGGGTTGGACTTTCCCTGCTTTGACACCAAAACTAGCAACTGTGTTGCAAGATTTGGCTTCAAAAGGTGTAAATATTTTGATCAGTGGACAGGATGTAGCTTGGGCTTCTTTTGATCCAGCTACTCAAGCTGATCCTTATAGAAGTGTTGAAGCAATTAATTTCAGTAAGAATATCATGGGTGTAGACTATATCGATGATGGTGCATCAACCCTGACTGGACTTGTACCTGTAAAAACAGATTTACTTTACGGCTCAATTGCGCAATCTACGATTAAAGCATTTTATACTTCAACATATTTCTTTCCAGACAGAATAAAACCATCTCCTGCAGGAAAGACTATATTTACATATAATGGTTCAACAAATGTAGCTTTGAATTCAGCTGCTATAAGAAATAATAGTGGCGTAAATCGAACTGTTTGGTTAGCTCCTGGTATAGAACAGTTGAATGCAACCACTGCTGCATTGTTTATGGATGTGACATACAAATGGTTCCATGGAATTATTTCTTCAACAGAATTTGACAATGCATTACAAGATATTACAATTGGACAGAATCAACCGAATCC
The DNA here is from genome assembly GCA_016722295.1 of Saprospiraceae bacterium. Classification (GTDB taxonomy): domain Bacteria; phylum Bacteroidota; class Bacteroidia; order Chitinophagales; family Saprospiraceae; genus Vicinibacter. The sequence goes on from JADKGL010000026.1 coordinate 480,265, forward strand.
TTCAGCTATATCAACTGTAATTCCCGTAACTGGTATTGCGAATGATAATATGAATCTTGAAATTGTTGATATGATTGGACAAAAAGTATATACTACTCCTTTGCAAATTGGTCAACAAAATGTCGAAGTAAATACTTCATTATTTGGTAGTGGCGTGTATTTTTACTCTATCACAGATGGTAAAAATGCAACAAGATCAAAATCAATGATTGTATCAAATAAATAATTCGGATCGAATTAAACGATAATAAAAAAGGCTCCATTTGGAGCCTTTTTTATTTACTAGAATTTATTTTTCCACATCATACTTTCTACAGGCAAATGGGTTCTTTGATTGTATTTAGCATTTTGTTTTTTGTTGTAATAGTTTCGAATGTCTCCTTCTACTGCAAAATAAATTAATTGACCGATTGGCATTCCTGCATATACTCTTACTGGCTGAACGCAGCTGATTTCTAGGGTCCATGTGTTGCAAAATCCAACATCACCTTTTCCTGCAGTGGCGTGAATATCTATACCCAATCTTCCTATACTCGACTTACCTTCGAGAAAGGGCACTGCATGGTGTGTCTCTGTATATTCTTCAGTTACACCTAAATAAAGAGTTCCTGGTTGCAATACAAATCCTTCATCTGGGATTTCAAAATGATTGATTTTGTTGTGTGATTTTGCATCTAATTCGCGACTTTCATACACTGCTAAATGTTTACTCAAATGCACATCATAAGAATTTGTCCCGAGACAATCTTCCCTATAGGGTTCTATGACAATATCTTTTGTGAGTAATGCTTCTCTAATTTTTTGATCGCTTAAAATCATGAATTTAAATTTGGATTAATCAAATCGAACACATATTTCATCCAGTTTCTTTCTTTGGATGTCTGGCACCATAACATATTCGGCAGGATAGCCAATTGGAATTAAAAGAAAAGGTTTTTCATTTTCTGGTCTTTGTAAAATTTCTTGCAAAAAATTCATTGGTGAAGGTGTATGAGTCAAACAAACTAGACCACATTGATGAAGTGCCGCTATTAAAAAACCACATGCAAGACCTACAGATTCTTGTACATAATAATTTTTTCTTTTTTCGCCATGAATGATATCATAAGATTTTCTAAAGACGACTATTAAGTATGGCGCTTTTTCTAGGAACTCTTTATGTTCATCTGTACCCAGTGGGGCTAAATCTTGAAGCCATTCTTTTGACATTCGAATGTGGTAATTATCAAATTCTTCTTTTTCCGCGGCTTCTCTTATTTTTTTCTTGATTTCCTTATTTGACACAATGCAAAACACCCAAGGTTGTTTATTGGCTCCAGATGGTGCCGTATTAGCAGTGAGAATGCATTGCTCGAGGATTTTAATATCAAATGTTTTATCTGAAAATTCTCTAACTGTCCGACGATCATTCATATATTGATAGTATTCTTGAGCACGGGCAGCCATTTGCTCTTTGTCGAATACTTTTGGGTGGTATTTTATAAAAGGAAAATCTGGCATTATAAATCACCTAATTGTGGTCGTAAAATAATATCTTCAACAACAGCTGATGGACTTAATTTCAAGCTTGCCGCCATCATGATTCCAATATCATCAGCTTGCATTAGACGCTCATTTGGCAGATCTACACCTTTCCAAGAATCTGTCCATGTCGCACCTGGTAATACAGAAATTACTTTAATACCAGATTCTTTCAGTTCTTGACGCAAACATTTGCTAAAACCATACAAAGCGAATTTTGAGATACAATAATCACTACCATTTGGATAAGAATCTAAACTTGCTATGGAGCAAATGTTAAAAATTGCTCCTGATTTTTTTGTCAATAAATGTGGCAATAATTCTCTCGTAAGGTAATAAGCGCTGAAGAAGTTGGTATCCATCATTTTTTCAAGATTGCCAACTGCAGAATTTTTTATTTCACCTGGTAAAAAAACTCCAGCATTGTTTACTAGGATATCAATATCAATTTTTAATGTGCGAATGAAGGTCATTAATGTTTTGATCCCAGCTTGAGTAGAAACGTCTGCAGCTAAAATATGTATCGTAATACTTGGCTGTAGTAATTTAATTTCTTGTTTTACAACAGCGAGATCTCTGAGTGTTCTCGAGACCAAGACAAGGTCGCAACCTTCATTTGCAAACGCTTTGGCAATAGCTCTTCCTATTCCTTTACTCGCACCAGTAATTAATGCATTCATGGTGCAAATTATGAAAAATTTATAAATTTATTGCAGACTCTTATTTTTCCACTATTAATTTTCCAGAGATTTGCTTTCCATTTGCAAGTACTGCAGTGTAAAAATAAATGCCATTGCTCCATCCTGAAATATTGTAATTGCCTTTCGATTCTTCAATTACTTTAAGCTCCGTGCCAAGTTCAGAAAAGAATCTTAGACTATGAAATTCTAGTTTTGACTGAACTGTAAAGTAGCTTGATGTAGGATTTGGAAGTAAATAAAATTCATTTAGTAAAGCAATCTCTTGATCATATTTTCTTTCTAACACTAATGCTTGGTCATTGCCATTAGGCAAGTATATTTCTGAATCGATTCTTCGGCTGAGAGAAAAATTTAACTCATTATTTGGCTCCAAAAATTGAATTGTAAACAATGGTTTAGCTCTTTCAATTGAAAGCAATTCTCCAGTACTCCAACTTATATTCAACTGATGATCATTTGTCCGATAAATAAATTCTTCAGCAATTTGGGAGTTGATGATTTTCCATGCAGAAGGAAAATTGATTGAAAGCTGTAGGCCTTCGATCGATTGAATATTTTCTACGAAAAAATCAATAGATTTTGTTTGATCTGCATTAGTATAAATTTTATACTTAAGTGGCATTTCATTTTTTTGTGAGCGCACATCTGCTTCATCTGTTTGAAAATTAGATCCTTTGTAACTAAAATCTACATCTCCAATTTTGAGTACCAATACGTCAATATTCTGTTTAGGAAATAAAGTGATATTGCTTCCTTTAAATCCAATTTCTTTTAAGGTTGTATTTGGCGTAATCACAGATAAATAATCGGTACGAATAAATGCCCATGGATCCACTTTTGTAAAATTTGGAATTACACCTAAAATCAATTTTCGGATTTCAACAATATCAGAACCAGCCACATTGTGATTTCCCAACGCATCAGCCGCATATATGCTCAGTGTATCTTTAAATTTTTGAACGCCCAGAATATGCTTTTGAATCAGCAAGATATCTTTTGTAGAAGTGCCGACTAATGGGTCCTTCAGTTTTCTAAAATTGTAAGCATAATACCCAGGATTGTTTTTCTTTAGATTGAATGCATATTGGAGCACTTGAGGCCTCGAAATACAAGAATTTGTAATGTTTGATTGGTCGTTAAAAAGTAAAGAGTCAGGATAAACATGGTATCCGTTTTTTGTCAAAATACGGCCACCAACATCTGCGATTTCACCAATGTTTTGTAAAAAATATAATCGAATACTAGGACAATTAAATCGATCAGTCATTGTGACTTGGTAAGATCCCGCAGGTTTACCATAAAGTGTAGCAACAGAGTCGCCACTATTCCATTTATAATTGTAAGGACCAAATTCACCTTTTGCAATTAATTCAATGGAACCATCATTATTACATACTCCATCAGTGCTCAATACGTCATGTGCAAAACTATCTTCATAACCATTCAGGGTAAGATTCGTCGTCAAGGTACGAAATGCAGGAGAACAAAGATCTTTCACTGTCCACGTCCGCAATATTCTCATAGGGTTTATGCAACGTTTTACCAACAATGAATCTTTGAATGTAATTTGAACACTTGCTAAATTTTGATTGGTATTCAATAATAAAGCAGAAAAAACATTGTTTAATGGATACAAGATGGTAGTGTCTTTTGGCACTCGTATAAAATTAATATCGATGTGTTTTACTGTAATGATCTGCGTGCAACGCTGTTGATCGCCTAAACTATTTTTCACGGTAAAAAATCGTGTGACTTGATCTTGCTTGGCAGGGCACTTCCCTTTTGAATAAACATCAAAATACGAGACTGTGATCGTACCACCTGTGTTATTGATGATTTTTGGCCAGCCTGTTGTAGCTGAATCTAATTTGCTTCCTTCAGTAACTGTGATAGTAGGTGCACATTCAATTTCTAAGGCTTGACCCGAATCTGAATTTGCATATAATATATTTGCACAAATTATATATGTACAGAAACTTAAGAGCTTCAACTTCCTTTTCATAAGATTTGCTTTATCTATGTCAATATATAACTAAATCCTAACAATTAACATATGCTGCTTGTATTTCAATCTTATTTTTTTTTATTATTTTAAAATATAATATATTTAGTTCTGAAATCAAATTATATACCAATTCATTTAAGTTATATAGAAAGAAAAAATATATTTAATTTTTTTTGTGATTTTGACAAAGTAGATAGCTTAATGGATTACTTTTGATTTATATAGTATTAAATGAACAGTCTTATTTGGTTTAGTTATATATAGTATTTTTATATTATACAATAAATTTTTTAGTGTCGTGAAGATCATTATTTCTTTCTGTTTTTATTTCATAACTGCTGTAAGCACAAATGCTGCATCAAATGAACCAATTAAAATTCCTTTTCGTTATATCCAGTCATTTATTTTAATAGATATTAAGTTAGAAGGTGTGATTCCAATGACTTTATTATTTGATACTGGAGCGGAGCATAATATTTTTTTTGATAAAATTTATTTTTCGATATTTAGCGATGTTTATCAACGCGATGTCAGCATTTTAGGCTCAGATCTCAATGAGAAAATTCCAGCTAAAATAACAAGACCCTTGAATATAAAAGTTGCTGAAAAATTTGAACAAAAAGTAGAATGTATAGTACTTGATAAAGCCCAAATAAGCTTGAGTCAGATCGTTGGTGTAGAAGTACATGGAATTCTTAGTGCGAGTCTATTCAAAGAGTATAAGATTGCAATCGACTACAGCAAAGGACAAATTACTTTATATAAAAAACTATCAAACTATACTGTGTCAAAATACACCAAACACAATATTTCTATAAGTAAAAATAAACCATATATTTCTTGCCAGATTAGAATGCCTAACAAAGAAAAAAAATCATTCAATCTATTACTAGATTCAGGGGCAGCGATATCTGCAATGCTTTATGCAAACGTAGATACTTCAATTCATATTCCACAGACTGTAATACCTAGTTATCTTGGTTCAGGTCTCGGTGGAACATTGCATGGAGTGTCTGGAAGATTAGAAGAGTTCTGTATGGACAGCAGCTATTGTATTTACAACCATATTTATAGTTTTCAAATCAATAAGTCTGAGTTTTTTCTTCATGAAACTAACATCAAACAAGGCATCATTGGCAATCATATTTTAGAAAAATTTGCAATCATTTTGGATTTTTCGAATCAAGTAATTTATTTAAAACCAAATAGGAAATTTAAAAAAATTCCTAATTATGATAAAAGTGGATTGTATCTTTCTAAAGGTGGAAAAGAGTTAAGAAAATTTTACGTACAAAATATTCTACCGAATAGTCCAGCTGATGAGTCTAAAATCAAGGTTGGTGATGAAATCATCTCTATTAATAGACTACCTTCATCGTTTTACTCTTTGCAAAAAATCCAAAATATACTTTCAAAAAAAGAAGGTAAAGTAGTAGCACTTAGGTTCAAAAGAAATAGCATAGTTTATTCAACCAAATTAGTTTTAAAAGAACTCATTTAAAAAATTCTGATCAAATAAGTTTAAAGCTTCTTTCTAGAATTTTAACCGTGATTATATTCAAAATAATCTAACAAAAAAATTGAGTAGATTCGCAATTTCATAAAGACATATTTTTTAAATCTACTCTATATCTTGTTGGTTTAGGTTAAAAATCGGTTGTTTTAAAGTAAAATTTCAGATACTGACGTAAAAGGCTGTATCTTTGCAATGCAATTTCTAATATGTCTGATAAGATTAACCATGAATGCGGTTTGGCTTTAGTAAGATTACTCAAGCCATTAGATTACTACGAAGAAAAATTTGGGACAAGTTTCTACGGTCTTCAGAAGCTTCAATTGCTCATGCAAAAACAACGAAATCGTGGTCAAGATGGAGCTGGTATTGCTACAATCAAATTGGACATTGCCCCTGGAAATAAGTATATTTCAAGAAAGCGCTCGAATGCTCCAAATTATTTACAAGCCTTATTCGAATCTGTATTTTCGCATTTCAAAGACTTAAGTAAAGAGCAAACTCATAATCCTACATGGCTAAAAGCGAATAAGCCTTTTATGGGAGAATTGCTGCTAGGACATTTGAGATATGGTACACATGGTGACAATAGTATTGAGACTGTACATCCATTCATACGAGAGAACAATTGGATTAGCAGAAGCTTGGTCCTCGCTGGAAATTTTAATTTGACAAATATTGAAGAACTATTTGATAAATTAGTGAATCTTGGTCAATACCCTAAGTTAAAATCTGATACGATCACTGTTTTGGAAAAAATAGGTCATTTTCTAGATGAAGAAGTTCAACAACTATTTGATTGGTATAAGCCAGAAGGATATACTCGAGAAGAAATTAATCCTTTGATATTCGAAAATCTAGACATTTGCCGTATACTTCAAAAAGCGGCAAGAAAATTTGATGGAGGATATGTTATGGCGGGTATGATAGGCCATGGAGATGCCTTTGTACTAAGAGATCCCTGTGGGATTCGTCCAGCATTTTATTATCAAGACGAAGATATTGTAGCAGTAGCTTCGGAGAGGCCTGCTTTGATGACCGCACTTGAAGTGCCATTTTCGAAAATTAAAGAAATCACCCCAGGTACAGCGCTTATCATTAAAAAAAATGGAACTGTTGGCGAAATTGAAGTACTAGAAGAAAGAGAAAAAAAATCATGTACTTTCGAAAGAATTTATTTCTCTAGAGGAAATGATCGAGATATTTATCAAGAGAGAAAAAACTTAGGGAAGGAACTTGCGGTTCCTATTATTTCTGAAATCGAAGGAGACTTAACTAATACGGTGTTCACTTATATTCCAAACACGAGTCAAACTGCATTTATTGGATTGTCAGAAGCAATAGATGATCATCTCAATGTAGAAAAGGAAAAAAGAATCCTTCAGCTTAGCTCCCTGAATGATCTTGAAAAAATAAAATCCATACTCCATCAAAAACCGCGGTTTGAAAATCTTATCGTGAAAGATGATAAAATGCGGACATTCATTGCCAATGATCAAATTCGCGGGGGACTGGTCTCACATGTGTATGATGTGACATATGGTCTTGTAAAAAATGATGTAGATACTTTAGTCGTCTTGGATGATTCTATAGTGCGTGGCACCACTTTAAAAGAAAGTATCATTCGTATTTTAAATACGCTTCACCCTAAAAAAATAGTAATTGTATCCTCTGCACCTCAAATCAGATATCCTGATTGTTATGGTATTGATATGTCTCAATTAAGCAAATTCGTAGCCTTCAGTGCAATGGTAGAATTGTTATATGATACCAATCAAGATCATTTGCTCGAAGAAACTTATGATCGATGTCTTGCAAGAAGAGCAAATAATGAATTGCATCTTAAAAATGAATTGATTGCTTTATATGATAGATTCACTGATAAACAAATTTCTGATAAGATAGCTAAATTATTGACTCCACAAGATATTCATATCCCGGTTTCGGTGATTTTTCAATCGTTGGAAGGTCTACGCAAGTCGTGTCCTCATCATACTGGCGATTGGTATTTTTCAGGGGACTATCCTACCCCAGGTGGGAATAAAGTAGTCAATATTGCTTTCATCAATTTTATGGAAAAATTGGATGTGAGAGCTTATTGATACGAAAATTAAATATTTTTTTCGAAGCAATCTTATACATATTTCCTTTATAAAATTATGACTACTTTTGTCAGATGAATAAAGAAATTTTCGTTACAAAGGATTTTCTCACTAAAATAAAATCCATCGATCCAACTACCATAGGTGCTTGGGGAGTGATGACTGTGCATGACATGGTAGAACACATGTCTGATTCATTTCGACAGGCCAATGGCAAAGATATTCATACAGAGATCCTTACACCAACAGAAAATATAGTCAAGCTTCAAGCCTTTGTCTTGAGTGACAAACCAATGCGAGAAAACACAAAGAATAGCCTCATGGGAGATGTTCCACCTCCGCATAGACATGAGCAAATTGAAGATGCCTATGTAGAATTAGAAGGAGAAATTAAAGATTTTGAAGCAACATTTGCATCAGATAAAAATAAAACCATACGCAATCCATTTTTTGGGGATTTGAATTATGAATTGTGGATCGCATTGCTATACAAACATGGCACACATCATTTAAGACAATTTGGAATTCAAGAATAACTAATAGTTAATAACTAATAGATAAAAGTGAATGGTTAATGGATAAAAGATAATGGATAAAAGACAATGGATAAAAATTAAAAGATAATGGATAAAAATTATTTCTTTCGACTAATTACTAACTACTAAAAACTAACTACTAAAAACTAACTACTAAAATAAATATGAAATTACAAAACTACGCACTGGGTTCATGGATAGAAGGTGATGGAGAAGGCACAGCCCTTTATAATGCAATCACAGGAGACCAAATTTTTACAGCATCAAGTAAAGGATTGGACTTCGGGGCTATGCTCTCATATGCTAGAGAAATCGGTGGTCCCGGCCTTCGTCAAATGACATTCCAAGAACGCGGTAGGATGCTCAAGGCATTAGCACTTTTTCTAACAGAAATCAAAGCAAAATATTATCCAATAAGTTATCTCACTGGAGCGACAAAAACGGATAGTTGGATAGATATAGATGGAGGTATAGGGACATTGTTTGCATACGCTTCACTTCGCAAAAAATTCTCTAATGAACGCTTTTACGTCGATGGAGAATCTATAGGATTATCCAAAGGAGGATCATTCATGGCACAGCACATTATGGTGCCCAAAGAAGGTGTTGCGATACATATCAATGCATTCAATTTTCCATTGTGGGGAATGCTCGAAAAAATATCAGTGAATCTCCTCGCTGGAGTGCCTTGTATTGTCAAACCTGCTACAATAACATCATTCCTTACAGAAGCTATGGTTAAAGATATCGTAGCAAGTGGTATTTTGCCACAAGGCGCATTGCAATTGATCTGTGGGTCTGCACAATCGATACTAGATCATGTGGAGTCACAAGATATCGTTACATTCACAGGATCTGCGCATACAGGAAGATTGCTCAAGACACACCCTAGGATTATATCCGAATCAGTACCATTCAATATGGAAGCCGATTCACTCAACTGTTGTGTATTGGGCAAAGATGCAGCACCTGGATCGGAGGATTTTGCTATTTTTATAAAAGAAGTACATCGCGAGATGACAGCCAAATGCGGACAAAAATGTACCGCTATACGAAGGATCATTGTACCAGAAAATTACGTTGATGATGTTCGCAAAGCATTGGCTACACGATTGGATCAAACGATCATCGGAGACCCCAATCGCGAAGAAGTCCGCATGGGTGCCCTGGCCGGCAAGGTGCAACTCAAAGAAGTAAAAGAAAGAGTAGCAGAGCTTTCACAATACACCCCCATTGTTTATGGCAATCTCGATCAACTTCAAGTCGTAGGAGCTGATGCACAGAAAGGCTCATTTATGTCACCTATTTTGATGCTCAATGAGAAACCATTTGATTATCTCGGTACACATGAACTTGAGGCGTTTGGACCAGTAAGTACAATTATCCCATACAAGACAATTGAAGACGCTGTAGCACTCTCCAAAAAAGGCAAAGGCTCACTAGTGAGTTCTATCATTACTTCAGATAAATCCATCGCACAATCCTATGCATTGAATGCTGCATCGCATCATGGAAGAATCCTCATACTGAATTCAGCTTGTGCCAAAGAAAGCACAGGACATGGTTCTCCAATGCCGATGCTCGTCCACGGTGGTCCAGGCCGCGCAGGAGGAGGCGAAGAGATGGGCGGAATGCGAGGTGTCAAGCATTATCTACAGCGCACCGCATTGCAAGGCGATCCTACGATGATCAGTGCAGTGACACATGTCTATCAGCAAAATGCCAAAGCAAAAGAATCAGAGATTCATCTATTCAGAAAATACTTCGAAGAACTCGAAATAGGCGATCAATGGATCACTGGAAAACATACTGTCACAGAAGCCGATATTGTAAATTTTGCCAATCTCAGCGGTGATCATTTCTATGCGCATACAGATGTGACCTCATTGGAAGGCACGATTTTTACAGGGCGCGTTGCGCATGGTTATTATATCCTTTCTAAAGCAGCAGGAATGTTCGTAGATGCCAAGAAAGGGCCTGTATTGCTCAATTATGGACTTGACGAATGTCGCTTCACCAAACCAGTATATCCAGGCATGACCATTGGTGTCCGCCTCACCGTCAAAGAAAAAACAGATCAAGAAAAACGCAGTGAAGACGATATTGCCAAAGGCATCGTCAGATGGTTGGTCGATGTATATGACGAGACAAACGAGACAGTCGCGATCGCTACGATATTGACTATGGTAAAGAAAAAAGATACGAGTATTTAAGCATAAAATAATTTAGGAGTGCCCCTTCGGGTCAGGCTATTTCGGGCCCCACTTCGTTGTGGTGCTTTGCACCAGCGCATAGCGCTGCCCTACATATCCTTCACTCAAAACTTTCGTGTTTTCGTTAAAACCATTTCGTTTTAGTCAAGGATGCCTAAAACAGCACACAACAAACAAACAAACACATACGTCACGTCACCCTTCCCTAACAAGGGCAAGGGCCGGGGATGGGTTATTCCACCAGCACTACCAATTAATTTTAGGCAACTGTGCCTTAAACAAACAAACACATGCATCATGTCACCCTTCCCTAACAAGGGTAAGGGCCGGGGATGGGTTATTCCACCTGCAGTATAACATTTACAGGTCGCACCTACAGAGCTCAATAAATTTCTATAAATCATATCTACAAACAGTTCACTCCTACAGAGCTTTACTTCAAATTTTTTTAAATTATAGTAGCACAATGAATAAAAAATCCGAACAAAAAAATGAATCAGAATGGGTCATATGTATCTAGAAAAAGTAAAGAATAATTGTCACTGACCCCAGCGGGGTCAGTAATGGGATATTTCACCAGCAGTACCGTTTCGTTTTAGCAAGGATGTCTAAACCAACGCATATGTAACAGTGGTATATTGTTTGAGTCATTTTTGATTCAGTTAGGCATTCACAATTTTTTATTATCTTTAAGAGTTTAAATAATCAAATCGAATTGTGATGAGCAATATTAATTTTGAAGAATACAAATTATTTAGTTCTAGAGAATATGCCAAAGAATACACAGATATATTAGATAAATGTAAGATTGAATATATACTTGAGAAAACTACTCCGTTTTTTGACATATCATTTGTCAGAAATGCTGGAAATGAAAATATGGTATTGAAGCTCCAACCAAAGGATTTTGAGAGGGCTGATCAAGCGTATGCAGACACCAATTCAATAGATTTGAATGCATTGGATAAAGAGTATTATTTGTTTTCATTTACAGATGAGGAATTGTTTTCTATTATAGAGAAAAAAGATGAATGGAATGAATTTGATTATATCTTGGCACAAAAGCTTTTAAAAGATCGCGGCAAAGAAATCTCATTAGAAAATTTGAATCTCATTCGTAAAAAAAGAATGGCAAGCTTATCTCAACATAAACCAACTCCACAAACATTAATCATTGCAGCTTATTTTTTTGCATTTATAGGAGGAATAATTGGAATTGTTTTAGGATTGCAACTATTATGGGATAGTAAAAAATTACCCGATGGTCAGAAAATGTATTCATACGAACTTTCAGTTCGAAATCATGGAAAAATTATAGTATTGATAGGAATTATTATATTGGGTTTAACTATTATAAGTTTTTTATTGAAAGCATATGAAGGTTCAGAATTAAGTTCTTATTGATGTTTCACTTTCCGTCTATTTAAGTAGTCAAGTCATGTTAAGGATTCATTTTTCCTTATTGGCTCACATATTTATTTACACCTGCATAATAAATAAGCTTCCATCCATCACCACTCTTTGAAAATCTTCGGATTATTTTTAAGTCGTATTCCTTTATGGTTATCGTTTCTTCAATGATAACATTTGCAAGATTGCTATATTGTACTTCATACAATTTCTTATCATCAAATTTTGCTTTATTTAGTATCCATTGATCGGCTGACCAATAGTATTTTTCATTTCCTATAAATTCTGGATCAGCATTATCTGGCAATCCCTCCAATGGAAAATCTATCCTTGCCAATTGATACAAACTATCTTCATGAAATTTTTTATAAAATTCTAAAAAATCAGAAGGCAGATCATTGTTTTGACTTAATTCTTTCGCAGCACTTAAATCCTTGATGGTTTCTTTATTTTCGGATTTCGCTTTACATTGTATAAAAAAAAAGAAGCATAAAAACAGAAAGAGTAAATAGCTATTCATAGGCAACGCACCATGAAAATTCTGTTTCTTTTTTATATTGAATTTGATAATATTTGATTTCATGTTCTAGGAATAATTTAGCCTCGAAGATAGTATTTTGTTTGAGAATTTGAATTTGATTTTTGAATATAATATTTTTCTTGCCATATGCTTTATACACTGCTTCTTTTATATTCCATAGCAATGTTAATTCTTGGATTTTGTTAAAGTGATTTTCTATTGGGCTAACCATTTGATTAAATTCACTATTAGACAAGAATCGAGGTGCGATAGCCTCAATTTTTTCTGTATAGCATTGCAAATCAATGCCTATAGATTTGTCCCATTGTGTCACAGCAGTAAATGGATAAGAGTGGGAGAGTGAAAAACAATCAGTTGCATTGACATTGATTAATTTTCCAAATTCATCAGCGGTCATTGTGTTCATAAAGCCCATTCCGAAAATTTCAGAGAGTAGAAATCTTGAGGCAAGATATTCAGATTGTCTTTTTGGATTGGTGAATTTTTGTGGATGAAATCCTAGCTCTATTAATCTTTGTTCAAAATAGTCGTCAGTTTCTTCAATACACCATATCCAGATTTTAGGCAAGCTTTCCGGCAGAAATGATTGGAAGATTGGCATATAGATTATTTTCGCTCAAAGATAATGATTCTTACTACTTTAACATACATAACATTTCATGAGAATCTCGATTCTAAAGGGTTTTCCCAAAGGAAATTAATCAGGATAAGCCCTTAGAAAAGTTAAGTACAAACACCCAATTTTGATCTTATTTTTTGTTTTCTAGATAAAATAGTATAAGGATCGCTGTATCATTGTACATCCTTATTGAACAAGTCGGAATTATTCTGTCTTCAATATCTGTTTTCCCACAGATCCTGTCTATTGATTTTCATGAGTATGGTTATATAAAATTTCAGGTTTTCCTTAGTCGTTTGTTTAAATTCGTTTCGGATGTTTGATTTCTCTAGCCCCAAAAAATCAGCTAGAGAATAACAAGTAGCAGGTGGTCGAGTATCGATTATAAACCCCCAACTGATCAAAAATTCTTGACCGCCTGTTCACATCTGATTCTGTTCTATTGCATTTGAACTAAATTATCCCATTTAGTGTTTTCTTATTCTGCGTATGCGTCTTCCTCCGCGTTGCATTATTTTCTATTTTTTTTAAATAGGTGTATATTAAGTATAAATCTATATGATTTTCAGAGGGAAGGCTGGTGAATTTTTGCAATTATTGAATGAAGTAAACTCAACTACATTTGAACTTACAGAAAAAATGGAAGAACCACTTTCTTTCATTTGGTTTCTTGAAGATAATGTTCAATTAGAAATAGATGGAAAACTACAGTTTTTCTCGAAGCATGAAGTAATCTGTATAACTGAATTTTACAAGATTAAAATTATTCAAGCATTTGAAGCTCGACTTATAAGATTTAATCGTCAATTTTATTGTATTCTTGAAAATGACATCGAAGTGGGATGTAATGGATTATTGTTTTTTGGTACAGCCAAGTTGCCACAGTTTAATCTTCCATTAGTTCAAATTGAAAATTTTGATACCTTATGGAATATGTTTGTTTTTGAAGTAAGTACCAATGATGAATTACAATTGGATATGTTGCGATCTTTATTAAAACGATTTACAATACTTTGTACAAATTTTTTTAAATTGAAATATTTCGAAAAAACAATCACCAAGTCAGATATCGAATTAATTCGAGACTTTAATCTAATGGTTGATTTACATTTTAGAACTAAAAGCACACTACAAGAATTCGCATCAATGCTTCATAAATCACCCAAGACAATCTCCAATGTTTTTTCAAAGCAATCTGCGATTACACCCTTACAGTATATTCAAGAACGAAAGCTTCTAGAAGCTAAAAGACTTCTGAAATATACGGATAAAAAAATCTTTGAAATTAGTGATGAAATTGGCTTCAAGGATGTACAGACCTTCAGTAGATTTTTCAAAAATTTAACAAAAATGTCTCCAAGCAACTTTAAAGCAATGGAAATTGGGAAAAATTGACAACAATTAGGGAATTCATGACTAATTGAGTTATTTGGATAAATCGCATCTTTGTGGTGTTATTTAAAGAAATAAAAATAATAAGAATCTATTGCATTTATAGTATCAATGAAGTGATAGTTTATGGCAGGCTGATGAGGTTTATAATTTCGTGTGATCCGATGACCGATCAGTTTTGCTGATAAGAGCAAACCAGTACCTTTTTATAATTTTAGTATTAGAAAGAAGATATTATCTTAATCTAATATAATTACATCCAATAGTTGTCGTAAACTGTTGGATGTTTTTTTTACGATAGATTGCAATTCAGCTTAGAATTGTGAAAATTCAAGGCATATTAGGAGAATTTTCTATTTTTGTCAAATATGAAAAAGTTCTGTCGTTGGATTTTGAATTTGATTAACTGGAAAGTAGTAGGAACTGAAAATATGATTCCTTTTCGTCAATATGTGGTTATAGTGGCCTCTCACACGTCAAACTGGGATTTTCCATTAGGAATTGTTGTGAGAACAGCCTTTGATTTACAAAAAATAAAATTTTTAGGAAAATCTAGTTTGTTTAAATGGCCTCATGGATTCCTATTTCGATGGCTGGGAGGATTTCCTGTAGAAAGAAGCAAAAGAAGTAATTTAGTCCAAGACTGCATTGAATTGTTTAAAAAAAATGGTGATTTATGTATTATAATATCTCCTGAAGGGACACGTAAGAAAGTTGAAAAATTTAAAACTGGATACTATTATATTGCAAAAGGAGCAAATATCCCAATTTTTAGATGCAAATTTGATTATTTTCAGAAAATTGTTTCATTTGATGTTCCTTTTTTTGTGGGGAATGATGCTGCGGAGGATCTTAAAGTGATTGAAGACTATTTTCGAGGCACACCTGGGAAAATACCTGCTCTTAGTTTTTGACTTTTCCCGAATAGTGGAGTCTAATTTAATATTAACTTTTATTTAAACCTGAATCTAAGAATTGCTTTTTAATTTTACAAATTCAATTTGATACAAATGAAAAAATATCTATACGCAATTATACTTTTTAGTTTTGGAGCAATTCTATTTATGTCTAACCGAGGAGGGCGAGGAACTGTAGGTAATGTCGGGAGTACAGGAGCACCTGGCGATGACAATACAGTATGCCAAAGTTGTCATAATGGTCCAATTACTGTTGCTCTGAATATTTCTATTCTTGATGGAACAGATACGGTGAGTAGTTATTCACCTGGCAAAGAGTATACAGTGCATGTAAGAGTAAATCACACTGGTGGCACTGCTCCAAAGGCTCATGGCTTCCAAATCGTGGCACTCAAAGCGCCTCTTAATGTAAATGGATCAGATATTAAAACTTGGTCTGTCATAGGCACAAATGCAAAAATTGTAAATATTAATGGTCGCCAATATGTAGAGCACAATGATCGAAGTGTTGAAAATTTATTTCAAATGAAATGGATCGCTCCTGTTGCTGGATCAGGTCCAGTTAGTTTTTATACCGCAGGAAATGGTGTAAATAGTAATAATACAACAAGTGGAGATGGATCAGCTAGAGCGTCAAAGCAACTGAATGAAAAAGGTGCCACATCAATCGCTTATCAAGAATCAGATCATGTAAAAATCTACCCTAACCCAGCGTCAGATAAAATTTCTTTACAAGGTGCTGATCTTGCTTCTGTGAAAAGAGTGGCTATTAAAGATTTATTTGGTAAAACATATTATTCTGAAAACTTCAGTTCAAGTAAAAATACAATCGATATTTCAAATTTGTATGATGGAGTTTATTTTCTAATGCTTTATGATGAAAATCAAAAATTAATTAGAACCAATAAATTGGTAAAAAGACAAAATAGAGCCTAATATTTTTTACATTTTACTCTTTCAATAGGTAGGCTATTCTCTTAAGTTCAATCTCAGCAAGTTTATGTAAATAATTGACTTGTATTCGTTGATATCCAAGATTTTCAAAACTAGATTGAGCAGATTGTAATTCCAATAATGTAGCTTGATTGTATTGGTATTTTTGTAACGTTAACTCTACCAACTGTAAAGCAAGTTGATAATTGTTCGTGAGTTGTTTACTTTGAGATTGAAGACTTTGATATTGAGAATACATTTTAGCAACTTCATTTTGCATCATTTTGTACTTATCTTCTTTCGCCAACTCAGCATTTTTGATCTGGTAGTTCAATACTTTTTCTTGTGATTTGACAAGACCTGAATAGATTGGTATTTGAATTGTTGCGCCTAAACTTGGTCCATAACTTTCATTTAATAAATTGAATCCACTAGAACTTTTGGTATAGTTCAAATTATAGGCTGCATTCATTCTGATTGACGGATATTTCAATGCTTTTGTTTCTTTGAGTAAAATTTCATTTAGTCGAATGATATTTTCTGAATAAACAAAATCTACATTTTTATAGAGTCGCTCTTCAATAATTTTTTCTACCAAACTATTGTCAATTAGAATTGAGTCATTGACTATTATTTTTTGTCGAGGCGAAATTCCAATATATTGTATTAAATCAAGTTCACTTTGTCGTAACAGCATTTCTTGGTTCGCAATGGCAAGTGTAGAATTATTGATATCCATCAATGCCGTTATACGATCAACTTCGTTTGCCATTCCAACAATAGCTCTTTGACTGATCAAATTGGATTTATTTTTTGAAAACTCAAAATTCTTTTTTAGCAAATCAATAAATGCAGATTGCTTTATTATGTCATAATATTTGATCATCACATTAGCTATCGTATTTTGAATTTGTATATTGAGTTCATGTTCGCTTTGTTCAGTGAGGAGTTCAAGTCTTTTTTTAGTAAATTTAACTCGATCTCCATTATATAATAAGATACTGCCATTGACTCCAGTTGCGATATTATTTGTCAATGCATTATTCTTTGAAATTTCTACACCATTGCTTAAGTTCTGATGAATATTAGTCAATGAATTTGTATTGTTTAGAACCGCATTAACTTGAGGCATTCCACCTGCATTTGCATAGGTATTGTTCAAATTGGCTATAGCAATATTATTTCTAGCTACTTGAATGTTCAAATTATTTTGCAAAGCAGAATCTATTGCACTCTGTAAGCTTAGTTGAATTTGAGCATAATTATTCTCAATCGAATTGAAGAGAATAAATATGCAAAGCAATACTTTAATTCTGTTTTTAATTCTCATTTTCATCAATATTTTTCACATGTTTTCCAGATAAAAACAAATAGATAGCAGGAATTACAAATAGTGTCAAGACAAGAGAAAAACAAACACCTCCGACAATAACGATCCCCAATGGTATTCTACTGGTAGAAGCCGAACCAAAGCTCAATGCGATTGGCAACGCTCCCAATGCAGTAGCTAAACTGGTCATAATTATAGGCCTTAATCGCTCTGCAGCACCATCAATCGTTGCTTGAAGTTTCGACATTCCCAATAATCTCTTTTTATTTGCAAATTCGACAATCATAATTCCATTTTTGGTAACAAGCCCTATTAAAGTGATCATTCCTATTTGTGAAAAAATATTTAAAGTATGACCAAAAAAATAAAGGCTGCCTAATGCTCCTGTTAACGCCAATGGAACGGTGATCATGATAATAATGGGATCTTTAAAACTTTCAAATTGTGCGGACAAGACCAAGTAGATCAACAGTAATGCCAATAAGAATGCAAACAAAGTATTGGAGGAACTTTCTTCGAAATCGCGAGAAGGACCACTTAATGAGGTCTGAAATGACTCATCAAGTTTTTCAGCTGCGATACTGCGCATGACTTTTATTCCATCACCAATCGTTTTTCCCTCTGCTAATGATGCAGAGATTGTTGCAGATTTATATCTATTGAAATGATATAAAGTAGGAGGATTAGCAGAAGATCTTGTCTCTACCACAGATGATAATGGTATATTTTCTCCTCTGTTATTTCTCACATAAAGTTTCGTGATATCAGCAGGATCTTGCCTATCCATAAGATCCACTTGACCGATCACTTGATATTGCCTTCCTTCATGAATATAATAATCTAATCGACGACCACTAAATGCACTTTGAATCGTGTTTGCAATATCTGAAATAGTCAATCCCAACTCCCTTGCTTTCAATCGATCAATTGTGATCTGTTCTTCCGGTTTATTAAATTTTAAATTGATATCCACATTTTGAAAAGTCTTATCAGCTCTTGCTTGCTCCACGATTTCAGTTACGCCAGTTTTAAGTTTCTCAAAATCCAAATTCTGCACCACAAATTGCACTGGTAGAGAGCCTCTTGAAGCAAGTCCAACAGATATGGTTTGTTCCTCAATAGCAAACAATCTAACATCATTAAATCTTCCCAATTTCTTATTTAGATTTTTTACAATATCGCTTTGTTTGAGTTCTCTTTCATCTGGAGATGTTAAGCCAATTCGCCCCATACCACTATTTACACCTGTGCTCATAAATCCTGGTACAGAAAAGAAAGAAAATGTGCGATGAGGAATTGAATCCATCATGAAAGTCTCCAAATTATTAGCGATCTTTCTCATAAAATCAAAACTTGCTCCCTCTTGACCTGACATAGTAATTCTAAATGTGCTTTTGTCTTCTAATGGAGCCAATTCACTCTGCAATGTATTCATCAAATAATATATAGAAACACCACAAGCCAAGATTAAAACCCACGCGATCCATTTTACTTTAATAAATGCACTGAGTAAATTTCGATATCCATTTTCAAATGATCTAAAGAAAGGCTCTGTTTTATTATAAAACCAACCGTGATTATTACCTCCAAGATAAACATTGAGCACTGGTGTAATCGTCAATGATACAAATGCAGAAATCAATGTAGCACTTGACACCACTATGGCAAACTCTCTAAATAAACTCCCTACAAATCCTTCTAGAAAAAGTACTGGTAAAAAGACGACAGCGAGTGTCAAAGAAGTAGACAAAACAACGAAAATTATTTCTTTACTTCCCTCAATTGCTGCTTGTCTGCGAGACATCCCTGCCTCCATTTTTTTGAATATATTTTCAGTCACTACGATCCCATCATCTACGACCAATCCTGTGGCAAGAACGATCCCTAATAAGGTGAGGATATTAATCGAAAATCCTGCAAAATACATGATCGAAAATGTCGCAATCAATGATATCGGAATATCAATCAGTGGCCTAATCGCTACAGCCCAATTTCTACAGAAAAAGACGATCACTAGAATCACCAAACAACGCGCAATAATGAGCGTCTCCTTTACTTCTTTTAAGGATTTTTTTATTGATTGTATTGTCAATCAGCTTTGTGAAAATGATGTCACCACTTTGATCACTGTCAGTTATTTCTTTAAGTCTGCGATCAAATTCATTTGCAATATTTACATAGTTGGCACCAGGCTGTGGCACGATAGCCAAGCCCACAGCACTCACCCCATTCATTCGCCATGTTTGCTCAAGATTCTCAGGACCGATCTCGACTCTTGCTACATCAGATAATCGTGTGATACCCTGACCATCAGCTCGCAATATCATGTTGCGAAAATCTTCTTCAGTGCTCATTCTGCCAAGAGCCTTTATCGTAAGTTCAGTTTTATTTCCATAAATTTTTCCTGAAGGCATCTCGATATTTTCTTTTGACAATGCATTTGAAATATCTGTAAAGGCAATATTCTGCGCATTCATTTTATCCAAATCCATCCATATTCGCATTGAAGGCCGCTTCTGTCCTATGATATTAACTGCACTAACTTCTGGAATAGTTTGAAATCTATTTTGCAAAACATTCTCTGCATAATCACTTAATTCCAACAATCCTTTACTTGGACTTTGGATAGCAAGAATGATTATAAAATCACTATTTGCATCGGACTTATTTACCACTGGTGGGGCATCGATATCTTGAGGTAAATTACGTATAGATTGGCTTACTTTATCTCTTACATCATTGGTGGCAGATTCAAGATCAGTACTGAGATCAAACTCCACGGTGATATTACTATTTCCGACCGCACTCGTTGATGATATCGTTCGAATTCCTGGAATCCCATTTATGGATTTTTCAAGAGGTTCTGTGATTTGATTTTCTATAATTTCTGCATTGGCACCTGCATAATTTGTCCGCACATTGACAGTAGGAGGATCGATGGCTGGATATTCTCTCACACCCAATCTGGTATAACCAATAATACCAAACAATACAATGACTAGATTCATCACTATGGCGAGCACCGGTCTTCGTATACATAATTCAGATATATTCATGATGTGTTATTTGGCTTCTATAAAATCTTGTGATGACTTTATTTGTTTTATCTTAAGTTCGGCATTGGGTCTTACGAATAAGACACCACCAACTACAACACTGTCTCCTTGATTGATCCCTTCTGTAATTTGAACCACATTAGCATTTCTAATTCCAGTCTTCACATTTTGAAATTTCCCCTTTCCGTTTTTCACTATGACGACTTGATTGGATAATGCATCAGGGATTATGGCATTGGTTGGTACTACAATACCTTTTTCACTTTTATCCAAATTAATTTTGACAAAGGATCCAGCTTTCAACTTATTTGAGTGAAGTTTTGCTCGGACTTTAGCATTATTTGTTGAATTGTTTATATTTGATTCAAATGCTACAATAGTGGCAGATAAAATCTCTGAAGAATGGGGTGAACTCACATTTACTTTTTGATTTATTTTCAACAGCGGTAAATAGGATTCTGGAACAAGAAAATCTAGTTTAAACTGGTCCTTACTTTGCAAGGTAGTCAAAACTGAACTTGGCGTAACATAAGCACCATTGCTTATTTGTCTTAGACCAAGCACACCAGAAAAAGGCGCTCGAATTTCAGTTTTGTCCAGTTGAGCTTGCAGAATATTTTTATTGGCGGTGATGAGATTTACCTGACTCAAGGCTTGATCATAGTCAGCCTGATTAACCCCATTGATCTCTAACAATTTTTTCAACCTTTGTTCTGTTTTTACTGCCATGTCATACTGGACTTGAAGTTGTTGCTGCTGAGCTTGTAAATCTGCATTGTTTATCCTTGCCAACAATGTACCTGCCGCCACAGCTGCGCCATCATTTATCATAAGCTGAGTGATCCTCCCACTTACTTCTGGCCGAATCTCGATCATTTCTTGAGGCAATACATTTCCATTTAATTCTACCGTACTGGGTAAATTATTGAAATCAGCGATAAGTACATCTACTAGCACAGGTGGCTTTTTGGCTGAAGTCTGTGCGCCTTCCTTGATATTTTTTTTACACGCTGCTAGGGAAATACAGCTGATTAAAATAATTACACTATAATTTTTCAATTGATTTGCCATTTCTGGGTTAATATTGCACAAAGGTAATGGAAAGCCCCTAATGATTTTCGAATTCCATAAATATTAAGGCTAATACAGTTTAATTTAAATTAGTTTTAACATTTCAAATTTTAAATAAACAGATCACGAAAGAAATGCAATCTGAAAATAAAAATTCTTATGATATCGCCCTCATCGGCGCTGGTATAATGAGTGCAACTTTGGCTACATTGCTCAGTGAATTAGATCCCAGTTTAAAAATCCTTATCCTAGAAAGATTAGATCGAGTTGCAGCCGAAAGCTCGTCGGCATGGAACAATGCAGGAACAGGACATTCTGCATTCTGCGAACTTAACTATACTTCAATGGATTCTGAAGGAAACATTGACATTAGCAAAGCGATCAAAATAGCGCATTCTTTTGAAGTGTCAAAACAGTTCTGGGCATACTTAAGGCAGCAAAAATATTTTGCAAAAAGTGAACTCAAATTTATTCATAAAATACCACATATAAGTTTTGTTTGGAATAATGCGAATTGTGATTTTTTAACTAAAAGATATGAAGCACTCAAGAGCCATGTTTATTTTGAAAATATGGAAATCAGCGATGATCCAAATATTATAAAACAATGGATTCCATTGGTATTGAATGGACGAAATCCAGACCAAAAAATCAATGCCACTCAAGTTAATGATGGAACTGATGTCAATTTTGGTGAACTCACTAAAAGCATGATTGAACATCTAGAGCAAAAAAAGAAAATTCAACTTTACCTCGGAAGCGATATCCAAGGCTTGGAAAAACAAAATGATTCTAGATGGAAAATTAGTTATTGCAAAAATGATGAAATGAATTCTTGCTTGGCCAATTTTGTGTTTATTGGAGCGGGTGGAGGAACATTAAAATTATTGGATATGGCAGATCTCCCTGAGGCAAAAGGATATGGTGGTTTCCCCATCAGTGGTCAGTTCCTTAAGTGTACAAATCCAAAAGTAATATCACAACATCGAGCTAAGGTTTATGGAAAAGCGGCCTTCGGAGCGCCACCAATGAGTGTTCCTCATTTAGACACTAGATATATTGATGGTAAGAAAGAATTATTGTTTGGACCATATGCAGGATTTAGTACAAAATTTCTCAAACATGGATCTTATTTTGATCTTCCACTCTCTATTGAAATGGACAATATAAAATCAATGATCGGAGCAGGAATTCATAATGTTCCTTTGACAAAATACCTCATAGAACAAGTGGTTCAAAGTCATAGTGACAGAATAGAATCTTTATGCGAATACTGTCCAGATGCTCGTGATAATGAGTGGGAACTTATCACTGCGGGTCAACGTGTTCAAGTGATAAAAAGCGATGAAGAAGATGGCGGTGTTTTAGAATTTGGAACAGAAGTGATTCATGCGCAAGATGGCAGTATGGCAGCTCTTTTAGGTGCTTCTCCTGGTGCTTCAACTGCAGTAAGTATCATGCTAGATATAATAGATAAATGCTTCATCCAAAATGGTAAAAAAATTAATTGGAAAAAGCAAATTGAAGCAATGTTGCCATTGCATGAATCAGACATCGAACCATTGACAATACGAAAACAAATGGCTAAAACTGAGCTCGAATTGTTTTAGCGCTTCAATTAAGAGAAATTTTTCATATATAATAATTAACTATCTCAAGCATTTAAATAATTTATTTACACTACACAATAATAGACTAAGAAATTGAGTTATATAAGCAAAACCACAATTATCCGCCTATGGTTGATACCTTTACAAGTAATCAATTCGTAAGGTTTATTTACAAGGAATGCAGTACCACCGAAGCAGCTTTTATAGAAGAAAGTTGTGACGATGATTGGGAAATGCATGAGGAAATTACGATGCTTAAAGAAGCTAAATTTAGTTTGCCTATGGCATTGTTTGCCGCTCATCCAACATCTCTTGTCAATATCCTTAATTATTCTAAGAAAACAGCTTAATAGAAAGCTAATTTTTTCTAAAAAGAACAAAAGACCTTTTGAGATTATTCTCATAAGGTCTTTTTTGTTGTTTATTTGCAATCTAAAATAAAGAAATTGAATAAATCTCAATATATTATTCCGGTCATTAGTATCTTCATTCTAGTTGCGCTTTCTTCAAGTTTAATGAAAAAAAATAATTTTATCGCAAATCAATCAGATAAGATAAAAGGATTGACCGTAGTCGCGCCTCCAGAGCCATTTCCAAGAGATCCAATGATTGAAATAAAAAATGTAAATGCAAATTGGATCGCAGTTATCCCATATGCTTTTACTCCTTTTGGCGAGCCTACTGTAAGGTATAATCAAAATGGGTGGCAATGGTGGGGAGAAAGACCCGAAGGCATAATAGAAACTGTGACAAAAGCACATCAAAGCCAAATCTCAGTGATGCTTAAACCACAAGTGTATATTCATAACTCTTGGGTAGGCTATTTAGATTTTAAGACTGAAGAAGAATGGTTGCAATGGGAATCAAAATATGAAGAGTACATTTCTACAATGGTGGATATAGCTATTCAGAATAAAATTGAGCTTTTTTGTATAGGTACAGAATTGAATATTTCTGTGGTAAAAAGAGAAAAATTTTGGAGAAAACTAATTCAAAATATTCGTAGTCGATACAATGGAAAATTAAGTTATTGTAGCAATTGGGATCGATATGAAGAAGTTGGATTTTGGGAGGAGTTAGATTATATTGGAATAAGTGCTTATTTTCCACTTCGTGAGGAAATAAACCCAACAAAAGAATCTCTTATGGAAGCATGGAAACCTATCGTAGCAAAATTGAAATTATTTTCTGAATCAAAGCATAAAAAAATTCTTTTTACTGAATATGGATATTTGAGTGTAGATGGCTGCGCAGGTAAACTTTGGGAAATAGAGCCCTTAGTTAAGCAAAAGGCGGTGAATCAAAAAGCGCAGGCTGATGCGTTAGATGCTTTATATTCTAGTTTTTGGAATGAAGATTTTTGGGCTGGTGGTTTTTTATGGAAATGGTTCCCTCATGGCAAAGGACATGAAGAATACATCGAAAGAGATTACGATCCGCAGAATAAATTGGCAGAAAAAACAATCAAACATTGGTTTTCTAAATAAAATTAAATCTATATGATTTTAAAATCATCTCTCATCCTTTCAGGCATATCCTATGATCAATATCGAAAAGACCTAGATCTATATTGTAATGGTGTTGATGATCATGAATTAAACTACGATGAAAAATTAATAAAACATGTTGTTAATTCAAAAAAGATTATTGATAATATTGAAGCAAAATTAAAAGATCAACCATTTTCAAAAATCAATACAGATAAAGATCTTATACTTTTTACAATTAGTGAATTTTGGTGTGGCGATGCTTCCAATATTATTCCTTTTCTAAATATATTTACGAAGAGAAGTGAACGGATTCAATTAAGCCTTGTGTTTCGAGATCAAAATGAATCTTTGATCAATCAATTTCTAACCAATGGTGGGAAATCAATACCCAAAGTTATATTGTTGAATGCAGAAACTTCAGAAGTGATTTCTTCATGGGGTCCTCGTCCAAAAATGATGCAAGATTTTTATCAAAAAACTAAAGATCAAAAACTAGATTATAAAGATTGGTGGCCATCAATGCAAACAATGTATGATAACGATTTTGGAAAAGCAATAATAAAAGAAATAGAAGAACTAATCGATTCATCAAATTCGCTTTAAATTTTTCAAAATCTATTTTGTACCAATTAAAAAAGAACATCCGCTAATTCAGTATTTTCATCAAGTGGAGAGCAATACTTTATGAAGCATTCTAAAATTGCACAATTATCCCTATCTTTCGGCCTTACAATTTCATGAAAGATTATTTATCAGAACTCAATGCAGTACAAAAAGCTGCTGTAGAACAAACAGAAGGACCAGTTATGGTGATTGCAGGTCCTGGATCGGGCAAAACTAAGGTGTTGACCTCAAGAATTACTCATTTATTATCCAAAGGGGTAAAACCAAATCAAATACTTTCGCTCACCTTTACCAACAAGGCAGCCAAAGAAATGACACATCGGATTTCTAATGTGGTGGGCAATGAGGCTCGCAAAATTTGGGCAGGTACCTTTCACTCAATTTTTGCTAAAATTCTGCGTATCGAAGCATCCAAAATAGGCTATCCTAATAGTTTTACCATATATGACACAGAAGACTCGAAAAGTGTCATCAATGAAATCATAAAGGAATTCAATCTCAACACAAAAGAGTATAATGCAAATGCTATTCGAACTCGAATCTCTTCAGCAAAGTCGAATCTCATCACACCCATCATGTATGAAAGAGATCCAGAATACAAAGAAGTAGATCAAGCCAATCGAATGCCGCGGACAGGAGAGATCTATCGTCGATATGTGCAGAAATGTCAACAAGCTGGAGCAATGGATTTTGATGA
The DNA here is from genome assembly GCA_016722295.1 of Saprospiraceae bacterium. Lineage (GTDB taxonomy): Bacteria > Bacteroidota > Bacteroidia > Chitinophagales > Saprospiraceae > Vicinibacter. Next base: position 506,546 of record JADKGL010000026.1, read on the forward strand.
TTTGTTGCTACAAATGTTTCGATTACTACAAGAAAATCCAGATCAAGTTTTAGAAAAATATCGTGGATATTTTAAGTATTTATTAGTCGACGAGTTTCAAGATACAAATCAACTACAATATGGGATTATTAAGAAATTATCCTTGTATCCCGGAAGTGCGCGAAATATTTGCATTGTAGGTGATGATGCACAAAGTATTTATGCTTTCCGTGGTGCTACAATTCAAAATATTTTAGATTTTGAAAAAGATTTTCCTGATGTAAAAGTATTCAAATTAGAACAAAATTATCGAAGTACAAATTTTATTGTAAAAGCTGCTAATGATGTCATTACGCACAATAAAAAACAAATTAAAAAGGAGATTTGGACTGAGAAAAATGAAGGTGCCAAAATAAAATTACTTAAATCTGCATCAGATACAGAAGAAGGGCGACGCATTGCAAATCTCATTGTTGAATATAAAAATCGTCACCATCTCCCGAATCACGAGATTGCTATTCTATATCGTACGAATGCACAATCAAGGATTTTTGAAGAGCATTTGCGAAGAGCTAATATACCATATAAAGTGTTTGGCGGCATGTCCTTTTATCAGCGCAAAGAAGTAAAGGATTTTATAGCCTATATGCGATTAGTCATTAATCGCAAAGACAATGAAGCATTTAAACGAATTATCAACTATCCCAAGCGGGCTATAGGTGATTCTACGGTTGACAAATTTATAGAATATGCTGCTGAGAATAATATATCGCTGTGGGATGCTTCTATTGAAGTGCCATTGCCTAATAGAGCTGCTCAAGCATTGGCTACTTTTAAGTTACAAATTACTGAAATGTACCAATATTCACTCAATGCAGATGCATATGAGACGGCACAGTATATCTATAAGCTTAGTGGTTTGTCCACAGAACTAAAATCTGACATGACCAACGAAGGAATCTCTCGTTTAGAAAATGTCATGGCATTGCTCGATGGTGTCAAAGAATTTACAGAACAAGATGATGTAGAAGAAGACAGCAGTACAGATCGAAGTCTTGCAACTTACCTTCAAAGCATTTCATTAATTACAGAATTAGATCAACAAGAAGGCACACCTGAGTATATCACTTTAATGTCCACGCACTCTGCAAAAGGACTGGAGTTTGATTTAGTTTTTATAGGCGGTTTGGAAGAAAATTTATTTCCAAGCTATATGGCGATGAAATCAGATGCTGATATGGATGAAGAGCGTCGACTATTTTACGTGGCTATCACGAGGGCTAAACAATTTTTGGTACTGAGTCATGCATCCACTCGTTATTTCTTCGGAAACTTAAAGAAGAATGAAGCTTCACGATTCCTAGAAGAAATTGATGAGAGTTGTTTTGAGACAGATAAAACAGCTCGAAGCACTGTATTTAATCTTATGGATGATGAGCCTACTAATTCAAAGATTTTCATTAGACCTAAAATCAATTTTGCGCCTAGTATTCCCACTGATTTTAAGGAGAGCCCACGCGATTTAATAACTCAAGGGGCAACGATCATACATCAAAAATTTGGCCGAGGAAAAATCCAAACCATCGAAGGTCAAAAGGATAACCAAATCGCAACCATATTATTTGAAGAAATCGACAATCCTTTGCGAAAGATTATGCTAAAGTTTGCCAAGTTGCAAGTTGTGAATTAGCAAGTGAACTAAATAAATAAACAACATATGTCAGTTTTAACCAATATAATTAGAGCAAAGTTTATTAAAATAGTATTATTTGTTATTTTAGTTTTTATACTCTTATTAAGAGTGGTTAACTATAAGAATTTTGAATATTTTGGGAATATTCGTGTTGAATTAGTAATGTTTCTCATAATCATTGTTGCATCAAACTATTCTTTATACTTGAAAAGTGAATTAGTAGACGAAAAAAAACTGCTAAAAAAATTTGGTTTTAGAAATAGCAAAAACTTATTTTATTTTAATTTAATTTTGACAATATTATTTACTGGATTATTACTGTATATGTTATTGATTTTTTAATTTCCACCATTCGTCTTCAAGTCTCCTTGCATCTTGTTTAATCTGCACAGGTTAACTAACCTGCCATTTTTTTCTTTTGAAAAAAACATATGCAAATTGTATGCAAATAAAAAAGGAGCTATAAAACTATAACTCCTTTTTTTGTGTCGGGGCGGAGGGATTCGAACTCTCGACCCCCTGCTCCCAAAGCAGGTGCGCTAACCGGACTGCGCTACGCCCCGAAAAAACGAACGCAAAGATATTGAAAAATTTAGCATTTCAAATAAAAACTAGAATTTTTTATACGCTTTTACACGAGAGACTATTCTAAGTTGTTGATTGTAAGGAAAATAGCTTTATATTTTGATTCTTTAATGGAATGTTATTAATCCATCTTGGTGAAATATTTGATCTGAAATGCATCAGCAAGGATCAAATATTTATTATTTATACTAAAAGAACTTAATTTATGATCCGATGTAAATATAAGTGCTGATTCACTATTCATACCATTCCACTCAAAAATGCAATCATCCATGAGAAAATAAACCTTTTGTTCAAATACATCCACATGCTGGATAGTTGGCATTTTTAGTTCAGCTTTTAGATTCAAATTTTGATCAAAACTGAAAATACCAATTTTTTCAATCCACAAATAAATCAATTGGCCGTCACTTAATAATATCGATTTTGTGGATTCATGATTTCCTTCAAATCGAATCTGTTCTGATGTAGCTAAAACTTGATTAGAAGCTGATAATAACTTCAATGAATAGTTTATAAAATAGCATTGCGATCCATCTCGATAAAGACAAAATGAAAATAAGGGATCCGAATGTGGATCATTATAAGTAGATAATTTCTGAAAGTTTGGGTCTATACTTACCACTTTAGATTCTGAAGGTATAACATAAGCGATTTTCAAAGGATCATTTTTAATGATATAGGAAATTTGGTTGGCAAATCGTTTTATATATTGCTTAGTAATTTTTTTATTCTGATCAATTCGAAAAAAATATCCTAGTTGGGATTCAATTCCATAAATATTATTCAAAGGATCAATAGCCACCAAACTAGATTTTTGAGCAATACTGTCTATTAATTTCCAATTTTGCGAAATCAAATGGAGTGGATCAACAAATAGTAAAACACTAAGGATAAACTTTCCCAAACTCATTTTCAAAAAATTGCAAACTAAGTGATTCTCCATTAAATACTGCATAAGACTGAAAACTCAGCCAATCTCCCAAATTGACATAACGAGAATGTTGATTCTTTAGTACATAATCAATCGGTAAATGTCGATGACCAAAAACTAAGTAATCGTATGGATTTTCTTGGATCTTTTGTTCACAATACTGAATTAACCATTCTTGATCAACTCCTTGGAATGTTTGGATTAGGTCTTGTGCATTTCTACTTTTTCCAGAAAAATAATTTGCTAGACCGATACCAATATCTGGATGTATCCATCGAAATAAAAACTGTGAAATTGGCGAAGTAAAAATCTTCTTTATAAATTTATAACCATGATCTCCTGGTCCAAGACCATCGCCATGACCAATTAAAAAGGATTTTCCATTCAAATTAAATTCTTTGGGTTTGTTGTAAATTGGGATGCCGAGTTCGTCTTGAAAATAATGAAACATCCATAAATCATGATTTCCTCTAAAAAAATGAATTTCGATGCCAAAATCTCTTAGTTCAGCTAGCTTTCCCAGCAAACGAATATAGCCTTTCGGAATGGCATGTTTATAATCAAACCAAAAATCAAAAACATCTCCTACCAAAAAAATCCTTTCTGCTTCATGAGCAATGGAATCAAAAAACTTACACAAGATTTTTTCTCGTTCGTGAGAGGAAATACGAGCATCGACACCTAAATGAAAATCTGATAGAAAAAATGTCTTCTTTGTCAATTCTTAAATATTAATCAACAAACCGTTTATCCGCTTCCATAATATTACCACATTTTGGACAAGTGCGCATTTCAGTTGATCCATAATATTCTTTAAATCGTGGAATAAAATCCTTTTCAATATTGGTCAAATGAAAATAACTCTCGTGTAGTTTTTCATTACATTGATCACAAAACCAAAGTAAACCATCTTGATCACTTTCTTTGCGCTTTGCTTCAATTACAAGGCCAATGGTGCCTTCTGGTCTCATAGGTGAATGAGGTGTCCTAGCAGGAAGCAAAAACATTTCACCTTCTTTTATAGGAATATCTACTGCTTTGCCATCTTCTTGAATTCGTACATTGATATCACCTTCTAATTGAAAGAACCATTCTTCGGTTTCATTAAAATGATAATCTTTACGCGCATTAGGTCCTGCGACAATCATGACTATAAAATCATCTGCATCGATATACAAATTGCGATTGCCAACTGGTGGTTTTAATTCATGTCGATGTTCAGCGATCCACTGATGTATATTGAAAGGTCGTCGTACAGCCATGTTCTTTTAATTTATGGTTAAATTTTTACCTAACTAATGCACGCTAGTCAAGTTATTTCGCATTGGCTAAGTTACAAAAATTTGACGAACTTGCGACGTATTTTTGATTTTAAATTCTCTATATATAGGAATTAAGCTGCTTTTACAGATTTTTTGTACTTCTTTAAATCCTAGTGAGTATAATATTTCACCATCGCAGCAATATTCTTGTCCAAAAGAATGCCCGGCAATATTTCTTTTAAGAAATAAAACTGTGAATGGTCTTCTTCTAAAGCTTCGCGCAATGTTTCCATTGCATTTTCTGTATCTTTCATAATGAACTGATACGCAGCTTTTGTAAACAAAATATCGGCACCGAAAGATTTTTTCTCAGCTCTTGGTATGACCTTTTCTGCTTTTTCGACCATTCTATTTTGTAGCAAAAAAGAAATGTATTTTGCCCAATAATAACTCAATTCACATCCGCATGTGGCAGCTTTTCGATAGTGAGTTTCTGCTTTTTTAAATTGGCATAATTTTTCATATGCTTTTGCGATTGCCACATGGAACTCTTCCCTATAATCATCGAGATCAATAGACTCAGTATAAAATCTAAGTGCTTTGTCCCAATTTTCTTCACGAGCATAACATTCGCCAAGGTAGTAATATAGCTCTTCATTATAAGGCTCTATATCGATAGCTCGATGGAGATGGTACTTTGCTTCTTGATGGCGCTCTAACTTCAAAAAACACTCTGCAATGTATACTGTCACATCAGGATCAATTCCAAAGATTTCATTGACATCTAGAAAACATTGTAAGGCTTTGGAATAATCATGCAACTGCATAAATAATTCTCCAGCATCTAAATATCCTTGTTCGAATTTTGGATTAATCAAGTAAGAATATTCTAAGGCTTCAATAGCCTCTTTATATTCTCCCATGCAAGAATATGCATGACCTAAATTATACCATGCTAATGAAGAGTATGGATTTTGGTCAATTAATTCTTTATGTAACTTTATACTTTCTTCAAATCGTTTTGAAATTTCAACACTAACCCAAATTTGTTCTAATGCTTCAACATTATTTGGATTTAGTCGTAGAGCTTCTTGTAGTGTAAAAAACATTTTGTCGTAATCTTTCATAGATCCTTGTATAAAGGCTTCAACTAATAAAATTTCTAATCGTTCGGTTTTATGAGAGAAGTATTTGATTTCATCAATAATCTTAAGCGCTTCTTCTGCTTTATCTATGAGGCAAAACGCTTTCGCTTTGATGAGTTGGATCTCGGTTTCGTAGGGAGCAATTTGATGTGCCGTAAATAATATCTCTAAGACATCATTTGGTTTATTAAGAGACAATAGGGATTTTGCTTTTAATAAATACAAATCAACACGATAAGGAAAGTGATGAATTGCAATTTCACTAACTTCAATTGCTTTTTCAAACACTCTGTGCTTTTCGTAATATTGAATAAGTTTTACATATGATTTTTCAGTACGAAGCTGAGGGCTTATATTTCCAAGGTACTCAAAGTCTGTTATGAGTTTGTGTAGAGTTTGGTCTTGCTTCGTTTTCTTGAGCATTGTTGTTTACGGGACTATTAAATGCGTTGTAAAAGTACAATTAAAATTCAAATTTGCTCTACGCATTGATTAAAAATATTTTTTGACCTTTGTTATTATCATTTTTAGTAATTTGATTAATGAATTGATTTTATTCGCTTTATAAATATAAAAATAAATTCATGTTAAAAATATAAAAATTATAACTGTTTCATACTCTTGAGATAACCAAAATAAAAAATTATTTTTAGAAAATCTCAGTTGATAATAAAATTTTTCCAAGCGAAAGAAGGGAAACAAACCAAAGGTTAATTAAATAAAGATTAGGATGATTTACTTGATCATTTTTCCCCCTAACGAAAACAGCAATGTACAAATGACTAGACTTAAAATAATGTAACTTAGTAATTGAAAATAAGATTGTGATTTTATATATATAAAATTTTCCATAGTGAATGTTGAAAAAGTGGAAAGCCCTCCACAGAATCCAATAATAACTATATGTAAAAGTGAGTCATTCAAATTGTTATTACTATACCTTTTAAATTCAACGCCCAATATAAAACAGCTTAATGCATTGGCTAACAAAGTAACAATTGGAATCGAAGTCAAAATTCCTTGAAGCGGTAGTAGGGATATTGCATATCGAAATACACATCCTAATCCACCACTTAAAAATAGGAGTAGAATTTTTTGCACAGTAAATCAAATATTAGATTTGAGATTATCCCTTAGTAGAATTTCCCTTTTTCTTTAGTACTTCTTTTTTTACTTCAATCGTAGTTGGACCAGATAATATTTTAAATTCTGTCCGTCTGTTATATCTATGTTCTTCATCTGTACAATCTTCGCCATTAGTACAATTATTCAAAATGACAGTCTCTCCATAACCTTTTGCAGTGATCCGATCTCCTGTTATACCTTTATTCAATAACCATCTTCTTGCTGAATTTGCTCTTCTGAGGGACAATTTTTGATTGTATGTATCATCTCCTCTTGAGTCTGTATGGGAGCCAAGTTCAATTGTCATATCAGGATATTTTGTCATTAGATCCATGATCGCATATAGATCTTGCTCTGCATCTTTTAAGATCTTATCATCATCATAATTATAGTAAATATTATTTAATCTTATAGCTTCATTGATTGTAAGAATTTCTACATCAGATTCAGGTGGCAATTTCTTTAAAATAAATTCTCTTTTGTACTCTTGATCTTCTGTAATTCCTACAGTATTTAATTGTATTTCTTCAGGAAAATATCCATTTTTTGTGACAATGACTTTATAAGATCTGTCTTTATCTAAAAGAAATGAGATATTATTTCCATCATTATTTGTTTTTGATTGGATCTCTCCATCTCTTCCTGCAGACATTTCGATCAATTGAACTGTTGCACCTTTCAATGGTTTTTTAGCCTCATCTTTTATAATATTAGCTAGTTCTAATATAAATTTTCGCTTTTCGATAGTATAAATATCATCACAGCAAGTTTTACCCTTCAATGATTTTGATCCTGGCGCTTCGCGATTTGACACAACAAAACCTTTATCTCCTGCTCTATTAACTCTATAATATAAATCGTCTACTGATGAGTTGATTGGTTTACCCATATTTTCTGGTTGGCTAAAAGCTGACCCATTCCATGTGGCAGAAAACACATCGAGACCACCTATACTTGGCCATCCTTCAGAACTAAAAAACAATTTTCCATCTATATAATATGGAGTAATTTCATCTGCAGGAGTGTTTATGCTTCCTAAGTTGATCGGCTCTGAAAATTCGGCTTCACCCGTTTTATTTGAATAGTAAATATCATAACCTCCTTTGCCACCAGGAATATTTGCAGAAAAGAATAATACTTTGTTTCCATAAAGTTCTCCTTCAGCTGGATGCCTTACAAGGTAATCTCCATTAATTCCAGTTACTTCTAATGCAGGGCTCCATCCTCCTGCAGTTTTAGTGGATGCATATATTTTACTTTCGTCCATATTGCCTCCTTCTGAAACTACACGTGTATAATACATTGTATTTCCATCAGGACTTATAGATACATTCGCAGTATGATATCCTTCTCGATTGATCGTTTCAGGTAAGGCCGTTGCTTTACTATATCCTTTTTCTTCTGTGTATGAAGATGAATAAAGATTGCAATAATGTATACCATCATCCTTACTGTCTTTTGATTCTTTTGGTGGGGTCAAACTTCCAAAATAAATAGTCCCATCTGCATCCAATGCAGGGCTACTTTGATTTTCAGGATTATTCACTGGACTTCCGATGTTTTTTACATTTAAAGTGACTTTTTCTTTCATATCGGACATCATCTCGATACCTTTTAACTCTACTTCTGCCCAAGTCTTAAGATTTGGATCACTTCCATTTTCTATATAATTTTTAAATTCAGCGGCTGCTTCAGTGGCTGATCCAGCCATTTTTAATGCTCGACCATATTGAAATCGGTCTTCAACATATTTATTAAGTTTATCTTTCGACAGAACTCTATTATACCAATTTGTAGCTTTGTTATAATCTCTTAATAAAAAATGAGTTCTCGCTATTTTTATTGCGATGTCCTTATCTTTTACCTCACCATATGCTTTTGTATATTGGTCTAAGGCATTGTAATATTGACCTTTTTCAATTTCTTCATCACCTGATTTGGAAAGAGCAGATGGAGAATTATTATTGTGTGGTTGAGCTATGATAATAGCAGTACACAATAATTGAAATATAAATAATATAGCTAATTTTTTCATAATTTGTAAAACTTAGAATGAATTAAAATCTTGGACAGAATACTTTAGGCTTTGGATTTGGTTTTTTATTGACCACCCCAATGTAACTTACTGCCAACTCAACACCGCCCAAAGGTGATTCAGCAGCTGACTTACCTGAAGTTACAAAATCATAACCCAACTGTGCTTTGATTTTACCTACATTGGCACCTACCATAAATTGAATCGCATCACCAAATCGATATCCCAAGCCTCCATTCAATCTGATTTGTTTTTCAATATTGAATAAATAACTTCCCATACACTGTAATATAGCTTCACTTGGTTTATCTAGACTTCTAAACCAAAGCATAGGGATGATATCAAGTTTTTCTGTATAATGATATTCAACTCCCGCATTCGCAGTCAATAGCATTGGAAGTTTTGTACTTGATCCACCTGTTCCAGCACCAGCTTGGACAACAGATACTGTTGGTTTATTCACATGTGAAGCATTCAGTCCTACTCTAACTATATGATTTTTAGATGTCATTTTTGACGTATAAGCCAACCCCACTGTGTAATCTTGGTAATTGGTTTTATCTTGTAATTTCGCTAGATCATTTGAAGTTCCACTATTTTTTAATTGGTCATAGAATTTGGCTTTGTCCTTACTTCCAATACCAAAGTTCACAGATCCCCATTGGATTCCCAATGCAATATCACTACGAGAGGCCTTCCCCAAAGCAAAATGATAGGCTGCTGATGCTTGAAATAAGGTACGTCCAAGATCAATAGTACCAGATTTATCTTGAAGACCGTTTAATCCAAATCCAATCCAGTCTTTTTTTCGTAAACCGTAAGGAAATGTTGCATCAATATATAGATGTGGCGTACGGAATTGGTTGCCACCACCAGTTGCACTTAATGATTGGTCTCGATAGATACCTCCAATTCGGTATGAACCATAGAATCCGCCCGTGTTTGCAGGATTAACATGAGTAGGAGTCATTTCATATTGAGTAAAATGCACGTCCTGCGCAAATGAATAAGTAGCAAACAAAACGAATGCGACAAAAATGTAAAATTTTGGCATCATGTATAATTTTTCTTTTAGAAAGCCGAAATATAAGAATTTCCCATATAGTAGAAGGCAAAACTAATACCAAAATTAGTAAAATTTGTTTTTCGCTTCTCTAATGGCATGGTTTGTTGGATTATTTCTTGAATCAACAAGAATAAATTCCATTTTCTCATCTTGAAGTCGATACAATTCAAAATAAAAATAAAATTTGCAAAATTGGATATCTTCCTTACCTTGAGTCCATAAAATAAGAAATCTGATGCGTATACGTGAAATCAATACCATGCGTGGGCCAAATTATTGGTCCATAAAAAGACATAAGCTTATCGTAATGGTCCTAGACCTCGAAGAGATGGAGGATCAGCCGACCAATAAAATTCCTGGCTTTTTAGAGAGACTAAAAGCCTTGCTTCCTGGTATGTTTAGCCATCGATGTTCAGTTGGTCAAGCAGGAGGATTCTTTCAGCGAGTTGAAGAAGGCACTTGGATGGGTCATGTCATCGAGCATATTGCCCTTGAGATTCAATCTATGGCTGGAATGGAAGTGGGATTTGGTCGTACAAGATCCTATGGTGAACACGGTGTTTATCATGTAGTTTTCGATTATTTAGAAGAAAAAGTTGGAATTTATGCAGCGAAATCTGCAGTTAGAATTGCCCAAGCCATAGTTGATGGCAAAGAGTATGATCTTTCAGAAGACATCCAAGAAATGCGTGAACTCAGAGAAACTGAGCGACTCGGGCCAAGTACTTCTTCAATCATCGACGAAGCTATAGCAAGAGGTATACCTTGGATCCGTTTGAATAAATATTCATTATGCCAACTTGGTTATGGCATGAATCAAAGACGTGTACAAGCTACGGTAACCAGTCTAACTTCAAATATTGGAGTAGAGATCGCTGGTGACAAAGAAGATACAAAGTATATTCTAAATCAAGCAGAAATCCCAGTGCCAAAAGGAGACGTAATCCGCAGTGAGTCAGGATTGGAAGATGTAGTACAACGATTGGGGTATCCATTGGTAATAAAACCAATTGATGGAAATCATGGTCGAGGTATTACCACAAATATTCAGAATTGGGAACAAGCTCAAAATGCTTTTCAACTCGCAAAAAAAGTATCCAATTCCGTAATTATCGAACAATATATCACTGGCGAAGATTATCGTATATTAGTGATTAATCATAGGCTCGTTGCGGCTGCCAAAAGGCTTCCTGCTCAAGTAAAAGGGGATGGTAAATCAACAGTTCAACAATTGATAGATCAGACGAATGCAGATCCCAAAAGAGGATATGGACACGAAAAAGTGTTGACATATATCAGTATTGATGACATCACTAGAAAATTATTAGAATTAAAAAATTATACGCTTGATTCTGTTGTCCCAAAAGATGAGATCCTTGTATTAAAAGACACTGCGAACTTATCTACAGGTGGTACATCAATTGATGTCACAGACATCATGCATCCATCACTGGTGTTTATGGCAGAGCGGATCTCTAGGATCGTAGGATTGGATATTTGTGGCATAGATTTTATGACAAAAGATATCAGTAGGCCTGTTTCAGAAGTAGGTGGCGCAGTGCTTGAAGTCAATGCAGGACCTGGTTTCAGGATGCATCTTGCTCCAGCTGAAGGTTTACCTCGCAATGTAGCAGGTCCCGTCATAGATATGCTCTATCCTCCAGGGACCCCTTCAAGAATTCCTATTGTTGCTGTAACTGGCACTAATGGAAAAACAACGACGACGAGACTTTTAGCTCACATGGCAAAAATGATGGGACACACTGTTGGATATACTACTACAGATGGTATCTATATTCAAAATCACTTGATGATGACTGGTGATTGTTCTGGTCCAGGTTCAGCTGAGTTTGTTCTGAAAGATCCTACAGTAAATTATGCTGTTTTTGAAACAGCACGTGGTGGAATTTTAAGAGCTGGTTTAGGTTATAAAAATTGCAATATTGCTATAGTCACAAATGTAGCTCCGGATCATCTAGGCTTAAAAGGAATACATACACTCGAACAATTAGCAAAAGTCAAAGGTGTAGTAGTAGAGTCGGTGTTGCCAGATGGATATGCGATTCTTAATGCTGATGACGATCTTGTCTATGCGATGAAAGATAAAGTACAGTGCAAAGTTTGTTTGTTCTCCATGGACGAAGACAATCCTAGAATCAAAGCGCATATGAAAGCTGGAGGTTTAAGTGCTTTGTATGAGAATGGATATATCACCATTTGCAAAGGCGAATGGAAACTTCGCATTACTAAAGCAGTAAATGTACCACTTACGTATGGAGGCAAAGCACATTTTATGATTCAAAATGTATTGCCTGCTGCACTTACAGGATATATACAAGGATTTGAGTTAGACGATATTCGATCCTCATTAGAATCCTTCATTCCTTCACCTGCACAGACTCCTGGAAGATTGAATTTATTTAACTTTAAGAACTTCAATGTCCTTCTCGATTATGCTCATAATCCTGCAGGTCTTACGGCTTTGAAGCGATTCCTAGAAAACATGGAAGGGAAACCAAAAATTGGTATTATAGCAGGCATCGGAGACCGTCGTCAAGAGGATAATGAAGGAATCGGAAAAGTAGCGGCAGAAATGTTTGATGAAATCATCATACGCCAAGACAAACATCTTCGTGGAATGAAAGATACAGAGATTATAGCCATGCTAAAAAATGGAATCTTATCGCATGATCCAAATAAAAAGATCACAATTATTCCAAGTGAAAAAGAAGCTATAAAACATGCTATCGAAAATGCAATTCCTGGTTGTATGATTGTAATCTGCAGTGATGTTGTTCCAGATGCATTGACACTTGTGCAAAAATATAAAGAAGAGGAAGCTGAAAAATTGTATAGCTTTAGTACTGATGATATTCCAAATAAAACGAATTAGTATACCTAATTTTAATGATAATAAAATTTTTAATAACTAAAATTTTCAATTGAAATATTTATTTAATTTAATAATCTTATTTTCTTTTTCGTGCAATCAGCTTTATTCACAATTGGCAATTTCTTTTGACAACAAAGGCTTGGCATGTGATGCAGCGGTAAATTCAAAGAATGAAATCATCATGTGTGGTGAAAGTGCATTGTTTTCGAATTTGACCAACGGTAAACAAATAAAATCTGGCTATATCGCAATTGGTAAATTGGGTGATCAATGCCAACAATATCTCCTTTCTGATGCTAAAAATTCATTTCGAATAGATCAATGCGAGTATGCCAACGAACAATATTATTTTTCAGGATATGGGTTTGAAGACAAAAGACCGATTTTGATTTCTTGCTCGAAAAATATGAAAATAAATTGGGCTAAAAATGCAATCCAATTGCAACCATTGGGAAAGTCTTTTTTATGCACTAATTCAATTGGTGAATGTCTAATCTCCACAAGGATGCCTTCATCAACAGCTTACTATAATTTTTTTAGCTTAATCGATGCAACTGGAAAAGAAATCTGGACAAAAAAACTAGACCATATCGATCTACTCTCAGATATAATTCATAGTGCAAAGGGAAATTTTATCATACACTTCGTTGCAAAAGGGGCTTATATTGAAGAGCGGAAGAAGTATTACACCTTACCAGTCATTCAAGTAAATTCTAAAGGAAATTCAGAAAATAATTTCACTATACATATCGATAGAGATCAATATCCTCAAATTTCTACAAATAAAATTATTGAATCTCTAAATGGCGATTTATATTTTTTAGGATCTGTCACTAATGCAGAAAAAAGAATGGACCTTCTTGTGATTAAAACAAATGCAATGGGAGAAATGCTATGGTGTAATGCTTATAAAACAGACAAAGAGTTAGAAATAAAAACAGCCCAACTTAATTCTACTCAGGGCATTACTTTTGTTGCAGATTCTTATGGACGAAAGGGAGGATTTTTATATGGAAATATAGATCCAAATGGAAAAATTTTATCCAACATTTTTTTTCCATCAAAACCATTTGATCAAGCGAAAAAATTGCTCAATTTGAACACAAGTGATCTCCTTTTCTACGACAAAACATTGCAATTTTCTTGTCTAGAATATAAAAATGGCAAAACTTGTAACAACACAACTACAGCTATAGAAATTTCTATAAATCCCATAAAAGCAATATCGTATAAAGATCAACGTAAAATGGAAGAGGCAGAAATGTATTGGAAAATCGCAGAGATCAAATTGACTGAAAAAGCGAAGATCAAGGGAAGCGAAGATTGTATTAATTGATTTCTTTTTCTAAGATTTTTGTACAATTTTTCTTTCAAATCTATGATTACATTTACTCAAGCTATACGTTATTGCTTTAAGGAAAGGTACATATTGTATTTGAAATGGCAATAAGAATTGCCTCATTTAAGTCTTTTTCTGTATCTTGCCTTCTAATAGTGAGATATTTTTTTACATAAGTTTAATCGCATGAAAGCCAAACAAATAATAAATTTCAGTCTATTTATCTGTTTCATTTTTTATACGTGTAATCTTAGTTCCCAAGCAGAATATAAGAGCGCTATGTATGACACTGATGTCAATTTTTATGATGTCTGTCGAATGGCTGAGGACTATTTTTCGACCGTAGATAGATTTAAAAAAGGCTCTGGTTGGACTGAATTCATGAGATGGAAATCTGAGAACGAAGGCAAATATTATCCTGATGGAGATCGCAAACATGTAGATCATTATATTGCCTCAAGAGCATTTCAAGAGTTTAAAAAGAATGCAGTGACACGAAGTGCAAGCCCTGCTTGGGTTGATTTAGGTCCTTATAGTGCAGACAATATTAGCGAAGGATACAATCCTGGAATTGGACGAATAGAATGTTTTGAAGTGAATCGGCAAAATCCTGACCAATTATATATGGGATCACGCAGTGGCGGATTTTGGAGAACAATGGATGGAGGTAAAACATGGAAGAATACAACGGATTATTTAGTTGCTACAGGTGTCAATACGATGGATACAGATCCTTTGAATTTTAATGATATTTTGATCAATATTCGAAATGCAAACAATGGATTCACACACGGTATTTATCGAAGTACTGATGGAGGCAATACATGGAATTCCACTGTGTTAAATTCAAGTAATGGATTCGGTGGCTTGGGAAAAAATTTATCAGTTCATGCAATACGATTTCATCCAAGAGTGAAAAATGTCATATTTATAGCCACTAGTAATGGATTGTATCGTTCTTCTGATAATTTAGCAACTTTTACAGTTCTTATACCAGGTGGAATTATTAGCGATATAGAATTTCATCCCACAGATCCAAATTATGTTTATTTAATACACACAAATACTGCTGTAAAATCTACATTAACTATTTCTAGTGATATGGGTCTAACGTTTAAAGCCTCTGGTATTTTGCCAACGTTTAATGGTGCCAATAATATTAATGGATTTTTAGATGTAACCCCTGCCAAACCTAACAATGTTTATTTTGCAAGTGGAAATGGCAATAGTGTTTATAAATCTAATGACAGAGGAGCTACTTTTGTTAAATTGGGAAGCATGTCGTCAAACAGTGTTGGATATTTTGCAGTTTCTGATGTTGATACATTAAATATGGTTAGTGGATATCTCAACCTAGAAGGTAGCCGCGATGGAGGTGTAACTTTTGCTCCCATCAATCAATGGAACACTACTGCACCTGATGATAAATATACTCACGCTGATTTACGAGCCGCTAATTGTATCAAAGGAGTGTTTTATATCGGAACTGATGGATATTTTTGTCGAAGTTTTGATTTTGGAAATTCGTGGGAGCGATTAAATAATGGCACAAGTGTCCGTGAATTTTATCGCATTGGCATTAGCCAATCTGACAAACAAGTGGCTATCGGAGGTTCTCAAGACAATGGAACAAGTATAATAAATGAAAATGGCTGGTTAGAGTGGAATGGTGGAGATGGGATGGAAGCCATTGTGCATCCTTTGAATCGAGATATCATGGTCGGAAGTTGGCAATATGGTTCGAGACAACGCACTGAAGATGGAGGACGATCTCGACTCGGAACCAATAATCCTCAAGGAGGTAGTGATCAGGCAGATTGGATTGCGCCTTTATTGGTGGATCCTTCAGATCATATGAAGATTTATCACTTTTCAGATACCATGTTTGTGAGTGATCAGTTTGGAGAGCCTAACACTTGGAGTGTTGCAGGGTCACCAAAATTAGGCATACTTCATCATGCTGCAATCGCTGAAAATAATAGTAATTTTGTTGTAGTTTCTAGAAATGCAGCATTAATGTTGAGCACTGACAAAGGAGTGACATGGAAATCTATTAGTACAGGATTGCCCGGATTTAGTGTAGCAGATATTTGTTTTGATCCAAAGTTCGATTCAACAATTGTTGTTTGTTATGAAAGATATGAAGCTGATATCCAAAAAGTATTTATTTCTCATAATTTAGGTAAATCATGGACTAACATTACATTTAATATTGGCAATATGCCTATTCGTGCATTGGCTATAGATCATACCCCAGCTCGAAATATATATGTAGGTGGAGAAATAGGAGTTTATACAAAACCTATGAAAAGTAATACATGGGAATTATATAATACCAATCTACCGAACATGACAGTTAGAGATTTTGAAATTCATTATGGCTCAAATACGCTGAAGGCAGCCACATGGGGAAGAGGTCTTTGGGAAGTCGATATAAAGGATAGAGAATCATTTCCAAAAATTGTAAAAACAATTCCAAGTAACAAAATTACAAGTGGTATAAATATTCCAAGAAATTCATTAATGTCAATTTCTGCAGCTATTGAGTATGAAAAAAGTGTAAGTGAAGTTTATTTATTATGGTCACATAAGACAAAATCATTAGAAAATAAAATACCCATGACATTGAACCAAAATCTATGGAAAACAAATTCCCATATTCCTCCCGCGAATGACAATGAAGCAGTTTATTTTAAAATCGTCGCGATAGGAAGTGCTCAAGACACAACAGAAACTTATACTTATATGTATCGTCAGGGTGCTTGTGTTTCGAAGACGGAGACAAGAAGTAGCAGAGCTTGTGGTGTATTTATTTTTGAGAGTGATACACTTTTCAAATCTGGAATTATTACAAAATCATATAAAGATATTTTCTCTTGTGATAGTTTTGTCCGATATAATGTGACGATAGATATCCAGCCAAACAATACAGTGACTGTTTTAAATACAGAATTAGTTTCCAATGAAGTAAATGCTACAAGTTATCAATGGCTCGACTGTGAAAATCAAAACGCACCAATAGCTGGTCAAACAAAACGCAACTTAACAATTGGAAAAAATGGAATTTATGCTGTACAAGTAAAACGAAATAGTTGTATTGATACATCTTATTGTACACCACTCTTCATTGTTGGCAATGAGGATTCAAATAGTGACCTTGATGTAAGTGTGATACCAAATCCGAACCAAGGAGATTTCATCGTGAATACATCTTCAAGAATGAAGGATGCATTACTGGAAATTTATCAAATTGACGGTAAAAAATTATATAGCGAAAAATTAAATGGAAAAAGACAAAGAATTAAACTTCATCTTATGCCTGGAGTATACAATGCGGTATTCCGAAATCAACAAAATGAAATAAGGAAAAAATTGTATATAACTCAATAATTAGTTAAGTCTACAAAGAAATGCTTAGAAATCAAATGAAATATGCTTTGTTTATGGTACTTATTGCATTTATAAATGTGCACTGTAGTACCTCAAATCCAAAATTTATGCAGCGAAATATCAAAGGAATAACACTCCAAGAAATGATTCCAGGTGAACCAAATCAAAAATCTACTTGGGAAATTCATATTCCTTCGACATCATTGGAGAAATATACTAAGGCGTATTACAAAAATGCAATGGGTCTAATCCAAGTGAATATGAAATCAAGCCAAATGTTGATAAGTGGATATTTGTCGGAAACAAATGGAAATATTCCTGACAATTTGAAACAGACATTAAGCAATAATAAATTGATCATCCAACAAGAGTTAAAAGCTGATCAAATAGACTACATCATTATTGATGAATTTTCAATTTTAGAGCCAATATATTTGCCAAGTCAAAGACAAGAGTAGAGATCAAATACTAAAATAACCCTCAGAGTCTATTTTTGAAAGTTGAATTTCTTGGATTGTGTTGAACAATGCTGGATTAGAATTGGTGAATACTTTTACATAATTATCTGTAAATCCACTCATCAATCCATTCTTTACTTCCCTTTCCCACAATATTGATCGTTTAGATCCAAGTTGAGATGCATAAAAAGCGCGTCTTTTTTGTTCGGAAAGATTGCGCAACATTTCGTTTCGCTTGTGGCGCTGCTGCACAGGTACAATATTATTCATCAATGCAGCAGGTGTATTATCCCGCTCTGAATAAGTAAACACATGTAAATAAGATACATCCAGATTTTCTATAAAATGAAATGTATTTAAAAAATGCTCTTCTGTTTCTCCAGGAAATCCAACGATGACATCGACTCCAATACACGCATGAGGCATTACAGATTTGATTTTAGATACTCTCGATTCATATAATTCTCTTTTATACCTTCTTTTCATCAATGACAATATCTCATTGTCTCCAGATTGTAATGGGATATGAAAATGAGGCATAAACCGTTTAGATTGCGCTACAAATTCAATAATTTCATCATTACATAAGTTAGGTTCTATACTAGATATTCTGAATCTTGAAATCGTGCTGACTTCATCCAATGATGCAATGAGATCAATAAAGAGAGCTTCTTTCTTACTGCGATGCCCTTCGATTACTTCTGTGCCTTGTCCAAAATCTCCTAAGTTAACACCTGTAAGAACGATTTCTTTACAAGCTTGATCACCTATTTGATATGCTAGTTTTACAATTTCTTCTATCGTTCCACTGCGTGATTTTCCTCTTGCTAATGGAATAGTGCAAAAGCTACATTTGTAATCGCAGCCATCTTGGACTTTAAGAAAAGTCCTAGTGCGATCTTCTATTGAATATGTAGGTATAAAAATATTGGCATCAGATACTGGTCCAGCGATAGCGCCTGTTGTTCCAAATTCATCAAGTTCATTGATATGCTTCAAAATATTAAATTTCTCAGCAGCGCCAAGAACTAAACTTACACCAGGAATAGATGAAATCTCTTCTGGTTTTAACTGCGCATAGCAGCCGATGACGATTACTTTTGCCATTGGGTTTTTTCTCAGCGATTTGCGGACTGCATATCTGCACTTTTTGTCTGCCTCATCTGTCACAGAACAAGTATTGATCACATAATAATCTGCTTCCTGATCGAATTCGACTTCTTCATAGCCTGCATTGCGAAATATTTTTCCAATAGAAGATGTTTCTGAAAAATTTAATTTGCAGCCAAGAGTATGAAATGCTATGGATCGTGCAGTCGACATATACCTTAATGACAATTCTGGTGCAAAAGTAAGTATTTTAACTGAAACTAGAATTTTATCAATAGTTAGCTTGGATAAGCAATTGATAATTAGGAATTATTTTAAAGAATTGTAATTCGTTTATTTACTTTAAAACCCTTTTTTGAATTTTCTATGCGTAGTATAAAAGTGCTAGGAAATAATCCAATCGTTGAAATGATCGCTTTGTTTTGAGTAAAATCAAGAGCTTGATTTTCTCGGAATTTTCTGCCGTCTAAACTAAATAAACTATAAGTGAAATCATTATCTAACACCTCATTCGTATTCATTTGAATTTCAAAATATTCATCTTTGCTAGATGGATTTGGTGAAATTTTAATTTGCGAAGCCAATTCTGATTCTTCAAGTCCAACAACTGATTTTTGAATGTCATAAGAAAAAACTTTCTCACATCCATTACCGTCTGTGACAGAGAGTTTATAAATTCCCATTGCTACTTTAGACAATATTGGTTCCTTACTGCCATTGCTCCATGTATACGTTTTGTTGGTGCTATTGTTATATATATTTGGATCAATATTGAATAAATTTGAGTTTGAATTGTCTTTTGAATATTTTGGTTCAGACAACATCACATCATAGTAATCTAAATACAACACAATCACAGAATCACAACCTATAGAATTTTTATAATTTTGCTTATATGTAGAAGGCCGGTTATAGTATTGACCGTTTAATTCAAAAGTCGATCCGGAGCAAAACTTAGCAGAGATTTCATATTTTGAATTTGGTTTAAAAAAGAATTTAACGACCATTATTGAATCATGTCCTTGTACTCCTCTTCCGTAGAGAAATATTGAATCTTTTGGATGACTTTCATCAAATCGTACATCTTCTACCACTTCCGAATAACCTTCACAAAGCGTATCTCTATATTCATTTACTTGAGCTTTTCCACTTAAAAGATCATCTTTTACGATCAATTTTAGTCCCGGCAATTCTGGATTTGCAATCAAACAATAATATTGATCTTTATCGACTAAATTATTATATTCAAGCTCATAGCTATGGTTTGTACTTACTGGATGCTCCTCATCTTTTTTGACCCAGGTTCTCCGATTTGTCGATATGGATTGATCTACTGTGGACTGAAGAATATACTTTTCTTTTGGATGTAATTTGACTTCCTTGAATTCATTGATAGTATCTTGGATATTATATTTGAACTCAGTTCTCTTATTATCAATTAGCCGATATTGAGGTAAAATATCTTCTATTGTCAACTTGTTATTCAATATGCTAAACGTGATTAAATTTGGATTTTGAAGCAAAGGAATATTTTCAAATAAATTATTATCCAGATACACATAATTTAATTGAGACAAATTAGCTAAAGTGGAAGGTAATTCAATAAAAAAATTATTTTGAATTGCAATCGTCTTAAGATTGATACATTCACCAATTTCGTTTGGAATAATACCAGTAAATTGATTTGAAAATAATCTCAAATGTTCTAATTCTTTTAAATTTTTAATCTGAGGAGAAATGGTACCGTTTAGTTTATTTCCTCTAATATTAAGTATTTGTAAGTTCGTTAAATTATACAGTTCATCTGGAATGGATCCTGTGAATTGGTTTTCATACAAATTGAGAGTTTTCAATTTGCGTAAACGATCCAAATTTTTTGGAAGCGTTCCACTTAACAAATTAGTCCCAAGATCTAAAACTTGTAACTCAGCTAACGAAAATAGTTCTTCTGGAATATTGCCTTCTATTTTGCAATTGACCAAATGAAGTTGAGTTAATTTATTTAGTTGTAAAATCTCTTTAGGAAATGCGACTAGATTTAGGTTTCTGTTATTGAGTTCCAAATAGCTGATCCTACATCCATCGGCTAATTTTATTTTCGTTGGTTCAATCTCATGTAGAGGCTTTGAAAAATCCCAGTTCAACAAGCCTTTATCAGTAAGAGAATTATAGAAATTCAATAGATGAAGAGAGTCTTGACTCCTAAGAGTATGGCAATCTTGTGCATTGCTGTTCAAGCAATACAAAAGCCAAACTAATAGGTAAAAAGAGCGAGACAATTTTGTCATCCTGTTTTTTTCGTCAAGTTTTAGACGGTTTATTGGGGGTTTGGTAACCAAAAGTAGTGTGTTTTTTCAAAATTTGAGCCATATTTTCAAAATTTTTAATAAATCAATTTTCTCTAATATATAACTTCCGATTAATTGCTTGCTAACATATTTGGATTTCCTATATTTATTAAAATCAGAATAAAACAAATTAAGTAAACATCATGTTAGTTTGAGGTTATCCCAAAAGTACCTTCACATTATAAAATCCATTATTTTGAATCGAATAGTTTCATTTCTGATTTGCTCTGCATTTTACTTTTCATTAGAAGCCCAAGATTTTTATATCACAGGAACAGTTCTTGAAGATAAAAATACCGCATTGTCAAATTGCAGAACAGTGCTATATGACAAAAAAGGAAACTTAGTCAATGGCGTCTACACCGATTCTTTAGGTCAATTTAGACTAGGACCAGTAAGTCCATCTGCCTATGACCTAATCGTCAACATGATAGGCTTCAAGGAACTAAAACAAGAAGTAAGAATCTCGAATGAAGACATACTATTAAAGCCTATAGTATTGGAATCCAATAGCTTAAAGCTAAACGAAGTACAAGTTAAAGCTAAGGCACCTTTGAGTCGAGAAAAAAATGATACCACTGAATTCAATGCAAGTTCTGCAAAAGTATTGAAAGATGCATCTTCAGAGGATTTAGTAAGTAAAATGCCTTCTGTAACTATCGAAAATGGTCAGATTAAAGCGCAAGGAGAACAAGTAAAACAAGTTTTGGTAGATGGTAAGGCATATTTTGGTAGCGATCCAACTGCAGCTCTACGTAATTTACCAGCAGAAGTAGTTGATAAGATACAAGTCTTTGATCAATTGAGTGAGCAATCTCGTTTTTCAGGAGTTAATGATGGTAATACAACCAAGACAATCAATATTGTTACAAAATCAGGAATGCGTCAAGGACAATTTGGCAAAATTTATGCTGGATATGGCTTTGAGGAAAAGTACCAAGGAGGTGGAAATTTGAATTATTTTGATGGAGATAGAAGAATCTCAATTATTGGTATGAGCAATAATATTAATGTTCAAAATTTTTCTTCAGAAGATATCACTGGATTAACAGGTAATGCAGATCGCGGTGGTGGATTTGGACGAGGAGGAGGTGGTCGAGGACCTGGTGGATTTGGTGGCGGCAATCAAGACTTCACTGTGCCCAGCCAAGGTGGGCTTGCATTAACCCATGCTGTAGGTCTGAATTATTCTGACAAATGGGGTAAAAAAACGGAAATAACAGGTTCATATTTTTTTAATATTTCAGATAATAATATTCAAGAACAAATCACTCAAGAATACTTCAATACTCCGATAGAAATTTATAAATCAAACAACCAATCTGATCAAAAAAATGCGAATCATCGATTTCAAGCTCGCTTTGAGATAAAACTCGACACAATGAATTCTTTGATCATCAGACCTCGTGTGAATTTGCAATCAAAAACTGATCAAACCAATAATCTTTCCAATACCACACTCGCTACTATTCTCTCCAATCAATCACAAAGTCTAAGCAAGCAAACAAATAATGCATACAACCTAAATAATATGTTGATGTGGAGACATCGATTTCATAAACCTGCGAGAAGCTTATCTATAGAATGGAATGCTGGATATGCACCTAAAAAATCCGAATCTGATCTTTATTCGAGAAACCAATTTAAAGAATTACTCAAAGACAGTCTTGACCAAATCGCCAATTCAAAGACAAATAATCTAAATACTTCAGTTCAGTTTGAATATACAGAGCCAATCAGCGCATTAAGCCAATTGGTATTTACAGCTAGATCTAGTTTTCAAGAAGAAGAATCGGATAAAAAAACGTATGACTTTGTGTCCATTGATCAAACATATTCAAGTCTGAATTCAAGTCTTAGTTCTGAATTTTCAAACGACTATTTCACAAATGGAATAGGAGCGGGATATAATTACAATAAAGACAAAAGTCTTAACTTTAATGCGAGATTAAATTTCCAGCATTCATTGCTTAACAATCAAACGATTTTTCCTGCTCTAACATCGCCAATTCAAAGACAATTTTTCAATGTAGCGCCATCATTTTTCATGTTAAAAACATTTACACCTCAATCGAATTTGCGTCTTGGATATCGCCCAAACGTTCAATTGCCTACTATAGCACAGCTTCAAGATGTATTGAATAATTCGAACCAACTTTTACTCTCTGTTGGAAATCCAGAATTGAGTCAAACTGTTTCACATAATTTGTTTGCAAGGTATCAATCAAGCAATATTGAAAAAGCATCGACTTTCTTTATCATGATCGGCGGCGGCTATACGACTGATTATATAGGGAGCGCTAGTTATCAAGGAACTTCTAATCACCCATTAATTGCAAAATATAATGTGGCCCCCTTTGCTAGAATCTCTCAATATGTCAACTTAGATAATAATTATTCTTTGCGAAGTTTTGTAAACTATGCTAGACCATTGATAAAACTAAAGACGAACATTAATCTAGATGCAGGATATACATTTTCCAATGTTCCTGGTATACTTGATAGTATTCAATTATCTACCTTGAATCACACGACTAACTTTGGTATAACATTGTCTAGTAATATCAGTGACAAAGTGGATTATAGTCTGTCGTGGAGACCTACATTGAATCTTTCAAGTACAAATCTTGAAAACTCAGAAACCAATAATTTTATAAATCAATCTGCCAAATTAAAGTTAAATTGGATTATCTTAGAAGGATTTGTTTTGAGAACAGATTATACTCTATCTGCTTTTAATTATATTCAAAATAGTGGTGACCAAATCTTGCATATTTGGAATCTTGGTATTGGTAAAAAAATCTTCAAAAATCAACGCGGCGAGATCACTTTTGCTGTAAATGATTTACTCAATCAAAATAAAAATATAAGCAGGAATGTATTTGAAAGCTACGTTCAGGATGTTGTGACGAATTCTATCAGTAGATTCTTTATGCTTTCACTTTCGTATAATCTTAGAAACTTCAATACGGGCAAAAAACCAACTATCACAACCCCAAATCCTCAAGAAAGAGACCGAATGAGACCACATTAAAATCGCTTGAAAGAGTGATTCAATTCACTCTCAAAAAATGCAAAGGATTGACGGGTCGACCATTTTGCCATAGTTCAAAATGAATATGGGGTCCATCAGAAAGTTCTCCTGTATTGCCAATGATAGAAATGACTTCTCCAGCCTTTACATATGAGCCTGTTTTTTTAAGCAGAGCCGAATTATGTTTATATATAGAGATAAAATTTTGTTCATGTTGAATCGCGATCGTATAGCCATTCTCCAAGGTCCAATCTGCTTGTATAATCGCACCGTCTAAGGTGGCTTTCACTGGTGAATTTTTTGGAGCAATTAGGTCTATGCCAAAATGACTCTTTTCTGGCTTATATGTCTCGGACAAGGTACCAAGTAATGGCGTATAAAAATCTAAAGCCTTAGTTGATTCAAGTGAACTAGTTGAATTGTTCTGAATGATTTGGACTTGTGCGGCAGGCTTGGTATTTGACTTTGCTTTGGCTGCAGCCTCATATTCGAGTCTGAGCAGGCTATCTTCCTTGATCCTTGGTATAGGATCAGCTTTTTCTTGGCTTATTTTTATATTTTTGGTTACATCTGAGCTAGTTTCTGGATTTCCACTTAACATTCTTTGTACGCTTTCAATATAGACATTTCTTGCAGTAACTTCTTCTTCAAGACTTTGTAACTGTTTTTGAAGCTTTACAAATTCTGATTGGGATCTCACATCTCCATAGCCAGGGATAAACCGTTTCAAAGGAGTGAATATGATGACCAAAAACAACAAGATCCCTACTGCTACAACGAGTGTACTCAATAAAACATAGATATTTTTTAAGCTTAAGCGATAACTCGCTGTCTCTTCAAAAGTGTCTTCATCACGTATGGTGAGAAGAAAACTCTTCCGTAAATGATCGCTTATTTGCCTTTTAGTTTTTTTCCAATCGAAAGCCATGCTTAAAATGTGCTAAATTTAAAATAAATTTGCAGGTTTTTAGTTATATATCAATTTGTAAAGATTCATCAAAGCACATGAAATTTTTCAGTTTTCGCAATATTTTTCTGATTTTTATCCTGATTTTCGCAATATCTTGTGTTACAACACGAAAAAAGGGTGAAACTTCAGCCCTTGGTCGATTTTATCACAATACTACAGCCAAATATAATGGTTACTTCAATGCTAACGAAATTTTTAATGAAAGTATTCTTGCCCTTGAAACCAATCACAAGGACAATTATAATAAAACACTAGCTGTATTCCCTTATCAAGCCATCGAAAGTGCAGATGTTGTCAAAGCCAATTTGGATAAAGCCATAGAAAAAGTATCTATTGATATTACCTTACATCGGGTAAGTCGATGGGCAGATGATTGTTATTTACTATTAGCTCAATCTCAATATTTAAAGAAAGATTATGAAACAGCTGAAAACTCATTTCGATTTTTAATCGATGAGTTTAATCCTTACAAAAAGAAAACTACTTTAAATAAGATAAAAGCTAAAACAGCAAAACAAAAGAAAGAGGACGCAAAAGACAAAAAAGAAGAAACTCGTAAGAAAATTAAAGAAAAGAAAAAAGCGAGAGAAAAAGCAAAGAAGGAAGCTGCAAAAAGAAAAAAGTCTAAAACAAAGGGCAGTAAAAACGTTACAGAAGTAGTAAAAGAAGAAAAACTTCCAGAGATTCCAGCGGTAAAAATTGAAAAGGAAAAAAATAATGATGAAATTACGAATGAGGGAAATAAATTAATACCACATAGACCAGCATATTGGGAAGGCTTACTTTGGTCTGGAAAAAATTTAATAGAACGTGGAAAATACTATGAAGCACAAAGTCAATTCAAAGAGCTAGAAAAAGATCCCAATACTCCTTCTAGATTAAAGGCTGAACTTTATGCTTCAATTGCCGACCTTCATCTCAAAAATGGTAAAAAGGATGAAGCGATTACATCTCTACGACAAGCCATTGCATTGACCAAGTCAAAAAAGGTAAGAGCTAGATATAATTACATAATCGGTCAATTATATCAACAGCAAAACAGATTTGTTAATTCTAACGAATACTTTACCAATTGCCATAAATTGAAACCCAATTATGATATGGCATTTCACGCGAAGTTAAATACATTTTTGAATGATGCTAAAGCTGGAGAAAATACTGAAGTTGTGAGAAATGGATTATTAAAACTTATCAAGGATCCAAAAAACATAGATTATGCTGGTGAGATTTATTTTACATTAGCGCAATTATCTCTACAGCAAAAGAATGTAGACGAAGTGGTACAATATCTAAACCAATCTATCCAATCACCAAATACGTCAACATCTCAAAAGGCAGATTCTTATTTGCTATTAGCGCAAATGAATTTTGATCAACAGAATTATTTAAAGGCAAAATATTATTACGATAGCACATTATTGAATATTACAAAAAATGATCCAAGGAGAGCAGAATTGGGAGCTATAGCTGCAAACCTCTCAGAGATCGCATCCAATCTTGAGATCATCAATCTTAATGACAGCTTGATACAATTGTCGACATTGAATGTAAAAGAAAAAAGAGCTCTTGCAATAAAAATAAAAAGTGAGAAAAAAAATAAGAATGCAGAAATCTTAAGCCCACCACAATCACTTCAATTAAACCAAAATGGATTTAATCTTAGTGAAACTTCAATTGAAGAAAATTTTAACAGAACAAAGCAAGTAAATTCAACTTTCTTTGCTTATGATGACAGATTGCGCAATAGAGGAAGGTCAGAATTCAAAGATTATTGGGGAAATAGAGTATTAGAAGATCATTGGCGAAGAGAAAACAAAAACTCCTTTACATTCAATGAAATTGATATAAAGAAAAATGAAGAAAGTGGGGACTCATTAGAAGCTGATCTCGCGCAAATCTTAAGTGGGATTCCAAATACACCTCAAGAAATAGAAGCCGCCAACAAAAAAATTCAAGAAGCAATGTATGCTTTAGGTATACTATATAGAGAGAAAATTAATAATTACTCTAAATCAACCGGTACTCTAGAATCGTTAATCTCAAAGTATCCCAACACTGAACGAAAGCCAGATGCACTCTATTATTTGTATTTAAACTGTCTCGATCAGAATGATGCTGCATGTAGCCTGTCTTACTCAGATAAAATAAAGTATGAATATCCTGATAGCCGTTACGGAAAGTATCTCACTGATCCTGAATCAGCGCGTAGTGAGTTCATTAAAAAAGATGAGATCTCGACAAATTATAAGAAAGCATATGCTCTCTATGAATCTGGAAAGTATGACGATGCGTTCAATCTCTTACAAGCGATCAAAAGTAAACTAAATTCGCCACATGTGCTTTCTCCAAAGATTGCATTGTTGTCTGCATTTTGTGTTGCTAAAACTCAAGGGAAAGACGTCTACATCAATGCATTGAGAGATGTGATTGCGAATTTTCCAGCGACAACTGAAGAGACTAAAGCAAAAGAAATATTGAGATTTCTAAAAGGCGATAAAGATGCTTTCTTAGAGGTCACATCTGCAGAATTAAACAGTGCTCAGTTCAAAATAGAGGATGATAAACTCCATTATGCAGTAGTCGTTTTATTTAAGCCTGAAGACAAATTGTTGGACAAAATTAAAATCTCAATTTCAGATTACAATATTCGCTATCACAAAACAGAAAATCTAAAAATGTCTATGGTTGATTTGGATCCCGACAATAATTTGCCCTTAATCCATATTAAAAAATTCGACAATAAGGATATGGCAATGAAATACTATAAAGGTGTCGAAAGAAAACCAAAAGAATTTTGTTCGGTGTTTGAAAATTATGAGATCTACATTATAAATCAAACAAATTATCGAGAGATTTTGAAGCTGAAAACGTTTAAGGAGTACAGTACTTTTTTCAAGCAGAATTACTTGAACAACGAGCAGAAGTAGATTTTAGAGCTATTTCATCTTTACACTGTATTTTATAGTACAACAAATAAGTGTAATTTTTTTTGATTGCACTTAATTCATTGCTTTAGTGAATTGATCAAGCAGCCAAGATTTTTCTACCATTCTGGCTTCGGTCTTAATCATTTTTATTAAATCTTTATTTTCTTCTTTAGTTCCACTAAAAGCGGAAGTACAAACGCGCAAAGTTAATTTTAAAAAATTGATATAGTATTCTCTATGGTATCCAAGTTCTTTATTGCGCTTAATCCAATTCATTGCTGATTGTACTTTATTAATGCAAAGCTCATACTCTTTTTGTTCAAATAATATTTTGATCACTTCAATTCGAGCATTGACTTCGATCAATGGGTTTTTAAAAATATTTGAATTTAGAAGAACTAAGGCTTTTTATATTCTTGTTTTTCTTTATGGATTCTAGCTTTATTGAATTGATAATAGCTCTCACTGATGTCTTCATTGATTAATGGTTTATAGGATTCAAGATAATATTCAGCTTGTTCTATTTCTTTCATTCGAATACATAGAGATATGATGTTTTTATAAGTTACACCATTCATTTTACCATTCTCCAGAAGCCATTTATGAATGACGCCATGATTGTATAAATGAAGTGTTTCGACATAAAACTCTGCATGAAATTGGTTAATTTTTTTGATACAATAATTTAATGCAATTTTTCCAAAAAACTGAAACTCGTTCAATCCCCAATTCAGCGAATTGGAATTCATCAATTCTTTGAAAGCAAAAAAATTGTTTTCGTCTTCTGAATTTTTAATCAATTTTATAGCCTTTAAATAAATTGAAATTTCTGGAATCTCGTCCCACTTTTTTGAATAGATTAAATCAATACTTTCTTTAATTAATGGAAAATGTATAGAGCTTGAACTGATGGATTCGATAGTAAGTAACTCAATATAATGATGCAATTTTTTAATGAGATGAGAGATGTCTAAATTTTCAATCAATGAATTGAAATTGGAATGATCGAATCTATTTGTAGTTGATTCAAATTGGCAGAGCTCATAAATCACTTCATATTTTTTCAAATTTTAGAGATAAGATGGAATCTTGTTCATCCAATTTTTTTAAAATAGTGCTATGTTGATTTTCAAATAGTCTATTCTGATTATTAATTCGCAGAAATTTTAAATAATTTAAATCGATATTATATTCAAGTTGCTGTTGATTTTGATCATAATAAAGAAATTTTTTTAAATAAGACAATAAGTCAGAAAAAAGCAGCCGAATGCTGACATCTTTATATTTCAAATTGGGATATAATTTTTCAAATACGTGGAGTTTAATTGTCGCAATGTCTCTGTTTTTCCTACTCAAAATCCCCTTACATTTTTGAAATTCTGCATAGTAATCTTCATCATGTTTTTTCAAAAATGCGGAAAATTTAGATTTTTCTTCCTCATTTAGAATAAAATAAAGCTCTAAAAAAGTATTTTTTTCTTTCATTTTTAGTACAAAATTGTTTTATAAGTGTATTATAATCAGTTAGTTATATAAATTTAATAAAAAATTATAAGCTACAAAATACAGAATTTTTAGTTGATAAGCCATACAGCTCTATCTACATTTGTAGCATCAATATTATTAAACGAATATAATTATCCAATTTTAAAATATAATTATCATGAAACATAAACTTTTACTATTATTTTTCTTGAGCTTAATGCTCAATTTTTCACTTCAAAGTCAGTGTACTCCAGCATATAGTTTGACATGTGAAAATGCACCAATTGTCAATGATGCAGATGAATTATCTGGGATTACTTGTATGATGCCAGCTATTCACAATTCGCCAGGTATACTTGGATGTAGAGATACTATAGGTGCTCCTGATTACAATACAGTTTGGTATAAATTTATCGCTAGAACTACATCTATTTCCTTTGAGGTACGAGCATTCAGTTGTCAAAATGTGGATGGATTACAAGTTGGAATAATTGAAGATTGCAATCCTAATCGTTCGATAGTATGTGATCGAAATTGTATATATAATACTTCTTTAACCATCCAAGGCGCATTTGAAATAGGTAATGTGTATTCATTGTTCTTGAGAGGCTGTAATGGCGCAATTTGTGACTATCAAATTACGGTAAATGGCTCAGGAACTGCTGGTCGGAGAATTCCCTTTTTGACATCAATCTATGAAGACACCAACAATAATTGTAGCTATGACAGTAACGAAAAGAGAAAAAGAGATGTCACAGTTATTGATAGTTTCAATCAAGTCAAAACGACTATTAGTCATCAGACTTATTACAATATTTTAAAATCAAATTATGGAAGACATTATTTCAAACTAGATTATAAAAATCCATATGCAACTATTTGTTCAGATTGGCTTATACAGGATATTGATAGTTCAACAAAAGATATTAATCTAGAGTATGGAATTATGAGTTTTATCACTTGCCCATTGATGAATGTCGATGTAAATTTAAAGACTGTTGCACGGTTTTGTGAAATTTGGCAATATGACATTCACTACGCAAATATTGGGACCGAAACAGCAAAGAATGTTTCCATTGCTTTGAAATTGGATAATCACATGGAGTATATTTCAAGCAGTATCCAACCGAGTTCTATTAATTTGCCATACTTGTACTTCAATCTGCCAGATGTCTCCATGTTTGAGTCAGGCTATTTTATACTCAATGTAAAAAATGATTGTAACGCTACAAAGCCAGGAATGACCCATTGTGTAGAAGCACATATTTATCCCGATTCATTATGCAATGTTAGTACACTGTGGAATAAAGCAAGTTTAAAGATTTCATCTACTTGTGATAAAGATAAAGTCATCTTCGATATATGGAATTCAGGTACAGGAGATATGGATCAGCTCAGCAAATATTTTATTGTAGAAGACGATATCCTGCCAATGCAAAGCTCTGAGTTTAAATTAAATAAAAATCAACATCTATTTATCGAGCGCCCTTCGAATGGAAAGACCTATAGATTATTTGTAAATCAAGTTAAAAATCATCCTGGAAATTCTGCACCTACACTTGCTGTGGAATATTGTGGATATCAACAGAATCCGAATGTAGCGATGAGTTTGGGATATGTAAATATGTTCAAGGAAGATGATGAGGATCTTTTTGTAGATAAACAATGCAATCAATCAGTGTCATCATTTGATCCCAATGATAAGATTGGATCTCCTACAGGTTATGGTATCAATTCAATAATCGATAGAGCAAATTATATAGAGTATTTGATTCGATTCCAAAATACTGGAACAGATACTGCATTTAAAGTTGTACTTAAAGATAAGTTAGATGATAATTTGGATCTTTCAAGCTTTGAGATGTTGGCAGCCTCTTCTCCAAATTATACCTATACGATAAAAGATAGACTACTTGAAGTAAGATTTTTGCGGATACTGCTTCCTCCACAAAGTCAAGATGATCCAGGTTCTCAAGGATATTTTAAATTTAAAATTAAGCCAAATGCAAATGCAATTCTTGGAAGTAAAATTCATAATACAGCTGAAATTTACTTCGATTACAACCTTCCAGTAATTACAAATCAAGTCAGTCATCAATTGTTAAAAGATATTATTTCTGTTGGACTAAATCCAGTGGATAAATTTAGAGATTTTGTGGCAATCATTCCAAACCCGAATAGTGGTATTTTTTCTATAAAATTACATGAAAGATATGAACATGCTGATCTTCGAATATTGAATCAAATGGGTCAAACTGTGTTTACACAAAAAGGTATAAAAAACAATTGTATAATCAGTAAATCACTACTTCCAGAAGGAATATACTATTTAGAGATTACAAAAAATCAACAACTAAAATTGAATTCTAAATTCATCGTCATAAAGAGTGAATAATTACAATATCTACTATTTTAAAATAGCCTCCATCATTCTTGGGGGCTTTTTTATTTTATGAACATACTCCAGTCCAGAATATTTCAGTTTCATTTTAAGTACAATTAGTATCTTGCATAATAATTATGCATTTCATTCCTATAAAAATATTGATATGAATCTAGCCCCTCAATTTAAAATATTAAATCAAAATCAAATCCCAGAGATAGCTAAGTTGGGGGTTCAACTCAATCCAAAGTTCTCAGAAGATCAGTTGCAAAACTATTTGCAACAAATGTTTCAGATGCCAACTTATTATTGTTTTGGACTTTACCATGAAGACAAATTGATCGGAATCTCCAGTGGCTGGATTACGATAAGATTCTATTCAGGAAAGCAACTTGAAGTTGATAATGTAGTGATCGATAAAATTTATCAATCCAAAGGCCTTGGTAAATTTTTCTTTGAACATATCGAACAATGGGCAAAGGAAAATGAATGTAAGACTATCGAACTTAATACTTATGTACGGAACATTCGTTCTCATAAATTTTACTACAATCACTCATACAGTATTTTAGGCTTTCATTTTTGGAAGGAATTGGAGTGAAGATAAATAGATGATGGATAATAGTGAAAGGACAATAGTGAAAAGATAATGGTTAAAAGATAATAGTGAAAAGTAAAGTTAAAGTGGAAAGTGGAAGTAAATAGTAAAGAATTAATTATCACTATTAACTATCGACTAATTACTAACAACTAACAACTATTATCCCATTAATCCTTTTCTGACAAATTGGCGAAAAGATAAAAACTTGAATCTGATTGACTTGGGCTAAAGTGCTTTTTCGCCATTTCAACAAGATTTTAGCAGTATTCACCAAAAAAGCATAAATTTGGTGAATATATTCACCAAAAAGATGTATATTTGGTGAATAATTTGATTTTTATGATACAGCGTTCAATTTTAGAACTCATTCAAAAGCGATTATTCAAGGGAAAAGCGATTATTCTAATTGGTCCGAGACAAGTTGGAAAAACGACATTACTCAATCAATTGTGTATAGAAAATAAGCTTGAATATTTATTTTTTAATGGCGATGACCCTATTGTACAACAGCAATTGAGTACAGCGAATACCCAAGGACTTAAGCAACTCCTAGGCAATTATAAAGTCATATTTGTTGACGAAGCACAGAGAATCCAAAACATCGGATTAACACTCAAACTTATTACTGATCAAATGAAAGATATTCAAATTTTGGTTAGTGGATCATCTGCATTAGAGGTATCAGGCTTAATAAACGAACCTCTGACAGGACGCAAATGGGAATATGTGCTTTATCCTATTTCTTGGGTTGAATTTGTCCAATATAAAGGATATCTGGAAAGCTTACAACAATTGGAACAAAGGCTCATATATGGAATGTATCCCGAAGTGATTACCCATCAAGGAGAAGAAAGACTAATTCTTCAACAGCTTATGGGAAGTTATTTATACCAAGATATATTGTCAATATCTGGAATAAGAAAACCTGAGATATTGGATAAATTGCTTCGCGCATTAGCGTTGCAATTAGGTCAAGAAGTTTCATATAATGAACTCTCTAATTTACTTCAAATAGACAAGAACACTGTTCAAGAGTATATTCGTTTATTGGAAAAAGTATTCTTAATATTTAGATTACAGCCATTGGCTCGCAATCTCAGAAATGAAATTAGCTCGACGCGCAAGATTTATTTTTATGACAATGGCATTCGCAAAGCAATCATTGCCAATTTCAATGAAGTTTCATTACGTCCAGATGTCGGGGCTCTGTGGGAAAATTTCCTGATTTCTGAGCGCATGAAGACATTGCATTATCAAGAACAATGGGTCAATCCTTATTTTTGGAGAACGAGCGCTCAGCAGGAAATAGATTATGTTGAAGAGCGTAATGGAATATTGCATGCATTTGAATTCAAATGGAACTCGAACAAAAAAGTCAAAGTGCCGAAATCTTTTATTCAAGCATATCCAGAATCATCTGCTACCATTATTAGTCCTGAAAACTTTTTTGATTTTGTGAGTGGAGCCTTATAGTTGGATTGGTAGTAGTGTGAAACTCCGATCTTAGTTACTAGCTAGCAAATTAAAATACCATTTGTAATGTATAGATTTATAAACTTCACAATCGGAGAAGGAATTAAAATTAGTTGCAAATATTATTATCACATCTTTTCTAAAACTTTTAATGCTTCATTTACAGTTAACCCATTAGCTATAATTCTTCCTGATTTTGAACAAAGAGTTCCTGAGGGCCAACCAAAGATAGAAAATTCTCGATTTAAATTGACGATTGAACTTTCTCTAGTTATAATTCCAGGCATACCAATTTTTTCAATATTTTTTTAGAAACATTTCTGTGAATATAGTAGAAACAAGAAATTACTAATGTTTTCTTTTTATCTAAATTTTGCAGCTTTAATATCTCATCTGCACCCATTTTTGCTGTCCAAAGATAGATATAAAAAGAATTGAATTCTGGATTTTCATGAATTATTTGACCTAAGCTCTTATAATAATATCCTTCATCTAATTCAATTTTGAATCTAGTAGCTGTATCTACATATTCACCTAAGTATATGTCATATTTGTTTGAATAAGATAAGCTCTTGAAACCAACTATTTTATTTTTAATATCTTTAAAATTAAATTCAAAATACTCGTCATCTATTTTTAAAATTATTGTATCCTTGAATAGCTGGAACAAGTAAAATTAACTTTGTTTCTTCGCCAATCCATTTTCTAATTCTTTGCACGGGCACAACAAACTCATCTTTTATTTCATTTGGTCGTACTTCAGGTGGCATTTGAACAATAACATAATCCCATTTAT
Organism: Saprospiraceae bacterium; assembly: GCA_016722295.1. GTDB lineage: Bacteria > Bacteroidota > Bacteroidia > Chitinophagales > Saprospiraceae > Vicinibacter. The sequence goes on from JADKGL010000026.1 coordinate 541,577, forward strand.
AATTTTTCAAATAGTTTATCGCTGGATTCTCTGGATAAATTTTACCTGTCCTTGGATCTTTACTATTTCTAATTCCAGAATCTAAATGCCTTTGTATGCTTGTGCCTGGAAACAGTACTGATGTAATTTCAACATTTTTTTGATTGAATCTAGCAGTTTGTGATAGTAATGAATCCACATTGCTAATATAGAGGTAACTATCACCAATGAGTAATATTTTGGTAGGTTCAGCAAAGAATAAACAGCTAAAGATAATATTATACAAGAACATCATTTTACATTATAAAATTAGTTTAATTCAAAAGTGACATCACATTTTCATGCATTAATAAGAATTTTTCCTTTCATTAATAATTTTCTTTAAGAACTCAAAAAGCTTCTCCACCATAATTGATGTACCAAGTTTCGTTGGATGTAAATCGCGATCTAAATATCGATCCCATGTATTAATATTCGTTTTGATAAATTCTCCAAAATCAACAATAAATATCCTTTTGTCAATGTGTTTTTTGAATTCTTTTATAAATACTTTATAGGACGATTGTAATTCATATTCATATATTTCTTTATCCCAAACTGCTAGTGAAAAGTGCTGATAAATGATTATTTTAAGCTTAGGATTAATTTTGAGCATACATTTTATGATCTCTATACAATCTTTATTCGTCCAGTTATTTGGTTGCAGATAAATTGCATCATAATTTAATATAAGTTTTTTGAAATTAATATGAAAAAGGTTGCTTGTATTGTAGTATCTAAACTGAGGTTTAAGATTCCAATTACTATCCAAAATATTTTGCTCATTGGGTATAATATTGAGCCCAATCAATTGTGGAATATTTGCACCTGGCATGAACATAGTATCAATTTGTACTTTTGCATTAACGTCACAGCATTTATCCGTAATTTGCTGGTAAAAATTATTATAATAAGTAAGGCTATTTCCTATCAAAAGTACTTTCAATATAGTTATTAGCATCATATTAATTTGAGTATTTTACTACTATATCATGCATACTGATGCCAAAAGCATAATTTAGTATTTGCTTGTCATTGCCCACTATAAGAAAAGATGGATATCCGCACACATTCCAAAACGAATTCAATGTCTCGTTAGAACAAAAATATTGATCAGGTAGTTGCTTATGTTTATTTCGAAATTTTTGAACTGAACTCATAAAATCCAATGATGAAATTAAAATAAAGTTGACAGTTTTCGAATCATACTTAGCACAGAATTCACTATATCGCTTCAATTCTGTGACACATCCCCCACAAGAAGGAAACCAAAACATAAAAGCAGTATATTTGAATCCTTTATTTAATAAATCTTGATTATCTATTATTTTGCTTTTACTGTCAAGCAGTTTGCTACTATTTAATTTATCTGACAATATGTAATCATGAGCTTTTAGTTTGGGATTGTTTTTCACTAACATCACACAAGAAGTCAAGGAGTTGATAAATATAGTATAACTTATTTCATTAAATAAAATAGTTCTAGTTTGTTTCAAGGGGCCTCCTGCAATCATTTTTGTTTTAGTATGCGTAATTTTTAAATAATCGCTCTTAGACGCATCATTTGTCTGATCATAAAAATCGAAGAAAGAGCCATTTTGATTAAAATCAATCAGTTCAATATCAAGTGAACTTTCAGACATTATTTTATCCTTGGGTACAAATCTTGAATTTTTGTCTAGTTCAAAATAAAGCATTTCTTGTCCATAAACTTGATTTTCGAAAAATGCAATTACTAACACAAGAATTCCTAGAAATATTATTTTCATAAAATTTATTATATTTAATAATTAAATGTTGCTCTGTAAATAAAAAATCACCTTAAACCAAAACACATTTGTTAAAAATTATTATCCATTAATCTACAATTTCTTTATTTCAATTAAATTCTTTTTTAAGACTTCTGCTTCACTAAGAGGAAGTGCCCTAAGGCTTTGGTCGATGGTTTAACTTTACATCCAACGATGATTAGGAATAGCATTAATAATGCATTATATTTTTGAATCATAATATTCGTTTTATTGATTTAAAGGTAATAAACATCGATTGTCTTTTCATTTTTATAAGCTCAAATTATATATGATATCTATTCATTCTGTTAAATATTTAATAATCCGTTCCTTCCATTTAGATGCCACATGATGTGTCTATATCGATTAGGGTTGAAAGATTTTAAATTGATCTTCTCAATTACTGAATAAACTGTATCACATAGTTCAGCAGGTGTATGTACAAATACAATAAAGCTTTCCAAACCACATTTTTCTGGAATCGTATCAATGTTTGAGTATCCAACATTGGATATTATGCTAATTAAATCCATTACATTTTTATAATCCAAATCATTTTGCAATTTCCAAAGTGAATCCCATACTATTTTTTCAGACTTATGTGTTGTATTCAATAATGAATCAACTTGTTTAATTAGACTTTTTAATAATTTTGTATCAATTGAACTCATAATTTTAGAACCTTCCTCATATCCATTAACTTTTATTAATGAATCCAATAAGTGAAAATAAGGCGATAAAATATTCGAATGTTTTTTTCTATAGTATTGATCCTTTTCCTTTATGTTATTAACAATTTCACAGGAGAACCCTAATTCTGTGGTAGGTTGTTTAACTTTACATTCAGCGATGATTAGGCAAAATATTAATATTGCAATAAATTTTTGAATCATAACATTCGTTTTATTGATTTAAAGGTAATAAAACTTTCATAAAGTGCAATAAAAAAAACGGCCACCATATCATGGCAGCCGTTTTTTTATTGGAATATTTTATTTCCTAGAAGATTACATCATTCCATCCATTCCTCCTGGATGACCGTGGCTATGCCCACCTTTGTCTTCTTTTGGTTTTTCACTTAGTACACATTCTGTCATCAAGACCATACCTGCGATAGAACCTGCATTCTCCAATGCAATTCTTGTCACTTTCGTTGGATCGATAACTCCTGCTTTCTTCAAATCTTCATATTCATCTGTTCTAGCATTGTAACCGAAAGATCCTTTCTTGGATTTTACATTCATCAATACTACAGATGCTTCTACACCAGAATTGTCAGCAATAACGCGAAGTGGCGCTTCTAATGCTTTGCGCACGATGTCGATACCCAATTTCTCGTCTTCGTTGCCGTTTCTCATCTTATCGACAGATTCGATCGCTCTTACTAGAGCAACTCCACCACCGACAACGATTCCTTCTTCAACAGCAGCTCTTGTTGCGTGAAGCGCATCGTCAACTCTGTCTTTCTTTTCTTTCATCTCAACTTCAGTAGCAGCGCCTACATACAATACTGCAACTCCACCAGCTAATTTAGCCAATCTCTCTTGAAGTTTTTCTTTGTCATAATCGGAAGTTGTTTCGCCGATTTGAACTTTGATCTGAGCGATACGAGCTTCGATATCTTTTTTCTTTCCTTTTCCGTTGATAATCGTCGTATTGTCTTTGTCGATTTCGATATTTGCAGATTGACCTAAATCTGTCAATTCTGTACTTTCTAGTTTATATCCTTTCTCATCAGAGATCACGACACCTCCTGTAAGTACTGCGATATCTTCAAGCATTGCTTTTCTTCTATCTCCGAATCCTGGAGCTTTTACTGCTACTACTTTAAGACTAGCTCTGGAACGATCTCCTGCATGTTTGAGATTTTCTTGTCAGTGATCAAAATATATGGATTCTCATACGCAGCTACCATTTTATCAGCATTCGTGATAAAATATGGAGATAAATATCCGCGATCAAACTGCATACCGATGACTTCGTCAACATAAGTATCAGTTCCTTTTGCTTCTTCTACAGTGATGACGCCATCTTTGCTCACACGCTTCATTGCATCAGCAATCAATTTTCCGATTTCTTCATCATTGTTGGCAGAAATTGAACCTACTTGTTTTATTTTGCTATAATCATTGCCTATTTCCTCTGATTGTTTTTTTAGATCAGCGGTAACAGCAGTGACAGCTTTGTCGATACCTCTTTTTAGATCCATTGGATTCGCTCCAGCAGCGACATATTTCATTCCTGCGCTTACCATTGCTTGAGCTAAAACAGTAGCTGTAGTCGTACCATCACCAGCGATATCTGCTGTCTTAGATGCTACTTCTTTAAGCATTTGAGCACCCATATTCTCTACTGCATCTTCTAGTTCTACTTCTTTTGCTACAGTCACACCATCTTTTGTAATTTGTGGAGCGCCAAAGCTTTTTTGAATGACTACATTTCGCCCTTTTGGACCTAATGTTACTTTTACAGCATTTGCTATTTTGTCAATACCCGCTTTTAATTTTTCGCGAGCATCACTATTAAAACTTATATCCTTTGCCATTTTATTTAGTATTTTAACGTTGTTTACAATATTAATTTTTAAAAATTTGATTAAATGACAATAAGAATGTCATCTTCTCTCATGATAAGGTAATCTACACCTTTGTAATTGAATTCTTGACCTGCATACTTTCCATAAAGGACGATGTCACCTTTTTTTACAGTCATTTTGTTGTCTTCTTTTCCTGGTCCTACTGCTACCACTTCGCCTCTTTGTGGTTTTTCTTTGGCAGTATCGGGGATGATGATTCCTCCTTTGGTCTTCGTTTCAGCCTCAGCTGGCTTTACGACTACGCGATCATTAATTGGCTTCATATAATAATTTTTTTGTTGTAATTAAATAAAAATGTATTTCGTGTATGTGTGATCATTAACTATGCCAAGTCGCAAAAGTTGAAATTTTGTCAGTTATTTTGTCAGTTTAGGACTAGAATAACAATAGTCTCGGTCAATAATGTATGGATTTGGAGGAAATTATGTCATATAGGCAAGCCTTTTAAGCGTTAAGGCATACTTTGATGGATTGAATGCAATTTAAATTAGCATTTTATTTCCTTTTAGTTATAGCTCATATTCCGCAATAGAAATTTCGAATCATTTTCTCCATATATTTGCTAACGCATTAATTATTTATATTTTTTTTCGAAGCAATCCTGCAGGGATTTTCTGTTTATAGAAAATGTAATCCACCCACAAAATATGCGACCCCGATGGGGTCGGATTCTGTTTCCATGTTGATTTCGCAATAGTTATATCAAAGTGAAATACACCCTAGTCCAATATTATGCGATAAATTCGCCAATACTTCGTTACAAATCCTCGATGACAATTAATTAATAAATTTTTAAAAAAAGTAAATGACATTTTTAAGCAATTAGGACTTGATCAAAAAATAAAATAAAAATCCTTTGAATGAATGAGTGGTGCGAAGCAATCGAATGAACGATTTCACATGATAACGAAAGAACTGTCAAATTCCTTGGACAGCCCTTAATTAAAATTAGCCTCAATTGAATTGAATTACCACTTTTTCAAACATAAAACGAATCGCATTACTAAAATAAATATTTGGGTAATCAGGCCTAGGCATAATATTTAACACATTGTTCAAATGCTCTGTAACGGTGCCTTTCATAATTTCATTTAAATAAAAATCAGATCCATACATCACTCGTGTAGCTAAATACCTGTCTCCATCAATCCTTCTTTTCAAGTATTGCATATTTTTCTTTTTAGCAAAAGCATATGAAAAATCTGCATATACATTTGAGAAATCTTGGATTAAACGAAAAGTCTGATCTAGACTATTCCATGTATCTGGATCATTATTATTTGCCCATTCATCTGAACTACCAAAATGTGCAATATTTAATTTTAATTCAGGATTTGCATCCAATACTGGTCTCCATCGATCTGGATACAATAGAATTGGTTTGTAATATTTGTTTCTATTTTTTTCCAGCGCCACCAATGGAGCATCCCACTTATCGATATATCGGTCGTTTGTAGCGTCGTATTCACTCCTTGGGAGATTCATTACTTTATAGGATGTGTGTGTGCGTTCTCCTCCCGCATGTGCAGTAACTGGAATACTTTATTCTTCACAAACTTCAAAGATATCCATTAGTGTCGGGTGATTGGGAAGGTAGCCAAGACTTGGATAAATTTTTATTCCAACGAAAGGTGTGGTTTGCTCTAATTCATCCATATCAGTGTCATTGATAGTCTTTGCGAAAGCCGAAAGAAACAAACTAAAGGCATCTGGATTATTTGGATCAATGGCAAGAAATGGAAGCAAATGATCTTTTCCAGTAAAATTATCAACATCTGATCCATAGCTAAATTGATAATCGTTTTTTAATTCCAATACTTTTTTCATTTGGCCAATAAAATCTTCTTCCACGCCTCCAGTGATACCTCTTTCCATATCCATCATGAGGAGTACCAAGAATAGCTCTGGTTTTGAGTCATTTTCTTGCAAATGTAATGTTTGCTGGTAATGGCTCAATAAATCATCAATTATTTCTGTAGGTGTAGAATTGACTAAATGGTGTGTTCTTTTTACAAAAATTTTACTTGCCAATTCTAACAGATCCCTAGAAATTCCAGTTGAAGTGATTGCAAAATCTCTAGGAATATTCTTATTGGTAAATGCATGCATATGTACATCTACAAATGCATCATACAATCCCTCATCGGCTATAATTGAACTCACTCGAGTTCTTGTTCTATTTGATATTCTAGTCAAAGGATTCGCTGAGATTCGCTTCGCATTTTCAAAAAACATTTCTCGCGATATATTCTGTCGCACTGGAGGATTATTTCTGGGATTCATACCTTGGGTTTACATTATTTAGTCACTACGATACCACCTGAACCATTGGCTGGTCGATACAAAATACGAATATTTATAAGATACTTTCTATTTTTAATCAATCGCATTTCAATGAATGAATTTAGATCTTTACCACTATCGTCATCTCCAGAAAGATAAACGGGACGTCCACCTATCATTTCAGACAGGACCATCACTGTGTCTAATTTTCCTATTGTCTGTATTTTATATTTTTTCGACACTTTAGGAATAAAATAAAAATCTTCTTGAAGTCCATCAGCAGCAGTAATCTCCACTGATTGGAATAACTTTAATTCTGGTATAATTTTTCTCTTTGGAGGATAGAATTTTTTTACCCAAGTTTTGTCATCACTTGAAAGACCTCCTACAGGTGTTAATCCATTTGAAAATTGCTCTGGCTTTTTTACCCAACCTGGCGCTAAATTATACTCCATTATCGAATTTGGATCCCAATTGGATCCATCAACTTCTGCTGGATTTAATTTCTTTAAAATATTATGATGAGTCGTAGCTCGACTCCAAGAATTAGGTGGCTGAGCTAAATCTCTATAGACATTTTCTTCATTCCATTCGATTCCTGCATTTGGATTTTGATGTTCATGATGAAGACCTAATGTGTGTCCTATTTCATGTAATGCTGTATCAAAATCTGATGAAATATCCCAACCAAAATTCATCGTTCTATCGGTTGACGGAATGGTTAATATCTCACGACCTACATAAGACCAAGCACCGTCTCCTCTTAAAAATCCAATTCGAATTTCTGCTTCTTCTGGATCTGTCATTTCTTGAAATTCTAGACCTATTCCTATAGCTTTCCATGTATTAAATGCTGATCTTACTATACTTACTTCTGCTGCAGATCCTTTCCAATTGGCATTTGTAAAAAAACAATATTTTAATACTGTCATATTAGCCCATTTGGCTGAATTGGACAATATCACACTAGCCCTCCTAGGGTCAAATCCGCTTGGAAATTCCCTTATTGGAACTACTGGCATTGCACAAAATGATTTGGATCCGATTTTTTTAATCTTTGACCTTGTTACTGTAGACTTAGTTGCTTTAGGTTTAGTAGATGTAAGCTTGGTTGATTTGGACTTTGGAGTTATCTTTTTCATAAGGTGAGATTTAAAAAATTATTTTTATCGGATAAAAAATACTAGATGCATTTTTATCTTATACATAGTGATGTGTTCAATAGTAATAGAATGTTACTAGCAAATCACAATTATTTTAAAAATAAATTTTAACTATTTTTTCCTTCTCAACTCTAATGCGATCGATTGGATGCCAGTGATCAAACTATCTCTACTGTTTTGAAAAAGTGTAAGACTATAATTTCCCATTTGAGGAAAAGAAATATTCTCTTGAAGTGGAATCAATGCCTCACATTGATTTTGCGAACAATCTCCATTGCTCTTGCCATTGGGTTGAAATAATTCTAAAGAAAGTAAATTGCTTATTTCAGATTGATCGGGATTTGTTGTCTTTACATTTAAATAGACATTTTGGTATTTCATATCTGCATTGTGATGCATGTGCAATAACAAATCGAATGCAGATGTAGTATCCTTCATTTCCCATGAGAATACAATAGAATCTTGGTATGCCCAGGATGAATTTTCAATTTTTATTTCTTTAAAATAAACTTGATTTTTATCACAAGAAATCAAAAAAAGAAATAATACAACTACAATATAAAAGCGTGTGAGCATCAATTAAAAAATTCTTTCATTCGATCAAAAAATCCTTTATCTTCACTTGAAGGATGTGGATTAAAATTATTCATGTTGCGTAGTTTTTCTAATATAGCTCGCTCCTCACTAGATACATGTTTTGGAGTCCAGATATGTACATGAACTAATTGGTCCCCTTTATCATAAGATTGAACGGAAGGCACTCCCAATCCTTTTAGTCTGAAAATTTTTCCACTTTGGGTTCCAGGTGGAATTTTGATTTTTACTGTAGAATTTAATGTTGGAACTTCTGATTGTGTACCCAATGCAGCATCAGCAATATTTATATAAAGATCGAAATGAATATTCATTCCATCACGTGTAAATGTTTCATTTGGTTTTTGTTCGATACTGATCAAAAGGTCTCCTGCTGGACCTCCATTCACACCTGCATTGCCCTTGCCTCTCATAGAAAGTTGCATACCATCTTCTACACCTGCTGGAATTTGGATCTCGATCATCTCTTCATTCATCTCAACACCCGAACCTCTGCAACTTGTACAATGATTTGAGATTTGTTGACCTGTTCCGTTACAAGTGGGACAAGCAGCTGTAGTCTGCATCTGTCCTAAAAAAGTACTTCGCACCTGACGCACATATCCTGCACCATTACATCCTGAACAAGTCTTGATTGATTTGGAATCTTTAGCACCGCTTCCGTGACATGTTTTACATGCTGTTTGTTTTTTAACTTTTATTTTTTTTGTGATCCCTGTTGCAATTTCTTCTAGGGTCATACTCACCTTGATCCTTAGATTGCTGCCTTTCTGTCCCGTAGATCTACCTCCACCACTTCTTGAACCGCCAAAAAAGGATTCAAAAGGACTTCCCGAATCTCCAAAAATATCTCCAAATTGGCTGAAGATATCATCCATATTCACGCTGCCACCTCTACCTCCAAAACCTTGATTCGGATCTACACCCGCATGTCCATAGCGATCGTAACGCGCTTTTTTATCTCCATTGCTCAATATTTCATAAGCTTCGGCAGCTTCTTTAAATTTTTCTTCTGAAGCCTTGTCTCCAGGATTGCGATCTGGATGATATTGCATAGCCACTTTGCGGTATGCTTTCTTTATTGCATCTGCATCAGCAGATTTATTGACTCCTAATATTTCGTAATAATCTCTTTTACTCATGATTCTTTTACTTGTTGGCTCAAAGTGAATTTTCTCATTTATTTTGCCACTACTACTTTGGCATATCTTATGATCTTTTCATTCAATAGATAACCTTTCTCAACAGTATCTATCACTTTGCCTCTTAGTTCTTCGCTAGGACTAGGAAATTCGGTAATTGCTTCATGGAACATTGGATCAAAATCTTTATGATTTGAATCCATAGCTTCAAGGCCTTTTGACTTCAACAATGAAATCAATTTTTGATACACCAAGTTCATGCCTTCAGGAAATATGTTCTCATTGTTTTGCTCTATTGAAATTTTTTGAGCGCGCTCAAAATCATCTACTATGGTCAATAATTCCTGTATCATTTCTTGAGAAGCATTTCGAATCAAATCAAATCGCTCCTTCGTATTTCGTTTTTTAAAATTGTCAAATTCAGCTACTAATCTAAGGTATTTGTCTTTTTGATCACCCAATTCAGCTTTAATTTTCTCTATTTCATTACTATATTCTTCCGACAACACCGCATTTTCATTATTTTCTTCTTCCATAGTAGGCTCTATTGTTTTTTCCTCTTCTGTCATAAATTTATCTTTTTAAAACTACTATTTATGCTGTTCAATTCCCTTGCCAAAGCGACAATGTGGTCATTTTGTCAGTTTTTTAGCAATTCCTTTGCCAAATAATCATCCAATTCTTTAAAATCTGGATTTACTAAGAGAATTTTGCCATTTGGGCTGATAAGAAATTTTGAAGGAATTTCTTTCACACCATATAAGAGAGCCATTGAACTAGACATACGTTCTTCTTGAATGACTTGTTTTGGCCAGTTCAATCCATCGTTTTGAATGGCTTGTAAAGCTTGTTCTTTATTTCTTTCTAATGCGACAGACATAAAATCTATGCCTGAAGCTGTTTTGAATTGACTTGATTTATATCTGTCATAAAGCATGACCATTATAGGATTTTCAGCCCTACAAGGCGCACACCAACTCCCCCAGAAATCTAGTAATAGATATTTTCCAGAAAAATTGGACAATTCAATAGGACTCCCATGAATATCATCAATTTTAAAATCAGGTGCAGTCTCGCCAAAGCCCATCATGGGTTTAAAATAAAAATAGCGAACCATGAAAGCTAAAAATAAACCAAAAGCGATATAGCCAAGAAGTTTGATCATGCAAATTGAAACAGCGATTCTGGCAATTGGTTTCATTATTGAAAGAAAGCAATAATTTTTTATAATTTTGTGATTCGATGAAAAATATAAGCATCTATTTACTGAAGATTATCACTTTTTGGATATTCTTTTTTGCAAGTACAAGATTGGTTTTTTTGTTACTACAAATTGGATTTGGGAAATCTACTTTTCATCCAGAGAGTGTGTTTGCTTCTGTGATCGGATTCCGTATGGATTTATCCATGGCATTTTATTTTATTGCTCCAGTTCTACTAACTTTATTGATCAATCATTTTTTCAAATCTGAAAAGATTCAAGCATTTATAAAATATTTCAATCTTCTATTGTTACTAATTTGCTGTATAATAATTGGAGTGGATGCGGAATTGTATCAAGATTGGGGATATCGGATGGATTATACTCCACTTACTTATCTTACTGTTCCGGGTGAAGCTGCCAATTTTTTAACGTATAAAATGGTTTTAGTATTCAGTATAGCAGCTGCGACAAGTTTAGGAATAGGATATTTTTTGTTCAATTATTTTTTTCAAAAAGTATCAATCATTTATTCATGGTCTTCGTTTTTTGGATTGATTTTATGGGCTGCAATTTGGATTATACCGATTCGAGGAGGTATCGGAGAATTCCCACTGAATCCAGGACAAATGTATTATAGCAAAAAAGTATTTCACAATCATCTAGCTATTAATCCTGTATGGAATGTAGTATATACAAGTATTCAAAAACAAAAAATAAAATCAAACTATGAATACATGCCTGATCAAGAAGCGAAAGGAAAGTTTTCAAATCTTATCTCTGTAAATACAAAGGCAAAGCAGCGATGGCTAAAATCTGATACACCGAATATACTGATCGTAATTTTAGAAACCTTTACTGCGGAAGTCAATCATAAGAAGTATAAAGACATTGAGATCATGCCGCGATTGAATAAGATTTTTGAGGATGGAATTTATTTTCCAAATGCATATGGTTGTGGAGATCGAACAGACAAAGGCGTAGTTAGTGTACTAAGTGGATATCCAGCCCAACCGCAATCTTCCATAATGATGTATCAAAAAAAATCTGAATCGCTTCCTTCTATTATAAAATCATTAAAGACCAAAAATTATAACTCAACATTTTATTATGGCGGCGAATTGAATTTTGCTAGTATGAAGTCCTATATTTGGAGTGCTGGATTTGAAAAAATTATTGATAAAAATAATTTTGATCCAGCTACATACAATGCAAAATGGGGAGTGCATGATCATATCTTATTTAATAAAGCATTCCAAGAAATTAAAACCACTACTTCGCCTTTTGTGCATTGTATTTTATCGCTAAGTAGTCACCCTCCTTATGATGTACCAATGCAAGATGTATGGAAGGGAAATGATGAAGAAACTCGATTTATCAATAGCATTCATTACGCTGATCGTTCTCTTGGTGCTCTTATTGATAGCTTAAAAAAATCTCCTGTTTGGGAAAATTTGCTCGTCGTATTAGTAGGGGATCATGGTGGGAGATTTCCAGGGAATATGGCATTGTATGACCCTAAAAAATTTCACATCACAATGCATTTTACAGGAGGAGCAATACGCACAGATTCAATTATTAATAGACTTTCGTCACAACAAGATATAAGTAAAACAATTTTGAATCAACTCGATATTCCTACAGAAGATCTTGCCTTTTCACAAGATTTATTTTCGGAGGATTATAAGCCATTTGTATATTATGCTTACAATCCTGGTGTGGGTTGTATAGATTCATCTGGAAGATTGGTTTACTCATTAGAGACAAAAAATATTTTGGAAACAGAAGGAAATCCTACTACAACTTTAGATAAATTGTTGAGCTATTTGCAACTGGTGATGAGAGATTTTAACAACCGATAAACTTCTGTTGATATTTTTCAAACTCCTAAGATCAGGTAAATAATAGTCCAAAAATAAACAAAATAATTAATGATACTACAAGCACAAAACTATAACTTATAAAAAATATCATTGTTTTTATAGCTGTTTTCATTTTACTTTGAAGGTAATTCGTTCGAAGAGATTTGTAAAAATAAAGGATAGCCAGAATTGCTCCAATTTTTACAATTGCATCTATTGGTACTAATTGATAATATAGTATTAATATAATAAAAAATATAAAAATGGCAGTATGGTAATGAATTGAAAAAATCAAAAATTCGTAATAATTTTTCTTGTGTCTTAAAAATAGCAACTTGAGAAGTAATGCAAAAATCGGCATGATAAAAAACATAGCCATAGATGCATTTTTTGAAATGGAATTGATAACCTGTGTAAAGAATTCTGATTTAGCTGTATACGCCTTTATGGTTTGTCTCACTAGTATTCTATTGAAAAAAGTATTTTCAATCTTATTATTTTCCAAAAAAGAAACTAGATTTTTATTCTCTACTAGATTATATGAATCTAAGGCTGCCTTACTGATTTTTATATTAAAGTATGAAAATGTATCTTGTGAGCTTGAATCGATATCATTATTTTTATAATCATTTGAATCACTTTTATTTTTTGAAAATCCTTCATTTAATCCAATAGTAAAGTCTTTGGAATGAGAGTTCTCATCTTTAGAAACGTGACCGACGTGAAATAAATTAAGAAACAAAAAATAAATCACACTGATAAAAATATACAAACGAATTGGAGGAACAAAACGCATTCTTTTGTTTTCCAAAAATTCCTTTGTCATAAGACCCGGATAACAGATCAAATGTTTCAATGAAGTCCAAATCTTTGTGTCGAAATGAAAAATGGATTCTAAAAATTCTAAAAATAAATGACCAATTGGTAGGTTCGGAATATGATTATCTTGCCCACAATTGGGACAAAAATTTTCATCATGCAAAAAATGAAAATTACAATTTCCGCAATGTGAAGATTTATGAAGATGTTTTGCCATTCTGTATTCTACACCTTACTATGTTAAACTATTTTTTTCTTCCAAAAATACCATGTGCCAATGATACCTATTATGATTAGAAAGAAAGCAATAAATTGAGATAAAGATGGATTCATTCCTAAAAAATCATATCTTGGATTGACACGAATTCCTTCGATGAAGATTCGCTCTATACCATTTAAAATACAATAAATAAAAAATAAAACTCCAGCATATGGAATTTTTGTACGGAGTCCCCATAGAATTCCAGTTATGATGAATGCAAATATACTTTCCCACAATGGTGTGGGATATACAGGTGGCACCAGCTGATGACAATGCACAAGTGTGCATCCTTCGATTTTAGTCCCTTCATCGATGACATTGTGAGGGTAGTTGAATGCCCACCAACTATCTGGGAAGATGAACCATGATGGTTTTGCCATTTCGTTGACAATACCCCAATCGCCATCACCTGAAAGATGACAACCCATTCTACCTACTGCATAACCGATCATCAAAGTAGGAGCTATGGCATCCATCATATGGATAGGATGCAGTCCTTTGCTTTTAATAAATCTGTAAACCATAATAAAAGCCAGGATTAAACCACCATAGATAGTTAATCCACTTCCCGAGAAAATTGTACCGATTGGATCTCTAAGAAAATCTCCAAAATTCTCTAAAATCGAAAAAAGTCTAGACCCAACTAAGCCAAAAATAGCTGCCACGCCAGTTATTTCAAATACCCGATCTTTTGGTTGAATCATGACATCAGCTCTGCGAACTTCATTGCTCTCTTGGGTTTTCATTTTGTAGATCCAATATCCAAGAGAGGCGATCAATGCCAATGCTCCCCAGATCAAATTACCTTTTGTAGAAAAAACGACATCCGCCAGATCTAAGGGTACAGTTTTGGGACTATTGACCAAATACCCGATTTTGTAGGCAATAATACTGTTCACCAATGCCTGAAGTCCGATTTCAGTCCAATCCACTGGCTTATACACCACAATGTTCTCTACACGACCTGTCAATTGACCATTGGCAGTCTTGCGAATCATTTCTAAGTAAAGTAAATAGCCACTAGCAACAAAAGAAAGACCGAGCATGAGACCAAAAGTCTGCACCAATGAGAAAGCATTGTCTGGTTGAGTACCAAATAAAGCATGTAATATATAAGATAAATTGGGATACATCCATATAATTTGACCCAAACGTACGTAAAAATTTGATATCGGATACAATATTCTGCTCTGTTTTGAGTTTTGTTCACTTGTCTTTACTTAGAATTGTTTTATTATCTTTGCGGCTATGATAAAATCTCTGCGTCTATGGTTTTTTTGCTTCGTTTGCGTTCTATTGCCTAAGGCGGAAAGCGCCATAATACCAGAAGTATGTATAGAAAATAGTACTGTAAGCACTCCAGACCCATTTTTTACTTCAGAACTTGCTGCATTCATTTCGTATGATGTATTCCAAAAAGCTATAGATGGCGTCAAGAAATTTAATCCCACAAAGCAATTACTTGCTATTTGTGATTTTACGAAACCTTCCACAGAGGAGCGCTTTTTTCTTATAGATTTAGAACAACAAAAGGTAGTTTTGTCCAGTCTTGTGGCTCATGGAAGAAATTCAGGAGAAAACATAGCCAATTACTTTTCGAATAAAATGAGTTCCTATAAGACCAGTTTAGGATTTTATACTATAGGCTCCAAAATTTATAGCCCAAAACATGGACCATCACTATTGCTCAATGGCCTTGAAAAAGGCAAAAATGACAATGCTCGTCGGCGGGAGATCATTATGCATGGGGCAGATTATGTTAGTCATGATTTTATTGAAAAACATGGAAGGCTTGGGAGATCACAGGGGTGCCCTGCGCTGCCAAATGAAGTTATGCAAACAGTGATACCATTGATTAAAGATGGTGCCTTACTTTATATTCATGGAAAAATGTAAAAACAACCTATTGTTAAAATCAATCTCAACTTTTCTAATATTCTTTTTAATAGGATTATCCATTTTACCTTTTTTAAGTTCATGTCAAAAGTCATGCAATCCTGTAAAGTCTACTGGCAAATTGAGCCAAGACAGTACAGTTTATTCTCTTGAAAATTTTACCCCTTACACGCTGGACACATTTCTTTTGTCAAAATACATAGCGCAAGACTCAAGTCACTTATTGATCCAAGAAGATTTGATGGAGTTTTATCAAAAAAGGTATTATCAATATGCTTGGTTTACACAGAAAGGGATTTCAGATGCTGTGCCTTTGTTATTAAATAGAATACAAAATTCATCTACAACTTTACCTGTCAACTATTTAAAAAAAATAAACCAATTTAAAGATAGCCTTCGTCTAGATTCTACATTTTTAATAAGAAATAAAAAGAATCTTGCGCAATATGAATTAGATCTAACGTCAGCTTATTTTCAATATGCCAAATATGAATTCTATGGTATTGATAAGAATCCCAAAGATCTCGAATGGTTTATTCCAAGAAAGAAAAAAAACTACCAATTATTGCTAGAGCGAATAGCCTGTTGTGATAAAGAACATACAAATTTCGAACCAACGAATTCTTATTATCGAAGACTTAAATCTGAATTGGTCAAGTACCGAGAAATCGAACCAATGTTGAAAGATCAAAAATTACGTTGTGATACATTTCCTTTAAAAAAGAACGATACAGCTGGGGTATTGATATTAATAAAAGAGCGATTATCTTTACTTGGTGATTTAAGTAAAAATGATTCATGCAATTTTTTTTCAGAAGAGCTTACAGTTGCGATAAAAAAATTTCAATATCGCAATGGAATTGACACAACAGGTGAGATAAATAAAATCACTTTTGCAGAATTGCAAAAACCGATTTCTACTTATTTAAGAAAGATCATTATTAATATGGAACGCTTGAGATGGATGACAGATTCAATTCCAGATACCTATATACTAGTGAATATTCCAGAATTCAAATTACATGTATTTGATAAGGGTAGTTTGGATTGGAGTATGAATGTAGTAGTAGGAGCACAGGCTACGACGACAAGCATTTTTGAGGATGAAATGTCACATGTGGTAATTAATCCTTATTGGGGAGTTCCAAATTCCATTGTAAAAAATGAGATTATTCCAGCGATGTTACGAAATTCAGATTACATCAATCGGAATAACATGGAAGTGTTAAAGAACAATGTAGTTGTAAGCCCGTATTCAATCGCATGGTATGATATCAAAGGCAATCCACCATTTACGATACGACAAAAACCTGGACCAAATAATGCATTGGGTAAAGTCAAATTTTTATTTCCCAACGATTTCAATATTTACTTTCACGATACTCCAGCAAAAAAATACTTTGTAGAAAGAAAAAGGGCTTATAGCCACGGATGCATTCGTTTGGCCGAGCCATTAAAATTGGCTGAGTATATTTTATTGAGGGATTCTATTTATACCAAAAGCCAATTTGATAAAGAAATCTCCAAAAGCAAAGAGAACTGGATAAGTCTTCGACACCGGTTTCCTGTGATTATTAGCTATTTTACAGCATGGGTGGATTCGAAAGGGGATCTTCAGTTTAGAGAGGATGTCTATGGTCATGATCGCAAATTGGAAGAAGAGATGTTTGATTAAAAATCGAAGCATTTTTAGCCGATTTTAGGATTTTTATGAAATAATACTAAGTTTTACACTTGAAAAGCAGCATTTTACATTGTTCATTCGTTCAAGGTATAAGAAACAAAAATTCATAAATAATGAATATTGCTGTAAATCTCCATTCTTCTGAGCTTGATATCATTCAAGCTTGCATCCGAAAGGAAGAATGGGCTCAGCAGTGGGTATATGAAGAGTTTCATCACAGCATGTTGGGAGTGTGTATGCGATATGCATCCTCAGAAAATGAAGCAATGGATTTATTGCATGAAGGATTTTTGAAAGTATTTCAAAATATTCACCATTATGAACCAGGCACAGTACTTGGCGCTTGGATCAGGAGAATCATGATCAATACATCGATTGATTATTATCGAAAGGAAAAACGTAGAATTACTTCGGATTTGGAAGAGGCTACCTGTGTAGTGTTACAAAGCTCAAATCCATTGGCAAGTCTTTCTGTTGAGGAAATCATGACTGCAATCCAAAAACTCAGCCCCATTTATAGGTCAGTATTCAATCTTTATGTAATAGAAGGATTTTCACACAAAGAAATCTCCGAAAAATTAGGTATAACAGAAAGCACATCGCGATCAAATTTGGTAAAAGCAAGAATAAAATTAAAGGAATTATTACATGAGTCAGGAGAATAATACATTCGATCACATCATCCGAGAGAAAATAAAGGATTACCTGCATACATCTCAATCACCAGACTGGAATAAAATGTCAAAAATGCTCCATGAGCATCGAGATGACATTGCTTTTGACGGATTGGTACAAGAGACCTTAAAAGATGTCAAGGCAGTTTCAAAAAAATCCTCTTGGGCAAGTTTTAAAGAGCGACGAGATCTCTTTCGCAAACGTCAAAGAGAAATCATCACTGCACGCATCATAGAGTCTTGTCTGCTGCTACTTATATTGTTGACTGTGAATCGCATGAGTTTAACAGAAAGATATAATTCAAATGTAAAAACAGCTAAATTTGAAAAAAATCAAAAAAATTTAGATTTCAATGCAGCGAAACACATAGGTAAAGATATCTATACTAGAACAAATGCTTCTACAGATTCAAAAAAAATGAATCCTACAAAAAGCAATAATTCAAAAAACCGACCAAAAAATCTAATCAATAACTCCAGTATTCTGGAGAATAAAACTAGTAGTAAACTGCCTAATTATTCGGAATTGGAAAAGACCTCCGAGATAATGACAGTCCAAAAAACAAATGAGCTCACCACTCAGTCTTTGGAGTCAAATGTAATCTTGGATAGAGAAAATTTGGTTAATTCTTTGCATATTCTACATCAAAAAATAAATCCTTCTCTATCTAAGTCATTTGATTTACCAATTGTCGAGCTTGATAAACTAAACAAAATTCAGCCAAAGCCACATAAATTAATTTATGCGGGAATATCTGCAGGAATAGCAAATATTACTGTAAAAACACCTGGGGAGTATTTAATAAATTATAATAAACCTTTAAGCTCTAATGCAGAATTAGAATTCTTGAATGCAGATGGATCTATTGAACCAAATGTGAGCAATCCAAGTATCATCGTTCCACCAACTGAAAAACAAAATGTGACTTCAACAACATTAGGAAGTTATTTGGTATTTGATCACAACAAAATAAAGCTGAGTACTGGACTAAATTATATGAAGTTCACCGTGGAAACTAAAGGTTCAGAAAAAGTAGGATCAAGTGCAAAAGGTATTTATCTTAACAAGTTTAAGAGCATTCAATTTTCATTTATAGAAATTCCAATCTTGATAAAACGCCAATTAGTATCTTATAGCAAACATAGTTTATTTGCAAAAGCAGGAATGGCATTTCAGATAGGATTAAAGAATAAATACAATTTTGATCAAATTAAATTAAATACATCGCTGCCAAATAAATTTTATCCTGATGCAGTTTTTGAATCAAAACTAGCTGAGAGAGATTATATAAAAGGAATTCTTCAAGGCGGCGCTCCTAATAAAAACGCAATTATGAATATTACAGGTGGACTAGAATATTTATATAACTTTTCATCTACTTGTAAATTTTTTACAGATTTTACACTTACATCGATGCTTGGCAACCAATTTTATGGACCAAACAGAAGCACTTTCAATTCTTATCATAGTTCCATCGGTTTTTATTATTTGCTTAATTAATTTTGATTTAATAATTCAAGTTAAACGTAGAATTCTATCTTTCCTCCTTTCTTTCAGAAATTTCCTATAAATTTGCTGCGCCATGGATCATTTGAAAGAAAAAATAGATTATCATCAACTACCATCTCACATCGCTGTGATTATGGATGGAAATGGTCGTTGGGCAAAACAAAGTGGCATGCCACGATTGTTTGGTCATAAAAATGGAGTGACTGCTGTAAGAGAGATCACAGAAACATGTGCAGAACTTGGAGTTCAATATTTGACTTTGTACTCATTTTCTACAGAGAATTGGAATAGGCCTACACTTGAAGTACAAGGGCTAATGATGTTGCTAGTAGAAACAGTTCACAGTGAATTAAAAACACTTCAAAATAACAATATACGCCTCCGTGCTATTGGCGATTTAAGTAAATTACCTCAAAGAACTCAAGATGCTTTGCTCGATGCGATCGATCAGACCAAATCAAACACAAGGATGACATTAGTCCTTGCCCTCAATTATAGTTCGAGGTGGGAAATTTTACATGCCGTCAATCAAATAGTGGCTGATACAAAAAATGGCAAGATAATATCGGATATAAGTGAAGCACAATTCTCATCATATTTGAGCACAGCAGATATTCCTGACCCAGAACTATTGATTCGTACAAGTGGAGAATTTCGAATTTCAAATTTTCTACTGTATCAATTGGCTTATACAGAACTCCATTTTACAAGCGTATTGTGGCCAGATTTTAGAAAAAATCATTTATTTGAGGCGATTTTAGACTTTCAGTCTCGAGAAAGACGATTTGGTAAAACCTCAGAACAACTCACATCAAAATAAAGCTGTACATTTGCGGCTTATAATTTTTTACAAAAAAATTCGTTTAGTGCTTTACCACATTAAAAGTCAGGACGAATCTATTTTAAACAGAATTAACTACAAATCAATGGGTTATAGCATACATAGACTGAAGTTTTTGACTTTGATTTCTTTTCTTTTCCTGCATTTTACAGTAACGAGTCAGGTAGAACCAAAATTCATGGAGGTTTCTAGTCAGAAAACTTATGAAATCGGTTCCCTTGTAGTCAAAGGGAATCAATTTAGTGATGAAAAAGCGATCATTTCTATTTCAGGTCTGCGAATTGGACAAAAAATTTCTATTCCTGGTCCAGAAACTCAATCAGCCATTAAGTCATTGTACAAACAAAGATTATTCTCTAATGTAGAAATTATACTCAATACTGCGATCGATCAAGTAGCGAATATTGAAATACATGTCAAAGAAAAAGCTCGATACTCAAAACACACATTCAAAGGAGTAAAGAAATCAGCTCATGACGATCTCAATGGAATCGTAAATTCTCAATTAGTCAAAAACAGTATCATTTCTGAAGATATTAAACAAAATATTACGAATACTGTAAGAGATTATTATTTGGAAAAGGGATATTTAGATGCAAAAGTAGCAGTATTGGAATTTCCTGATGAAAAGAAAGAGAATTCTGTGCGATTAGTGATTGATATTGAAAAAGGTAAAAGAGTAAAAATCGCAAATATCACCTTTGATGGAAATAAAAATGTTTCAGATTACAGACTGAGAAGAAAACTAGACAAAACAAAGCGAGTATGGCAGATTTTTTCAAAATCAAAACTCCAACAAGATCTATATGAAGCTGACAAAAAAAATATCGTCGATTACTATCATACTATAGGCTATAGAGATGCTAAAATAACTTCAGATTCAGTCTGGAGATCCTCTGCAAAACGATTGAAAATAAATCTTGTAGTAGATGAAGGGAAGAGATACTATCATCGAAATATTGAAATAAAAGGGAATTCATTATATAAAGAAGAATATATAAAAAATGTACTTGGAGTTCAAAAAGGCGATGTTTACAATCCAGATTTACTTCAAAAAAGATTGAGCTTCAGTCAAGATGGACGCGATGTAAGTAGTTTATATATGGACGAAGGGTATTTGTTTTTTAGAGCAGAGCCTATTGAAGTAGGTATTGACAACGATTCAGTCGATATTGAAATAAGAATTGTAGAAGGTCCACAAGCCACAATAGATAAAGTCACGATCAGAGGGAATGATCGAACGAATGAGCACGTCGTACGTCGAGAACTCCGTACGCGACCAGGTCAAAAATTCAGCAGAAGTGATATCATCCGTTCACAACGAGCGATTATGGGACTTGGATTTTTCAATCCAGAAGCTTTAGGTATTAATACTCCTGTCAATCCTCGAAGAGGAACAGTAGATATAGAATATACGGTTGAAGAAAAACCTTCAGATCAATTGGAATTATCAGCTGGTTGGAGTGCATTTGGTTTGTTGGGGACTTTGGGTGTTTCATTCAATAATTTTTCAACTAGAAATATTTTGAAGCGCTCCGCATGGAGTCCACTTCCGCAAGGAGACGGTCAAAAACTTTCATTGCGAGCTCAGACCAATGGTAAATATTACCAATCATATAATTTTTCATTTACAGAACCTTGGCTTGGAGGTAAAAAACCAAGTTCACTCACTTTGGGTGGCGTTTATTCTTTGATTAATAATGAAAGTCTAGGTAGTGGGAAATTCAGTATTTTGCGATTTAGTGCTTCATTAGGTTCACAATTGCGAAAACCAGATGATAACTTCATTACTAGTACTGGAGTAAATTTGGAAAGAATAAGATTAAAAAATTATAGAGGATTTAATAGCCCACAAGGCGAACCCGTTTTGTTTGGAGATTATTATAACTTATCATTACGTCAGACCATTGCGAGAAGTACGGTGAATGAACCCTTATTTCCACGAAGTGGGAACAAGTTAAGTTTGACCATACAATTGACGCCCCCATATTCCTTATTTCGAAAAAATTGGGAGCCATCCGATGCAGGTGTCCAAGACAGATACAGATGGGTAGAATATCACAAATGGAGAATCGATGGAGATTGGTTCTTTAATCCTTTCGATAAATTAGTGTTTGCATTCAATGCTAAAATAGGGTTCTTAGGTTATTATAATAGCAAGATTGGTGCGCCACCGTTTGAACGGACACAATTGGGAGGAGATGGTCTGAACAATCAGTCATTTACAATAACTGGACGGGATATTATTTCAATGAGAGGTTATGAACCAAATGAGATCAATACATCTACATCATTAGATCAACCAAGTAATATAAATAATCAATCAGTTGATGCAACCGTATTCAACAAATATACTGTAGAAATGAGATATCCTTTATCTCTCAATCCTAGTGCAACGATTTACGCATTATTATTTGCTCAAGGAGGAAATGCATGGTATCAATTCAAAGATTTCAATCCATTTGATCTCAAGAGATCAGCTGGGGTAGGAGTAAGAGTATTTTTACCCATGTTCGGCTTATTGGGATTCAATTATGGTGTAGGATTTGATAAACCTTGGTTGACCGAAAAAAATGCATCATGGAAAGAATATGCAAAATTCAATCTTATCCTAGGATTTGAGCCCGAATAAAGTTAAGTTAATAAAATGAAGATTCCATATAAAATCATTGCAGGATTTGTGATTTGTTATTGCTTGTTTGATACCAATGTTATTGGACAAAAAACAGTGAACGCAGTTCCAAATTATTTTCAAAAAGATACGATTTATACTTTTGAAATTAGCTCGCATAACAATGATGAAGCAATTCAGAAAATTACAGAACGACTTGGAAAACCAGTAAGCAATTCAATAGGGGAATTGGTTTGGGAGAAAATATCATTACCTTATATTGGCAAAAATTTGAAGATCGTCTTGAAAGATGGTGCATTTACCATTTCAAATGATCGAGCTGAATTTGTACCATTCAAAGATGTTGCTTCTAAAGAAAAACTCATGAATGAAAGTTCAAAAAATGTACTGCGAAAAACAGAAATCTTTGTATTCGCTAATGGAAAAAATGCTATCACATCCACAGTAAATCAAGGACGAATGTTGAGTTTTTTGGAAGGAATTTTGGAGAAGTAAAGCTTTGAATAAGTCACTTATAAAGCTTTATTACATGGAGTTCAATCTAGATTTGATTTGTATCTGACTACAAATATTTTGCTCCTACGGAGCCATGAATGATATATCAACAAGTTGTTGAGTCTTATTTTTTCCACTTCATAGCGAGAACAATATTTCCAACACGTTTTCCCAATCGCTCTCCACCTTCAGCATCCATGCGAAAATGAACACCTAAAGGAATTCTACTTTCTGCATTTTCATGAGCCATATCGGTAAAATTTTCGAAAAATCGTGGCGAGTTGATGATATGAGGATTATTTATATGACAGCTGTCATACATATTAATATTATTTCCAAATTCGTGTGCCAAAATAGTAGCTCCTGCCCAACCAAATGTAGAATGTCCAGATGGCCATGCTGGAAACGCTGGTGTAGATTCAAGCCATGGTAAGTTCCAATTTGGATCAATATAGCGACGAATCATGCTTATTGGTCTTTCTATATTGTAAGCATATTTATTTTTCCAGGCACAAACACCCGCATCGTTTAGTGCTAGTCCAAGTTTTGCCATACATACAACTGTTTTTTCTAGATCGCATTTGCTCTTTTGAAAAACTTGATCTGCTATTGCCACAAATCGAATCGGAGGACTGAAAGAATTTCCTACGACATCATCACTCCAAAATTGTGCGATATGAGCTAAATTTCCAGTTGGTGATTTTCTAACTTCCTCACATTGGTCATACACTTCCCGCATTTCATCATAGATTTCGGATGACGTGTCTGCATAATTGATTGGAAATTTATATGTTGGATTTATTAATTTGCTAGTATTAGGTACTGCAAAACTATAGACATCGCCCCAATAAGAAAACATCCCTTTTACACCTGGATTATAAGTCTGCCAAAAACCTTCTCCTAATATTCCATCAGCATGAGGCCTCGCTTTATCCTCTGAAACATATGCATCTCTAGCTAGTGCATCTTCTTGACTCCATGCCCAGACTGCCAAGGCCATTTCTTGACCCCAAGCTTTTGAATTATTTACATTGAGTGAGGCATTCTGAAGGATTTCTACAGTATATTCTTTTTCTAATTTTTGCTCTTGATCCTTGATTAGTTTTAATACATTCTGGGTTGTTTGGGGAGCTAGAAATTTGGCATTTTCAAAAAATTTGTGCATTAATAATCCATATGAAGCATTAATTGCAAGGGGGTAATGAATCCCTCGGCGATCATTTAATACAGGGAGTTGATTGCCGGGCGCAGGATGCTGTAATTCAAATCGCAGACTTCGGTAATGCACCATACCAGGCAAACAAATCTCATATGCAGAATATGCCATATAAGACACTGCACGAGGCGCTGGTCCTGGTCTGTAAAACATTGCATCTTTCTCAATTTGCATTAAGAGTTCGTTCCACTCCCAGATCACCTTATTTGAATAATCTTTGACTAATTTGTGATCATCATTTGTTGGCTCTGGATTACATCCAATCAGGAACAAAAGAAAGACTAAAGGGATTATTTTTAAAAATCTATCCGTTTCGAATATGTTCATATTATTAAATTTGCAGCACGAATCTAATAAATTTTTCGAAATACGTTAATTTTTTTTTGTTTTGGGTTCATTTGAATAGCTTTACTCATAGTATTTAATTTATTCAAAACATGTGAATTTTTACTCTTTTTTGCATTTGAACTAAAAACACTCTTTATTCTTTCTAATTTTGCATTATGGCAATAGCAAAAAAACTTCTTGATAAAGATTGGTCTATTAAAGATATTGTATCGATTTTTCAAAAAAAATCTAAAATCGAAATTGATAAGTCGACTGAGAATCTTGTTGTGAGGCAAAGACAAAAATTGGAGAAGCTGATCAAATCAAAGTCTGAACCAATCTATGGAATCAATACTGGTTTTGGATCTTTATGTAATACTTTAGTAGCTCCTCAAGATCTTGAGATCCTACAAGAAAATCTTATCAAATCACATGCTTGTGGTATCGGAAATCCTGTGACTGATGAGACAGTTCGTCTTATCTTGATTTTCAAAATTCTAAGTTTATCTAAAGGTAATAGCGCTATTAGAATTGAATTGCTTCAGTTCTTAGTTGATCTTTATAATAAAAATGGCATCGCTTATATTCCTGAATTTGGTTCATTAGGTGCATCAGGTGATTTAGCGCCTTTGTCTCATTTATCACTATGTATATTAGGTCAGGGTAAAATGAAGTCAGGTGATAGTTGGTCCAATACGAAAGAAGTATTGGCAAAGAAAAAACTTAAACCTATAGGTCTTAAAGCTAAAGAAGGACTTGCATTGATCAATGGCACACAATATTCGTTAGCCTTACTATTTCAGGCAGTGGTGAAAGCGCGTAGATGTTATCATCTTTCGAATCTAGTATCAGCACTTTCGCTAGAAGCATTTAATGGGCGATTGGAAGCATTTGATCCAGCAATACAGAGATTGCGTAATCAATCAGGTCAGATATCATGCGCTCAAGAATTTCTTGATTATTTTAAAACATCAAATATTCAGACTCGAAAGAAAGATGCAGTCCAAGATCCTTATTCTTTTCGTTGTATTCCACAAGTGCACGGTGCTAGTTTGGATGCGATCAAATATGTAGAGCAAATAGTTCAAAATGAAATTAATTCTGTTACAGACAATCCATTATTGATCGATGACGATTTAATTCTTTCTGGTGGAAATTTTCATGCACAAGCATTAGCATTAGCCGCAGATTTTTTAAGTATAGCAGTGTCAGAACTTGGGAGTATTTCTGAAAGGAGATCGTATCAATTAGTGAGTGGCAATCGAGGATTACCAGATTTTTTAGCTGGCAATCCTGGTTTAGAATCTGGATACATGATTGTACAATATGCAGTGGCATCAATAGCTAGTTTAAATAAAAGCTTAGCCACTCCATCGAGTGTTGATTCCATCATAAGTTCAAAAGCACAAGAAGACCATGTGAGTATGGCACCAAATGCATCATGGAAATGTTTGAAAATACTTGATAATGTAGAACAAATTCTAAGCATAGAATGGTTGATCGCAGCAAGAGCAATTGAGTTCGGTCGAGATATAAAACTTGATAAAAATCTACAATCAATTTTTACAAAGTATAGAAAAATAGTAGCTTTTCAAAAAAGTGACCATATTCCTCAAGAACTTTATGCACCAACAACTCAGTTCTTAAGTACAATAACTTGTCCAGTGCAATAATGAAATCTATTGCCTTATTTTTAATGTGCACCCAATTTTTAGTTGCTCAAAAAAAGCATTTCCATGCTATAGAATACAATCTTTCCTTTTTACAAAAACATTCTCCAAGAATGAACTTTGATCCAGAAGGTCTTTCACATGGAATTGAATATAGATTTTTTAAACAAAGTTCAGGATGTAAACATTGGGAAAATTATTACAATGCACCGAGAATTGGATTTCTAGCTAAGTTTCTTTATCTTGGTAATCCAAATCAAATATTAGGTCATGCTTTTTCAATTTATCCATTTTTAGAAATGGATTTTGGAAAAAGATTTCACTTATTATTAAGTGATGGCATTGCTTATTTTGACAGTCCATTTCACATTAAGAAAAATCCAAAACAAAATGCAATCGGTTCTCACTGGAATCGAAGTATATGTATCAAAGGTCAATGGAGAATTTATAGAAATAGATATTTTGATTTTTTTTCCGGAATAGGTTTTACTCATTATTCAAACGGTGCATATGATTCACCCAATTTAGGTTTGAACTATCCCTCATTGGACTTTCATTTGCGACAAAAATCAGTTGAATTAAATCCTTTTGTCAAGAATAAAAATGCAGCTAGAATTTATTCAAAATGGTCTACATCATTGCGGACTGGATTGGCATTAAAAGAATTAAAAACGACTGGTGGACCTAAATTTTTTGTTTATACTTTGAGTGTAGATGCTGGTTATCATTATAGTGATTATAAAGCAATCCAATTTGGAGCCGAATCAGAATATCATGCTGTATCTCCTTACTTTTATGAACATACATCTGCGGTAGAAAACGTAAATCCTTTTCAATTGGCACTGCGACATCAATTATTTGTAGCGCATGAATGGCTATTAGGAAAGACATCAGTTTCACTTAGTGCAGGATATCGATTGAACAAAGATATTTTGTTGGGTGGTTATTCGTTTTATAATAAATTGAATGTGAGCTATCATTTGCCAAGATTATTCCGAGTAGTTGAGCCAATTGTTGGAATTTCTCTAAAAGCAAATTTTGGAGTGGCGGATCATATGGCATTGTATTTTGGTTTGCGTTGGCATAAACTGAAGTCTAGTTCTAATTAAAATTTTTTCTGAGGTATTTGTCTATTTAAAGTTTCTTGTTTATCAAGCAGCATTTTTAAATTAGGATTCGTTATCCAGAAAACATGTATTATGAAAACAAATAATTTTTCTCGCGAAACTATGGATGACATTGTATTTGAACACAGAAATAAAACTTATGGCGCATACTCACTCCGCAAAATGTACAATCAAAATATGAGCAAAGGCTTATTTTTCTCTTGTACATTATTTAGCCTACTTTTTCTTTATAGGCCTTCTGTCAATGAAGTTATTTCTAAAGAGATTTGTGAATTTCACTTGCAAGAAATACATGAAGTTTATATCAATCATACTATTCCCAAATATTATCCTCCGATTCAATCACAAACTGCAACTAGATCCGAAATCTTTAGAGTAGTGCCAGAAGAAACAAAGATTGTCGAAACTCCTGAAGTGAAAGAGCCACCTGTCCAATCAAATAGTAATACATCTGAGCAAGGAACTGCTGCAGGGTTTGGTGAAAGCCATGGTAATATTGGAGAAGGGACTACTTCAGAATTTTCTTCTGTAGTAGATGAGCCTCCAGTAGTTAAGCCAACTGTAAATCAAACTTATGCAGAAGTGATGCCAGAATTTGAAGGTGGGTATGAAGCATTATTGAAATATTTACAAAAAAATATCAAGTATCCATCTATTGCAAAAGAAAATCAAATCGAAGGAAAAGTAGTGCTCAATTTTGTGGTGAACACTGAAGGAGAATTATCTCATGTAAGTGTGATCAGAGGAATAGGTGGAGGCTGCGATGAAGAAGCTATAAGAGTTGTATCAGCAATGCCAAAGTGGAAACCAGGAAGACATAATGGAAAAACCGTTCCTGTTCGATTTACTCTACCTATTTCATTTCGATTGGACTAATTTATTTTAAGTCAATACTTAAAGTATACAAACAATCGGCCAAAGTTCTTGCTGTCTTTTACGGTGCGATGGATCTTGCTTTTGATGTGTGGTTGATCGAGGAATCGGAGTACTTTTTTCTTTAATTGTCCGCTGCCTTTACCTGGGATAATTTCAACTTCTTCAATACGACGATCCATTGCATCTACAAGAATATCTTCTAGAGCACGATCGATTTCTTTACCCTTGTTGAATATTTCATGTAGATCTAATTTTAATTTAGCCATATATTTCTATTAATGCGATAAATAAAAAATGCCGCGGTAAAAAATTACGGCGGCATTTTATAGTAAAAGGTTCAGCTTATCTCTTTAATAAATCTCTGATTTGAGTCAATAGATCTTCAGTAGAAGGTCCTGCTGCTGCTGGTGGTTCTTTCATTTTATTTGCACCTTTAACAATTAGGAACATCACCCATGCAATAATTAAAAAATTAATTATTGTAGTAATAAATTTACCATAAGATATAGCAGATTTTGGTGTCATCACCTTTCCATCGGCTCCTAATACTTCAGGTGCCAATAGGTATTCAGCTTTTGCTAAATCACCTACTTGGAAAATTTTTCCTACTACTGGCATAAACATACCATCGACAAACGCATTTACAATAGCTCCAAAAGCGGTAGCCATTACGAGACCGACTGCAATATCAATAAGGTTTCCCTTAATTGCAAAATCTTTAAATTCTTTGAACATAGACTAAGGTTTAAGTTTTGATTGAATAAAAAAAATGATTAATACTGAGTTTAGACTCAAGTAAAAATCTTAGTCACAAAGATAAATAATAAAAATTTATATATGATTTTTTTACTATTAAGAATTTAACTCTTTTCGAATCTTATTCAATGCAGAACCCTCTCTCACCCATTCGATCTGTGCTAGATTATAGGTGTGATTTAGTTTAATTTTATCAGTACCACCATCAGCATGATGAAGAGTCATGAATAATGGTTTGCCTGGCTTCATTGTATTAAATCCTTGAATACTGATGGTATCGTCTTGTCTGATTTTTTCATAATCTGCAGATAAAGCAAAAGTCAATGCCAACATTCCTTGTTTTTTGAGATTCGTCTCATGGATTCTTGCGAATGATTTGACGATCACAGCTCGAACACCAAGAAATCTAGGCTCCATGGCAGCGTGCTCCCTTGATGAACCTTCGCCATAATTTTCTTCACCAATGACGACTGTGCCAATCTTAGCTTTTTGATAAAGTTTGGCTGATTCTGGAACGCCCTTATATTCATTGGTCACATAATTCAAGACCTTGTTTGCTTCGCCGTTGAAACTATTGATAGCACCAATAAGACAGTTGTTCGAAATATTTTCAAGATGACCTCTGAATTCTAACCAAGGTCCAGCCATTGAAATATGGTCTGTGGTACATTTTCCTTTTGCTTTTATTAAAAGTCTAAGTCCTTTAAGATTAGATGATTTGATCGGTTTGAAAGGTTTTAGTAATTGTAGTCTTTTACTTCCACGCTTTACTTTAATTTCGATATTTTCGCCATTATTTGCAGGTGCTTCAAAACCAGCATCTTTGACTTCAAATCCTTTTGGAGGTAGTTCCGATCCTGTCGGTGGATCTAATTTTACTCTTTCCCCTTTATCATTTACCAATGTATCAACCAATGGGTTGAAGGTTAATTTTCCAGCTATAGCTAATGCGGTTACAATTTCAGGAGAGGCAACGAAGGCATGTGTATTCGCATTGCCATCGTTACGTTTTGAAAAGTTTCTATTGAATGAAGTTATAATTGAATTCTTTTTAGTTGGGTCTGCCATATGTCTTTGCCACTGTCCAATACAAGGACCACATGCATTGGCAAGTACCACACCTCCCATTTTTGTAAATGCTTTTAAGATGCCATCTCGATCAACGGTATAACGTATTTGTTCAGAGCCTGGTGTCACAGTAAATTCAGATTTCACACGTAACCCTTTTTTCAAAGCCTGATTGGCAATTGAAGCAGCACGAGTTAAATCTTCATATGATGAGTTTGTACATGATCCAATGAGTCCGACCTCTAATGTTTCTGGATAATTATTATCACGCACAGCAGATGCAAATTTTGAAATTGGCCATGCTAAATCTGGCGTAAACGGTCCATTAACATGTGGCTCCAATGTTGATAAGTCAATCTCAATGACTTGATCAAAATAGCGTGTTGGATATTCGTAACATTCAGGATCGCCAGTTAAATCAGCTGCTACTTTGTCACACATATCAGCAACTACTGCTCGATCTGTGTTTTTCAAATAACGTGACATGGATTCGTCATAACCAAATGTTGATGTGGTTGCACCAATCTCTGCACCCATATTACAGATCGTGCCTTTTCCTGTACAAGAAAGACTTTTAGCACCTTCACCGAAGTACTCTACAATAGCACCTGTTCCTCCTTTCACTGTAAGGATACCTGCGACTTTTAAGATTACATCTTTGGGTGATGTCCAGCCTGATAATTTTCCGTTCAATTTGATACCAATTATTTTTGGCATTTTTAATTCCCAAGGCATTCCCACCATTACATCTACTGCATCAGCTCCACCAACACCTATCGCAAGCATACCAAGTCCACCTGCATTCGGTGTATGTGAGTCAGTTCCTATCATCAATCCACCAGGGAATGCATAATTCTCAAGGACGATTTGATGGATAATTCCAGCACCTGGTTTCCAAAATCCAATGCCATATTTATTTGAAATCTCCTTTAGGAAATGATAGACTTCTTTATTGTCTTTATTTGCTGCCTTTAGATCCGATTTTGCACCATGTTCTGCAAGGATCAAATGATCGCAGTGCACTGTAGAAGGTACAGCAGTCTTGCTTTTACCACAGGTCATGAACTGTAATAAAGCCATCTGAGCTGTCGCATCTTGCATTGCTACTCTGTCTGGAGCAAAAAATACGTATTCCTTTCCACGTCCAAAATCAGACAATCCTGAATCTTGATGAACGTGGGAATACAATATTTTTTCAGTAAGAGTCAATGGCCTGTTTAATGTTTTTCTTGCTCTTTGAATTCTTGCAGACAAGGAATTGTAATAAGTTTTTAACATTTCCAAATCAAAAGGCTGTGTATTCATTTTATGATTCGTTTAAGTATACCATATAAATAGCGGCGCAAATTTACAACGGTTTTTACTAATTATTTAGTGAAAAAAACAAGTATTGTGCGAAAATAGTTTAGATTAGACTAATATATATTTTAGTCTATATTAAATATTTAAAAGCCATTTGCGAAAATCATTCTACTTTTGTGATAAATAAAAAACTAAAAATGGCAGTGATCGAGTTAAAAGTTCCTTCTATAGGTGAATCTGTAACCGAGGTTACTTTGGTCAAAATTTTAAAAAGCCAAGGGTCATTAGTCAAATTGGATGATCCACTTTGCGAGTTTGAATCTGATAAAGCTACTTTTGAATTACCCTCCGAGGCCAATGGTAAAATAACTTGGTTGGTAACTGAAGGTCAAGATTTAAAAGTTGGAGATGTCGTAGCAAAGATTGATACTGAAGTTAATGATTCGGTCTCAGAAACTCCTCCTGCTATAAATGAAAAAATCGAAACAAAAGAACATCCAGCAAAGCAGCACCCTTCGCCATCAGCAGCAAAAGTAATGCGCGAAAAAAATATCGACTCTAATCAAATAGAAGGAACGGGAAAAGATGGAAGAATCACACTCCAAGATGCTAAATCTCATATTCCAGCTGAAATTCCAGCTCCAAAGCCAGTTCAAGAAAGTTCAATGTCATCCAATTCAGCAAATACAATACTCAACGAAAGATCGGAACGAAGAGAAAAAATGTCGCGCATGAGGAGAACCATTGCTAAACGCCTGGTCTCTGTGAAGAACGAAACAGCCATGCTGACTACGTTTAATGAAATTGATATGACAAATATCATGGAACTGCGCAATAAGTACAATGAAGCCTATCTTGCAAAACATGGAATTAAAATTGGATTCATGTCTTTGTTTGCCAAAGCCTGTGCAAACGTACTTATGCAAATGCCTGAAGTAAATGCTTTCGTAGATGGTGAAGATTTAATCTATCATAACTATGTAGACATATCATTAGCAATTTCTACACCGAATGGGCTTGTAGTACCACCAATTCGAAATGTTGAATCATTGAGTTTTCATGAATTTGAATTTAAACTTAAAGTATTAGCAGAAAAAGCTCGGTCTGGTAAATTAAGCTTGGAAGAAATGTCAGGAGGTACATTTACAATTACAAATGGTGGCGTATTTGGATCCTTAATGAGTACACCAATCATCAATGAACCTCAATCAGCTATATTAGGGATGCATGCTATCAAGGACAGACCTATTGCATTAAATGGTCAAGTCGTGATCAGACCGATGATGTATCTCGCATTATCATATGATCATCGAGTAATAGATGGAAGTTCTTCAGTGACATTTTTAGTTCGTGTAAAAGAGCTTTTGGAAGATCCAATGAAACTTTTTTTAGAAATATAATTATACATATCTTAGCAAAAATATAAATTCAAATGACGCTTCAAGATTTTTTCAATTGGGTCAAAGTAAATCCTTATTATACATTAGCCTATTTTATACTTATTCCAGTAATTGCACTACTAGCAGGAATTTTTGCAAAAAATGAGGGGCACCAATCTCCATGGAAATACGTGTACACTACATTAATCTATTTAGTTTGCATACCTGGGATTTTTGCAGTGACCTTTAATATTTACCTTTTCTTTTGGGAGCGAAGTAGCATCATGGATGCAGAAATACTTTTACAAGTCATACCAGTGTTGTCAATGATCGTAACATTATATATTATAAAATCAAATGTAGATTTGGACTATATTCCAGGATTTGATAAGTTAAGTGGCTTGATGACTATAATAGGAATTTTATTGACTTTGATGTGGATTCTTGATCGTACCCATTTCTTTGTATTTGCATCAATGCCATTTCCTGTGGTTATACTCATTATAGTAGGAGGCATACTCCTTATTCGAATGAGTCTTAAAAGAATGCTAAGCTAGTCAGTAGTGGATCGGATAAACTTTTGATTATCAAAATTGTATATTTATAAATAGATTTATAAAATATGGAAACAAAAACAAAATCAGTCATACTTTTATATACAGAGCAAACACCCAATCCTGAGACATTAAAATTTGTTTCGAATAAATTAATATATCGTGGCATTGCAGATCTTAAAACGAAAGAGTTAGCCGATGAATTTTCACCACTAGCTGCCGCTCTTTATGAATTGCCATATGTGCAATCGGTATATATCTCCAACAATTTTGTGACCATCACAAAAAAACCTTCATTTGATTGGCATGAGATCATGATTCCAGCAAAGGATTTCATAAAGGAATATATTGAATCTGAAAAGACAATCATCATTGACACTTATGATCAGTATGTTGATCAATTGGAAAAGCAAAGCTATGAAGGTCAATATGATGAAAAGAACCTTGAGATTGTCAAGCGTATCAAAGAAATGATTACGAATTATGTAAAGCCAGCTGTGGAAATGGATGGTGGAAATATTGAATTCAAATCCTTTAAAGATGGAATTGTAACTGTTATGATGCAGGGCTCATGTAGTGGTTGCCCATCCTCTACAGTCACATTAAAATCTGGTATAGAAGGACTCTTGAAAAGAATGGTTCCAGAAGTAACAGAAGTTGTTGCTGAGGCATGTTAGCCAAATTGAAATGAAATCAATTTAAAGTTTATCTTTGAACTATGAAAGTAACTGAATTCTTCCAACAGAATCTAGGTAAAACAGCTGTGTCATTCGAGGTATTGCCACCATTAAAAGGAGGTAGTATCAATGCATTATTTGAAGCTTTGGATCCAATCATGGAATTTAAGCCACCATTTATTGACGTTACTTATCATAGAGAAGAGTTTATTTATAATCAACATCCAGGCGGATATTATCAAAAAGTTGCCATCCGAAAGAGACCGGGAACAGTCGGAATCTGTGCAGCTATAAAAAATCACTATGGCGTAGAGGCTGTACCACATTTGATCTGTGGAGGATTTACAAAAGAAGATACTGAAAATGCTTTAATCGAGCTTCATTTTCTGAACATAACGAATGTGCTTGCTTTGCGGGGTGATGCTAGAAAATTCGATGAGAAATTTTTAGCAGAACCAGGTGGAAATGAATTTGCTTTAGATTTAGTTAGACAAATTGCACAAATGAATCAAGGTGTCTATCTCGATGCCAATATCGAAAAAGGCGAACCAATGGACTTTTGTATCGGTGTAGCTGGTTATCCAGAAAAACATTTTGAAGCTCCAAGTTTAAAAACCGATATGAAATACCTCAAAAAGAAAATAGATGCAGGAGGAGATTATATTGTAACACAAATGTTTTTTGACAATAAAAAATTTTTTAAATTTGTTGAGGATTGTAGGAAGTCTGGAATCGAAGTTCCAATCATCCCAGGACTTAAGCCAATTACTAAAAAGTATCAGCTCAATGCGATTCCCCGAAATTTTTATTTAGAAATTCCTGATGAGTTGGTCAGAAGCATTCAAAAGGCAAAAACAGATGAGGCAATTCAAGAAGTAGGTATCGAATGGTGCACTATGCAAGCTAAAGAATTGAAAAAGGCAGGAGTCCCATGCATTCATTTTTATATGATGGGAGATCGAAATGTAGTTAAGAAAATTTGTGAAAACACAATGTAATTCAAGAGATATCTCCTATTTATAAATTAACTAAATTTATATATATAAAGTAAAAAAGGTTTATTATAATAATAGTACAATTTTGAAAAGAAAAATAGTACAAATATATTTTTCCTATTTAAAAATATATTACATTTGCTTAACCATTAAAAACCACATCTTTATTTATTTGTGTTTTTTCAAATCAAAAAGAATGTATGTACCACAAACGGCTTCAAGAACAAATTGATGCTTATTTTCCTAAAGAAAAAATTGGACTCAATGAGTTTGAAGATTTTCTTATGGCTATAAATAAATCTTGTTATGAAAACTCCCAAGAACAAGCAATTAAAAGTACATTAATACCAGATCATAAAGGTGGTCACAATAATGTTGAGCTAAAAGATCTTTTAATCCATATAGCTTCTACATATATAAATGCAGATACCAATCAAATTGAATCCCAAGTAAATAAATCGCTCGAGAGAATTGGAAAATTTGTCAAAGCTGATCGCGCATATGTTTTTGATTATAATTTTAAAGACAATACCTGCTCAAATACTTTTGAATGGTGCAACGAAGGTGTCTCTAAGGAAATAGAAAATCTTCAGAAAGTTCCTTTAGAATTTGTTTCCCATTGGGTAGAGTGTCATAAAACAAATAAACCATTTTATATACCTGATATAAATTTGTGGATAGACGAAGGTGCGGATTCATTAAAGTCAATTCTCGAAAGCCAATCAATACAAAGTCTGATTACTGTGCCAATGGTCAACAAGGGAGAACTTCATGGTTTTGTAGGTTTTGACTCTGTGAAAGAGAAGCATGAGTATACAAATGAAGATGTCAAGCTTTTATTTTTATTTGCACAAATGTTGATTCATGTATTTGAAAAGAAAAAAAGAGAGCAAATAATTTTAAATCAAGAAGAAAAATATCGAAATATCATTGCCAATATGAATTTGGGATTGATCGAAGTTGATAATGAAGACACAATACTTCATGTCAATCAAAGTTTTTGCAATATTACTGGTTATGATTCAGAAGAATTAATTGGTAAGAAAGCTTTTGAAATTTTATATTCTGGGGAAAGAGCTGAACTCATCAAAGAGAAAATGCACCTCCGCAAAAAAGGTAGCTCAGATATCTATGAAATAGATGGAGTGAATAAACAAGGAGAACCAAAATGGTACCTAGTCAGCGGTGCACCAAATTATAATGATAAGAATGAATTGATCGGAAGTATTGGGATACAACTCGATATCACTAATCAAAAACAAATGGAAATTGATCTTGCTGCAGCTAAAACTAAAGCTGAAGAAGCAGCAAAAGCAAAAGATATTTTTCTGGCTAATATGTCTCATGAAATTAGGACTCCGTTGAATGCGATTATTGGTATTATCAGAGAACTTGGCCGCGAAAATCTAACTATCCAACAACTTGGTTATGTCCAACAAGGCAATACTGCTGCGAAACATCTTTTAACCATAATCAATAACATATTAGATATATCAAAAATAGAAGCCAATGAATTTTTATTGGAGCATAAGGAATTTAGTTTATCGTCGGTTATAAGTAATATTAAAAGTATTTTGTATTCCAGGGCATCTGATAAAAATATAAAATTGAATGTCTTTATTTCTCCAGATCTCGCCCCAGCACATATAGGTGATGCAGGTAGAATTCGACAGGTGTTACTTAATCTTGTTGACAATGCAATCAAATTCACCAATGAAGGAAAAGTTACTGTTTTTGTAGAAGTCATTGAAAGTAATATTGAAGAACAAAATTTGGAAATTTCTATAATCGATACAGGTATAGGAATGAGTGAAGAATTTTTGCAAAAAGTATTTAAGAAATTTTCACAAGAAGATAATGCGATTAATAGAAAATATGAAGGCACTGGCTTAGGACTCGTCATAACAAGAGAATTGATACATTTAATGGGTGGAACATGTAACATTGAAAGCACTAGAAATCAAGGGACTAAAATTAGTATTAATCTTAAATTAAAAATAGGTACAACAAACGGATTTTTAGAAAAAAGAGAAGTTGAAATAAAAAATTCTTTGCAAGGTAAATCTGTGCTCATCGTGGAAGATAATGATATGAACAGATTCATAGCAGTCCAAAGTCTAAAATATTTTGGTTGTGATGTAATAGAAGCACATAATGGATTAGAAGCAATTTCAAAAGTTAGCATTTTGCCTTTTGATCTAATTTTGATGGATATACAAATGCCAGTAATGGATGGCATAGAATGCACCCGAAAGATTCGAGAAGAATTAAAATTACATACACCTATCATTGCACTTACCGCGAATGCGTTTAAAAAAGATGTTGAGACATATTTAAGTCTAGGAATGAACAATTATGTTGCTAAACCTTTTGAAGAAAAAGTACTGCATGACATCATTCAAGAAACTTTATTGAATAATGTAGCAAGTGCCCAAGCTGGTACCAGTACAAAATTAAGTTCTTCAGAATATTACAATCTGGAATATATAAAATCTATAAGCAGAAACGACCCTACTTTTGTGCCAAAATTATTGGAAATTTTTATTGAACAAACACCTGGGCAAGTATCCGAAATGGTAAACTTATTTGCTTCTGGAAATTATCAAGACATAGGAAAAATTACCCACAAGTTGATCCCTATTGCAGATAATTTAAATATAAATCTCATCAGAGATGATCTTAGATCCTTTGAAACTTTATTGAAAAATGAAGAAAAAGATGTACCTGAAATCACTCGATTGGTAACAAAAATATCAGATATTTTAATGAAAGTGGTTGAATTACTGGAAATAAAATTAAAATCAGGAAATTTATAACAGAAATCAATCAAACACATATAATACCAAAGTGAACTATAAAATATTGGACTAGGGTGTATATCGCTTTTGTATAAAATAAAAAATCTCAGTACTTTTTATACTGAGATTAATTCAAACTCACTAATAACCTTATTAATCCTATTTATTTAAACTCTTTAATTTCTTTTCTAATTCAAATTCATCCCCAGGGCTATAACCACTGTGCGAATAAATAATCATGCCTTCTTGATTCACTATAAATGTTTGAGGTATTGTCTGAAAGCTCAAAACACGAAGACTCTCGCTATTTATATCAGATAATACCTGATATGACCATCCTTTTTGTTGAATAAGTGGTTTCACTTTATTCAGTTGTTGAGCATTGTCAATTGTAATCGCTAAAAGTCCGATGCCTTCTTTTTTCCAATTAGGGTAAAGATCTTTAATGGCATCAAGTTCTTTTTTGCAAGGAGAGCACCATGTTGCCCAATAACTCACGACAGTAAGCTTATTTTTTGCAAACTCTTTAGAAAGGTCAAAACTTTTACCGTCTAAGGATTTGACATTAACAACAGGAAATTTTTTCTCTCCATCTTTGAAAGACAGCAAGAATAAACTAAAAAAAAGGATTAAAAAGCTGGTATTTTTCATTTCTTGTAAAAACTTTAATTAGATAACGTAAAATTGATGCAAAAAATCCGTTACTTTCGGCCCAAGAAACTCTTTTAACGAATGATTAACCACTTTCTAAAAATTGTCTTAATTGTTTCTTCCATTTTAGCCACTAAATGTCTTACCGGACAGGAAAGTTTGGTCGTTGGTGGAGGAATGCAATTGAACGGCAATGTCTTTTTGCGCGATAGCGCAATAGGCGCAGCAGGTATTCCTCAGTATGACCATCAAATCTATGGTGGTGAATCTTGGCTAGATCTCAATCTTGGCTATGCTGGATTTTCAGGAGGTCTCCGTTTTGATCTCTTTAGCAATTCTAATTTGTTGAACCCACAAAGTTCTTATTCAGCGCATGGGATTGGCAAATGGTATCTTCAAAAATCTATTGACAAGCTAGACCTTAGCGTAGGTTATATCTATGACCAAATCGGATCCGGTATCATCTATAGAGCTTATGAAGAAAGAGCTCAATTGATTGATAATGCCTTGGTAGGAGCTGCCGCCAAATGGAACTTTAACTCCAATTGGTCACTCCGAGGATTTATGGGAAAACAAAGAAATTTGTTTGAGACTTATAAATCTCAAATTAAAGGACTTGCCATAAATGGATTTTATTCACCGAGTGACACTTCTAGTTGGAGTATTTCACCAGGTATTGGATTTATAAATAGAACATTAGATGAATCGATAGTTTCTGAATTAGCAGCGATTCTAGGAACTTATGAAACTATCGATCAGATAAAACCATTTTATAATACGAATGCTATTAGTATATTTAATAACCTGTCTTGGAGAGATATTTCTTGGTATGCAGAATATGCACTAAAACCAACAGATATATTTTACGACCCCAATGCAATTCGAAGTTTGCCAAAGGGTCAATCAAGTTTAGGAAAACTTGTAAAAGGTCAAGGATCTGTAGCTTATACTTCAATATCTTATGCAGCGCATAACCTCGGGCTTACCTTGGAAGCCAAAAGAACAGAAGGAATGGATTTTCGCGCTGAGCCATTATTAAGCTTAAACAAAGGGTTGATCAATTTTATTCCGCCTATGGCGAAGATTAATACCTATAGGTTATTGGCATTGTATTATCCCGCTACTCAATTCTTAAATGAATTGGCATACCAAGCAGATCTTAAATATGGTTGGAAAAACTGGAATCTGTCATTGAATTATTCAGATATAAGAGACTTAAAATTCGAGAAACAATTTTATAACGAAATTTATAGTGAATTGAGTTATAAAAAATCTGGTTTATATACTATTACAGCTGGGGTTCAAAGACAAATTTTTGATGTTGAAAAATATTATGGTAAAGGGGGAGCTGCTACAGTTAAAACGATCACTCCTTTTTTCGAAGTATTATATAAATTAAGTCAAAGTAAATCACTGCGAACAGAATTCCAATATATGAATAATAAAACTGATATTGGTTCGTGGGTAAATGGATTGGTAGAGTTTGGAATGGCTCCAAATTGGATTTTTGAAGTATCGGATATGTATAATCTTAAACCAGTAAAAGGCACAAAATTGAATTATCCTTCAGCTGGTGTCACCTATTCAAAAGGAGCTAATAGATTATCTTTGCGCTATGTCAAACAAATAGCCGGTATTGTATGCAGTGGAGGGATATGTAGATTAGAACCAGCGTTTAGTGGTATTAGAATGTCTTTGAATTCAAATTTTTAAAAACTTTGTTATGAAGAATAAAATTATAATTCTCCTTAGTGTAGTTGCTACTTTGTTCATGGCATGTAACGAATGGGAGCAAATGGTAGCATTGCCTTTATCTGAGAAACCAAGTTCTGGCCGAGTTGTCTTAATTGAAGAATTTACTGGAGCAAAATGTCCTAATTGTCCAGCAGGGACAAAAGCATTGGAAGCTATTGCTGATAAATATCCAGACAATGTCGTTGTCGTAGGAGTTCACTCCAATTTTTTAGCCAATCCTGCAGTGACTGGTGATCCAAAGTTATCTTATCCAGAAGCTCAAGATGTAGAAAATTATCTCGGTGCTTGGTTAGGAAAACCAGAAGCAGCTTTTAATCGAAAAAAATTTACGAATCAAAGCAATATTCGCATTGGCAAGCCTGATACATGGATTGTTTATGTAGAAGAAGAATTAAAATTAATCCCAGCCGCTAATCTTTTGATTTCTAGGAAGTATTCTGACGCAACTCGTGAACTTACAATTGAACTCAAAACAATTGCAAAACAAAATATTGATAAAGCAATTCATCTCCATGTCATGATTACTGAATCTAATATTTTTACAACTCAAGAAAGTTCTACTGGAAATATTCCAAATTATAATCAAAAGCATGTGTTGCGAAAAGTGATAACTCCTATTCCAGGAGATAAAATAGCGGATAATCTGGTATCAGGTCAAGAAGTAATTAAGGAATATAAATATACATTACCTACTGACGCCGTATTGTGGAAATCTGAAAATTGTAGTGTAGTAGCATTTTTATCATTTGATGAATCTAATAAAACCATTCTTCAAGCAGCAGAAATCAAAGTAAAATAATAATGAGCTCAGATATGAATAAAGATTGGCCTTTGTACGAGGTATTTATAAGGAGTAAAAATGGTTTAGATCATAAACATGTAGGTAGTCTGCATGCAGCAGATGCAACAATGGCTATTGAAAATGCTCGGGATGTTTATACCCGGCGTATGGAAGGGAATAGCATTTGGGTTGTAGAATCTAAATACATCACTGCCTCAGATCCATCAGCGCAAGATCCTTTTTTTGATCCTGCAGAAGATAAAATATATAGACATCCAACATTTTATGAATTACCAGAGGAATTAACTCATATGTAAGTTATGAAAGATCAAAATGATTTTATCAAGTCCTTATTTGTTCATGCTGATACGGCATTACTATTAGGTCAACGATTAGGTGAACTTTGTGGTCATGGACCTGTAATTGAACAAGATATTGCAATGACAAATATTGCACTTGATTATGTAGGACGATCCAGATTATTTTTTAATCTCATTTCGCAAATTGAAAATAATCAAAAAACAGAAGATGATTATGCTTTTTTAAGAACTGAAAATGAGTACCATAATTTATTGATCGTTGAATATCCCAATACAGATTTTGCCTATACTGTTGCGAAACAATTTTTTATAGATACATTCTACTATTTGTATCTGGATGCTTGTCTGACATCAGTGAATCAAGAAATAAAAGCCATTGCTGAAAAATCAATTAAAGAAACAGCTTATCATAAAAAATGGAGTAGTGAGTGGGTCATTCGACTAGGAGATGGTACAGAGCTCTCCCATCAAAAAATCAATGCTGCTATACAAGATCTTTGGATGTACACCGGTGAATTTTTTGTATCAACAGATTTTGAAATGAAAATTTCACTTGAAAATATTTTGCCTAATTGTTCTACATTAAAGGACAAATGGACAAATGAAGTACAAGCTGTATTCCAACAAGCAAATCTAATCATGCCAAGCAATGCCTGGGCTCAATTAGGAGGTAAAACGGGGAATCATACAGAATATATGGGATATATATTATCTGAAATGCAATATATGCAGCGTACGTTTCCTGAGATGCAATGGTAATCTACTGTTGAAGACATACTTTTAATTTCCATGGATTGATAATGAAGTATGGACGAATTTATCACATATTATACTTCGCACGGGTATAACTATTTTTTTACTGAAACTATTTTTGAAGAAAGTATTCCATGTGCATCTGAATAGATCGCAACAGTATAGATTCCTTCTGGCAGAAAAGAATTGATCGATGTTGATTTGTTTTTTAATTTTTCGGAAAAAAGTAACCTACCATCTATACTTTTA
Source organism: Saprospiraceae bacterium (assembly GCA_016722295.1). Lineage (GTDB taxonomy): Bacteria > Bacteroidota > Bacteroidia > Chitinophagales > Saprospiraceae > Vicinibacter. The sequence continues at coordinate 584,293 of JADKGL010000026.1, forward strand.
ATTTCCATATGCAAATCCTTGTATAGAATGTCTTTTATATTGACAATAACATTACCTGAATTTGGATTTGGAACAATCTGAAAGTCTCCTTCTATTATTACTTGATCTGATGTTACAAAAATGTAAGTCAAACACTCTGATGTATCAATACATGAATTTGATTTTATTTCAAGAGCATATTGACCTGAAGTTTTTGGATTGAATTCAAATTTAGTTTCACCTATGATGGCGGAGTAATTTTTTTGACAATCCAACCATTGATATGATGTAGCATTTGGATTATTTGCAATTAAAGTTCTATTGACTTTTGTAATTGTTTTATCAAATTGTTGATCTATTATAAAGTTATATGTCACAATGCTATCGCAAGAAAATTTATCTTTAAAATTCTTGACAATTTTCTTCGAAGATGTTATCGTATCATTTTCAAAAATGTATTGACGACAAGCACTAATATCAATGGTTTTATACTGAGGAGAGCATTCACCTTGTCTATACATAAAAGTGTATGTTTCACTGGTGTCAGATTGGCTGCCTACAACAACAATTTTAAAATATACTGCTGTATTTTTTGCAAGAGATGGAATTCCCTCTTTACTTTTCCACAGTCCAGCTGAATCAATGATTTCTATTCGTTGATCTACGGTTTTATTTTTTGTTCCCCATAATAGATATACACTTTTTAGCAGACTAGTATAATCTATTGTACATGAAACATTCATTAAGTTATTTATTGGAACATTGAGTTTGTTGTTCAATTCTATACTTGGAATCACTTTAACAATGCGTGGAAAAGTTTCTTTATTTAGTAATGTAGTTTCCCACAAACCTCTTCCCCATGTGGCCGCTTTCAATGTATTAGAACCTTGATGTATCTCAAGATCTTTTGCTGCAACATTTGGCAGTAATACATTGTGAATTTTCCATGTTGGTTCATCAATTGATTTTGAAAAAACTCCAATTTCGCAGCCAAGATAAATATTTCGATCTCTATCCATGATCACATCATGTATTGGCATATTGCTGAGGTTGTACGTAATGTTTTGCCAAGTCGTTCCTAAATTTTTTGATATAAAAATTTTCTGATCGTCCGCCAAATAATTATCATAACATACAATGATTGTAGAATCATTGCTTGGGTCAAAAGTAATTGCAGAAATAGTTAAATTTGGCAGTCCTTGTGTTATTGATTTCCAGGTTTTGCCTTTGTCGCCACTTAACATAATTTTCTCTCTGCTTGAGATAGCCATTAAGCTAAAATTGGATGAGGACATTGCTGCATTATTTATGACTCCTACATTAGGATTTCCTATTTCTTTCCATGCGCCCATCTCCCCAAATTTTGAATTTGAATGGACTTTAGTACCATAATGAAACACATTCATTTGATCTTCATGATCTACTATCAATGGCGCTGTCCAATCAGCTATATTGTAATCGCCTTCTTCTGGATTAAAAGAAAAATCAGAAGACAATCCACCATCCAATGTAATCTTTCGTGTGCCATATTGAAAGCTTCCCATCATGTATTTTTGTTGTAATGGATGTACAACACATTCGCCACCATCACCTCCATTCCATTCATTCCATTTTTTTTCATCCAAAATGCTGGTACCGATATCCTGAGAACCACCTATATGAACAAATTTATTTGATTGACTTATACCAATTCTGTAAAACTCCCTGATCCCCGTTCCATCATTAAGTCGATCCCAGGTTCTTCCACCATTCCTGCTTCTGCATAAGTATCCGTCTGTTCCAATATAAAAAACACCTTTCAAACATTTTGCTACAACAAGATCTGCATGTGTATAAGCAGAATCAGGTTCGATCGTATTCCAATTATTAACCTCATGAAATGTTTTACCGCCATTGGTCGATTGTTCCACATTGACATAACCTCCAATCCATAGATTTGAATCAATATCAGAAATTACACAATCATTTATAATATTATATTCAGTAGTGCCAATTTTTGTAAAATTTATTCCTTTGTCGACAGACTTAAAAATATTTTTTCCTTGAGCAAAATAGAGATGATCGACTTGAGTTGGTGAGGTCATGAGTGTACCAATATTATAGCTAATACCAGGGATTGCTTTTGAAGGCTTGAATGTGAGTCCCATATCTTCTGATCTTGAAATTGAAGTTCTAAATGTACTAGAACCATCGATAAGATAGACTATTTTAGGATCTGTGGGATGAAATGCAAGCTCATTAATATATGCATCTGGTAATAGATAGGTATAACTTTTTAGCTTGTCTGTACTTCGATACAGTCCATTGTTAGTTCCTACAAAAATCATATCTTTAATCAATGGATGAAATGCAAGTATTTTTACTATGGCTGTAGAACCTAAACCTCCGAAACCAGTATTTGAATTCAATGCAGTAGCTTGCCATGTCTCGCCGCCATCAATAGAATGAAAAATTCCATGAGAAACATTGCTAAAAGATTGAGCTAAGCTAATGAAGACCTCATTAAAATCTAGAGGATTCACAGTCATATTATGAACTCCGGGAACAGATAAATACTGAGTCGTATTCTTCCAGGTCTTTCCACCATCTGTAGTTTTATAGAATCCACCACTGCGGGATCCCATGTACATATTCTGATCATCGTTAGGATTTACTTCTAAACATTCGACCCTTCCGATTCCAGGATTATATCCAGATGTGATATAGTTTGCATTTGTTGGACCCAATTCAAACCATGGCACATTGGCTTGTCTTGAATTATTACTACTTAAAATTTTATTATAGGTCTGCTGTGCCAAATGATAATCTACATTGGCGCGATTTCCACTAGGATAAAATCGACTTTCATTGAGATGCTTCCATCTCAAATAAGGCTTCCATCCAGATCCTTTGACAGATTTATCTATTGTGTTAAAGTAATTTTCCGCATGTTGACATGCATCATAAAAATTAATTTCTGGATTATCTATCCAATTTTTATAATCAGATTGTCCGATAGTTAAACTAGAATTTAGTAAAAATTCCAAAAAAATGAAAAAAATAGTTCTCATTGAGAGTAAGTTTAAACATTGAGAATTCATAAAAAATATAATTGCACAATTATAACTTCAATCGTTAAGAATAGTTGTAAAATAAAAATAGAGTGATCGGTTTTTGGCAAATCGATTCATTCTTATTGAAATATAGTCTTACATAATAAGAACTCTAACTTCAAAGTCAATATAAGAATTTACAAATAAAATTTGCCTATCAACTTTATTCCAATTGATTTGAACATGTAAAGTATTTATATATGATGGTAATTTTTTTTAAAAAAAGCTAACAACTAATTGTGATAAGCATTATCTTTGTTACAGCTCTATGTTATGAAATAGAATGAGAGAATCTGGAGCCATTAATTCCTATTAGGGAAAAGAGAATCTTATTGTATTTATTTTTAGAGGATAGTCAGAATAGTCTTGTGCCCAAACAAGTATATAATTATTTTTGAACCATATCATTTTAAAATTACTGAACATGAAAATGAAATTCTACTTCCTCACAATTTTACTAAATTGCATTTACCTAACCATTCAAGCACAATCTTGGATTCCTCTCAATGGTCCAAATGGTGCCGAAATAAATAAATCGATCATGACTTCAGAAGGTCGTATTTATTCAATCACAAGATCAAATGAAGTTTACATTAGTAAAGATAAAGGAATCAATTGGGAAAAAATAAAAATCCCCCTTTTTAATGTAAGCACATGTCTAAGTGTATTAATAGCTGAATCACCAACCAAGGATATATTTATAAATATAAATTGTACTTTATACAAAGTCAAATACCTAGACAATTCTGTAGAGTTAGTAAAGGGCAATATGGAATTGAATAAAATCTATTTTACTAGCTCGGGTGTTATATTTGCAGTAAATTTTGACAAACTGTTTATATCTAATGATGGTGGTCAGACCTTTACACAAAAATTATTTTCAGGTAATATTTTATCGATAAAGCCAATCGAGAAAGATTTAAACTTAATACAAGTAAATTCAAACTTTTTAAATAAAGAAATTTGGACTATGAAGGATGATGGAAGCTTGATTTCTACTAAAATTTCAAGTATAACAGATTTTACTATTTTTCACCATAGAAAGTCCAACAAAATATATGCCTTCAACACGGCATCATTTGTTTCTGAAGATAAAGGGCAAAGTTGGATTCCATTCAATCCTATTGTCACAGGTGGTAGGTTATATCAAGCATGGGAATTAAATGATGGCAGCATCTTAGCAGCTGGAGTAGATCATTATTACCGATCAATTGATAATGGCTTAACTTGGTCGATTGATTCAAGCTACTTCTCCGCAAATGTGCGACCATACAATGGAGAGCACTTTATAAACAATAATAATGAACTTTATATTGATACATATTATGATAAAATTCTAGCTGAAAGAAATGGGAAAACCAATCTTATAAAAGTAAATGTAAACAGACCAGATATTGGACAAATATATCAAAAAAATCAATCTGAAATTTTTGCAATTACTTCAAGAGAACTTCAATACTCAAATGATGATGGAAGAAGCTGGAGAACAATTTATGATAATTTAAAATTGTATGGCGAACTTCTCTTTTTTAAAGATGGAAGTTTATTATTGTCGGAAGATAATCAATTGTTACTTTCAGAAGACTTGGGTTCAAATTGGAATCAAGTAATTTTGCCTTCCATTGTAAAGCAAATTGACCCAGGGCATGTATTGACAAACTCAAAAGATGAAATACTTATTTTAGATCCAAGAAGTGATGCTGTATTTTTTTCTAGTGACAAAGGTAGATCATGGACATCAAAGCCAAGCAGTAATATTCCATACTCTCCATCAGGTTTCCAAATTTCTGAAAATGATATAGTAAATGCATATTCTACTCATGATGGGCAATTTTATTATTCAATGGATTTTGGGATAAATTGGATGAATTCAAGAATTTCGTTTGATCAAATTTTAAACCCCGTTCTAACCAATAATAGTCAGTTGATAACTTTTGAATTAGGTAATTTTGATACATCCTATTTACTTTATACTAATGATTTTGGGATAACTTTTGACACCATAAATGTGTCACGAGAATATTTTTTGTATGCAAACGATCGATTTGGTAACTGTTATTTAATCAATGATTTTGATATGGAAAACAGCGCAATTCTAAATATATATACAAAGCGTTTAACTCCAGCGGATTTATCACAAATTATAGTTAGTGACTTTTGGGAATTACATGCAGGGGAAAATGGATATTTGTATGCTTATACTGGATATAATATATTATACAAATATCATCAAAAAATAAATACTTATCTTTCACAAGTAAGCGGAAATATTATACTTGATGAAAATCAAAATTGCAAAAAAGATGGCAATGAAAATCAAGGATTCCCTTATCAAATTAGCATTAAGAATCAAAACAATTTAACTTATAACATTCCAGTAAATAAATCTGGAGATTTTAAAGCTTTTGTTTCAGCTGGAAATTATCAATTGCAATTACCAAATTCAAATACACTTTGGCAAGAATGCAATTTGCCTAAAAACATCCAAATCAATGGTAAGGATTCAGTAAAGTATAACGATTTACTAATTAAACCAATTCAATGGTGCTCAGAAGTTAGAGTGCAATCGACTCTCGGAAGATTGCGCAGATGTTTTGATAATAATATAGCATATATCTACGTCAAAAATTATGGCAGTAAGAATGCAAAAGATGTTAAAGTAAAATTGATACTAGATGATTATTTTGACAACATCATATCGTCAGTAAATCCATATTCACAGCAAGGCAACATTTTAGAATATATTATACCGGAGCTAAAACTAAGTGAAGAATTGAGAATTCAACTTAATTTTAGAATAAACTGTAGTGCTAGTCTCAACCAAGAGCATTGTATTAAAGCTATGTTCGAAAATCCAGATCAATGCAATCAAAATTTACCAAATCCTGATACGACTATAAGCTGCGAAAAAAATATTGGCTCTTTTGACCCTAATGATAAAATGGCATACACAAATGGAATGCCCTTGACAAATAAAATCACTTCAGACCAAGACATCGAATATTTGATTCGATTTCAAAACACAGGGACAGATACTGCATTCAAGGTTGTCATAAGAGATCAATTGGATAAAAATTTAGATTGGAATAGTTTTGAAGTACTTAGCTCTAGCCATCCGTATAGTTTTACAATGGATGATGGAGGTTTAGTTACTTTCCTATTCAAGGATATTTTACTTCCCGATAGTTCTATAAATGTAGTAGCATCCAATGGATATATAAAGTATAGTATAAAGAAGAAAGATAATATTGCTCTCGGTACAGTCATTCATAATGAAGCTGCTATCTATTTTGATTATAACGAACCTGTTTGGACAAATAAAGTTTCGCTACAGTTGGTTTCACCTTCAAAAACTAAAAATTACAGCCAAGATATTTTATTAACGATAGTGCCAAATCCATTCTCTACAAGAGCTAGTATTTCACTTCCAAAAGAATTGGAAGATCAAGAGAAGTTGATCAAAATTTTTGATCTTCATGGCAAAGAAATTATACAGTATAAATCAATGGAAAAATCAATTGAATTGGTCAATGATCATTTTAGAAATGGAGTCTATCTCATTAAAGTATTTGCTAAGAATGGAAGAACTGGGATTGCAAAATTTGTAGTAGAAAAATAAATGCAGTTTTAATTAGAGCAAGTATAGTCCTTTATATTTTAAAGTAGAACTTTCCATGTAATAATGGTAGTTCATTATTGGATAAAATCTCTTGTTCGATTTTTACATTACATGAGCTTAGTTTAAGATAAGCTGTTTTGTATATTGCCAATCAGTGGACTGTAATCTAACAAAATAGTTTCCAGCAGTTAAATTTGATCTCTGTAGGATTATTTTTTTGCGATCTGAATTAAATTCAAGTTGTTGTTGTGTCACAATATTACCTGTAGCATTTATAAGCGATAGTATGACTTTCTCTGGTTTTTTCAATTCAAGTGTCACGACAAAATTTTCATTTGACGGATTTGGGCTGACTTGAAAATGAATGAGCTCTTCAGGTAATTGATCATGAACCGAAGTCACTTGATTTACTGTATTGTTCGCTGAGAGAAGCCATAAGTCTGGATCAAATTTTACAGATGTAATTTTGAAATCCAAAGGCACAGAAAAGGATTCTCCTGAAAACAGATGATCAAATCGAACTAAAGTATCGCGACCTTCCCCAGAAAAAAGTACAGGTACAGGCATTTCAAAAAATGATACTGAAGCATCAGAGGTAGTTTGATTAAGCTGTACATATAATTGATTGGAATTATTCTGATTCCAATTTATTTGATACGATGGATATCCATGACCAGTAAACCAATCTTTAAAATATTCATCAAGATTTTGACCACTTGCTTGTTCTAAGTTAGCCTGAAGTTGATGTGTGTGTGCGAAATTAAATTGTGTCTCGTGTAAATAACTTCTTACACCTCTAAAAAAGGCATCATCACCCAACTTCCATCTTAGCATATGCAATAGATATGATCCTTTATCATAGCTCAATCTTCCATTAAAAATCCGACCAACACTGGTCGTATCATCTACTTTTACTGAGCCATTTGGAACAGATGTGATATAATTTATTTTATTGATACGCCAATCCCACCAACTCGTACCTTGTTGAAATCGCTGTCTCGTCAATCCTTCAAGAAAAGTAGCGAACCCTTCATTCAACCAAATATCTTCCCAACTTCCACAGGTGACCATATCTCCAAACCATTGATGAGCGAGCTCATGGGCTAATAATCCCCAACTGTAATTAATAACGAAACTCATCGTTTGGTGCTCCATTCCTCCACCCCAGCCGAACTGAGCATGGCCATATTTTTCTTTATAAAATGGATAAGTGACAAATAGAGAATCATAGAACTGAAGCACTTTTATTAGATTCTGAGTTCCCTGTTTTGCAGCTTGTAAATCTTCAGGATAAACATAATTCAACATTGGCAATTGAGTACCATTGCTTAAGGGCACTATGTCAACATACTGCTCATAGTTGGTCACTGCGATAGCAATAAGATAAGGGGCAATAGCATATTGATGTTTCCAATGAAATATTTTAAAACTATCAATTTGTGTTTCTGAAACCAATAGTCCATTACTTGCTACACGATATTTATCTGGAGTGGTGACAATAACATCAAGCGAATCCACTTTATCTGTCAATCCATTTTTACACGGCCACCAATCTTGTGCTCCAAATGGCTCTGAGAGCGTCCAAATTATAGGGGTATTATTGTGCATACTTTGTATGAATGAACCAAATCCACCTGATGGCGGCACACCAGCATAGATTATTGTAAGAGAATCCAAAGTCTCTATTGGTAGGGCCGATGGAAGCTGAACCGTTAGATCATAAGTTCCTGTCTGAGTAAAGCTAATAGTAGAACCATGATATACTATTTCAGAAACTTTTAATTGTGTGGAAAGATTAAAATTCAAAATATCTAAACCATTTTTTTTAGCCTGAAAATAGCAACATGCCTTGCCATCAATTGCATAAACAGCAGGATTGATTTTCCATTCTAAACGATAATATTTTAAATCAAAACTAAGGTCTTCAATGGATAGCGCATTCAACATCGCATCGTGATATTTTTGTTCATTTCTTGCTTTGTTGCAATAATGGTCCTGAATAGACTCACCATTTGATTGGGCTGAGAGATTAAAACCTAAAATAATAAAAATGACGAAAACTAAAAGATTTTTCACAATTTGATTTTAAATATAAAACAATAGAATTCCACTAAACAAACAACATTCAAGAGGTCAAATAGATGAATAAATTCATCCATTTTTTAAAATTAGTTAAGCTTGAGAACTAATAATTATATTCTTTCAAATCGATATCCTAAATTGCTGTAATATTCAAGCACTTTAGGAAGGGCATAATTTAATTTTTCTTTAGATTTTAAACTGTCATGAAATACGATGATGGATCCCTCACTTGCATTTTTGATCACATTCTGAAAGCAAGTTTCTTTATCAATATTGAGATCAAAGTCACCACTTAACACATCCCACATCACGATTTGAAAATGGTTCTGCAGAATTCTAGCTTGATGTGGACTGATGCGACCATAAGGCGGCCGAAACAATTTGCTTTGAGTGATCTGAGAGGCTTTACGTATATTTTTTAAGAATGCAGCACTAGGAGTGGTCCAGCCAGAAAGATGATTGTACGTATGGCTTCCTATTGAGTGTCCACGAGCTTTAATATCATTAAAAATATCTGGATTGCGCATGACATTTTCGCCCACACAAAAGAAAGTCGCTTTAGCGTGAAATTCATCCAAGACATCTAAAACCCAAGGGGTCACTTCAGGGATAGGGCCATCATCAAAAGTAAGATATAATACTTTTTCTGTGGTTTCCACTTTCCAAGTGAATCCATTAAAAAATCTCTGTACTAAGCTTGGCGTATAACTCAGATACATTTGTTCAAATTTCGATAAAATTGATATCTTTGCAAAAGGACTTTGGTTTATTACTACGAAATTAACAAGATTTTCTGATTAATAGTATGTTTTTACATCGATTAATTGGAGAAATATAGATCAAAACCTATTTTTTATCCTATTTTCATCAAATTAAAAAATTAAGTTCTTGAAGCCGATTAGAGTGCGATTTGCCCCTAGCCCTACAGGTGCCTTACATATTGGAGGTATCCGAACAGCCCTATACAATTATTTATTTGCAAAAAAATCTGGAGGAAGCTTCCTTTTAAGGATAGAGGATACAGATCAGACGCGATATGTGCCTGGTGCTGAAGAGTATATTATTGAAGCACTGCATTGGGTTGGTTTGATCCCTGATGAAGGTCCTGGTTTCGGTGGTGAATATGGCCCGTATAGACAATCTGAAAGAAGTGCCATCTATAAGGAGTATGCTGAGAAACTCATCCAAGATGGACATGCATATTATGCTTTTGATACTGCGGAAGAAATTGAGGCAATGAAAGCAAGACTCCAACAAGATCCATCAGACTCGATCAAATACGATTACAATACTAGAATGTCTATGAAGAATAGTTTAACGCTTTCTTCGGACGAGGTAGAATCAATGATCTCTTCAGGTCAACCATACACCATTCGTATGAAAATACCAGCTGATGAAGTTGTTCATTTTTACGACACAATTAGAGAAGAAGTATCTCTTCACACAGCGGAACTTGATGACAAAGTGTTGATCAAATCAGATGGTTTGCCCACTTACCACATGGCGAATGTGATAGACGATCGATTGATGAAGATCACTCACGTCATACGAGGTGAAGAATGGCTTTCAAGCACAGCACATCATGTTTTATTATATCGATTCTTTGGATGGGAATCAGAGATGCCAGAATTTTCTCATCTGCCATTAATCTTGAAGCCAAGTGGCAATGGCAAATTATCAAAAAGAGATGGCGCACAGTTTGGATTTCCAGTCTTTCCATTGGATTGGAAGGATGAAAAAACAGGAGATTTATTTTTAGGTTTTCGTGAGCAGGGTTTCTTGCCAGAAGCATTGTTGAATTTTATGGCATTGTTGGGTTGGAATAGTGGAACAGAAAAAGAAATATTTTCTCTTGATGAATTAATCCAATATTTTTCTAAAGATAAAATAGGAAAATCAAGTTCAAGATTTGATTACGATAAAGCAAAGTGGTTCAATCAACAATATATACAGAATACCGAAGATACAACTTTAGCAAAATATGTTATCCAAGATGCTTTAAAACAAGGTCAAAAACTTACAGATGAACAAGCGATATCAATAATCAAATTGTACAAAGATAGATCGATATTTTTGACTGATTTCTTTAAGCAAGGGAAATATTTGATTTCAGATATTGCAGAAGTGGATCAAGATTTTAAATCTAAAAAGTGGAAGCAAGAATGGACTGATTCCTATTTAGAACTAGCAAATACTATTGAGCAAAGCGATGAATTTACCAAAGAAAAACTAGAAGAAATACTCAAAGCATTTATGGCTAAATATACTTACAAGATGGGAGAAGTGTTGCCTTCGCTTAGAGTGATGATGTCTGGAATCCCAATGGGGCCAGATATTTATGCAATGATATTGACATTATCTAAAGCAGTATTTGTAAAAAGAATTAGAGAAAATATAATTAAGTTAAATAAATAATCTATGAATCAAAATTCAAATCCATTTAACCATCGTTTAAGTCCAATCGATTTACGCATTGATCAGTTTGGTGGAATATCCAGCTCAATGCCTTTGGACAAATTGAATAAATTATTGGCCGAGAAAATGGAAATAAATGCACAAGATCAAATTAGAACTGAAAAAGGATACTATCCTAGCTAACAATACAGTTATTAATTGTTATAATTGTATATAAAATTCTAAAAGCAAACTGATGAAAATTAAATTTTGTGGAGCAGCACAAACAGTTACTGGAAGTTGTCACTTGATTACCTTGGACAATGATTATAAAATATTGCTCGATTGTGGTTTATTTCAAGGACATGCAGGTGATTTGGATGAATTGAATTCATCATGGCATTTTGATCCAAGAGAAATTGATGTCATGATACTATCTCATGCACATATCGATCACTGTGGAAGAATACCAAAGTTGGTGAAGGATGGATTTAAAGGATTGATATATTGTACTCATGGTACACGCGATCTTGCCAATATCATGTTGATGGATACTGCACACATTCAACAGAAAGACGCTGAATACTACAATGAAAAGATTTATAAAAAAATAAAAAATAAACACACTGATGAGAAAGCAAAATTGCGTGAACCACTTTACGGTGCAAAAGATGTGGTTGCTGCTTTGAAACAATTTGTTTCAATATCATATGATCAATGGATAAGGATATCGAAATATATAGAAGTTAATTTTACCGATGCAGGTCATATCTTGGGTTCTGCAAGTGTGAATCTTGTAATCAAAGAAGGAAGTGACGAGATCAGAATTGGTTTTACAGGAGACATAGGAAGACCTGCCAGACCAATATTGAGAGATCCTCAACCGATGTTTCCAGCAGATTACGTCATCAGTGAATCAACTTATGGCGATCGATTACACATGGAAAAGCCAGCTGAGAAATCAAAATTTCTAGAAGTAATCAACGATACTTGTATTAGAAAAAATGGGAAACTTATTATTCCAGCTTTTAGCATGGGAAGGACACAAGAAATTGTGTTCATGCTTGACCAACTGGTGAACGAAAAGAAAATTCACAATATTCCGGTTTATGTAGATAGTCCTTTGGCGGTCAATGCTACTGAAGTTTTCAAGATACATCCAGAATGTTTTGATTTTGATTTGCATCAATATATTTTGAAAGATCCAGATCCATTTGGTTTTAAGCGATTGACTTATATTACAGATGTAAATGAATCCAAGCGATTGAATGGCATGAAAGAGCCTTGTATCATCATTTCTGCAGCTGGAATGGTGAATGCAGGTAGAATAAAACATCATGTCTATAATAATATTGAAAATCCTCACAATACGATATTGATGGTAGGGTATTGTTCACCAGAAACACCTGGAGGTGTATTGAGGAGTGGTGCAACTGAATTAAGACTTTTTGGTGATACATTGAATGTGAATGCAGATGTCGTTCTCATGGATTCATTTTCAGCTCATGGAGATCAACATGAAATGACAGAATTCTTAGGAAATCAAACCAAGTCAATAAAAAAATTATTTTTAGTCCATGGCGATATTGATGTGCAAGAGAATTTTTCAAAGCATCTCAGATCTAATGGCTTTACGGATATTGCAATTCCTGCATTAAAAGAGGAAATTGCAATTTCTAAAATATGACAATTTGAACAATATTAGATTATTTTTTTTATACTATTTAAAATAGAAATCATGCAAGATGCCTATATTGTAGCTTATTCACGAACCGCTTTTGCCAAATCGAAAAAAGGAGCATTTCGCTCTATGCGATCTGATGATCTTGCAGTTCAAGTTTTGGAAAATTTAATGCAGCAAGTACCACAATTGAATGCAACTCAAATAGATGATTTGATTGTAGGTTGTGCAAATCCAGAAGGTGAGCAAGGCTTACAAATCGGCAGACAAATAGCATTGCGCGCATTTGGAATGCATACTCCTGGTATGACGGTCAATCGATATTGTGCATCTGGTCTGGAAACGGTTGCGATTGCTACTGCAAAAATTCGAGCTGGTATGGGATCTTGTTTTGTAGCTGGAGGAATAGAAAGTATGAGTATGATTCCAATGGAAGGATATAAACTCGCAATAAACTATGAGGTTGCAGATCAACATCCAGATTATGTCATTGGTATGGGATTGACTGCGGAAGCTGTTTCAAAAAAATACAATATCAATAGAGAAGATCAAGATGCATTTTCCAAAAGGTCTCATCAACTTGCTGCTGCTGCACAAGATGCTGGAAAATTTGCAAAAGAAATTTCAAATATTTCAGTCACAGAAGTTAGTGTGCAAAATGATAAAAGACAAGAAAAAAAGATCATTGTCAATCAAGATGAAGGAATACGTCGCGATACTACAATAGAAGGATTATTAGGACTTAAGCCAGCTTTCTCAATTAAAGGAAGTGTAACTGCTGGAAATTCATCACAGACTTCAGATGGCGCTGGATTTTTGGTCATCATGAGTGAGGATATGGTTAAACAATTAGGAATCAATCCTATTGGTCGCTTAGTGTCTTGTTCGGTTGCAGGTGTGGATCCATTGTATATGGGAATTGGTCCATGTGCTGCAATTCCATTAGCGTTACAACAAGCGAATAAAACAATTCAAGATATTTCATTAATCGAATTAAATGAGGCTTTCGCTGCACAATCACTTGCAGTCATTAGAGAAGCTAATTTAAATCCCGATCTTGTCAATGTCAATGGAGGTGCTATAGCATTAGGTCATCCACTGGGTTGCAGTGGTGCCAGACTTACTATGACTCTTCTCAGGGAATTAAAGGAGAGAAATCAAAAGTATGGACTTGCTACTGCATGTATTGGTGGAGGTCAAGGGATTGCTGCTGTAATTGAAGCATTCTAATTAATTAGGGCTTGCTTAATAGAAAATGAAATTCTAAATTGGCTCCAAGGCTTCGCCAATTCTTAACGAATTTATATTGCTATGCTGTTGAAAAAGACCCAAAATACTTTTTGAGTAAGTCCTATAAAGAATTTTTAATACAACTACTCTTTCTTTTTCACATTAATAAAAAACTTTGTCCCTGTTACGATAGGTTCCGTATTTGCGATGATATCTACATCTACAATCTGGGGGCCATTTTTTCCCTTACTATTGTATTCTATACTAATGCGACTTCTTTGATCTTTCTTAATAGGAAGTCTAGACCAATCCAATTGAGTACATTCGCAGGCTGTAATTAATTCTATGACCAAATCGCCAGGTCCTTTATTGGTAAAAAAGATCTCACGCTGTACGCGATCTCCTTCATACACTGTTCCGAATTCGTATTTGCTAGAATCAAAAACTACTTTTGCTAACTTGCCAATAGTGTCTGGAACATCTAATTCTAAAAGTTCATCTTTTGTTGTATTGACTTCTTGAACGGCCGCTTCTGTTTTAATCCCACTAGACTTCTTACTTGTCTGGCAAGAGATAAAACAAATTATACTCAATATAAAATATAAATAAGGCATGATATTTTTTTTTCTACAAACAAAGCAAAATCATTTTTGCTTTAAAAAAATTGAAAAAAATTTGAAATAAAAATTATGTGGATTATTCTTTTAGTATTGTAAAAACATTCTTGCCAATTTGCAAAAAATAAATTCCTGTTTCGAAGTTTGTCAAATTTGCATTTGATCCATTTCCTGCGATTCGTTTTACTCCCAATTGATTATAAAGAGTCCATTGATTTGATTCATTCCAAGTGATAATACCTTGTGTCGGATTGGGGAATAGAATTAGCTTGTGTTTATTTTTTTGATCAATCGTTTCAACTGTATTATCTTTTATATTGACATGATAGACTAAAGTGACCTGAGCCGAATCATTTGGAGTGCGGTGGAATACTAATGCTTGTTTGATAGTGAATGTATCCCCATTTTTGCATTGATCTGGATATTGTCCAATATTTGCTGTTAGATCTTGAAAATTCAGTTCTGAATAAAGAAATGAATTATTTCCCCACGTGGTTACTTTGCCTAAATTATCATACCAATGACCAGGCGCATTGGCTGTAGATTTATCATGTCTGCTACCATCAGGATTAATGGCATAATATTTTATTGAATTGCCTAAGGTACCGAAAATATCCGCATCAGTTGCCGCAAAAGATTCGGCTATAAGCGTTCGATCTAGATTTACTGTTACAGGATCATAAGTGGATCTTGGCGGCATTTGGATAGTATGGTATAGAATATTATTTTTTAACGGCCCAAAGGAAGGCATAAGTAGGTCCGTTTTTGTAAATTGGACTTGATAAGGCCATTGCTCATCATTTGCATTATTGTCATCCCACTCGTGTTTCCAATGTGATTGAGGGGAACCTGTCACGACGAGCCATAGTTTTTCGCAATTGTTTGGACAGAGAAAGTTTAGTGTTACATCGGGATTGCTAGTAATATATTTTGCAGAGGCAAGTTTGCTATACACTCTTTGTCCATCTTTTAGCAAGGCAACAAAACCAAATTTCCATCCAGCCATATTCACATTTTTTGCACGAAATCCTTTCGCACCTGCAATTCCTTTGAATCTTACACTAACATTGGTTTCAACATTCGGTGCATTTAGTTTTATAGAATTATAACCATAATTTTCGAGACATATTGTAGAATCAATTTGCCAATAATTATTACTAAGTAAATTCATTTTTACCTGTGCTCTGATATTGATTTGATCTTTACCATAATGGATCAACTTAGGTAAATCCCATGTGGTCAATCGTGCTGCATGTTCGTATATTTCATTATTAAATTCTTCTTGATTAAGATTATTTATACGTTTGTAAGCCTCAATTGGATCCTCTGGAAATCTTGCATCTCGCCAAAGTTTTCCTACGAAATTTTGATCGTGCTTGAATGTCCAATAATCCATTAAAAAATAATTTTCATATCGTGGCGTTTCGTGTAAAACATGTAAATGATTTTGCCTAACATAGCTTAATAAATCGCCTCTATTAAATTGTAATTCTGGTAAAAATTTATAAGCCATCCACTGTGCACATTGCTCCCAAAATCCATTTCCTCCTTTGCCATTATCTCCTAGTCCATATCGAAATCCGCCATTAGAATCGCAACCTGTTATGTATTGAAAACAATGTCCAATCTCATGGGCTACGACATGTTCAATATTTGCTGCAGCTGGATTGACAAACAATGATCCTACTTTATCGTCTTGGCCAGATCCATAAGCAGCCCAATCCGTAGTATATAGCAAAAAAATCATTAATTTATAATCATCTAGAACAGTGTTTCCTTTAATAGCGAATCGCAAAGAATCGAGATAAAATGCATATGTTTTTTCTGCTAAAATCTTTAATTTCTCAAGATCAATTTTATAAGGATTTGCAGCTTTGTTTGGATCTGATCCAAATCCAGCTTCCCAGAATATAACGACATTTTCTGTTTCAATACTTCTCGAAAAGCTCCACTGACTTTTAGGATCTTTGGGATCCATTCCCGAGTTCGTAATGAACGTAGGAATATAAATTTTTTTTTGAGCCTGAGTAAAATTCACCAGTAAAAGGAGAGCGAGAAGATTAAATATTTTATTTATTTGCATTTTATACAAGTTGACGGTCTTATTAATAAAATTTTATTGTAATTCTTTTACTCTGCAATATATAGAGAATATTGAAAATTGTAAGTCTATTTCAACTCAAATAAGCAATTATCAATAGTTATGCAAATTACAAAATTGAATTTCACTACAGAAAAGCAGCATTTCTGCATCTAAAGGGGTCTTCATATCAAATAGCCTTGGTATGAATTTTAGAAATTTACTATTCGTCATTTTTTTGTCATTGAATTTTGATATTGTTATTAGTCAATGCAATCCAGCGCCAAATTCAAGTTGTGATTCAGACAATTATTTTTGCTCCTTATCGATACTAAATGGCTATTCATGTACCACCTCTCCAATTTATGACTATAATTTTGATTGCGGTGGTGCAGGATGTAGTGAAACTCAAAAATCAAATGCTGGTTGGTGGAAATTTATGACCAATGGTGGAAATATTACAATCACTGTATCTTACAGTTCTTGCACAAATTCGCATGGTTTCTCCCCTTCGGGAATTCATTTTGGAATAATAGAATCTTGCAGTTGTTTTAGACCAATAATCTGTCATTCGAGTTGCAGTGGAACATCAGGTACTTATACGTATTCCGCCACTCTTAAGGCTTGCACCGTATATAGTTTTTGGATCGGTGGATGCAATGGTGATGTGTGCAATTATTCCATCTCGGTTACTGGAGGCGGAGCTCCTCAATTGGATCCACTAGTAATTACTGAATCTAGCCCAAGCCCTTTGTGTTCAACTTGTTGTTCAGAATTTTCTGTGAATACCCAAGCATTATGCAATGTACAATATGAATGGACATTAGATGGTGAGATAATACCTGGAGCTAGATCTCCCAAAGCAACAATTTGTTATCCTGAAGCAAAAACATTTACTGTGTGTTGTGAGGCTAAAATAGATTTATATGAAATTGTAGAATGTAATTCGAGAATAAAATGCAAGTCAGTCACTGTAATGGATCTTCCAGACGCAAGAGCAAAAGACATAAATTTATGTAACTATCAATTGCCTTACAGATGGCAGTGTCAGACGATTAAAAGTTCGGGAGAATATAGCTGTGAGTTTTCAAAATCATGCTGTAAATATGACTCAGTAATTTATTTTAATGTATTTTCTGATGACGATCAATATTGTCTAGAAAGTCAATACGTCACAGGAGTAGTTTATTTAGATAGAAATAAAAATTCAATTTTTGAAACCAATGAACCAATTGTAGAAAATCAAATCATTTCATCAGAACCTCTAGGGATAATTACAAACTCAAAAACGACAGGCTATTCAATTTTTGTTCGCAATCTTTCAACCAATACAGTAAAACTTGAAAACCTTCAACCCAATAGGTGGAATATCATACCTTCAGAACATCAGATCTCTGTAGGTACTCAGATTGGCAAGCAAAGAGGTGAATATAATTTTGCACTGCAATTGCTTCAAGAAAAAGATTTGGCGGTAGCTGTATCAGCAGGTATAGCTAGAGCGGGAAGAAGAAATGCTATAACTATTATGATAGAAAATAAGGCAGAAGATGTTGATAACTATATCGTTGATTTAGAAATGCCTTCTTCATGGACTTTCAAAAGCGCAACTGAAAAACCAAGTAGTATTAATGCGAATAGAATCGAATGGAAAATTAATACAAAACTTAAAGCTTTTGAAAAAAAATTAATCACTGTTATGGTAGACATACCAGCTTCAGCAAAAGTTGGTGATCAATTTGAATATAAGGCAAGTGTAAATTTAACTTCAGATGAAGATACTTCCAATGACCAAGCGACTTGGAAAGGTGTGATTGTTGCTTCATTTGATCCCAATGATAAACATGTAGCAGTTAAGGGCTATTCATACAACACGAACAAAAATGGTGATTTGCTTTACACTATTCGCTTCATGAATACAGGAAGTGACACAGCATTTTCAGTTTTAATCAAGGATACATTGAGCAGGTATTTAGATCCTAACACAATTCGCATAGTGCATTCAAGTCATCCAGTAAAATTGACAATGAATAATTTAAATGTAGCAAATTTTTATTTTGACCAAATTATGTTACCAGATAGTTCGATAAATTTCATAGCATCACAAGGCTTTGTACAATTCCTTGCCAAACCCAATGCTAAATTTAATCTAGATGTTGAAATTCCAAATAGAGCCTCTATCTATTTCGATCATAATGCTCCAGTTGGTACCAATACTGCTGTATTTAGAGAGTATTATATCACAAGCACAAAGGAAGAAACCAGCACTTCGTATATCGTATTTCCAAATCCTGTAAATGAAAAATTGCATTTATTTTCAAATGGGAAAAATCAATTGGAGTATGACGAATTAAAAATAACTTCAGTGTTTGGCCAAAGCCATTCACTGAGTTATGTCAAATCACAGAAAATAATTGACATATCTCATTTGCCGAATGCTATTTATTTTATTGAATTAAGCTATAAGGGAAAATCAATAGGAAGAAAAAATTTTGTGAAGCAATAGATGGTAACCAACGTTTAAAGCATGAACAAAATAAAAGATACGTACACTTTATTTTGTTCATGCTTGTGTAACAGTTAGTTTAGATTGACAAACAAAATTGGTTTTAGGGACTTCAGTTTTTGAGATGGCCGCGAATCCTCCTTCCACTTCAGTAAAATTTCGATAGCCTCTTGCTTGCAAAATACTGGCTGCGATCATGCTTCGATATCCACCAGCACAATGCATATAAAAATGTTGTTTTGGATCGATCTCTTTCACCCAATCATTGATTTCCGCTAAAGGTCTGCTATAGGCTTCTTCAATGTGTTCTGCACTATACTCACTTTGTTTGCGCACATCTAGAATCAAACTTTCACCAATTTTTACCTGTTTTGCAAATTCTTGTGCTGTGATTCTATTCACAGTGTCGAATTCCTTTCCTGCGCCTTTCCATGCTTCAAATCCACCTTCTAAATGCCCAACGATATTATCAAAGCCAACCCTCGTAAGTCTTGTGACAGTTTCTTCTTCTTGACCAATGTTAGTGACTAAAATAATGGCTTGTTTTACATCACCGATCATCGCACCAACCCAAGGAGCAAAATCACCTTGTATTCCGATATTGATGGATTGAGGAATATGTCCTAAATAAAATTCACTACTATTTCTTGTATCTAAAATCAATGCTCCAGTTTCTTCTGCAATTGCTTCAAAAACTTTTGCATTATATGCCTTCATTCCTTGGTTTAGTACAGTCTCAAAACTCTCATAACCAGATTTATTCATTGCTACATTAGCTCCAAAATAAGTTGGCGGTGGCAATAGACCATCGGTCACTTCCTTCACAAATTCAGCTTCGCTCATATTTCCTCGCAATGCGTAATTCATTAATTTTTGAATACCTATAGTTGAAGTTGTTTCTTTACTCATATTCTTTCCACAAGCGCTTCCAGCTCCATGTGCGGGATAAACGATGACATCATCTGGCAAAGTCATGACTTTAGTTCTAAGTGAATGGTATAATGTAGCGGCTAATTGTTCTTGAGTCATAGACGCGGCTTTTTGAGCAAGATCAGGTCTTCCCACATCTCCAATAAACAAAGTATCTCCACTGAATAAAGTATTTTCTTTTCCATCTTGATCAAGTAGCAAAAAGCACGTACTTTCCATAGTATGTCCAGGGGTATGCAGTACTTTAATTTTTACTTTTCCTAATTCGAACACAGTACCATCTGCTGCAGATATGCAATCAAATCCACATTCTGCATTTGGGCCATACACTATTGGTGCTTTGGTTTTCTTGCTAAGATCAAGATGACCACTGACAAAATCTGCATGAAAATGAGTTTCAAAAATATATTTTAATGTTACCTTGTCTCTTTGTAATCTATCAATATATGGCTGTGTTTCGCGAAGAGGATCTATGATTGCAGCTTCTCCATTGCTTGTGATGTAATAGGCCCCTTGTGCTAAACATCCTGTATAAATTTGCTCTATTGAAAAATTTTGACTATGCATTTCTATAAATTTTATAATGCAAAGTTATGTTTATTTTAAATGTCGATTGGTGATAAAGGTTACATAAGTAATTATTTTTTTTAAAAAATTGAAAATAACTTTAATTATTTATGATCGTTCTATTTGAGCAAGGTTTCTTTTAGTATAATATAGATTCCCATGATTAATACAAACCAGCCAAAGGCAGGTTTTAGCTTTGCGCCATCTATTTTCTTCGATATAAATGAGCCAACAAATATTCCAAAAATTGCAAAACCCGCAATCATAAACAATAAATTCCAATCCAATATGATATCTCTACTTTTTCCTAAAAAACCAATCAATGAATTTGCAGCAATTATAACCAGCGAAGTACCTACAGCTTCTTTCATTGGCAATTTTCTAAGTAAAACCAAGGCAGGTATTATCAAAAAACCACCCCCAGCTCCAACTAATCCTGTAACTGTGCCAACCATTGTTCCTTTCAACGCAATCATCAGATTAGCCCACTTTTGCTCTTCATTTTGAATAGCGTTTATACTTACCTTCTTAATCATATTATAAGATGCGCCAATCATTAGCAATGCAAAAACCAACATTAAAAAAATATCCTTAGTAAGTACAAAAGAACCAATTGTAATCAATTCAAGAGGTATCGCAGGAAGGATATAAGCTCTTGTTATGAATACAGAAATGATAGATGGAATGCCAAACAATATTGCTGTCTTAGTATTAACCAATCCCATCCTAAAATAATGTATACTACCTACGGTGCTCGTTAGACCAACGATAAAAAGTGAATAGCTTGTAGCAGTAACTGGATTTATTCCAAATAGATAAACCAACAACGGCACTGTAAGGATGCTACCACCACCACCTATTAATCCTAGTGATATTCCTATAAATATAGCTGCAATGTAACCTATTATTTCCATATTAAAATTTATGCAAAGGTCTATGTTCGATTTAATTTGTAAGGTAACTTAAGTCACATAGAAATATTAAAATTTTAACGTAATATAGCTTCGATGCAATTGAACTAAGCCACGTTGTTCCATTTTCTTTAATAATCTGGATATTACTTCTCTAGATGTATTTAAATCGTTAGCTATTTCTTGATGTGATATTTGAATGTTGTTAGAATCAAGAGCAGTCTTTTGTTTTTTTAAATAAAATTCAAGTCGTTCATCCATCGCACGAAATGCTATATTGTCAATTACAACAAGGACTTCTTCGAAACGATTGCGATATGTGTCAATAACAAATTCGTACCAACTGCGATGCTCCATCATCCATTTATCCATGAGTTGCAAAGGCACCATGATGAGTTCTGCATCTTCCATTACTTTTGCCATTAATTGACTTTTTTCATGCTTTGTAGCACAAATCATGCTAATGGCACAAGCTTGTCCAGGTTGTAAGTAATAGATAAAAAATTCTCCACCGTCATCGTCTTGTCTATATATTTTTATTTTTCCTTTGATTACTAATATCGTATTTTTAATATACTGCCCTGTTCGCATAATTATTTCACCTGCTTTAACTTCTTGAGTTTTTGCAAACTGATCTATTGCTTCAGTGAGTTCATGTGAAAAAGTAGGAAAATTGCTTTTAATGGATTGCATTGAAAAATTTTATACTGTAAAAAATTATTATAGCAACAAATCAAGTCAAGAAAAGATCATAATCAGTTTAAACGAATGCATTTTTTATACATTCTTGCATAAAAAATATTGATGCACATAAAATTATTGTTTTTCTTCCCAAACTTGTATAATAATCCAAAATGATTATTTACAAATAGGCCTCTACTGCTCATGACTTAAAATCTTTGACTTTTTTATAGCTGAATAATTCAAAAAATAACTGATTTTGATTGTAAGTTCATTGTATTTGGGATGTTTCAATACTTGATTTACAGTTGCTGTATAATTAGGATTATTTCTATCCAATATATCTTGATAGATACTTGCATTATTTTTCCAACTGAAGGTCATGAAGCTGCCTGGTCTAAATTGCCATTGATAGAATACATCTAGATTAAAAAAATTGATGCTATAATCATGTTGACCAGTATAGTTCGTTAAGGACAATTGTCCATTGTCTAATAAGTTATAGTATTTATTGATTATCACAGATGACACATAATGTCTTAGATTAATTCGAATACTGGATCGTTTGTTTGGATTGATTCCACAAATCAATTCATTGACTACAGTTTTTTGTGAACGCTCACCAATAATGATATCGTTGGAAGGGCTGAGAGTAATAAATCCTCTTTCATTTTTTACTGGAAAATAATTGGCTCCTAATGATATATTTATTTTCTCATTTATTCGCCAGACGGGTCTTATGCTAAATGAATAATTGGAATAATTTTTACGAGCTTCTACATTTTTTCCAATGTAAAAATTCCAATATAATTTTTTTCTGTCATCTGTTCCAAAACTAAATCCACTATTGGCGTATGGTACAAATTGCAATTTTTTCCTATGACTCGTGGTTCGTAATAATCAAAAGATTTTATTGGCTGAATGTAAATCCATAAGTTGGCCCAAGATTGATTTTTGAATTTCCCCCAGAACCCTATATTTGAATAAACATAAGCATATGACCAAGGAGAATAACGATTGGAGTAACCACCGTTCAACCACCAATTGCTATTTAAAAATACTTTGTTTGGATTATATTGATTGTAGGTTATTCCTATGCCTGAATTAACAATATTATTACCACTGAAATATCCAATATCGCTAGGATCATAATGATTGCTTATGATTTCATTAAATATATACCATGTTTTTGAACCACTTATCTTTCCAAAATTCATAGAGTTTACAAAACCTCGTTTAACTTTTTCATTTGGTTCATATACATTTCCCATTTTGCTTGTTATGGATAATCCGTAGTTATTTTTTTTGTCTTTGAGATTTGCATTTAGCGCAGTGATATTGGCATCTCTAAAGTTTCCCTCTCTTAAAGTGGATCCATTGATCAGACTGATATCAGAGTTGTTCTTAAGTTGTTTTTGTAGTACAGCTATATTATAATTTGTTAATGGATTTGTTAGTATTTTTCTTTGTGTTCCTGTCTCTGTATTCTGAATTATGGCATAAGATTTTGCTACTATAGCATTGAATAATCCAACACCAAAATTATTATTTGTTCTTCCAGATATTTTGGTTGCATTGTAGAGATTGGTTGTTGTGGGATTGTTTATTATTTTTTCATAATTACCAAGACTGGATTGTACTGAATGATAAGCAAAAGGAGTACCTCCGACACGCCTAGAATAAAACACATTACTTTTGTTAAATAACTCTACGCCTTCTGTAAAGAAAGGTCTATTTTCTTCAAACCGAATTTCAAAAGGGGTGAGGTTTAGTATTTTTCGGTCTGATTGGACTTGACTAAAATCAGGAATAAGCGTAGCATCGAGTGTAAAACTTTCATTAATTCCATACTTTATATCTAAGCCTCCAGAGATTGCTTTTTGATTCTCAAATTGTTGTTTTTGATTGCTAGATTTTTCTAAAGGAGTCCTTGAGTAATTGGCAGCAAAATAGGGATTGAATGACAGACGGAGACTAGGTTTTATTTGTTTCAATCCAGTCATATCACCCCACTGTATCAAAATTCCATCTTGCTTTGGATCAATAGCTTGCCATGTTGATAATTCTCCTTTTTGTTTGTTGAATCGGACAAATTGCAAACCCCATATCTGTTCATTCTTCTTTGGAAATCTCAAATTGAAAAAGGGAATCTTTATCTCAACAATCCATCCATCAGAAACAACTTTAGTACTACTCGTCCATACAGCATCCCAGTTAAAATCTGTATTACTAGTGTTGCCATTTCCATTATCGAAATATCCTAGTTTTG
The DNA here is from genome assembly GCA_016722295.1 of Saprospiraceae bacterium. GTDB lineage: Bacteria > Bacteroidota > Bacteroidia > Chitinophagales > Saprospiraceae > Vicinibacter. The sequence goes on from JADKGL010000026.1 coordinate 608,928, forward strand.
CATCGCTTTGTATTCCTGCTGGTGTGATCACAAATCGAAATCCATTTCTATCATCATTATAGGTATCAAATCCTACTGAAAAATAATCTGTATTCACATACTCGTGTCCATCACGAGCACCAATAGATTTGCTGATCTGATCTGGCACATCATGTAAATGTGCTGCTAGATATAAATTGTCATTATCATAAGTCATTTTTACTATACTAACTTGAGAAGGAGTGGAAAATGGCAAAGGTTCCAATTGGACAAACTTATCTGCTAATGCTGCTTGAGCCCAACATGGATCATCCAATATACCATCTATTGTAGGCGGAAACTCAGTTCTTATGATTTGATACACTTTTTTTGAGATCACAGTATCTTGACTTGAAATTGGGGCAATAAATGTGCAATATATAATCAATACATTTAAGCTACGCAAGAGGAAATGAGTTTGCATATCCATTATTTTATTGTGGATTAAAATTTAAATATTAAATGAAATTTCAGTAAAAACTATCGATTATTTTCAGTCCAATTGTAGGAGAAAATAGTCTCATCTGTGATTTTGTACTTATGGGTTTGATTGTAAATTTCTAAATATTTGTCGTGATGCTCTTTGCTTACTTCGACACCATTAATTCTTATCACACCATTCTTCCATTGAAAATTAATATTATCACTTTCTTGATAGTAGCCATCTTCGATCATTAAGTTTCTCATTTTTGATTTCCAATTTTCCTCAGGGTCTGTGCCTGTATATTTATTTGTGGAAATGTCGTACATGTATTTTAGTGCTTCACTGTCGTTCTTCAGTTTTTCTTGTAGGTGTTCTAATTTTTGCATGTCGTGATGTAATTCATTCATACTTTTAAACAGAGATCTTAGATTATCATTATTTGGAGTAAAATTTTTGGACACTTTATCTTTGATATGTTTTACTACATCTTCTAATTTGTTTTTTCTTTCTATGAGTTGGCTATTGTCAAGATTGAGATTCTCCAAACGATCTTTTAGTTCCTCTATTTGATCTTTTAATTCATCCAATTGATCATTTAACGCATCAGTTTGACGATCCTGTGCTTCGGCTGCTTCTTCAGCTGCATACATGTTTGCTTGGATTTCACTGTCAGAATCATTTGTGATATTCATGCTGATTTCATCTTCGACATTTTTGATGACTCTTTCTATAAGTTTGCCATTTTTATACTTGGATACCGTGGCGTTGCCATTTTTATCTACTATTACTTCTGTAGTTATACCATCTTTAGATTGTTTTGTAGTGATGATGTGTTCGTGTTTTGAATTTGGGCTTTTATCAGAATTCACTTCAAACGAAAAAGAAGATTGATTTTTACCATTGTTTGTAGAGTTTGATTTAATATTAAAACTTACATTAGAATCCAAGCTATCCGGTTCATTAGTTGTATAAGCATGTGAGCTTGAGCTGATACTGTTTGAACTTGAAGAATTCGTGGCATTGGAAGTTGAATAATGTGATGCAATAATATCGTAGAAAAAGTTTTCAAATTTTGGAAAATCCTCTGGTTTTAAATCTACATTATTGAATTGCAAACTCATCACTTTATTATCCTTGACCACAATACTGCTAGTAAGCATATGATCTGTATAAGTGTAGGTACCGTTTTCCACTTTTCTATTGAGGACGAATGAATCTAATCTTGATAGAGAAATAGTAGTAGAATTTTCTGGAGATAAAATTCCAATTTCATTTATTTTTTTAGCCGCTATGGCTTGAGGTAGATTTTTAAATCCAAAAATACCAATGATAAAAAATACACCAATGATAGCAGCTATTCTCTCTAAGATATTTTGTCCAGTTTTTTCATGTTGGAGCATACGAGAAACTCGCTTAAACAATTGCAATTTGCTAGAGCCTAATATGCTCATAGCCCAAGTATTTTCTTTAGTCTGCATTTCTTGAACTTTAACTAATGATTTTGCATAAGAGAAAGCATCTCCACATATACCAATTGCTACATCATCACAAGAATGTTCTCTCTGCTCCTTGAGTTGCGCACTGATCCACCAGACAAAAGGATTGAAATAGTAAATAATTTCTACTATACTTTGCAATAAGTTGATCAGAAAATCATTTCTTTTGATATGGGCCAATTCGTGAGCTAATATAGCCTCTACTTCCTTTGGATCCATACTATTGATCCAACCTATTGGAAATAGAATGATAGGTTTGAAATGACCTATGATGACGATGCTCTTCACCATACTAGATTCTACCAAGCCTACAACTTTCTTTACATTGCATTTTTGCTGAATATCTAGCAATAAATCCTGCCAGTAAGGATCAACTGGAAAATTGTGTTTATTTTTTAGAATGTATAGATAACTCAATCCACCCAAAAATCTCAATAGAAAAAGTAACATACCAAGAAACCATAGACCAACGATGATATACAAATGTTCGTTGACAAAAGATTTCAATGAGTCGAACCATGGATTAAGTATAGACATGTATTCTTCATTATTTGGATTTGATAGATTTGCAGAAATTATTGTATGGCTTCCATCAATAGCAGGGAGACATTCCATGGCGCTATAGGTAAATTTTGCATCTTCTGTTGTATTCATCCTGGAATAATAGATGTAAGTGGCAATATTTGAGATGGTAAAAATGGCCAATGCAAACAGCCATATTTTGTATTTAATTTTTGAAGATTTTTTATTGAGAAATAAAAGAATTATAGCGAAGAAGATAGCTATAAAAGCAGCTTGCCACAAGGAATGTAAAAAAGTCCAAGACAAGGCATAAAAAAACTTATGAACGGTTGGATTGAATACGATTTCCATATTATAGTTTTTATTTATTTCAGATAGATTTGTTTTTATTTTCTAATTCAGCAATAAGTTCTTTAATTTTGTGTAGTTCTTCAACAGAAGTATTCTGATTGCCCAATAAATTCATGACCAAAGTGGAAGCACTTCCTCTGAAAGCTCTATCCAACATTTCACTGAGGACGAGATTTTGAGTTTGATGTTCAGTGATCACAGGTCTGTAGATATGACTGCGATCTATGATATCTCTAGTCAGTAATTTTTTATCCAACATCAGCTGCATAAATTTGAGTGTTGTGGTATAACCGACTTCACGATTTTTATTAATTTCGTCATTTACAAAACGCACTGTTTGTGGTCCATGTATAAACAGTACTTTTAATATTTCCAACTCCGCATCTGTAGGTACAAGTTGAAAATTGTTTTGATCTTTATTCATATTCAAGATTTTAAAGCAGTCAATCTCTCACTCAAAATGGAGAGAAATTTAAGCTGTTGCAAATGTACTACGAATTTTTTCGTAACTCCAAATATTTCTACGAAAAAATTCGTAGCATTTTTATATTTTTATTTATATAATGTGTAATATATTGTTATATAGTGTAATATAAATTATTTCTTGATGGCTTATAGATTTCTACTCAGGAGTTAAGATTGTATTTTGGATTTTCATCACCAAATAGTTTGTCTCTTTAAGACAATATTCTTATAGTAAGTCTTATTACATATAATGCGAAAATCAGGGGAATTTCTACTTGTAGATTGATGTATAGAGAATTTTATTGGCCTCTGTAGGAATACTTATTTGTGGTTTAGTTTTGTGCTACATTAGTTATTCAAGCTATAAAAAAGTACTGTTTGTGGAATAACCCATACTTATCCCTTGCCATTAGCAGTGATGGGTAAAGTAAGTTTTTTCAGTATCCGTTTGTAGAATTTCCCTTACTATGAATCTTTTTGTTTCTACTTTTGATTCCAATTTACAAGTAAAATTCAAATAATTTTTCTTTGATCTACAACAGTTCGTATTGCTTCTTCTAGAATGTCACTATTGATATCTTTCAATGTTTTGAATTTAATACAATATCCTGTCACATTGGCTTTTCCTAATTTCTTTCCAAAAGTTTGCGCTAGGTATGTTTTGTCATCTATCCCGAAAAGATATACAGAAATTCCTGTTGTATTGGCGCTGATACCAACTTGATAAAATTGCTTTGTTTTTCCATCAGCATATTTTATTGTGTAATTTCCGTAGCCAATATTTGGATTTGACACTATTTTATTTTCCTCATTTTTCCCATCAAGAAACCAAAGTTTACAATTCGGCAAGGTATCCATAATAAGCTTATGTAATGTAAACATATCAGCCTTTTTTATCTCTGATTGACTTTCAATATATGATATGATTTGATCTTCTATTTTCATAAATTATTTAAATCAGAGATTACCTTTATTTTGCAAATATTATTTATAAACACAAAATTACTGGAATTACTTTTAATTTATCAGAAATAGTGATAATGCAGTAAACTAAATTTAGGTATTGCACACTTAGGATTATGATCTAAACTAAGGAATCATTTGAACAATCTTTTATCTATTCCTTCACTAATTTATATTTTTGACCATCTGGGAATTTGAGAAAAAGAATTCCATTTGGTGCTGTTGATAAGTCTATTGAATTATTTTCTTCAGTTAAATACTTGGTAATATAAATTTTTCCAGCGACATCACTGACCATGACTTGCAAAGGTTCTTTAATTAAAATAGATACAGTGTTAGATGTAGGATTTGGATAAATTTTGTATTTTATTTTCTCTGATTGTAAAACTGTATTTGCATTCACTATGGAGGTAGATCTTACACATAAGACATACAATGCTGTGCTTTTGGCTTCTTGAGTCGTTATTCCAAAATTTGTATCAAAATACCAAGCGCGAGTTGCCTGATTATTCTGAGTTGTAGATGACCACAATTTTCTAATGTCTGCCAATGGAAATGCGATTCGATCGAGACATGGCATGAACTCTTTTACCATATGAATAGAATGCAATTCTTTAATATTTGGAAGTCTCCAATCATTATAATTTCCAAGAGAAAGTTGTTCACTAAAAGCAAGTGCATTTTCCCATGTCATTGGATTATTACTTATTTTTCTTTGCCACATAAGCCCTGTCAATGAGTCCACCACGACATCGTCATCAATAACTTCAAATCTTTTTTGTAAGCTAATATTTTCTTTAATATTCCTCACGGCTCTTGCATGATACCTTTTGGTTCCACCTGCAGAAATTGTCTCTGACTTTAAATGATTTCCGATACCTCCACCTGCATTAGACACCCATACTCTGCTGTTGTCATTAACTTGTAGATCTGAAGTCCACCAATACTCAGCATTGCTTTTTGTAAAGTAAGTAGTATTCAAAGCTGGATTGTTTACTTGTAAGTTTTGAATACTGTATATTTCAAAAGCGATAGGCAATCTCCAATCTGTGAAAGAACCTAAAGTAAGCGAGTCAGCATATTGTAAAGCTGAACTATGTGTCATCTCTCCTCCATCGACTTTTTGCCACATCAGGCCAGTTATTTTATCTGTAATTGTTCCATCAAGATTATCGATTAACTCAGGGGCATTGATTGTATAGTCACTATCTTCTCCGAGCGTGTCTGTATAACTTTTGGATTGACCAGTATCTGGAAGTTTATCCAATACTTTTTTTATGGACTGCGATTGCAATTGATGTACAAAAACAACAAAAAGTAAAATAATATATTTCCTACAGTAAAAATTGAATTGCATATTTCTAAATTATTTAACAAACACCTTTCTAGACCAAGACTTATCAATACTTCTGATAGAAACTAAAAATACACCAGTCTTCAAATTACTTACATCAATACTCTCGACAAACTTATTATATCTCAACAATAAATTTCCTTGAATATCGAATAGCTCAATCGATTTTATATCCTTTGGAACTATTTTTTGGTTCAACTCCAGAACAATGGAATTCTTTGATGATTGAAAAGAAATTTTAAACTCTGCCTCATTAGATTTATCTAGGGTAGATGTAGTTATTTTACACAATGGACTTCCAGTATAGTATTGTGTGTTTGTTCCATTTGGTGAAATAAAATTGTATGTAAATTTTCCTTCATTTGTCCATGAATAATCCACGGCATAATTCTGATTATTTAATTTGTAGCTAAGATTGTAACCATTACCATTTGGATTGGGGACACAATCTGTAATTGTTGCGCCATTCAGCGGTGTCAGTGCAGGTCTCACGCCTTTTGAGCGTGGCTGTGGGACCAATTCTTTATCTATACTCTCTGTCACTTTACCATACATTCTTGCGATCATATATGGTTTTTCGGAGGTGCCATGATAATGGTAGGTGCCATCAGTACCGATATGGCCATGATTGATATCTAATGCTTTCATAGGAGATCCATCTGGTTCGACACTGCCATAAACTGCATAGCCATCCAGTCCATAAGCTATAGGTAAAGTTTTTTTGGTTTGATTTAATGTATGTAAATGCAGTGGCGCAATGTGGTAGTGATAATCATCAGCCCTACCACTATGTCCGCCATAGATATCGAGTTGACCATCTACAAGTGCATCGATTCCAGTATTTGTATAAGGATTGAATATTGGAATTCCATTAGATGCCAACGCTATGGCACCGCGCAAAAAATGTTGACTATCTACTGGAATAGGATTAGATGATGGCTCAGGATTTAATGGTATCTGCCAAGAATTAGTTCCAACATAACATTGTGGAATGGGCACTTGTTGTTGCCAGCTTGTGATCCCTTTCATCATCGTATGATCTGGAATTCCATTGGATTCAACATAAAAATAATTCTGATCCCAGAATGTATTGATTTTGGGTTTGAAAGGTTTGAATGCCTCATCGATGACGTTTGGATCTGTACCGAAAAGTGTTTTATATTTAAAAGCCATGAGTCCTAAAAAAATCACTAAAATACTTGTCACCATTGCCCATCGATGTGAAAAATATCTATAAAAATTGAAGAATAATCCAATCATGACTAAAAGTGCAATGAAGAACAAAATTCTTAATTTACTATTGGTTTGATTTTGATACTCTGCGTTTAAATTTTGAATCGAATTGATTCGTTGTAAAAGATAACTTTGATCTTCTTTGCAAAAACTTGTAAATGGAAAATGCTCTACAGTATGGTCTACTTTTTCTAGATAAATTTCACTATCTTTGTTAAGTAGAAATGAGGCTTCCACTGTCTTTTCAGGTGAAAGTAGAACCCATTTTCTGAGTACTGTTGTAGAATGATCATGATGTGAATGTCCAAAAATAGAGGACCCTATGAATAAATAAAATAGAATGCTAAAAAATATTTTGTGATTCATACAATTTATTAATTAAATGCGAATAATTTTTCCAGATGCAATGATACCTTTTTCATCCATCAATTTGTAAAAATAATTTCCAACTGGACATTTATTTCCTCGTTGATCTATGCCATCCCATATCACCTCATATTTTCCATTTTGAATAGTACTACCGAAAATTAAATTATTTATATAATTCCCATTTTCATCATAGATATCTAGAGTTACTTTTGAGGAATTCAAAAGTTCAATTGAGATTCTTGTTTCTGTATTCGAAGGATTAGGATAAACCAATTCATTATAATAGTCGCGATTCCAAAGTATAGTAGAACTAGTACTTAATGTATCATAACAATCATTCTTCTTGATAAAATAAGTAGCTGCAACATCTTTATTTTTTCGAGTTGCAGTTTCGTTTATTGCCGAATACGCTCTTACATATTCGATCTTGACTTCGGATGCTTGAACATTGATACGAAGATGTCCTGAATTAGGAAGGATGACACCACTGAGATATCCATAATCTGTTGCTTGATTTGCATTTTGAAAGGATTGATGACTTGGCTGGGGACATTCTTGATAGATCAAACAATCTTTCTCTTGCTTGCCAAAGAAATGATCATGCCCATGAAAAAAGGCACTTACTTTATAATCTCTCAACATATCTTTTATAGGTTTGTCCCATCCAGGTCTGTTGGTGGTAAATCCATAGGTTCCATTCAAATTATATCCTCCCCATTCATAGAGATTTGCAAATTCTATACCCCCACGTCCGTTGGGATCACCGCCGACAAGTTGATGGCAAAAAACAAATTTATACAATGATTTATCTTTTTCCAAAGTGGCCTTTAACCAATCATATTGTTTTTTTCCCAAAGTCCATCGCCATCCTGTATTTGCATCGGGTTTTGGTGAAGTATACCAATAGGGATCCAACACAATAAAAAGTGCATCACCCCATTTCCAAGCATAATAGTTTTCTCTCAATCCTACAAAGTTATTATTGGTATCATCACCTGTATAGAAATGATCAGGAATAGGATTCATAAAATATTTTTTACGTTCTTGGGCGTTTATAATTGCAATATTGTTTGCTGTATTATTTAATGTCCATCCAGCTTCTCCTTCATGGTTGCCAAGTACCATAAAATAAGGTATTGAGTGACCCGCTAACTCATAGAACGATCTCAAATATTTGCATCTTGAAATAATGGAATCTCTAGTGATGGCACCAGCACTATTTTTGAGTTTATCTGTCATAATGATATCGCCAAGGTCAATAATAAAATCTGGATTATCTTCAAGTTGATTCTTTATACATCGGCTGTACACAGCTGTATCAGATTGTTCGTCTAGATGAGGATCTGCTTGGATGACAAATGTAAATTGCTCTCCTTCACTTTTTTGAGTATGGAATGAATTTGTCTGCCTCATTGTCCAAGCATTGGTGCCATCTAATCTATGCAGAATTCTGTAATAATACAATGTGTTCTTATTTAATCCTTCGATTTTTATATCTGCTGGGAGTCCTGCACTTGCAAACAGGGTTTGTGTTTTATTGATCAGTTGATCATATTTAATTCCATACTCTACATAAAATTCAGTATTTTCTGCAAAGAATAATCTTATTGAAATGGAATTGTCCGTTGGTCTTCCTAAAATCTCTTTATGCAATATGCCTTGAGAGAAAAGCTGTGATCCAAACACAAGCATGGTGACAAAAATGAGTTTCTGCATGTTTAGTTCTTTTTAATAAGTTTTGTAGAATAAAAGTTGTTTTTTGTTTGATAAGTAATCATCATCATACCAGAAGGCAATGGGCTGATATCGACTTTGAAATGATTACTTGAGCTATTAATTTTTTCTGAATAAATAATTTTAGAAGTAGCATCATATATTCTCAGTATTCCTTCAGATTGATTTTCTGGAAAAACCAAGTTAAAATAATCATTCGTCGGATTTGGAAATACATCTAATGTCGAAGCCATTTCCGATTCAGTTGCTACCGTGCAATTTCCAATGATATAACTATCCGCAATTTCTCTATTTTTATGCAATCCAGATATAGTATCTTGCGGCAAATAAGCTCTAACATAATTGATCTCCATACAATTCTCATTTACACTGATATTAATATGTCCTGATCCATCCAAAACTTTTCCTGTTAATGCATCGCCATTGGCAATGATTCCAAGACTATATGTCGAATCACTTGCCATAGGGAGAGTCTGATAGATTATTCCATCCAGTGACTCTTTTGCATAAACATGATCGTGTCCCTGTAAATATAAATTGACGCCATACCTTACCATGAGTTGATGTATAGGCTCACCCCATCCAGGTCGTTGCAAATCAAACTGATAATTTGTTCCACTATCTCCATTATATCCTCCCCATTCAAATGCTCTCGCTGTATTGATGCCCCCACGACCTTGACCTCTTGTGTGATGAGCCATGACTATTTTAAATTTTGAATTACTCTGCTCTAATGTTTTTTTAAACCAATCATATTGAGTCCTCCCCAATGTCCAATCCCAGTTTTTGGGTTTTTCATTGATATCGCAATGTCTGTACACATCCAACACGATAATATGAACATCTCCCCACACAAAAGCATAATAGTTTTCAGGTAAGCCAATATTGAAACCTTCTGAAATTTCATTTCCTGTATAAAAATCATTTGGTATTGGATTTGGAAAATAATATTTCCTCCAGTTTGTCCCATAGGTTGCGATGTTTGCGCCATTGTTTTGCATCAGATAATATCCATTTTCTCCTTCGTGATTTCCTAGACAAAAATAAAAAGGAATAGAATGAGTAATCTTGGACAAGAATGGCAAGTAATCAAGATGAAGGTCCTTCATGTCTGCATCTGTAGTCTCATTGGGTGTGTGATCATCTCCAAACATATCACCAAGTGAGAACATAAAGTCGGGAGCTTCTATTGCTTGATTCTGTAAACAAATCTCATAGAGTGATTTGATCCCTTTCTTATCATAGAGATGTTCATCTGCCTCTATTGTAAACTTAAATGAAGCGCCTTTAGCCCTTTGTGTGTGAAATGAAAACTCAGCAGTATTTTGTTGAGATTGGTTGGGAAACTTGTACTGAAGGATATAATAATATTTCGTATTGGGTAATAAGTCGTTCAATACTACTCTGCTCGGCAAATTTGCTTGACCCAAAAACTCTTGAGTCGCATAAGAATATGAACCTTTTATCGTACCATATTTTATCACATAGTTAGCAGAACTAGGTGATAAAATACTTACAGTCATCTCATGGTCAGTAGGTCGAGAAAGTAATATTTGGGGTGTTTGTGCTACAGAAAAATTATGACAAAAAATGAACCCTACCATGTAGATTATAAGGGAATATAATCTCGGTTTTGCTTCGTAACGCATAAAAATTAATTTTCTGTATAGACCAAGTGCAATCTGGAAAGTTTAATCTATTTTGGAAAAAAATTATTAAAATATTAAACTTTAAATACACTAATTGTTGAAATTAATTTGAATCTACAGAAAATCATAATTTTGTAAAAATTATGTCCATTTGAGTAAAAAATATTTTTTTTTATAAAATTTACAAATCACTAAATTTCACCCAAGGATATATTTAATTTCTTTAATAATTCAAAGTAAGTCCAAGACCTAAACCCATATCACTGTCATAGTGCGTCCTTATCCCAATATTCTTAGTAATGATATAATTTAATCCTAGCATATATTCACTATCGGTATTAAGCATAAAAGCAGCTCGGACACGTTTGGAAACTGGTATATCTTCGCGACGCAGTTGCATTCGTAGGTTTCCATCATGATACAATTCTATTTGAGCAATCATCAACATTGGTAATGTATAAGCTAGTCCAATGCTAAATTGACTTCGATTATCTTTCGTGTTTTTTTGTCCAAATATATTTTTCTCAGTTTCATTTTGATTTAATTTTCTATAGCGCCAATCAAATCCAATAAAAGGCATTAGCCATTGCATTTTACCTATGTATCTCCCAATATGTGTTTCGCTTTCGTATCCATGTTTATCATGGTATCCCATTCGCCATTCTGTAGCAAAACTCCAGCGCGTATTTTGGGCCATTGCCATGCCATCATTTCCGTTGGTGGCAAAATCATTCTGAGCCATGAAATGAAGTTGATTACTTTCTCTTTGTAATTTTTTATAAGCCCATTTTTTATCAATTAATAATGGATTTGGTGATTGATCTTGATAACTAAAAACACGATTCATTCCAGCCATCATATGATAGAGAATATGGCAGTGGAAAAACCAATCCCCTTCTGCATTCGCTTCAAATTCTATTACGTTTGTCTCCATTGGCATGATGTCCAAAACATTCTTTAAAGGTGCATAATCCCCTTGTCCATTTATGACGCGAAAATCATGTCCATGCAAATGCATGGGATGTCTCATCATCGAATTATTATACAAAGTGATTCTAATAATCTCACCTTTCTTAATTAAAATTTTATCTACTTCTGATAACACTTTGTTGTCCATACTCCAAACATAGCGATTCATATTTCCAGTCAATTCAAAATGCAATTCTCTTACAGGTGCATGACTTGGAAGCACAGTTTTAGTAGGTGATTTTAACATGGCATAATTTAGTGAACTAATTTTTTTCATCGAATGTATCGCATTTGAACTTTCACCATTTTCCATATCCATTTTATGCTCCTTATGCATTTTATCTGCACTTAGTTCAGGATACATCACTGCATTCATATCCATTTGTTGCAAACTCATATTCATCCCCATATCATCCATGTTTCCATTCATCTTCATCATGCCATTCATCATCTTCATTCCCTTAAAATAATTTAGCTTTGGCAATCGAGTTGCCAATTGCTTTTGACCAGCACCAATAAAAATAGAAGCTGATTGAGTGCGATCCTCTGCTGTGGCTAAAAATTCATAAGAGGTATTTTCTTTTGGAATTGACAATAGGACATCATAAGTTTCTGAAACTGCAATGATCAATCGATCTACTTCAGTTGGCTCGACATCGTTACCATCATTAGCAACAACTGTTATTTTTCCACCTGCATAACTTAGCCAAAAATAAGAAGATGCACCAGCATTTGAAATTCGCAAACGGATTTGATCTCCCTTTTTGAATTGTGATAATTGGCTTTCATTATTTCCATTGATCAAAAATTTATCATAATAAATATCACTTACATCCATAGCCAACATTCGCTTCCATTCATTAATGAACTTTGTTTTAAAATACCCTTTTTGGATCGCTTCTGTATATGATTGTGTACTTCCTTTCTTAATGGCAAACCAATCGGAAGCATTGTGCAACATCCTATGTACATTTTTTGGATTATAATTCGTCCACTCGCTTAGAATGACTGGCACAGTAGGTATATCATCAATACCTTTCCTATAGTGAAGATCATCATTTCGTTTTTTTAAAATCAAAGAGCCATACATTCCAATTTGCTCCTGTAGTCCACTGTGACTGTGATACCAATGAGTCCCATTTTGTATGATTGGAAATCGATATACATGTGTAGTATTAGGAGCGATTGGCATCTGCGTGAGGTATGGCACACCATCTTCCTTGTTAGGCACGAATACGCCATGCCAGTGTAGGGAGGTAGATTCCTTGAGTTTATTATGAACTACGATTTCAGCTGTATCACCTTCAGTAAAAGTTAGTGTTGGCATAGGTATCTGTCCATTAACAGCAATTGCACGTTTTACTTTTCCAGAAAAATTTACTAATGTATCTTTTACAAAGAGATCATAGTGAACAATTTTTTGCGAGATGAGTACATTGGCGAATAATAGTATGGGAACTATTTGCAACAATTTTTTGTAAATAATTTTTTGATTAGCCATTTTAATAAATTCATATTTTTATATTAAATTGAATAACATGAATGCAGCCATAATTATCATTAAAGCATCTTCAATTATCGTTACAATACTCATAGGGAGATGGAATACATCACCTAAGCAGGCACATTGAATTTGTTGTTTGTTGAGAACTGTTTTCAATACACCGATGATGCTAACAGACATGACAAAGAAGCTCACCGTGTTTATAACTATAGGATTAAAATCAATCAAGTATCCGATACCCAGTGCCAATTCTATAAAAGCATAAATATATGCCCAAGAAGGAAATCGACGAGCGAGGATATCATACATGACATAACTCTCAGCAAAACCTTTTAGATTCAATAATTTAAAGAATGAGAATACTAGAAAAAATGCTGCCATGAAATGTCTCATCCATTGCATGAGATCAAAATGTTGATTGTTTATTTGGATTAAAACTGTAGTTAGGGTGATATAAAAAAAGATTAATAATATCGGCTTGTAAGTCTCAAACCAACTTTTGGTTTGTTCGGTCATTTCATTATGTTTAATGCAGCGATTTGATATTTTGGATCCAATGCTTTTTGCAATTCTTTTAGTGGGACATGTTTGTCCATTGTAATGGTAGTAGAATGATCTTGTAGTGAAACTTCTACATGTGTGACATTATCCACCATTAGTAATGCAGATTTTACTTTAGCCTCACAACTACTGCAAGTCATTCCTGTGATTTGATATTTGTGTACCATATTTTCAAATTTTGTGATTCATTTTTAGAAACCGATTTTCTTCGATGAGTTCAAATTCATATACATCAAGACGCTCTAAGAGTTTTTGTTTTTATGCTGCATTCAAAGGTTTGCTTAAGTTTTTACTTTCCCCTTACTCATCTGAGTTTTTATGTAAAATTCAAGTTTTTCCTACACAGATATTAGGATAATTATATTGTGATTACCAGACTTATTTATTGAATCATTAGGTCATTGAATCTCACTAGAAGATCAATAATACTGAAACTTAAATAGGACTATTAATTGCGATACAATGAGTAGCTTCCTACAAAATTTTTTAAAATCTAGTGACTAATTTGGATCACTAAATGCTGGATTACTTTTCAAAGTTTCATCAGAAAGTGTGAGTAAAAATGCTTTTAGATCTGCTACATCAGCACTGGATAATCCTAGACCTCCTGCTTGAAGGTTGTACTGCATCAGTATATCTACAGTCGAAGATTTTTTTACATTTTGATTGTAATGGTTGATGACTTCTTCTATTGTTTTAAATCGTCCATCATGCATATATGGCCCAGTTAATGCAATGTTGCGAAGCGATGGTGTAAGAAATTTAGCTTTGTCTAAACTATTTTTTGTCACCTTCATTCTGCCATCATCTTTCATTTCTAAATCAGAATCTAAGCCATTATTAAAATAATCATCATTTGTGAAATTAGGCCCTGAATGACAATGAAAACATTCAGCCCCTTTCACTTTACCAGAAGGATCAAACTCTGTAAAAAATAGATTTTTACCGCGTTCTTCACTAGCGGAAAACTGTTCTTTACCTGCTTGCACTCTATCATATTTACTATTGTTAGATATGATAGTAAACATGAATTGTTCAAGCGCTAAGGATACATTTTTTTCATTAATTTGTCCATTTGAAAATGCCCTAATGAATTGATCTTTATATTGATTTGAAGCTTGTAGTTTCGCAATCATATTTGGAAGTGTTTCATTCATTTCCAATGGATCTTGAATTGGTTTTAAAGATTGTTCCCTTAATGATGCTGCGCGACCATCCCAGAAAAATCCATTTTGATGCCATGCCATATTAAACACTGGCATTGCCTGTCTTCCACCTAGCTTTTTTTCTACACCTTCACTAAATTGATTTTTATCTGAAAAACCATCTATTTGCACATGACAAGTTGCACAGGATTGAATACTATTTTTTGAGAGCATTTTTTCATAGAATAACATTCTTCCTAATGTTACACCTTCTACTGTTATTACATTGTCAGATGGTAGATCTGGTGTAGGGAGACCATTGTATTCAATTTTATATGGTGTATTATCAAATACAGCTGGGTTCTCATCAGGATTACAAGCATAGAAAATTGATAACACAATGATTATCATACTTGATGCTAGAATTTTATTCATTTTGATAGTTTTTATTTTTTATGAAATTGTAATCAGTTAATGTGCTTAAAAATGCTACAAGTGCTTCAATTTCACTTTGAGATAAATTCAAAGGTTTAATTAATGTATTCTTATTTTTATGATCGCTGCCTCCAGAATTATAATGCTCAATTACTTCCTTCAATGTCTTTAAACTTCCGTCATGCATATATGGATAAGTAAGCGCAATATTTCGTAAGGAAGGTATTTTGAATTTGCCTTCATCGCTTGGATTTTGGGTAAGCCTCATTGCTCCTATATCTTTGTATACAGAATAAAGTCCATTGTTCTCAATGTTTTGATTCGTTAATAAAAGACCTGCGTGACAACTATTGCAATTTGTTTTATTGCTCATAAAGAGATTCAATCCTTGCTCTTCAATAGCAGTTAATTTTGTTCTCCCATTTAAAAATTGATCATACTTTGAATCGCCACTAAATAACGTTCTTTCAAAGGCAGAAATCGCTCTTGTGATGACATAGGGATCGGGATCGCGTTTATATGCAGCTTGACTCATTTCAACGTACTTTGGAATAGTCATGAGCTTATCTGAAATCTCAACAATATTATTATCAAATTCAGCATGTTCTTGAATTGGTACAAGGACTTGCATCTCGAGTGTGGGCAAGCCTCCTTCTTTTAATAGTTTTTTTTGATAGACTACGTTTCCCAATGAAGGACTGTTTCTATTTCCCAATCTTCCTTCAACTCCTGCAGAAACACTCACAGTATCTGCAAATGCTAAACTTGGCTTATGGCAAGAAGCACAGCTTAAACTTCCATCTCTGGACAATATAGGGTCGAAAAACAATTTTTTTCCTAAAGTAAATTGTGCTTCTGTTGGTATGCTATCTGGATTAGAAATCGGTATTGGAAAATGTGAAGGAATAAAATGTGAATAGTCATATTTTATTCCTTCTTCATCTTTATTGCAAGAGCTACATAACAATATGCTTATTACAATGTAATTGAAAATTGAAAACTTTGAATTATACCGAATAAACATATCATTACTTTTTTAGCGAATAAAAATTTGTTTGCTTGCCATTTTTTCTCCGTCTATTACGGTAATGACATAATTACCACTACTTACTTCGCTGAGTTCGTGATTAAAGACAGCGTTTTCTATTCTTTCTGAAAATACCATTTGACCAGACTGCGAATAAATAATTACATTTTTTGAAGATAAAACATCATTGAAGTTAATATTTAGAATTCTATTGTTCTGAGTAAAACTTGCAATGCTTTCCAACTTCACTTCATCCTGTGATGAAAGAATAATCTGGGGTGATATAAATCCAGCATTTGCAGCATTGAGAAGCATGTTTTTATTTAAAGTACCACTACCATGTTGAATGATATTGCCACTCATTGTAATCGCATTAAACAACTTGACATAATCAAGATTAATAACAAAAGGATCAGTGGTGACTTTTTGACTTGCAGACACATCTAAGATTGTAGAAAATAGTAACTCATCTCCTAAACTGTGGATTTGGAAATTTTGCTCTGGGATTCCGTCGTTATTATTATCCACATATCCTTCAATAGCCATAAATCTGTATCCAGCTGTCCAGCCCCAATGCATATCAGGAGTCTTTGGTCCAAGAGGATGTGTAGCTAAATATAAATTGGGATCTCCATGATTTTTCTCCTTGTCAATACCAACAAACATTTTAATTTTTTAAAATTATAATTGGATGGAAAAGTTCCAACAGAATGCTTAATATCAGGATTCTTTGCATTCACCAATAGATAGGAATCTTCTACTTTAACTGAATCATTGTCTGAAGAAAATAGCACAATATTGCTTAAATAAAACTCTGCTCTTGTCAGTTTTATTTTCTTGCCATTGTGAATCGTAAATATGGTTTTATTCAACTCTAAGGGTTGACCTTCAGCTGTATGTTTAAATTGAAAACTTAGACTACTGGTTTGAGAAAATGAATTGATAGTCATTAGACTAACCATGATAAATGTAAAAAATACCGATTTCATATAATATATTTTATTGTTTACTAATTGTTCGTTTATTAATGCGACATAAATTTTTTTATCTCTTTAGGAATTGATACGATATATAGGCACTTATTGCTTGCTGGTGAAACCAAGAAGTATTGTTTTGATTAGGATGAATGACCATTTCAGGGCCAATACCCATAAGAATTTTTGGATTTAGTTTTAGTTCAAAATTTAATCCTACAATGCCAGATATAGACAGTTTATTTTCAACTTCACTCACTATTTTTGGTTCGAATCCATTGACAAAGCAAAGTTCTTTACATGACTCTGTCTGATGATTCAAAGTATTAGAAATAATGGAATGAAGTTTAATATTTGTGCCCAGTTTAGTATAAATCTTTATTTTTTTATAACTCGCAATTTTTCTTTCCAAAAATAGTGGCATTAAGAAAGTGTGAGTTTTTCTAGTGATCGACATATTTAGGTCGAAAGTGTCATTATGTTTTATCATTTGATTTTGAGCAATTTCAAAAAGAGATAAGTTTACTCTTGATTGAATGTTGCCATCAAAAGTATTGTAAGCAAATTCATATTTTTTTATACCATTGCCTGTTGAAGCATACGAAAGTTTTTCAGGAGATACGTTCACATGATGGTCTGTTATGAAAGATGAGTAATTGTATTGTAAACCCAAGCCACATCTCAGTTTCTCAGTTTTTTGATAGTATAATGATCCTCCAAGTTGGTATCCTAAATTAGTTGTTAAAATGTTTTCGTGTATTGCCAATGGATCTTTTGTCTGATTATTTTTTTGTTTAGTTTCGAACAAAGGACCTGAAAATAATCTTATGTAAATCCACTTATTAGATTTGGGTTTAATTAAATTGGGAAGCAATTTCAATTCTAAGAATTTGTTTTCATCATTTTGAATTGCTAAGCCTGTAGAAATTGTCTGAATAGGATTAATGTAGTCTAGTTCAAAATTGGCATCGGGAATAATTGCATCATTCTCCTTTTTTGAGCCTATTATTGGAAATGAAGAAGATAAAATATTTTCATTTGTTATTATTGTGTGTAAATTTGGACCACTGTTATTTTTGGCATTGTTCTTACTAATTATAGTATTCTTAGGTTTGTGACTAATTTTAATTCTTGAACTAAAATTCGCTTCTATACTTGTGTTAGTAGAAGAGCTTAAATAAGCATGCTTTTTATTTCGTGGATTTTCAGTAGTATTTGTTATTGTATTATTAGAACAGTTTGAATCAATGGTTCCTTTTTTAAGCTGAGCAGCAATAAGCTTATTTTCTACGATTTGAATTGCGGGTTTTTTAGTTGGTTTTTGAGAAATGAAAGTAATAGTTATAATAGTGAGGAATGCTAGTAGAACACTCCAAAAATAAGCGAAGGCTCTTCTACGCTTTTCTTTTTTGGATAATTTTAGCGATAGCGCGTCCCAATCCAATTCTTTATTGGATGAATTACTCTGCAATTCATTTAGCTTTTCAGCATACGCCTTATAAAATTTATCATCCATAATTTAACAGTAACTGTTATAATAGTACTATTCAAGAACATTGACAAAATGGTTGCCTGAGCTGTTAGAAAAAAATATAAAATTTAGATTTTGCGATGAGCTTGGCAAGAAAAGTTCGAGCTTTGAATAGATTGGATTTTGATGTTCCTACATTTATTTTAAGTAGATTAGCAATCTCTTCATGGCTATAACCTTCTATAGCATAGAGGTTTAATACCATTTTATAAGCAGGTGGTAGCTTATTCGTTAGAGCTAAAAGTTCCTCAACTTCCAAATGTGAAAGAGCATCGGGGTCAGCGACATATTGATTCGATATTTCTGGTGAAAGCTCTGTAGTAATAATTTTGTTCTGATTCTTGTGATAATGGTTGATAATGGTTCTTACCAATATTAGTCTGAACCAAGGAAGAAATGGCTGTGTTAAATCATAATTTTTAATGAATCAAAGGTTTTGAAGAAAGTATCATTGAGAATCTCTCTGCTATCTTCAATTGAATTACCATAAGCCATCACTGTTTTTAGACCATATGAATAAAATTGATTATATAGTTCTTTTTGACACAATCTATCATTTTTAATACAGCCTTTTACAAGCTCTTGAAAATTCATTTTAAATTTTATAGCATAAAGCAAAAATAGAACATAACTCTAGGATTAGTTGCTTTATAGTCATTTATTTATCTGAATTCGTTTTTTAATATTCCTTTGTTTGTAAGACCACTTCAAATAATTGATTGAAGTTAGAAAATTTATATTATTTATCCAATAAAAGCAAATAGGGGAGTAAATTCGATAAAGGTCGTTTTCTAATAGTTTGAGAGTTTTAGCGCTTAATAATGATTTCTTAAGCTGCCTAGATTTTCTAACTGCCAATATTATTATGCTCTGACTCTTTCTGCAAAGCCAATGAAATGCCAAAAGGGATCAGAGAAAAGCAAGTCCAGTCTCCATAATCATGACATAAAATTGAACTTATTAATGTAGCAGCAATTTGACAAGTATCCTTAAATTCTACTCATGCTTGCATTTTCGAATCTATATGCTATGAAAGACTTTTCAAAAGTGCTAAGATTAAAAACTTATCAGGTAGAATTTGTGTTCCGCAATAAATGCTGATGATATTCAAGAAACATTGACTTATGTCAGTGAGGGTAAAATAGTTTCAAAAAATTAAAAAGCAAAATAGATGAAGGCTTTTACAATAAATAAATATAATAAGACAGACGATCTTCAATTGATTGATTTGCCTATGCCAGAACCAAAGGAGCATGAAGTCTTGATTGAGATCCATGCTGCTAGTATAAACATGATAGATGCTAAAATTAAATTCGGTGAATTTAAATTATTTTTACCATATAAATTTCCTTTGATATTAGGGCACGATATAGCTGGGATTGTTCGCAAAGTTGGAGTGAAAGTTCAAGCATTTAAAGTAGGTGATGAAGTATTTGCAAGAGCTTCAGATTTTCACATTGGAGGATTTGCAGAATATATATCAATTCCAGAAATTGACATCGCTATGAAACCATCAAATATTTCAATGGAAGAAGCCGCATCGCTACCCTTAGTTTCCTTAACAGCATGGCAAGCATTTTTTGAAAAAGCAAATCTGCAAAAAGGGCAAAAAGTATTCATCCAAGCTGGATCAGGAGGAGTGGGAACTATAGCGATTCAAATCGCAAAATATTTTAGAGCAACAGTGGCGACTACGACGAGTAGTACTAATATTGATTTGGTAAAAAGTCTAGGAGCAGATGTCGTAGTAGATTATAAAAAAGAAGACTTCGAATCAAAATTAAAAGATTACGATCTTGTATTGAATAGCCAAGATGAAAAGACATTAGAAAAATCTTTACAAATTCTAAAACCTGGTGGAAAAATAATTTCCATCTCAGGTCCACCAGATACCAATTTCGCAAAAGAAAGTGGTTTGTCCTGGTTTATGAAAATAGTGATGTATTTCCTAAGTTATAAGATAAAAAAAGCAGCTTCAAAGAAGAATGTAGATTACACATTTCTATTTATGAAAGCAAATGGGAAACAATTATCAGAAATAGCTTCATTGGTACAGGCTGGTAAGATCAAACCAGTCATAGACAAGATATACCCTTTTAATCAAACCAATGATGCATTAGCTTATGTTGTTGAGGGTAGAGCAAAAGGGAAGGTTGTGCTGAAAGTTAAATAATTTTATTGCTTCAATTTTATTATCAATTTGATTCCCCGCAATAAGATTATCTGATTAACACTACTCTCAGTTATGATTATTGTAATTCCTATTTTTGAAAATAAAAAATTTTCAGCTATACGCACCTTTCCAAATTCAGGTCATTTTCCATAAAATGGAACATATTATTATTGATTTATTTTGTATCATATTGTAATTCTGAACATTACGATTTGGAATAAAATTGGCATTCTAGTTTGTACAATCAAAAAACTGTTATGCGACAAAATAATAATCCAATTTTTCTAGTAGATGATGATCCATTTCATCTTGAAATGATGACCCACATTCTCGAAAGAGAAGGTTTTCAAAATATAGTGAGTTTCTCTAATGGCGTGAATTGTCTTGAGCAAATCCATTTAAATCCTGAAATCATCTTCTTAGACTATCAGATGGATGTATATACAGGTTATGAAACATTGAGAAAAATAAAACGCTATAATCCCAATTTTTTTGTCGTCATGGTCTCTGCTCAAGAAGATATTGACAGCGCGGTAGAAACGCTTAAGCATGGTGCGTTTGACTATATTCGAAAGAATGAAAATTTAGAGCTGAAAGTAAAAGAGGTTTTAAAAAAGATTACAGAAATTCGTGAAGTCATGAATGCTGAGAAACCATCCTTTATCAAATCCATTTTCAAATTTTTATAACATGAAAAAAATTCTATTTTATTCATTACTATTGCTTTCCATTCTTACTTCTTGCAAAACAAGTAACCTATTTGTTGAAGAAAATACAAGAAATACAGTTCAAGATCTAGACAGTGTCTTTTATCAAACAATAAATATGAATATCAGATACGCATAGATGATAAAATCACGATAAGTGTTTGGGGACAAGATGAATTCAGTGTCGGATCTACATATGGTATTTATAATTCAAATGAGGTTTATGGAAAATGGCTCATGGTGGATGCAAAAGGAAATATAGAAATTCCAAAAATTGGCAGCTATCATGTGGAAAAATGACCATCGTTCAACTGAAAGAATCATTGAAAAAATTTATGGAGAATGGATCAAAACACCCATTGTTGATATAAAAATATTAAATCAAGAGATCACAGTTCTGGGAGAAGTGAGAGATCCGCAAGTGATACCTGTAGACAAAAGCCATAATAGTTTACTCGAAATGATCGCCAGATGCAAGGGTTTTGATTTCTATGCGAATACTGCATACATCAAAGTCTTTAGACAGGTTGGGAAAATGTACATGTCGCCAATATTAATCTTACGAAAGGGGCACCAGTATCAGCAAGAAATATAAATCTTTATCCTGGTGATGTCGTAGTGGTTCCATCTAAAAAATACAAGGAATTCGACAAGCGCGTATCGACTATAATTCCATTCACTACTGCATTGACTTCTGCAGCAATTTTTCTTGGCGCATTTTAAAAATAGAATTAATTTAAATCAATGAGTTCAGAATATCAATTCCTAAGACCTTATTTGCGAGGCTGGTTCTTTATCCTTACAGCTATGGTAATTAGCTACTTTATTGCAGAAAAATATTTGTCCTACAACACTCCTATATACCAAAGTACTGCAAAACTAAGATTGGCAGATTTGAATGAAGGCGTACCAAATAGTAAGTTGTTCAAAGATCTCGATGTCTTTGCTAATACACAAAAATTCAATCTGAAATCGAGCTTATAAAATCTGAAGCGATTTTGAAAAGGGTTTTGCCCAAGATTGCATTTTCAATGACCATTAGTCGAATTGGTAAAATAAAAAACACAGAACTTTTTTCAGATTCACCATTATCTATTGAAAAATTATCTCTTGAAGAACATCACTATAATAAATCCTTCATCCTTTCTGTAGAAGCGAATAAAACATTTACACTATTGAGCCCAGAAGGTGCTTTTGTAAATGGACACTTAGGAGATAGCATTTCAATTGGATCATCACGACTTTACATCAATTTGAATCAAGCAGCTTTGACTAAAAAAACTGATTTAAAGTGGATAGATAAATTTGAACTTCGCTTTTTGAATGAAGAGATGCAGTACACTGAGATTTTAAAAAATCTAGAGGTAAACTCTGTTGAGAAAGATGTTCCTGTAATTCGAATTAGTTATAAATCTAATCACCCAGAAAAATCCGCTATGCTTCCCAATATGTTGGCTGAAGCTTATATTGAAGATTATGTAGAAACAAAATATGGTGCGGCAAATGTGACAGTTGAATTTCTTGACGAACGAATAAAAGAAATGAGTCAAAAATTGTCTTGTGCTGAAGAGGCCATTTTAAATTATCGCATAGAAAATAATATAACGAATATTCGACAAGAAACAGAAACTGATCTTAGAAAGGTATCCCAGTTGAAAATCCAACAGACAAATCTTAAGATGAATCTAGATGCTATAAAAGATCTAGAATCATACATGGAGAAAGGCAAAGAAAATTTTCTTGAATTGGCTCCAAATTTTGAAGCATTTACAGATCTGCTCTCTACTGAAATGATCAAAAAAATCAAGCAACTTCAAGCAGAAAAAAAGGATCTACTCCTGGAATATACTCCAACCAGCGAAAAGTTAAAGTAATAGATGATAAGATCGAAGACATCACTTCTTATCTTGCTGAAAGTATCAGAAATACAAGAAAGAATCTTCAATCAAAATACGATAATTTGAATTCTGATATTGATGAGTCTGAGAAAGTTTTTCTTCCAGTACCCGAGGAGGAAAGAATGATGAATATTTTACAGAGAGAATTTGAGATTTATCAAGAATCATACAATTTCTTAAATCAAAAGAGAATTGAAGCAGAAATCGCAAGAGCTGCAAAATCTGCATTTCATCGCATCATCACTCCAGCAAGTATAAGCAAAGTTCCAGTGTCGCCCAATTATATCATTATCAAAGCGATTTCAGTATTACTTGGAATGCTTTGCGCTCTGTTTATTATTTTTATTGTACATAGACTTCGAGCACGTATTAATCAGATATCGACAATAGAAGCAAGCAGTATTGTGCCAATCGCAGCAGCGATACCTAAGTTAAAAACTGATCAAGAAAAAGAAAACTTCTTCGTACGAATGCTTACGCAATGGCAAGTAAAAGATCTTCTTCAGAAAAATAATATTTCTTGTTATACTGGATTTCATAAAGATCATGGATTGAGTTTTGCGACAAGAAATATAATTCATGTGTTGACGAATCAAGGCAAAAATATTTTAGTTGTTCAATTCAAAAATGGAACTGCTACTGAGTCATTTTATGATCTGCATGAAGATGATTCAAATCAGTACAGGATGATTTTGTGGTCTGAATCTCTAAAACTATACAGTACAGAAACTATTCAAAATGTAATTCGTGAAAAATCAAAAAGCTATGACCACACCATTATTATTAATTCATTGTTTGGAGACAATTTTACTTTGGCTTTTATGGCAATAGCTCATGTGAACTATGTTTGTGTCGATACACGAATTACTGCTGCAAAGCGATTAAGTGAGATTGATCTAATAGCAACAGAATATAAGCTCCCTAGAATGCATTACATCGTAAATCGCGTGGCTTACCAACCTAGTATCTGGAAGCAAATTTCATCTTATTTTAAGAGAAGAGCTGCTTTGAATGAAATGCAAACTCAATACGCATGAATAAACTAAATTCAAAATATCTAGTATTGGCAGATCAAGCACTATTTAGTGGTATGAGTTTCATTACTACAATATGGATTGCAAGAAGTATAGATGCTGCATCTTTTGGAATTTATTCTGCATGGATCTTGGCGATATATCTCTTTGTTAGTGCCGTGGGCGCTTGGATCATTCAACCATTTCAGATCAAGTATAATAAAATAAATGACAAAGGAGCATATCTCACATTCATTTTTGGAGCCAATTTGGCCTCTTGATTTGCATAACTTTCCTGATCAACTTATTCGGATATATCTCTCAAGTTCATCAACTTGAATTGATTTTGTATTTTGGTTTTGGTTTTATATTCTACGATTTTGTGAGGAAAGTATTGCTTGTGATGGATCAACTTAATACAGTATTCATTGTAAATTTATTTGTCTCACTTTTGGACTTGGATCAATGTTCTATTTAACTAGAGCCGGAAAATTCACGATAGACAATTTTATGATTTATACAAGCATCATTTATTTCTCAGTTTTCATATTTGCATTGATTTACCTGAAGCCATTCCAATTAAATATCATTCACTTGAGACGACATTTTGCTTATCATGTCGAACAAGGAAAATGGTTTTTTATGACTGCAATAAGTCAATGGTGGGCTGGAAATTTATTTGTAGTCGCATCGGGCGTTTATCTCGGGGCTGTGGCATTAGGAGCATTGCGTCTTGCACAATCCTTGTTTGGAATTCTCAATGTCATTCTTCAAACCTTTGAAAATTATGTCCTTCCTCAAACCGCATCTAAAATGAACGATAGTATTCCAAAGGGAATCGCTTATCTTAAAAATTTATCACTCAAAGCAGCTTGGATTTTCTCACCGATTTTAATCTTAAGCTTTATTTTCGCAAAAGGATATTTTAGTTCTGGCTGGAGGAATACAATATGCAGAATATGCTTTTGTAGTTCAAGGATTGAGTTTGTTGTATGTATTTATTTACATCAGTCAACCTTTGCGATGTATCATAAGATCTTTAGAATTCAATAAAGTATTTTTAAAGGATACTTGATTACTCTTGCTTTTGCAATACTGTTTTCACATCTCATCTTATCAAACTTTGGATTGTATGGAGTACTATTTGGATTGATCGTTTCCCAACTCTTACTCATAGCTTATTGGAGTTTGATTTTACATTCAAAATAAAGAAATATGGAGATCATTCATATCGTACTAGGCAAAGCCAATCCCGATCGTCTCAATGGCGTAAACAAAGTAGTTTACAATATGGCGTCGGAGCAAGTGAAAGCTGGTAAAAAAGTTAGCGTATGGGGCATAACAAAAGATATACAACACAATTATCCAGAACGAATATTCAATACTACATTATTTAAATCACATTGGTTTCCTTTTCGAATTCATTCAGAATTAAAAATAGCAATCGTCGAAAATAAACAGGCTGTTTTTCATTTACATGGTGGTTGGATTCCAGTTTTTAGCAGCTTAGCAAGACTGTTTACAAAGCATCAAATTAAGTTTGTTTGACGCCACATGGCGCCTACAATACCCTTGCAATGAAGAAAAATAGTTGGCTTAAGAAATTCTATTTTAGTTTTTTTGAAAAACAACTAGTACAGAAAGCTCATAAAATTCATTCGACCGGCAAAAGCGAAATTACTGGACTAAATTCGATTTATAAGAATGCAAATAATTTTTTGTTGCCATATGGTTTTGACTTCGAGGAATCAACTGGATCGATTTAAAAAATGATTCTTTTACAATAGGTTTTGTAGGGAGACTTGATACTTACACAAAAGGCTTGGATCTCCTAGTAGAGGCTTTTTATGAATTCCAAAAATCGCAACCAAATTCCAAATTATGGATAATTGGGGATGGCGAAGGTCGATTATTTATTGAAAAAATTTATACAAAGAAAAAAATTACAAAACGTCATTCTTTGGGGCAAAAAGTTTGGAAAAGAGAAGGATGATCTCATTCGAAAAATGCATGTATTCGCCCATCCATCAAGGAATGAAGGCTTGCCACAGCTGTCTTGGAGGCGATGTCATTTGGAGTTCCAACTATCGTCACAGAAGCAACAAATATCGCTGATGATATCCGAATTTATAAATCTGGTATAGCCATTGCTGATAATAATGTAAGTGAATTACATCAAGCCATGGAACAGTTATATGTTGAGTATAATCAAGCACCATTAGCAATTTATGCACAAAACGGAAAAACCATGTTGCGTGAAAAATTTTATTGGCCAGTATTGGTAGAAAAATTTGAAGAATTATATAGATAAATGAAGTTACATTTAATAGAACAAGATCATCAAGTTTTTTTAAAAAAGATCAATTGGCAATTGCTTATTGTATTGTTGCTTATGGTAGCATGCTTTTTTACTTGGAGTGAAAATATCGTCATCACGAGGGCCATAAAACTAGTGGGAAGATTGACCATGCTTTTTGCTTCATGGTATATTTATAGAAGTATCATCCGATATGGAGCAGCAGACAATCTTCGCTCAAATAATTTCTTGTCGCCATTGTTTTATGGAATATATCTTCTTTTGGGATTGGCTTCGTTTATGTGGAGTACGAATATTTCTTACAGTGCTTTGCAATGGTTTATGACTGCACGAACTTTAGTGTTTTGTTTTTACTTCATTAAGAGCCTTTATTTACTAGATCAATTTTTCCAAATCATAATATACGTTTTATACAATTTATTAGGAAATGTTTCTTTCATTTTAGTTTTGGTTTTTTGTTTTGATTGGGATGTTTGTCAATCCAGATGTTTTTTTCGACTTACACATGGAGGAGAAGAAGCGAGAATGGGTGGATATATGATGAATCCTAATGAATTGGGAATGTTGGCAGGTATAGGAGTTGCAGGACTGCTATTTGATCTGCGAAGAAATCATGCAAAGTGGTGGACCATCTTCAAGTTGGTCATTCTCTTTTTGGTTTGTATGCGACTGGATCACGTTCATCATTGATCGGAGCCTCCCAATCATCGGCTTCCATGTATATCAATCGGAACAAAAGAAGTTCGCATTGGCAGCAATAGCGATAATGATCCTTGTAGCTCCTATTGCCATTTACAAAGTAGTATTAAAAGATGGCGATCCAGAGAGGATGGAAGAATCTTTAGTTTAACCGGAAGATTGCCATTTTGGAAAACATTGATAAATGAAGGATTACCACGTGAACCATTGTTAGGATTTGGTTTTATGCGCATCGATTATAAGGAATATTTTCAGGGCAATAACACGTATCCTGGCAAGATGACTTACAATACTTTTATGCAAGTGTTGATGAATTTGGGATTGATCGGATTGGTTATTGTCTTAATGCAATTTATTCTTACACTAAGAGGAATACTCCGAGAGAATGCAGAAAAGAAATTAATGCTACTCTGTTTGCTCATTCCATTACTCATTAATTCATTTACAGAATTTGGGATATTTGGTGAGTCCAATTATGGCATATTATTTTATCAGTTGATCCTAATGATATATCTCCTTTAAGTCAAATACTATTTTTAGAATACAACAAAAGCTTCACTTGTTGAAGACAAAAAGGATAAGTGACGTTTTTTAGAATACGATATGAAGTACCAGACGGGACTAATATAGAAATTGAAGGAATAGTTCAACTCCTGATTCTTGTTCCGTAGGAACTACATGTGGGTAAAAAAACGAAGTTTTAGTATCCCCTAGAAACTTTACCTATTGACTATAAAATTTGATTTAAACTCTAAGGAGTTGATACCAATTGGCTTTGTTATGTCGATCCATAGGAAAAACACATCAGTACAAAAAGAAATTTTCTTTACCACTGAAACTAACCTAAAATAATATTTCTCAAAACTATTATCACTGTAATGATTTATTTGTAAAACAAATTATTTTAAATAATTATCGTTTTGAAAACTTTGTATATTTATTTGTATGAAACGGATTCTT
Organism: Saprospiraceae bacterium; assembly: GCA_016722295.1. GTDB lineage: Bacteria > Bacteroidota > Bacteroidia > Chitinophagales > Saprospiraceae > Vicinibacter. The sequence goes on from JADKGL010000026.1 coordinate 637,419, forward strand.
GCCAAACACACTTTAGTTGAGTTCTGGACTAAGGCCCTGATGCAAAGTTCGTCTTCAAGTATGGTATGAAACGATTAAATCTGCCAACTGGACAACTCAAATGATATCAAAGAATTCTATGCAAAGGCTAGTATTTTGAAAAACTCAAGAGTCGTCTTCAATATAAAGGGTGATGAATATGGAATCGTAGTAAAAAATGAGTATAAAGCAATGGATATTTATTCGTTTTATTGGTACACATCAAGATTATGACAAAAGTTAATGCAAACGAAATTTGAATTGGCTATTTTGAAATCTAAAAAGGATTATGAAATGCTTTTATCGAATGGAAGAATTTTTGAAGCAAAACCTAATACAGTTGAAGTAAAGAAGCTATGGGTATTGGCATTAATAATTGAAACCTATGAAGAAGAACATTTTAAAATAGATTTACCCGATCCAATTAGGCAATTAAAATTCGTATGCAAGAAATGGATTTAAAGCAAAAGATTTGATTGGAATTATAGGATCAAGGAATTATTTCAGAAGTCTTAAATCGAAAAGAAAACTTACTGTTAGTATGATTCATAATCTAAGTCAAAGCCTACATATACCTGCAGCAGTTTTAATTCAGGAAACTTTTAATAATAATTGAAAAGGTTTAGTTCAGGAACAATTTGTTAGCTGAATTTATAGTTAACAATATAAAAGTCCCCGATAGGTAGAGATTGAAGAAAATTCAACACCAGTTCTTGTTCCGTAGGAACTAAATGATAAAAATAAATAACAAATTATGTCCCATAGGGTTATACCTAAATAATATTTCAAAATTAAGTTTTGATTATTAATAGTGTATTAAAGAAGATTATTTGTCTTTAAAAGTGCGGAGATTTCTTCAGTTGGAAGTCCTGAAATTTTAGACAATAAATCTATTGAAATGCGCTTTGGAAACCTTCTTAAACCATTTCAATTTTAGCTTGGCAATCATGGCTAATCCCCCTTTCAGATAAAGTCCATCAGATTCTATATCGATCATTATTGTGAATTTCTAAAATTTTAGTGGTTTTGTAAAGAAATATTTTGTTCCATAGGAACTATATATTAGTGAAAATGATTAAAAGATTCACATGTCCCTTAGGACTATACCTAAATAATATTTCTAAATCTAGTTTGAATATTAATAGCGTATTAAAGAAGATTATTTGTCTTTAATAGTGTGGAGATTTCTTCAGTTGAAAGTCCTGAGATTTAGACAATAAATCTATTGAAATACCATTTTGACCTTTAATGACTATTTCTACTTTAGCTTGTTATGCCTTGACAATCCTTGACTTAATCCTTGACTTAATCCTTGACTAATCCCTTTCAGATAAGATCCATCAGATTCTATATCGATCATTATTGGCATGATTTCTGAATTTTAGTAGTTTGTAATTCAAGTTTACGCAATCATTGAGATAAAAGATAAGCTGTTTGGTATATTTTTTCCAACAAAGGCTTATTTTTAACTACAGTAAAACTTATTGCTATAAAGACGCAGAAGTTCCTTCATATTGTTCCTTGGATGGCGAGAGTAGCTAAAATAAACTCCTCAGGGATATTTGATTGGAATGTGTCTCAGGATCAGTTTTTCGGACAAATTGAGGAATTCGTTAAGTATTCTTCTAAAAACAAAGCGATCCTCCAACTTTGTTGGCATTTGAACCGATGTGCTACACAGATAGATCAGATAATGTTTGATTTCCATCTGATACTTCTTGAAGATGATGCCATGATATTCTGCCATCCTTTGGAGCATGATTTGGATCATCTTGAGATTAGAACTCAATATGGAGAATAAAATGCTCTGAGTTCTCAATGTAATCTCGAGAAATCACATTCTCGCTCTATGCTGGT
>JADKGL010000027.1 GCA_016722295.1 Saprospiraceae bacterium
TTTCCAGATTCCTCTGGCTGTTTCCAAACAAAGGACCTCCGTAGTTTCATCTCGTTATATGTAGTTATTTTTGTACTTGACATTTTAACTGTCCAGTATAATTATTTATTCATTCACTATAATCAATTAAGATGAAACTAAAATTCATTTATTCATTCATTATATTCTTTGTATTTACACAAAGCAATACGCTCAAATAAAATATCAGGTCATATCAAAGACGAACAAAACCAATGAAGCATTAACTGGTGTGCAATATATATTAGTGATCCAAATACTGGCGCTACTTCAAATGAAGAAGGGAACTATAAAATTGAAAACATCAAACCGGGCAATTACTTGTTCGAATATAGTTATACCGGCTATAAGAAAAGAGTAGAGCGCATTTTCATTGAAAAAGACACGATTATAAATATTTTAATTAGCCAATCCGTGTCGGAGCTTAATGAGGTCGTCGTCACTGCAGTAACTCGCTCCACAGAGCTAAAATTAAGCCCTTTAGTCATCAAGCCAATCGATGCAGAATTACTCAATCAAAATAGCTCGACCAATTTAATCGACGCATTGCAAAATGTGCCTGGTGTAAACCAAATCACAACGTGTGCAGGAATTTCAAAACCTACAATTCGAGGTTTGGGATACAACAGAGTGATCTCATTGTATAATGGCATTCGTCAAGAAGGTCAGCAATGGGGAGATGAACATGGCGTTGAAATAGATGAATACTCAATTGACAGAATCGAAATTGTCAAAGGTCCGGGCAGTCTTATGTATGGCTCTGATGGTATCGCAGGAGTGCTGAATTTTATTTCACCAAAATCACCTCCGATAGGTCAAGTCAATACACACCATATCCAATTATCAAAGCAATAATAATTTACTCGCCTACTCAATTTCAAATGCAGGAAACAAAAATGGTTTTCAATGGAATGGTCGGTTTAGTAATAAATTTGCAGGAAATTATCGGAATAGATATGACATTGAATTTACAATTCTGATTAAAAAATGGGGTTTTTCACATGTGAATTTTAGTTCATTCAACACAAGCCTCAACATGGTTGAAGGTGAAAGAGATAGTATTGGTAGATTTATTTTTGCAAAACCAGATGGACTTGGCTCTACAAATGAAGTTAGTGCAACAGACAATGATTTACGTGGATATAAAATTGGTTTTCCTCATCAAGGAGTAAATCATTTTAGAGTGCTCACCAACAATTACTTTATTCTAAAAAGAGGGACCATCAATTTAGATTTAGGCTTTCAGAATAACAAAAGAAAAGAGTTTGGAGATGTATTAAATCCAAATGACAAAGCATTGTTTTTTGATCTGAATACATTCAACTATAATCTCAGATACAATATGTCAGCAATAAATTCTTGGGAAACATCTATTGGCCTGAGTGGCATGCAGCAGACTAGTAAAAACAAAGGAATAGAGTTTTTGACACCAGAATATAATCTATTTGATATCGGTGCATTTTTATTCACACAAAAGAGGATTAATAAATTCACTCTAGCAGGAGGTATGCGTTTTGACAACAGAAATATCAATATCCACAAATTGATTTTAGACAGCTTAGAAGCTCCAGTGAGTATTGAAGACAGTACGACAACGTTAAAATTTAAAGCTTCCAATCAAAATTATAATAGCTTCTCGGGCAGTATCGGATTATCTTATCAAATTGATAAAAAATCAACACTCAAGTTCAATTTGTCTAGAGGGTTCCGTGCACCAAATATTGCAGAAATTTCTTCAAATGGCAAACATGAAGGAACGCTTGATATGAGTATGGCAATGTGAAATTGAAACTCGAAGTAAGTCACCAAATAGATCTCGCCACTTTCAAATTCTGACCACGTAACATTCGAACTTACGCCATTTGTCAATCTTATTTCCAATTACATATTTTCAGAGAAATTGACAAGTGTTTTTGGTGGTGACTCAATACCTGATCCAGATGAACCTACACCAGCATTCAAATTTACACAAGGAAGTTCAACACTAATCGGTGGAGAAATATATTTGGATATACATCCACATCCATATGATTGGTTGCACATTGAAAATTCATTTTCATTTGTTCAGGCTACACAAAATAATCAATCTGACAGCACGAAATATTTACCCTCAATCCTGCGCCAAAATACACTAGCGAATTGAAAGCGCAATTCAAAAAAAGCAGGAAAAATTTATCTAATGCTTACATAAAATTTGGCGTTGACCACTACTTTCAACAAGACAAATTTTTAAAGCATATGATACTGAAACTGGAACTCCAGCCTACACATTATTATGCAGGAGTTGGCGCTACAGTAAAAGCTTTTGACAGAAATAATTTTATGAATGTTTATATCAGTGGAGAAAATTTAGCAGATATAGGCTATCAAAGTCATTTGAGTCGATTAAAATATTCACCGCAAAATCCACTAACAGGTCGAAATGGAGTATTTAATATGGGGAGAAATATTAGTCTGAAACTGATATTTAATTTATAATTCAAAGAAATCCCATAATAGAAAAAAAAGAGGTGAAATAAGGCTCTTCGCAGCTAATGATTCAAAAATGCGTGTGTTTTTTATAAATTTGTATATAATGCGGCTGTTTTTTATGATTTCCGTTTGCCACTTTGTTATTACCGAAAAAGAGTACATTCTAATTATTGCTGAGTAGAATCAATTTAATTCTTAATTATTTTTTTTGTAAAAAATTTCCCATTCGGATCATGAATGCTAATAAAGTAGATTCCAGATTTTAGATTACTTACATCGAAGGTAGATAGGATGTTTCCAATGTTTTGGACTTCATGGCATTGCTGACCAAATATATTGTGAATTTGGATTTTGTATGTTTCTACATTAGGATTAATAATGTGCAAGACATTATTAACAGGATTAGGATAAATTTCAAAACTGTTGTCATCTGATGAAGGATCACTACTTGCAGTTGTATTCGCTTCTAAAGCTCCTATATCTGGCGCTGCACCAAAATAATTTATATTGATTTGATCACTTATGTTAGGGATATATTCCGCTTTGTCTATCAAGTCGCTTGAAAACAATAAATGATAATCTCCATTGCTTGGGTTGACAAATTTTGGATTAAAGTTGTAGCCTTTAATCTGTAATAAATTCTTATCGTAGTTTCCTGTAATTTTTCTTAAATTGAGATCAAGTGAATCTAAATTATTATACCCTCTGCAAGACATAAGGTCACCATGAGTTCCATTGATTGTGGCCAACTTATTATTTTCCGAAAAGAAATTATCATTGATTGATTTAAATCCATAATCATTTTGATTTAATACGGATTCAAAATTGAGTACAATAAATTTTGAATTCCAACTATTGTTTTTACTGATTATTCGTTTCCATGTGTTCTGCCAAAGGAAAAAGTTAAACGACAATGAATCTTCAACACTCATCGTATTATGATAAAAATGTAGGTCAGTACGAACTTCTGCTGGTTCTGGACCAGTGTTCATCTTAAGTCCAGTTGACCAAACTTTATTTTGTGCACCTTCACAACTATTATATCCAATATATATTTCAGGATTAATATTGTCAACTGAGTTTGGTATGTTTGCTCTTGTTGGAGATTTATCTACAATGTTTCTAAAAAAATAAGCAGGACCAGAATTGCTATATGTTATATTATTTTCTTCAAAAGGAATCAAAGAAAATACAATGGGACAATTTGAAATTCTGTTATTCCAAATTCGATAATTGGCAGCATTGCCTATTATGTCAATGGCATCATAGCAATTAATGTATGTATTGTTATAAATATCGATATCTTGAAATGGTGAGACTTCAGACTGCCTTGCAGCTCCTCCAGAGATTAGACCATTGATTGTATTATTTCTTAAGATAATATTTTTTGTGATTGTATTTGTTTGTGGTTCAAAATAAACAAAGCTCTTTTGTAAATCTCGTCCATATTTTCCATTATCCAATATCCAATTGATATCACCTGTTAAGGTGAGTGAAGTGTTTTTGAAAGCTCCATGCATCCATGCTCCGGTTTGATCTTTTGCAATACAGTTTTGTATAATGGTACTATCAGATTTACCGCCAAAATACATTGGTGAGGTATTGTGTTCAAAGGTACAATGATCTATTATAGTGTTCGTCATATTAGTAAAAATGAGTGCTGTTGCACTAATGTCGTATTCCAATGCACCTAGAATGGTAAAGGAGACATTTGATTTTCCATAGTTTTTGAGCGTAATATTTTTAACAATAAATTGAGGATTGTTATAGGTTTTGGAATTGGATATTCGTAGAAAATAATTTTGTTTAGATACAGTAATTTTTTTACCATTTGGATTTTCACCATTACTGAGTTTGATAAAATAATTATTTGCATTTCTATAAAATCCTGATCCAAAATAAGTTTTGCAATTAGTAAGACATTCTTTATAATATGTATTCAAGGATAGAAATTGTTGGGTATAAATAGTTGCATAAGGAAATAAACGTAAATTGTCGTAAAGGAATAATGCAGAAAATGCTGTGGATGCTGGTAATTTTGCAGTGTAAATATTTTGTGCCGCATTGTATAAAGTCCAAGTGGGATAACAAGATTCTTGTGAAGGATCGCTTCCATCAAACACAGCTGATTCATTTGGCATTGAAGAGATAATAATAGGTGTGGATAAATCACTACATAAGGATGGAGTTACATTAAAATTCAAGCCACCAACATAATAAGTTCCACCTTTACAAAGGATCATTGTACCACATTTAATTTTCTTGGCATCAAAATTAAATAATGTATCAATCGCACCAGGTGAACTAGAACTGTATGTGCGTCCTTTACCATTGGGACTAACATATAAAATATCCGATGATGAATGACTGAGATTAACTTCTTTTTTTGTAGAAACTTTAGCTGTAAAATTATGCTTATTGAATGTAGGAAAACTATCTATAATAGTAATATCGAGCATATATTCAGTACCAGCTTTCAACTGTAAAATACTTCCTGCAAATAGTTTATTTCCTCCTGAATAAGTAAAAGTAGAAGGATCTATTCCATTACGCCAAGACGGTGCAATAGATTCTTTAAATTTTATTTCAAATGAAACGTGATTGCTTATTGAATTTGCATTTTCTATATAATATCCAATACTATTGATTGTACTTTCAGTACGAATGACTTGAGATAAAATAGAATCACCATTAGTCAAGAATAGGATCGCAACGAGCAACGATGTAAAGACTTTATTCATACTATTTATTGCATTCAAAACTTAAAGATAGTAAATAGCAAGCTTATAACTGTCTCTTTATTGGCTAAATTTGTATGGATGAGCTCAGCCAATTACATTAAGAGCCAATAATAGAATTATTGGATGTTGTTTTTCATAATGTAATTTGAAAACTTACTTCAACTTTTGCTTTACCTCAGTAATCTCGTATGCTTCGATGATATCGCCTACTCTGAGATCATTGTAGTTCTTGACTGCAAGACCGCACTCCATATTATTCTTCACTTCTTTGACATCATCTTTGAAGCGTTTTAATGAAGCAAGTTCTGCATTGCCGCCTTCCTTGTTAGGATATACTACGATGCCTTCGCGTATGACTCGAATATTGCTATTTCTGTTGATTTTTCCACTTGTGACAAATCCTCCTGCAACTGTTCCAATCTTAGGAATCTTATATACTTCTCGTACTTCAACTGTTCCGATGATTTCTTCTTCTTTCGTTGGCTCAAGCATCCCTTCCATTGCGAGTTTGATTTCGTCAATGGCTTCATAGATGATAGAGTAGGTCTTGATTTCAACGCCTTCTTTTTCTGCAAGTGCCCGAGCAGAAACAGATGGTCTAACTTGGAATCCAATGACAATAGCTTCAGACGCTGATGCAAGTAGAATATCGGATTCTATAATTTGTCCTACTGCCTTGTGTATTACTGTTACTTGAATTGTTTCAACTGATAACTTGATCAAACTATCAGCAAGAGCTTCCACAGAACCGTCTACGTCTCCTTTAATGATTAATCGTAATTCTTTGAAATTACCCAATGCAAGACGTCTTCCTATTTCATCTAGTGAAATTCGCTTAGATGCTCTTGTAGTTTGCTCTCTAGAAATCTGAGACCGCTTTGTAGCTAATTGTCTAGCTTCAGCCTCATCCTCCATTACTTTAAATTTTTCACCCGCTGTAGGTGCACCAGTCAATCCTAAGACTAAAACGGGCGTAGAAGGGCCGGCTTCTTTTAACTTTTGCCCACGTTCGTTAAACATGGCTTTTACACGACCTGAGTTTTCTCCAGCAATAATTACATCGCCCATTTTAAGGGTTCCATTTTGAACCAACATTTTGGTTACATAGCCTCGACCTTTATCTAATGAGGCTTCAATAACTGTACCGATTGCAAGTCTATTTGGATTCGCACTCAATTCAAGTACTTCTGCTTCTAATAATATTTTTTCTAATAGAGCTTCGATTCCTAATCCTGTTTTTGCAGATATTTCTTGAGAAGAAAATTTTCCACCCCAGCTATCTACTAATAGATTCATTTGTGAAAGCTCATTTTTAATTCGTTCTGGATCTGCACCAGCCTTATCTATTTTATTTATCGCAAAAACCATTGGAACATTGGCTGCTTGAGCATGTGATATTGCTTCTTTTGTTTGAGGCATTATCCTATCATCGGCAGCTACAATAATTACTGCAACGTCAGTTACTTTTGCTCCTCTAGCTCTCATTGCCGTAAAGGCTTCGTGACCAGGAGTATCGAGGAATGTGATTTTTTTATTTTGAGCACCTACCAATACTTCATAGGCTCCGATATGCTGTGTGATACCTCCAGCTTCTCCTGAAACAACATTTGCTTTACGGATATAATCCAATAAGGAAGTTTTTCCATGGTCTACGTGACCCATGACAGCTACAATTGGAGCTCTTGGTAAAAGATCTTTAGGATCGTCAACTTCAACTTCAACATCTTGTTTTTCTTCTTCTGCTGAAATAAATTCAATCTTAGTATTGAATTCTTCTGCTAAAATCTCAATGACTTCTGCATCCAAACGTTGATTGATGGATACAATGATACCCATATTCATACAAGTCATGATGACATCAGTTACAGGAACATCGAGCAAGCTAGATAACTCTGATACAGTAACAAATTCTGTCAATTGTATTACGTTAGTTATTTCATTTGCCTCGCGCTGTTCTCTCGTTTCTCGCATTTCATCACGTTTGTCGCGACGAATTTTCTGCCGAACATTTTTCTTACCCATGTTCAAGCGAGCCATTGTATTTTTTATCTTATCCTCGATTTCCTTTTGGGTAACTTCTTTTACTACATCTACTTTCTTAGGACCTCTCAAAAGTCGAGGTCTTTCGACTACTGATCCTGCAGCAGGAGCTTTGCCAAATTCCTTAGTATCAACTTTTTTACGTTTTCGTTTTCTTTTTTTCTTGTCAGCATCACTAAGATTCGTTGTTCCTGGTGTTACAACAAGTTTCTTTTCTAACGTTTTTTTAGGTGCTTCTTTATCTTTAAACTTCTCTGTATCTATTTTCCCTATAATCTTTAAGCCTTTTAATTCTGGCGCTTTGATTCTGGTTAACTCTTCGATTACTACTTCTGGTTCGGTAGGAACTTCTACAGTTTTTTCTGGTGTTTTTTCAGTTTTTACTTCTTCTTTCGGAGTTGTTTGTTCAAGAGGTTTTTCTGATTTTGTTGACTTTTTAGCCTTAGGTTTTTCAACGACTTCTTTTTTCTCTAAATCTATTTTTCCTACTACGGTCAATTTCGGTTTATGCGCTTCATCAACTCTTGCTTCGATCACCTCTTCCTTTGGTTTTTCGACTACTTCTTTGATTGGTTCTGCGACCTCTACTATAACTGGCGGAGGTGGCGGGGGAGGTGGAGGTGGTGGCGGAGGTGGAGTAACTGCTTTTGGATTAGCTTTTGAACCTATAGGTTCTCCAAAAAGATTTACTTCCACTTTAGGATGCAATTTTTCCTTAATAATTGCGGCTTGTTTTTGCAATTGGGTAGCCTGTTCCTTTTCCTTTATGGATCCCTGGAATTCTTTTAAGAGTTCCTCGTACATTTCGTCGGTTACTTTCGCTGTTGGCTTTGAGTCTAAGTCGTAACCCTTCTTGTGAAGATGTTCTACGATCGTTGTCAATCCAACATTGAAATCCGTAGCTACTTTAATTAATAATCGAGTCATCCGCTTTTTTAAAGATGTATTTTTTTATTGCTGCTTATTCTTCAAATTCTGATTTCAAAATATCCAATAATTCTTGGATTGTTTCTTCCTCAAGATCTGTTCTTCTAATTAATTCTTCCTTACTTAAGTTCAATACACTGCGCGCAGTATCACAGCCTATATTTTTTAACGCTTCTATAATCCAATCTTCGATTTCATCTTTAAATTCATCCAAATCGACATCATCCACTTCTCCAGCTTCCTGATCTCTATAAACATCGATCTCATAGCCTGTCAAACGTGAAGCTAATTTAATATTCGCTCCACCTTTTCCAATGGCTAATGATAATTGATCAGCTTTTAAAAAAACATTTGCTTTTTTTGTAGCCTCGTCGATTTCGATATTGTTTACCTTAGCTGGTGTCAAACTTCTTTGGATATAAAGATTGAGATTGGTCGTATAATTTACGATATCTATATTTTCATTTCTCAATTCTCTTACGATTCCATGGATACGTGAACCTTTCATACCGACACAAGCTCCTACTGGATCAATTCTATCGTCAAATGATTCCACAGCAACCTTTGCCCTTTCTCCTGGCATTCTCACGATTTTTTTAATCGCAATCAAGCCATCTTCAATTTCTGGAACTTCTTGCTCCATCAATCTTTGTAAGAAGGTATGATCTGTTCTAGAAAGTGTAATTGAAGGCAGACCATTTTTTAGTTCTACTTTTCGTATTACAGCTCGAACGATATCTCCTTTGCGGAAATGATCTCCTTTGATCATTTCAGTTCGTGGAAGTACCAATTCATTGTTTGTGGCATCGTCAATGATTAATAATTCACGCTTTAATACCTGATTTACTTCACCAATTACGATCTCACCTTCGCGCTCACTATATTTTTTATAGACATCGTCTTTCTCTAATTCAGTGATTCGAGAGACTAAGGTTTGTCTAGCAGCCATGATGGCTCTTCGTCCAAAATCTTCTAAGCTTAATTGCTCGTAACATTCTAAACCTACCTCATAATCTTCATCAATGGAGATTGCTTCTGAAATGGCAATTTCTTTTAGATCATCAGTCACCTCACCATCGGGGACTATCATACGTACACGCCAGATTTCTAGGTCTCCTTTTTGTGCATTGACGATGACATTAAAGTTTTCATCTGATGCATATTTCTTTTTGATGAGTGATCTGAATACATCTTCCAATACCCTAACCATGGTTGGGCGATCGATATTTTTTCCAGCTTTAAACTCAGCAAAAGTTTCAACGAGTTTCATAATTTAATTTGAATTTTTGCTTCATGAATTAATTTATATTCGATGCTTACTTGCATATTTTTTTTAATTTTCTTTTTGTCTTCTTTGTAAATTTCTTCCCAGCTAACTGTGATCTTTTCTTCATCTGCTGAAGTCAGAACACCCTCTGCTCTTTCCTCTGTGCCATATCTCACGATAATATTTCGACCAATATTTTTGATAAATTGGCGAGGAAACTTCAGCGGTCGGTCTATGCCAGGTGAAGATACTTCTAAAAGATAATCTTCTCCAAGATATTTTTTATCATCCAAAAAAGCTTCAACTATCCTAGAAACCTCCTTGCAACGATCAAAACTTAAAGGACTATCAGAATCCATAAAAACACCTAAATGCTTCCCATTTTGTTCAATTTCCACCAAAAAACAATCCAAAAAGCCTTCCTCTTTGAATTTTTCCGTCAATAAATTCTCGATTTCTTCCGTGAACATATCTTAATTTGAACAAACAAAAAAGGGAACTTTTCTGTTCCCTCTTTGAAAAACCTCGCAAATATAGGAAAAACTCTTCACAAATCCATGCATTATACTGAGCTTTTACATCGTTCGTTAAAAAAAGACTTTCTTTCTGCTGAAGAAGGGCTATTTCTATATCAAAATGCCCCAACAGCCGAATTAATGTGGGTTGGCAATAAATTAAGGCAAATGGCAGTTCCAAGCCAAAAAGTGACTTGGATTATTGATCGAAATGCAAATACCACGAATGTTTGTGTCGCAAACTGTAAATTTTGCAATTTTTATCGTCCACCAGGTCACAAGGAGGTCTATATAACCAGTATCGAGGAATATAAAATAAAAATAGAAGAGATGTTTCGACTTGGAGGAGAGCAACTCTTGCTTCAAGGTGGACATCATCCAGAACTAGGTTTGCAGTTTTATTGCGATTTATTCAAAGAATTAAAGACTCTATATCCAAATCTCAAATTGCATGCTTTAGGACCTCCAGAAATCGCACATATCACAAAATTAGAGAAAAGCTCACATCGCGAGGTCTTACAATCTTTGAAAGCAGCTGGTTTAGACTCTTTGCCTGGGGCAGGAGCTGAAATTCTAAATGATCGTGTGCGAAGATTAGTTTCGAAGGGAAAGTGTGGGGCACAAGAATGGTTGGACATCATGAGAGTGGCACATCAACTTGATCTCACTACTTCTGCGACTATGATGTTTGGTCATGTAGAGACATTGATGGAAAGAATGGAACACTTAGTATCTATTCGCCAAGTTCAATCTGAAAAGCCTGATTCAGCAAAAGGATTTTTGGCATTTATTCCGTGGCCATTTCAAGATGAAGGGACTATGTTGAGAAAACTAAATCGAGCAGCGAATTCCTGCACAGCGGATGAGTATATCAGAATGATTGCATTATCACGAATTATGTTGCCAAATATTCTTCATATTCAAGCTTCATGGTTAACAGTTGGCAAGCAGACTGCTCAGATTTGTCTACATTCAGGAGCAGATGATATGGGCTCAATCATGATTGAAGAAAACGTGGTATCAGCAGCAGGAGCGCCACATCGATTTACAGCAAATGGAATTCAAGAAGCTATTCGTGAAGCTGGATTTATTCCGCAATTACGAAATCAACAATACGATCATATCCCATTGCCAGAAGTAATGGAAGAGCAAGTAGTCAACTATTGATTACGATCTTTTTTCAGAAAATAATCTGTTTACTAATCTGCAATCAATTGTAACTTGTATGTGTCAATGCCGTCATTCAAGAAGTAAATTCCAGTTATATTTTTATTTTTTGGAACTTGTAATAAATCAATCTGCTGCGCTGAATTGTTATAAAGTTTGAACGTCGGATTGTTGCTTAAAAATTCATGTAATTCAAATCTGTTCATTTGTCGAGAAGGACTTGATCTTTCTTTGGCTTGTTGATTGGCAGTTTTGCTTTTATAGTTGATGCAACTCTTGACATATCTGCCATACCATGTGCAATCACCTTTTTTGACAACCACTGAAAGATTGTCATAATAGGGATCCATAAGATGAACATAAGCACCTCCTTTTTGATGGTTTGACCATGATATTTCATAGTCATTTGGGTTTACCATATTTCCATTCAATTCAAACAAAGCGATAATAAAATCACATGCTGGACCACAAATAGAAATACAAAGCGGGTCAGGAAAATTTAAATTATGCATTTTGTCATAGTCATCTTCACATGATGATAGAATTAATTCAAAATCTGCACATGGTCCATTACAACTTAAACTTACTGTATTGTTTACTTTTCTTATACATGTAGTCGCAAACTCCCTTGTCTTGGGTCCATTTGGCCTCCATGTATTTATTTTAGAAGTGCAAAGGTATTTTGTGTTTTTGCTTACTTCAATTGGGTTTTGATTATATAATTGAGTTGGTTTGGTAGCTCCGGGAGGATATAAATCCCAGAGAATTTCGTGATCGCGATTTGCATTTACGATCTGTCCCAAATAATTTCTAACTGTCAAACGTATCATTCCAGAAGACAAACATTCTTCATTGATCAAGACAGCACAGCTATCAGTGATACAAGGATCTACCTCTACCCAAACGCTGTCTGTCCCACTACAATTTCCATTAGAGTAATTGACATAATACATTGTACTTACTTTTGGAAAAGCGATAGGATTTGGACAAGTGCTGCAGGTTAAATTTGTATTTGGAGTCCAACTGTAATTCGCTGAGGCAGTATAACTTTTGATTAATGGAGTAGAATCGCCTCTACAAATCTTAGCTTTGTTTGTAATTAAATTTGGAACTATTGTTTCATATTTAATTCGTTTGGTCAAGCTATCAATGCAACCTTCGGGAGACATCACTTGTAATGAAATTTTTACCTCTCCTTTGTCTTTTAAGATTAAAATTGGATTTTGAAGCGTTGAATTTGAAATCATACCATTATTGTCAAACGACCAGTCCCATTGATTAATACTAGAATATAGATCTCTAGATTGATCAATAATTTTTAATGTTACAGGATTTTTACATTCATCTATTTCTACCTTAAAATCAGCAATGGGAAGTGTGTTGCAAATTCTGACATTGATTTGGAATTCTCTATAAAGTTGAGAAAGCAAAACCCCTTTTCGATATTCAGATACGCAGTAGGATACTAGGTATTGTGCTACGATATTTTCTGCAAAACCCGACATTAATCCTGTCCTATTATGAATATTCAATAATGGAGTTCCTCCGATCATATTGGAGACATTATAAGGTGACTTATAAGGCACTTCTATATATGGTGGAGGGTCAGCAAGTAGTGGCATTGGTAAAGCCCTTGAGCCTCCGATAAAGGCTGGGCATAATGAAAATACAACGCTATCCCCTTCAGCATCTGTAGTGTGTAGATCAAAATTTATTGCATTGCCTCCGCAAACGTAAATTGGAGGGAAAACACCCAGGTTGGGACTCGAATTACAAGATTTTAATGCAGCAGCAGTTATGTTCATATAAATTGTCGTTCCAACTTCGAGTGGGTCATTTAAATTACTAATTGTAAAGTTTCGACAACAGCGCTGATAAACAAATAAATAACCACTCGAATTTTCAGGTAAACTAATTACTTTTTTATACGTAGTAGTATGTACACAGACATCACCACCTATCAATCCACATTGTGTTTGTACGCGTTCATTTAAAGTATCATCGCCATTATATTCCATTGTGAAAGTGAAATACTCTGTTGTATTTCCATCTGTCGTATCGAACACCGTAATAGTAGCTGGATTATCGAATTGTGCCTGACCATTCTGACAGTCACGTCGGAGGGTTAAGGAAATCTCGTACATCTGATTACCTAGGCATTTATAAGAAAAATTACCACCGACAATATGTGTACTCCAAAGATTATTCACAGAAATAAGCGAAAGTATGACGATGATGAATGTTAAGCGTATATTCTTCATAATTTAAATTTGTATAAAAATACAAATGAATAGTAATATATGAAAACTTTATATAAAAAATTTCAAAATATGTATGTTTCTTTAGCCTTGAGCAGCTGTTTAGCTTTAAAATATATCAATTCTTACGAATCTTGACCCTTCTTTTACATTTATTGCTTTTTTTCGCACGTTAAAGTCATGATTTTTGTTATAATGGAATAATTATTGATAGAATATAAAAAAACTTTATATGTCAAGTAATCGTGCAATCCCTTTGGTAGATCTTAATGAATTTGTTCATGGAGATGAAGCTTCAAGAGCTCAATTTGTAAAAGATCTAGGGTATGCTTTTGAAAATATCGGTTTTGTTGGAGTAGTGAATCACGGTATTTCAAAAGAGTTGGTCGCTGGATTTTATGCAGGAGCAAAATCATTCTTTAGTCTACCAGTCGACATTAAGAAAAAATATGAAGTGCCAGGTCTCGCTGGACAAAGAGGATATACTTCTTTTGGAAAAGAACATGCGAAACAAAGTCGTGTCGCTGATTTAAAAGAATTCTATCAGATAGGTCAAAAAGTGGCTGATGGTGATCCCATCAAGTCAGAATACCCAGATAATGTCTATATTGAAGAAACCCCTGAATTTTCAGCTTTAGGCGATCAGTTGTATAAAGCATTTGAAAATTCTGGTGCTCATCTTCTACGAGCTATTGCTATACATTTGAACATTGGTGAAAATTATTTTGTAGATAAAATTCACAATGGGAATAGTATACTTCGCGCCATACATTATCCGCCTATCATTCAAGAACCTGATTCTGCAATTCGTGCAGAACAACATGAAGATATCAATCTTATCACATTGTTAGTTGGTGCATCAGCAGGAGGACTTCAAGTCTTGACCATGGACAATCATTGGTTGGATGTATTACCAGGCGAAGAGGAAATCGTAGTAAACGTAGGTGATATGCTGCAGAGATTGACCAACAATCACCTCAAATCGACAACACACCGAGTTGTGAATCCTCCAAAGAATGAATGGCATGTGCCGAGATTAAGTATTCCTTTCTTTTTACATCCTAGAAGTGAAATGGAATTGAATTGTTTGGAATCTTGTATTACAGCTACGAATCCATTGCATTATGATCCAATAACTGCAGGTGAATATTTGGATGAAAGATTGAGAGAGATTGGTTTAAAAAGTAAAATAATTGTAGATTTTTCTTTGAAATTTATTTTCAATTTCTTTTATCGTTTTTTGATCTAAAAATTGTATTCATTCCGAGTAACAAAGGAGTTTGTGTTGTAATCTAATATAAATTCGACTATTTTCTAAATAAGGTATTTACTATCTAAAATTCTATTATTTTCGCAGCTGAAATGCAAACTAAAATAGTTCATCTTCAAGACTATTTAGCTAAAGATCAAAGCGCTCATCAGTTGAAACAATTGATTCGCCCTGATCAAAAGTCAAGAGTATTAGTACAAGGACTAAGTGGTTCTAGGGATAGCTTTTTCATTTTTTCAAGCTTTTTACAAATACAAAAAGATTTTTTAGTCATCGCAACTGACAAGGAAGATGCTGCATATCTTTTGAATGATCTTGAACAATTTGCTAGTAAAACAGAATTGAGCTTTTTCCCTGATTCATTCAAGAGAGTAAATTATTTTGAAGAATTGGATACATTTCAGATCCAACAGAGAATTGAATCTTTACACCAAATTCATAAACCTCACCCTCATATAGTAGTGACTTATCCAGAAGCATTGTTTGAGAAAATTATTTCACAAAAAATACTGGATGACAATCGAATTGATTTTGAAGTGGAACATCTGCTCGATGTAGATGAAATGATAGATAAACTTGTTCAATATGGTTTTGAACGAGTTGATTTTGTTTATGAGCCTGGACAGTTTTCGATTCGAGGTGGTATCATCGATTTATTTTCCCATGCTTCTGATTTTCCATACAGGATAGAGCTCAATGATATTGTTATTGAAAGTATCAGAAGCTTTGATACAGAAAGTCAATTATCATTAAAAAATATTGGCAAATTCACTTTACTTCCTAATGTGAGTTCAGATGTAGACAATTCTGAAAAATCAAGTTTAGTAAGTGTTTTGCCTGAAGGAACATTAATCTGGATTAAAGATTTTTCAGCTATTCATGAATCAGTTCAAAAAAGTTTTGAAGCCGCTGAGAAATTTGGTGAAAAGATGATTCACTATGAAGAAGAGCGAAGTGTGAAAATGATTCGTGAGCGTGCATTTGTTTTGCCACATGAATTGCTTTCCAATATATTAGATTTTGATACTGTATTTTTTACCACTAAGCCAGATATCAAAGATCGGTTAGATCTTATAGAAATTCAATCGAGACCTCAACCCAGTTTTAATAAAAATTTTAAATTAGTTATAGAGGATTTAAAGTCCTTAGAGGAGAAAAATTACACGAGTTTTTTATTTACTAATAGCCCAGCGCAAATAGAGCGGTTTCACAATATATTTGAAGACCTAAAAGCAGAAGTAAATTATTTTGCTGAAGTTAAAAGTTTTAGAGAAGGTTTTATTGATGATGATCTTAAGATCGCATGTTATACAGACCACCAGATTTTTGCAAGATTTCACGGGTATAAAATAAAGCAAGGTTTTTCAAAAGATCAAGCTGTAACATTAAAGATGTTGAGGGAATTGCATCCTGGTGATTTTGTAACTCATCTTGACCATGGTGTGGGAAGATATGCAGACTTTGAAAAAATAAATGTAGCGGGACAAATGCAAGAAGCGGTGCGATTGATTTATCGCAATGATGATATTTTATATGTGAGCATACATTCATTACATAAAATCTCAAAATTCGTTGGACAAGATGGAACAGAGCCAACACTGCACAAACTAGGCTCGGACACATGGAAAATATTAAAGCAAAAGACAAAGCAAAAGGTCAAAGATATTGCAGGTGAGTTGATTAAATTGTACGCTAAGCGACGTGCATCAAAAGGATATGCGTTTTCACCAGATAATTATTTGCAAGCTGAGTTAGAAGCTTCATTTATTTATGAAGATACACCAGATCAATCCAAATCTACCATGGATGTAAAAGCAGATATGGAGAAGGATTATCCAATGGATCGCTTGGTCTGTGGCGATGTCGGCTTTGGCAAAACTGAAGTTGCAATTCGCGCAGCATTTAAAGCTGTGCAAGACGGAAAGCAAGTGGCTATACTCGTACCGACGACAATTTTAGCATTGCAGCATTATCGCACATTCAAAGAGCGATTTAAAGATTTTCCAATTGATGTAGACTATATTTCTAGATTTAGGACAACAAAGGAAAAAACAGCAATTCAGAAGCGAATGAAAGAGGGGAATCTTGAAATCGTAATCGGTACTCATGGATTGTTGAATAAAAAAACAGAGTTTAAAGATTTAGGCTTACTAGTAATTGATGAAGAACAAAAATTTGGTGTCGCTTCAAAAGAGCGATTGCGCGAATTCAAAGTGAATGTAGATACCTTAACACTCACTGCAACACCTATACCAAGAACATTGCAGTTTTCTTTGATGGCCGCAAGAGATCTAAGCGTAATCAATACACCACCACCGAATCGTCAGCCTATTCATACAGAGCGACGTGTGATTAATGATGACTTAATTCGTGAGGCGATTCTGCATGAAGTGTATCGTGGCGGACAAGTATTTTTTGTTCACAATAGAGTAAAGACATTAGCAGAAGTCGGCGCAATGATTCAGAAGTTGTGCCCAACAGTAGAAGTTGGTATCGCGCATGGACAATTGGATTCAGATAAGTTAGAGGAGATATTAGTTAATTTTATCGATCATAAATTTGATGTATTGGTTTGTACGAATATTATTGAAACAGGATTAGACATTCCAAATGCAAACACGATCATTATAAATAATGCACATCAATTTGGCTTGAGTGATTTGCATCAATTGCGCGGAAGAGTCGGTAGATCGAATCGTAAAGCATATTGTTATTTATTTGCACCACCAAGTTCAGTGCTGACCATGGATGCTCGTAGACGATTGAAGACGATAGAAGAATTTTCTGAGTTGGGAAGTGGATTTAATGTGGCGATGCGAGATTTGGATATCAGAGGTGCTGGAAATTTACTAGGAGGAGAACAAAGTGGATTTATATCAGATATTGGTTATGAGACCTATCAAAAAATATTAGAGGAAGCGATTCAAGAACTGAAAGATACAGATTTCAAAGATGTATTTACGACAGTTGAAAAAGAAAAAAATTATGTTCGTGATGTCATCGTTGATTCTGATGTCGAAATGATGATTCCAGATCAATATGTAGTGAGTATTCAAGAACGTTTATCTTTATATCAAGCATTAGATAAAATTCAAGACGAAGAAGGCATTACAAAATTTTCAAAAGAACTTAAAGATCGATTTGGAGAAATTCCGTCTCCTGTAATTGAATTATTTAATGGACTAAGAGCGCGATGGCTAGCCAGAAAATTAGGTTTTGAGAGAATCATTTTGAAGAAGAAAAAACTACAATGTTATTTTATTTCGAATCCATCAGCCGCATTTTTTGAGTCAGAACTATTTCAGCGAATTTTGAAATTCGTAGGAGAATACCAAGACGGAAAAACA
This sequence comes from Saprospiraceae bacterium, assembly GCA_016722295.1. Lineage (GTDB taxonomy): Bacteria > Bacteroidota > Bacteroidia > Chitinophagales > Saprospiraceae > Vicinibacter. Next base: position 18,023 of record JADKGL010000027.1, read on the forward strand.
TTCTCATTGAAACAATCCAATCATTCATTAATCATCATAAAAGAAGATGTGAAATCATTGCAGCATGCTTGGAAAGTGTTGCAGGTAATTTTTGATGAGTGTGTGATATAGGCGTAAACTAAAAGCCATATCAATAAACCACCCTTTGATCTCCATGACTTTTCAAACTTTTATAACAAAAAAGGAGGCAAACAATTATTCACCTCCTTTTTACTATGAAAAAATTCCCAAAAACGATTTACCTTGAAATAACCATGCATTCCGCTATCTTAAAATTCCTTCTTCTTCAAGTACTACCAAGTAAACACCTTCTGATAGATTTGAAGTATTGAGTAGTTTTTTATTACTTGGATCACAGGCTAGTTTTTGAATCACTTCCTTTCCATTGTAATCAAAAATTCTAATAAAACAAGCTTTACATTCTTTATGGTAACTATAAAAAATAGTTGTATTTGTATCCGTTGGATTTGGCGCTAAAGATAAGTTGTATCGTATATCTTCTCTACTTCTTTGCCCCAAGACATTGCCCATACAAAGAGGCAAAGCTGCATTTCCTTCAATAATTATCTTAGAATTTGGAAAATTACTATTGCTCGTGTACAATGTAAAGTTTGCTGAACTAATAGTGTTTTGCATAGAAAACGATCCGTTAAGTTCTCCATTGCTTTTTGACAATATGTTTAGTGTACCATCACTTCCAGTAAAGCTAAAACTATCTATACTTACTCCAGTTGAAACTCCATCATAATTAAAGTTAAAATTGTAATCATTCAATCCACTAGTTAAATTTCATAAAAATCAATTTTTTTAATAGGTTTGTCATATCGGAGAATGGCATTGAATTGCGAATCTTGATTTACTATGATACAAAAACAAAGGAATATTATATTTACATTAATTTCATACAAGAAATTTAAACATGTAATACTTGTATTATGGATAATTTGCTTTATTTTATTATTAAATGGCAATGAAAAAGTCTTAGCATATAATTGCTTATCTAAAAGTTTTCAATCTGATTTTAAGGCAAAAAAAAATTACGAAAAATCACCATTATCTATTAATAATTTTCCATTCACTACTCAGCATACAATATTAACTATTAGCCATTCACTATTATCTATTCACCAAACCCAACTTTCAACTTATAACTTACCACTTTCAACTCATCAAGACACCTGCCCCACAGGTCATGAAACTGATATCTGGTACGTCGATTCAGACAAGGTTCTAAACTTTAACTCAGGTGCTCCTGTGATCGACTCTGGATATGTTGCCTCTCCAGGCGAAGCTTGTAATGCAATCTGCGATAGGGATGGAAAAATTTTATTCTATGCTGACAATTCTAATCTATATAATCGACAACATCAAATCATGAAGGGGAATAATTTATTAAAATATAACTATCTATCCTCTACTATGAACCTTATATTGCCGTTACCCAATTCAGATTCGATCTACTATTGGATTACACCCGATGATATTGATCAGATTGGTCGCGGGAACAAAGACTCTATTATCATCAAGTGAATATGAATCGCAATGGCGGCAATGGAGAGATCGTGCAGGCTGAACAAATACTCATGGATTCAAGCTCAGAAAGAGTGACAGCTGTAAGACATTGCAATGGTCGAGATTGGTGGGTCATTGGACAGCATGGCTTTGATGAAAAACTTTTTGTATGGCTGATGGATAGTTCTGGTATTCACAAACAAATACATCAGATCTATGATCCTCAGTTTCTAAGAATAAAAGATCATCATTGGATTGGGGGTTATATGAAATTTAGTCCAAATGGCAATATATTGGCAGAACATAATTACTCTATTAATGGGAATATTACGTCTCTGTTTATTGGTTTACATAAATTTGATCTTAACACTGGATACTTTTATAACTCATTAAACATTGAATATAAAGATTATCATATTTTTTATAATTATGGTTTAGAATTTTCTCCATCAGGTAGATATTTATATCTTACTGAAAGTTTTATTCGACAGTTCGATCTAAAACATTGGAATGCAGATAGTATAGCTAATAGCCGAGTTAATATTGCAAGAATAAATGTACTTGATTGCCCCAGTCTTTGTAAAGATGGAAAAATCTACCTGACAAATCTTTATAAAACTTTTGTTTCAACTATTAATAATCCTGAACGAAAGGGACTAAGAGCGAATTTTGAATATAAGGCAATTGACCTAGGACCAAATCAGGTACCTCAGGGAGCACCTAGTCCAGCCAGAGGATTGATGTGGCCATTTAGGACCTTTATCAAAGGTGAATATGAAGTATGCAAGCAAAGTAGGCATAAATATTTTATCTCCGATCCCTGTTCTCATGAGCCAGTGCAATGGACTATACTAGACAGTGCCCAGCTCAAGACAGCTCAAGGACTGGATACGGTAGATGTTTATTTTCCTAGACCTGGTACATATCGCATTGCTGCTGCATATCCTGTGAGATGTGGCTTCAAGTCTGATACGATTACGATTGAAGTGAATGAGTGTATTTGCAATACCAAATGGAAATCCACTTTAAAAGACACGCAACTCTGCTATCTTGGCAATATCACTATACCTTATCAAACCAATGCACAGTATGTAAAAATCAATCAAAATTATTTTTATCCTGATGATAGTATTGTCATAAAACAGATAAAAGCAGACACATGCTTGGATATTACATTATCAAATTTTTTTGGCTGCGATACTAAGATTTCGCTATTGTATCGATGTCTATGATCGAGTCAGATCAACTATGGATACTGTTCGATTGTGTTATGGCGATTCCATCTTCATCAAAGATAGGTATTATAGTTTTACAGATCAAGTGGTCACTCTTTACGACAATATGAATGGATGTGATTCGATGCATACCACACATTTGCGCTATTACTCAACAGCTAGATCGATAGCTCAAACCTATACACTTTGTAATGGAGATAGTATTTTTATCAATGGCATCTGGCATACGAAATCCTCAAATTTTAGTTATTCGCAAAGAGCATTTATGGATGTGATAGCCTAATTTATGATGTACAAATAAAACTACAATCTGCTACCACACCAACAATGTATGAACATTACATCTGCAATGGCGACTCCATATTCATTAACAATCAGTGGATCAAATCTGCACAAAGCATCGAAATAAAATTGAAGTCATTCACTGGATGTGATTCTATCATAATGCATGAGATAAAACTTTATCCAGACATTGTCCCAACAATGCGTGAACATTATATCTGCAATGGAGACTCATATTCATCAACAATCAGTGGATCAAAATCAAGAACAAAGCATCGAAACAAAATTGAAGTCATTCACTGGATGTGATTCAGTCATAACTCATGAGATAAAACTTTATCCTGCTATCACGCCAACAATGAGTGAACATTAAGATCTGCAATGGCGACTCCATATTCATCAACAATCAATGGATCAAATCCGCACAACGCATCGAAACAAAATTGAAGTCATTCACAGGATGTGATTCTATCATAATGCATGAGATAAAACTCAATCCTGCAATCGCCCCAACAATGCGTGAACATTATATCTGCAATGGTGACTCCATATTCATCAACAATCAATGGATCAAATCTGCACAAAACATCGAAACAAAATTGAAGTCATTCACAGGATGTGATTCAATTCTCCAAGACAATATCATCATGAAGCCTTTGCTCACACGAGAGATACAATTCTATATTTGTTATGGAGATTCAGTTCAAGTATTTGGTTCGTGGTATGATGAAGAAATACAATTTGATCGACGCATATCTAGTAGCAATCCTGCACTCTGCGATAGTCTTATCGAATATCAAATTATTCAATACGAAGATATCTATGTCGATCTACCACAACGCATAGAAATAGAAGAAGGCTCACCAGTCAATTTGACATCCACCTTCTCACCAAATGCAAAAACATTTCATTGGTCTCCTTCACAAGATTTAAGTTGTACAGATTGTCCCAATCCGATTTGCACAAGTCCAAATGATAGAATTTATTATCTAGAAGTAAGTGATGAATATGGATGTATTTCCTCAGACAGCATGCCAGTATTAGTCAAGAAAAAAATCTGGAGAATTCTTCTAAATGCCTTTTCTCCGAATGGAGTGGTATAAATGAACTTTGATTCCAGTCGCTTCATCAGCTCAATTGAATCTCATTTCTACACATTTATTCTGATGGGGAGAACAAGTTTATTCCTGCACATCATCATGTAAAGGTTGGGATGGAAAAATGAATGAGCAAGTAGTCAATCCTGGAGTGTATGTTTATCACATGGTTTTTCGAGATGAACGTGGAGATCGCAAAGAAGTGAATGGGGGAGTTTACATTGCTTCGGTAATACATTAATAAGCTGTACTATTTCGTTTTTAGACAAAGGATGCCTAAAGCAACATATTGTGTTGCAAATTCTTTTTGTGTGAAGGATATGTAGGGCAGTACGAAGTACTGGTGCACAGCACGGAACCCCCCGGAATAAGCCTGACTCCGAAGGGGCACACCCAACTTATTTTTATTAATAATTTGCTATGCATTTATCCCTAACACACTCTTCTGCTGAACGATAGAATAAATAGTCTTTGGTTTCTGGAGAGATGGTCCATCGAATCAATTAATTTACCATGAAAGCTCTCCTAATGGAAAGGGGATAATCTGTCCTTTAGTGCAATTCGATTCTGACCAAATAATCTAATCAATTGATCTAACATCGATGGATCGTGCACTAGACTATCTACCCAGAATTTTCCTAGATAATGATCGGGATGTATTGGATTGTCCACTGCAACGAGGTCTGGTCTTACTTCATATCCATGTTTGATCCTACCATAACTCCCTGGGAAGGAACCTCCACCATGTGCAAAAGCAACCCTCAAATTTTTGAACTGTTCAAATACGCCTCCAAACATCATACTGCATATCGCCAGAGAACTCTCTGCAGGCATACCGACTAACCATGGCAACCAGTATTTTGGCATTTTATCTTTGCCGACCATATCCCATGGATGAACGAAGAGACATGCATTGTTTTGTTCTGCGCATTCATAGATTTGGAAGAGCGTTTTTTCATTGAGATTCCAATCGTTTATATGACTGCCGATCTCTATTCCTGCCAATCCTAATTCATTGACACAGCGCTCCAACTCTCTACAAGCGAGGTCGGGATCTTGCATTGGAATAGTCCCTAATCCAATGAATCGATTGGGGTATCTGCGGACTACATCGGAGATATGATCATTTAAAAATCGTGAAATATCATAACAGTCTTTTGGCTGCGCCTTAATAATTAAACAATACTGGAATCGTGCTGATGACCTGCATTGTGATCTTATGTGCGTCGCAGTCTTTGATGCGCACTTCTGGATCCCAACAATTCGATTCTATCTCTCGAAAAAATTTGTCATCAATCATCATTTTTGCACGACAAGATTGATGATGTTCGAGATGTATAAATCCACCATAGCCATACTTCTCTGCCCATCGAGGCAAATGTTCTGGTAGGATATGTGTATGGATATCGATTCGTTGCACGATTTGTACTTAATTTTTCGTCGAATAATAAAAGCTCAAATCCTTCATTAGCTTTTCCGGCAGTTGTGGCACATCACTTCTCGGAATCAAGAGTGTAGAGATATGATGAATCTTTAAAAATCTGATGTCTTTTGACTGTCTCCATCAAATAATCAAATCCTGAAGAGCCACCTGTACCGCTTTTCTTACCTAACATTCGCATGACCATCTGCGCATGCCGATATCTCCATGAAGTCATGAGTTCATCCATTGTCGTAATTGAATCCAAAAAGTCTGCATGGTAGCTGCAAAATTGGTTGATCTCGATATACATGGATCATTACTGCTGCTATCATGGCATCATAACTGATCCTTACGTGTCCTTCTTCGATCTTTTGTGCATGTGCTGTAGGATCTAATACTTGCTGAAAAAATTCGCCATTGCCACTAACCATAGTGAGTCGCGCTTCGCGCTCTTCATCAGAAAGATATTCATTTGTTGTGATAGCCTGCTTCTCTCGTTCGATCATTTTTGCAATGGCAATTTTATACTCTTCTACAAATGAAAATCCATCACACTTAATGAATGGAGTTCTTTCAAGCCAATCTTCTATTAATTCAAAAATGCTTCTTTGAGATTCAAGCTGCTTTATCTCTTCTTGCTGAGCGCTAGACAATTGGTTGTAATATGGTTTTTCCTGATAGCTAAATCGCTGCGGCATTTTCAATCCCAACATTACTTCTGTTTTGCGAAATTGTGCTGATTGAAATCCTGAAGCTGGAAATAGAAAATTTCTAAATTCTAAAAAATCTAATGGTGTCATTGTCTCTAAGACATCGATCTGATGAATAAGCAATTTAAAGATCTCGTTGATGCGATCGATGCGAGATACCGCACTGCCTATATTTTTTTCATCAACAGCTTCAGCTTCAAACAATCCAATGAGTGATTGCAACTCATGTAAGATCTGTTTGAACCAAAGTTCATAAACTTGATGTATGATGATGAACAAGGTCTCGTCATGTGCCTCTTTGCCGAATTGACCTGAGCGTGGCACTTGTGCCTCAAGAATTTTATCCAATCCTAAGTAACTGTGGTAATGGATAGCTGCGTATTTTTCGTTTGGATTCATATTGGTTTGTATGCTGTGACTTTGATTTCAATGAGTAAATGTGGATGCGGTAATTGATGGACTGCTACTGTAGTGCGCGTAGGTCCTTCGTAGGTAAAAAAATGATTATATACTTCGTTGTATCCCTTGAAGTCATTCATATTCACAAGAAAAGTAGTGAGGTCGACAATATCTTCAAGATCTGCACCGACTGACTGCAAAATATCGCGAATATTTTTTATGACTGCATTGGTTTGTTTTCGAATATCTAGATTTGTAGTCCCAAATTCATCAACTTCCACTCCTTCAAAACTATTATCTTTTCTTCGCGAACTTGTGCCTGATACAAAAGAAATCACCTGCTCGTTTGACATGTGGAAATTTTCCACGCGGAATGGCTTTTTCTTCCAAAACTTTTGCTTCCATATTTGAGCTTTAGTTGCAAATGTAATGAAATTATTAGTATTTAAGTATCGGAATATGGTAAAAAGGAATTGTTGAAAGGTATTCTTAAATTGCATTTCACATTAAAATTATCTCATTAAATATTAGCCCAAAATAAAGAAACACTATTACAATCCAAAAATATTTTTGCCAAAGTCATATTGACTGTTTTGGTCGCCCTAGAAAACAAAGGCAAATCCAGAAGAAATCATTTTCAACATAAACTTCAAATCGCTAGAGACCTCTTTAAGAATAATTACCCAAAAGAAAAATCAGAAATCTTTTAAATTTCATAAATTTGATCCTATTTTTGAATAAAAATGAACTCCAAAATAACTTTTTGGAAGAAGTTAATGTTTTAAGAGGTAAAAGGAAGTCATGGGAATAGAAGAATTAATCAAAAAAGCCATGGAGAATGAACATTTAAAAGCCGTTTCAAATATGACCAAAAAAGGATTTTCAGATAAAGATATTATTGAAATATTGGATATTACGAAAGATAGATTGAATCTTCTAAAAAAGAAATTGGGTATTGAATGATGTCAAATATAGTAAGTCAGAAATTGTTCATCAATTAAGTAGTAGATTGAAAATTGTAATTCAGTCATTATATACTAATTTTTCATTAAATAAGCAATGACACCAATTGTAACCGTTCCTGAAATTAAAAATGCAACACTGTCACCATACTGATACCATACGAAACCAGTCCAAGAACTAGCTATCATTACACACAAACTATTCAATGCAGAATAAGTGCCAATAGCAGTTGCGGTATCTTTGTTATCTGAAATATTGGATATCCATGCTTTGGCAATTCCTTCTGTCGCTGCTGCATAAATACCATAGAAAAAAAATAGAGCACTAAAAATATATAAATTGAGATTCATGGACATTCCAAAGTAAACCATAGTAAATAGTACCAGCCCAAAAATAAAGATTTTCTTTAATCCAATTTTGTCCGCTAGAATTCCCATTGGTAATGCAAATAAAGCATAAATGAGATTATAAAAAATGTAGATTGCGATAATCATGGTGTCGTCTAAACCAGATTGTTTTGCTTTTAGTAGTAAAAATACATCGGAACTATTGATCAAACTAAAGAGCAATAAACCTATTGCTACTTGTCGATATGCTTTTGGACTTTCTTTCCAGTAATTTAGAAATGAAAAAATGAAGTACTTTTTTTGCTTTGACTTCAAGAATATTTTTTCCTTCAAATAAAATGATGCAGCCACTGCCAATATTCCAGGAATGAATGCTATAATAAATAATGTCTTATAATCATTTGGATAGAAATACAAATATATCAATGCCAATGCTGGACCAATCACGGCACCAAGAGTATCCATTGATCTGTGAAACCCAAAAATTTTGCCCTTGGTTTCGACAGTTGCTTCACTTGATAGAATTGCATCTCTAGCACCAGTGCGAATCCCTTTGCCAAATCGGTCAATCGTCCTTACAAAAATATCCACAAAGGAGATAAAAATGCCGCTGTCAGGGGGTTTTGAAAGTGCACTCATCGCATAGCCAATTTGAACAAATGGAACTCTTCTTCCCATAGTATCTGAGAGTTTGCCAAAATATCCTTTGCTCAATCCAGCAATGGCTTCTGCAATACCTTCTAAAATACCAATTAGCACCACAGAAAACCAATAGACTTTAAATACAATGGCATGATGGGATATAGCATTTCACTCGCCATGTCTGTACACAAACTAATGATTGATAAAATCCAAATGCTGCGAGTGATATACTTCATTTAATTTTTGATGCTTCCAGAAGTGAAATTAATTTTCCCATTGTTTTCTTCTACTTCAAAATATCCGACCGTTGGTACTTTTTTATTTCCATCAAATACTACACCGCGCATATCTACTTGTAAATTATATATCCTTTTTTTTCCATTCACAGTGTCAACTGTAAAATCTTTAGCGAACCATCGCATTTTTTCCGCTACATTTTTATCGAGTTGAATTAGATATTCTTCATGTATTGGAAAGGTCTCGATGGGATTTTCTTCCTTTTCAAATAAAGAATATTTCTGTAAGTATATACTGTCTTTAGCTTTAGCTACACCATACCAATTATAGTTTGCAATGCCTACGGGCATGGTCATTAATTTTTGTATTTTAATGTCTGCCTGATCAAAATGATCTTGAATGATGTTTTTCAATATGCTGTTTATTTAAAAATGTTAAAAAGTAAATAAATAGTACTTATAGCAATGGACCAATGGACAAATTTAGTTCTATTAGGTTTTGTTTTATAAATCCAAAAACAAAGTATCAATCCAATGATCAACGGTATAGTATACACTGGATCTACAACATTGATACAATCAAATCCAACTCGTGTATTGCTGAATGGCAAAAATAATTGAGTACCATAAGAAGTAAGTGTATCTAACAATAGATGGGACATAAAACATGTCCACGCAAAAAAACTAATTTTTGCAAAGCTAGATTCTCCAAATAGTTTCCAATGAAAAAGCAAGAATGAAATAAAAATTGCTAAAAGTGAGCATATAAGTATCGAATGACTATATCCTCTATGGATACTCAACATTGCATAAAAATCATAGAACAAATACAATGCGACATCAAAATCAGGAATAGAGGAGAGCAATGCACCAAGTAAAGCAGCTTTGAATCCAAATTTGTTACCAAAGACAGCTTCCCCAATTGATGCGCCTAAAGCAATGTGTGTGATACTGTCCATGATTGGTATAAAATTTAGATCTTTTATTTTTTTAAATGAAGCAAATATACGACGTTTATCATTTAATTATTTTGAATCAAAGACTTGAATAAAATAGCTTTTACTGCAGACATGGTTCATTACTGGAATATTCAATTATTTTGTTTTGCATTTAAATTTAAACTAATAGAATCAAAGTTTGTTTACCTAAAAAATTGCATTAAAACATTAGTTTGGAAAGTAGAATCAATTATACTATCAATATTCTTACAAAGCCAGTAGAAAACAAATTACTGCTATGTTCCGAGTTGAATGATATAATTCTTTCCGTAAAGCTGAATGCAGTATTAGATTGCCAAATGTTCCCTAATGAAATGGCTACAAGTTATGAATTGAATTTTCCTTCACAAAGGATTATTTGAGTTCATTTGGAGAATTCAATTTGAATTATAACAACAGAATTGAGAGAGAACTTTGTTGTACATCTCAATTAATTGCAATTGAGATAATCAATACAAAATACGAAGGTTTGATAAGGAATATTTTTATCGAAAGCAAAGCCCTTGAATTATTGCTTTGTTTGGTCAAATGTGACAGCTCTCTACTTGATAAATGTAATTCATGCAAATTTTTGAATAAACCCTACGAAAAGGAAAAAATCTATAAGGCGCGAGACATATTGCTTCAAGATTTAGTTCATCCACCCATCATTCCTGAATTGGCAAAATTGGTTGGCATCAATCAATGTTATTTAAAAAAGGGATTTAAGGATTTATTTAATACCACGATTTTTGCTTTTGTTCAGGAGCAGAGAATAGCCCGAGCTACACATTTATTGCGACAGACGAGCCATAGTATTTCTGAGATCTCAGATATGGTAGGATTTTCTAACCCAAGCAATTTTACCAATTCATATAAATCAATGACTGGATTACTTCCAAGTCAAATACGAAATAATTGATTTCCGCTTAACACAAGTTTTATTCCGCTAGTCACAAGAGCGATCGTCCTTATTCACGCCATCTTTGCGCTTCAAATGTTGAATATGATCAAGTATTTTATTTATATTGTATTTTGTTTTTTTGCTTTATTGAATTGTAGTATTTGTCAAGATAGTGTTCGAACAAGTGAGATAGAAGAAATTTTTATTTTATCCAAAAAAGCAGTTCCTGAAAGGTTAGGAGAAAAAGCAGGTGTATATCTTTATTCTGGAAAAAAGAATGAAGTCTTAAAATTAGAGAACCTAAATGCAAATCTAGCAATGAATAACACTAGGCAAATCTATGCAAGAATTCCTGGAGTGAATATTTGGGAGAATGATGGAACAGGCGCTCAGGTGTCAATTGGTCTTCGTGGTCTTAATCCAAATCGAAGTTGGGAGATGAATACAAGACAGAATGGTTATGATATTTCTAGTGACATCTTTGGATATCCTGAAGCTTATTATAATCCTTCGATGGAAGCAGTAGAAAAATTGAAATTGTCAGAGGTGGAGCAGCGCTACAATTTGGAGCACAATTCGGAGGTATGGTCAATTACGTGCTTAAGCGAACAAATAAAAAGTTTTCGTTTGAAACTCAAAATACTATTGGAACGAACAATTTATTGAGTTCATATAATGCAATTGGCGGCAATCATAAGAAATTTTCTTATTATATTTATAATCATTCGAGAAGCGGAAATACTAGTCGAGAAAATAGTGGGTATCGGCTGCGAAATACCCATGCATTTGCTCAATATAAAATTTCTGCGAACCAAAAGATCTCAATGGAATATACAGAAATGTCTTCTTTATTACAGCAATCTGGTGGACTAACTGATGAGCAATTTGCAGTGAATCTTCGTCAGTCATATCGAGCTAGGAACTGGATGAACATTCCTTGGCAATTAGGCTCTCTACATTATGAAAGTAAAGTAAACAAAAATCTAAATATGAGTATAAAATTATTTGGACTTTTGGCGGAAAGAAATAGTATAGGATTTCTAGCAACTCCTAATATAAAGGATTCGATTAATACAATAATTAATATGTACAATTCTAGACAATTGGATAGAGATAATTATAAGAATTTAGGAGTAGAAGCTAGAGGAATTTATGAGCATAAGCTTGGAAAACAAAAGCAATCCTTAGCATTTGGAGTAAGATTATACAATGCAAATACTCATAGAAGACAAAAAGGAAAAGGGGATCATGAGATAGAATACAATACTGTGATGATGGAAGAAAAATATCCTACAGACCTCAACTTTAGAACTAAGAATATTGCCATGTTCGCAGAGCATCAATTTGCTGTAACAAAAGCTTTTCATATAAGTCCAGGTATTAGATATGAATGGATACAATCTATAATTTCAGGCAGATTAAATAAAAATGGAGGTCAAGAATTGAATCAAAATAAATCTACCTTTCCTAGGAAAGTAGTATTGGGTGGAATAGGAATGCAATATAAAATTATAGCTACTAATATCTATGCAAATATTTCTCAAGCATATCGGCCTATATTGTTCTCAGACCTCACCCCGCCAAGTGCTGTAGATATAATTGATGAAAATCTAAAAGATGCAAAAGGATATAATGCTGAGATTGGTTATGAGGTTTACTTTCAGATTTTTTAAACTTTGATGTAAATGTATTTTATTTGAATTATAAGAATAAAATTGGAACAATTAGAAAGTATATCAATGAAGATCCCGCATTGTCAACTTACCAGTTTCGCACGAATCTTGGCACCGCTGTACATCAAGGAGTAGAATTATATCTTGATTGTAATCTGACTACATTGCTTGATTTATCTCATTTGCACACAGGTGATATTTCATTATTTTTATCGACTTCATTTATCGATGCCGAGTATCAAAATTTTAAAGTCATCACGTCTACTGGACAAGCACCAAATGTCAAACTTATTGAAACAAATTTAAAGGGAAATAAAGTAGAGTATGCACCAAAATTCATCCACAGTGCAGGATTTACTTATTCATTCAAAGGAATTTCAAGTTCCTTCCAAAGTCGCTTGACCAGCGATGTCTTCACCGACGCAAATAACACAGATGCAAGCAATGCGACAGGAACGGTCGGAAAACTAGATCTGTACTTAGTTCATGATTTTTCAATGGAATTTCATATTAATAAATATTATAATTTGAAATTGCAAATTAATAATCTCAGTGATACCAAATATGCCACTCGAAGAGCTAATGGCTATCCAGGTCCAGGCTTGATTCCTGGGGAAGGTCGAGGGTTTTCTTTAGGATTCGGTATGAAGATATAATTTAAAATTATGTCAAAATGTGATGCAGCATTTGTATATTTGTATGATAGTATATTTAAACCTATAAAAATACGAATTATGAAACTTTCTATCGTTTTCAGTGCAAATGCATTTTTACTTTTCTGTGGTACTCTGATTGGTCAAGCCCAACATTTTTCTACAAAAATGAATATTCGTGTTGAGAATCAAGAAATTATAGCTGATCTCATCGCTTTGGAAGATTATTCTTTACTTTCATTTCAGTTTGGTTTTTATCATAATTCAGAAAATGTGACGTATAAAAATCTATATTCCTCTCTGTTACCAGATATTACTAAACTATCGAACAGTAATGAAGTATGTCCAAAATATGTCAGAATTGCTTATTACAGTAAAAATTCATTACCTTTTAGCATCAAAAAGGGCGATATAATCTTGACATTAGTTTATCAAGAGGACACGCCTAAAGATCATTTTATTTGCATGATGCCTTCTACTGGCAATGATATGTGCAAGTATTTTACAAGGGAAGTTAATGATGGAAATTTTTCCACAATGATTGTAGATGATGTATGTGCTCATTTCAGAATTCAAAACGGTCAAGCCATCTTATTGGCTAATGAAGATGCACAGTTGGATGGAGTGAAGTGTTTATATAATAATACATTAAAGGGCTTTGACATCTCTTCATCTACTTTGTCCTTGGATGGCTATTCATTGTCAGTGTTAGATCTCAATGGGAAGGAAGTGTTCAGATCCAATCTAAATGCATCTTCTAGCCAATTCATCAGCGCTGAAAGATTACTTACAGGTTCCTACTTGTATTCTATCCAAAAATCTAAACAAGCCAGTAAATACGGAAAAGTGATCGTAACGGAATAAGGATAGTAATCCTCAATTTTATAGCTTAGTATTATTCGTTTAAAATTTTATTAGAGTTAATACTTGAATTCCAATTGGCTTTGATGGATATCTACTTAAATTATAGAAGTTGTATTGATCAGGTCTTAAGATGTCTCTAAAATCATATGTAAAATTGCCTTCAAAGGCAAACCATTTGTTGTAATCATATCTTCCGCCGAACTGAAGTTGAAATGTTGGGTTGGAAAATTGATAAGTATACTCCTTATTGGTTGCTTCACAATACCTACAAATTTTCTTGTCATTGACGACTTCAATTTTCCTTTTTATTGCGGGTAAAAGACTGCTTTGAGCAACAGTAAAGCTTGGAATCAATTTTGTTTGCAACGCAAAATCATTGGACAGTTGATATCTTATCGATATAGGGATTTGAATAAAATGTTGAGTTACAGCTGCCGTGCTGTTAAAATTAATAATTGAAAAGATTGTAGAATCACATTCAGAATTAATATCATTAAAAAATGTTGTCTTCTTTACTACTTTTTCTGAAACGAGGGTTCTGTTACTCGAATTTAAATGATTAAGCTCAATTATATATTTGTATTTTTTCAAATTCCACATTGTACCTATCGATAGATGAAACCGTTTATAGGATTTAATATCTACAGCATAGCCTAAATATACATTGGTTGGATTTTCGAAATTTAGATTTGATTCAGCTTGAGCAGTATATTCTTTTACTAATTCTGTAGTATCGGTGTGGTAAAAGTATTCGCTATATGTTCGTTGATATTTTAGTATTCTGTCAGGCAGCAATTCATAACCAATTCCAAATTGTATATTCATTCTGGATTGGCTAATTGCTGTAGAAATAGAGATAAGTAAGAACAGTAGTGAAAAGTAGGATTTCATAAACTAATATTTTAATTTGATTGCAAGATAATAGTTATATGGCAATAAAAATGACTTCTTAAAAAAAATCCCGACCAAGAAAACTTGATCGGGTTTTGTTTTTCGTTTTGAAAACAGGTTTATATAGAAAATTTTGTTTGAACACCCATTGCTCCAAAGCTAATTTGTAAGGAAATTGCCGGTCGAAGGCGCCAACCGGCAATTATAATCCCATGAACATATCCAAACTAGCTTACTTTTATAATCTCATGAATCTTTTGTCAATAGAATGTGAGAGTCAATTTGTTAATAGAAGTGGTAGTTTCCGTTAGAAGAAGCTACTACTTCTTATTAACAAATATAATCCCATGAACATATCCGAATTTACGGTCGCTGATACGTTTACCAGCATTCTGATTGTAATTCTTTCCTTTGTTAAACAATCACGATACAAACATCTTACATTTTTTTTCAGCCAGCAAGTACAAAAAAACGACCTTGTCATATATAAAAAATATTTAATATAATGTATGTATTATATGTAAAATGTTGATAAACAATATTTAAAATTTGAAGTGTTAAAGGATGAGCCTATAAAAGTTTTAAAAAAAATATTTTTTGACTAAAAAAAACTATAAAAACAGCTAAAAAATATTCAAAATGGAGAGAAAAATCTGGATTATTATAATAACTCGTGTCAGTTAAGGTCTTTAAAAAGCAATAATTTGCTTTTTTTGTCGGTCATTGAGCTTAAGGTTATAGATTAATACATCTTTATTGGGTGATCCATGCCCTCCAGAGCTATAGTGGTCGACCACTTCTTCTAGGGTTTTGAATCGTCCGTCATGCATATAAGGCGCAGAAAGAGCTATGTTGATCAAGCTTGGTGCTTTAAATTTGCCAGAGTCGCTTGGAAACTTGGTGAATTTTCCTCTCCCATAATCTTTGAAGTCTTTATATGACTGCGCTGAATCGAGTCCATTGTTTAAATAATTATTAGAGGTCATCAATGGTGCTGAGTGACAATGATTGCATTCTGCATCGGGCAAAGCAGGCTCTAGATCAAAGAACATATCGTGCCCATCTTGTTGATCTGAAGTAAATGCAGCTAATCCTTTTTTTTGTCGGATAAAAACTGAATTTTGACCTGTAACTAGGATTCTCTCATATTGCGCAATCGCTTTAGCAGCAAGTTCTTTTGTAATTTCAGATTTAGTTGAAATACCGAAGGCTTTTCGAAACAGTTCAGGATATTTCGGATGTTTTCTAAATTTTGCTTCAACATTTGGCCAATGTTCATGAAGTTCTATTGGATCTTCAACGGGAAGTTTTGCTTGATCTTCAAGTGAAGAGGCTCTACCGTCCCAAAAAACCCACTATAGGTGTACACTGAATTCATAATGCTCATAGAGCTTCTAGTTCCGAATTGACCTAACACGCCTTTACTTGTAGCCACTCCATCTGTAAAATTTTTTTCAGGATGGTGGCATGAAGCACAGGACATACTACTGTCAGAAGAAAGAATAGGGTCAAAAAATAAGTGCCGCCCCAATAGAATACCATCATTTGTAATCGGATTATCGCTAGGGATTGAAGGTTGTGGAAATGCAGAGGGATAGGTGATTTGGTATGTTAGTGGATTATATGGTATGGAAGTTAAGTCTTGGTTTGGCTCAGCATCTTCTTGACCGTCTTTGCAAGAAAGGATCTGTATAATATTAGCAATGAATAGTATATATAATATTTTTTTCAAGGACACTATTTTACAGTGATCGCACTTTGAAAGCGCGTCATAAATGCATCCATAAAAGCATTAGCTTCATGAAAAACTGGATCTTTACAGATATCGACAGAAGAAGCAGAATTTCCAAATATTGATTTGAAATCTATTTCTATGTTAATCGTTGTGGTTTTACCCGCTTCTACAACCATTGGTTTTGGTGCATCTATTGTTCTAAATGCAGAATCAAATCCTGAATGATAAGCAAAACCTTTCTCCTTGCATGAAGTACTGTTAGGATCACTATATTTCCCTTCGACTTTTGAGAAGATATAACTTTTCCATCCATCCCAATATCTAGAAGGCTCTCCCAATGGATCAGTTACTTTGAAATCAATTGGTGATTTGACATTTAAACTACTTGGAACTCCGATTGAAAAATTCACAGCTGTATAATTTGTGGCATCTACATCGCTAAATTGTAATATATAACCCAACTCTGATTCTGTTTTAGTTTTTAATTTGCTATCGAGATCTATAAATTGTATTGTAGAAAGCGAATGGGTATGGCTTCCCTTTAAAGTTATATTGCTAAGAAAAAATTCTAAGTTTGTAAATACAAGCGTGTCCTTTCCAAAATATGCATATTTCTGATCTAAGACAAGTGGCTCTGCACCATATTTTGCTTTAATTACAAGGTTTACTGTACCTGTTGCTGTATCATTATGATTGTGATCTTCACAAGCAAAAAGAAAAATAGCGAGGGAAAAAAGTATAATCAAATTTGATTTCATATTCTTGAATTGACAATATTATAACGATAAAATTGAGCTAAAGTTGCTTCTAAGGGAGAATTGAATTTTTCATTAATTATCCACTTTATTCTTTATTCAACTTTAAATCCTCTGGCTTTCATCAGGGCATTTTTAGTTGGTTCTTTACCTCTGAATAAACTGTAAGCGGTAGATTCATCCATTGTTCCTCCTACAGAAAATACATAATCATAAAGACGTTTTCCAACTGTTTTATCATAAGCTCCACCGGCTTCAGTAAACGCTTCCCATGCATCAGCACTTAAGACTTCGGACCAAAGATAGCTATAGTATCCTGCTGAATATCCATCATCTGCAAAGATGTGTCCGAATTGAGGTGTGCGATGTCTCATGACCATTTCTTTTGGCATTTTAAGAGCTAAAAGGGTCTCCCGTTCAAATTTATCGGCATCTATTTTTTGTGCACCAGCTAGATGTAATTTCATATCAATTAAAGCACTTGCTAGATATTCAACTGTTGCAAATCCTTGGTTGAATTTTGAGGCATTTTTAATCTTGTCTAACAATGACTGAGGCATAGGTTCTTTCGTCTTGTAATGCAATGCATATTTTTGTAAAATCTCTTTCGTCGAGAGCCATCGCTCAAGAATTTGTGAAGGAAATTCTACATAATCTGTAGCAACATTTGTCCCTGACAAACTTGGGTATTTTACATTCGAACAAAGTCCGTGTAATGCGTGGCCAAATTCATGAAACAAGGTCTCGGCATCTTCCCAAGAAATTAGAATTGGCTCATTTTCTTTTCCTCTTAAGAAATTACAATTATTTGAAACGATCGTTGTAATATCTCCATTGAGTTTCTCTTGTTCGCGGTAAGCTGTCATCCATGCGCCTGATCTTTTTCCTTGTCTAGCATAAGGATCAAAATACCACAAGCCAATCAATTTATCAGATTTGATATCATTTACTCTATAAACTCGAACATCGGGATGAAATACAGGTACATCTTTGATTTGGGTAAATTTCATATTGAACAATTCGGAAGCCATAAAAAACATGCCTTCTCGCAGATTTTCTAATTCCAAATATTGCTTTACTTCAGATTCATCCAGATCATATTTATCTTTTCTAACTTTTTCGGCATAATATCGATAATCCCAAGCTTCTATTTTTATTTTATCACCCGTTTTATCAGCCAATTTTTGCATATCTGTTACTTCTTCTTTCACTCTAACTATTGCAAATGGCCATACTGATTCTAAAAGTGATAAAGCCTTTTCTGGAGTTTGTGCCATTTTATCGGCAAGACGTAAGTGTGCGTGAGTTTCAAATCCTAGTAACTTGGCTCGTTCTGCACGCAAAGCAAGAATTTGTGGTATAATCGCATTATTGTCATTTGCATCTCCATTGTCGCCTCTATTGATAAACATTCGCCAAGCTTTTTCTCTCAAACTTCGATTTTTACAATTGGTTAAAAATGGTTCAATGGCAGATCTTGTATTATTGATGACCCAAGATCCAACTTTGTTTTTTGATTTCGCAGATTCGGCAGCAGCTGCGATCATACTTTCAGAGAGTCCGTCAAGGTCTTTAGCATCTTTGATTTCAAGATATTTTTCACCCTCGTCTTTTAACTGGTTTTGGCTGAATTTTGTAAATAAGCTAGCTAGTTGTTGATTAATTGCTGCAACACGCTCTTTACTCTTTGCGTCCATTTTAGCTCCTGCCAAAACGAATGTAGTATGATATCTCCACCATAATCTTTTTTCTTCAGCAGTTAAAGAGGCTGTGTCATTTTGGATCGCTTCTATTCGAGCGAAAAGCTGAGAATTCTGTATGATAGAATCGTTGAATGACGCAAAACGTGGTTCAACAGTTGCTTGTATAGAATCCAAAGCTGGAGTCGCCATATTACTAGTCCACACATAATAAACACCCTGAAATCGCTTTAAAGCTAAACCAGTTTTTTCTAATGCTTCTATTGTGTTTTTAAAATTCGGTTTTTCTGGATTTGCAGTAATTGCATTGATTTCCTCTCTTTTTTGATTCATTGCCATTTCTAAAGAAGGAATAAAATCTTCAATTTTAATTTTATCAAATGG
The DNA here is from genome assembly GCA_016722295.1 of Saprospiraceae bacterium. Taxonomy (GTDB): domain Bacteria; phylum Bacteroidota; class Bacteroidia; order Chitinophagales; family Saprospiraceae; genus Vicinibacter. The sequence continues at coordinate 37,405 of JADKGL010000027.1, forward strand.
TGGAACGCCATTATATGGACCAGACCAAGGGTCAATTAATGGATTAGTTGACATAGTCGGTTCTTTCTTATCTGAATTCATAGAATTTGTTTTGGATTTGCAACTTGAATAGATCGCAGAAATTAGTAAGAGTAAGAATAGAATTCTTGATTGAATTGCCATACGATTTGATTTTAGACTGTAAAAGTAAGGTTTTCAAGTTAGAATGTAAAGAAAAGTCACAGAGAATAAAGAAAATTCATATAAAAAAATATTATATATATAAAAATTATATATACCTTCGCAGCTAGTTTAAACCAACGATTATCAAAGCTGAATTTTACGCAAGGGGGAAAGTGCTACTAAGTGGCGAATATTTTGTGGTGCATGGCGCTACATCTCTTGCGCTGCCCACTAAATTGGGCCAAAAAATGAAAATTCAAGAGTTATCTGGCTCGGAAGTAATTTGGAATAGCTTTGATAACAAAGGCAAAAAATGGTTTGAAGCTGAGATAGACCTAATGGGTCTTGATGTTGTAAAAAGTTCAGATGAGCAGATTAGCAAATATCTAAAGAAACTTTTTAAAGCATGTTGCCAAAATAATTCTGAATTTCTCTCTCATTGGAAAAAATATAAAGTAGATCATTATCTAGAATTTCCAAGAGAATGGGGTCTTGGATCGAGTTCAACATTAATATACAATATGTCTGGCTGGGCAGATATCAATCCGTATCACCTCTATTTTGACATTGCGGATGGTTCTGGCTATGATGTGGCTTGTGCTGGTGCTGATGGACCGATACTCTATACTTTAGGAGATGGCAGCCTTAATGTTGAAGAAGTGGAGGTCAACTATCCGTTTAAGGATCAATTGTATTTTGTTCCACTTGGAAATAAGGTAAGCAGTAATGATGCTGTGAAACTTGCGAAAAAGAAAAATCCAGATAAAAAATTAATCGATAAAATTACCCATTTATCTGAAAAAGCATTAGAGTTAAAGACACTCAAAAGCCTTGAGACATGGATCAAAGAACATGAAGATTTAGTCTCTAGTTTTATAGGAATGCCTCGAGTCAAAGAAAGTAATTTTAGCGATTACTGGGGCGAGATTAAATCTCTAGGTGCATGGGGAGGAGATATGGTGCTTGTAACTAGTGAAAAACCCGAATCAGAAGTAGCAGCATATTTTGAAGCAAAAGGATATCCTACACTATTGAAGTATAAGGACCTTATTTACAAATAAGACACATTCTCAATTTTTAAATTACTGTTCCCAACTAAATTAAAGTAAATTTGCAAGTATTAATTGCGAATTCAAATGTATTCACATTCTCAACAGATTCTTGTAAAAAGAAGCTCCTATGCTATAGGAGTTGTAGGTTTGAGTATATTGTTTTTTATAGCGTTGCAATGGCTACTGCCTTCTGTATTATGGCTTAGTCTATGTTTTTTATTTCTGACAGCTTCTGTTGCATTATATACATTTCAATTATATTATAACAAACCAATTGGAATTAAGAATAATTTTATTGAGTCACAGAGTTTGACAAATAGAGGTGCCATTGGTATACTTTTAGGATTTGTGCTAACAGGATTTTATTGCTGTCTGTATTGGTATCCAGAACTTTTGGGGAAGGGAACTACTATGAATTCTGGACTTATCGCATTATTTGATCCATTGAGTTTCGCTTTGAAGAAACAACAAGCAAGTGAATGGTTTGTCTATGGTGTACTTTACACGTTTGCAATTCTAATTTTTGGAATCAAGTTTATTATAAAATATTGGGGTAATCGATACCAAATGTATCGGACGATTTCTGTGATTTTTTTTCAAATTATTTTTGCATTTTTACTTCCAGAGTTCATGCTAAGAATGAATCTTCCCTATAACGATCTAAAGAATATGTGGCCATTGAATTATTACTTTTTTGATTCTTGGAATGTAGGGAATTTATTCAATGCGGGATTTTTAGGTAAATTGATGTTTTATTGGGGAATTGCGATGATATTTATTATATCACCTGTGTTGACTTATTTGTATGGCAAACGTTGGTATTGTAGTTGGGTCTGTGGTTGTGGAGGACTTGCAGAGACTGCAGGTGATCCATTCCGACAATTGTCTGATAAGTCTATTAAAGCATGGAGATTGGAGCGTATTTTGATCTATTCAATCTTGTTATTAGCAATAATAATGACGATAGGAGTGATATATACATCGCGCACAGGACTAGAATATCTCGCAGGAATTTCTACAGCAACACTGCGTTCTTGGTATGGATTTTTGATAGGAGCTGTATTTTCAGGAGTCATCGGTGTTGGTTTTTACCCAATATTAGGATCTAGAGTTTGGTGTCGTTTTGGTTGTCCAATGGCAGCTATTCTTGGCATACAGCAACGATTTTTCTCGAGATTTCGAATCACAACCAATAGTGGCCAATGCATTTCATGTGGAAACTGTTCAAAGTATTGTGAAATGGGAATCGATGTCCGCTCCTATGCACAAAGAGGGGAAAATATAGTGCGCGCTTCATGTGTAGGTTGTGGGATCTGTGCTTCTGTGTGTCCCAGAGGAGTATTAAAATTGGAGAATGATGGAACCAATGTTTTAGATCGTTTGAACAAGACAAAAACGAGTTTTATCAAAGAATCAGAAATTCAAAGAATTCGATAAATCCGACTTACTTCCTGCGTTTTATCAACGGATAACATATTAAGTAAAATTATATTTATTTTTTTATTAACATTGAAAATCTAATTTTTATCCAATTGAATTGAAAATTCTGAATTCATTTTTTCTATTTATTTGTTTTTTAAAATGATCTTATATTATTATTATTGCTAATAAGTCATTGACTTTCAAATGAATTATAGTTGGAAAATAAAATATTAATGATAAATTTAATATGTACCTTTGATCCAAGTAAATTGCGATTCCTTTTTCCACAAAATTCTCCACATGAATGGAGCTTTTTCCACAAAATGTGTGTTTTATATTTAAAATATCTTAATATAAATTTGCATCATCAACTACCATAAAAAATGAGCGAAATTCTCAGAAATCCTGATAGACCCTTTGGCGTAAGCAGTCGTAGAGCTGAGCAAGATACTACAGCTGTGCAGTATGACCGATTACAGCCACAGGCCACTGACCTCGAAGAGTCAGTTTTGGGTGCTATCATGTTGGATAAAGATGCGCTTCCTATAGTTTTAGATATTCTCCGATCAGAGTCATTTTACAAACCAGTACATCAGAAGATTTATTCATCGATGTTGCGATTATTTGAAAGTTCAAAACCGATAGATATTCTCACGGTTACAGAAGATTTGCGAAAAGAGAAGGAATTGGATTTGATCGGTGGCGTAGCTTATATATTGCAGTTATCCAATAAAGTAAGTTCTTCAGCAAATATAGAATACCATGCTCGTATCGTAGCACAGAAATTTATTCAACGTGAGTTGATTCGTGTTTCAACAGGTGTCATCAAAGAAGCTTTTGAAGATGAGAAAGATATCTTTGATATGTTGGATACTGCAGAGCAAGGTTTGTACGAGATTACAGATAAAAACTTGCGCCGTGGTTACCAAACAGTTGGGATGATCGCGCGAAAAAGTTTGCAGCAACTCGAATCCATGGCAAATAGTGCAGATGGCGTCGTGGGTATTCCTTCTGGATTTGCAGATCTCGACAAAATGACTTCTGGATGGCAAAAATCCAACTTGATCATTATTGCAGCTCGTCCAGGTATGGGAAAGACTTCCTTGACATTGGCTCTAGCTCGGAATGCAGCAATGGATTATGCTAAACCAGTCGCATTGTTTTCACTCGAGATGAACAATATTGAGTTGGTCAATCGTCTGATCTCAATGGAAGCAGAAGTCGAAGGAGGCAAAATGCGATCTGCAAAGCTAGATGATGATGAATGGGTAAAAGTCAACCAAGCTATCGAAAAATTGAGCGATACGCCTTTCTTTATAGATGATACACCTTCATTAAATGTATTTGAGCTTCGAGCCAAATGCAGAAGACTGCATCAGCATCATCAGATTAGTATGGTGATCATAGATTACTTGCAGTTGATGACAGCAGGAGGAAATGACAAGAAAAGTGGAAGTCGTGAACAAGAGATATCTTCTATATCAAGAGCTTTGAAGGGATTAGCCAAAGAATTAAATATTCCAGTGATTGCATTATCCCAGTTAAATCGAGCTGGAGAAGTGAATGGATCTAAGCGACCTCAATTGTCTCACCTTCGAGAGTCTGGAGCTATAGAGCAAGATGCCGATATGGTACTCTTTATCTATAGACCTGATTATTATGAAATGGAAAATCAAATCGACATGCCAAAAGGCTATACAGAATTGATTATCGCAAAACACAGAAATGGCGCGACAGGAAGTATTTTCCTTAGATTTAAGGATTCCTTCGCCAAATTCGTCTCCGCTAACCAAGATTTCAGTGCAGATCTTGGATTTGATTCACCGTTACAAGTTCTCATCAAGCCATCCAAAATGAATGAAATCCAAGAAGACATTCCATTCTAAGCCAAAGTCCAATTCTAGTAAAAAGGAAACTTCGAATTTTGAAAAATTTTATAAAAATTCGGATAAAAAAGAATTGAAGGAATTCAGCTCAAAGCAGCTGGAAAGACTTCCATTGCGAAAACGAAACGAAGGAACTCTTGAGTCAAAGATTGAGGTGACCAAAGCTAGGGATCTCAAAGTCAATAAAGACTCCAAAAGAAAAGTCAATGCACCCAATAATTATGCAAATACGAGTAGTGAAGATTTTCGACTGAATAAATATATCGCACACTGTGGACTTTGTTCGCGAAGAGAAGCCGCAACTTGGGTGAAGGCTGGTAAAATCCAAGTCAATGGACAAGTGATGGACAATCCATCGTATATAGTCCAAAAGACAGATAAGATCTTGTATGATGGCAAATCGATAAGACCCGAGATCCATAAAGTTTATATTCTGATGAACAAGCCTAAGAATGTAGTTACTACATTGAGTGATGAAAAAGATCGACGCACTGTATTAGATTTACTTGGTGATCGCGTTGCAGAGCGCGTATATCCTGTAGGTAGATTAGATCGCAATTCTACTGGATTGTTACTATTGACCAATGATGGTGATTTAGCTCAGAAACTTGCTCATCCATCTCATCAGATCAAAAAAATCTATCACGTTGGATTGAATAAAAATTTGACGAAAAATGATTTTGATAAAATCATGCAAGGACTCAAACTTGAAGATGGATTCACCAAAGTAGACAGCATGGACTATGTGGATGACAAAAAGGGATGAAGTAGGCATAGAAATCCACAGCGGGAAAAATCGCATCATTCGTCGGATTTTCGAACAATTAGACTACGAAGTTAAAAAATTAGATCGCGTGTATTACGGAGGTTTGACAAAGAAAAATTTACCACGAGGAAAGTTTCGCTTTTTATTACAGCAAGAAGTCATCATGCTCAAACATTTTATCTAGAGCTTGCTCCACAAGAATTTTAGATCTTTTTCACGTTTTCAATAATCCACATCTCATTTTGAAGGCATCTTGATAATTTGCTATTATTTTTCTATTCAGCTCATTCTCAAGCAAAAACACATCCAACAAAAAATATCTGAAAATATTTTTTACAGAATGTCGAATAATTCGGCACATCGTCATATATTTGTACTGATAATCGTCGATAATTAGATATAAAGATATCCGAAGCATCGAATTTCGTAGTTGAACTTGCAGGAGCCAGACGCTGTGTGGAATACCACTACAGCGACTGGACTTGCTAAGTGATTAAAAAATTTGAAATATGACACCTAAAATATATAAAAGTGAAATCACAATCCAGATAATAGTTAATAGATAATAGATAATAGATAATAGTGATTTCTTGTCACTTTTACCTATTCACCATTATCCATTCACTAGATTTCATTTGCACATTTTCAAATTTGCACATTTGCAAATTAACTAATTATAATTATCACATTAAAAAAATGCGTTCCATCCTCCATCTAGATCTCGATAGTTTCTTTGTCTCGGTAGAAGTATTGAAGAACTCTGCTTTGAAGGGGAAGCCACTCATCGTCGGAGGTACTAGCAATCGCGGGGTAGTAGCGGCATGCAGTTATGAGGCAAGAGCTTTTGGTGTACATAGTGCGATGCCAATACGCATGGCATTGCGACTTTGTCCACAGGCTATAATATTGCGAGGCGACCACGATAGTTATATCAAGCATTCGGAACAAGTGACGGAGATTATAGATGAAAGGGCACCATTATTTGAAAAATCAAGTATAGACGAGTTTTACCTCGATCTTACAGGGATGGACAAGTATTTTGGATGTATGAAGTGGAGTACAGAGTTGCGCCAAACCATAATTAAAGAGACAGGTCTACCTATTTCATTTGGGCTCTCAATCAATAAAATTGTATCCAAAGTAGGAACAAATGAGGCAAAACCCAATGGCACGATTGAAATTCCACAAGGTGTAGAGCGCAGTTTTCTTGCGCCACTATCTACGAATAAGATGCCAGGTATCGGCAAAGAGACCTACAAGCGATTGAGCTTTATGGGTGTTCGGACGATCAAGATCCTCAGCGAAATCCCAGTAAAATTATTAGAGCGCGAGTTTGGCGAAAGTGGAAAAAGTATGTGGCAACATGCCAATGGTATAGATCACAGTGCAGTAGTTCCTTATCATGAGGCAAAATCTATATCTAAGGAGCAGACCTTTGAACAGGATACACTGGATATGCAGAGAATTAGGCTTATCTTGTTGAATATGACTGAAAAACTCGCATTTGAGTTGCGCGATACCAATAGACTTTGTTCAGTGGTGACCATTAAGATACGTTATGCAGACTTCAACACATATACCAAGCAAAGCAAGATAAGATATACCGCATTGGACAAGCCTATTTGGGCGGTAGTGCAAGATCTTTTTGAAAAATTGTACGACAGACGCCAACTCATCCGCTTACTTGGTGTCAAACTGGGAGGATTGACTTATGGCAAAGCTAGTTTGAATTTATTTGAAGATACTGAGGAACAAATAGCTCTATTGAAACAAGTAGATCACATTCGACATCGATTCGGATATGAAGCTATACAGCGAGGCGTATATCAAGGTTCTGGTAAACTAAGACGCTGAACTTTTCTAAGAAAAAAACTGTTTTACAAGCTAAATTTAATAAGATGTGGAAATCAGTTTTTATTTTAATTATTAGTTTATTTCTAGTCATGGATTCGAATACATTGTGCGCACAATATTCAGCAGCACATAATTCAGGGTTCAAATTAATTGAGACAAAGACATTTCGATATGACAATGATCATGATATTTTTGAATTTAAAACACCTACAAAATTAAATGCATTTTATGTCGTAGTGAAGGATGCAAATGTAGGATTCAATAATGTCGTCATCCATTATGTAGATGGTACAAAAAATACAATCGAACTAAATAAGAATTTATTTCCAGATGTATATAGTATGATTATGAGTCCTAATACTCCGGGAAAGGCGATTAAGAAAATTTATTTTTACCATAGTGTAAAAGTCACTAAGAGGCAGAGACCAAGAGTCGAACTTTGGGTGAAATAAGGATTTTATTCGATATAGAAAATAAAATTCATCTAAAGATTATTTTATTGTATTCACACGATCAAAAAATTTTTTCGAAAATAGTAAAATTATAACTCAGAGTTTTTCGAAAGAAATTCGCTAGAATAAATATTATTATTAAAACAAGGATTCCTCATAATTCACTAATAAAGCTTATATTTGTCTAATGGAATCCTCCACAGATAAAAAATATCCTGCCAAATTATTGCTCATCGGTGAGTATAGCGTGCTGTATGGGTCAAAAGCATTGGCAGTTCCGATAGATAAATTTTTTGTACAATGGATTCATGAGAACGGAAGTCCATCGCATTATGAGTTAATGCAGTTGCTCATTTACTTGATGGATCATAAATCTGAATTTCATTTTTTGAATTTAGAAAAATTGAAAACCGATATTAATGGCGGTAGATCATTGTATAGTACAATCCCTACAGGCTATGGATTAGGCAGTTCTGGTGCTGTATGTGCAGCAATATTAGATCAATATAAAATAGACGAATGCAGTATTGAAGAGACACACAGACAATTGATTTTACTAGAAAATTATTTCCACAAAAAAAGCTCTGGGATCGATCCTTTGATCTCGTATTATCAATCGCCAATGATCATCGAAGATCGCCCCATTTTATTGGATAAATCTTATATGGCACAATTGAAGAATTATAATTTATTTCTTATTGATAGTAATGTAAAAAGAAAAACTTCAGAATTTGTCGAATTATTTAAAACGAAAATGTCTGATCCAATATTTTCAGAATCCTATACGCAGAATATCATTGCATTAAATAATTCGCTTATAGATTTTTTTATAGACAATCAATGTTTCAAATTTTCAGAAGCATGGAAAGAGCTCTCTACCTTATCTACATATTATTATAGAGAAATGATTACTTCTGAAATGGAAAAAATTTGGGAACCATTATTTTTAAAAAATAATTATCTAAAAATTAATGGCGCTGGTGGAGGAGGTTATTATACATTGTTGTGTGAAAATCAATCATTTATGGATTTTCCATTTTCAAAAATGTCCATTTGAGTTTTTCTGTTTTTATTTTTTAAATTTCCTGTGCAACCATTTGATCAAACTTCGACCTATCAATTGTAAAAACTATTAAACAATATTAAATTTAAAATTTATGAAAACAGGGTTGAAATTATTTTTTGCAGGATTATTCCTAACATTCATGGCATGTGAAAAACAAAGCGAAACAATTGTAGAAGAGTTTGATTATTCACTTGAATTTGAATCATTAGCGAGTGCTGATTTTCAGTATGACAACTTCATTGAAGCATCAGCAAGAGATCCAAAACACAAAGGAAAAAGAGATTCTATTAAACATGGTAGAGGAGGAAAAGGATTAGTGATTACATTTGATGAATTGCCACAAGCAGCTAAAGATTATGTGACTACAAATTCTTCTCAAGATAGCGTAAGACGTATTGTAAAAGTTACAGCTGCAGATGGAACAGTAAAGTACATTGTAGCATTGACTAATGGAACAATATTAATCTTCGATGAAAGTGGAGTTTTGTTAGAAACTAAAACAAAAGTGGATCGCCATGTTGAAGTATTGTTTACTGATTTGCCTCAAGCAGTTCAGGATTCAATAAATGCAAAATTCGATGTGACAAAAATCTTACATTTTTATAAAGTAACATTGCGTGATGGAAAGATCATCTATGTGTTTAGATTGGAAGATGGAACAAGAGTAGCAATGGATGAAACGGGAGCAATCGTTGCTGAGCCGAAGAGAAAAAGAAGAAAGTAATTAAGTAGAATATGAGGGATTGTTTAAAGCCTGTTCGAAAGAGCAGGCTTTTTTCGTTGTGAGATTGTATGATATTGATTATCAATGTGATAAGATTAAATTAATACATGTCATAATTTCTGTTTAAATTTGCTATACGCTTTGCGATAAATACAACTAATAAGAAATGCGATATTCGATCCTAGTACCTGTCTATAATAGTTCAATGATTTTAAGTGACCTGCTTAAAGCTATTGAAGAAACTAGACAAAAAGAAAATTGGGATTTAGAACTAGTTTTGGTTGAAGATGGAAGCAAGGACAATAGTTTCGAAGTCATAGAGCAGTTGGCAAAAGAATACCACTATATTAAAGGTATCAAACTAGCTCGAAATTTTGGTCATCAGGCTGCAGTAAGGACAGCATTAAATTATGTTACGGGTGATTATATAGCGATCATCGATGATGATATGCAAGATCCTCCAGATTTGTTGCCGAGATTTTTTCAACAATTGGATCAAGGCTTTGATGTGGCTTATGGTGTGCGTCGTAAACGCAAAGAGCATTTTTTAAAAGTTACTCTGTATAATTTGTTTTATCGTTTTCTGCAGAAAATTAGTTCAGTTCATATTCCCTTAGACAGTGGCGATTTTTGTGTTATGAAAAAGAGAGTTGTGTCTAATATGATCCAACTACAAGAGAGAAATCCATTTTTGAGAGGTATTCGAGCATGGGTAGGATTTAAGCAGATTGGACTTGAATACGAAAGACACGCAAGAGCAAAAGGAGAATCAGGATACACCTTTAGAAAGCTTATAAAAATAGCAATGGATGGAATTTTTGCATTTTCATCGCTACCTATAAAAATAATTTCCATTACAGGATTTTTAGGGCTTTCATTTTCAATATTATATTCTATTTATATTTTATGGGTGTATTTGACCAAAGGAATACAATCACAAGGATTTTTAACACTTGTATTGATGATCGCATTTTTTAATTCATTGATTTTAATTTGTCTCGGCATAATTGGTGAATATGTGATCAAAATATATGACGAGACAAGAGCAAGACCATACAGCGTCATTGAAAAAACCATTAATATTTCAAATCCAAATTCATGAAGATCGTTGTCATTGGAGCTAGTGGATTTGTAGGGAAAAATTTGTGCGATGCATTGATCAAGAACAAGCAGAATGATATTGTTTGCTTGAGTAAAAATGGGATAAACGAGACAGAAAATTTGCGATCAATCATCGGCACCTTTGAAGATCAGGAGTTAATAAATAAATTATTGTACAAAGCAGATTTAGTTTATCATTTAGTTTCAGGATCGATACCATCTTCATCGTGGGACAATCCATGGATAGAAATAGAAGGTAATCTAATTCCTACACTCCACTTGATTGAATCTTGTGCAGCGCATCATGTTAAGAAAATTGTATTTGTTTCGAGTGCAGGGACTGTATATGGAAAATCTGATCAGATGCTAGATGAGAATGCTACCACAGCGCCTTTTTCTCCTTATGGCATCATTAAAAATACGATTGAAAACTTTCTTCGATTTGCTTTTGAAAAATATCAAATTCACTACGATATTTTTCGCGTGTCCAATATCTACGGCGAAGGACAAAATATAAAAAAAGGTCTCGGCATCATTAATATTGTATTAGATAAAATATTGAATAATGAGGAGATCCAAATCTTCGGCGACGGTAAGAATGTAAAAAACTATATTTATATTCAAGATGTAGTATATTTTCTACAAGATGTAGTAAATCGCAATTTGGATGACAATCAAATATATAATTTGAGTTCAGATCAATACGCATCAATACTAGATATAATTCAGTTAGCTGAGAAAATATCTGGTGCGAAGGCAAGAATTAATTTTATAGAGAGCAAAAAGAGCGACAATCAATTCATCCAACTCGACCATTCAAAACTGATGCAAACATATCCTGAATTTTCTTTCACAAGTTTGGAAGCTGGAATGCGAAAAACTTGGGAGGTTCTGTTGGAGAGTGGGAAGTGATATTACTTGAGTTTAACATTGGGTTTTTAGCAAGTTATTACTATATAAATATTTGAGTTTTTAAAAGCAGGAAATAAATTTCCAGATTTTTGGTAATTATAAAAGTAGTTTGTATTTTGTATGCTTAAATGATGTTTATGAAGAAACTTATTTCCATAGTAATTCTTTTAACTTTTATTTTAGCCTGCAATAAACAAGAGGATTTTAGTCCCAAATCAATAAAGCAAATTTCTGCACTCTATCAACCTGATTTGAGACCTCTTTCTGAGTTAAGGTTAGCCCTTTCTAAAACAGTAGCTAGTGGTCTAAATGACTCTAAGTTTAGAGAGTATATTCAAAAAACATCTAGGGCAAATACGACTAGAGGATTTAATGAAATTCTCCTTGAAGTACATAAAAGAGATATTATAAAGGACAATTTAAGTCTAGAAGCATTCTTAAAGCAACATGTGCCTTCAGATGCAAAGGAAATATTTGGAGATTCACTTTTTCATTTTTTATATAGAGATGATCCCTGTGTGGTAATTAAAATTCCAGACATTTTTTATGATTACAAATGGGATATTCATAGAGTTAACCCTATGGTATATGCAGGAGTGCCTTCTGAAATATTGAATCCTCCATATTTTGCTTTTCACGCTTCAGGATATCAAGAGGAATTTATTGACACATGGTTTCCAACCCATTTTTATATTACAGTTAAATTAAGTGAAGATTATTCTCTATACGATATCAACACATGGAATAATGAAAAAAATATTAATTTAGACGAAGTATTACCACAAGCTTTTGTGGGTGGATGTTGGGATAAATTAGAAGAGATAATTTCCAAATCTGGAATAGCCTATGGCAATGATCCAAATAGAAAATATATCCATCGCTTTAAAGCATTTGAAATTTGGAGAGAGCATTGTTCATACAAAGGACCTCTATTAATGAATAATCCTTGTGGAAAACCGAATTTAAGAGATTGCGTAGGTCCAGGAGAATCAAAGTTGATATTAAAATCATATAAAGTACACAACGAGATTCTATTTCTCCTTGCGAATAATAAATTTGGTGATTCATTTTTTTGGTATTGTAATTTTTTAAATAAACTGACAGGAGAATCAACATTAACTTGTCTTCCAGCAATTCGATATATTAATTTAAATACAAGGAAAGTAATTTTGAAAGAAAAATTTGTTACTAAAAATTTCGAATGTATAGGCAAAGTATTAATTCCTTCAATGGAGATAGATTATGGTAAAAATGATCAGATAAATGAAATAGAGATTGGTATGGAGGTTGTTTCATCTTTTGATGAAACTCATAAAAATTTTTCAAGTTATTATTGTGTTTTTAATGATTTAGTGAAGCTACCACAAATACCTCATGTTCCGTTCCAAATGAGTGCTACAATCTATGTCCCCGAGCAACGAGATGCTGTTGGATATTCAGATACTCCACCATTAATATATTCTATAGCTTCTGATATTTATTTTGTTTACTAATATTTAGTTTAGGACAATGAAGTTTATATTTTTGAATAAAAGAAATATTGTATTTTACAAGCTCAAATGATGTTTATGAAGAAACTTACAATCATAGATAGTTCTAGATGGTTATAGTATTAGTTTTAATTCAATAAAAAAAAGCCCAACCATTTCTGATTGAGCTTTCTTTAGTTTTCACTTAAAATCCCTTGTTTATAAAAATTCTTATTTATTGATGATCACTCTGTGTGGTATCGGACCAGGAATATTGTTTGCATCAAATGCATTTTTCACTTTTTCTTGAGCTCCGAAAAATACATCCCAATAATCTGCTTGTGCGCAATATGGACGGATAGCCAATGTAGTCATCCCATCAGCCACTTTCAGTACATTCACTTCAGGAGCTGGAGTTCGGAGCACTTTTGGATGTGACAACATTGCTTCAGTAGCCACTGCTCTCGCTTTCTCTATACTTACAGATGGATCTACTGCCATAATTAAATCAACTCTTAGATTTCCGTGAGTAGTGTAATTCACTATTGTTCCTGTGGATAATGCGCCATTGGCCAAAATGACGGTTTTGTTTTCTGGAGTCAATAAGAATGTATTGAATATACCTTGCTCGATGACATTACCTACATGACCTTGTGCTTCGATGAGATCTCCTAGTTTGAAGGGTTTGAATATCAACATCATCACGCCTCCTGCAAAATTGCCCAATGTGCCATTCAATGCAGCTCCAACACCTACTGCAAGACCAGCTAGGATTGCAGCAAAAGAGGTTAGATTTACTCCTAGCATTCCAAAAATGGTCAGAATCAAAAGGATACTCAATAATACTTTAACTAGAGAATACAAGAACGACTGTAGAGATGGATCGAATTTTCTGATTTCTAAGGCCTTTTTTAACAGCCCACAGATCCATTTGATGATCAATGATCCAATGAGATAAACCAGTACGGCACCTATCAATTTTGGGAGATAAGTATAGCCCATGTCAATGATTTTTGACATAAATCCTGTCGAAGAGTCCAATGCTCCAGTTAATTGTAATAACATATAGATAAAAGGTTTAATAATTTACAAAATATTTCGATTGCAGAGCAGTTATTGCTTTGCATTTAATTCAATAAAAATTCATTGGGGTAAAAGTTATTATTAAGACTATCAAAATTCTACTGTGTCACATTAAATGGGATAAATAAATAAGGAATATTTAACAATTCTAACAATAAATTTGAAATTTGGGCGTAATTTTAGACAAAATACTATGCTTTTAATCTAATGACAAAATATTTAAATATTTTCTTATGAAATACTTTGGACTCTTATTTTTGATTTTAATCTGTACTTCCTGTTCTAAAGAAGGACAACATGATAGTACTAATGTGGTTGGTGAATGGAGGTGGATTTCCTCTATTGGCGGCATAGGAGGTTGGACATTGACGCCCAAAACGGAAGGATTCACGAAGAAATTAAAATTTACTGATCACGATTTTTTAATGTTTAAAAATGATACCTTAATAGAGTCAACTGTTTATAGTTTAAATGAAATTAATGACTCGACTAGAGGAAAGTTTTTTCTCTTAAAAAGTAGCAATGGACTCCAGTATGAATTGGTACTACAACAGTCTAAATTGGAATTGATAGAAAGTTGTTATGATTGCTATGTTCATTTTTATGAGCGATAAGCGTTTCTATTATTTTGAATTTATAAATTTATATTTTATTAATAGTTAAACTAAATTTTTCATTTCATCGTTATAATCAATTAGTTAGCTGTTGTAGATGGTGAATATTCAGAAATTTTTATTATTGTTGTTAGTACATTTCTGCATGAATGTGTATTCACAAGATATGAAACCCATCGATACGATATATAATCCACTAGTAAAGTCAATTTATTTTAGACAAAATGGTGAAATAGTAATACATCCTATTTTTTTTGTCGATAGAGAAAAATCTACTTTGCTTGAATTTGATCTCATTGAAGGTTCACCGAGAAACCTTCATTATTCATTGTATCATTACGATCGATATTGGACTCCATCTGAAATTGAATTTGGAGAAGCAATTCAGGGTTTTGAAGAGCAAGAGATAACGAATTTTCGAACCTCGAAACAGACACTGGTCCCTTACGTTCATTATTCGCTTTATTTGCCAGATCAACAATGGAGTTTTCGCATCACAGGCAATTATTTGTTGGTGGTTTATGATCGCGAAGGGGGATTACTATTTACACGTAGATTATTTGTAACCTCTAATTCATTTGGGATCGAAGCAAAATTTATAAGTCCAACTAGTGCAGAACTGTTTCGATCTCATATAGCAATTGACTTTGCGTTAAAGACCAATCAATTCAAGATTATTAATCCGGTTAAAGAACTAAGTGTTCAGATCATCCAAAATGAAGACTTCAATACACGAAAAGTACTTGGTGAGCCAAGTTTTTTTTCACCCAACAATATTCATTATAAATCTATAGATGGTATTGTGTTTGGAGGTATGAAAGAATATCGAAGAAAGGACATTCGCACTACTGTTCATCTCACACAAGACATCGATTATTGGGACGAACGAGATGGAAATTTCCATTGTTGGTTAGAGCATGACATCGTTAGAGCACACAAGCCCTATTATACCGAAACTGATATCAATGGGAGATATATTTGCATTAGCAACGATGTGCCAGAAGATGAAGTGAGATCAGATTATGTGATGGCCCATTTCACTCTGAATTCCAATACAGAGTATGATGAACCGATTTATATTTATGGTGCTTTGACAGATTACCAATGTAAAGAGGAATTCCGAATGAACTATGATGCTGTTAAAAGAGCTTATTTGGGTCAAGTTTTACTTAAAAATGGATTCTATAATTTTATGTATGCCACCAAAGATTCTGATGGCTTGATTAGTACAGAGTCCATGGAAGGCAATTGGTATGAGACGGAGAATGAGTATATGATTCTATGCTATTATCGTCCCCATGGCGGAAGATATGACCAGCTCGTTTTAGCATCTGTCCTGAATTCTAACAGGTAATCAAAGAAAAAGTAGTTCATTAGTCCGAGATTTTTAGCCATTCTTCGAAAATCTAATCGGTGGCAATAAAGCTTTGCTTAATATTGTGTGAAAATTTGCTGTAAAAAAAAACAATGGATAAGGTTTCTTTTGCCAACATTTAGGTTTTCTAAATTGTCTAATGTCATTGTACTATTTAAAATTGAAAGATGAAGTTAAAAATTTTACTCGCTGTGTTCACTTTGCCATGGTCACTCGGAGCACAAGACATCTGGTCACTTGAAAAATGTGTGAAATATGCTATAGAACATAATACTAGCTTAAAACTGAGTGAGCTGAATATAGGTCTTTCGGAAATAAATCTGGCAGAAAGTAAATGGCGTAGATTGCCTAATTTGAATGCAAATCTAAATGGAGGCATAAATTTTGGAAGGAACATCGATCCAACGTCGAATGATTTTATTACAGAAAATATATTATATTCAAACTATGGAATTAATTCAGGAGTAAGTATATTTCAAGGTGGGGCTATTACGAATACTATAAAACAAAATAAGTTAACAAAGCAAGCCAATACCTTGGATCATCAACAGAATATCAACGATATATCACTATTTGTTGCGAATGCTTATCTGCAAGTATTGTTGGCTAAAGATCGAATTCAGATAGCAAAAAATAATGTAGAGAATGTACGAGCTCAGCTCAATCAAATGAAAAAATTAATTCAAGCTGGAGGCAAGGCAGAATCCGATGCTCTTGAAATTGAAGCCCAATTGGCAAGATCCGAACAATTGCAAATTGGAGCAAATAATGCTCTAGAACTTGCTTGGTTACAATTGAGACAAACCATGAAATTCGATCCCTCAGCTGTATTGGAGATCGAAAGAATTCCACTTGAAGAATTGGATAAAATAGTGATCAATACGTATACCGTAGAACAACTGGTCTCACATGCTATTACCACACAGCCAAACATCGCAGCTGCGAAGACAAGATTGGAAGCAGCAAAAATTTCAGAACGTATTGCAAGATCAACATACTATCCTTCCGTAGTTATGAGTGCAAATTATGGTTCTCGATATTCTGATGCTGCATTAACTCCTACAGGGTATACTTTAAAAAGACAGCAAGTGCCAGGTATTTTTATTGATGGAAAATCGGCAGTATTTGAACAGACATTACCATCTATCGAAGGAACTAAAGTGACATCATTCTCAGATCAGTTTGATCAATTTTTGGGTTATGGTGTAGGTGTTTCAATCTCTCTGCCCATATATAATAATCATTCCACTAGAACAAATATCGCTAGGTCAAAAATTCAAATTGAAAGTAATAAATTGCAGCTAGAACAAAGCGAGGAATCGCTTCGGCAAAATATTTATCAGGCAATGACGAATTTTAAAGCTGCGCAAAAAGAGTATGAAGCAAGTGAAAAAAGTATGCTTGCAGCAAAACAATCTTTTGAGAAAACTAAAAAGCGTTTTGAAATAGGATCTGTTTCTTCCTTTGAAATGAATTTATCACAGACAAATTTCCAAAATTCAGAAATGAATTGGGTGATTTCAAAATACGACCTTGTATTCAAATCTAAAGTATTGGATTATTATGCAGGAAAAAAAATTAATTAAGCAGGATCATATAAAAATTTCCAAATGAATCAAATCGCAAAGAAAAAAAAGAGCAATCAGAAATTATGGATATGGGGATCAATCATACTCCTTGGATTGCTTATTGGTGCAGCAATAATTAAAAGCAAAAGTAAACCAAAAGGTACTGCTGTATTTACAGAAAAAGTAAAGAAAAGAACTATTGTTGAGACAGTCTCTGCAAGTGGCAAGATTTATCCTGAAAAGGAAGTCAAAATATCCTCTGATGTCTCAGGGGAAGTAGTCGAGCTTTATGTAAAGGAAGGCGATAGTGTCAAAATAGGACAAGTCTTAGCACGTGTAAATCCAGATACATATCAATCTGCTGTCGAGCGTACCTCAGCAGGAGTTAATGCAGCGAGATCTCAAGCAGGTGCCACGAATTTGAATATAGAAACGGCAAAAGCTCAACGCGATCAAATTAAATCTCAGTGGGATAATGCAAAAAAGAATTTAGAGCGCAGTAAATCATTACTACAAGAAGGAATCATCTCGCAATCAGAGTATGATGCAAGTGAAACCACGTTTCGAAATCTAAGTGCAAGTTTAGCTTCTGCTGAGAATTCAATTTCTACAGCAAAGAAAACGGCTGAAGCTTCAGGCTATCAAGTAAAAGATGCAGAAGCATTATTGAAAGAAACTCGGACCAATTTGGGCCGTACGACCATCAAAGCTCCGGCTTCTGGCGTAATCTCAAAATTGAATATCGAAAAAGGTGAGAGAGTAGTAGGAACAATCCAAATGAGTGGAACTGAAATGATGCGCATTGCGGATTTAGGCGCCATGGAAGTTCAAGTAGAAGTGAGCGAAAATGATATCATAAGAGTACAAGTAGGAAATACTACAGACATAGAAGTAGATGCTTATCAGAATAGAAAATTCAAAGGAACAGTAACTGAAGTTGCGAATAGTGCAAGCAATATTAGTACGAATGGAATTAGTGCATTATCTAATGATCAGGTGACAAAATTTGTAGTGAAAATTCGAATTGATAAAGAATCATATAGAGATTTAGTGCAAGGAGCTAAATTAACTGCATTCAAACCTGGAATGTCTGCTACGGTCGAGATAAAGACAAATCAAGAAGCTGATGTCCTAAGTATTCCTATCCAATGCGTAACAGCCTATGATCCAAAAGAAGAGATGAAGAAGAAAATGGATAAAATGAAAAAGGATCCAAATATTGTGGAAGAGGAAAAAATTACATTAGATAGAAATGATTTTATTGAAGCAGTTTTTGTAAAACGAGGAGATACTGTATCTAGAGTAGATGTAACAACTGGTATTCAGGATCAAAATTACATCATGATAAAATCTGGATTGCAATTAGAAGATGAAGTCGTCGTAGGGCCATATGCTGCAATATCAAAAGACCTGAAGCAAGGATCAAAAGTACATATCAAGAAAGAGGAAGACGAAGAAAAGAAAAAGAAATAACACCAAAGTGAAATTTTATTCCTAGGGTAGAAATTTACTGTGTAAACACATCAAATTTAATGAATAGTCTATGATCTGTGTTTGTTCTGATGATTTCTCGATATCTAAGATTAAGATCAATTTTAAAACTTGGGATTGAGACAAATTCTTTGATTTCCGCTAGGCCAGGAATTAAATAAAAATCTTCTACTTTATTGTTTGGAATATTGTAGATTTCACCTATTGGAAGTTTGTATGTGATGTCTTGAGGATTATAGATTTTTACTTTCGCTTCTTCTATAAAATCATAATTTATTGGTGTATTGAAAATTGTTGTAATGTGTAAGGAAACAGGTTTTATCGCAGTAACTTGCTCAGCAGTTAGATTATTTTGAACAAGAAAATTATCCCAATTCGAGGCGACATTCCAAGAGTAAACATGAGTCAAAACAGGATTTGCTCCAGTTTGAATTGTGAATTGCATAGGATATTCAAGATTATGTGTCGCCTTTGCAGTATCTTTTCTACAAGAAAAAATTGAACTTATTCCAAGTAAAAATAGTAAGTATTTTAGTGTTTTATTCATCCTTAGTTTTTCTCATTACAACGGAAGACCAATTGACTTATTTTATTTATTTTCACTTTGCCTCATTTGATCTTAAAGCAATGCCTAATTCGTCCAATTGTTTTTGGTCTAATGGAGATGGTCCATCGATCATGGTATCTCGACCTTGATTGTTTTTCGGAAAGGCAATATAATCTCTAATAGAAGTAGATCCTTGCATGATGGCACAAACTCTATCCAAACCAAAAGCTATACCACCATGAGGTGGCGCGCCATATTCAAAAGCTCCCAATAAAAATCCAAATTGTGCTTCAGCCTCTTCTTCAGAAAAACCAAGTAGCTTGAAATTTTGAGATTGCAATGCTCGATCGTGAATTCGAATAGATCCTCCTCCGACTTCAGCACCATTGATGACCATATCATATGCAGCTGCGCGAATCGATTTTAAAACGTCGCGATCTGTGGAGTTTAATTTATGTAAATCTTGAGGTAATGGCGAAGTAAATGGGTGATGCATTGCAAAGAATCGTTGCGAATCTTCATCCCATTCCAACAATGGAAAATCAACGACCCAAAAAGCTTTGAATTCGCCTTCTTTGATGAGTTTCATACGTCGGCCCATCTCTAATCGGAGTTCACCTGCTTGCTTTACGGTTTTATCATAGCCACCAGCTAGGATGAGTAGCATATCTCCAGGTTCAACTTCTAATTTTTTTCCAAGATTTTGTAAAAATTCATCAGAATAAAATTTTCCAACTGAGGACTTTATACTTCCATCAAGATTATATTTGATATAAACTAAGCCTTTTGCATCGATTTGCGGTCTTTTGACCCAATCAGTGATTTCATTGATATCTTTATTTGAATAGCTATCTGCTATGCCTTTGCAGATAATACCACAGACCAATTCAGCACTATCAAAAACAGGAAAACCATGAGCTTTCAAATCTTCTGTAAGATGTTTGATTTTCATATCAAAGCGCAAATCTGGCTTATCAATTCCATAATCTTTTAGAGCATCATCGTAACTCATTCTTTGGAAGTCTGGAAGATTCACATGCAATATAGATTGAAATAAATGCTTCATCAAGCCCTCAAAAGTATTCAATATATCTTCTCTTTCGACAAAGGCCATCTCGCAATCGATTTGTGTAAACTCAGGCTGTCGATCTGCTCTAAGATCTTCATCGCGAAAACATCTCACGATTTGAAAATAGCGATCCATACCTGCTACCATTAAGATTTGTTTAAAGGTTTGAGGAGATTGCGGCAATGCATAGAATTGTCCTTGATTCATTCTACTTGGCACTACAAAATCTCGTGCACCTTCAGGAGTCGATTTGATCAAATATGGAGTTTCAATTTCAGTAAAATCTAAGCTGCTCAAATATTTACGAGTCTCCAATGCCACATTATGTCTGAATAAGATCTTTTCTTTTACTGGATTTCTTCTGATGTCGAGATATCGATATTTCATACGAAGTTCATCTCCTCCATCTGACTCATCTTCTATTGTAAAAGGCGGCACTTGTGATGCATTCAGTATTGTCAACTTTTGAGCTTGTATTTCAATATCTCCTGTTGGTCTATTGGCATTTTTGCTTGAGCGTTCTTTTACGATACCATTGATTTGAATGACATATTCTCTTCCGAGCTTACGAGCAGACATACAAAGCTGTTCATCATCTTCCATATTGAAAACGATTTGAGTTATTCCATAGCGATCACGTAAGTCTATGAATGTCATGCCACCAAGATTTCGACTACTCTGTACCCATCCTGACAAAAGGACTTCTTGGTTCAAATGTGCGATTCGTAATTCTCCACAAGTATGATTGCGATACATATTTTTAATATATTAGGTCGCAAAATTAGAATTTTCGAGGGTTAATTTGTTATTCTTTTTTAATATTGCAGAATAAATCTGCAAATAATGAAGCTAGAAGCGGTTATGGATGAGCTTACATCTATGGGCTCTGAACAAATTAAAAAAATATATTTAAATCATGGAGCAAAAGAACCATTTTTTGGTGTCAAAGTAGGAGACATGAAGACCATAGTCAAAAAGATTAAAAAGAATCATGAATTGTCTTTAGAATTGTTTGACACAGGAAATTCAGATGCACAGTATTTAGCTGGATTAATTGCAGATGAGAAGAAAATTAGTAAAAAGGAATTACAACATTGGGTAAAGAAAGCGAGCTGGTATATGATCAATGAATATACTGTACCTTGGATTGCGGCTGAAAGTAAGTTTGGCTACGAACTTGGACTTGAGTGGATCCAATCTGAAGAAGATTCTGTATGTTCATCGGGATGGAATACATTATCAAGTCTTTGTACAATAAAGCCAGATGTAGAACTCGACAAAAAGGAGTTTAAAAAACTATTGAAGTTCATTGAAAAGAATATACATAGTGCACAAAATCGTACAAGATATACAATGAATGGTTTCGTAATGGCCTGTGGGCAATGTGTAGAAGGATTATATGATGACGCTTTTCAAGTAGCTAAAAAAATAGGAGAGGTAAAAGTAGATCTTGGAAAAACTGCATGCAAAGTCCCTTTAGCAGATCAATATTTGGAAAAAATGAAAAGTTCGAATTATTTAGGAAAAAAGAAGAAACAAGCGCGCTGTTAATGAACGTATTCTTATTTTTTGATTTGATCTTTAAGCTCTGATCCAAACAATTTTTCACTGGGGATTAAAGCATCAATGGATTTAATAGATCCAGATTTAAAGCGCTCGTCTGTTTCAAAACCAAATCCTCTTATGATTTCATTTTTGCGAATGATACTTACATACTTTTCGGTATACAGCTTTCCATTGTTTTCATCCCAAAATAATTCAGAAGTTTTCATGGTCTCTTGATTTAGACTTTGAAAGACGACACTATCTTGCATTATTGTCTTTCGCTCATTGCTATTTCTGATCGCATATTTCGATGTCAATGTATTTAGTAATCGATCATTTTGATCAAAGAATTCAGCAAAGAATCCTTTAGGAAATTCTTCTTTTAAATCAGACGTATTGAGGTGTCTTATTAAAATAGGAGCTTTAATTTTAATTTGAATTTTTCCTGAATCGCTGTAGATTATATGGACATCTCGAATTAATTCTTTGTTGTTATATTCTGATGCTTCATGGTCAGAAAGTTGTTCTTGTTTTGCACTACAAGAAAAAATAAAAAGGAATAAGACAAAAAAATAATATTGGCTCATCGAAGTAATGTAAATTCACCAGCTTTTTCTAATATATGGTCATCTATGAATCTAACTTTTGCTAAATAAACATAGACACCAGTCATCGCGTTTTCGCCACGAAATGTACCATCCCAGCCATCCAATGGATTTAATAAATCTAGATTTTCACCTACATACAATAATTCCCCCCAGCGATCATAGATTTTAAGAGATTCTACATTTTTAATACTTGCCTTGCCAAACAACTTGAATACATCATTGATTTTGTCGCCATTTGCAGAAATAACATTTGGTGCCCATAGATCATAATTTTTTTTCACTTTAATAAATAAAGAATCTTCACCAAAACAACCATTGGAATTTGTAGCACGAATTTTAAAATATTGATCATACAAGGGTAATGCTCTGCTATCTTGACAGGTTTTGCAATAAACACTATCTCCAAGAATCCATCGGAATGCATAATTGTCAGGAGGTAATATTTGTGTAGTTAAATCAATGACATCACCTAAGTCAACTTCGCGATCTAAACCTACATCAGGTATTATTTCTGAAGGCTCTTCAATGGTAACTTTTATTTCTGTAAGACATCCTTTTCGGTCTTGGATGTAGATCGTGTATTCTCCAGGAGGAAGATTCGTAAATCGATTATTGGGAGAAAAGCTTATGCCGTCTAAGCTAAATGTATAATAAGGGACACCATTACTTCCATCTGAATAAGGATTTCCTGATAATCCGCTTACGACAATCCTACCATCCTTGAATCCGAAGCAACTTGCATCAATTACGCTGTCTACTCTTATCTGTAAAGTAGGTAGATCTTCACAACAAGGTTCAGCAAATACCCTACGAATCTCCGTAACTTGACAGCCAAGATCAGTTTCAACAGTTAAAGTGATATATTTTTCTCCAAATGAAGAATACCTTACTGAATGTGGACCTTTTGCATTGGAAGTTTGAGGTATAGCGCCTTTTCCAAAATTCCAAAGGTATTTTGTGATACCTCCAGTTTGAAATGTTGAACTGTCAACAACAATAAAATCTGTCTCACACCTCAAGCCAGAAGGAGGTGAAATTGAAAAATTGGCTTCTGGTCCCAGAAATTCACCAGTCCCTCCCCATTCTATTGAGAATCCGCTTCCGGAATTTGTAAAATTATTTATAATAATCGCATAAGCTCGGCCCTGCACCATATCGATGTATTTGCAAAAACCATTTTCTCCTCGATTACAACCTAGATCTTCAAAAATATCATTATCAGTTAAACTTAAACCAGTGACATCGCCGCAAACTATATTACTTGGTGGGTTGGTGACAGGGTGTGTTGCATTACAACGAAGCGAAACTTTATTATTACATTGTTTTATTCCGCCAGGTAATTCATATAATTCCCAATCAATGTCTTCACCTGGTGTAACAGGTCTTATGGTAAATGTAAGTGTCCCATTGTTTTTAGCTACCCAAGTGTACCATGCCGATTGGTCCTCAGAAGCTCCAAGTCCGTCAGCTAAACAACCTGTAGAAGCTTCATCATTGTCTAGACCTGGGCCAGAAAGTCTATGTGTAACAAAGGGCGATTTGTCACATAAGACAGAACCTGTGATACAATCTTGACCTGGCTGCACTGGCGGATTATAGTTATTAATACAGATTTGAAACGTACCAGCACCGCCATTAAATCCATCTACTCTGAATAAATAGTCTTCTCCTACGATGAGGCCTCCTTCGACAATTGTAACAGCACCTTTTGTTCCACCATCCGATTTACATTCTAATTCTGAAATCACTCCACCGCAATATCCTGCATACAAAGCGACTTGCGGCGCTCTAAGTGATCCACCTGGAGGCAAATTTGGTTCAGCAACATTAGTACCTATAATAGCTATCGAAACTTCCGTAAAAAAAGCCCTAAACCGGAACCATACTTCTTTATTGGTTCCGTTCCAACAAGTTGCTGGTCCATAACCAGAAGGTGTAGCGCCTATATTTGTGAATTCGCCTACTTTGCTGCAGTAATTTGTTACATCTGGCAGTACATAAGGGCGAGTACAGTCATCATTGGAAGGTTGAGCAAAGGCCGATGCCGTTATCAATAAAAAAAACAGTATATTCACTAAGAATTTGATCATAAGCTATTGCTTTGTATTATATGACGTTCAAAACAACAAAAATGCGCCCTAATGGCTTAAAGATTTCAGTAAAATTACGTTAATTCTTTAAAAATGATTAATATTCATCTGAAATTAAGTCCATACCTTTGCACGATCGATGTTTAGTATAGCAAATTGCTTAACTGCAAGTAATCTTTTTTTTGGTTGTCTCGGAATTGTTTCACTTTTTCGAGGGGATTACCAATATACTGTAGTTTTTTCAATATGTGCAGCTCTTGCAGATTTATTGGATGGTTGGATCGCAAGATTATTAAATCAGCAAAGTGAACTTGGCCAAGAGCTAGACTCTTTGGCTGATGTCGTGTCATTTGGTGTATTGCCAAGTTGTATAGCATATCAAATCATGAATGGTATCGATTTAGGTTTTGGTTTGCCATACATTGCTTTTTTGTTGGCTGTTATGGCTGCTTTTCGTCTTGCGAGATTTAATCTAAAGGCTTCATCGAAACCATCGCCTTATTTTCAAGGGGTTCCTGTGCCGATGATGGGCATTTTTTTTACAGGTTTTTTGTCTGTTTATTTTCAAGAAACCACAATTCCCTATTTTGAATTTATTGTATTAGCTTCGGTCTTACTTTTTTCTTTTTTGATGATCAGTCATTTTCCTATTGTTAAATTAATGATCAATAAAAACTGGATGCAAGATCATTGGCTACTGCTTCTTCTGTGTTTTTTAGGTGCTTGCCTTTATCCATTTATTGGTTTTCTTTGTTTGAATGTAATAGTCTTACTTTGGATTTTATATAGCTTTTTTCAAAATAAAAATAGAAATCATGAAATATCTAGCAAAAATTGATGTGATGCCTCACAAAGAATTATTAGATCCGCAGGGAAAAGCTGTGGCAAAAAATATCCATCAGTTGGATATTCAAGGCGTTGAGGATATTAGAATTGGGAAGCATATCGAAATGATACTTGAAGCGAATTCAATCGAAGAGGCCAATTCAAAAGTCAATATTTCATGCGAGAAATTGCTTACAAATCGAATTACTGAAAAGTTCAGCTTTACATTAGTTCAGCTCTAACGGGATGCTTTATCTAGTTCCCACACCAATAGGTAATTTATCTGATATGACAGCACGTTCTATTCAGGTACTTAAAGATGTCGACTTAATTCTGGCAGAAGATACGCGTGTAAGTAAACCATTATTAAAACATTTTGGCATAGATACTCAAGTACAATCTTTTCATTCACATAATGAACACAGCCTTAGTCCAAAAATTATAGAGAAACTGAGTCTAGGAGTCAAGATTGCATGTATCACCGATGCTGGGACTCCAGGCATTTCAGACCCAGCTTATTTGCTCGTCCATGCATGTCGAAACGCAAATATAGAAGTCATTGCACTTCCAGGCGCAACTGCATTTGTACCAGCGATTGTAGCATCAGGATTGCCTACTGAAAAGTTCTTCTTTCAAGGATTTCTTCCTTTAAAAAAAGGAAGGAAAACACAGTTTGAGTTTTTGGCGAATCTGCCATGTACAGTAGTGATTTATGAATCTCCTCATCGACTTTTAAAGTTTATGGATGAATGTATCCTTTATTTTGGTGGAGAAAGGCAATGTAGCTTGGTGAAAGAAATCAGCAAGATGTTCGAAAAGCATTATAGAGGAACCCTTTTCAGTGTAAATGAAGAGCTAAAAATATTGACCAAAATCCAAGGCGAATGGGTAATGGTCATCGAAGGTAAAAAGTAAGTTTAATCCAAGCCTTTAACTCTCTATTCTTTTCACTATTATTTCTTATCTTTTAGTTATTAACTATTCGCTCTTATCTTTTCAAAATATTATATAGAAGAATACGATGGCGTATTACATGCGTATGAATTCAAATGGAAAAATGCTCGAGCCAAATTTCCAAATTCTTTCCTAAACGCATATCCACAAAGCACGAATCAGGCGATCAGTCAAGAAAATTATGAGGCTTTTTTAGGCTTATGATTGAAAAGAGTTGAGCTTGAATTTTACAATAAATCAATTGAATCAATGTTGATTGATTTAAACTAAAATACCTCGATCGGAGTTACATATTAGATTTAGTCAATTACTCTTAGATGAAACAGAGAATAATTTTAATATCAGCATTCATAATAATGTTTATTGTAGCTTGCACAAATACGCCAGACAAAGTAAAAGCACAAGATGGAAAAACGATATTTAAATCATTTTGTGTGACTTGTCACGGTATAGATGGTAGTTTAATGACAAATGGTGCAAAAGATCTTAGGATCTCAACAATGCCCATTGAAGAGAGAATTCATGTCATAACAAATGGCAGAAATATAATGACTTCCTTTGGATCAACTTTATCCAAAGTGCAAATAAAAGCTGTTGCTGAATATACTCAAACACTCAATACAGGAAGTGGAAATGGAAATTAAAACCATATTAGTCACTGGAGCTTCAGGCTTTTTAGGTTCCTATATAGTAGAAGCCCTTTTAGATCAAGGTCATAAAGTAATAGCATTGTCAAGAAAACAAAATACAAATTCTAGAGTGAACTTGCTCAATATACAGGCAGATTTAAATGATCCATCGAGTTTCGAGAGCCAGTTGCCAACTGTAAACTATATAATTCATGCAGCAGGAAAAGTGAGTTACGACCCTAAACAAAGCGAAGAATTATATAGAGTAAATCAAAAAGCGACAAGTCATCTCATTAATTTTGCGCTTGATAGGTCCATAGAAAAATTTATCTATATTAGCTCAGCTTCAACATTACGCCGTTCTTCAAAGGAAGATATGATAAGTGAGAATGTTCCAGGGAGTCCGATATTTTATTCTAACTATTCAAGATCAAAATATCTTGGAGAAATGGAAGTCAGAAGAGGTGAAGCGGAAGGTCTTTCTGTAAGTATTCTTAACCCAAGTTTGATCATTGGTTATGGCGATTGGAATAAAGGTTCATGCAATATATTTAAAAAAGCAGCTTTTGGTATGAAATATTATCCGAGTGGAAATGTAGGACTTGTAATGGTTGATGACATTGTCAAAGTTTGTCTAAAGATAATAAATAAAGAACTTGTTTCGAATGAAAATATATTACTCAATTCTGAGACTTGGTCTTATAAAAATTTATTTGAAAATTTGTGTTTAAATTTTAGTTCACAGCTACCTTCTATTCAAATTGGTAAAAGGATGAGCTATATAGCAAGTTTTTTAGATTATTTGAAAAGTACAGTTGATGGATCAGAGAGATTGATTAGTAAAGAAACGATAAAACAAATCTCTCAAAAAATAAAATACCAATCAACTTATTCAAATGAATTAATACAATTTGAGCTGAAGAAAATACTTCCAGAATTATCAGTTTTGTGCAATCGATATAAATTAATTTTAGAATCTAAAAATCATTGAATTATGGCTCTAACCAGAAGTTCGACATCTCGACTAGTTCAGCTTTTTATTTTTCTAATTTTGTCCTCAATGGTAAATTTGAACGCAGCTTCAATTTATGTATCGGTAAAAGGTGATGATAACAACAATGGACTTTCCTCCTCATTCCCCAAAAACACACCACAATTAGCATTCGATTTAATCAATGCAGGAGATACACTTTTTTTTATGGAAGGCGAGTATTCAGCTGCAAATGGAGAATCAATATTAAAAATTACAAAAAGTGGCACAGCCGAAAAGAGGATTCATATTCGAAATTATAGAAATGATAAAGTGGTATTATATAGCTATAAAGAATCTGCAATTATCATCAAAGGAGCGGCATACATATCAATCTTTGGGTTTGACATAACTAAAGATCCTAAAAGTCAAAAAGCAGCAGATAATTCAACCAATCCTTCTGTATTATTTCAAAAAGGGCAAGGCATACTTGTAGATCGATCGGCCGACAATACATTTTCACATGATATTACTATTTCAAGATGCAAAATTCATAATTGTCTAGGAAGTGGGATACAACTCAATGATATTTATAATTTTAATTTGCAGTACAATGAGATATATAATAATGGTTACTACAATTTTTCATCTAATTCGGGAATAAAAATTAGTATGGTGACACCACCAGATTCTAGTAGCCTATATCAAAATTTCATCAATGGAAATAAGATATATTTTCATAGAAGATTAAAATCTGATGTAAAAATTGAAGACGACTGTGCATTGAAAGGAAATGGTTCTGGGATTTTTATTCGCAAGTCAAATAATTCAAGATCCGGTATGAATGCGACTGAAAATAAATCCAGAGTGCTGATCTCAAATAATCTTATATATGCTAATGGTGGCATAGGTATTAATCTTTACAATAGTAAAAATATTGATGTGTTTAATAATACAATGTATGAGAATAATGAAGCGAATTCATTTGATTGCGCTGATCTAAATATAAGATTCGCATCTTTTATAAATGTGTATAATAATATAATAATTTCTAGAGATAATAGAAAAGCTAGTTTTTATATCAATGCGCAAGACATTTTTTTTAGCAATAACTTGTATCGATCGGGAACAAAATTTGAAAATGGAAAAGGGGATATTGTATCTGATCCTTTGTTTGTTTCAGCAGATGCGTTTACAAATTCTTGGGATTTCAATTTGCAAGTAGAAAGTCCTGCGATCGATAGAGGAATTGAGCTTGTTTCTTTGCAAAATGACATTAATCTAAATCCTAGGAAAACAGGAAAAAAAATGGATATTGGGGCTGTCGAATATCAAAAACCCATAGCAGGAGATGGTAGAATGCCTTCAGGTTTCCGTAAAGATGCAGGGATAGAGTTTAATTGGACTTTGACGTATGATCCTAAGCGTCAACTTTATACAGTGACAAATCAAAGCAACCAAGCCTTTTACTATACAATATATGATATTTTTTATCGACCTGTAAGAAAATTATCTCATTTGGATTATAATGATCTTTATTCTATTGAGATTCCTTTGAAAAATCTACCAAAAGGATTCTATTTTATGCGTGTCTACACCGATAAGAAATTTTTTGTTTCTAAGTTCTATAAGGAAGACTAAACATTAGCTATAGGTAATATGGAAATATTGCGTAACTTTGCAATGGAATTAATTTAAAAATGCAATTTTTATTTCCTTCATTTCTATGGGCTTTAGGCTTGCTTGCCATACCGATTATCATACATTTATTTTATTTTAGACGATATAAGGAAGTCTATTTTACAAATGTGAGACTTTTGAAAGAACTTGTCGAAGAAACTTCTTCGAAAAACAAACTCAAAAATATTCTCATTTTATTGTCCAGATTGGCGATTATGGCTGCATTAATCTTTGCTTTTGCACAGCCTTTTTTGAAATCCAACGAATCGAAAGATATGGGTTCTTCCGCTGTTAGTATCTATATCGATAATTCATGGTCTATGAATGCAAAATCTGGAGATATCAGCTTATTTCAAATAGCAAAGAAAAAAGCACTGGAAATCATTAATGCATTTACAGAATCAGACAAATTTCAAATTCTATCTAATGATTTTAATTCAACAAATCTTAGGTTAGTTTCTAAATCCGAGGCTCGAGATTTGTTAGAGCAAATCACATTAGGACCGAAAGTTCAAACATTATCTAAAATTGGAGCAAAGCAAAATCAAAGTCTAGAAAACTATCCTTCACAGAATAAACATTCGTTCATAATTTCTGATTTTCAAAAAAATAATTCTGAGTTAGCAATTCCAACAGATAGTTCAATTCAGAGACATCTAATTCCATTGCAGTATTTGGAAGAAAATAATGTTGGGATTGATTCAGCATATTTTCTAACACCAGTAATCACTCCAGGTCAAAGCAATAAGATTGTATTTCATGTTAAAAATTTTGGAAGATCTGATGTAGAGAATATTAAAGTAAACTATCAAATTAATGGACAAGAGTATCCATCTTCACCACTTTCAATTAAGTCAAATAAAGAGGTGGTAGATACGATTACTGTTAGCAGTTCAAAAGTAGGATGGAATGAACTCACTATTAAATTAAATGATTATCCTATTCAATTCGATGATCAGTATCATTTATCATTTTTAGTCAAAGAAGAGATAAAAGTTTTGGTCGTTTATTCTAAGTTACTTTCAGAAGAACTTATGAATTACATTAAAGCAATTCCATACTTTAAAGTAAGCACTCAGGAACTATCAAAACTAGATTATGGAAAGTTCAAAGAATTTCAGCTTATAATTTTAGCAAACTTGCCACAAGTGAGTTCAGGATTGGGAACTGAATTAAGAAAAGGGTTGGAAGAAGGAGTCAATCTTGTTGTATTTCCAGCACCAGATTTAGGTAATATGAGTTATAAGGAACTTAATACTGCTATTTCATTTCCTACAATCATTAGTTTTGACCGAAATCAAAGAGAAGCCTCTAGGATAAATACTGAAGCAGATATTTTCCAAGATGTTTTTTCAAATCCAAATGCAAATATTAAATTGCCGATTACGAAAGGACATTATACTTTTTCACCGAATAAAAGTATAGAGAGTATTTTAGCAAATAGAGATCAAAGTTTGCTATTATTTAGATATAATATCGGTCAGGCAATGGTTTATGTTTGTTCATCACCATTTTTATCTGAATACAATGATTTAACCAAAAGCCCTGAAATCTTATTGCCATTCTTATTTAAGGCTTCTATCTCTGGATCAAAGAATTCTAAATTTTCTTACACGATAGGGAAGGATCCAATCATTGAATGGAATACAATATCGAATCTCTCTCAAGAAGATATGCGATTGACTATGAAAGGTCCAGAAGAATTTATTCCTAGCATTCGCACTAGTCAGAATAAAACGATAATCGAAATTTTTGATCAAGTTTCTAAAGCAGGAAATTATCAACTGTTAAAAAACAATGAAGAGATAGGAAAGATTTCATTTAATGAAGATCGTATTGAATCAGATTTAAGGCTTATTAGTTTACAAGAAATTAAAGAGAAGTACGGTAAATATTTTAGTATAATAGAAAGTGCTGAGAATACGGACTTCACAAATTTACTGCAAGCAACAATGCAAAAAAGCCAATGGTGGAGATACTTGCTTTGGGGCGCATTATTATTTTTACTAATAGAAGCATTGCTTATACGATATTTAAAATCGAAATAAATGGAGTACTTATTTCAAAAAGTAAAAGTTTTAGATCCAAGGAGCAAATATCATCAAAAAACAGTAGATGTATTTATTAAAGATGGAATTATTGCCGATATAAAGAAAGAAATTACTGTAAGTTCGAAAGTAAAAAATATCTCTTCACAGAATGCTCACTTATCACCTGGATGGATAGATGTGGGCACTACAATAAATGAACCAGGATTAGAGCATAGAGAAACTTTGGAAGCTACGACAAATGCAGCTTTAGCTGGAGGATACACAGGTATATGCAGTTTGCCAAATACTAAGCCTGCCATTCATTCAAAATCAGAAATCGAATTTCTAATAAATCGCTCAAAGACATTGCCAATTTCAATTTTTCCACTTGGTGCTATTAGTAAGGATTGCAAAGGAATTGAGATGGCAGAAATTTTGCAAATGATTCAATCGGGTGCTGTGGGATTTTGTGATGGAAATATTCCATTGCAGAATTCTGGATTGTTTATGCGGACTTTAGAGTATATCAAAATGTCAGAAAAAGCAGTTTTACTGAATATACCGTGCGATCTATCTGTTGCACCTGGTGGACAGATGAATGAAAGTGAAACATCTACATATTTAGGTTTGAGAGGCATTCCTACATTGTCGGAGACAATCGGATTGCATAGAGATCTAGAAATACTTAAGTATGTCCAATCTAAATATCTTGCCCATAAAATTTCTAGCGGTGAATCTGTAAATATGATAAAAAAAGCAAAACAAAAATATAAAGAGTTGTTTGCTAGTGTTTCAATATTTAATTTAGTTTATACAGATGAGCAATTGGCAGAGTTTGATTCAAACTTAAAAGTATTTCCTCCGTTGCGTTCTGCTGATGATAGGAAATCTTTGATTAAAGGATTGCTTGATAATACAATTGATATAATTTGCTCTGATCATCATGCATTGGAACCAGAAAAAAAAGATATAGAGTTTCAAAAATCAGAATTTGGTTCGATTAATTTAGAAACCGCGTATGGCTTATTCCAGTCTAATCTTTCTACTGAACTAGATACAGAAACATGGATAAATAAAGTTGCAATAAGCCCAAGAGAAATCTTCGATTTGGAAAGTAATATAGTTGAGGTAGGCCAGTCTGCGAATCTTACATGGTTTGACCCAAAGGCAGAATGGGTTTATGCAAAAAGTCATTCAAGATCAAAGAACTCAAATTTATTTCAAAAAAAATTAATAGGCAAAGTGTTAGGTACATTTGTAAAGTCAAATTTTTTCAGTAATACGTAAAATTAAATAAAATGAATCAATTATCTCCGGCCATTCGATTTGGACTATTCCTTGCTGCAGCGAGTATTTTACTAAGTATCATACCATATTTGCTTGATATGAAAACAATGACAATGTTTTTTGGTGTTATAAGTTTTATCATCTCTATAGTCTTTATGTTTTTGTCTGGTACATCCGAGAGAGATAGTTTAGGTGGATTTATTACATGGAAGCAAGCATTAAAAACAATATGGATTTGTGGTTTAATAGGATTTGGAATAGGGACTCTTTATCAAGTTGTTTTTATGAAATATATAGATCCAGAGCTAATGGAAGAACAAAAAGAAATGCAAATAAAAATGATGGAAGGAATGAGAGGCACAATGGGAGATGAAGCTACAGAAGCTCAAATAGAGAGAATACAATCTGAGGATGTAATGAGTTTTAAAAATATTTCAATGATGATAGGGGGGTCAGCCATCATGGCTTTTTTTATTGCTGCGATCTTAGCATTGATTGTCAAGCGGGACAACCCAAATGAACTGTTTGATAAATATGGAAATTAATGAATAACATTAAACTGATCAAAATTGAAATTATTTTTTGGATAAGTAGTGCTTTTGTTGCTGGCTTGTTTTTACTTCCGATTTATAAATTTAACATTCCATATTTATTCTATCCTTCCAATTTTATATTTATAATAGCTTTTATTACTTTTATGCGTTGGATATTTTTATGGAAGTTATGTCCATATTCCACTTTCCAATATCTTAAAGCTGCGATCATTTTAGTTTCTGCAATTGTTGTTTTTTATCTTATAGTTTATTTCTCTAACTTTAGGATCTATGTTGAAGACATAGGGTTGCAAGCTATGTTGACGCATTTAGACGATGTAGACCAAGTGAGATTGGAATCATATATTCGAACAGAAATGCTTTTTTTTAGTATTTGTAGTATAATTTGTGGTATTTGTATTCCTTTTAGGATGGTTTGGAGTATATGGACACAACACAATAGAGGATATGTATAAAGTTAACTAAAAATCTAATATGTCTTTACAGAAAGAGTTCAACGATTACAGAGCAAAAATGAATGAAGTAATTTTATCAAAAGATAATTTACCTCTCAAACGTTTTTTCTCATTGGATCATCAAATGTACCAAGAAGGAGCATTAGATGTCAAAACCAAGGAATTATTAGGTCTTGTTGCTTCAATGGTTTTGCGATGTGATGATTGTATAAAATATCATTTGGGCAAGTCGTATGAAGCTGGAATTACTACTGATCAAGTGTATGAAGTTTTCGCAATTGCAAATATGGTGGGAGGATCAATATGTATACCTCATACTCGTAGAGCGGCTGAATATTGGGAAGAATTAACGAGCGAGAATGGATAAATTATATTTTTACATTCCATGCGGAGTTGAGACTGATAGCTACTTTTTGAGTATGATAAAATCAAAAGTCGAGACTAAATTTGCATTTAATCTCGACATAATTTTTGGATGTAAGTGTATGATTCTATTGTATATGATAGCCATATCAGTATACAATCTGTAAGCCAAACATTTTCCTGCAGGCAAAACATTTTATCTTTATATCAATAGATTGTGTTTGAATTTGGAATTATGTTACCCTTTTTAGAAATTATTTCTAAAAATTCTGCAATTATTTTATAAAATAGGTCTGAAATTGAATTTTCTATATGTTTGGATTTAATTTCAATTACAATTTCAAGATTTACCCATCAATTATTTGATACCAAAAGGGGTTATTCCGAAGTAGGACTTGCTCAAAAAGTAAATTAGATCTTTTATCATATCACTAGAATATATAATTCTATATTGGCTATTTTAAGACCCGATTCAATTGAACTTTACATTTCGTACAAAATAAAATGCCTTTCTGAAATTCAGAAAGGCATTATAAAAGAATTGAAATATGTTTTATTTTACTTTTGTAAATTTTAATTGACTAGTGTTTCCTTCAGATTGTATTTTTAATATATATATGCCATCTATTATATTGGAGCAATCAATACTTTTTGTTTGTTCATTACCGAATGATTCTGTTCTTAAAATTCTTCCGTGTAGATCATATATACTAATTTGTGCATCTTGGCTTACATTTCTATCTGTCTGAATATTGATTATACTATTGGTAGGATTTGGATGAATAGTAAATGTAGTAGCATCAACCTGATGAATATCTACTGGTCCTATATTTATTCTAAACTTCTGAGTAGAAATGAAACCACCTGTTTGATCATTCACATCGAAACCAAAATCATCTTGCATGTTTTGGGTGCCGTTATGTTTATATGTCAATTTATTTTCGTCTATATCTTTCTGAGTAAAGGAAGAACCATAAGTCAATGGTGTTCCATTTAAACTAAGAATACCATGAACTACTGGCCAAATTATCGTATAAACTATTGACTCTGGACCACTATCGGCATCTTGTGTTAATAACAATGTATTCGTTATATTTTTTTGCTCAGATGGATTCATCTGTAATGGTAGATTTGTGATCAGTAATGGTTGGACTACTCTTACATCAGCACAATACTCCACAGTGAAATTTCTTACATAAGCATCAGATAAATTTTTCCCACCAGTACCTAGTAATTTCCACAATCCATTTACATTTTCTCCATTAAATTTTTTCAATGATTCTTTTGATCTGAAAATCAATTTTCCACTAGGAGGACATTGAATATCTATAGGAGCCTCGTCATCAAAACTACAGTCAAATAAAGTCGTAGCTGCACATTGATATTCGAATAAAACCACTCTCGTTCCAGCTGGACTTTCTAGTTCTAATTTGACATCTCTTACATTAAATGCATCGATTTGTAACTTATTTAAATTGATATCACTGATTGTACCAGATTCGTTTACTAGTATCTCAAACTGTTTTGTTTTATTCGGATTTATATATCCAGGATTTCCGATATACGGAAGATCTACACACTTTTTGTTAAGAGTTTGGAATGAAAATGTAGCAGATGCAGTTCCATTACTAGTACAAGTATTTTTAGGTATAATTCTCCAATAATAGATGGTATTGGGATTTAAGAATATAGGAAGCTTTAAAGAATCTTCAAATATGTTTTTTGCAGAATAAAAAATGCTAGATCCAAACGCTGGATTTCTTGCTATCTCAACATCATAAAATTCTGCATTTATACTTTTAACCCATCGCAATGTAGGTGTTTCCGTCAAACCTTTTGAACCATTATTTGGTGATATCAATGAGTAATCTGAAAAATCATTTTTTATAACTTGTACTTCAACATCATTGCGAATAGTATCTCCAGTCGAAGTCACTGCAGCAATTGTGATCACATAATTTCCTCCTGTAGTTAGATTATTCATGTCTATGGTAATGTTCGATTGGTCAGTAGCATTGAGATCAGTTTTTGAAAAAGTAATATTGGATCCAACTGGTGCTCCTTTTTCTACAAATAATTTTACTCCACCTGAAAAATTTCCAAAAGCACACGATTTTGCATCGATAACAAGTTTTTCTGGAAGACACAATTTTGCTTTAAGTGGAGAAATAGAGACAAATACACTAGGCACAGGAGGGTTACTTGTGATTTTAATATCAGTAGAGGAAACATCGAAAAAAATATTTCCTTCTGCATAGACAGCAATCCTTGCTCTACTATCATCAGCCATATCTGGAATGTCTACTAATTCTGAACCATCATTATCTGTAGACTCTTTTAGGACGATAGGATTTTTTACATCT
Organism: Saprospiraceae bacterium; assembly: GCA_016722295.1. GTDB lineage: Bacteria > Bacteroidota > Bacteroidia > Chitinophagales > Saprospiraceae > Vicinibacter. The sequence continues at coordinate 74,371 of JADKGL010000027.1, forward strand.
CGGTTTCTGAATAATAGGATTTTTACTTTGGAACAATTCACTGGAGCTTTATCTGTATTTGCCACATTCCATTTGATCATATTGCAGGTATTCTTGTATAAAATATCTGATGATGCATTTGGGAATATGATTTCAAAAGGACCAGCCTCAGCAGTGGCTTTAAATTTGTAGTCTACAGTTGCAACTCCACCTGCTCCAGGGTGATTATCTCGGACCACAAATTTCCAATTCAGATTTCTAGAAACTTGCGGTAGCATTTCTGTGATATCTCTTTTATTAGAATTTAAAATTGCTGTCCAGTTTGGCAATACTCTCGTTGGATCATTAGAAGGAAAATTTACTTTAAACAATGGACCTTCTACTCCTAACGATGGGAGTCCGAGAGCAGGGCCATAAGAACCAGCATCAAATTGTTCCCAACCATAGGTCAATGTATTTTGGTCTTCCATATCTGTTGCTATACCTTTTAATTCAAACGGTGTTAAAATTGGAATATAGACATCTGAAGGAGACAAAACTTCTGCTATGGGAGCTGTATTATTTGGATTTTCAGTTGCACCACATGTCAAAGCATTTCTAGTCAAATTTCTAGCTTGGATAATGGAAGCGCCATGAAAAAAATTTGGGTGTGCTTGACCTGAAGGTAATGGCACATTTAATCCTTGTCCGCATAGACCATTGTAGGACATTATCGAAGTACCGCTTCCAGGTTCGAAAGCTGTTCCACCGGATTCATTTCCATTGCAATTTGAAAATGTATGAGATGCAGAGAATTGATGCCCCATTTCATGGCAGAATATACGTTGGACAACATATTGAAGATCTGATGTATACCAACAAGTAATGGCTCCACCTTTATTTCCTGAATTGCAAGGACTAGCTAAATATGCAACACCTCCTACATCTGTACATCCAATGGTGAATACATGGCCAATATCATAATTGGCAAACCCTATTACACGATTCAAATGGTCAGTATTCATAGGTATGACTGCTCCTCCGGTAGTTGATATACCAGGTCCATATGGATCTGATACAGCATTTGTATAGATAATCCTTTCATTGGTAGCTACTAAATCTAAATGAGCTCCAAAATCTCTTTCGTAAATTGAGTTAAGTAGGTTTACTGATTCTACCATTTTGTCTAGACCTGAAGCTACTGTACCACCTCCTAAATCAGTTCTTGAACCCCATTCACCTGTGCATGCTAAGGCTAACCTATATTTTTTAAGATTTACGGGAGCACCTCCTGCCCTCGCTTGTGCAATGGATTCCGATTTTGAATCGTGCAGTTGATGTGATGGACTATTATGATCATTCAAACCACAAATAAAAGTTGAATTTTCTTTACCCAAATGGATATCTCGTGAGCTATAAATTTTATAAATATCCTTTTTGGAATTATCTTTTTCAATAATTACCTCTTCATGAGCTCCTAGCATTATAGCGTGGAAACCAAAAGTAGAAATCTTCATCCGTATGGAATAATCGCCGTTATATCCTTTATAAGTTCTCAAAGATGGATATTTATCTTGTAGTTCTTGTTCCATAACCTTCGATTCGCTAATCGTAAAATCTCTAAAAGTTCCGTCCAGCATAGGAAGTGAAATTTGGATAGATTGCCCGGAATTTTCACTAGGAACGTTATTCAATAGAAATTGCAGAAGTGCAGAATTATCTAATTGAACTACTTGATATTTGCTTAAATAATCAAAATTTGAATCATTATGTTGATTAGTTACAGCAGAAATTGGTGTAAAAAAGGGGTTTTGGGCTAGACTTGGAAATAAGCCAAAAATGCATAAGAATGAGCAAATACCTATTATTTTATTCATTATTGTTTGATTAAGTTATAATAACGTACAAAAATACGAAAACGCTGGTTTATATATAAAAAATAAAATGGATGGTACAATTAGAATAAAGCTCTCATGACAGCTCTACCTGTGTGAACAGGGTCTGAAGTTGCAGTTTTGCGCCCTGAATAGCCGAAATTAAGTTGGATCAAGTGGTTGATTTTATAATCAAGATTGATATCCCATGCAAAATTATTGCCATCCTTGAAGCCCTCTAACATAGAGTATTCTAAAGGTGTGCCAGGTTTTCCATCAAAAGCGATTTTTATATATTTTACATAAGTTTTAAGAGCCATTTTTTTAGTTAAGGAAATTTGTGATTCTTGACTCAATTGTTGAATTTCACCTTTTTCCAATCCATTAATTTGTTCTTTTGCACTTTTAATCATTCCAATCAACTTAAATCGAATAGAGGATGAGTACCGATAGACAATTTCTGGTTCTACTTTCGTTGAATTGATTTTAAAATTTTGTAAGGCATAGGAAGCTATAAGTTGACTTTCGACACGCTGAGAAATATTTAGAATAACATCAAATTTCTTTTGTATTGTCGCTCTACTTCGAATATTGTAATCCAGATTAAATCGTTCGTCATTACCACTGATGTATAAAAATCGCGATTTCGATTCTAATCTGCTACATTGAATATCGTATATAGGATTGGCTCTATTAAAGTATATATTCTGATTGAAGTACGATTGAAATGAAAGAACTTCACTTCCATTTTTTAAAAAGTATAATGGATTTAAACGATCTAAAAATGCTGTGTTTTCGCTTTGTTTAGAATTCAACCGTATCACATTTTCTAGGGATAATTTCTTTATGAATTTGTTGTGCAAATTTTTTAATTGACCTAAATCTAATGAAGTCAAATTGTTCCATGATGCTTGATAAACTTGATAATATGCCGAATTGAAAAGTTGAATTCGTACGAATTGAGCTGAATCCACATCTGGAGCATAAACAAACTCTTGATTTTGCCGAATCCCATCACCATTGAAATCACGATAAATATAGTCACCTTGACCTGATCGCAATTCTTCATATATAAATTCAAGTCTTGGCTCTAAACCAGAGGAAATCTGATAATTGTTTTTTAACCGCAGCGCATTTCCTAATAATCCAATCTGATGATCTACAAAACCTAGAAGTGTATTCTTATTTAAGCTATCGGCTTTTGGATTCACCAATGTAAATGTCCTCCCACTTATTTGAATTTCAAAATCGCCAAGATGTTTGGTTTCTTTTAGATAATTTCCAGTGATTTCATGAGCATTTGAAAATGGTGCAAACTTAGTTTTTTCTGGTTCGCGATCGATTCTAAATTTATATTGCAGTTTGAATTTTGCTTCTTCATTATTTTGACTCGCCAGACCTGTTTCTATTTCATCAAAGGAAAAACTTGACCGTTTTAGGGTGTCTTCATTTATAGTAAGCCTGCGATTATATTCTTTTGAATATTGTATAAATGTTTTCCACTTTTTTGAAATCGATTTTTCATAGAAAATTTTTGGTCTAAAAAATTGTGTGCTTTCTAATGAATCTTTGCTGGAAAGTAAATTTATGTTGAGGTTAATTTGTTGAGTGCTATCTGTATAGTTCGATTGAAGTCCATTTTGTATACCTCTAAAAGAATTAGATTTACTAAGGAAAGAGTTTGTTATGTTGAGATCAATTTTATTACCGATTTTGTTTTTAATATGTAAATTGGCATAATGATCTTTTGTAAAAGCAGGGCTTGAAATATTCCAATCTCTAGCAAATTCAGGATTTCTGTAAGGTTGTATAAAACGAAATTGATGATCATTCCACTCATAATTACTATATACAATTAATGAATGCGACTTAGAAAATGGTTGTAACTTCTTACTTCTTGCATCGATTCTATAGGCGAAACCTAAATTGTCGTTGTCTTGTAAAGTGGATAATCTATTCTTATCTAGATTACTATTTGAAATTTCAAAATTTAAATAATCCTCTGCTGTACCAGTCCATTTTACTCCATAAGACATTATGCTGAAAGAAACTGGTGGAATGATTGGAATCAATGGTTCATAGTTTCCTTTTTTTTCACCTGTTACTGGATCATCTGCCACCCATTCATAGACTCTTCCGTTTGCGTTGCTTAGACGTAATAAATAGCTTCCGCGATTGAAGCCTACCTCGGAAAAACCAACTTGTAACGCAGTGCTATCTGGCAACGGATCGTAGTAATAAATTTGTGTTTTGGTAGGAATTCCGTTTATAAAAACAAGTGTATCTTTTTGCCGATAATAGACTCGATTTTTACTGAATTCATTACCTGCAATTTTGGCACCTGATCTAAAGAATGATTTACTATCATCACCACCTAATTGTAATTTTATTTTATCTAAAGAATCGAGATCATTTTGAACAGCAGATTGTCGGCTGTCTTGTTCCTTAAAAAAGTTAAAATAAAATTCTGTTTTACCACGTTTTATTTCTGTGGTATAATTTAGCAAAGATCTAGTGTAGTTTTGATCAGCATATTCAAATTCTATGATGATTCTTGCAACGTCAGTAACAATTCGCCGAGTAGTAAATCGTACTTCTGCTAGATTGTAATCAATCGTATAATCGCCATCATCACCGCGCACTAATAAATTTCCATCCCACCATAATTTTTCACTGCCGCTTAATATGATAATAAAATTTTCACCATCCTTGCCTATAAGTCTGTAAGGTCCTTGATTTCCATTTTGAGTTTTAATGGTCATTCTATTGCTTTTTCCTTTGGAAATTGCAGCGGAAGCTTTATTTGTTGATTTCCATTTACCAAAATTCTGTTCATGACTAATTGAAATTCCTTTTGTTTTTTTAAAGTAGTTTTGAAAGTAGCCAGTAGGTTTTCCCAATTCATAATCTCCAACTATTAATTTTGTTTTATTTTTTTCAAGTTGAATATACAATCGATCGAATTCATTTAGTTGTCTTGTATTTCCATCAGCTTGAATTGGAATTTGGTTGTCAGAAATCGCAGCTGTTAGTTTGATTCCATCACCGAGATCACCTTGGATTTGTAGATTAAGATTGGAGTTTAGCACTAATGATTGCGCATTGCCTACACTGAGTCCTCTGGAGAAGGTGCCACTGTATGCTATAGATTTTGCATCCCACCATTCTTCTTTATTTTTTTTCTTTTTATAATAGTCGGGCAATGCAAAATCTGGTATTTTGTATTGTGTAATAATGTTAGTATCGAACAAACTAAAGCTGTATTGGTATCGGATAGGGATTACTCTATAGATCAATTTTAGGGAATCATTTACACTATTGAAAATTTGAAGTTTATTCTTTTGAATATAAAATGAAGTAATTGGTTTGTTTGTGAGTAGAGTAGCTACGTTTATACTTTGAGGATCAATAGTGAAACTGTCTTGAATAGTGATTGAATCTTGTGGGGGAAGGATAAGGGAGCGCAACGTTACAATGGATTGAGCATCCGCATTAGACCCATTTAGAATAAGGGTGAGAAGCAAGCATATGCGCAGTATACAGATGTATTCTTTACTCTTCAAAACTAATTCTTACTAAATTCATTTTTCCATTGGACTCACTTGGTACCAATAGTGTATTCGCATTGATCTGAACAGCGTCTTTTATGCGTAAATACAAATTTTGACTAGTTGTATTTAATATACTTTTCCTTAGATATTCACCGGTTGGCAATAGAATATATTCGCTTACAGTAGATTCATTCTTAATTTCATCGTTAAAAATAATTCGTAAATAGTCGGAAGTGGATAATACAAAAAATGAAGAAAAAAGCCCATCATCATCTTGGGAAAACTGTTTTTTGTGAAGGACTTTTTGCCAAGCGATGTTTTGATCAGCTGAAAAATTTATTGCTAAAATATCTTCGTAATAGTAATCTGTCCAACGACTCACATTTAATGGACCTTCTGCAACTGAATTAAAATAGGGTTTTCGAGTTAATTCTTTATTGCTTTCATAAAATACTAACATGTTGCCACTATCTGTAAAATGAATGCTTTCAGTTAAAAGATTGTTTGTTACTGATTTTTTTATCTTTTCCAGTCCATTCTTTGAAAAGATCTGATGAGATATCTTGAAAAACTAAAGGAGCCTCATTTTCATTAGTATCCCATAGTACAGAATAAAAACCGATTGGTGTTTCTGAATTGCGCTCAGAGCTTAATCCTGAAATACATAGTTTTTTATTCAAAGGATTAAATTTCATTTTAAGATCTAGTGGCCAAAATTCATCAAAGTAAATATCTTTTTCTGAGAGTATGCTTCCAATAGTAGAGATTTGAGAAAGTCTGTAAATTATTTTCTTTTTGATAAATTTTTTTTCTTGAATTTCGCCAATTAAAAAGATCTCTCCTTCATCACTCAATTCTATTTCATTGACTGAGTTGTCATCGTAATGTAATAGATCAGTGACACAAGTATCATACAGCATTTTATTTTTGAATCGATCATAGAGAACTACATGATGTTTATGATCTTGATCTAAGTAACCAAAGCAAATTTTAGACTGATTGGCTGAAATTTTAATTTTATAGGATGGTTTAATTTGATTTAATTTTTTGAAATGTATAGTATCTTCATTAACTAGCTCGCCATTAGCTTTATATTTTGAATGAAACAGAACATGATTTTGATCCATTATGCTATGGTAAAAAATACTAATTTCGGATTGATGGGCTATCACTTCCATAACTTTCCATTTTCGACCTTTTAATTCAATTGGAATTTCAGTAGTCCATTCATTTGAATTTGAAAGACTTTGTATTGTCAAGCGATAAGATTTGTCTCTTACCAAATGTACTTGTTCGTTTTTGCCATGGATTATATAATAAGCAAAATCATTTCTCATATTCAATTCTGGAGAAACCAAGACTTTTTGTCCTAAAACATCTGTATAAAGGCAAATAAAACAAAGCCAAAGGCCAAATAGATGAAAGAGATTAGTCATATTCGTTATAAGATCTGTAATTTTGCATTTTTAAACTATATATAGTAAACGCATGAAGGTAAAAAGGATTATAGAATGTGTACCCAATTTTAGTGAAGGAAGAGATCTTTCTGTGATTAAATCTATAGAAAATAGTATTTCTGCCATTTCTGGGGTCAAATTACTTAATGTCGACCCTGGAAGTTCCACCAATCGAACTGTCATAACTTTTGCTGGTGATCCAGACGCTGTAATTGAAGCAGCTTTTCAAGCGATAAAAACAGCTTCAGAGCTAATCGATATGAGTAAACATAAGGGTGAACATCCACGAATGGGTGCTACTGATGTGTGCCCCTTGATTCCAATATCTGGAATAAGTATGGCGGAAACAGTCTCGTATGCCAAGAAGTTGGCAGAAAGAGTTGGTAATGAATTGAAAATCCCAGTTTATTTATATGAGGCAGCCTCATCATTGGATTATAGAAGAAATCTAGCAGATATTCGTTCAGGTGAATATGAAGGTCTTGCTGAAAAAATGAAGTTGGAAGAGTGGGCCCCAGATTTTGGTCCAAAATTTTTTCAAAGTAAATCAGGAGCAAGTGTAATTGGTGCACGTGATTTTCTGATAGCTTATAATGTAAATCTTAATACGAAATCGGTCACTTTGGCAAATGAAGTCGCATTTGACATTAGAGAAAATGGAAGGGTGATTAAAGATCCGATTACAAATAAGTCTGTCAAAAACGAAAAGGGTGAAATAATAAGATCAGCGGGTAAATGTAAAAGTGTAAAAGCGATCGGATGGTATATTGACGAATACCAGCAAGCTCAAGTATCTATGAATCTTACAGATATGAATGTCACGTCGTTGCACACAGCATTTGAAGAATGCAAAAAAGCAGCTGAATCCTATGGATTATTGGTGACTGGGAGTGAATTAGTTGGCTTGGTGCCTAAATCAGCTATGATTGAAGCAGGTTTATATTTTTTAAATAAGCAAAAAAGATCTCTTGGCGTTTCAGAAGAAGAGCTTATTCAAATAGCAATACAGTCTATGGGTTTAAACTCCATAAGTAACTTTGATCCTAACACAAGAATTATAGAAAATATGATTGAAGAAAAAAATAATCCGTTGGTTCAAATGTCATTAAGCACATTTGCGTTAGAAACAGCTAGTGAGAGACCTGCACCAGGAGGAGGATCTGTCTCAGCATACGTCGCGAGTTTAAGTGCCTCGCTTGGCACAATGGTTGCCAACCTTACTGCGCACAAAAAGGGATATGAAGAAAAATTTGATTTTTTTTCGAAATATGCACTTGAAGGCCAAGGTTTGATGAAGAATTTATTAGTATTGGTAGATGAAGATACAAACGCTTTTAATGGTATAATAAATGCATTTAGATTACCTAAATCTTCGGATGAAGAAAAATCAATCCGCAAAAAAGCAATTCGAAAAGCGACAGAATATGCTATCGAAGTCCCAATGAAAACAATGGAGCAAGCAGAAGCATGTCTGCCTTTACTTGAACAAATGATTCTTCATGGAAATCCCAATTCTATCAGCGATGCTGGAGTTGGAGCACTTTGTATAAAAGCTGCAGTTCAAGGCGCTGGACTTAATGTCTTAATAAATGCTTCAAGTTTGGATAAAGTAGAATCAAAAGAAAAATATATCTTGAAGGCAAAAGAAATAGAGCGTCGAGTAATTTTAAAATGTGATGAATTGTATCAACATATCTTAGCTGGAATAAAATAAGTTTTTTTGTAAAAACAAATTTAATTCTAGAGTAGAATTAGTTGTAGCTAATTTTTTGTTAAACACCATCTCGTATTACATCTTGTAATTGTAATAATGTGCTATAAATATTTGTTATAGTATTTGATATCAAAACTGTAAAAATCATTGTTTTAAATCCCTATTTTTTCTTATTTTTGCAAAGCAAATAGAAATGGACAATTTTTTAGTATCTGCTCGTAAATATAGACCGCTGCGTTGGATTGATGTGGCAGGTCAAGATCATATTACCAATACTCTTAAAAGTGCACTACAGCAAGGACAAGTAGCTCATGCATTTCTTTTTACAGGTCCAAGAGGTGTTGGAAAGACAACATGTGCTAGAATATTGGCCCGTGTATTGAATTGTTCAAACCCTACCAAAGATTGGGAGCCATGTAACACCTGTGAAATGTGTATAGCATTTCAAGAAAATGCGTCATTTAATATATTTGAACTTGATGCAGCTTCTAACAATGGAGTGGAACATATTCGGAGCTTAGTTGAGCAAGTTCGATATCAACCTCAGTACGGAAAATACAAGATTTATATCATAGATGAAGTACATATGCTTTCATCCGCTGCGTTTAATGCCTTTTTAAAAACATTGGAAGAACCGCCACCTTTTGCTAAGTTTATTTTGGCTACAACAGAGAAACATAAGATTTTACCTACGATTTTGAGTCGATGCCAAGTTTATGATTTTAAGCGAATCAAAGAAAAGGATATTGTCAAGAATCTGGAAAAAATAGCGAAACAAGAAAACATAAAAGCGGATCAAGAAGCACTTTATCTTATCGCTCAAAAAGCAGATGGTGGAATGCGTGATGCCCTTTCAATATTTGATCGAATCACAAGTTATTCAGGGCATGAAATTAGCTACAATGACGCAGTAGCCAATCTGAATGTATTAGATCAAGATTATTATTTTAAATTTATAGATTCTTTTTTAACTGAAAATATACAATCAGCTTATTTGCTTTTTGATCAAGTGTTGCAATCTGGTTTTGATCCAGATGTTTTTTTGGATGGCATTGGTTCTCATTTGAGGAATTTATTAGTGTGCAAACATCCACAGATGCAATCTTTATTCGAAGGATCAGAAACATGGAAGCAAAAATATATTGAACAAGCTAATGCTATTGAATTAAGTTTTATTATGAGCTCATTGGATTTAATCAATGAAGCCGAGGTCAATTTAATCCGTGCAAAAAATAGACGATTGCATATTGAAGTTTTATTGGGAAAGTTATGCTTTTTACAAAGAAGAAAAAATAGTCCCATTCTAGGAATTCCATCTCTCAGTGAAAAAAAAACTCCTGAAGTAAGCAAAACGAATTCTAGTCCAGTTGTTGATAGCCAAATACAAACTGAAAGTTCGATTGCAAATACAAAAACAGATATATCTACTAAAACACCAATTAGTAAAGCTGAAGAAGTAAAGCAATCAACTATATCAAAAGTCGATGTTGTGCCAGGACCATCAAGTCTCCATTCGATTCCAAAATTGATGGATCTAAGCAAGATCAAGGAAAAAATTCAAATTGAAGAAAAAATAAAGCAAGAGAATTTACTCGAACTCACACAAGAGAATTTTACTCAATTTTGGATTCAATTCATGAATGAACAAAAATCGAATTCACTTCGGTTATTCATGAGTGGGGCAGAGATCAGTATTTTAAATAATTCAATCGTATTCAAAGTCGGATCTGCAATGGCGAAAGAGGCCTTGCGACATGATTTGAAATTAGACGAAAAAATACGTCAAAACTTCAAAGCTGATGATATTGTAGCAACTATTGAGATTGATAGCGTGATGGCTGAGCGCGAAGAAAAAAATCAGACCAAAAAATTATATTCTGCAAAAGAAAAATGGGATATATTAATTGGAGTGAATCCACTCTTAGCTGAGTTTAAGGAAAAATTAGAATTAACAGTTGATGAATATTAAACTATTGAAAGATGCTGTGGAGATTGCTTAAATTTTTTCTATTTAAAATGGATCCTGAAAAAGCACATTATTTTTCAATGGATCTTTTTTCTTTTGTGCTGAGAATTCCTATTTTGTCAAGTGTAGTGAAGCGCTCTTTTCGTCAACAAAAGAGACAAGAGTCTGTATCTTTATTTGGACTTCAGTTTAATAATAGAGTAGGCTTGGCAGCTGGATTTGATAAAGATGGCAAATGGCTGGATATTTTGCAATTCATGGGATTTGGCTTCATAGAAGTAGGTACTGTCACTCCATTACCACAATCTGGCAATAACAAACCAAGATTGTTCCGTCTGAAAAAAGATGAGGCAATTATCAATAGGATGGGCTTTAACAATGAAGGTGTTGATGCATTGGTGTCTCGATTGAAAAAGTTTCGATCAAAGAAATCAGATCTTATTATTGGCGGAAATATCGGAAAAAATAAGTCTAGTGAAGGTGAGCAAGTGATCAATGATTATAAAATTTGCTTTACTAAATTAGTGCATTATGTTGATTATTTTGTGATCAATGTGTCATCACCGAATACACCTAATTTAAGAGCTTTGCAAGATAAAGAACCATTGCATAATTTATTGTCTGCAATTCAGTTTGAGAATAATAAATACAACAAACCATTGTTTCTAAAAATTGCTCCTGATCTTAGTGAGTCAGCGCTCAACGATATTATTGAAGTGGTCCAATTGAATCGTTTCACAGGTATCATTGCGACCAATACTACAATTGCTAGACCTTCTGAGCTAAGGGAAATTGCATATACTTCTGAACTCGGAGGATTGAGCGGGAAGCCATTGAGAAATGCAAGTAATGAAATATTGAAATTAGTGAAATTAAAATGCCCACAGCTCGTTTTGATTGGAGTGGGTGGTATAAATTCAGATCAAGATGCAGTTGATAAATTTGATGCTGGTGCAGATTTGATACAAGTGTATTCTGGTATGATTTATCAAGGGCCATGGTTTATTAAAAGCATTCTCAATAGAATATCCTAGACAATACTTGTTACAAAACTCATATAGTTTTGTTTGTTTATTTTTTTGAATTCAACATTGCCGTATAATTTCACAAATGCATTAGGAATTTTAGTTTTTTGATTTTCCTTGTATTTGAATTCAAACGCTTTGATAGAACCTCCACTTTCTTCTATGAGATCTATTTCTTGTTGGTCATAATTTCGCCAAAAATAGGGATTGATAAAATTTCTATTATTGTTGTTGTATTTTATTCGCTCTATCATGCAAAAATTTTCCCACAAGTTTCCTACATCATTTCGTAGACTTAATGGATTAAAATTATTGATGATGGCATTGCGAATTCCAAGGTCGTTGAAGTAGTATTTTTTTGATTTTCCTAATTCTTTGCGCGCATTAGTAGAGTAACTTTTTAGAGAAGTTATTACATATGTCTGTTCGAGTAGATTTATATATCGTTTAATTGTATGTATGCTAGTTTGAGTAATTTTTGACAATTCATTCAAGCTTACTTCATTTCCAATTTGTAAAGCCAATAATTTTAGTATCTCTTGTATGAGTTCAGGCTTTTTAACTTGACCAAAATGTAATATATCTTTGTATAAATAGTTTGAACTGATATCAAAAAGTTCTTCTCTCATTTCCATGTCAGACTGTTTGAAAACTTGAGGATATAATCCAAATCTTAAAATCGTGTCAAGATGTGTTTGTGCTTCGAATAATGAACTATTCATTGCAACTTCTTCCATTGAAAATGGATGTAATATATAGGTTCGCGATCTTCCTGTCAATGGTTCTGATGTTGCATCTCTTAATTCGAAGGCAGAAGACCCAGTCGCAATAATTTGTACATTTGGAAAATGATCGACCATTACTTTAAGCTTAATGCCAATTTTAGGAACGGTTTGTGCCTCATCGAATACAACCAGTTTTTGATCTTTTAATAATTGAAATAGGTCATTTTGATTTGAGCTGTTGAGTGCTTCGTATACCTGAGATAATTCGCAGTTATAGTAAGTACCACCCATTTCTTTTATGATTTCTTTGCAGAGATAAGTTTTGCCTACTCTCCTAGCTCCAAATACTAAGATTACTTTAGATTTGAATAGTTGTTTTTTGATTATATCAAATATACTCCTTCTGATCATATGTAGTAGTTTCTTTGTAATTCTATGTAAAATTAACATTTAGCATCGTTTTTAAGTACATTTTTGGCAGTAAATGCACAAATTATGCTAAATTTAAGTACTTGACTGCATAAATTACGGTAAATTTAAGCACATAACTGCATAAATTATGCTAAATCTAAGCACTAAGCACATGACTGCACAAATTACGCTAAATCTAAGTACTTGACTACATAAATTGCGCTAATTCTAAGCAGATGACCGCACAAATTATGCTAAATCTAAGCATGAAATACAACACTTGGTATGGCTATATGACAATGAATGTCATATAGTAACTGATAGAAATGGGCTACTTTTTATTTTTCCGACTTTTAGTTGATTTAGGATAAACTAATTTCATTTCATCAATTAAATGACTTGCTCCTGCAAATTTATCGATAACAAAAAGTATAAATCGCGCATCAACCATAATATTGCGGCAAATTGAACGATCATAATTGATATCACTCATAGTTCCCTCCCATACACGGTCAAAATTTAACCCGATAAGATTGCCATGTGCATCAATTGCTGGACTACCAGAATTTCCACCTGTAGTATGATTAGAGGCGATGAAGGCTACTGGCATTCGGCCATTTTCAGCGTATTTACCATAATCTTTTCTTTTGTATAAGTCAATTAACTTTGGATGTACATCAAATTCATAATCTCCAGGAATGTATTTTTCTATAACACCATCAAGATAGGTCTTTGAATTATAACACGCACCGTCTCTTGGTTGGAATCCTTCAACTTGTCCATAAGTAACTCTCAATGTAGAATTGGCATCAGGATAAAATTTACGCTCAGGAAATACTTTTATTAGAGATTCCATATGACGTCTTCTAAGATCTAAAATCGCTTCATCATGTAGATTTGATTTGACTAAAATCTCATTTTTAATAAATGGAGTCATCGCTTCATAAAATATCCAACTTGGATCATTCGATAATGCAGTTTTCATCTCATTGACATTCATTGTCAGAAACTTTTTTAATTGTGATGCAGTAGCATAATTTGAATTATCGTAAATGTGTTTCGCATATTTCGAATAGTCATAGTTGAGTTTCTCTAATTGTAATTTTAACTCAGGAAACTGAAGACTAGGATCACATCCTTTGTGAAAAATTTCAAGTAAAGTGGCTAATATTTCCTGATCAATTTTTTCTTGGTAATCTGCATAATAACCATCGGCATCAAGTAAATAGTCTTTTTTTAATTTTTCAAATTCTTCATTACCTTTTGATTCTTGCGTGGATATTAATTTTTTTGCAATCGAATAAAAATTAAATAGTTGAAGATTTCGTTGAAACCCTTCAGCGTAGTATTCTTTGGCAGCTGTATATTTTTCAGAGGCTAGATAATGCTTATCTAAATCTGAGAGTATATTTCGGTACTCTGCAAATGCAGGATTGGCGTTTACTCTTTTAGTATATTCTTCATCGACAGCTTGCTTTCTATCTAAGCCTTTTGTGAATTTTACACCTTGATTTTCTCCAATCCATTTTTTCCAAGCATTTGCAATTCCAGCATATATCGATGAATATTGGATTTTAGTTTGTTCGTCTACTCTCATATATTTGTCCATTATTTTCAATGCATGATCGCGCATAGTGACTCTAATTGGATTTTGTACTTCTACAATTTGTCTAACTCCTTCTCTTGATAGATATTCATTCGTTCTGCCAGGGAAACCAAAGACCATTGTAAAATCGCCATCTTGAACACCATTCATATTTATTGGTAGAAAATGTTTTGGAGTAAAAGGAATATTCTCTTCAGAATAATCAGCTGGTAGATTATTTTTTCCGGCATAAATTCTAAAAAGAGAAAAATCGCCTGTATGTCTAGGCCAAACCCAATTGTCTGTATCTGCGCCGAATTTTCCAATGGATTCAGGAGGTGTGCCCACTAGTCGGATATCTTTATAAGTAACAGTAATGAATGCAAAATATTGATTGCCATTAAAAAATGCTCTAATAAATACATCTTCATGCGTTGCACGTTGAATCGTAGGAGTTAAAACTTTGATATTTTTTTCAATTATTGGCCTTCGTTCAGCTTCAGACATATTTGAACTAGTGCCATTTAATATTTGCTTTGTGACATCTTCTATTCTTGAAATAATAGTTGCAGTAAGACCACCACAAGCTAATTCTTCACTTTTAGTTTTTGCCCAATACCCATTTTTTAAATAATTTTTTTCGACTGATGAGTGAGATTGAATATAACCATAGCCGCAATGATGATTTGTAAGTAACAATCCTTGTCCAGAAATGATTTCAGAAGTGCAACCTCCACCAAAATGTACAATTGCATCTTTTAAAGAACCTTTATTTACACTATAAATATCTTCTGCATTCATTTTCATTCCCATTGCTTTCATTTCTTTTTCGTTTAAAGCATTAAGCAAGTGAGGCAGCCACATCCCTTCACCACAAAACAATTTCACTTGAATGAATATGATAAGAAAAAAGCTAACTATAATTTTTAAACCTATTTTCATCTATGGATTTGAATTAATTGGAACAAAAGTAACAACTATTGATCATATGAAGATTAAATTGCTCTAATTTGTATTGGTCGATTATTAATCTGATCTTTGGCTAATGAAGAAATTGAAGAATTTTTATTTGAGTTTTGAAAAATATATTTAATAAACAGTATTTGAGTTTTTTTATATAAGGAAAAGATAGGTTTTTCCAATACTTTTAGTTTAAATTTGCCGATCAAAATATTCAAAATTGAATCCGACAAATATCCAAGACCCGGAATACTTTCACAAGGTAGTCGATTGTCAGTATGCATGCCCTGCACATACTCCTGTTCCAGAGTATATCAGGCTCATTGCGCAAGAGCGCTATACTGAGGCTTATATGATCAATTGGGTGTCCAATGTATTCCCTGGAGTACTGGGCAGGACCTGTGATCGTCCTTGTGAACCTGCTTGTAGAAGAGGTAGAATCGAAGAAGAGCCCGTGGCGATTTGTCGATTGAAGCGTGTGGCAGCAGACTATAAAGGAGACGTCAAATCTTTGATTCCTGGCCCTCCAAGCATTAAAAATGGCAAAAAGATCGCTTTAATTGGTGGTGGACCAGCTTCACTGACAGTAGCACGAGATTTGGCGCCATTGGGATATGAGATTCATCTCTACGATGAACAACCAGCAGGAGGAGGTATGATGAGAAGTCAGATTCCATCCTTCCGACTTCCGGATGAGGTATTGTCAGAAGAGGTCAATTTTATCTTGGACATGGGGATCCATACTCAGTTCAACCACTATGTCAAAAGCATGAAGGAAGAAATCCTTCCTAAAGGCTATGATGCGATATTTGTGGGAACAGGAGCTCCTCGAGGTAAGAATCTTTCAGATTTGCCAGGCAGGAATGAAGCCGCAGCAAATATTCATATAGGAATAGAATGGCTTGCAAGTGTTGCCTTCGAGCACACTAAAAAAATTGGTAAAAAAGTACTCGTCATCGGAGGAGGAAATACAGCAATGGACTGCTGTCGTACCTCACGAAGATTAGGAGGTGAAGATGTGAGAGTAGTCGTAAGAAGCCCTTTCAATGAAATGAAAGCTTCTCCTTGGGAAATAGAAGATGCACAACATGAAGATATTCCTTTCTATAATATGCATTCGCCAAAATCTTTTGTGACAAAAGATGGAAAATTGGTTGGCATGGAATTCGAAAAAGTTGAAGCGAAATATGAGAATGGTAAAAGATCATTAGTTTCTACAGGTGAAATTGTTTTTATGGAAGCTGATGATGTTTTACTTGCTATAGGACAAGAAAATAGTTTTCCGTGGATAGAGCGAGATTTAGGTATTGAGTTTGACAAATGGGAAACGCCAGTACTCAATGATAAAACATATCAATCAACTGTACCAAATATCTTTTTTGGTGGAGATGCGGCCTTTGGTCCAAAAAATGTTATTACTGCAGTTGCTCAAGGTCATCATGCTGCAATTTCTATTGATCTCTTTTGCGAAAACAAAGACATCGCAACAGAAAGACCATCACCAATGACCAATCTGTTCCGTCAAAAAATGGGAATTCACGAATGGTCTTACGACAACAATACTGCTGATGATAAAAGGTATAAAGTCCCTCATGCAGACAAAACAAAAGCATTAAAGGATAGACTATTGGAAGTTGAATTGGGATTTGATGACCAAATGGCATTTAAGGAAGCGCAACGATGTTTGAACTGCGATGTACAGACGATTTTTACGACATCTAAGTGTATAGAATGTGATGCTTGTGTTGACATTTGCCCTACTTCCTGTATTACATTTACAACTGATGGTGATGAAGCGGATCTTCGTACCCGTCTCAATGCTCCAGCCAATAATTTGACACAAGAACTTTATGTTTCAGAGATACTTCCTACAAAGCGAGTCATGATAAAAGATGAGAATGTATGTCTTCATTGTGGCCTTTGTGCTGAGCGATGTCCGACAGCCGCTTGGGATATGCAGAAATTTTTATACAACGCTCCAAAAGCATGTAGTTTATGATCGATTTAAAAGGAATTAATGATGTAGTAATTCGTTTTGCTACTGTCAATGGTACAGGTTCTGCCAGTGCCAATAATATGTTTGCAAAAGCGGTATATAAAATGGGCGTGCCAGTCACTCCAAAAAATATTTTCCCTTCCAACATTCAAGGCTTACCTACATGGTATGAAGTGCGAGTGAGTGAGAAAGGATATTTAGGCCGCAGAGAAGGTATCGATATTTTAGTTGCAGTCAATGCACAAAGTTTTGCAAAAGATGTTCAGTCAGTAAGATCTGGCGGATATCTTATGTATGATTCTACTAAACTATTGGCTGATGAAGATAAGCGTCCAGACATTCATTATATAGGCATTCCAATGATGGAGATGTGTATAGCACATTACAATGATGCAAGGACACATTTATTGATGAAGAATGTCATCTATGTTGGTGCTTTGGCAGCACTTTTAGGGATGGAAATTTCAGTTTTTGAAAATTTAATTCAAGAGCAGTTTAAGAAAAAAGAAAAATTAATACCAGGCAATATTCAAGCACTACACCTCGGCGTAGATTATGCTTTGAAAAATTATTCCTTACTTCCTTATAAGATTGAAAGAAGAGATTTAATTGGAGATCGCATCCTTATCGAAGGGAATAATGCCTGTGGCTTAGGTGCACTTTTTGCTGGTGCTACAGTTGGGTCTTGGTATCCTATCACTCCATCTACTTCAGTGATGAATGCTTTTGAAAAATGGTGTTACAAATTCCGTGTAGATCCAGAAACTGGTGAACATAAATTTGCTATCATCCAAGCTGAAGATGAATTAGCTGCAATGGGTATGGTTTTGGGTGCCAATTGGAATGGCGCAAGATCTTTCACTGCAACTAGTGGTCCTGGTGTTTCACTCATGAGTGAATTTTTAGGCTTATCCTATTTTGCAGAAATTCCAGCTGTACTCATCGATGTGCAGCGAGGAGGTCCGTCTACTGGTATGCCTACTAGAACGCAACAGTCTGATTTGATGATCGCCGCGTATGCTTCTCATGGAGATACGAAACATGTATTGCTCTTTCCTTCCAATCCAAAGGAATGCTTTGACATGACGGCTGATGCATTTGATTTTGCAGAGCGATATCAAACAGCAATATTGATTATGACAGACCTAGACCTTGGTATGAATGATCATCTTTCAGATCCATTACAATGGGATGATTCTAGGATGTATAAAAGAGGTAAAGTGCTTACAGCAGTTGAACTAGAAAGCATGAAGTCTTTCGGTCGATATCAAGATGTCGATGGTGATGGAATTCCTTATAGAACGATACCTGGAACACATCCTACCAAAGGTTCTTATTTTACACGAGGAAGTTCCAAAGACGAGAATGCAAAATATACCGAAGAAAGCGAAGCCTATGTGCGCAATGTAGATCGCCTAGCAAAAAAATGGCTCACCATCCAAAAAGAAATCTATCCTCCTGAAATCACTATCAATGACAAGGGAAGTAAAAAAGGCTTAATCTTTTTTGGTACATCGAGCTATGCAGCCATCGAAGCCATCGACCTCCTTGCAGAAAATGGTCTGCACTTCAATGCAATGCGATTAAAAGCTTTTCCATTCACAAAAGAAGTTCTCGAGTTTATCGATAATCACGATGAAATCTACGTCATCGAACAAAACCGCGATGCTCAGTGTAGAACGATTCTCATCACTGAACTCAACATCAATCCATCTAAATTGAAATCTGTTTTAAACTATGATGGGTTTCCGATTACGGCACAATTTATTAGTGAAAAGATAATAACGAATAGATAATAGTGAAAATTGAAATAAAGTTAAATATAGTGAAAGTGAAAAGTAAAAGTTTGAAAGTAAATATTTGTAACTTATTACTTACAACTTACAACTAAAATAAAATGACATATCAAAGACCAAATTTTCGCCATCCAGATCTTCCACAAAACAAAATAGGTTTTTATCGCAAAGACTATGAAGGAGCTTTATCCACGCTTTGTGCAGGATGTGGTCATGACAGTATCAGTGGTGCTATCATTCAGGCGTGTTATGAAATGGCTATCGAGCCACATCGATTGGCAAAGCTATCTGGGATAGGATGTTCTTCAAAGACACCAGCATATTTTTTGGGCAATTCACATGGATTTAATTCAGTACATGGTAGGATGCCTTCTGTGGCGACTGGAGCGGTGATGGCAAATAAAGATTTGCTTTATCTTGGTGTAAGTGGTGATGGAGATACAGCTTCTATAGGGATGGGGCAGTTCGTACATGCGATAAGGAGAAATTTGAATATCCTTTATATCGTCATGAACAATGGATGTTATGGATTGACCAAAGGGCAAGACAGTGCCACTGCTGATCAAGGCTCTATCAACAAATCTGGAGTAGAGAATTCATTTCAGGGAATTGATTTGATTGGATTAGGATTGGAGTTGGGAGCGACATTTCTAGCGAGAAGTTTTAGTGGTGACAAATCGCAATTGATCCCATTGATCAAAGCGGGATTGAGTCATCCAGGATTTGCATTGATCGATGTGATCTCACCTTGTGTGACATTCAATAATAATGTAGGCTCTACAAAATCTTATGATTACACGAGAGAACATATTGAAGCAACAGGATCCATAGATCTAGTGCCATATAAATCAGAGATCACGCATTCACAAATAGATGGTACGACGCAGATCATCACACTTCACGATGAATCTAGTATTCAAGTGCATAAATTATCACAAGACTGGGATCCGACCAGCAAAATCTCTGCGTACAATAAAATGCATGAGGCGAAGACTGTAAAAGAAATATTGACAGGCTTGATCTATATCGATACAGAAAGCAAAGACCTCCACAGCGTCCTTAAAACATCAAAAAAACCATTAAACGCATTGACCGAATCTGATCTTTGTCCGGGTAATGATGCCTTGGCTAAGATTTGTGCTGGGATGAGGTAGGGTGGATTTTTGTGGCTTGTTATGTTGGCTTGATTTGTGTCAAGAATAGATTTAACAGTTCTTTGAGAACTGTTAAATTTCTTTCGTTCCATCACATCCTTCAGCCAAACCAACACATAACAATTGTAAAAAATTGCATCCAGAATTTCAAAATTTACATTCTAAATCCACACTCACGATTCTTCTATATAAAATAATTCCTGTTGCCACTTATATTTTTTGTATTGTTCACTGTAATGAATGAATTCATCCATTCCACCAAACCACGACAATAATTCACTTTTATTCAGACGAGTTTCTTTCTCACTTACAATCGATCTATAGGAAGACCAAGGATATGCTCCAAATGTGTATGCATAATCGTGATGAATTACATTGTGATGAATGTAGGTAGATACTTTCTTTAAATCTTTGATACCAAAGACATGCTTTCTTCGAAATGGTTTTTGGAACAAACTGCCTGTTCGGTCTTGTTGTTTATTGATGGATTTGGCATAACTGAGCATAAACCTTCGCAATCGTTCACTCACTAAGTATGAACATAGTTGGTATGTGAATTCTAGTTGATCCATGTGTGTTGGATGGTCCGATGAAGCTGAAAGGGAGTTGCGTCTGGGTGTCAACATGAGATTTAACATTTCTTTGAGAACTGTTAAATCTGCTGTTCGTTCCACCACACCTATCTGCTTCAACCAAGCCAACACATAACGGTCGTAAAAACTTGCATCCAGAATTCCAAAATCAACACTAGCAGCTTGTAAAATTTCATTCGTTGATTTTGGCTTAATCAATAAGTGAAAATGATTGTCTAATAAGCAATAGCTATATGTATCAAGATATGCCGAAGTATAGTCTGCATATCTTTTCAAAAAAATATTGATAATTTTTATATTCAAAAAGATATTCCTTTTCTCATTACCTCGATTGAAAATATGGTAGTAATGATTTGGAAGGAGTGGTAAACTTAAGTCAGCTTTTGACATATGATTTAATCTTCAATATTTTTATTTCGTCAAATAATGCAAGTCTATCTCCTTTTCATATTCTGGTGGTAGATAATTCATCAGTTGTTAATATCGTACCATCAATACTATCCTGATTTTTATGGCATGATATCAATAATAAAATGAATAAAACTTTATAAGTTTTAAGATAGAGTTGAAAATAATTTCTTGGTTCAAACATGAATCTCATTTTTTAAATATCATCAATTGGCAAATATACCAGTAATTTAATTACAGACAAGATTATAAGAAGTAACTCAGATATAATTTTAAAATTTCATTATTACTGCACCACCACTCTACAATAAGCCCTATTGCCCCGATCATCTATCAAGTAAACAAAATAAATACCAGCTTTTAATTCATCTCTCTGAATCGTAATATCCATAGCTTTTGTGAAATGACTAGTGTGATGTTTGCCTTCACTACTTGTTATATGATATTGCAGATTTTTATTTTTCCAGTGATCTGGTAAAACTATTGTGCAAGACTCCGAGAATGGATTTGGGATGGCAGTGAGTTGTATCGTTTCTTGAGATTTAATTTCTTTTGTTCCTAATATTGGGACCAATTGAATTTGTGTGAGATTGGTAATAACGGGTTCGTTGAAATCAAAATAGATCGAAGCTTCATTGAATATTTTCGTTCCAAAGTTGAGATCTCTCTTTGGTTTGATGCTGTATTTAAAATATCCATTGGATGCGATGTAATTAATGGAGCTATCTGGCAATAGTATATTTGCAAATTTGATCTCCATCGTTCCATTATCACCAAGGAAATAACTATAATCATGGCTAGCAGAAATTGGAGTTAAACTACTCCAATCCAAATTATAATCCAACTGATCTTTGATCACCACTGTAAATGCAGTATCTGTTCCTGTATTTTGAAAACGGATGAGATATTCCAACACACTATCTGTCTTGTGAAAAGTAGTGCTTTGAATTCCATTGATGTAAACCATTTTATCATTTGGATCAAAAGAACCGATGTTTTCATCACAAATAATTATTGTATCTGAAAGTTGAAGTGGAAGGAAACAATCGTTCTTATCTTCAATTATTCCTTTGATACAATGTTCTTGATTTAATCGTGCATCACAAGACACTTTGAAAGTAAAAGTGATACGAAATGTTTCACCAACTTTAATTGTTGGAATGTTAAAAGCCCATAGATTTGTATTTATACTTTCAGGTCTTGAGCTACAAGTAATATCAGTGAAGTAATCGTCCAAAATAATTTCTACTTTTGTATCCTTTGCATCAATAGTCCCTTCATTTCGAATGCTAATAAATGCTTGATTTCCTTCAAAGCATCTTCTTAATCTGCTTAAACTTAATCCTGTGATCAAATCAACGCAACTTAATTTTGGCTTGATAATAAGACTATCCAAAATTACATCCTGATTTGGAAGCACTTGAAGTTGTGTTGGAAAATTACATAATTCCCAGATGGAATTTTTGTCTTTAATCTTTACTTCGTAGGTATCTGGACTAACAAAGGCTAAATACTTTCCATCATTTAAGGCGGATAAGGAATAGTAGTTATTTTTACCTTTTAATTCTAATTGAATTGACTTGGCTAGTGATTCTGCATTGTTAACTTTGCAGTCATCGTTTTGATCTATATAAATTGAGCTATTTAATCTTGAATAATCGTTTTGTATTTTTTCACTAAATTTATATAATGGAGAATAGGTTTTATAGGCATATAAATAATCGTTTTTGCCTTGATAGATAGTTAAGTTATCATTTGAAATTAGGTCTAAGCCTTGTAAACTTAATGATTTCTCTGTATTGTTAACTATATTAATTACCTTTAATTCTGTCAATGTAGAAGTTTTGAAATATAAGTTATCATAATCATCAACAAGTAGTAATTTATATTCTCTTGGAATACCATAACTTTGGGTAGTTTTACCAAAATCATGAGTATATTTTATTAAATAATCTCCTGTAATATCTGCTTCTATCCAATAGAATACATTATTTGCTGTCAAATAGATATCAGAAATGAA
Organism: Saprospiraceae bacterium; assembly: GCA_016722295.1. Lineage (GTDB taxonomy): Bacteria > Bacteroidota > Bacteroidia > Chitinophagales > Saprospiraceae > Vicinibacter. Next base: position 97,564 of record JADKGL010000027.1, read on the forward strand.
TAATGGTCTCGGTAAATTGATTGACTTCCAATTCAATCCATAATCCAAAGAGTAAGATATATTACTAAATGCTTCAATACTGTATAAAATATTTTGTTTAGAAATTTTTAGTTTATCAAAACCAGAAGATACATTAAATCTACCTTTTGCAACCCAACTATCTGCTCTGTCATAGGATACAAAAATTGAATCGAATCTCAACATTATAATATTCTCTTTATTGTCAAGCATTAATCTATAAGGCAAATTATTAGTAGGTAATTTTTTTTTGATAATCGTACTGAAAAAATCATTTGAAATACAGAGTGAATCAGAATAATAACTATAGATACCTATTGATCCATCGCTCCATGCAATATATTGATCATATTTTGTCGGATAAATAGTTTTCCAAGAATTCCCTTCATCTGTTGTGAATTGAGTACCGGTATATAATGAAACGTAACAATTACTATTCGATAAAACATTAACATTTTGAATTAAAGCTTCAATTACTGGAAGTTCAATAAATGATGCCTTTTGATTTGGTTCAAAATATATTGAATTTACAATGATTTCACCAGCTTTAGAAATACTAATTTTATCATTAAAATTAAAAATTATTTTCTTGATGTAGGGATTTAAATATTCTGAGCTCTCATTCCAGGTATCACCATTATTTTGTGAAATATAAAATAATCCTCTATAATTAGCTAGGAGAGTGCCATCATTTAATTCCAAAAAATTATCAAAAGATAAATTATTAGGAAAAGATTTAGTATTCCAGGTTGTTCCAAAATCAATAGAGTAGCTATATTTTGAACTTTGTAAATCAAATATAATATTGCTCTTTTTATGATGAAATAACTTTTGACAACAAGCAGTGTAAAAGATAACTTTCAATTGAGATCCATCATCATTAAATTTCCAGATTTCGCCAGTAGATCCTTGCGTTCTTCTTACGAAGTTATTATTATTTCCAAGGCATAAAAGCTCTGCAGAGTGTGTCGACCAATTAGTTACTTTATTGAAGGGGCCACTATTTTTTGAAATTAAAAATTGGTTATTTTCCGCTAAATAAATATTTGCTCCATCAGGTGAAAAACTGAAATCTTCTATATAATCAATAGCTTTATATTTTTTATCCCAGGTATTATTAGAATTATTAAATTTATATAGATTTTCATTATATGCCAAAAATATTTCACCAGTTGGACTTTCTTTTATAACGCTCTTATATCTATAATTTACCTTTTGGATGCCATTGGAATACTCGGTCCAAGTTTTACCCTTATCTTCTGAAATAAATGCTCTTTCCGTTGAGGTAAAAACAAAAATATTACCCTCGTCCTTCGTTATAATTGATGCAGAAATATCAGCTCCAATTGGACCATTTAAAGATTTCCATGATTGAGCAAAAGAAAATTGGCAAAAAAAATTAATCGCGATAAGTAGGCATAAATAATGTCTCTTGTGCATAGTTAAGGTATTTTATTAGTTCAAATATAATTATTTAATTCGAATAATCCAAAAAATTAACATATTAAATATTAATTCAATGCATTGTAGATAAATAATGAGTGTCTTATATTCAACGTATAACTACTGCACCACCACCCTACAATAAGCCTTATTACCCCGATCATCTATCAAGTAAACAAAATAAATACCCGCTTTTAACTCATCTCTTTGAATCGTAATATTACTGGCATTTGTGAAATAACTAATGTGATGTTTGCCTTCACTACTTGTTATATGATATTGCAGATTTTTATTTTTCCAGTGATCTGGTAAAACTATTGTGCAAGACTCCGAGAATGGATTTGGGATGGCAGTGAGTTGTATCGTTTCTTGAGATTTAATTTCTTTTGTTCCTAATATTGGGACCAATTGAATTTGTATGAGATTGGTAATAACGGGTTCGTTGAAATCAAAATAGATCGACGCTTCATTGAATATTTTTGTGCCAAAATTGAGATCTTTTTTGGGCTTAATGTTGTATTTAAAATATCCATTGGATCCAATATAGTTAATGGAGCTATCTGGCAATAGTATATTTGCAAATTTTATCTCCATTGTACCATCATCTTTTAAGAAATAACTATAATCATGACTAGCAGAAATTGGTGTTAAACTACTCCAATCTAGATTGTAATCTAATTGATCTTTGATCACAACTGTAAAAGCAGTATCTGTTCCAGTATTTTGGAAACGGATGAGATATTCCAATACACTATCTGTCTTGTGAAAAGTAGTGCTTTGAATTCCATTGATGTAAACCATTTTGTCATTTGGATCAAAGGAACCAAGATTTTCTTCGCATAGAATTAATGTATCTGAAAGTAGAAGTGGCAGAACACAATCGTTCTGGTGTTCTAAAATTCCCTTTATGCAATGTTCTTGTTCTAAAGCCGCATCACAAGAAACCTTGAATGAAAAAATGATTTGGTAAACTTCTTCTACTTTAATTTTAGGAATAAGAAAAGTCCAAAGATTCCCAACTTTGCTTATTGGTGTGGTATTACAAGAGATGTCAATAAAATAGTCGTCGAGTAGAACGTCAATTTTAGTATCTATTGCTTCAGTAGTACCATCATTGCGAATACTAACGAATGCCTGATTGTCACCAAAGCACCTTCTTAGCCTACTTAAACTTAAACCTGTGACAAGATCGACACATTTTATTTTTGGTGTTATTACAAGACTATCTAAAGAAATTTTTTGATCGGGTAACACTTGAAGCTGCTTTGGAAAATTGCATAAATTCCAAATACCTTTTGGATCTTTTATTTTTACTTCGTAAATATCTTTATTAAGATACGCGAAATAGCCATTAGTAAAAGGTGAAAATGAATAATAATTGTTTTGTCCAACCAATTCCAATTGTATATTTTTTGTAAAATATTCTGTATTATTGATTGTGCAGTCATCATTTTGATCAATAAAAATAGAGCAATTAAAATTAGCCAATTTTGGCTCAATCTTGTTACTGTATTGGTATAATTTTGAGTATTGCTTATGTGCATAGAGATAATCATTTTTTCCTTGGAATAAACTTATGTAATCGTTCACTAGAAAATCCATTCCATCTAAACTTATAAAATATTCCTTATTTGTAAAAATATTGAATACTTTTATTTTATTTTCTAGCGAATTAAATGTGTACATATTATCATAATTGTCTATAAATAATAATTGTTCACCGATCTGTAACTTAAATCCAAATAATGATTGACCATAATCATTTGTATAACCCACAACATAATTGGCAAAATTTGGATCGCTTTCGAGCCAGTAAAAAACATTATTTGAACTTAGATAAGATTTTGTATGGTATAAAGCATCTTTTGCAATAAAAGAATTCCAATGTAATCCAAAATCAAAAGAATAATATATTTTTTTATCAACTTCTTGGCTATACATTATGTTTTGTTTTGATATTTGTATATCATATTGTACAGCATGATCTATAGTGCCTACAGTATTCCAATTATCACCTTTGTCTTGTGACATTAATATCGAATCTAAAGAAAGGACGATAAGATTTTCTCTATTGTCTTGGAGCAACTCAAAAACTGAATTTTTACCAGGTAAAGACTTTTTTACAACAGTTTGAAAACGATCAGAAGTAAAATATATTGAATCTGAATAAAGTTCGGAAATGGCTATTGTGCCATCTGACCATGCAACATATTTGTTTCCATATCTTGAATTAATACGATTCCAAGTGTTTCCGCTATCGATCGAGAATTGTATTCCTCTATTCGTGTTTATGTAGTAATCTCCGTTCTTCAATATGTTTGCATTCAAAGAAGTTAGTTCTTTTAAGGGTAGAATGAGATGATTTGAACTTCCATTTGGTTCAAATAGCAATGCTTCAGAATAGGTGTTAACAAGAAGCGAACCATCATTTGAAATACTGATTTGATTGGTACCACTTATTGTTGTGGTATTTTGAATTGAATTTAAATAAGTAGTACTCGCTTCCCAATTTAAACCATTGTCTCTTGAAATATAAAATTTACCTAGATATTCTGTAAGAATATTTCCATCATTTAATTCTACAAAATTAGTGAACCTTAAATTAGTCGGATAATATTTTGTATTCCAAGTTTCGCCAAAATCATTAGAACATTTATAGTCCCGAGTGCCTAAGTCAAATAATGTACTTGATTTTTTATGGAAAAATAAATTTTGACAGCATCGGGTAACTAAAATTTCTCGTAACTGTGTCCCATCATCATTAAATTTCCATATTTTACCACTTGCTCCTAATGTTTGCCTGATGAAATTGTTATTATTACCAAGACATAGAAATTCAGCAGAATGTGTCCACCAGCTAGTTATTGGAATAAACGTCCCTCCATTTTTTGCAATATAAAATGTTTGAGTTTCCGCTAAGTAAATCGAATTTCCATCTGGGGAGAATCCAAAATCTAGTATCCCTGCAGGGCTTTCAAATTTTAATTCCCATGATTCATTTGTTAAGTTAAATTTATAGAGATTTACATTAGTTGACAAATAGATTTCTCCCTTTGGTGATTCTTTAATTTTTTTATTTGAAATAGAAGAAGTGGTTGCTTGAATTCCAGTGGAATGTTCTATCCAAGTTTTTCCCTTATCTTTTGAAACTAAAAGCTTATCAGTTTTGGACAGGCAAAATATTTCAGCTTTCTCTTTAGTGATTACAGAAGTAACAACATCAGCTCCAATAGGACCGTTTAAAGATTTCCAAGATTGGGCAAAAGAAAATTTAAATAATGAAAAAATCAAAAGCAGTAGGCATATATAATGTCTCTTGTGCATAGTTCAGGTATTTTAGTAGTTCAAATCTAATTATTTAAATTAATAATTTTAAAACTTTAACATATGTTTATTTTGTTGACTATTTTATTGATTGATAATGAGTAATTTGTATTTTTAAGCATGGATTGATTTTGAGATTTACAACTATGTTTTTAGGATGCAATTAAACTTTTAAAGTCTGATTAGAATGAAGTTCTACAAAATATAAGTTTAAATCTTTGGGTAGAATCATCATTATTCGAGGGATAAAACTTAATCAACTGAGTTTACAGTGAAAGATGAGTAAAGGTGATTTGTTATATTTTTGTTTTACTACGTTCCCAGCCGCTCACGAACTAAGTATAACCGTTTGCTAAATAGAATTTATCTTATCATAGGAATTAAAGATATTTGTCACTGTATTTTGAAAAATTATTAGCGGTTAATTATTTTTTAAAATGTTTTCAACTTGTTTATACTTTGTTGCTTTGGCTTTAGATACGTACATTTATCTGAAGCCAATTTTTTTAATAAATAAATAGGATCACTAATGATATTACAAGAAAAAATTCCAGTGACAACGTAAATAGATTCCAGCGGGATAGCTGGGTTGGAATGAATCGTTTATTGGAATGATACCTTGCATCCCTAGTTCAAATATAAAAGATCTATTTAGGCGGTTCATTCTGGAGGTCTCACGAGCCCAGCCAAATGATGGTATAAAAGATTGGAGATCGCCAAACAGGAAGCTACCTCGCATGGCTATACCATTTGCACGAATTTTAGTCTTCTTGCGTGTTTCTTTTATATATTTTTTACCAAAATAAGTAAATCCACCTGCTAAAATAAAACCTGTTGAAAATGTATAATTGTCATTGGCATCTTGAATCACGATTCCTGTGTAATAAGGCCCAATATCAAATACATGTTTTGGTGAAAGATAATATCGCACAGGCACTCCAAATCCATCCAGAATTGAGATTCCAATACTTAATTTTTTGCCATTGTCATTAAATTCGAAGCTTTCATCATTTTCTTGACTAAAGGATACACTTAGAATTGAAAAGAAAAGATTAAACAAAAGTAATTTTAGTTTCATAATTCAATTTGTTAAAGTTTTTCGTTAAATGTGGCTCTAAAGTAGTTCGATTTAGTAGAATTGCTTCTTAAAAAAATCTTAAAGTTTGTAATGTTAACTCCAGTTATTCCAATTTCTTTTTCTCTTAATGCTCGCTAAGATTCAAATTACTTGAATATAAAATAAGAAGTAGGTAATAATACTAGCTTCAATTTTCATAAGGAATTTTAGTGAAGACGAAAGCATAAATGGATGGAAGCCAATTTATCCAATTAGTAAAAATTGGCAAAACATAAGTCAAAAAAATATTAGAAAAATTTTAAAATTTGATTATCTTTGTTTGTAAATGAATCGAGAAGATTCAGAATTATCATTACTAAAAATCCTAATTATGAAACAATTTAACTTGTCCTTATCATTTTTCTTACTTTTTTTAGCTTGTAGTTTTGGCCAGAAAGTGGATTTCATTAAAGTCTTTGGGAAGCCTGGATATGAGGATATTCGAAGTATGGTTTTTGTTGAAGAAAAGGATCAGATTGTTTTTACAGGTCTAACCATGACAGCAAATGATCCTGAAGGTGATGTTTATTTATGTAGCATGGATGCTCGGGGCGAAATAGTAAAATATGATATTTATGGTAAGAAAAAAGAGGATGGAGGCAATGGAATACTAAAAACTTCAGATGGTGGTTTTTTAATTTCTGGTCATACAGAGTTGCCAATTAAAGGAATTGAATGTGATGCCATGGCAACTAAAATAAATTCCTATGGTGAGTTAGAATGGCAGGTCAATTTAGGTGATTCCATAGATGAGACATCATATGCTGCAGTAGAAGATCAGCTGGGAAACTTTTGGGTTGTTGGTACTAGGAAGATAGAATATTCGAATAGGGATGTATCAGTTGGGATTTTATTTAAACTGGATAAAACTGGTGATCTTGTAAAAACTCTAGTATTGCCTTATTCCTTTGTCCAAGTCGCTCCGAATAGTGGTCCATTAGACAATAAAGTAAATAGGAGAGCAATACGTGTTTATCAAGTTGAAGAAAACTATCTCATGGTTGGAGGTATTATTCCATATCTTGCAAGTGTTGAAAATGGACATAGTGGCTTTTCATCATCATCGGTTTTATGGAAAATTAATATGGATTCAATTAAAATTGAGAATGAGATTCGTATTCCATCGCACAATAGTTCTTTTACAACCAAATTGAATGATATGTTTGTAGATACACACAGAGATAAAATATTAGTTTTTGGTACATCTGGTTTTTCTGAAACTAAAAAGGATACTATATTAAGTGGGCATCTTTGGATTGGTTCTGTATGTTATTCTAATTTGAGGTCAGATTCTACATTTGTATCACCTTTTGATACCAAAATAAAAGGATCAGTTCGCGCAGCAGTTTTGGGCCAAGATGGCAAAATACGTTTGTGTGGAGAGATTTATGATAGTCTTCAAACTAAAGCATTTTGGGCAGTCTTAAATCAAAAGTATGAATTAGAAAAATGGGATTACATAGATTTGAGTAATAATTCTACTGCTTCAAGTATTAGCATAGGTAAAGAAAATGATATCTTCATTGGAGGACAAACATGGACTCCTGAAGAAAGTCAAATGTTCGTAACAAGAATTTTTCCTTTTGAAGCTACAGGAGTAAATAGTTTCAAGCCTTCTGTTTTTAGTGTAGGTTATTTAGCTAGTGCTAAAAAAATTGTCATCAATACGAATCAACTAGGTTTAGTAGATCCATGTTCGTTTCAAATGATTAACAAAAATGGAATGAAAATTCTGAATCAAGAAATATATAATCCAACTACTGAAATTGATCTAACTAACCTAGCTGCAGGTATCTACTTCTTTCAAATATATAGCAAGGAAGGAAATCTACAAACTGGAAAAGTTGTTATTCATTAGTGTTTAGAATTTTATGAAAAAGGCAATATTTTTAAAATTCATAAAATGTTCATTACGAAATTAGTCATCGACAAATACTTCGTATATGATTTTAGTAAGCAGAAGTTTAATTTTATTCAGGTTTTCGATATTTGAGATTTTTAAAGTATAAAGTAGTCGATTTGAATTGACTTGGATGAATCCAATTTTTTGAAAATGTTCAATTTGGCTTTTCCAAATATGATGATTTTTAAGCATAAATTTGATGTTAGGGATAATGATGTTTACATGATTCTTTTTATAAAAGAATTGTAGATAAAAATTGATCGAACGATTTAAAATTAACTTAAATTGAGAAATTCTTTTGGCAGTAAGGTCGTCGAGTATATTAGTGAGAACCTGATTTTCTAAGTTTAATGTGTTTTCAATTGGTTGTTTGTGTAATTGATCAAGTTTTTTTATTAAATCATTTAAATTTTGATTGAGTATGTTTAAATACTGATTTAGCCATTTTTGTTTAACTTCTTCTGAATCGCGTATTTTTATATGCGATTTATAATTGCTTCCATTTTTTTTCAACTCTTCTATTCTTGTTTCTATAATTGAAATTTGTCTTTGAATTGATTTTTTTTGAGAGTAAAGTGGATCTTTGATTTTATAAAGTTTGTCGAGGATTCTATTGGTTTTGAATAAAGCTTGTTGATGGTAATGAGCAGATAGATAATCTGGACCTTCCACATCTATAAGGCATTCTTGTATCATGGATTCCAACTGCGATTTTTCATGTTCATAAAGTGCTATGCATATATCGAGATCATTTTCCATAGGCTATGTTTTTATTTCTATATAAGTGCAATTTATTTGAAGCGCATATTGACATGATGTGTCATGTCAGCCTTTGTATATGAGAATCTATGTGTATATTTTTTGTAAATGTTTGGTGTTAAGGCTGTTTTGTTTTTATATGTAAAGGTCAAAGTATCTGAATTTGCAGTATTCATTATCTTTATTTTTTCTTCAGCATTGGGGAATGTATCTCTGCCTTCAAAAATTACAACTTCTAAACATGGATATTCCCATTTTATCATTACTTCAAATTCTCCTTTAGAGTTTGTAGTAATTTTTTCGTTTGTTCTGTTATAAAATAAGTTGAACGTTTTGTTTCTGATTGGAATTCTGAATTTATTGTATGCTATACCTTGGATATAGTATTCTCCTCTTGATCCCTTAAAATTTGAGCTTTGCAATGGAGATAGACAGATGCAAAGGATAAGGTTATATTTAGTTTTATAGTTTGCATGATAGATAAGTCTAATCAAAAGAAAGATGAATTGAAAGCTAAATAATTTAGCCTTCAATAGTGTAATTTCGAAATGGTTACAAAGCTGATTATTAATCTCCAATCTCACAAGAGATATACATAGAATAAGTTGAAGTCTCCATCAGCTCAGGATATAAATCTAAGTAATCAAAATCAATAATGTGACCACTATTGGATCTATTCCAGTAATTATCTTCTTTCAAAATTCCATCATCATAAATGCTATACAGTTGAGCTTGTTCCGTATCATCATCAATATGTAGGGTTCTAATATATTTTTTTCCTATAAACTTAGCTAATTTAGCCGCTTTAATTTCTGCATCTTTTACAGCATTAATTGCATTTGAGATATCTTCTTCAGCAGATAATTTTTTGAATATGGGAACTATTTGATTTAAATTGATCAAATTTGAATTTAAATTTAACAAAGTGTCTATCAATATTAAATCTTTAGTAATTACTTTTTTTTCTTTCACACAGTTATAGCCAAAGTCAGCGTTCTTTAAATTAAGGCCATTCTCTTCAAGTTTATAAACATTTTTGTCAAATTTTCTTAAAATATTACCTAACATATTTTCAATTTCAGCCATTGAAATGGGTTCAATATTCATCATACATTGCCCTGGACTTTCTTTGAGTATAAGTTTCGAAACTATATGATTCTATTGGTCTAATAACCTCAATCATTCCCATTACCCAAATTGTATCTTTTTGTGAATATAAATGTCCACTCAGAAAAAACAAAATATCAAATTTAGAACTTTCATTTAATCTAACAATTCAAAGATTACATTTATAGAATACTTTAAATCAATGCTAGATTTTGAATCATAGCTTTCTGGAGCTTTCCTGCAACAACCTCCAGACCGATCTTCTAATGAAATTATTCGACCTATTTTTTTATTGTTTTGTTTCGCTAAAGCCTCTGCTTTTCTCTTGGCATCCTCAACGGCACATTGGTACCATTTTATCTTCTGTCGCTTGTGTGATTTGATTAAAATCAAAATCAATTTTTCGACCGACACACCATCAACTGATAGTTTATAAATTTTTTCAGCTTCTGCAAGATTTTTTAACCTGAGTGTTATATGCTCAGTGATTGTTTTATCATAATTACCCCGATAATTTTTATAATCGAAATCTGAGCGGATGTCATTAGTATTAAAATTAGATTGCTTTAATTTCTCGACTAATTCTGCTTTGATTTGTTCTATGCATTTATATCGTATTTGCCTATACTGGTCAGGTTGTACTCCAGTTATTTTTATCTTTACAGAAAGATCGGTATATTGAAACGTTTCTGTGCAGTTTCCGACAATTCGAATGATATTCTGTTTGAAATCCTGAGCTATTAGAGTCTGAGTAAAAAGTAAAAAGATGAAGGTTTTTAAAATTAGATTCATTGTATTAAATTTAATTATTAACAAAAGTAAACACAATTGTGAATTTTTTTGAAAATATTATTAATTTCTTTTGTTTTCGCAATATCGGCTGTGCTCCTTAGTAAGGAGCTATTTCGACTGAAGAGATGGACTTTGGTCTCTCAAATGAGCTAAACCATGCTGAACCAATTCGTTTTTTTTCTCAATTTCCTTTGCAATTCTCAGATTATTGCTAATTTCACAGATATACAATATAACTTATGAAAAAATGCTACCCAATTATTATAGAGGAAAATTTGTAAACTTTGCTTTTATTTTTATTTTGATTTATGCTTTTCGTTGTAATGCACAATTTAGTAATTTATTTGCTTCCAATAATTCTAAATGGTCGCAAGTGTTAGCTACACAGGACCATTTGGCGCAGGTCAATTATTTTATTCAAATTGGGTGATTAAAGGAGACACAATCGTAGATGGGAAGCAACTCCAAAAATTTATTTGGCTGGAAACATTAGACAGATGGATACGAATTGTTTACAGTTTTCAAAATTTGTATATGCCGATTCCAAATAGAGTTTATTTTGGTGATCGTCCTAGTAATTTAAAATTGACCTACGATTTCAATTTAAATGTAGGAGATAGTTTTCCAATAAATAGTTATTTTGACATGGGAAATTTTAATTATGTTCCTACAATTTATTTCCCGAAAGTAATTGAAAGTTCTACAATTATTTATTTGGGTAAAAGCAGAAAAAAATTGTGTTTACCCCTGTAGGAGAACAACGATAGTTTGGGTTGAAGGTATTGGCGATTTTAATTATGGATTGGATGTACCTTATCCAACAGTAACACTTTTAATACCTTTCCAACCAGAAATGAATTTTTCTGTTTTTATGATGGGGAAACTGTTCAAAGCAATGGCCTGTGTTTGTATAATAATTGTAATTCGACAAGAGTTGATGATGAAAGCAGAAAAATAGTTGATTATATTATTTATCCTAATCCAACATGCACTGATCAAATCAATTTAATGACATCTATTCAATTTGATTGTTTCAGAATATATGATTCATTTGGAAAAACAATACCATTTAACTTAAGCAAAGGATTGGATCAGTATAATTTCTAATTTTCAAATATTTCATCTGGTATATATCAGCTTATTGGAGTCAAGTGGAATCAATTTATGAGCAAGCAATTTAGAGTTGAATGATTTTATATTTTACTCTATAATGATTTAATTTTATTTTGAATCCAAAATCCGCATTAGAAATGAACTACATGAAAATCTGACTTCATATTTGTCATCGTTCTCTATTTTCGATCCTCAATGTAGGGATAGTTACACCTGGTGTATAAAATCTGCGAGCAATGCCAATTATTTTGTTATATGTTCATTCGAATAAAGTTTCATGCGGAAATTGGTTGAAATGTTTTGTCGCAAATTTAGCCCCGATAGTAAGGAGCTCCTGCGACTGGATAGCGGGACTGAGGTCGATCAAATGAGCTAAAATATGCCGCTCCTATTCGTTTTTTTCTGAATTTCCTTTGCATTTCTCAGATTCTTGCTATTTTCACAGAATGAAGACTTCTTACCTCATTCCCGATATCACACCCAAAGTGAAATATGCGTCCATTAATGGGCAGAATTATGAGCTAAAAGCAGGAGAGTCTATACTCTCTTTTGTCAAGAGACATTTTGGGAAAGAGACTATACCAACACTTTGTGATGCTCCAAATCTTGAAGCCTTCGGCGCATGTAGAGTATGTAGTGTGGAAGTCTCAAGACCTGGAAATGGTCAATCAAGAACAGTGGCTGCATGTCATACCCCTGTCGAGGAAGGAATGATCATTCAGACAGAATCAACTTCGATACAGTCTTTGCGAAAAAATATAATCGAACTGGTCTTGACAGATCATCCTTTGGATTGCTTGACTTGTGAGGTGAATGGTAACTGTGAGCTACAAGATGTAGCCGCACGTGTTGGGATCCGTAAAGTGCGCTATCCTGAAGGCAAAAACCATCTCGATAGACAGAAAGATACAAGTCATCCTTACATGACTTCAGACCTGTCCAAATGCATCATGTGCTACCGATGTGTTCGAGCTTGTGATGAAGTACAAGGTCAGTTGGTGCTTAGTGTGATGGGACGAGGATTCGACAGTCAGATTATCAAAGGAGCCAATGAGAGTTTTATGGAGTCTGAATGTGTGAGTTGTGGTGCCTGTGCTCAGGCTTGCCCAACATCTGCGATTTCTGATGTGTTCCAAAGCAAGTCTTTGGTAGGTCAAGATAAAGTAAAGACCGTTTGTACTTATTGTGGTGTAGGCTGTAATCTTGAGGTAAGTGTAAAAAGTGGTAAAATCCTCAGTATCCAAGCGCCATATGATGCTGAAGTTAATCAAGGCCATACCTGTCTTAAAGGACGCTACGCCTTTAAGTTTTACAATCATCCTGAGCGACTGCAATATCCAATGATACGCAATGTGCAAGGTGAATTGGAACGCGCTACTTGGGATGAAGTTTATGACTACATTGCCAATAAGCTTAAAAAAATAAAGACAGAAAATGGTCCTGACTCAATTGCTGGTATATCGTCTTCACGATGTACGAATGAAGAGAATTATTTGATGCAAAAATTCATTCGAGCAGTCATCGGGACAAACAATATCGATGGATGCGCTAGAGTCTGCCACTCTCCTACAGCCCTTAGGAATGCAAAGGACTTTTGGTACAGGTGCAGCTACTAATAGCATCGCCGATATAAAACTCACTGAAGCTATTCTGGTCATTGGAGCTAATCCAACAGAAGGACATCCTGTCACCGGCGCAAAGCTCAGACAATTCGCCATGAAAGGCAAGACAACTATAGTCATCGATCCTCGCCGAACTGAAATCGCTAAATACGCAACCCATCATCTTCAATTAAGGCCTGGTACGAATGTAGCAGTGCTCAACATGATGATTTACTATATCGTCAGTGAAAATCTATATGATAAGAATTTCATAGGATCTAGGACAGAAGGTTTTGAAGATTTTGTAGAGAATATCATGAAGCTCAATATTGACGAATTGGAAGCTGTTTCTGGCGTTCCTCGAGAACAAGCTCGCTCAGCAGCCATTGCTTATGCTACTGCCAAACTAGCAATGAGTTTCCATGGTCTTGGAGTAACCGAACATTATCAAGGAACATATACAGTAATGTTGATCGCAGACTTAGCTATGCTTACTGGCAATATCGGAAAACCAGGTTGCGGTGTCAATCCATTGCGTGGACAAAACAATGTACAAGGAATGGCAGATATGGGCGTTCAACCTTATCAAGGCGCTGGATATTTGGATCATACAAAACCTGAGATACAGGAGCTATATTCTAAATTCTACGGAGCTCAAGTGCCTTTACCGGCTGGTATGAAAATACCAGATATGTATGAAGCCGCTATCGCAGGAAAACTTAAAGCGATGTATGTGATCGGTGAGGACATGGTTCAATCAGATCCCAATACGTATCATGTGATGAAGGCGCTAAAAAATCTTGACCTTCTCATAGTACAAGAGCTATTCATGACAGAGACTTGTAAGTTGGCTCATGTCCTCCTACCAGGAGCTTCATTCTTAGAAAAAGAAGGCACATTCACCAATGGTGAACGCCGCATTCAAAAAGTACAGAAAGTGGTAGCGCCTATTGGAGAAGCCAAAGCTGATGGTCAGATCGTCATAGACCTCATGAATCGCATGGGTTATAAACAAGCGGATTACACTGCCAAAACTATGCTTGAAGAGATCTCTCAGATCGTTCCATTTTTTGCAGGTGTGAAGTGGGAGAATCTAGGAGACTATGGCAAACAATGGCCTGTGGCAGCAGATGGTACAGATACGCAGATATTACATCTTACAGAATTCAAACGAGGTAAAGGTCAGTTCGTCTTCCGCGAATATATAGAGACTCCAGAGATCCTAGAATACGCAGAAGAATATCCATACATTCTCACAACCAATCGTGTTCTAGAACATTATAACGCAGGGACAATGACACGTCGCACTGGTAATGCAGAAATCATCACAGAGGATTTGCTACTCATTCATCCGAATGATGCAGCCAAGAATGATATTCAAGAACATGATCCTGTCATCATAGAATCCGCGCGTGGTAAAATCACTGTCAACGCACATCTCACTGACGAAGTGAAACAAGGTGTGGTGAGTACAACATTTCACTTTCCAGAACTCTTTGTAAACATCGTCACTTCTTCAGTGCATGATAGTATTGCAAAATGTCCTGAGTATAAGGTGGTTTGTGTGAAGGTGAGGAAGGGTGGTTAATTAGATAATTGGTTAATGTGATAATTAGTTAATGTGATAATTGGATGTAAGTGATAAGTTAAAGTGCGTGTAATAAGTCAAGGTTATGCAGCAATTTAAAAGCTTATTATTACTTACTACTTTCCACTTACTACTATTTTATTTAGTTCGATGAGTTCAGAAATTTGTGAGTCTGAATTTATTGATGATTTATTATTACTCCATTCTTGAATTTGTTGATTTAATTGTGAGAGATTTATTGCTTTTGTTTTAAATTTAGCTAGTGCGATCATCCAAGGAATATTTGGACGATACAGAGAATTGCTTTGATAGCTTGCATCCAATTCTACTAGATGACATGACTGAGCAATTTTCAATAAATCTTGATATTCTTTGTTGAGGAGTAGCGCTTTAAAATATGCGGAAAAGAAAAGGTGCCATCGATGTTCAAGGATTTCTTTTCTAAAGGCGCGATAAAAAATAAATGCATGTGTTTGTGCTTGTTGATATTTTTTAAGATCGATGTATGCAAATATAGTGAATGCGGCATGTCCTATTTTATTGTGATCGTTGCTGCTTTGTTTTGCAATAGTATTTGCAAGTTTTAAGGAGTCTAAGGCATCTGCGGGACGATTGGCACGTAACAGAACTGCAGCAAGATTATTAATATAATATAGATAATCATTGTTGATTATTTTAATAGATTGATATCCATAAAAAATGGCTTGGTTTAAATTTTTAAAATAAGTATGATAGAGTACAAATTGGCTATAAAAATTACTTAATATTCTTTTAGAATAAAATTTACCTGAGCAAATGTTTTTTTCAAAATCATGAAAATGATTCTTCAGAGGTTCATAATTTTTTCTATTGTGAGAGATGAAGATTAATCTTATCCATGTTAATATTCGACTTTGTCCATCAAGAAGTTCGTTGAAGAAAATTTCACTTAACCAATCGAACCATTGGTCATTTGTCTCAGCATTTTTTATATAATGTTCTACGATTTCAACAGAAGATGCATTGAGTTTGTCATTGATTGTTTTGGCATAATTATATTCTAATTCATGTTGATTCAAATAATTTTGGACGAGATGAAAATCTTTAAGTTTCATTCTGATCGAAAGATAATGGCGATAAATTCGCGCCAACTCATAGAGCTTGATGAAGTGAAAATGATTGGAACTTGAATGTTTAAACATTTGTAAACAAAGCTTTTCTTGATCCTTTTCAATTTTGTCTAAGAGAATAGCCTGTTCCCAAGATTGAATTCTTTCTAGTATTTTATCTACATCATGCGCTTCGAGAATTTGAGTGCATTTTTGTTTGACGAAACTGTATTTTCTTTTATCAAAATACTCAGGAAATTTTTCTTGTTTATCAATTTTGGATGCGTTCCTCAATAGAATCTGCAATATTTGATTTTTTTCAGCATCTTCAAATTTGCAATATTGACGCAGAAGTTCTGCTTCAATTGGAAGCAATGATTTTGCAAATTCATTAAATTTGGTGAATTTATTTTCTATTTGCTCCAATATCTCTTTTTTACGATTTGCAGTCAGTCAGACAATCAATTTAAAGAATAGAGCTTTTCTTAGTTACTTTAAGAGCAAATATAAAACTCATTTTTTACTTATAATCACATTTATATAAAATTAATTTAAATAATTGATAATTAATAAGATATGTTTATTTTATTGTAAAAGTCACATCATTTTTATTCAAGCCATTTCAATACTTGATGGAGAAAACTGCGATATTAGCAACGTGATAGAATCAACTTTATGAATTTGGGATATACAGAAGTCTGTATTGTTGTATTAAGTATTTATGTGGTGGTGACCATATATTTCTCATTACGTGGTATGAAGCAAACTTCTACAATGAAGGATTATGCTTTAGGCAAAGGATTTTCTCCATGGATCGTTGCGCTATCATTAGCAGCGAGTATAACAAGCGCCGCTACGTTTATCATTAATCCGGGATTTGTAGCAATGTATGGTTGGAGTGCTTTTTTAGCCATGTCCGTGATGTTGCCTTTGGGATTGTATATATCACTGGTGGTATTGAGCAAGAGCTTTCGCGCGATGGGATTGCAGTCAGAATCTTTGACCTTGTCTCAGTGGGTCGGCAAACGTTTCGACAGTAAAGCATTTTCTATTTATATGGCTTGTCTGTCTTTATTGCTTATCACTTTTATTGTGTTGATTTGTGTAGGATTGACCAAAGTATTAGCCAATGCTTTATCGGCTCCTGAGACTTGGGTTTTGATTTGTACAGTACTATTTGTGTTTGGATATATGATGGTAGGAGGTGCGAATACTATGGTTTATACCAATATGATTCAAGCTATATTGATGATCATCGTTGCATTGATGTTATTGTATTCTGGCAGAGAACATTTTGAACAAGGCATCTCAGGATTTTGGTCAAAAGTGAATGCGTTGGATCCCAATATGGCGACTTCATTCAATCCTATAAGTCCATTATTTCGAGATGCATTTGAAGTGATGTTTTGCAATTTTATTGTAGGTATTGCAGTAGTATGTCAGCCACATATTATTACGAGATCCTTGATGCTGAAGTCGGATAAAGATGTCAATAAATATTTGCTCATAGCGATTGTTGTTGAAAGCATATTTTTTGCAGTATTGTTTGCAGGATTTTATGCTCGATTTGAATTTCCGGAAATGAAAAATGGTGATACCGTTTTGAAGATAGACAGTGTTTTTTCAGCATATGTGATCAAGGAGTTTTCTGTTTATACAGGTATCATAGTAATCATGGGATTGATTGCAGCAGGGATCTCTACACTAGAAGGATTGATCCAATCTTTATCTTCCACGATTACCAATGATCTTATTTTAGTTTTTTCAAAAAAAGAAAGAAGTTCTAAGCAAATATCGAACATCAATAAAATAGTCATTGCAATATTGGGAATCATTGCAATCTTAGTGAGTTTATATCAATTGAAGAATCCAAATCTCAGTGTAGGAATTCTAGCACAGAATGGTGTGTATGCATTTTTTTCAGCTGCATTTGTGCCAGTATTATTTGGTATTTTTGTGAAAACTGCAAAAAAACAAGCAGTAATTATTGCATCAGTAACTGCTATCCTTGTTCATTTCTCTGTATATTATCTGAACTTAAGTTATTATACATCAAGCGTTGTTAAAAACCCTGCTGTCGCTGCGACTTATGCTATTTTATCATCTGTAGCCATTGCCATTATTTTGCAAATTTTTCTTCCTTCACCAAGCAAGAAGCATAAAGTATGAATCAACGAAATGCACATATCATAGCGACTGGATCTTATGCACCTGAAAGAGTTGTACCAAATTCTTATTTCAATGAATTGTTGGGAGAAGATGTTGACACATGGTTGAAAGAACATGTACAGATCTATTCTCGCAGATGGTGTTCAGAATATGAAAGTACAGCGGATCTTGTTGAACAAGCTTGTAGGAATGCACTGACTGCTGCTAAGATTTCACCTGATGATATTGATCTTTTGATCGTAGCGACTGATACACCAGAGTATATATCACCATCGACTGCTTCAGTTGTTCAATATCGCTTGGGACTGCATCACGCTGCGACATTTGATGTCAATACAGCCTGTGCAGGATTTGTTGCAGCAATGGACATAGCAGTAAAATTCATTAAAGCAGATGAACATTACAATAATGTATTAGTTGTAGGTGCTTACGCAATGAGCAAATACCTGCAAGAGAAAGATAAAAAAACAATTACACTATTTGCAGATGGCGCAGGTGCTGCTATATTGCAAAGCAAATCAGAATTGACGAAAGGATATCGGCAAAGTAAAATGTTGACCAAAGGTGAATATCATGACTGGATGGGGATTTATGGGGGTGCATCAAAGTTTCCAGTGAATGAACTTACATTGCAAAATAAATCACACCAATTACATTTTATAAAAAAAATTCCCCCAGCTTTAAATACTCAAATTTGGAGTGAAATGATTAAAGAAATTTGTGAAAGAGAACAAATACAAGTAACGGATGTACAACATTTTTTCTTTACTCAGATTAATATAAATTCCATATACGATACAATGGATGCACTTGGTGTAGACAGATATAGAGCCGCAACAATTATGCATGAGTATGGATATACAGGTTCTGCTTGTATTCCAATGGCATTGGATCAATGGATGAAGTCGAATAGAATCGGTGAAGGAGAATATTTGATTTTTATGGGTTCTGGAGGAGGATTAGCTTTCGGAGCATCTTTGTTTAAAATGTAAAAAGTAAATTCGAATAAATATGGCTGAAATGCACGGATATGATTGGGTTTCAAAATGGGCTTTGTACAGTCCAAATCATATCGCATTGCAGGAGCATGGCAGTGAAGCTGTGATTTCTTACAAAGATTTGAATGAGAAAGCTGATGCCTTAAGTTCATATTTCAACAATGGATTGCGATTACAGAAAGGTGATCGCATTGCATGTATTGCAATGTATTCCATTTCTTATGTCGTTTTATTTGTAGCATGTCAAAAAACTGGAATCATACTGGTTCCTTTGAATTATAGATTGGCAAGTAAGGAGCTAGGAGAAATTATACACGATGCTGATCCAAAATTTATATTTGCACAGGACCAATTTTCATCTTTGATTCCGCAATCATATCACGATAAGTTACTTGAATTAGATTTTCATTCAATACCTTTGAATACAACATATGATCGTACATCGATAGATGAAGATGACCCTATCATGATACTCTATACCTCTGGTACAAGTGGCTCACCAAAGGGTGTGTTGTATTCGCATAAAATGTTATTTTGGAATAGCATTAATACAGAGATTTCATTACATATTAATTCAAATAGCAAGACTATTATCGTAATGCCTTCTTTCCATACAGGAGGCTGGAATGTCTTATTAACACCGTTGTTGCATCATGGTGGATTCACTTATCTGATGCAGAAATTTGATGCTGAGGAAGTCATGCAAAAAATTGAAGAAACCCAATGCAATGTATTCATGGGTGTGCCTACTATGTTGGCTATGATGGCACAAGAGTCGAGTTTCGAGAAATGGAATCCTAAGTATCTCGATTATATCATCGTAGGAGGAGAAGCGATGCCATTGGCATTAATTGAAAAATATGCAAAGAAAAATATTGCTATACGTCAAGGATATGGCATGACAGAAGTTGGTCCAAATCTTACTTCATTGCATCAAGATGATGCTATTAGAAAAATGGGGAGCATAGGAAGACCAAATTTTTATGTTGATATAAAAATCATTAAGGAAAACGGCGATAGTGCTTTAGTAGACGAAAACGGCGAATTGTGGTTGAAGGGACCAATGGTGACCAAAGCTTATTTTCGAAATGATGAAGCAAGTCATAATGCCTTTTCAGAAGATGGGCATTGGTTTAAGACAGGTGATATAGTACGACAAGATAGCGAACAATATCTTTTTATCATTGATCGATTGAAGAATATGTTCATTAGTGGTGGTGAAAATGTGTATCCTGCAGAAGTGGAACGTGCTCTCCGAAAAATGAAAGCTATAAAAGAATGTGCAGTCATTGGTATTCCAGATGAAAAATGGGGAGAAGTGGGCAAAGCTTTTATTGTTATCAATGAAGGACATGATGTTAGCGACCAGGATATCACATCACATTGCAGTATTTATTTAGCAAAATATAAAATACCAAAACAGATTATTTTCATCAATGAATTGCCCAAAACAGATTCTGGAAAAATCAATCATAAAATTTTGAAAAATCTTTAATTCATATTCTCTAATACAACAAACAAAAAAATTTAACAATGAAAAAAGTACAATTATTTTTATTCGCAGCCATCATAGGATTGGCAACTCTTATTTCTTGCTCTAAAGAAGAGGCAAAGGGAACTTGCAGTGACGGTATCAAGAATCAAGATGAGACAGGTATCGATTGTGGCGGTGTATGTACAGCATGCAAAGTTGGCACTCATGGTAAATGGAAGTCTGCTCCTGTAGCTCCTATTTTAACTAGTTTTGCAGATTCTATTTTTGCAACATTTAACACTAATAATACTTATACAGTAGATCAGTGGAAAGGTGGAACAAAAGTGGTATTGTCTGGTACATATACGCAGGCAAAATCAAGTGTTGGCAATATTTATACAATTATTTTAAATCAGACTTCACCAACAGTGCTTACTGCAGAAGGTATATTTGAAGTTGCATCTGATAACAAAACAATGAAGTATGAAGTAGCACAAACATCTCCTGCAATTACAGGCGTAACAGCGCCAACTCCTGCTGGAGGAATAGGCAGTACATCTGGAGGAAAATTTGGAGACGGTAATGTCCAGAATTATACTAGAATAGAGTAGTAGATATTTTTTTAACAATAATCGACAGATTACAATTTCTTGTAGTCTGTCGATATTTTTTTATTCATTTTATCTTTGATCATGAGATATAAATTCATAGCAAGTTGTTTTTTTATTTTCAGTTTTGCTTATACTGTTGCGCAGTCAAATGATGTTGATGGTTTCAAAGGATTTGATAAAATTATTCCGCAAAAAGCAAATAAGCAATTTCAAAGTTATTTCTATTTTTATCAACAGAATGTAGCGATGAATATTTATCCAGAGAATGATTTTCTCAAAGGTCAGATTGTAGGTAGATTGTTTGGAAATAATACCACAACTACCTCAACGTCTATAAAAGCACTTTATGCAGAGCAGCGATTGATTCCATTTTTTATATATAGTCCTCAGATCTTTGATGGCAGAGCTACATTGCGTGCAAGTTTTGAGATCGACTGGACATGGGGAGATGCTTCTTATGGTACAGGTGGAAATTTTGGTTCAGCAATTTCTGCTGATCAAGTCAATCTACAAACTCAAAATATTGAAGCAGAATTTGTGCCATGGAAATTTTGGACAGTGAATATTGGATTACAAAGAATGTTTGATACTCCGCATGATCCTTATAGAAGCATTTTTGATAAATTTACACAAACAGGATATCGCCTTGCATTTTGGGGAACCGATGGGGTAGGTGTTAGTATTCGAAGACAGACAGATCGACATAAGTCAAAGTTTGGAATGTATAAACTTTATGAAAACAATGTAGAGCTCAATGATGATGTCACATTGTTTGAACTCAATCATCAATATGCTGCAACAAAATTGTGGAATATCGGTGCATCAATATATCATGTTCGAGATTTTTCTTCAGGAAAAGGTGGAGTGAGCATATTAGGTCAGGGTTTTGCTAGTCCATTGACCAATTATAATGGAACATATCATTTTAGTTTATCTCCTGATCCATATAAAGGAAATGTATTTTGGACAGGAATGTATTTCAGTAGAAATGAAGAAATGATGCATGACCCGTGGAATCTTTCTGGATTTGTAAATTACAATTTTGGAAATGTAAAGCAAAAGGCTGTACAAGATGCAAATTATAAAACTGTTACAACGATAGGTGGATTGGCAGCAAACCTGAGAGCTGCATATCGTTACGGGCAGACCACAGGTGATGCGATCAGTGTTGATGCATTGCTCACTACAGGAGACAATGATGGGAATCTTGATAAAAAGTACAATGGCGTTATTACAGCAAATACCTGGGGTAGCCCAGGAGCGATTTTTATAGGCTCTGGAGCATATTTATTATTTCCACATGGGAATGTGGTCAATCGATTTGTTGCCGCAGTGCCTGATCTGTCAAATATGGGATATGGTATTGCAGGTGGGACATTGAATATAGCACATGATTTTATTCCGCATAAGCTGCATACAAAATTTGGATTTGCAGCAGCAAGTTCTATGGTAGCTCCATATGGAGGTGGCAATTTTATTGGATTGGAAACTAATGCAAAAATTGGATATGATTTTGGTGCATTTCTGACTGCAGAAGTCCATGCAGCCAGTATGCAGCTTGGTGATTTTTATGATTCCAATATTACAAAAGGTAGCAATGCTGCAAGACCTGTTAATCCATGGATGGCATTTGCCTGTCTAAAATGGCTTATTTTTTAATAATCTAATCCATAAAAAATGTTAAAAACAATTCAACCAATATTCCTTTTACTGATGATGCTACGATTTGGTTTTGCACAAGACAAGAATACTACGACTATGAAAATAAAAGCTTATCAACAAGAAGTACAATTTCTTCAGTTGAATAATGAAATCGAAATCGCATTCACAGATGAAGGTAAAGGAGAGGTTTTACTTTTTATCCATGGACTGGCCTCTTATCTCCCTGCTTGGAATAAAAACATAAATGAACTTAAATCGCAGTACCGATGCATTGCAATAGATTTACCAGGATTTGGCAAATCTTCAAAACCGAATGCACCTATATCAATGGAGTTTTATGCAGAAATAATTAAAGATTTTTGCCAAAAAATGAAATTGAATCAAGTGACATTAGTTGGGCATTCTATGGGAGCTCAAATAAGTTTGACGGCAGCATTAAAATATCCAAAACTTATCAAGCAAATGATTTTGTTTGCTCCAGCAGGATTGGAGACATTCAATAAAGGCCAAAAACAGTGGTTTCGAGATGTGATGAGCGCTGATGCAGTCAGACTTACAACCGCCGAACAAATAAGAGTTAATTATTATTTTAATTTTTATAGAATGCCAAGAGATGCTGGATTTATGGTCCAAGATAGACTTAATATTCGCAGCTGTTCAGATTTTAGTAATTTTTGTCATCATGTTGTTCAAGGAGTGAATGCTATGGTCAACCAGCCAGTCTTTGAATTTTTACCAAATATAAATCAACGTACATTGGTTGTTTTTGGAGCACAGGATAATCTGATCCCAAATCGTTTTTTACATGGTGGTAAAGCAGAGACTGTAGGTAAAAAAGGAGTCGCCCAAATGAAAAATGCAAGTTTAAAACTAATTTCACGTGCTGGACATTTTGTGATGTTCGAACGAGCCAATGAAAGCAATTCTTTGATTAAAGAATTTATGGAAAAGTAAAATTTAGTTTTTTGGTATTCTCAAATCCTTTGGTATATTTTAATTGAGTGTAATGTAAGAATAGACAGTATAATTTTTTTAGAACACAGATTTATTCTTTGGCTTGACACTTTTGCCAGAGTCAAGTGATTTTGATTACAGTGTATTAATTCAATTAAATATAAATGTGTAAAATTTTAATAATCAATTAGTTATATATTTGTTTTTTTATATTTGTACATATATAGCAATTTTTAGTAATATGTAATTAACTTTGCTGATGAATTGAATGAATATGAAGAAATTAAACCTAGCCGCTGTATTGTTTCTTGTCTTACTTACGACAGGACTTTTTGCTCAAATTTCAGGAACTGTATTCCGTGATTTTAATGCAAACGGAATTAAAGAGAACATTACCGACTTTGATGAAAATGGTATGGCTGGTGTTACTGTTATTGCTTATAGTTCTTCTGGAGCAATTGTTGGAACTACAACTTCAAGTGCTACGGGAAGTTGGTCATTACCAGCAGTTACATCCTTTCCTGTTCGGGTAGAGTTTAGTGGTTATCCTACTGATACCTATAGTGGTCCTAATGGAACTAGCAACACAAGTAGTGTTCAGTTTATTTCTGCAACTTCTACTTCTGTCAATTTTGGGCTTCAAGTGGGAGAATGTTATATGAGCACATTAAATCCTCAGGTAGCAACCACATTATTTCGTTCAGGAGATCCCATTTTGAATGCTACAGCGGGAAGTAGAAATGCTGTCCCTATATTTAATTTTAATAATGGGTCTATCACTTCATTTACATCTGCTTTAGCTTCAGATGTAAATTGGTGGGGAAGTGTGGGAACAGCGCCCACTCCTACAGTTGGAGCCTTAGCATCTCAAGTTGGATCTTGCTGGGGTATAGCACATCATAAAGGAACAAGAAATATCATTACTTCTTCATTTCTGCGAAGGCATGTAGGTCTTGGGCCTAATGGGCTTGGAGCAATTTATAAAGTTCCTGACAATGGAAGTTCTACAGCCTCATTATTAGTTGATCTCGTTGCACTTGGTGTAAATCTAGGTACAATTCCTTCAAATAGTGTAAGAGGATTAAGTAGTCCTACTACCCCCACGCATGATGTAGAAGCTTTTGACAAAGTTGGGAAAATTGGTCTGGGCGATATTGATATAAGCTCAGATGAAAAATATTTATTTACGGTCAACTTATTCGAAAAAAAATTAATTCGAATTAATCTTACCCCAACGCTTACAGCGCCTACTGGAGGAGATATTTCGCAATTTAATATACCTAATCCAGGTTGTATCAATGGTCAGGTTCGTCCTTGGGCTTTAAAATACTACCTCGGCAAATTGTATGTAGGGGTCACATGTGATGGTTCTACAGGCAGTAGTTCAGATTTATCACTCCATGTATATGCTTTTGATGTGGCTACTTCAACTTGGTCTGCATCACCTGTTTTTACATTGAACAGTCCTCTACGTCCCATAGCTCAAGGTAATTGGAATAATTGGAATAATACTTTCGTTCAAGGACCAGATTTCAATACCAATCCACAACCTCTGTTGAGCGACATTGATTTTGACAATAATGGGGATATGATATTGGGTGTTTTAGATGTATATGGTATAAAAACAGGTCATGATAATTATAGGAATGTTACAACCGATTTTGGACTATATGATGTAATCATATTTGGAGATATATTGAGAGCCACAAAATCAGGTTCAACTTGGACTAATAATGTAGGTTCTGGAGGAGTAGAATATTATGGAAATGATAATGGGGTAAGTAATGGTTCATTTCCAAATTTAAGTATTCAAAGTGATGCCTGTGCTGGTGGAATATCTTCGGTTTGTGGATTGACCAAAGTCATGATGTCTGCGACAGATCCAGCTGGGGCAATTACCAATGGAGTCATTGTGTTAAATAATACAACAGGTGTTCATACTTCAAGGTATACAATAATGTCTACAATGGGTCCAACTGGGAGTAGTGTTTCTGAAAATCAAGGGAAAGGAATTGGTATAGGTGATATAGAATTATTAACTCCACCTCCTCCAATTGAAATAGGAAATAGGATATGGCTAGATACCGATAGTGATGGGGTACAAGACCCAAATGAATCTCCTATTGTTGGTGTTACAGTTCAGTTGGTCAATAGTTCTGGAACTGTGATTGCAACTGCAGTAACTAATTCTTCAGGTAATTATTATTTTACTAATGCAACAGGTACTAATACATCAAGTAGTATTTATAATATTACTCAATTACAAGCAAATATGACTTACACAGTCAGAATACCAAATATCAACGGGGGAAGTAAACAATCAGCATTGGCCAATTATAGATTGACAACACAAAATGCAAATAATGGAATTCCAGCAACTCAAGAAGACGTAAGAGATAGTGATGGAGCCATTGTAGGGACTAGTGCAGAGGCACTTGTGCTCACTACCCAAATTCCTGTTTCAGGAGCAAATAATCATACATTTGATTTTGGATTTTTTGCTTGTGCTCCAAATTATCATGAGATCTGTAATGATGGTTCAGATACTTTGACATTAACGGCAGATGCTGGATTGACTAATGTGATGTGGTATGATAGCACGACTAATACCTTAATCGGTTCGGGTATTTCTATAAAGATTACAAGTTCAACTTTGGGATTATCTGATACTTATGAAGCATATTATTATACTGCATTAGATGCTACAGGTTGTACAGTGAGCTTATGTTGTCCAGTTCAAGTTAAAACTATCCCTTGTTGTCAAATTTCGGTTCAAAATACAAGTACACTTTGTAATAATAATTCAACTCTAGCTATTTCAACAGATGATTGGTTTAGTTTGACACTAAGTGCAACTGTTACAGGTGGTAGTGGAAATTATATTGTAAAAATTGGTGCATATACAAGTGCATCAACTGCATCTGGAAGTCCAATTACTATAACTGGAAATGGTGCAGGAGGAAATCCACTTTTACAAGCAAATGGTACAGCTACATATACTGTAACTGTACAAGATGCAACGAACGGGTCTTGCTTGACTACTTTTTCGATAGGGCCTGTTGCAGCATGTAGTTCTTGCCCTAATCCAAATTGCTTTACAATAGGCGTGCAAAAGAATTAATATTAGTAATTATACTAAGTAATTGAGTTAAGGATTTTTTAAAAGCGTAAGAATTGAATATTTTATTTATAATATTCAATTCTTACATTAGCAAAATTGTCTAAGCAAATTCATTAAATTTTCAGCCGAATTAAAATTAAAAAGCTTATAAATTCTGGAAGGCTTATTTTAATTTAATTTAGTTCGAATCAAGTATTTCGTTTACAGGAATTTATATATTAATATTATTATATGTGATTATATATAGTGTTTTTTAATAATATGTAATTATCTTTGTGCTGAATTGAATGAATATGAAGAATTTAAACTTTGTTACAGCATTAATTGTATTTCTATTTAGTACAACACTTTTTTCACAGATTTCTGGGACCGTATTTCGCGATTTTAATGAAAATGGAACTCAAGATGTTACCACTTCATATAATGAAGTAGGAGTAGCTGGAGTTACAGTTATAGCTTATAATAATTTAGGTGAAGTAGGATCTACTACAACATCGGCTACTGGTAGCTATACGTTTTCGGGATTGTCCTTGCCCTTGAGAATTGAGTTTTCGGGATATACTATAGGTGATTACTCATCTGCTGTAGGAACATCAAATCAATCAAGTGTACACAATTCTACAATGTTGCAAGTGCTACTGCAAATTTTGGAATAAACTATCCAGCAGATTATTGTCAATCTATACCTGATGTTTTTACACCTATTTATTTTATTGGAAATCCTTTGGTAGAAAATGCTTCTATCAAAGCTGGTTTGTCCTTTGCATATAATTTATCAGGGGCTGCTCCATCGCCAGATGTTGATGCGACACAAGGACAGATAGGAACAACTTACGGTGTGGCTTATAATAAATTTACGAAGGATCTATTCGTTGGTGCATTATTAAGAAGGCATACAGGATTGGGTCCATTGGGAATTGGTGGATTGTATAAAATTGATTATTCGGGTGCAACACCGGTTGTTTCATCATTTTTGGATTTAGAAGCTTTAGGTGTTGATTTTGGATCCATTGCATCAAATGTAGATAGAGGTCTTTTTGGTGTAAATACATCAAGCGCTGACTCAACAGTGATTTCAAAAGCGTTGAAAGAAGGTATGGGAGATGTTGAGATATCAGATGATGGAAATACCTTATATGTAGTTAATTTGTTTCAGAGAAATATTACAGTGATTGATCTTACAGCATTTAATGTTACGGGAGCTCCAATTACAGCTGCTGAATTATCTACCATTGCTATGCCTTCTGTCACTTGTCCAAATGGTGTGGCGCGTCCTTTTGGGTTGAAGTATTACAGAGGGGGTTTATTCCTAAGTGTCACTTGTACTGCAGAAGGAGCAGGTGCTACGATTGCAGATTTGGATGGTTATGTATATGAATACAGTGGTGGTTCATGGTCACTGAAGGTGAGTATCCCTTTGGATTTTAAATTTTGGGGATCTATAAATCCAACACTTGCCGTTGAAGATCCGATTACTTGGACAGATAATTATTTAGACTTCATAGATGATTCAAATCCGATACATCCAGTATATTATAGAATTGATAAAAAGCAACCAATGTTGTCAGATATTGAATTTGACATTGATGGTTCGATGATTATTGGTGCATTGGATAGAACAGCTTTACAATTTGCTCAACAAAATTATTTACCTGGAACTACAAAATACGTATATGTATATGCACTTGGTGATGTGTTTCGAGCAGCCAAGACTGGATCAACTTTTACACTTGAGAATGGTGGAATTGCTGGAGGTGTAAGCGGATGTGGTGCACAAACAAACAGTGCGTTTCCATATGCTGGACCTGGTGGAGGCGAGTTTTATTGTGGAGATACTTGGGTAGCATACCATAATGAATCGACATTGGGAGCTTTGGCTATATTGCCAGGTTCTGGACAAGTAATGATAACTGCATACGACCCCATTGAAAGAGCAAATACTGGTGGAATTATTACAATGAGAAATAGTAATGGTAGCAAAGTACATGGATATCAATTGTATAACACAGATTATCCAGATTATGGTAGTTTATCAAAAGGACATGGATTAGGCGATTTAGAATTACTTTGCAATCCAGCTCCAATTGAAGTAGGAAATAGAGTGTGGCTTGATACAGATAAGGATGGGGTGCAAGATGCAGGAGAATTGGCAATAGCTGGAGTAACAGTACAATTGATTCAATTAGGAACAGTGATCGCAACATCTATTACTGATGCAAATGGAAATTATTTATTCTCGAATGATGCCACTAGAACTGACAATGATGGAGATGGAGTGTCAGACAATATATTCAATATATCCCAATTGATGGCTAATATGACCTATACAGTAAGAATTCCAAATGCTGCAGGTGCCTCGATGCAATCAGTGTTAAGTCCTTATCGTCTTACCTCACAAAATGCAAATAATGGGATTCCAAATACCCAAGACAATGTAAGAGACAGTGATGGCGCTTTAGTAGGAACTAATGCTGAAGCATCAATTCTCATTTCAGAAATTCCAATAACTGGAGCAAACAACCACACTTTTGATTTTGGATTTATTTCGTGTACTCCAAATTATCATGAAATCTGCAATGATAAACCAGATACATTGACACTCACAGCAGAGACTGGTTTGACCAATGTCATGTGGTATGATAGTACCTCTAATACATTAATTGGTACAGGGTCTTCTATAAAAATTACAAGTTCCTCTTTTGGTCTCTCAGATACTTATGAAGCATATTATTATACCGGAATGGATACAGCTGGAGTGCCGGTAAAATTATACTGTCCAGTTCAAGTAAAAACAATTTCATGTTGCGAGGTCACTGTTCAAAGTACTAATACAGTTTGTAATAATAATGGAACTCCTGCTAATACTTCAGATGATTGGTTTAGTTTGACCCTTAGTGCAATAGTTACTGGTGGTAGTGGGAACTATATCGTAAAAATAGGAACTTATACAAGCGCTGCAAAAGCATCGGGAAGCTCAATCACTATAACTGGCAATGGAGCAGGAGGCAATCCACTTCTTCAAGCAAATGGAACTGCTACATATTCTATAACGATCATTGATAATGTTTTTCCTATTTGCTCAAATACGGTGAATATAGGCCCAGTGACAGCATGTAGCTATTGTCTCAATCCAAACTGTTTTACAGTGGGTGTAAAAAAGGGTTAGTAAATTTTAATTACGAAATAAATTGAAAATGTAAATGATTAAATAGGGTTTTTTGTTAGAGTTTGACACTTTTTTCAATGACATAGGATTTTTTCCTATGTCGTTGGAGAATTTAAAGATGTCCATAAAGTAAATATAAATTAATATGTAATGCATTGATTATTAATAATTAATATATTTTAATTATTTTATTAATATAAAATATTATGTTAATTTTAAATATATAACTAATATTACACGAATTTGATCTTTCAAGCAAAATTAAAGTTGAAAATAAAAATTGAGATTATGTTTCTTAAATAAAATTATTATTTATAACTTTGCGAATTAAGGTTGATTATATAAAGAGAATGTTATAGTATTTACTTTAAAGGATTAATCAATAAAAAGAATGAGAATGAAACATTTGTCTATATTTTTTTTAATTTTTATTTTCTCTACAAATTTATTTGGTAGAAGAGTAATGGTTTCGAGTGCAGCAGAAATTACCACAGCAATGAATGTGGGTGCACCAGGTGATACATTAATAATGGTAGGTAATATTTGGACTGATCAACTTATATTATTTGGTGGTGCAAATGGCACATTATCTAATCCAATAGTTTTAATGCCTGAGATTCCTGGAACTATTAAGCTGGAGGGATCATCTAGAATTAAAATTTTTGGTAATTATTTAGTAGTTTATGGACTAAAATTCCAAAATCCAAATCCATCCTCATTAGGAACAAATCATATAGTTGAATTTAGGAATAGCTCTATTTTGGCTAATCATTGTAGATTTACAAACTCACATATATACTATTATAATTCAAATAACTCTATTGATAACAAATGGGTATCTATTTATGGAACTAATAATAGAGTAGATCATAATAGATTTGAAGGCAAATCGAATTACGGGCCGACTTTAGTAGTTTGGTATGCGAGTGCAGGTGGCTTTCCAAACGAATCACCTTCAACTTATCATAAAATAGATCATAATTATTTTTTGGATAGAACTTTGCCATTAGGAGGAAATGGTGGCGAAACAATAAGAGTTGGGGATAGTAATACCTCAAGGACAAATGGATTTAATATTTTTGAGTTTAATCTATTTGAACATTGTGATGGTGAAATTGAAATAATTTCAAACAAAAGTGAATATAATACATATAGATATAATACATTCAGAGCTAATAATGGTCAACTCACATTAAGACATGGTGCCAATTGTTTTGTTCATGGGAATTTTTTTCTGGGTGAAAATTATCCTGGAAGTTCTGGTGTAAGAGTAATAGATGGGAATCATGAAATTTACAATAATTATTTTCAAGATCTTATTGGAGCATCTTCAAGTGATCTTAGAGCTCCAATAACAATAATGAATGGAGACGCTAATCCAGCCGCTAATGGCTATTGGAAAGTTTATAATAGTAGAATTTGGAATAACTCTTTTGTGAATTGTGATGATCCACTTATTAGAATAGGGGTACCTGGTGGGACTGTTAATGCAGATTCTATATTTTTTTCAAATAATTTGTTATCAGCAATACAAGGACCATTTATTAAATATGATAATATTCCAACAAATATATTTTATACAAGAAATCATTACTATGGCTCAAATTTGGGTATAACATCTACAGGGTGGCTTAATTTTAATCCTGATTTAGTTTACGACACACAAGAGGAATTGTATAGATTAAATATTTCTAGTCTTTTGATAGATAGCGGAGCAGTGGTGCCACCTATCATAGATTTTGATGGGCAGTCAAGAATTTCAGTATTTGATATAGGTTCAGATGAGTATTCTGCTGCGCCAATAACTATAACTCCTCTGTTACCTCAAGATGTTGATCCTTGTTTTTTGAAACCAATGAATGATTGTCCTAATTTATCAAGAGTTTTAGGTTTAAATAAAATAGAATTAATATCACATGTAAAGCAAGAGCGTATAGAGTTTAAGATTTCAAATTTTCATTATAGAGGTATTGCGCAATTTCAAAAATATAATGAATTGAAAAAAATATGGATTAATATTGCCACTTTGGATTTTGAAATGAATGACAAGTTTGATTGTATTGACAACAATCCAATAGCAGGAAAGAATTATTATCGAATAGTTCAATATGTCAGAGAGTATGAAAATCCTATTACAATAGCTGATCTTGAATTGAATTATGATGCTAAATCTAAAGAGGAAATTTCTATATTTGTCACTCCAAGTCAAATAGAAATTCAATGTGAACAATTTCACGCAATAAAATCTTGGACGATTTATAATTTAAATGGTCAGATTATACAATCCAGTTCTTATGAAAGAGGCTTCGGAAATTATGTAAAAATTATAAAGAATCACAATTTGCCCGATTGCGTAATTTTGGAAGTTCAAACATACAACAATACTCGTAATAAAAAATTGTTATTTTGGTAGCATTTAAAACAAAAAACAGTATAGTTGTTTTTATATTTATTGAGGTATTTTGATGTGTTTTGGGCGCATCAGATTTTTTAAAAACTTAAATTTTCAATTTATTAATAATTTCAATATTCGAAGTATTATTATAATCCACTATTTGCATTTAATTCAGATATGAATAATATGATCAAAATTAGTTTATTGAATTGTGCATTATTGTTCAGCAGTATAATGTTAAGCCAAGAACAAAAATTGTTGTCTCGGAAGTATAATATTGATCCACGATTTAAACATTACAATAGCATTAGACGCAAAGAATTGAGTAATATTGATTCGATTTTGAATTCAAAGTTGCCTTATCGATATCTTTTAAGTCCTGATTGGCGAGCAAATAAAGCGCAATCCTTATGTTTCAGAGACTCTGTCTTTAACTTGTATACTTTGGGGACATCTTATGGTGAATTTGATCGATGTGAAATTACCTCAGTGCACAGGCTGAATTGGTCAGATATGAATCCTTACCTAATGGGCAAATGTAAAACTGGAAATTGTTATAAAGTTGAAATGTTCAACTTTAATGAAAATATTACTAGTTTGGCTATTGTGGATGTTAGCTTAAGTGAAATTTTACTAATAGATCACGTCAAATATCTACAACCACAGATCAGTGAAAGGATGGAAAAACTTGCTGTAGAATTAGTTTTGCATCATCCAGAAGTGCGAGCTATTTTAGGTTTTCGACCAACAGAAGAAGATGTTATCATGGCGAGCACAAAGACTTCATTGGCTAGGTCTAAATGTGAGCGTTCAAGACATTTATGTGTGGCTCCAACCATAGTATATAATGGAAAAGCATTATGGGCTATAGTAGATTTGACAGATATAGATATTGTAGGATTTCGCTGGACTGAAGTGGGCGCAAATGATACTATTGCTGCTCCTAATTTTACAGAGAAGAATCTTCAAAATGAATATATTTATGATTGTTATTGCATAAGAGATAAACAATTTAAAAATGATCTTTGGGAGTTTAATTATGGCCTAACTAGCTCTGATGGTCTTAGAATTTCTGATGTAAAATATCAAGGTAAAAAAATATTAGAAAGCTGTAAATTAGTGGATTGGCACGTGAGTTATTCTCCTACAGAAAAATTTGGTTATAGTGATGCAGTGGGATGCCCATACTACAGTTCAGCAGTAGTAGGTGCGATCCAAATTCCGGAATGGGATACCATTATAGAGAATGGACAAGCGGTAGGATTAAGGCTTACTCAGATTTATAGTTCTGATTTATGGCCACAACCATGTAATTATAATTATGAACAAAAATACGAGTTTTATAATGATGGTAGAGTTCGAGTAGGAGCTGCATCATTAGGACGAGGTTGTGGAAGTAATGGTACCTATAGACCTGTATTCAGGATCCATTTTTATGGTGGAAATAAGTCATTTTATCAATGGGGAAAAAGCGATTGGGACGAGATCAATTTTGAGACCTATTTTCTTCATGATGAAATCTCAAAACTTGCTCCAGAAAACCTATTGTACAAGATAAAGTCAGATCAATGGACTTATGGAATCCAACCTTCAATGGGGCAGTTTCAAGACGGTGGAAAGCAAGATTTTGCTTATACTTATATTTCTTTGCATCACAAGAATAAAGAGGAAGGAGATAATGATTTACCCTCCCTTGGTCAATGTTGTAATACTAATTATGAGCAAGGTCCAGAGAAATTTATCGACTCAATACCTGAACCAGTTTCTGATTCCGATTTTATAATATGGTATGTGCCTCAGGCAAAAAATGAGAATAGCAAAGGTGCAGAATATTGTTGGGCAGAGACAGTTTCAGTTTTAGGTGTAAAACAGTATAAGACTTATCCTTGTTATATGGGGCCAATGCTAATTCCAATGAAGCATGAAAAGTAAATTCACGATTATTTTTTTAATGTTATTTTTTAAAATTTGTTTCAGTCAAGATGTTATTCCACTTTCTGATTGCAAGGGTAATCCTTTGTTTGTCAAAAAACTAACTCCTCCTGGAATGAAGGTTTATTTAAGTACATTTGAAAAGTATAGAATTGGTTTTCATTTAGTTGAATTGTTTCCTAAAAACAATAATCCTCCATATCGATATTCACACCCTTCATGGAAACTTGGAGGTGCTCTGGGATCTTTTGTTATTGCCCCAACGGGGCATGTGTTTGTTTGTCCGACACCATATATTAATAATTATTATAATCCTCCTTGTGAGCAAAATAAACTTTATCGAATTCATTCTCAAACAGGCGAAATGGAGAGTGTTTTTCAATTTTATGGAGATACTAGTTGTACTGATTTTGGATTAATGGGAATTTGCTATGACTGTGAGTCTGATCTACTTTTTGTTTCATCAATAAAAGGTTCTACAAAAACTAAAGCAAAAGGCAAAATTTATTCTTTACATTTCACACGAAATGATGATTACATATTAATTGATTCTATCAGCGAAATTGATGCTTTAGGGCTTTCTTTGGCTAAGATAGGAGGAAAGAAAAAATTATTTTTTGGTGATCTAAGAGCAGATGGTATATCTAGTATTGAAGTTAGTAATGACGGCCATTTTATTTCTGCTCCAAATTTAGAAATCAATCTCAATGATGAGCGATTTATGGTTAATTATGAAGCCAAAAAAATTAAATTTAATCAAGATAATATATTAAAAATTAGCCTTGTTCCCTTTGATTTTAGTTTTTCAATACCAGGTCATGAGAATGAGTCTTATCTTGAATATAAATATAATAAAGTAGGGAAGAATTGGATTTTGAAGAAAATTGAATTGCATTAAATATTAAGTTTTTTTTTAATTTATTTTAAATTTTAATAATTGTATGATTGAAACTAAATGTCCAAATAATATAATGGGGACGATAAATGTAGGCAAGAGACTAAATGGAAAATTTAAAATTGCTATGTTGGGCTGTTCAAATGCAAATTTCTGAATTGGCGAAGGAGCTGAAAATAATGCAATAATAACAATATTCAATAAAAGCCCTAAACAAATAAAGTTCCAAACCAGAACAATATGACTTCTTAATTTTGTTTTCGTTATCCCAAAATATGCAACAATTGGAGCCGAGATCCCAGCTACAATATCATAATTCTTTCCTTCAAAAGTCATAAGTTCAGGAATAGCTTTGTTTAGAAATAACCAGAACAAAACTATTTCAACTGGAATTCTTACAATGTTTATATAAGTAAGATTTTTTAAGGGCAAACTAAAAATAAATTTTTTTCCATTTTGGCTACCAAAAAGGTAGATAAAAGTCAAAATGGTAGGCATAATTCCAAACAATATTATATTTGGTGGAAAGGAACTTGTGTCGGCCTTATAAAAATTTTTCAATGATAAAATAGATTGAATAACCAACCAAATTGTCAAGCAAATAAGAATTGAAATCGTGTGTTTTTGTGTTTTTTCAGAATAAGAATTTTTAATTGTCCAAATAAAAAGTAGCAATGTCCCTAATGTAGTTAACAACAAAGGCATGTGTTATAAATATGGGTAAATTATCAATCATTTCTAGTTTTCATTTAATAACAAACATTGTAACAAATAAGATTATATTTGATCAATTAATTTTATTTTTTCCCCCGCTTTCTTAGATTTTTAATTCAATTTACTTGGCTGCATATATACAATTTTACAAGTGGCCACCTCAAATGTCTCGATTTCTGACAATATTATATAAAATAAAACTATCTTATTTTTTCTCCAGGTCTGATCATAAAACTTAATTTCCTTCTTTGATTTAAAGCCCTTTAATTTATTTATTAATCCTATATAGCATTAAGTATAAATTAAAATATTAGCCAATAATGTCTTTTCTATTAAGCAATTTTAGAAACCCACCAAAATATAATTATAATATTATTTAATGTGTAAATAAATAATTATCAGTTATATAAATATTAAAATAATTAAATATGTAAAAAATTTAAAATATATAATAAATTGTATTTACCTTTGTTTATGGATTATTTTATTTAATAATGTGTTTATTTTTTAGAATTGAAACATAAATTAGATAAATATTCCATTTGCTTTCCATGAAATTCTAAGGATGGTTTTTTCGATCCTAGATTTTGTTGAAAAACTTGAATGACTTAATTTTTGAATGAATATGAATAAATCTTCACACTTACCATTTTTTGGTCTCGTCAAGAATTCTAGAAGAATTCTAGAAGCAATACTTATGGCTTTTGTCTTATTAATTTGTGTTATAACACAAATTAATGCTCAAATTTCTGGTACTATTTTCATGGATGGAAATAATAACGGAACTTATGAGACTGCAACAGAAGTGCCATTTGCATTTGTTACTGTAAAAGCTACTGATGCTGCTGGTGCAATGTTTACAGCTACTTCAGCAACAAATGGAACTTACACTATTACTGGAACAAACACTTCTACAATGTACCGACTGGAATTTACATATCCTGATGGATATTTAGACGGTGCTCAAGCCATTGGGTCAGGTTCTTCAGTGCAATTTGCCTTAGGTAATGCAACTAATGTAAATCAAGGTGTATATGTTGCAAATACGTGTGATCCAGATGGTGTGATGCGTGTTATGTTTTCTTCAGGTTTAGATTCTGATGGGACAGATTTTGGGCTTAGATCGTGGGATTATACAGCAGACCGAAGAGCAGTTAATATGATGGGTTCTGGAGGATCTACTACACCACATACAGATGACATACCGATTTCGGCAGCTGGGGTGGCTTATGGAATTGCAGTTCAAAAAGGCACAAATTTAGGTTTTTTTACTACAATAAGTAGCGATCTTACAACAGTGTTTCCTGCAGATCCTGTTGGAGAAGATGTCATCAGAATTGCAAATTACTCTGGGGCAGGAAATTCCTACGTTTCAAATAAGTTATTAGTGGATTTGGGTGCTTTCGGTATAAGCACTTCAGCAATTTCTCCTTCTATTGACGGTACTTTTGGTACTCATGGTTTAGGAGGCATTGCAATCTCTGATGATGGGAAAACCTTATATGCTATCAATATGGGAAAAAGAAATCTTATTAAGATAGATATTAGTGGAATAAATTATGCAACTATTCCAGGCGGAGGTTATACAGGTGCTCCACTTGTCGTAACTGAAATTGCACTACCCAATGCAAGTTGTACAAATGGTACGTTTAGACCTGGAGCTTTGGATTTTCATGCAGGAAATTTATATATAGGAGGTGTTTGCGATGCCAATTCAGGCACTGCTGCCAATTTGCAAGTTAAAGCTTATGAAATGAATCCAGTAAGCAATACTTTTACTCAAGTGTTGAGTTATACGCCAGATTGGTTAACTGCTGGGTTACGATTAGGAGGTGATTGGCCTCATGCACCATGGAGTACTACCTATCCCAGTGGAGATGGAGATGGTGATCCTGGGACAATACAGCCACATTTTTTTTCAATAGCATTCGATGATTATGGAGCTATGATTATCGGATTTGTGAATCGTGAGGTTTTTGTTGATGCTGGATCTACAAGAGAGCCAGGATATTTGTTGAGGACATGGCGAAATGCAGATGGCACATTTACCTTAGAAAATGATGGTGTATCTGGTCCATTAACCTCCACAGCTAGAACAAGAAATGTTGATGGTGGTGGTCAACCAGGTAATTTCACACCTGATCCACCTGGTGATTACAATAACGGTCCAGGTAATGATTGGTTCTTTGAAAATGGAAGAACAAGGTCTCACCCCAATTTATATACCGGTGGTGCACTTGTTGTGCCAGGAACAGGATTTGTTGTAGGTGGTTTTGCTGACCCAGGCAACCCAATATGGCAGACTGGTGGACGATATATCAATTTTGAAACTGGAAGATCAGAATATGGAACTTCTGTTATAGGAGCTAAAGCAACCGTTATGGCGGCTGGTGATGTAGTCTGTGATGATCCTACTGTTGAAGTAGGAAACAGGATATGGATGGATACAGATGGAAATGGGATTCAAGATGCAGATGAAATGGCATTAGCTGGTATTACTGTGCAATTATATAATGGATCAACACTTATAGCTACAGCTGTAACAAATTCTAGTGGTAATTATATATTTTCTTCTGATCCATTAGGAACAACTTCATCTTCACATATTTATAATTTGGGACTAATTGCAGGAACAAATTATACCATAAGAGTTCCAAACGTTCAAGGTGGAAGCAAACAAACTTCACTTGGCACAAAAATACTAACTACACCTAATTTAACAGGAACAACAAATTCTGAGATCGACAAAATTGATTCAGATGGAATCTTAGTAGGCAACAATGCAGAAGTCACATTTCTTTTAGTATCTTATGGAGCAAATAATCATACTTTAGATTTTGGGTTTACAGCTTTGACTTGCCCAGTTGCTGGAACTAATGGTTCAACTAATGTTTGTGATAATTCGACTTTAACTATTACGTTATCTAGTTTAATTTCAGGAGATTCAACTGGAGGAGTTTGGAGCAGAGTATCAGGTTCTGGTGGTACATTCAACTCTACATTAGGAACTTTTATTCCAACAGGTGCGACTACAAGTATTTTTAGATATATAGTATCTGCACCTGGTTGCCCTAATGATACATCAGAAGTAACAGTAAATGTTAGTCCTTTTAGGTCTGCGGGTACAGACGGAAGCGACACAGAATGTGATGGTTCAGGAACAGTAATAGACTTATATAGTATCATTACTGGAGAACAAACCGGAGGTACATGGAGTAGATTGACTGGATCTGGTGGTACTTTTAATTCAGGAGCAGGAACTTTCACAGTTTTAGCAGGAACAACAACAAGTACATTTAGATATATTGTATTAGGCACATCACCATGTCCAAATGATACATCAGTAGCGACAGTAACAATCACAGCAGCGCCAACAGCTGGAACTGGATCATCTACTACAGTTTGTGAAAATAGTACCTCATCAGTTAATTTATTTAATTTATTGACAGGTGAGAGTTCAGGAGGTACATGGAGTAGATTGACAGGTACAGGAGGAATATTCAATGCTGGAGCAGGTACATTTGTACCTGCAATAGGATCTACAACTTCTACATTCAGATATACAGTAGGAGGAGGTGGATGTCCAACAGATACAGAAGATGTGACAGTCAATATCCAACAAGCAGTAAACGCTGGTACAGACGGAAGCGACACAGAATGTGATGGCTCAGGAACAATAATAGACTTATTTAGTGTCATTACAGGAGAACAAACCGGAGGTACATGGAGTAGATTGACTGGATCTGGTGGTACTTTTAATTCAGGAGCAGGAACTTTCACAGTTTTAGCAGGAACAACAACAAGTACATTTAGATATATTGTATTAGGCACATCACCATGTCCAAATGATACATCAGTAGCGACAGTAACAATCACATCAGCGCCAACAGCAGGAACTGGATCATCTACTACAGTTTGTGAAAATAGTACCTCATCAGTTAATTTATTTAATTTATTGACAGGTGAGAGTTCAGGAGGTACATGGAGTAGATTGACAGGTACAGGAGGAACATTCAATGCTGGAGCAGGTACATTTGTACCTGCAATAGGATCTACAACTTCTACATTCAGATATACAGTAGGAGGAGGTGGATGTCCAACAGATACAGAAGATGTGACAGTCAATATCCAACAAGCAGTAAACGCTGGAATTGATGGAAATACTTCAGAGTGTGATGGTTCATTAAATATTGTTGATTTAAATATTTTAATTACAGGAGAACAAACCGGAGGTACATGGAGTAGATTGACTGGATCTGGTGGTACTTTTAATTCAGGAGCAGGAACTTTCACAGTTTTAGCAGGAACAACAACAAGTACATTTAGATATATTGTATTAGGCACATCACCATGTCCAAATGATACATCAGTAGCGACAGTAACAATCACAGCAGCGCCAACAGCTGGAACTGGATCATCTACTACAATTTGTGAAAATAGTACAGTATCAATTAATTTATATAATTTATTGACAGGTGAGAATTCAGGTGGAACTTGGAGTAGATTGACAGGCATAGGCGGAACATTTAATGCTGGAGCTGGAACATACATTCCAGCTATTGGATCTACAACTTCTACATTTAGATATATTGTTGGAGGAAGTGGCTGTCCTTTAGATACAGCAGATGTGACAGTTAATATCCAACAATCAGTAAATGCTGGAATTGATGGAAATACTTCAGAGTGTGATGGTTCATTAAATATTGTTGATTTAAATATTTTGATTACAGGAGAACAAACCGGAGGTACATGGAGTAGATTGACTGGTTCTGGTGGCACCTTTAATTCAGGTGCAGGAACTTTCACAGTTTTAGCAGGAACAACAACAAGTACATTTAGATATATTGTAATAGGTACATCGCCATGTCCAAATGATACTTCAGTTGCAACAATTACAATCACACCGGCACCATCAGCTGGAACTGGATCATCAATTACAGTTTGTGAAACAAGTACAACAACTATCAATTTATTTAATTTATTGACTGGCGAGAATTCAGGAGGAACTTGGAGTAGATTGTCTGGTACTGGAGGAACATTTAATGCTGGAGCAGGAACATATATTCCGGCTATTGGAGCTACAACATCAACATTTCGATATATTATTGGAGGAAGTGGTTGTCCTTTTGATACAGCGGATGTAATTGTGAATATTACACTTCAGCCATTAGCTGGAGTAGATGGAACAATAGATGCTTGTGCAGGTGGAGGAGTAATAATTAACTTATTTTCTGTTATTACTGACGAAGGAACTGGAGGAACATGGTCAAGAATCAGTGGTTCAGGTGGCACTTTTGATCCAATAGCAGGAACTTTTTCTGTAACTATTGGAGCTACATCTTCAACATTTAGATATATTATTTTGGGTACCTCACCTTGTATAAATGATACTTCTATTGCCACAGTAAATGTTACAGGCTTGTGTTGTATGATGGACATAACACAAACAACAGTTAATCCATGTAATTCAAATGGTACTTATACTAATCCTGGAGATGATTATTTTACTGTAACTTTAAATGCAACAAATATTGCATCAAGTGCACCATTTCTATATGAAGTCTATTATAATGGAAATTTATTAGGAACATCTTCATATGGTACACCTATCACATTAGGCACAGCAACGTTGCCACCATTAAAACCAGATGGGGTAAGTACGTATAAATTATTTGTAAGAGATAGAAATTTGTCTACCTGTGTAGATAGTGTCATTATAGGACCTGTTACACCTTGTCCTATTTTATCTCATTCAAAAATTTTGAGTTCAATTACAAATCTAAATGATAGAGATTATAGGGTCGTGTATAATATTCAAGTAACAAATGTAGGTGGGCCAGGTTCTTATGGTTTGACAGATTTAGTTGGATTTGATGACGACATTTCAATTTTAGCAAGAAGTTATACTACGAATGCACCTGGAAATTCTGGGAATCCAGGGCCTCAAGTTTTGTCTGGTTTTGGACCTTGGACGTTGGCTACTGGTCAATCAATAGCTTCTGCAACTTCGCATAATTATACTTTGACAGTTGATGTAAGAATTGATTTAAGTAGTACATCTTTAGGAAATAATATTTATACGCCTTGTACTCCAGGTACTGGAGGAACTTCAGGTACCTTTGGTCAAGGATTATTTAATCAATCTTCACTTGATAATGATAATGATGGAGATGTAGATGAGGTTGATGATGCCTGTGGAGATTTGCCATATATCATTCATGAGAAAACGTATTTATCTACAACTCAAACAGGACCTAGAAATTATAGAATTAATTATCAAATAACTGTAAGAAATTTGGGTGGTGTTTCAGGTACTTATGAATTAGTAGATCAACCAAATTTTGATTCAGATATTATTATTAATTCAAGTAATTATACATCAAATGCTCCAGGAAATATTGCTAACCCAGGCCCTTCCAGCCTAATAGGTACAGGCCCATGGACTTTTGCATCTAATCAAAGCATTTCTGCTGGGTCAGTTCACACCTATAATTTAAGTAGTAATGTAACAATAAATTTGGAAGGCGGTGGGACTGGAGATGATATTTATAGAGAGTGTGGTGATGCATTAACTCTTAGACCTTCAGCAGGGGAAGGAGCATTTAATCAATCTTCTTTAAATTATGATTTAGATCCAAATCCAGAAGAATTAGATACTGCTTGTGTTGATTTACCTTATATTGTGCATAATAAAACTATTCAAAGCGTTACAGATTTAGGTTCTAAGAACTTTAGAGTTGTTTACCAAATTCGTGTTGATAACTTGGGAGGTGCATCTGGTAGTTATAATTTGACTGATATTCCTGGATTTGAGGATGATTTTCAAATCACCTCAGCAAATTATACTAGTAATGCTTTAGGAAATCCAGCAAATCCTGGACCTATAACTCTAGCAACTAGTGGTTCATGGATTCTTGCTTCAGATCAATTAATAAATGCAGGTCAAAGTCAAATTTTTACGATTACAGTAGAGGCTTCTATTGATCTAGTTGACATTGGTACTGTTGGAGACGAAATTTACCGTGCTTGTGGAAGTGGTACCCCGGGAATTCCAAGTTCAGGCGAAGGTCTATTTAATAGAAGTACATTAGATGTCAATGATGATGGTATTCCAGAACAAATTGACACAGTATGTGCAGATGTGAAAATTTGGGATTTAGCTTTAAGGAAAATTTTATTGACAAATCCACCATATACTTATGGTCAAACTGTTCAATTTGAAATTACAGTTTTCAATCAAGGAAATGAAACTGCAAATAATATTGAAGTAAAAGATTATATTCCAACAGGATATTCATTCTCACCAAATAATGGTTGGTCTGGAGCAGCCCCTCTTATTACTAAAACCATTACAACATCTATATTGCCTCGAGATAGTGCAAAAATTTTACTTAATCTAGTTATTTCTCAAACAAGAGGAGGAAACATAAATTGGGTCAATTATTCTGAAATTTCAGCAAGCCAAGATTTAAGTAATGCAAATAGAAGTTTAGATGATAT
Source organism: Saprospiraceae bacterium (assembly GCA_016722295.1). Classification (GTDB taxonomy): domain Bacteria; phylum Bacteroidota; class Bacteroidia; order Chitinophagales; family Saprospiraceae; genus Vicinibacter. Next base: position 141,008 of record JADKGL010000027.1, read on the forward strand.
AGATAGTAGAGTGAATTCTGATGGAGTTTTAGAAAGGGCTGTAATGCCTAATACAATAAATGATAATAATATAATTAGTCAAAATAAAGGAGGTGAAGAAGATGATCACGATCCTGATGGAATCCAAATTTATGATTTAGCATTAAAGAAAACAAAAGTAAATACAGGTCCATATATCTATGGAATGACAGTTCCTTTTACAATAACCATTTACAATCAGGGAAGTATAGCTTCTAGAAACATAAGAATTGTTGATTATATACCATCAGGTTTTACTTTCAATTCAGGAGCAAATCCAGGTTGGACAGGAGGTGTAGGTACAGCAGAGTATCTATATGTTAATACATTAAATCCTGGGGATAGCGTTGCGCTGACATTAAATTTAGTAGTTACTCAAGTTACTAATGGTGATTTCTTGAATGCATGGACGAATTATGCAGAGATAAAAGGAAGTGAAAATACTTCAGGAATAGATATGACAAATGAAGACATTGATAGTGATGCAGATGGTACAAATGGTAATGATCCAGGAGGTAGAGTAGAAAGCCCAGCCGACAACTATGTCAATGGCACAGGTACAGGAGCAGTAGGTGAAGGAGTAGCTGCAACAGATGAAGATGATCATGATCCTGAAAGAATTAAAATATGGGATCTTGCTTTGAAAAAAGTATATACAAGTGGCTCGATTCAATATGGTAGTCCATTGACTTTTACTATGACAGTATATAATCAAGGAAACGATACAGCAAGAAATGTTGTGATCAGTGACTATATTCCTGTTGGATATACTTATACAGCTGCATTAAATCCAGCTTGGTCTGGAACTTATCCAAATGTAAACAGAACTATATCTGGACCAATAGCTCCAGGTGATAGTGCTAGTGTGACTATTGTTTTAACTTTAGAAAATACAGTTGGTGGTAGAAGAAATTGGGTAAATTATGCAGAAATATTTTCAAGTCAAGATAATGCAGGTAATAATAGAAGCAATGATGATATAGATAGTAATGTTGGTTCAAATACAATTATTGAACAAAATGTGTTACCAGGTAGTGTAAACGACAATAATATAACAAGTACGAATAAAGGTGGAGAAGAAGATGACCACGATCCAGCTGGAGTAGAAGTCTTTGATTTAGCTTTAAGAAAAACCACACCAAATAGAGCAGGTCCATTTAATTATGGAGATGTGGTTCCATTTACTATAAAAGTATTTAATCAAGGAAATATTGCTGCGACTAATGTAGAAATAATAGATCATATTCCTGCAGGCTTTGGTTTTGGATCAAATCCAGGATGGAATCTATCAGTGAATACTGCTACTAGAACTATAGTAGGTCCTATTGCTCCAGGTGATAGCGCTTTTATTACGATCAATCTAATTGTCCAAGTTCCAGCTGATGGAAACTTTGCAAATGCATGGTATAATGAAGCTGAGATTACTAGAGCAATCGATGAATATGGAAATCCAAAAATAGATGATATTGATGGTTATTTTGATGCGGATAAAAATGATGATAATGATGTAGTAGCAGAAAGCCTAGATGATAATGAGATTCATGAAGATGGAAGAAATGTTCCTACGGAAGATCAAGATGATAATGATCCGGAGCAAGTTCATGTTTGGGATTTGGCTTTACGAAAATTAAATATGACAGCAGGTCCTTATAGTTATAATCAAAATATTACTTTTAATATTAAGGTATTTAACCAAGGAAACGATACTGCTCAAAATATAAGAGTTACAGATTATATACCTGTAGGATATAGTTATGTTGGAGCAAGTAATCCTGGATGGACTGGAACATATCCAAATGTAAGTTATGTAATTCCTGGACCTTTAGCTCCTGGAGATAGCTCAATTATCAATCTTGTATTAGTTCTTGAAAATAGTGATGGTGGAATTAAAGATTGGGTGAATTATGCAGAAATTACAAGAAGTGAAAATCTTACAGGAACTGATAAATCCACACATGATGCAGATTCTTATACTGCAAGTAATACAGCAGCTGAAAATGCAGTATTACCTGGAGGTGTAAATGACAATAATATTTCTTCTACTAATAAAGGAGGAGAAGAAGATGATCATGACCCAGCTGGAGTAGATATTTATGATTTAGCGTTAAAGAAAACAAAGGCTTTAACTGGACCATTTGAATATGGGCAAAATATACCATTTACATTAACAATTTATAATCAAGGAAATATATCAGCAAGAAATATAAGGGTAATAGATTATATACCAAATGGTTTTAGTTTCAATAGTGGTTTAAATCCAGGATGGACTGGAAGTGTAGGAATAGCTGAATACTTATATTCAAACACAGTCTTGCCAGGCGATAGTGTTAAATTGACAATAAATTTGACTGCACAACCTGTAACTTCAAATTTCTTCAGAGCATGGACAAACTATGCCGAAATAAAAAGTAGTGCTAATTTAGAAGGTATAGATATGACTTTCGCCGATATAGACAGTGATGCAGATATGAATAATAATAACGATCCAGGTGGAAGACCAGATAGCTCAGCAGATAATTTTGTGAATGGCGATGGTAGTGGAGTTATTGGCGATAGTGCACAATCAACTGATGAAGATGATCATGATCCTGAGAGAATCAAAATTTGGGATTTAGCGCTAAGGAAAGTTATGATGAGCTCAGGAACATTGACTTATGGTCAAAATGTGATGTTTAGAATTTCAGTTTATAATCAAGGTAACGATACTGCCACAAATATTGTTGTTGGTGACTATATTCCAGAAGGATATAATTATTCTGCTGCAAATAATCCGAATTGGACTGGATCATATCCTAATATAAGTCAAACATTAGCTGGATCAATTGCTCCTGGAGATAGTGCATCGGTTACTCTAATGCTTGAGTTGAATCAAAGTAATGGCGGAACTAAAGATTGGGTTAACTATTCAGAAATTTTAAATAGTATGGATGCTTCTGGAGCTAACAGGAGTACCCATGATGCAGATAGTGAAGTCGGTTCTAACAATACTGAGGAAAATGCAGTATTGCCAGGTAGTGTCAATGATAATAATATATTAAGCCATGATAAATATGGTGAAGAAGATGATCATGACCCTGCTGGTCCTCAAATTTATGATTTAGCATTAATTAAAAAACCGGAAACAGCAGGACCTTATAATTACAATCAAATTGTAGAATTCAAAATATGGGTTTATAATCAAGGAAATATAAATGCAGATGAAATTCAATTGGTAGATTATATTCCTTTAGGTTTTGAATTTGATCATGTTTTAAGTACTCCAATATGGACATATAACAGTATTACAAGAAAAGCAACTACTAATTTAAGTTCAATGTTGGCTGCTGGAGATAGTGTTTCTGTTTCGATTTATTTAAAATTGGTACCAACTTCTGGAGGTACCACAAACTGGATAAATTATTCAGAAATTATAGCAAGTCAAGATGATAAAGGCAATAATATGACCAATTTAGATATCGATTCTAATCCAAATTTTACACAATCTGATGATCCTGGTGGACGACCACTCACATCAGATGATGATGATAAGGATGGCAATGGTAAAAATGGTGAAGATGAAGATGATCATGACCCTGCGTTAATTGAAGTTATCGATCTTGCTCTAAGAAAGACTTTAGTTACTTCGCCTCCATACACATATGGACAAAATCATGATTATAGAATTGTTATATATAATCAAGGCAATGAGTTTTTGCAAAATGTAAAAATTACTGATTATATGCCAAATGGTTATACATTTTTACCTTCATCAAATTTCGGTTGGGCTGCAGTGGGATCAAATGTTGAATATACTATTACAGATCCAATAGTTCCTGGAGATAGTATAATTTTAAATTTAATTTTAAGATTAGACCAAACAACTGGTGATATAAGAAACTGGGTAAATTATGCAGAAATTACAAGCATGGAGGACACAGCTTCAATTAGTAGAACTAATGACGATATAGATAGTAATCCTCAATCTGACAATCCAACAGAACGTGATGTATTTCCTGGAGAGCCAGAAGATAATAATATAATCAGTATTGACAAAGGAGGAGAGGAAGACGATCATGATCCTGCAGGTCCAAGTATTTTTGATTTAGCACAGAAGAAGTGGACAATTCAAACAGGTCCATTTAAATATAATGATTTGGTTACATTTAATATAAGAGTGTTCAATCAAGGGAATGAACCTGCTAGCAATATTGAAATTACTGATTATGTTCCATGTGGTTTTGAATTCGTAACTGTTGGTAATTCTTCATGGGCATATAATATTTTAACTAGAAAAGCTACTAGAACAATTGGTAGTTCTTTGTTACCTGGTGATAGTACAACTATTAGCATAATTTTAAAAGTAATTCCATGTGCCAATAATGAAGAAAATGCGTGGACAAATATTTCAGAAATTAGTTCAGCATTTGACTCTGATCGTAATCCTGGTGAAGATATAGATAGTAATCCTAATTCTGATTCATCTGATGATACAGGAGGAATTCCTGATTCACTTGATGATAACAAAATTGATGGAGACAGAAATGCAGGAGAGGATGAAGACGATCATGATCCTGCTAGGATAGAAGTTTTAGATTTAGCATTGAGAAAAAAATTAGTTACTGCAGGGCCATATAGATATGGTGATGTTCTAGATTTTAATATCATGATTAAAAATCAAGGTAATGTGCCGATGGAAAATGTTCAGGTTCAAGATTATTTGCCATCTGGGTATTATTTTAATTCAGGAATTAATCCAAATTGGACAGGAACAAACCCATTGATTAGTCGGATGATTAGAACAAGATTGAATCCTGGGGATTCTATTGTTTTGCCATTGAAATTGACATTGGTGATGACAAGTGGAAGTGAAAAAGCTTATATCAATTATGCAGAGATCACTCAGTTAATAGATACTAATATGTTGAATCGAAATGCTGATGAAGCAGATAGTAGACCTGGTTCTGATGGACTTTCTGAAAGAGCCGTAGAGCCTGGTTTCCCTGCAGACGATGATATAAATAGTATTGATAGAGGAGGAGAAGAAGATGATCATGATCCAGCAGGAATTGAAGTATTCGATTTAGCTCAAAAGAAATGGACAATACAAACAGGTCCATTTAGATATAATGATCTTGTGACATTTAATATCAGAGTGTATAACCAAGGAAGTATGGCAGCTAATACAATTGAGTTGACAGATTACATTCCTTGTGGTTATGAATTTGTAAATGCTAATAATCCTAGTTGGATATTAGATCCATTAAACTCAATTGCAAAGACTACAATTGCAGGACCATTTGTGCCAGGAGATAGTATGACTGTTCAAATAGTATTGAAGGTAATCCCTTGTTATACTGATGTATCCAAAGCTTGGACTAATTATAGTGAAATATCAATTGCAAAAGATCCATCAGGCAACATAGGAAATGATATTGATAGCAATCCAAATTCTAATCCAAGTGATGACACTGGTGGGGAACCTAATACTTCAAATGATGATAAAACGAATGGGGATAGTAGTAAAGGAGAAGATGAAGATGATCATGATCCAGCTCGTATTGAAGTTATTGATGTAGCATTGAAAAAAGAATTAGTTACTCCTACACCATATACTTATGGCCAATTGTTAGACTTTAATATTAAGATTTACAATCAAGGTAATGTACCTCTAGTAAATACTAAAGTTGAAGATCACATCCCAATTGGATTTAGCTACAGTCCTGCAGACAATCCAGGATGGACAGGTGCTTATCCTGAAGTAAGTACAGTTTATGCGCCAAAAATAAATCCTGGCCAAAGTACTTCTGTTTCTATTAAATTGAGATTGTTAAGAACTGATGGTGGTTATAGAGATTGGATTAATTACACAGAAGTTGCAGAGTTAAGAGATACTACTGGTAGAGTTAGAGATAACGATGACGCTGATAGCCGTCCTGATTCTGATCTTCCTCGCGAAAGAGAAGTTGTGCCAGGTAGTGAAGATGATGATGATATTTTCTCTAATGATAGAGGTGGAGAAGAAGATGATCACGATCCTGCTGGACCAGAGATATTTGACCTTGCTTTAAGGAAGAAATTTACAGGAAATTATCCTCTTAGATATAATCAAAGCCTTCCTTTTGAAATAACTATTTTCAATCAAGGAAATATCACGGCAATGAATCCAGAGATAATTGACTATATCCCTAATGGATATAATTATGTGGCAGCTTCAAATTCTACATGGTCATATGATGCTGCGAGTAGAAAAGCAACTACAATTTACAATGGAAATATTATTCCAGGAGATAGTGCAAAAGTAACTATCTACTTAAAGTTAGCTCCAGTGATTGGGCAGAATAAGAGTTGGGTAAATGTAGGAGAAATAAAATCTGTAATTGATACTTTAAATGATTCACGTCCAGATATTGACTCGGATCCAGATCCTGACCCAGATAATGATGGTGATCCAAAAGATGATAAAATTGATGATCCTACAGATGAAGATGATCATGATCCAGCAGAGCCACAAATAGTTGATTTTGCATTGAGAAAATGGGTTCCAAATGAGAAATTATTCTACTTACCTGGTGATACTGTACACTTTATCATAAGTTTACACAATCAAGGTAATGTAAGTAGTTCACAGGTAGGAATTAAAGATTACTTACCTAATGGATTTACATTCCCTGCAGCTATCAATGTTGGATGGTCTGTAGTAGGATCTATATTAGAATATTCTAATAATGTTAGATTAAATCCAAATGATAGTATCAAAATACCATTAAAGTTAATTGTTAGAATTCCAGCTTCAAACGTGAGTGTAGAGTCTTGGGAGAATTATGCGGAAATCAGAAATGTAAGAGATACATTTAATGTAAATCGAACAAATGATGATGCAGATAGTCAACCATTATCTGATACTCCTATGGAGAGAATGGTTCATGACGGTAATCCATGGGATAACGAAATCACTGGAAATGGAACAACTGAACTTCCTAAAGAAGATGAAGATGATCATGATCCAGAAAGGGTAACCGTTACTGCATATCTAGGCGACAAAGTGTGGAAAGATTTGGATGGAGATGGAGTACAAGATGCAGGAGAGATGCCATTGAGAGGAGTATATGTTACGATCTATGATTGTGCGACTGGAGCAGTAGTACAAAGAGATACGACAGATATCAATGGTAACTATGGCTTCGAAGGATTATTTGGAGACAAAGATTACTATGTAAGATTCGATGCAAGTCCATTAGGTATGCCAAATTGTGCTTGGACATTCAAAGACCGTGGAGGAAACGACAGAACTGATAGTGATGTGAATGCAAGTGGAATTACAGATTGCACACGTCTAGATTGGGGAGAGCGTGATAGCACGGTTGATGCAGGATTTGTAGAGTTGGCAGCATACGGAGATTATGTATGGCATGATAGAGATGTTGACGGTCAACAAGAATTTGGAGAAGAAGGAATAGCTGGAGTTACAGTGACTCTATACGATGCAGCGACGAATCAAATCGTGCGCACAGGAATCACAGACAACAACGGACAATACTTCTTTGATAAGTTAATGCCAATGCAATATTATGCGAAATATACAAGGCCAGCAGGATACGGAGATACAGACTTCAACAGAGGCTCGGATGTAACCGATAATGATGTTGACGCATCCAATGGAGCAGGAACGAATGCAACGACCTACTTAAGTCCAGGTGAGACAGATCGCACATGGGATTATGGTGTGTACAAATGTTCATGTATCAGTGGAGAAGTATGGTATGATTTGAATAAAGATGGAATCTATCAAGACATAGAAAATGGTATCAATGGATTAAGTGTTTATTTGGTGAATGCGATGACAGGAGATGTAGTAGCAAGTGCAATAACAGGTCCTAAGCCAGGCACACCATCAGATGATGGATTCTATTCATTCTGCAGTTGTTTAAGACCAGGAATGTATTATGTAAGATATGATAGACCTGGAGACTTAGCAGCGAGTGCAGCATTCCAAGGAACAGATAGAACTAAGGATAGTCATTTGACACATGCTTACGGACCGAATACATCAGAGAAGATCACAGTATTGAGTGGTAGCGATATCAAAGATATCCACGCAGGATTCCAGGTGAAAGCAGTTGTTGGAAACTTTGTATGGTTGGATGGAAATCAGAATGGATTGCAAGATTCAGGAGAGAAACCAGTACAAGGCGTAAAAGTAGCAGCATACAACACAGCTGGAGTGATGGTGAGTGAATCAACGACTGGAGTAGATGGAAAATACTTATTGGATGGAATTGCAGCAGGAGACTATTATGTCAAGTTTGTTCCAAATAGCCAATACGGATTTACAACAGCAAACAGAGGAAATGACGATATCGATAGTGATGTGACAGGTACACAAGGTCTAGGAACGACACAGGTGATGAGATTGAATACAGGAGATGCGATACCACACGTTGATGCGGGATTGATCTTGTCAGTCCTACCATTGGAGTGGTTAGGTTTCACAGCAGAGTACAATGGAAGCTTTACAGAGTTGAACTGGAGTACTGGTACTGAGATCAACAACAGTCATTTTGAAATCGAAAGACGTCACGAAAGTGAAAAAGATTTTGAAAAGATCGGTCAAGAATCCGCATCGACAAATGCATCAGCAACTCTACATGAGTATAGCCATGATGATTATGATGTAGTGATGTCAGGATTGTATTATTACAGAATCAAACAAGTCGATAGAGATGGAAAATATAGCTACAGCAAGATAGTAGCAATCAAGAAATTGAAAGCAAATGATCTAAGTGTCTATATCTATCCAAATCCAGTGCGAGATTTATTAAAAGTAGAGATAGACTTATCTACAGATGAAGATGTCATAGTAGATGTAGTAGATGCCAATGGAAAAGTGATAATGCACCAACCCTTCGGCGGAAGAATGAAAGCTGGAAGATCGAATAAAATATTAAATACAGAGTCTTTGACAAGTGGAAATTATGTAATAAGAATTAAAACAAATCAAACAGTGGTATCTAAGAAATTCACAGTAGCAAAGTAAATTAACTAAGGATTTTTTAAAAGCTCGGATCAATTCATTTTGATTCGAGCTTTTATTGTTATCTAGATTTGAACATCAGGATAAGCCAATATGTTATTACAAACAAAATGTCGAGAGTTGTAAACAAAAATATGAAAACTAGAAATTAAATGAACTACTTTGAGGAAAGTAAATTGAAATTTTTATTTAGATTCGACTTATTATATTTATTGCAATTAAAATATATGAATAATTTCAAAGACTTGCAATATTTTTGAGAACAAAAATTTAAACATGCTTTTATATTGTGCAAAGGACTTATATTAGATAACTTCCTATTCATTTTAATTCACAAAGGAAAATATAGAGAATCTTGGCATAAATTTTGAAGCTAAATAATTAATATTGTCATCATTATTAAAAGTTAATTTGAACTTTATGAATTTGATATTAAAATGAATAAAATAATATTGATATAAATGAAACCAATAAAAATAATTTTAAAAATATTACCATTTCTAATATTAAGCTTTTATCAAATAAATGGTCAAAGGAGTATTGCTTATGTTTGGAATAACCAAATGTTAGAGTCAATAAAAAAAGATTTTGCGCGTCCTCCAGTCCATGCACGAAATTTATATCACTTATCATTAGTATTTTATGAAGTTTGGACGATATTTGAAAAAAAATCAAATCATTATATTTTAAATGATACCTCTTCATTTTTAGATTGTAGAATAAAAAATTTTAGGTGTATAGGATCGAAAGATAGTGCAATTCATAAAGCTATAAGTTATGGTGCGTACAGAATAATAAATCAGCGTTTTAAAAATTCTCCAGGATATCAAACTATATTAGCAGATATTGATAAATTAATGAAATCATTTAATTATAATATTCTAGATAATTCATTGGATTTTAGCAATGGAAATGCAGCGGCACTTGGAAATGCAATAGCAAATTGTATCATTCAGTATGGAATTAAAGACGGATCAAATGAAGAAAATAATTATGCTTCTAAAATTTATCTGCCAATTAATGATAGTATGATTCCCACTTTGCCAGGCAATCCCAATTTAAAGCACCCTAATCGATGGCAACCATTATGGCTTTCACGAAATATAGATCAAAATGGTAATCCAATAGCAGCACTTCAAAAATTTCAAAGTCCAGAATGGGGTAATGTAATTCCATTTTCATTAGCTAATCCAAAAAATAACTTTAGAGAAGGTCAAATTTACCCAATTTATATTGATCCAGGTAGTTTTCCTTTATTGGATACTTCAAAAATAACTAAAGAAAGTGAAGAATTTAAATGGAATATGGAATTGGTATTAGCTTGGTCTTCACACTTGGACCCAAATGATACTACAATTATTGATATTTCACCAAATGGATTAGGGAATGTCAAAAGATTACCAAATGATGTTTCTGAATTATCGCAATTCTATGATTTTAAAAGAGGTGGAGATGGCTCCACAGGTTATCCTTCGAATCCATATACAAATCTTCCGTACAAAAAGCAAATGGTAAAACGAGGTGATTATACTCGTGCGATTGCCCAATATTGGGCAGATGGCCCAGAAACAGAGACACCTCCTGGTCATTGGTACTCAATTTTTAATAAATATGTTACAGATAGAATTGGGACTAAGAAATTTGCAGGAAAGGATATTCAAATTAGCGAGTTGGAGTGGGATGTTAAAGCATATCTTTGTCTTGGATCAGCGTTACATGATGCTGCAATTGCTGCTTGGGGCATAAAAGGTTGGTATGATGGAGTTAGACCAATTTCTGCTATAAGATATATGGCGATGAAAGGTCAAAGTTCAGATCCTCAAAAGCCAGCTTATCATCCTGCTGGGTTGCACCTAATAGATGGACTTATTGAGCTAGTTACAGATAATGATCCTTTGAGAGGAGATAGTCTTCAGAATATAAATAAAATTAAAGTTAAGGTTTGGAGAGGAATTCCAAATATTGGAGATCCATTAACTTCAAATGCTGGAGTGGGTTGGATTTTAGCTGAAAATTGGTGGCCATTTCAAGAAAAAACATTTGTATCACCTCCTTTTGCTGGATATATTTCTGGTCATTCTACATTTTCAAGAGCAGCTGCAGACATCTTAACATACATAACTGGTTCAAACTTTTTTCCAGAAGGTTATGCTGAATTTAAAATATACAAAGATAATGTTTTTTTGAGAACTGAGGCTGGACCTTCACAGGATTTAAATCTGCAATGGGCCACATTTCAAGACGCAGCAAACCAATCTAGTCTTTCTAGAATTTGGGGTGGTATACATCCACCAATGGATGACATTCCAGGAAGGAAGATTGGTATTGAAATAGCAAAAAAAGTATTTTCTAAAGCAAAAAAGTTATTTTACTTTGATTTAGATCAAGATGGTTTCGTTTCAATTGATGATTGTGATGATACTAACCCAAAGATTTTTCCTGGAGCAAAAGAATATTGTGATTTGATTGACAATAATTGCAATGGGGTAATTGATGATTCGATTCAAAATATCAGTTATTTTGCTGACTTTGATCAGGATGGTTTTGGTTCAATAAATATAAAGTTAGATACTTGTATTGAATTAGATAGTCATTTTTGGATTTTGAAAAGTGGAGATTGTGATGATTTAGATTCTACTATAAATCCTCTAGCTATAGAAAAATGTGATAAATTAGATAACAATTGCGATGGATTTATTAATAATAATTTAAATTTTTTTTCATTATTTAAAGATTTAGATAATGATGGTTTTGGAAATGATACAATGAAAATTGATACATGTATATCCTTATTAGGGTATTCGTTCAATGGTCAAGATTGCAATGATCAAGATAGTTTAATCAATCCAAATTCGAAAGAAATACAAGATGGAATTGATAATAATTGCGATGGTATTATTGACAATATAGTTTCTATAAAAGAACTTTTTATAGAGAATTTTATTATTTTTCCTAATCCATCTTCTGACGGAATATTTAATTTCAAAATTAACAAAAAAGAAATAATTATACATCAAATTAAAATAACTGATTTACAAGGTAAAATAATTATGAATGAGGATAATATTGATCTGATTAGTTCAAGTATTAAATTAAATCCTAATAAGTTCAAAGGATTATTTTTTTGTGAAATAGTTTTGAACAATAAAGAAAAATATTTTATAAAATTAATAGTACTATGATATTTAGTTACATATATATTATGTATTAAAATATGTTTAATTAGTTTGAACACCAGTAGGGGTTTTTAGTATATTTATTGTCTTTAAAGTGTTTGCATAATCAAAGTAGAATTAATAAATACTAGAAATTTATATTTTTTAAATGAATAGAATGATGAATAAACTTTTAACAGTTAAATTTTATGTTTTTGCATTAACTTATTTCCTTTTTATAGGAGTAGCTAGTGCGCAATGCCCATCTTGTACTAGCATAGATTTAGGTACATGGGATTTTGAAAATGCAGAAGTCGATAAGCTTGGGACTACTGGAGGTATAACACCCAATCCAACACCACCATCATCATGTGCCCAAATCTCTCCTTTGAAAGGATTAGGAGTAGATAATTCAACAAATAGAGAGTCTTCTGGAGAACCTGTATATGAAGGAGTTAAATCCATTTGTACAGGCTCTTGGAATAGACCCTCTTGTGATGCAGACAGATATATGTACTTTACAGTTACTTTTCCTGCTGGCTATACTGGTAAATTATCTGAGTTAAGCTTTTATGAAGAAGCACCTACCAAAACTACTGCTGGTGGTTCTTTAAATAATAATAATTATCCTAGACAATTTTGTGTTAACGTATTTAGAGGAAGCACTAATATTTATTCCTCAGGAAATAGAACTACTTCTGTTGCTATCCATCCAAGTGAAAATTGGGCTTTAAGAACATTCGCATTTTCAGGAACTAATTTTTGTTCAGATGGTAGTGCTGCAGTTACATTTACTATCAGAATTCAAGCATTTGACCCAGCTTCCAATGGCGGAACAAAGGTAATTTGGGAAACTGATTTAATAAAAATTAAAGGTTGCTGTACTCAAGCATGTACATTAACAGCTGATGCAGGTGCAAATGTTACCATTTGTAATGGAAGTAGTACAACTTTAAATGCAACAGGTTCAAATGGTTCAGGAAGTTATGGATATTCTTGGTCAAGCGGAATAGGCACAGGCAGAACAAAAACTGTTTCTCCAACTTCTACAACCACATATACGGTCACAATTACTGATAATGCAAATGGTTGCACAGCTTCTGACGCTGTAACCGTTACTGTTGTGAACAAACCAACTGCTAATGCAGGATCTGATTTTACTAAAACATGTACTTCAAACTCCTCTGGTCGTCAAATAGGTGTATCACCTGTATCAGGTTATAGTTATTCTTGGAGTCCAACAACAGGATTAAGTAGTTCAACTATTTCTAATCCAATAGCAAATCCTAGTAATACAATTACATATACTCTTACAGTAACTAGTACTTCAAGCCCATTTTGTACTGATACAGATCAAGTAATAGTTACGGTAAATAATTCACCCCCTTCCGCGAATGCGGGTAGTGATTTTTCAATTACTTGCACTCAAAATTTAAATGGGCGACAAATTGGCACTTCCACCACTTCTGGTTATACATACCTATGGAGCCCTTCTTCAGTGTTATCTAGTACTACTTTATCTAATCCAATTGCAAATCCAACTACAACTACAACTTATACAGTTACAGTTACCAATACATCAAATGGTTGTACAGCAACAGATCAGGTTATTGTAACTTATAATAAATCGATACCTACTGTAAATGCTGGAACGGATTTTACAAAAACATGTACTACAAATTCTAGTGGAAGACAGATTGGAACTTCTCCAACCTCTGGTTATACTTATATTTGGAGTCCAACTACAGGTTTGAGTAGTTCTACAATTTCAAATCCTAATGCGAATCCATCATCTACTACAACCTATGTCGTAACAGTAACTAATACAGCCAGTGGCTGTTCTGCAACTGACCAAGTTACAGTAACAGTTAATACTACCATACCTACTGCAGATGCAGGAGCTGGATTTACAAAATCATGTACAGTAAACCCTAATGGGGCACAAATTGGAGCAAGTCCAATTTCAGGGTATACTTACCTATGGAGCCCTTCTGCAGGGTTATCTAGTACTACTTTATCTAATCCAATTGCAAATCCAAATACCACAACAACTTATACTCTTACAGTTACCAATACATCAAATGGTTGTACAGCAACAGATCAGGTTATAGTAACTGTGAATGGTTCCCCACCCGTGGCAAATGCTGGAGCAGATTTTGAAATGACTTGTGTCCAAAATGTTACAGGTCGTCAAATTGGTACTTCTACAGTTTCTGGTTATTCCTATAGTTGGAACCCATCTGCAGGTTTAAGTAACACAACAATTTCTAACCCTTTCGCTAATCCAACAACAACAACAACATATACAGTTACAGTAACAAATACTAGTAATGGATGTACATCTACAGATCAAGTAATTGTAACCTATAATAAAATTCCACCTATAGCTAATGCAGGAGCAAACTTTACAAAATCTTGTATTAATAATATAAATGGAAAACAAATAGGGACTAGTTCTACTTCAGGATATACTTACAATTGGAATCCTGCAGTCGGTTTAAGTAGCACAATTATTTCAAATCCTATTGCAAATCCAACTACAACAACAACATATATAGTAACAGTAACTAATTCTGCAAACGGATGTACAGCAACAGATCAAATAGTAGTAACTGTTAACAATTCTCCCCCAAGTGCCAATGCTGGAATTGATTTTACAAAAACATGTTCATTAAATCCTAATGGTGCTCAAATAGGAAGCGCACCAACATCTGGTTTAACCTATATTTGGGATCCTACCACTGGATTAAGCAGCTCTACAATTTCAAATCCGACAGCAAATCCTTCAATTACAACAACGTATTCTTTAACAGTGACAAATTCAGCCAATGGATGTACTGCAACTGATCAAATAATTGTAACTGTGGATGCTACTTTACCTACAGCGAATGCAGGTACAGATTTCACAAAAACATGTACATCAAATGCTACAGGTCGTCAAATTGGCACAACAGCAGTTACAGGAATGAGTTATAGTTGGAGTCCTACAAGTGGATTAAGTAATCCATTAATATCAAATCCGACTGCGAATCCGACAGTAACGACAACTTATACAGTAACGATAACGGATACAAACAATGGTTGTACCGATACAGATCAAGTAATCGTAACCGTTAATACAGCGACACCTACAGCGAATGCAGGTACAGATTTCACAAAAACATGTACATCAAATGCTACAGGTCGTCAAATTGGCACAACAGCAGTTATAGGAATGAGTTATAGTTGGAGTCCTACAAGTGGATTAAGTAATCCATTAATATCAAATCCGACTGCGAATCCGACAGTAACGACAACTTATACAGTAACGATAACGGATACAAACAATGGTTGTACCGATACAGATCAAGTAATCGTAACCGTAAATACAGCGACACCTACAGCGAATGCAGGTACAGATTTCACAAAAACATGTACATCAAATGCTACAGGTCGTCAAATTGGCACAACAGCAGTTACAGGAATGAGTTATAGTTGGAGTCCTACAAGTGGATTAAGTAATCCATTAATATCAAATCCGACTGCGAATCCGACAGTAACGACAACATATACAGTAACGATAACGGATACAAACAATGGTTGTACCGATACAGATCAAGTAATCGTAACCGTTAATACAGCGACACCTACAGCGAATGCAGGTACAGATTTCACAAAAACATGTACATCAAATGTTACAGGTCGTCAAATTGGCACAACAGCAGTTACAGGAATGAGTTATAGTTGGAGTCCTACAAGTGGATTAAGTAATCCATTAATATCAAATCCGACTGCAAATCCGACAGTAACAACAACTTATACAGTAACGATAACGGATACAAACAATGGTTGTACCGATACAGATCAAGTAATCGTAACCGTTAATACAGCGACACCTACAGCGAATGCAGGTACAGATTTCACAAAAACATGTACATCAAATGCTACAGGTCGTCAAATTGGCACAACAGCAGTTACAGGAATGAGTTATAGTTGGAGTCCTACAAGTGGATTAAGTAATCCATTAATATCAAATCCGACTGCGAATCCGACAGTAACGACAACTTATACAGTAACGATAACGGATACAAACAATGGTTGTACTGATACAGATCAAGTAATCGTAACCGTAAATACAGCGACACCTACAGCGAATGCAGGTACAGATTTCACAAAAACATGTACATCAAATGCTACAGGTCGTCAAATTGGCACAACAGCAATTACAGGAATGGGTTATAGTTGGAGTCCTACAAGTGGATTAAGTAATCCATTAATATCAAATCCGACTGCGAATCCGACAGTAACAACAACTTATACAGTAACGATAACGGATACAAACAATGGTTGTACCGATACAGATCAAGTAATCGTAACAGTAAATACCCAGGTTCCTAATAACAGTGGAATTAGTGGACCTATAACTATTTGTGCACTTGATGATGGATTTTTTCAAGTAAGTCCAGTAGTTTCTGGTTATACTTATGCTTGGAATTTTGATGGTGGAACTCCTTCGACTTCAAATGCAACTAGCGTTTCTGTATCTTGGCCAATAAGTTATATTGGAACTTCAAGAAATGTTACACTTACAGCCACTAACCCTAATAATGGGTGCACTTATGTTTATAATCATGCAATAAATGTTACTCAGAATCCGATAGCTAATGCAGGACCTGATAGAGAAGTTTGTGAAGGTGGCTCTACAACAATTGGAGGTAGTCCATCAGGGCCAGCAGGATCGGTTTTTCTTTGGACACCAAATTTGTATTTGAATAGTAATACTGTTGCAAATCCATTAGCAACTCCTCCTGTTACAATTACTTATACTTTGACGACTACTATTAATGGTTGCCAAAAAACAGATCAAGTAACGGTTACTGTAAATACAAATCTAAATCCTATTGTGTCTGCTACCGCTAATCCTGATCCCATTTGCGCAGGAAAGACATCAACACTTACTGCAGTTGGAAATGCAAATGGTGGAAGAGGTGGACCATTCCAGTATGTTTGGAATAATGGAATAGGAGCAGGAGCTATTAAAACTACCCCAGCTTTAAGTTCAACTACAACATATACTGTGACTGTTATTGATATTGCACAATGTACAGCTACTAATACAGTTACTGTTGATGTTTCACCTTGTGGAAGTATAGGTGATTATGTTTGGATTGATTCTGATGGTGATGGAGTACAAGATGGTTCCGAACTTGGTTTAAATGGAGTGACTGTTTTGTTAAAAGATGCTTTAGGCAATACCTTGGCTACTAGCGTTACATTAACAGGTGGGCCTTTAGGACGAGCTGGTTATTATAATTTTCCAGATCTATTTGCAAATGATTATAAGGTGATGTTTATGTCACCGACTGGTTATTCCTTGACGGACGATAATTCTCTAACAAGTAATGATAATAATGATAGTGATGCAGATCCAATTACTGGGACTACTGCTACTATTAGTTTGGCACCTGGACAAATAATTACTACGATTGACGCAGGTTTATACCAACCAGCAAGTCTAGGCAACTATGTATGGGAAGATTTAAACAAGAATGGTATCCAAGAAGCTGGAGAGCCAGGGTAAATGGAGTTGCAGTAATATTGAAGAATTCAACTGGAACTACATTACAAACAACAACGACGATAAATAATCCAGGAACAGAGTAGCTGGTTACTATCAATTTAGCAATCTAGCACCTGGAGATTATATAGTGATGTTTATGACACCAGCAGGATATAATGAGACAACACCAAATACGACAACAGATGCAAATGATAGTGATGCAGATCCAGCTACAGGTAATTCTCCATTGACGAATTTGGTATCTGGAGAAAGTGATCAAACAATAGATGCTGGTATATACCGACCAGCTACAATAGGAGATTATGTATGGAGAGATACAGATGGAGATGGAATACAAGATCCGACAGAAGTTGGAATTAATGGAGTTACGGTATTGTTGAAAAACAGTGTTGGAGCAACAGTTGCGACAACAGTAACAGGAACCACTGGCACATCACCAAACATAACAGTTACAAGTGGAAGCACAAATCAAACGATTGACGCAGGTTTATACCAACCAGCAAGTCTAGGCAACTATGTATGGGAAGATTTAAACAAGAATGGTATCCAAGAAGCAGGAGAGCCAGGAGTAAATGGAGTAGCAGTATTATTGAAGAATTCAGCAGGATCGACATTACAACGACAACGCACGACGATAAATAATCCTACAACAGGGTAGCTGGATTACTATCAATTTAGCAATCTAGCACCTGGAGATTATATAGTGATGTTTATGACACCAGCAGGATATAATGAGACAACACCAAATACGACAACAGATGCAAATGATAGTGATGCAGATCCAGCTACAGGTAATTCTCCATTGACGAATTTGGTATCTGGAGAAAGTGATCAAACAATAGATGCTGGTATATACCGACCAGCTACAATAGGAGATTATGTTTGGAATGATACAGACGGTGATGGTGTTCAAGATCCTACAGAAACAGGATTGAATGGTGTGACAGTAATATTGAAAGATGCTGCAACATTAGCAGTTCTCCAGACTACTGTAACCACACTGGTGGACCAACAATACAGCATGATATTATAGCTTTACAGTTGATCCAGGAACTTATGTGGTGATGTTTATGGCTCTACAGGAAGTGTTCTCTTTCACCACAGGAAATGGAACAACAACTACTGACTCAGATCCAAATCCGACTACTGGAAATTCAAATCCAATAACTGTAACAAAGTGGTGGATCAAATCAAACTATAGATGCAAGTTATATCAACCAGCAAGTTTAGGAAACTATGTTTGGGAAGATTTAAATAAGAATGGTATTCAAGAAGCTGGAGACCAGAGGTAAATGGTGTAACAGTATTGTTGAAGAATGCAGTTGGAACTGTTTTACAGACTACTGTAACAACAACCAATGCAGGAACAGCAAGTTACTACCAATTCACAAATTTGCTCTAGGCGATTATATGGTGATGTTCATGACTCCAACAGGATATAATGAAACAACACCAAACACAACAGCTGATAATAATGATAGTGATGCAGATCCAGCTACTGGAAATGCACCATTGACAAACTTAGTATCTAGAGAAAGTGATCAAACAATCGATGCAGGTATTTATAGACCCAGCAACAATTGGAGATTATGTATGGAGAGATACTGATGGAATGGAGTTCAAGATCCAACAGAAGTGGGAATGAATGGTGTTACAGTTTTATTGAAGGATCCAACAACATTGGCAGTTCTTCAGACAACAGTAACTACTACTGGACCAAATGGAAATGCAGGATATTATAGCTTTACGGTAGAACCAGGAAGTTATGTGTGATGTTTATGGCACCTGACTGGAAGCAGTTTGTCACCAACTGGAAATGGAACGACGACACAGACTCAGATCCAAATCCCATTAACTGGAAATACTAATACAGTTGTTGTAACAAGTGGATCTACGATCACTACAATTGATGCTGGTATGAAATGTAATGCTACTGTATCTGCAGGATCAGATGTAGCTGTATGTTCTGGTTCATCTGCGACATTACTAGCTACTGGATCCAACGGAGTGTCCCATATCAGTTTGCTTGGAACAATCCAGCATCTGTAGGTTCGACAAAAATTGTTAGTCCGCCTTTGACTACAACATACACAGTAACAGTTACGCAGATAATGTAGGCTGTTCTGCTGCAAGATCAAGTCATCGTTACGGTGAATTTAAACCCTACGGTAAATGCAGGTGTGGATCAATCAATTTGTTTGGGATATAGTGCAAACTTATCCGCAACTGGAAATAGTGGATTAGCACCATATACTTTCAATTGGGATAATGGTTTAGGATTGGGTCAAAATAAATCAGTAAATCCAATTACTACAACTACATACACAGTTACAATAACTGATGCAAACGGATGTAGTAATACAGACCAAGTGTTGTAAGAGTAAATCAAAATCCAGTAGTAAAACGCTGGAATTGATCAAACACAATGTCCAAGAACACCAACAAGCTTAACGGCTAATGCAAATGGTGGACTTGCACCTATATACTTTCAGTTGGGATAATGGACTGAGCGTTTTAGTCAAACGCAATACAATTAAGTCCAACAACTACAACTACTTATAATGTGACTGTAACGGATGCAAATGGATGTACAAATACAGACCAGGTTCAGATCATAGTAATGGTCGGTACGGTGCGTAGAGCAACCCTGTATGGGAAGATTTGAATGGCGATGGAGTACAAGATGCTGGTGAGCCAGGAATAAATGAAGGTGACTGTAATATTGAAAGATGGACTTGGATTCCCAATTCCTGGAGAAAGTATTGGTTACTTACGACAAATTTAGCAACAGGTCCAAGCAAGTTACTACCAGTTTACAAATCTACCTGCTGGAAGTTATATTGTGATATTTATGACTCCTACAGGATATACATTAACTGATCAAATTCTACAAAGAGAACACACCCAACAAGCTCAGATCAAATCCTACAACTGGTAATACAGCAGTGATTAACTTAGGAGCTGGTGAAACAAATAATGAAATGTTGATGCAGGTTTAACCAAGCCAAAAGCTTCAATAGGAGATTATGTTGAGAGATACAGATGGAGATGGTGTTCAAGACCCAACTGAAACAGAATTGAATGGCGTAACTGTATTGTTGAAAGGTACTATAATAACATTAGCAGTACTTCAGACAACAGTAACTACTACAGGTGGTGCGTTAACTAGTCCTGGATGTTCTACATTCAATGTAGAACCTGGGAACATGTAAAGTGATGTTCATGACTCGGCTGGAAGTACTTTATCTCCTACTGGTAATGGAACTGTTGGTACAGTTTCAAATCAAATCCAACAACTGGAAATACAGCTCCGGTGTAGTAACTAGCGGAAGTACGAATACAACAATAGATGCAGGTTTTTACCAACAAGCTAGTTTAGGAAACTACGTTTGGTTTGATGAAGATAAAGATGGTGTTCAAGATGCAAATGAAGTGGGAATGAAGATGGTTTTGTTGTGAATTTGTATAATGCTGGTGTGCTACAAAGCTACCACAACAACTATTCAAAATCCAGATGACGGATCACATGGATATTGTCAATTTACTAATCTTACCAGGTGCTACTATGTTCAAATAGTTCCAACTGCGGGATTAGGATATACTTCTACAATTCCTAATAATCAACCTCTAGCAAATGAACTACAGATAGTGATGTTAATGGACTTCATGGAGTAAACACAACTTCTGATGTGGCCCTTGTTTCAGGTCAAATTACGCAGACTTAGATCTGATTCTATTTGAATAATGCAATAGGAAACTTTATTTGGAATGATATAAATAAGAATGGAGATTCAAGATTTAGGTGAATCTGGAATCAATGGTATTACCGTTACACTTTTATTCTTCAACTGGAAGAGTGATCGAGCAAATGATTACAACAAATACTCCAGGGACAGGACAGACTAGGATGGTATCGGTTTGACAACTTAGTACCAGGTAATTATTATATGATTTGATGTACCAACTGGTTACTATGCGACTTTACCAAATACAACTAGTGAAGCTACAGATTCGAGCTTGACTGGAACAAATGGTACTGGAACTACAGCTTTGATAAACGTTACAGCTGGAACAGTAAATAATGATGTTGATGCTGGTATATATAGAGCTGTGAAGATCCGGCCAACTATATATGGAATGATACTGGTGCGGATAATCTTGGTCAATCTCCTAGAAGCATTTAACGGTATTCAAGATCCTGGAAGTTACCTCAAACGAATTTGACCGTAACACTTAAGAATCTTACTGGAATTACAGTTCAAACTACAGTAACTGATTCTAAAGGCGAATACTGTTCTTTGTGGACCAAATAGTGGAAGCTATTATGTTGAATTGCATTGCCTTCTGGTTTTTGGATTTACTTCAGCTAATGTTCTTGTTAATACATTGGATGCAACAGATAGTGATGTAACTGGAACTTTTGGTGAAGGAACTACTAGCCTTACAGTAGGTACTTTAGATAATTTGACAATTGACGCAGGTATTTTACTTGATAGTTCTTCCTTTAGAATTGCTTGAATTTAA
>JADKGL010000028.1 GCA_016722295.1 Saprospiraceae bacterium
AAATCTGCACTATCAGTATATGGAGGGTTGGCAACTGCTACATCGTATTTTTGGGTGAGTAGTTGCAAAAAGGTAATGGCATCTTGTGTTTTGGTATTCAAGAAAGTTTGCCCTTGTTTGGCGGTGTTTTGGGCTACTGCCTTTTGAAGGTTGGTAAAAAAGGCATTTCTAAAATTGGCGTAATCTTCTAAATTTTGCTGCCCAAAAAGTGTAACTTGGTTTGGGTCGTTTTTATCTTTAGTTCCAAACCATTTCAAGTTTAGTTTTTCTTCTAAGCGAATGAGTGAGCCAAATTTGTGAGCATTTTGTAGGTCTTCCCAAAGGTCTTCAATAATCTTTCTTTCTCTTTCGCCTACGTTGCCATCTTCAAAAATATCTTTTACATCATTGTAAGCCGGTAAGAAAAAGTCGGAACTAACGATATTGAAATGCTCTATTTTGGCAGTACGTTTTTTTCGTTTTGCTTTAATGTATAAACCCAACTGAGCCAACTGTATGGCACGGTCGTCTAAATCTACTCCGTGCAAGTTGTTTTCAATAATGAGTTTGGGTACATCAGCTTCATCGTAATCTGCACCATAGTTTTCTATTTGGTCTATGTACAAATCGTAATACATATCAAAGCCATACAACAAATAATTGCCCGATCCTGTGGATGGGTCAATCATTCTTATTTCGTGTAGTGGCTTTCGTTCTCTTGTTTGCGAAGTTGGAGCATTGGCAATTTTATACTTATTGCGTATTTCACTATCGGGGTACATTTCCAAATAGAGCTTTCCCAAACTGTTATCTACCAAAAATTGCACTACCCAACGTGGGGTATAAACTTGGCTTTGGATGCTTACTTTGTTGTATTCTGTTTTATCGCCACTGGCTTTATGGGCTGCTTTTTTGTAGTTGTTGTAGCTTTCGTATAGCCAACCCAATACATCATCACTTTTCCAAATTTCGGTTTCTACTTGTGTATCGGTTTCTACCTGATTAAAGGCATTGATGATGCCTTGCAATTCTAATGCTGTTGGCAATAAATGATAAGGGTGTTGTGTGCTAAATAAAGGAATATCGGAAGCTAATTTTTGCAATTGGTCTTCCAGGAAAAGCAGCAAGCCTTCGGCTTCTTCATTTCTTGCATTGGGGTTTTGCTCTAACCAAGCCAAATGGGCAAAAGAACGGCCACCGTGGCTTTCTCTTCGGGTTACAATTTCGGGGTGCAAGGTATGGGCTTCCATTACTTTGAGAGCCGCCAAACGATTGAACAACGTAAAGGTGAGTTCTTCTACCAACTTCTCGTAAGCATCAGCCACAGTGCCTGTTTCTGCAATAAACACTTCACGGATGGTTTCCATACGTTTGCGTTCAGCAGGCATATTTTCAATGGCTGTCAATTGTCCTTCATTTATGCCCATTCTGCCCAAGCGATTGCGAAATGCTTGGTCAATGAGTTGGCGTATATGTTCTACGTGTTCGCTAAGTTTCATATTAGTTAATTTCTATTTCGTCATTATCAGAAGCACTTGCCAATTTTTGCAATTCACCCTGCAACCAAGTTTTGTATTCAGCCACTTTCATTTTTGTATTTGGCATTTTAACCGCATACTTTTTTACTGTGGGTGTTGGAGGTGTTCCGGGTTGTGGTTCGGGTGCTTTAGTTTTGATTAAACTGGCTTTAGCAATTTCAATTTCTGCCTTTTTGCTTGGATACAAATCAATGAATGAAAGCACTTCGGAATAGGTGAAACGACTTTGTTTGTCTTTTACATCAAAATCAATCGTTATAGCAGAAAGGGTTCTTTGCTTTGCGTATTGATTAAGTGCAGTGGCTTTTGATGATGCAACTGTATTAAGTCCAGCAGGCAATGTTTCAATTTCCTTAATTAGTTCAGTTGCTAAAGCATCAATCTCTGTGTATTTGGTAGCACAATCTTTCATAGCAGTACTAAACAGTTGATGGTATTCATCTTTTGTTTTTTGTGCTGATTGCTGAAGGGATGCAAAGTTCTTAATTACATCACCAGTTAAATGGCTGTCGAAATCTGCTCTGAGTTGCTGTATTGCTGCATTACTCATTGCAGCTTTCGTTAATTCGTCTTGCACCGCAATAATAAATGCCTTCCATTCTTTTACTTTTGAAAGGTTATTTCTGATGAACTTCTCTACTTTTTCAATATCCTGCAAGGCTATTAGAAAAGCATCTTTAGCAGCTAAAAATTCCACCGCCTTATCAATGTAGTTTGCTTCGCTTACTGCACCAGTAAAACCGCCAATAAAGGTGGCATTTTCATCAGCCTTTGGAAATAATTTATCAAACTCCTTCTCGCTGTTTCGCAGTGTAGTTACTTTATCAGCAAAGTGCTTGGCTGTATCTCTTACTGCTGAAACCAATTCAAAATCATTGGTATTGTAATCTATTTTATGGCCGATATATTTTTCGGCTTCAATATCTAACAGGAATTGAGCTAACTCTTGTTTTTGTAAAGCTGAAAGCGATTTTGAAACCGCTTTGAAAGTTGCTCTACGAAACTCACGGGCTGCATTAAAAATGGCAGGTACACCATCATCACGCCAAGAGAATTTTTCTACACCATTGTATTTGGCAATAACTTTTCCTGCTCTCATTAAAGCTGCCACAGAAGATATAACAGTACCAAATGTAAAGCCAGCAGGAGGTTGTTCTAAATCTTTTTCAAGTGTTGTGCCATCAACAAATGTGTTTCTTATTTTGTATAAAATTTCTTCTGCAACCTTTAGATTTTCACCAATGAAATTTCCCTGAGCATCAAAAAAGGCAAAGTCACTTCCAGTAAAGTACTGCTGGAGTCTTGCATTATTGGCTTCTTTAATAACCGCAGCAGCTACACTGTCGCTTAATTGTGAACCCAAACGCTTGCTGTACACATTCTGTATAATTTGCTTCTGCTGAGTTTGCAGGGTTGTTTGCCAATTGTCTTTATTTAATTGCAGGGTATTGTATAAATAAATGGCTGTAGCATTTAGCAAAGAATCTTCCACCAAATCCTTAATACGATTTTGCTTTTCACCTTTGGCAGTTGAAAAACTAATCAATATTTTACCTTCTTCAGAATTTGGATTATTGTATTTCTGCTCTAAATAGGTAGTACGTTCTACTTCATCTATTAAACGGTCTAATTCTTTAAAATGACTATTGTCAGGCACTAACCACAATAGGTCTTTATCGTTTTGATGCTGCACCTTTAATGCATCAATATCTGTGGTACGGCTGTCTGAAATATTGTAAACGCTTTTTACTTTTAATTTTAAGTATTTCAGATTGGGTGTAGTTAGTTCATCATCATTATCGGTAGTGATAAAGAAATCATACTGTAAGCCTGTATCGGTTACTTTGGCTATTGTTTTTGTAAACTGGGCTGCTTTGTATGCAGTTACTAATTGCTTCTTTTTAACGAAGCCTTGAACGGTGAAACCGTTCATTTCATCCAACAACCTTTGCTCAATATCGGAGGTGATGCGGTAAGTTTTATTGGTATCTAACAATACTTTTGCCTCTGTCAATACTTCAAGTGCCTTTGTTATATCATCCTGTACTTTAAACTGATCGTCAGGGTCGCTTATAAAGGATTTAACGATGTTCGGCAAAGTTGAAGGGGTAACTTCTGCTTCGGTTAAGAAATTAATAGTTTCTAAAAGTTTTCTTCCAGAAATTGATGAACCAGCTTCGGACAAAATACGTTCTGCATTATCGTAACGGCTCACCAAACGAACTGGAGGCTGTGGCTGACCTTCTTTAGCAATATGCCAACCTGTAACAGTGTGAAACAAATCGGTATGCTGAACTTCCTGCTTTAAAATATCGTAAGTAGTTATAATCATTCCCCTTGCTGCTACTTTGGTAGAAGCATAACCCTTTGTACCAAAGAGAAAGTTTTGAAGCAGGTCGAACTGATACTTGTAAAAAGGGTAATAAGTGGCGTAGTTATCTGCACTATCCGTTTTGCTGATACCTGCACCGTGAATAGAGGCGTGGTCGGCAATTTTGCCTGAATTTTTTTTGTAATGTTCAGTCAATTTTTGAATACCTGTTTCGGTTTTCTTTAAAAGCCTGTTACGAATGATTACACCAACTTCGGTTGCTTCAAGATGTATCTTAGTTTTAAAGCGGTCGGTAACTTTTGTGAGTTGTGCTTTACTTACATTGGAGTTATTAATTACATCATCCAATTTTTCTTGTGCAATGGCAATAGTCCAAACCTTTCCACCTAATGAAGAAAGGGATTCACTTACACCTTCTAGGTCTAATAAGTTGAATTTTTTCTGATTAATGGCTTCACTGGCTTCATCAAAAAGGAAAATTACTTTCTCGTTCTTTTCAACCTTCAAATAGTTGCTTATTTCTTCTCTTAACCGAGCAGCACTAAACTGGTCTATATCCCTACGAATAGTAGTTATTAGATTATCGTAATCTGCATCAGAGTTGCCCTTTTTTATGAATAACTCTTTGATGGCTTTTGCATACTTGAATGAGCTTGTTTTTAATTCATTCCAATCTGAGCCTGTAGCATCAAAGATGAAATCTTGTACCGCAGTCTTGTTTTCACTTAGCATCAATTGGAACAAGAAAATGCCGTGTTCATTTTCAGGTAAACCAAGAGACCTTAAAAAGTTTCTGAAAAGCGTGAATGATAAGCCCTTTGAGGTGTCTTGTTTTGCAATGTCAAGAAATACTACTCTTGAGTGTATGGCATCCAATCTTGATAAAGCATTCTTCACTAAGGCTTCATCATTTATGCCAATAAAACGCTGTGTTATTCTATCTCTTGCAGGTGTGCCAGCTATGATGCGATTACTCAACATATAGCCAAGTAGCTTACCAAAGTATGATTTACCAGAGCCATAAAAACCTGAAATCCAAACACCTGTTTCAAGAATATTGGAAGTGTATATGCCAACAAAATCGGCATATTCCTTTGCTAAACCATCTGTAACAATATAGCTTTCAATTTCAGTTTGGATTTCCTTTTCGGAAATATCTTCTAAGTCAATGACATTTTTAATGTCTTCGGATAGATCTATGGTTAGAATGTCTTTTATTTTCATTTTTATTTAATTCTTTAGTTAACAATCATACATCTGTACTTAGATGCTGGCCGAGAGTTTAGAAACATTAATTGGTCTCCATCCTGTGTGGCTGGATACAGAATGATTAAAGGTTTTTTTGATTTCATTACCAACTCACTTTCCATTAAGTGAATATTATCGATGCCACTACCATACAAAGCACCTGAATGAATCATTACTGGAATTTTATCTTCATTATATGATTTTTCAATTTTAGAAAGTATGATTGAGAATAAGTCAGGTCCTGTTTCGCCTTCCGGTGATTTGAAAATTTGATGTACAGAACCCTTCAGCAAATCAAACATATCAGCTAAATCAGATTTATTAGTTTCTACAAACGAGATAAGCAATTCATTTAAGTCAATGATTGAATATTCTGCACCCATCAGCTCATTTAATTTTATAATGAATTGGTGTTCCAAATTTGGAGGGCACACCAATAAAATGGAGTTACCTCCATTGGCATTCAGTCGGATTTCAGACCGCTTGTCTGATTCGACCAATCGCTTTACTTGCGTAATGATATGTTCAGGATTTATTGCTGTACTCATAAATTGAATCGTAAGGTTTTATTGGTTCTATACTTAGTTTATCGCCTGTATAAACCACATTAAAATATTTTGAAAACTTTTTTTGTAATAGCCTTTCGATAAACGTTTGTTTTTCGTTGAAGCTATATTTCAACCATTCACTATTCAATAGATTTGGTTTTTCTGAAATGGCTGTTAGCCAGTAAACAAATAACACAAACATCGTATCCGATAAATTTGGATGAATGATGCTTTTATTGACTGAGCCTTCCATCAATCCAAACTTCTTTAATAATGTAAGATACTTTGAAGCTGTAGTAGTTATTGTAATTTCAGACCATTTCTTTAGATCATCTTGTGTTTCTTTCAAATCTTTTATACAAGCAACTACTTCATCGTTTTTTATTGAAACCCTGCCACTGTAAAAGGCAGGAAAGAAGACTTTAGAATTTAAATAGTTTAATAATTCGTTATTCACAGAGGCATTCCAGAATAAAAGAAAAAGCACTTCGTTTGAAATTGCATTTGCCTTTATTACCGATTGGAAAATTGATTCTGAATTGGGATTTTTAAAACTTAAGAAAGTAGCTTTAATTGCTTTTTCAAAACGCATTACAGACTTATCCGTTTTAATTGCGGTGTAGGTATGTATTCCGCCTTTTACTTTGATAGAAGCCATATCTTCTGATTGGAAAACTTGAATTAAGTTCCAATCAGGAAGACTTCCTAAAACATTTATGTCTGAGTTTATTTTCACTTTATTTCTTCTTCTTCTTAAGTTAATTTTTTTGTCTGCTACTTGCATTGCTTCATTAGCAAATTTTTCATCTTTTACCACAGCATAAATCTGGTCGGCAAGCCAAAGGGTTTGCAATTCTTCTACATCGGCTTTTAGTATTTGGGCTAATAATGGGATTTGCTCTTTCTTCAATTGCCGAAGCCCTTTTTCTATTTTGCTAAGTTGAGCTGTGTCCATTTCAAGCAATGGTGCTACCTGTCGGAGATACAAATTTTGTAACTCTCTTAGTGTTCTTATCTTATCACCAAACTGAGATTCCATCGTTTAATTGTTGACTTGTCAAATATTGGCAAATATAAGAAAATAAAAACAACTAAATGTGTAATTGTGCAAAACTTGCAAAGTTTGCAAAGTGCAAAAAGTCTTTAGATTTTTTGATACAAACCAGCCTTAGGTTTACTAAGGGTATGGTCAAGTGCCATTTTTAGCACATCATCCACACTTCGTGGGGAAAGTTTAAAAGTAGAGCCAATGGCTACGGCTTCTTTTCGTGTAAATTCTTTGGGCAAAGCATCAAAGAATTTACGTTTGTGGTCGCCACCCACAAAGGTCATATTATCACCTTGCTTGGGTAAGTTGTTGAACATTAAAATACTATGTGAAAGGTAGGTTTTAACTACTTGCAAAGCAATGTTGAAATCTTCATCTGTACAAGTGTAATTACTGTTAAGCTCACCATTTTCAAACTTACGCAATGCTGTAAATATCATACATATTCGATACATCACTAAACCCAAACGAAATACAATTCCTGAAGCTTCTTCGCTTGTGAATGTGGTAACATCGCTTAACATTTTTGAGAATGTGTCATTGAGTATCTGCCATTGATGGGCTGTTAAATGAATTTCAGTAGGTGACTGGTCTAAGAAGCCTATCAAGTCTAAAACTTGGCTGGATAAGGCTTCAAAATGGTCATTATATACAACGGTTTTGCCAATAGGTGAAGGGTCTTGCCAAAGTATATCATTTTTGAATGCATAAAAAAGAAAGCGACTAAACAAACCATCTTCGGCAGAAGATATTAGTTTGGGAGCTTGGGCAGGAGTACCTGAAAGGGCGACTGCCAAACGTGGTTCGTTTATTTCGATATACTCATTATTGGTTTTACGAGTAAAAGTAATTTTTTCGTGATGAAAGGCAGACCGCAGGGCTGGCGAATAATCGCCCCAATCTTGCTTTTTTGCACCACTCATTGTATCAGCTTCGGTTTCGCAAATAATACCTTGTCCATCGTTCATTTGTAAGTGCTCAATCATTCTTGAATGACTGCTATCAGCAGGAATGAAAACAATTTTGAAAGCAGGCTTTTCGGGTTGCTCTGGTGGTGCATCCCCTTTTTTCTTATTGCGACTTTCATTTTTGAAGTCTATCATTTCGGCATCATACTTTGCTTGTTCTGCTCGGCTTTGTTCTAATACCTTTTGGTGGTGTTTATCCGCCAATCTTTTAGCGTTTTTTAATACTCCTTTGCCACTGGCTGGTGGTGCAATAATGAAGGTGTATAGGTGGGTATAATCCCTTTCTTGGTGGTAAATACCTGTAACTTTGGGAAGGCATCCGCTAAGGATGGCGATAGCCCCAGTAAAAAACACATCTCGTTTTCTTCGGTCATCAAACGCAAATGAACCTTGTTTTAGAATATCAGGCAAAAGCTCAAAAACTTCATCGGGAATAGTAGGAGTGTTTTTTAAAAAGTCTTGTAAATCGTCATCTACGTCATTAATAGTAGGATTTGGAATATTTGGACTTTGCAGTTTTGCAGACTTTGCAAACTTTGCAAATTCCTGTGTATGCTTATCGTAAGCACTTTTTACTGTTTCTTGAATTTCTCTTTTAGGTAAATCAAAATGCTGACTACATAGTATTTCAGTATCGGATTGCGATAAACCAGATCTATTGCAATTAGATGCAAGCTGATAAATATAATTGTTGCGGTTGCCATCTGTATATTGGGTTTTATTGTTGGTAAATTGAATTTGTTGATTGAAAATAAAGTCAATAGACAAGTCTAATGGTGCAGCCTTTGGCGGAACTTTGGAAACTTTAGCAGGTTCAAAAGTTTCCTTAATGGGCTTTGCCACTGCATCTACTATAAATTTCTTGTTTTCAATGGTACGATAGGCTTCGGGGTCGTAGCTCATAAAGCAAAGCCTTGTAACATCTTTGCATTTTTCATCAGCCTTTAGCCCTGTTGCTTCTTCGTAAAATTGCATCACTTGTGCATAAGATGTTTCGTGTAGCTCTACTTCGGTATCTATTTCTATGAATACCTTTAATCCATTACCGCTGGGACTAATAAAGCAAAGATGCGTATAGGGTATTTCTGAAATTTTCTGTTTAGCTGAATGTAGCTGTTCAGGTGTGAGCTTGTCAAAATCAAGATGCACAAAGCCACTGTACATTTCGAGAAAAGGCATTTGCCTTTTTTCGGTAAAAACAGCCGAAGGCGTAAAAGCAAGTAATTGCTTTTTCTTTTCGCTGGCCGCTTCCTTATTGCCCTGTGCAATAAGATTGCGGATTTCTTCTACTTCGGTTTTGTATTTGTCGGAAATAATGTCTTTACCAATCATCAATAGAGATTTTTTTTCTATTGGGATAGTAAAGTTTTTAAATATGGTACTTGATGCCATTTCTTTACTTTCTTTTCGGTTAAAAAATCTATTTGCGTTTGTTTTTGAGAATGTACTCAGTAGCCAATTTGTCAATTTCATCGGTAGATGATTGACGGTTACGTTGTAACCAATCGTCTAACTCGATACGTTTGAAATAGAGTTTTTTGCCTTGAGGGCAGAAATGGGGGATTTGTTTTGTACTGGTAAGTTTGTACAAATGCGATTCACTTACATCTAAATATTTGCAAGTTTCGCTAAAGTTCAATACTGTTTTTTGCAGTAAGTTTTGCTCGTCTAGCTTTGAAGCTATTTCTGTGAGCTTGTCGAGAATTAAATTTTCTTGTATCATCGTAAAATATTTTTTATTACGATGTCAAAATTCTAAAATGCAACAGGGGCAAAAGGTTCAGGTTGGTGGATGGTTCAGTAAACGGAATAAACCTGAACCTTACCTGAACCTTTTTAAGGGAAATATTTTTGAATTAAGTCCAAAATTGCTTCTTTAGTTTCTTCTTTTATTTTGCTTTTACTACTTGTTTTATAGTAATTGTCCGCTTTGATTGGTTCTTTATTGGTTTTAGTTATAAAAGATTTTGATGCAACAATATTGGTAGGTGTAAGTCTTTGAAAATGCTTACTAAGGTTGTCCATTACAAAAACAAATAGGGTTGTAGGGCAACCTAAATAAATTAAATGTTCGCCTGGTTTAATATCTTTTGAAGTAAGTAGAATTATCAGAGTGTCAATAGGTGTATTTGTTTCAATTAAAAATGTATAATCGATACATAGATCATTAAATAAACCTTCAAGACTGCTGATAGAATTATGTTTCCAACCAAAGGAAAGTTTTTGTTTTTCAGTTGAATGTTTAATTTGTGATGGAAAATTAGTGCTGCCAATAGAGAGTTGCTTTAAAACTATTTTGTCAGTATCATCATCCATTTTATATAAATAGAAATCATCTATATTTTCATAAACATCAGATAGATGCTCTTTAAACGACTCTTGAATAGAAAAATATAATTCGATTAACGAATTACGCAAATATAAAAGTGAGAAATAAGATAGGTCGTTTGCTTCAAATTCTTTTAGTGCCAATTCATTATTCAACTCATTGGCTAAAATGGCAATGCCTTTTAAAGATTTTTCGCCTATTTGGTAAGGAACATCTAAAGCATTATCTTTTATAAATGGATTGGCAAGGGTTTCATTATAATATCTGATTTTCTCTGCTTCAATTATTGCTTTGAAAAAATGCTGTGGTAGGGTTGAAGGCTCTGGCAACGAAGTTGAATAATGGAGTGGCTGCAATATTTGCAATTGCAAAGCACTAAAGCTATGCTGTAAACTTGGCAACTGTTGTAATAAAACCTTCAAACGATTTTCGTAATCGGATATGGAAGCAAAAGGCATTTTGCTGACAGCCCTAATTGTTTCTTTCAATCCCCTTTCATTATCGAATGTAATTAGCCAGGGCTTTAGTTCACCATAATAAATACTATTTAGAATTTTTGAGTTCATAGTCCTATTTTAATTTTGTTAGCTGCAACAGTTTTCTTTTCGTCAATTACATTAGCATAAATCTGTGTTGTTTTCAAATGTCTATGGCCAAGTAACTTGCTTACAGTAAAAATATCAGTACCCAAAGTTAATTGCAAAGTGGCGTAAGTATGACGACTGCAATGGAATGTAATGTGTTTTTCAATTCCTGCTTTTATCATCCATCTATGTAGATCCATATTTCTGCTATCTGAATAAAGCATATCAGGAAAAACTAAATCATCAGGCTTCCCCCTTTCAGTAGTAATCAAATTAAACGCTTCATCTGATATTGGTAACGTTTCAGAGCCTTTAGTTTTTTGCTGGGTAAAACGAATATAATGCCCCAGTTCTTCGGACTGCTGCATTTCAGACCATTTTAATTTTTGAATATCACTAAAGCGTAAGCCTGTAAGGCAAGCAAAAAGGAATGTTTGTTTCATTAGTGCATTTGCACATTCTGTTCTTGCTAATGATTTTACTTCTTCCAAAGTTAAAAACTCTCTTACCGGCTCGCCTTGTGGTAAACCTTCTACCATTTCGGCTGGGTTGGTTTTTATTATTCCATCCCTTACCGCTTGTTTTAATGCTGCTCTAAATTTGTTAAAATAGCTATACTTGGTATTGGTAGAAATAGCTTTTTTAGTTTTTGATTTTGCATCCTTTTGCAAGTATTCTCTAAAACCATCTACAAAAGCTTTATTGATTTGGTTAAACTGAATATCTCTTGGGCAATACTTTTTTAAGTGCTTAATGGTACTATCCCAATTACCGTAATTCCCTTTGCTGTCTTTACGTTTTTCAGCCAAAGATTCCATATACATAATAAAGTATGTTTTTAATTTTTCCTTATCGTGGAAATCATATGTGCTATTTTGAATTTCCAAATGTCTTTTACTGCGAATGGTTTCTGCTAATGCCAGCATCTTTTTATTTTCTTCTTTTACTGCATTGGTCAGCTTTCCTTTTTCAGGGTCGGGTGTTAAGTACAAGTTCAAATATTCATACTGGCGTTTACCATCGGCATAGTACTCTAAATAAAGGCTTATCTTATCGCCTT
The DNA here is from genome assembly GCA_016722295.1 of Saprospiraceae bacterium. Lineage (GTDB taxonomy): Bacteria > Bacteroidota > Bacteroidia > Chitinophagales > Saprospiraceae > Vicinibacter. The sequence goes on from JADKGL010000028.1 coordinate 11,635, forward strand.
TGAGTCGTTGTCTTAATGTTACTTTCATTTCTTATCTTTTATTGGTTAAATAAATTATCGATTGATGCTCTTTTAATAATGGTTCTATCACCCAGCTTTGCCACAGGCAAACGATTACTTTTAATCATTCTTTGAATGGTCCAACGGCTTGTACCTAACAAAATAGAAGCTTCTTGAATACTTAGAAAATCTTTATCTCTTAGATTAATAAAGTTTGTGGTTTGCACAGGCAAGGCACGGAATGCATTTAGATTCTCTGAAGTAATATCTTTGATCTGGTCATTTAAGGTATCTTGAACTTTCTTTTCTCTTACTCTTTGTTTGTGGGCTCTACTTGCACAAGTATGGCCACAAAACCTTGTAGTGGTTTTTTGGGCAACAAAAGCCTGACCGCAAAAGGTGCAAAATTTAGGTATTTTAATATTACTACTCATTATACTATTTGGTGCTTTATGGTGCTACTTGTAGCCAAGTGGTGCTGTATGGTGCATTATTTCGCCAAAGGGCAACATTATAGATGTTGGGCAACAAAAATGCAATTTGGGCAACAACTGGGCAACAAAGATAAGCAAATAATAGTAGTTGGGCAACAAAAAAGAGAAGAATAATTAGCTATAAAGCTAACAAAAACAGGCACTTAACAAATAAAAGAAAGTAGATTACTTTCCAATACAAAACTTACTAAAAATATTGCCCAAGATCTCATCATTCGTGATCTCTCCAGAAATGACACCAAGATGAAAAAGTGCATGACGAATATGTTGTGCTAAGAAATCTGTTTCAATATTTTGATGGATGCCTTGTATGACAGATTCGAGTGATTCAGCTGCATTGTGGAGTGCTTCAAAATGTCTTGCATTGCTGATGATGGTGCGATCTGTTAGTTTTTGATCTTTGGTGACTGTAGAGATTAATTTATTTTTAATGAGGTCGATGTTGATATTTTCTTTTGCAGAACATGGGATAATATCATTTGATGAGACAAATTGATTTTGAAAATCTTGCGGATTGATTGCTGTATTGACATCCCATTTATTCAGCAATAAGATGGTATTCATATTTTGTGAATGTAGTTTGGCAAGGTCTTCTTCTACTTCAGATTTGCTTGCTGTACTCACATCGACGACATAAATCAGAATTGCAGAATCTTGGATTTTTTTCATTGTCCTTTCTATTCCTATCGCTTCGATTTGATCTGTAGCTTCTCGTATTCCTGCAGTGTCCACAAGTTTAAATATCACACCATCGATGATCAAGCGCTCTTCTATAGTATCTCTTGTCGTGCCAGGTATTGCAGAAACAATGGCTCTTTCATCATTGAGCAATGCATTGAGCAGTGTCGATTTTCCTGCATTGGGACGTCCTGCAATCACTGTAGAAACACCTTCATGGATGGCATTTCCCAATTGGAAACTTTCCAATAATTTCTTTATCGAAACTAAAATTTTATTGACTAAAAAAGAAAGATTCGTCCGATCTGCAAACTCGACATCTTCTTCTCCAAAATCCAACTCCAATTCTATCAAACTTGCAAAATTCAATAGATCTGTTCGCATCGAATGAATCTCATTTTTCACGCCTCCTTTAAGTTGATTCATCGCCAATGCATGTGAAGCTTTTGACTCTGAAGCGATCAAATCGGCCACTGCTTCTGCTTGGGAGAGATCCATTTTTTTATTCAGAAAAGCGCGCAAGGTAAATTCTCCAGCAGTTGCATTCCGTGCGCCATGACTGATTACTATTTCTATAATTTGATTTAAAATATATGGCGAGCCGTGTGCAGAAATTTCTACAATATCTTCACCAGTATAAGAATTTGGTGCTTTAAAGACACTGAGTAATACTTCATCAATGATCTGATCATCATGTTTTAGTCGTCCAAAATGCAAACTGTGAGAGGGAACAGAATGAAGGTCTTTTGCATCATAAATTCTATTTACGATATCCAATGCCTTTGGCCCTGACAATCGTATCACGCCTATTGCAGAAGTATATGGAGCAGTGGCAAGAGCAACTATGGTATCTGAATTCATGGAACTTATTTTAACTTCTCGATGTTTGATATCAAAAGTCTGGCAAATCTACACGCTATGTGTTAGATATCAATTGAAGAATGCCAGTTTTGTTTAGTTTCTTTATATTTTTGCACTTAAATTCAAAATCAATGGAAGACATCAAAGAAAAAGTAAAATCAGCAGGAAGGACTACTTGGAAATGGATATTCCGCACGTTTATTCTAGCGATTCTTATATTTATCGGATATATTTGTTTTATGGTTTTTGCTACATTTAGTGAAGGAACTAGAACAGGATATGTCACAAAAATTAGCAAGAAAGGTTATGTCTTCAAGACCTATGAAGGTGAGTTAAATACTGGTTTTTTCACCAATCCTGGTCTTTCAGGAAAAGCTCCAGATAATGTATGGTATTTCTCAGTCCCTGATGGAAATGTTGCTGATCAAATCCAAAAAGCATCCGAAACAGGACAAAAAGTGACACTACATTATGAACAAAAATATACTAAATTATTTTTCTGGGGTGAAACTGAATATTTGGTACAGAAGATCGATCAAGTAGCGCAGTAAATTATTTTTTGAGTAGATAATTTTGTTTTTTTTACATAAATTGATAGACCATAAAACTACTTAAATAGGCTAACGCACTCATAACAACTAATTGAATAATCGGCCATTTCCATCCATTAGTTTCGCGCTTCATGATTGAAATAGTGCTCATGCATTGGAGAGCAAAGGCATAAAATAATATAAGCGAAAGAGAAGTTTTAAAATCAAAAAAGGGACTTCCATCTTGCCTCTTTTCTTTTTCCATTCTTGAGTGAAGTGTTTCTTCATCAGAATCACTTGCGAGTTGATATATCGTTGACATTGTCCCTACGAAAACCTCTCTGGCAGCGAAAGAAGTGATTAAAGCGATGCCTATCTTCCAATCAAAACCAAGTGGTTTGATAACGGGTTCAATGAGTTTTCCAAACATTCCAGCAAATGAATGTTCTAATTTCAAAGATGTTAATTCTCTTTCACATTCTACAGTCGATTTATTCAACAGTTCACATTTGGTCATAGTTTCTTTTTCAAGTTTTTCAAATACTCCAGGCATTGAAAAACTAGATAAAAACCATAGTACTATGCTTATAATTATAATCACCTTACCTGCTTCTAAAATAAAACTTTTTACTTTGATCCAAGTACCAATCAAAACTTTCTTAAAATAAGGTAGTTGATATTCTGGCAATTGAATTAAAAGATAGCTTTTTTCGGTTTGCGGTAAAAATTGCTTTAACACCAATGCGACCAAAAGTGCAACTAGTATGCCCATTAAATACAATCCAAAGAATATTAAAACTTGTATTGAAAAAATTCCAAACATAGTAGTGGCAGGTACTAAAAAAGCAATCAACACTACATAGACTGGAATTCTTGCGGAACATGGTATCAATGGAATAATAAACATTGTAGCCATTCGTTCGCTGTAACTTGGAATGGTTCTCGCGGACATAATCGCAGGAACGGCACAAGCTCCGCTAGATATAAGTCCGACCAATGATCTACCATTGAGTCCAAATTTTCGCAAGAGATAATCAAATAAATAAACTACTCTTGCCATATAGCCACACTCCTCTAAAAAGCCTATTAAAAAAAATAAAATCGCAATTTGTGGTATAAAAACAAATACACCACTCAAACCTGCCAATAAGCCATCCGTTACTAAATCTGTCATCCAATGATCTGGAAGAATATTCTTTATTGTGGAATTTATGCTTGAAAATCCTCCCTCTATCCAATCCATTGGAAAACTAGCCAATGAAAAAATAGCTTGGAAAACAAAATACATGATGATAAAAAATACGCCATATCCAATGATTGGATGTGTAGCAAATTGATCGAGTCTTTTAGTCCAAGTTGATTGGCCGAATTGATTTCCTTCCTTATTCGCAAGTTCAGCTACCCATTGATCAATGATCTTATATCGATTTAAAGTCTCTTGGATCTGAAATCGGATACTTTCTTCTGAACTAAAGCTTGGAAATCGATCGTCTAAGGTTTTACTTACTTTTTTATAATAATGTTTATTTAAAATGGCTTCATAAAGTGTCTTATATTCTTGCTTGTATTGGAGTATTTTGATATCTTTAGTAACTTGATCATCTATCAATTGAAAATTTAATTCTGTGATAAAATTACTTTTATTTTCAATCAATTTATTGAGTTGAAAATAGATTTCTGGAATTCCTTTTTTCGTCCGATAATTTACATCAATAAAGGGAATAGTCATCTTTGATTGCAATGCTATTTTAACTTTAGAAATATAATCCGTAGAAAAACTTTCAGTATTTGTTAGGACCACAAATGTTGGAAATTTTAAATCCAAAATTTGGGTTAATAACAATAATTGCTGGTCAATATTTCGGAGATCCAAAACATATAAGATAGCTTGAGGAGCTAGATCTTCGCGCAAAATATGTTCTGTAAGAATAAACTCATCAGTAGTATTAGCATGTAAACTATAGGATCCCGGAAAATCAATTAATGTAATGACTTGTTCATTTTCCAAATATATTTTACCCTCAGCTTTTTCAACTGTCACTCCGGGAAAATTTCCAACATGTTGATCCAATCCTGTCAACGCATTAAAGAGACTTGATTTCCCACTATTTGGATTTCCTATGAGGCCAACTCGAAAATTTGAAACGCTCATAAAATCACGATTTCATTAAATTCCTCTGGACGCATGGCGTAACATTTGCCTTGTATTTCGACAAGGTGCGAACCCTTATTTCCTAATTTTCGGATCAGAGCTATTTGTTGACCGGGTTTGATTCCCATGGCAGATAATCTCGCAGCAAGCGTTTGATTTTTAATAGATAAAATAATGCCATTGACTTTATTCATTAGTGTTAATTACTATACACTCTTGCGCTTATTAATTTCATCTCGAATCTTTGCGGCTTTTTTATAGTCTTCTTCTTCCAATACTTTCGCTAATAATTTTTCTAAATCTTCTACACTTTGTTTAGAAAAAGAATCAGATGTTTTTAATTTAGATTTCATCGGTTTTTTTCCATCGCCTTCCAATTCATCCATCTCCAAACTTGCATTGTTCATAATGAATTGATAAGTATAGATTGGGCATGAAAATCGAACTGCCATAGCTAAGGCATCTGATGTTCTTGAATCAATCTCATAGATTTCACCTTCACGCTCACAAACTAATTTGGAAAAGAAAATTCCATCGATCAAATCATTGATTATAATTTCTCTAATTTCGATTGAAAAATTAGTTAATGCAGCTTTGAATAAATCGTGAGTCAAAGGTCTATTTGGAGTCATTCTTTCTAATACGACAGCTATGGCTTGAGCCTCAAATCCACCAATGACGATGGGCAGTCTTCTAGAACCCTCTACATCTCCTAAAATAATGGCATAGTTCTGAGTTTGACTAACGCTGTGAGATAATGCTATGATCTCTAATTCAATGCGCTTCATATCATCTGGTCCCATGTACTGAAATTTTTTATTTAGGAATTGGATGATTTGAATTTTCTAATCGCTTCATTTAATTTTGGTACCACTTCAAATAAGTCTCCACAAATACCATAATCAGCTGCTTTAAAAAAAGGAGCTTCAGGATCTTTATTTATAACTATTATTTTTCTACTACTATTCACTCCTGCAAGATGTTGAATAGCTCCTGATATACCTATTGCAATATATAAATTAGGTTTGATAGCAATCCCTGTTTGACCTACATGTTCGTGATGAGGTCTCCATCCGATGTCTGCCACTGGTCTTGAGCATGCAGTACTTGCACCGATTAAATCTGCCAATTCTTCAATCATTCCCCAGTTGCCTGGCTCCTTCATGCCGCGACCTGCAGAAACCACTGTATCTGCTTCAGCTAATGGAATTTTCCCCTTAACTAAATTTCTATCCAGCAACTTTATTTTGGATGGTTGCACTGCAATTTCAACAGAACTTACTGTAGCATTTGAATCACCACTTTTCGAAGGCGAAATGCTATTCGGAGACAAGGCAATTATTGCTTTATCATTTTTACTTGTATAGTAAGCAGAAGCTTTTCCTGAATATACTGATTTTCTAAAGATTAATTTTCCCCCTTCTTCTAGAATCGTATTTACACCAGAAACAAGTGGTCTATTCAATCTTACTGCAAGCCTTCCTGCGACCGATTTTCCAATACTTGAATTTGATAAAACAATATAGTTTGCTTGATTTTTTTCTGCCACTTGAGAGATCAATGAACATAGATTTTGACTGTCTGATCCATCAATATTTTGATTAGCCACAAGCACGTTTTGCACGCCATAATTTCCTAACCCTGCTAATGAATCACTATTGCTTAACACTAAAGCAGTCAGTGGACTTGACTTCAATTTTGCAATTTGGGCTGCAAAACAAATAGCTTCGAGGCCTGACTTTTTAATTTCTCCTTGGTGAATTTCTATATATACTAAAACCATAAGATTCTTTTTAGATGACTTTTGCTTCTTCGTGTAATATTTTAATCAATGCGTCCATATCATCGACAGCAAGCATTTTGACACCAGATTTTACTGGAGGTAATTCGAATCTTACCAATTCAAGATCTGATCCTAGCTTATCAACTGCTATAATGTCTAAAGGTTTTTTCTTTGCATCCATAATGCCCTTCATATTGGGAATTCGCTGCTCCGCTAGTCCTTTAGCAGCAGAAAGTACAAATGGCAAATTCACTTCTGAAGTCTCAGTGCCTCCTTCGATCTCTCTAGCTATAGTTGCTTTTGTTCCATCAATATCCAATTTATTACAATACGAAATGTAAGGAAGATCCATAAATTCGGCAACCATTGCTCCTGTTTCTGATCCATTGTGATCTATTGTCTCTTTTCCCAATAAAATAAGATCATAGGCCTTTGTTTTCGCAAAATCTGAAATGTATTTGGCTACTTCCCATGATGAATCCGGCTCAATGTCAATTCGAAAGGCGGCATCTGCACCTATTGCAAGTGCTTTACGCATAACTACCTCAGCATTTGAGTTTCCAACATGGATTACGTCTACTTGCCCACCGAATTTCTCTTTGAGCTCTATAGCTTTTACTAAAGCATACCATTCATCGTATGGATTTAGGATAAATACCAATCCATCTTCTTTTAATTTTCTAGAGTCCGCTTCAAATGTTATCTTTGAAGTGGTATCAGGTGTGCGACTTATACAGACAAGAAAATTCATCTTTTGTATTTTTACGTCGCAAATATATTATTATTCTGTTTCTAAATGTGCATTTAATAGGAAAATACAATGGAAAGACTCGATCAAATCAAGCAAATGTTGTCCGAAGATGCTAAAAATAGCTTTCTCAATTTTGCTCTAGCCAAAGAGTATGAATCTCAGTCCAACTATACAATGGCAATAGAGCATTATGAATTTATCCGACAGAATGATCCTAGCTATGTTGGGACATTTTATCATTTAGCAAAATTATATATTGCAAATGAAGATTTTTCTAATGCAAAATTTATTATTGAGGAAGGCATTACTATAGCGAAATCACTTAAAGATTTTCACGCCGAATCTGAATTAAAAAACTTGCTAATGAATTTAATGGTTGATTTATAAAATCTTGGTTTCGAAAAGTCAACGAATAGGCTTACAGATCGAGTTAAAATTAAATTATTATTTGGTCAAATTAGTTTCTTTTTTTTTGAAAAAAGCTTTGAAGTAATTGCTCTGATTCACCATTCATCAATCCAAATTGGATTTTAGTTTTGGGATGTAATAATTCTTTGCCAAATCTCATAAATCCCTGCTTTCTATCTTCAGCGGCATAAACCAGTCTTCCCAACTGTGACCATCTCAATGCACCAGCACACATAATACATGGTTCAAGAGAAACATATAGTGTACATTTTTTTAGATATTTCATGTCCAATTGCGAAGAAGCTGATGTAATAGCTAAAATTTCAGCGTGAGCTGTGACATCACTAAGTAATTCTGTTTGGTTATGCGATTTTGAAATGATTTGATTTTTATAGACTAAAACTGCACCAATTGGCACTTCTTCAGCTTCAAAAGCAATTTTTGCCTCTCGTAGTGCGAGTTTCATATAATAATTGTCATCATATACGGTAAGTAAGGCCATGATTGGTTTTTTATCAATTATCGATCAAAGGTATATTTTTTCATTTAGTCCATTAATTTTTGTCAAGACAAATATTTTATAAGAATTTCAAAAAAATAATTTAAGATCGTATCTTTGCACATGGAAAAGCAAATTGGTCGCAACACAGACATAGTTTTAGAAGCCCTTACTTTCGATGATGTTTTATTGATACCAGCATATTCTGATGTATTGCCTCGTGATACAGACATTAGTACACAACTCACTACAGATATAAGGATAAATGTGCCTATAGTCTCTGCAGCTATGGATACTGTGACTGAAAAAGATTTAGCGATTTCAATGGCGAGAGTAGGAGGAATTGGGATAATTCATAAAAATATGCCCATTGAAAACCAAGCCTACCAAGTGAGAAGTGTAAAGAGATCAGAAAGTGGGATGATCTTGGATCCGGTCACATTATTGGCAAATGCTACAGTAAAGGATGCATTACTGCTTATGGAGACGCATCGCATCGGAGGTATTCCAATTGTTGATTCTGACAATAAACTTGTAGGAATTTTGACCAACCGCGATCTTAGATTTGAAGCCCATCCCAATAGAAAAATCTCAGAGATCATGACCAAAAGTAATTTGATAACTGCTCCAGTTGGAACTAACTTTGAAAAGGCTAAAGATTTATTGCAAAAATATAAAATTGAAAAACTTCCAGTTGTAAAAAAAGATGGAACTTTAGCGGGATTGATTACATACAAAGACATCATGAAATTGGAGAATTTCCCATTTTCATGCAAAGATAGATTAGGGAGATTAGTTGTTGGAGCGGCAGTTGGTGTTGCAGCTGATACTATGGATAGAGTTGATGCCCTGGTTGCAGTAGATGTCGATGTGATTTGTGTTGATACAGCACACGGTCATTCAAAAGGTGTTTTAGATACGATTAAAAAAATAAGAAAAGCACATAAGCATCTTCAAATCATAGGTGGTAATGTTGCTACAGGTGAAGCAGCGTTGGCCTTGGTTGGTGCTGGTGTAAATGGAGTAAAGGTCGGTGTAGGACCAGGCAGTATTTGTACTACTCGAGTTGTCGCAGGTGTCGGCGTACCACAACTTACCGCAATATCATTGGCATATCAGAGTATTAAGAAAAAAGGAATACCAATCATCGGTGATGGAGGAATACGATATACAGGAGATATACCGAAAGCAATTGCAGCTGGAGCAAGTAGTATAATGGCGGGATCACTTTTTGCTGGAACGGAAGAAGCACCTGGTGAGACCATCATTTTTGATGGCAGAAAATTCAAAGTATACAGAGGCATGGGATCCATTGGAGCTATGCAGCTTGGATCCAAAGATCGCTATTTTCAAGATGTAGAAGATGATATCAAGAAATTAGTTCCAGAGGGTATTGAAGGTCGTGTTCCATTCAAAGGAAAAGTATCAGAAGTAATGGTACAATATATAGGTGGTCTCAGAGCAAGTATGGGCTACGTCGGTGCAAAGACAATTTCAGATTTACAAAAAGCTAAAATGGTGCGAATTACCAATTCAGGAATAACGGAAAGTCATCCTCATCATATTACGATTACTAAGGAATCTCCTAATTATTCCAGAAGGTAAATGTTTTGCCACGATATATTGGTTTAATATTTCCAGTCAGCGTAAAAGCTGCCCAATAATAAGGGTGTGAAAGTTCAGGATAGTCCGAAATAAATTTACGTTTTGCATATGCAAGAGCTTCATCTTTTGAATGTCCATCAACTATAAATTGGTAATAATTTTGCATTATAATTGCTGTAGCTTGATCATTGACTGACCAAAGACTGGAGATCACAGATCCAGATCCTGCTAAAATAAATCCTCTTGACAAACTAAGAATTCCTTCACTACTATCCATATAACCTGCTGAAGACTCACATGCACTTAAAACTACTTGTTGGGCATCCAATTTTAATGCAGAAATTTGATGTAAGTTCATTCTATCATAAGTTGAATTTGACTTTGAAAATATGACACAAGAATTTTCATAATCGAGATTATCAATTAATGCATGACTTGCTATATGAAGAAATCCAGCATTTTGTGAACTAGAAATAAAATTACTTATTGTAGCATTCTCAGCAACATACTCTCTTCCATTCATTAATTTTGAAACAGATTTGCTCTCTTGTGAATTATAGGTTAAGGCTTTATACTCAATCTTTGTATTATGATCAAAAGTCGAATTGCTAAATTCTGGAGCGAAGCAATAAAATTTTGAAAATTTACTTTCCTTTATTTGCAACTTACTGAATGCTTCATAAGAAAATTGATAATTAATGAATGCATACTTAACTAAAGGTATATTTACTTCTTTTGTCGAATTAGAATTTTGCAAATACTCAAAAGGAATCTTCCAAATTACACCATTCGGAACTATGATTAATCGTTTATCCCTTAGATTTTCATCCTTAAATATAATATTATAAAAATAGTTAGAATATTCCTTCAAACTTTGTGTCGATACTGTGCTCACTTTGCTAATTCCTTCAGTATATCTCTTTATATTTTCTTTAAATATGAAATCGCTCTTAATAATATCTAGGCAAAATTCGCCTTTGCTCAATTTAAACAAATAAACAGAAGAATCGTGTGTTAAAAACTCATACAAAATTTCATTACGAGATAAACTTTGGATGGCATCATTTATATAATTAGAACTATTTACATCAAGTTTAATTTCAATATTAGTAAGCTGAAGTGAATCTTTTTTCTTTTTTAACCGTCCAAGTTCCATATTAAGTAATGCCGCTTTTCTAGGGTCAGTTTCGTACTCCATATCAACGTTAAGTTGGTTCATTTTCAAACTTGTTTTCACAAATTCTGCCTTTTGTGATTGACTGAGTTTTGATGAATTATGATTTAAATTTAATATACTTTCCAAATAATTGCTATGGAATAATTCTGAAAATTTAAATGCGTAGTCGTATTCATGGCTTTTAACTGCTTTACTAAACGCTTCATTTTTTAATCCCTCAGAAGACAATTGATGCAATAAAGCAGATTTTTCTCTTTGAGAATGAACCGAAATTTGATTAGAAAGTAATATTGCCATGTGATAATAGTGCATCGATTTTTTTAGTATATTTTTATCATGACTGGATTCATAATCATCATAGAAAATTTGAGCTGCCAAACTATAAAGTCCTTTATATAAATTTAATTGATTTGAGTTTGCTATTTTTATTTTTGTATCTAAGAAAACATCACAATTAATTTCATTCCTCTTCATTAATTTATTGCGTATGTCAATAAGTTTATTCTTTGCTTTTATTGTATTATTTTCATTGATCATAAGTGTCACCTCAAGCAACTCAGTTTCTATCAAAAAATCCGCAGTAAGTTCAAAATGTCTACTGCTATACGTAAGCAATTTTGCATAAAACAATCGAGCTTCTTTTGGGTGTTTTTGAGCTAAGTTATTCACAAGATGATAATAACAATATGCCCATTTATTTGGATCTACTTCTTTTACATATTCCAATTTTTTTACAATATCATTACATTGACCAATATCTTGATGATAGATAGTCATAATAGATTTAAGGTATAATAAATTCAACAAATTCAATTGATACTCATACAGGCTAAGTGTTGATTTTAACTTTTCTAATTCAAAATTAAGGCTGTCAATTTGTGTTTCAAAATTACTTCGCTCCTCCATTTTGAAATTTTCAACTTTGCTAGTAAGGTAATTCGTTTGTGCATAGAATGCCAAAGAGAATTTTCCACTCCTCCGTGCCCAATCTGCACTTTGCTTATCAAACTGTCTACTTGCAAAAAAATCCCCATTGACAAAACTAAAATAAGCCTTCTCTTCAAAATAATTGATCATTCCTTCATCATTATCATCGATTAAAGGTATCTGATCTAAGTAATAAAATGCTGAATCAATTTTCCCAACTTCAATGTAATTATAATATAACATTAAAATACTTGCAATCATTCCACTTTTCTCATTCAAAAATTTTCTCACATCAAATGCTTGTTTGGCATGAATTGTTGCAATATCAAATTTTGAATGTTTGTGAAAATGGATAGACAAAATTTGCATGGCTCTAGCTAAACATGAAAATTCGCAATTTGACTCAAATATTGGAATGTGGCTAGTCAATTTCTCAATTCGAACACTTTCATCTTCAATTTTCTTTATATCATCAATAATAGCCTTGCATTGGCTATATGCAAACAATGGGAAAAGCAATAGAATTAGACAAAGATTATGCCTTGACATTTAGTATTTCTTTTTGCTAATGACAAAGCTAATTAATTATTTATAAAATTACTTATTTTTATGCATTTAATAAAGTAATAGAAATTAGAATTATAAAAAATGGAGGTAGTTTTTGAACTACCCCCTAATGCAAAAAGAATTTACCCTCTTAGAAAGGCTAATCAGTTACGGTGTTGGAATAAGTTTGTAATAACCTTGTATTGGACTAACATGTTGTTGGCATGAAATAACACTTAGGTTCGATACATAATTAGTACGGAAGTAATTTGGTCCTCCAGAAATATAGGTGTTAATGTAAAAATTTACAGCTTTAGCTGCAGCATATTCTGATCCTCCAAATTGACCAACTGAGTCGCTTCCCGAACATTCCAAATTATTGAAAGCGCCACTTATAGCTATACTATTATTTGTCGAACTTGATCTACAGTTAGAGCGAGGGAGCGGAATTCCAGTTGATGCATCTACAGCGATGAGTTCGAAAATTCTTGGCAAACCATTGTAAGAATAACTTGATGGAATAGGTTCCTGATTCCCTGCATCAATCATTAAGCTATCAGAACCTCCTGAACAGAAAATGCTGCGACTTGAATCTTGACTTAAATAATCAGTCATCACGTCTTTGAGCAACGAAGCTGTTGCACTAAAATCATAATAAACTGTTGACATGCATAATATTTTTGCACCTCTTGATGCTGCATATCGTATTCCACATGCAACTCTGAATGGCGAACTCATGTTGTTTTAATCATAAATTTTAATTGGCAATAATTTGAGATTAGTAGAGTTATTCAATATTATTTGATTTATTCCACTGCCTTCTCCCTGGAGATCAAAACTGTTTTCATCCTGGTTTATAAGATTGTTTCCATTCATTATACTATTTGCAAAATTATAACCATAAATATCATCTGCTAATCCATTGCCATCATCATCTACATTGTTATTTAAATTACTTGATTCTGTATTGTTGATTAAAATAGAAGAAGCATTCGATGGATCAAACCCAGAACTTAATACACCTACGATTAAAGAATTTCCATTATTACTAGAATTTCCAGAACTTAATAGAGTTTGAAATTCAGCTACTAAAGTACTTGCATCAGGAGTGCAGTCATTCCCATCATTTCCAACGATAATATTTTCTCGAAATACCCTTCTAGGTCTAGGTCTTCCAGGCCATATTAAACTAGCATAGAATGCTGTAGTGTCACGAAACAAAATTAATGTGGAATCACAAGGACAGATGTATACATATTTAGTAAAATCTCCGTCTAACGAATCCGCCATCGCTTGAATATAAAATCGCAGTGTATCAGACATTGTATAATATGACTCCGCAACTGAATTGGCTATATAAAAATTAGAATTATCTGAAGCAAGCTGTCCGCTTTTTATAAAGCTTACTATTGTTGGCATTTGTGTCATCGGAACAAGACTTTGAGTTTTAGTTTCTTTTGGATTTGAACAACTCATGAAGAAATTGAAAATGGAAAAGATGGCCACAAATAATAGTAAGGTTTTCAAGTTTGGCATAAATTAGATTTATTTATAGTGTAATCAATGATAATTTTGTTACCCTAATTTTTAAAAAAAAATTATTTTTTTACATATAAATAATTTATATATAAAAAATATTACTATTTACAACAAAACTTGTACCTTTGGACACTTTTTGCTGTACAATGAATTATTACAAAAGACATATTATCACAGCTGCTCTGCCTTATGCTAATGGACCTTTACATATCGGGCATTTGGCAGGAGCATATTTAAATGCTGATATTTATTCTAGATTCATGAGGCTCATGAATAAAGATGTACTCTTTATCTGTGGCTCTGACGAACATGGTGCAGCAATCACAATGAGGGCATTGAAAGAAAACAAATCACCTCAAGAAATTATTGACATTTATCATAATCAGTTTGTTGATACCTTCAAAAAAATAGGCATCTCATTCGATTACTATCATCGCACCTCTTCAGAATTGCATCATGAAACTTCTCAAGATTTTTTTAGAACACTTCTAAAAAATGGAGAATTTACAATTCAAGAAACTGAACAATATTTCGATGAAAGCAAAAACCAATTTTTAGCAGATCGATATATCCAAGGAACTTGTCCTAAATGTCAGAATCCTATGGCGTATGGCGATCAATGTGAGAAATGTGGTAGCTCTTTAAGTCCAACAGAACTCATCAATCCTAAATCAATGTTAAGTGGAAATGCACCAGTACTCAAGTATACAAAGCATTGGTTTCTTGAAATGGATAAGCATGGCGAATGGTTAAAGAAATGGATAAATGAAGGAATATTGGATGGACAAGAACATCATGATAGTGAGAATTGGAAGAATCATGTTCTTGGACAATGCAATTCATGGATAGACAATGGACTTCTGCCAAGAGCTATGACCAGAGATTTAGATTGGGGAGTAGATGTTCCTCAAGAATTAGAAGGATCAAAGGGTAAAAAACTCTATGTATGGCTCGATGCTCCGATAGGTTATATTTCTGCGACAAAACAATGGGCCAAGGAAAATGATAAGGATTGGAAATCTTATTGGTGTGATCCAGAAAGTGAACTTATACATTTTATTGGTAAAGATAATATTGTATTTCATTGTTTGATTTTTCCATCCATTCTCAAGGCACATGGTGGTTATAATTTGCCGGTCAATGTTCCTGCGAACCAATTCATGAATCTTGAAGGGCAGAAGATTTCAACTTCTAGGAATTGGGCAGTGTGGGTACATGAGTATCTTCAAGAATTGCCAGGTATGGAGGATTCACTTCGATACTATTTGATCAAGTCCATGCCAGAACAGAAAGATAGTGAATTCACATGGAAAGGATTTCAAGAAGCTCACAATACAGAATTGGTAAATAATTTATCCAATTTTGTAAATCGTGTTTTGGTACTTACTCAAAAATATTACGATGGGAAGGTACCAGATTTTGATCCTGATGAATCTTTCGAAGGCATCGGAGATGATGAAATGGGCGGATTCCATGATGGTGAAATTTTATTTTTATTTGATAAGATTCAAATAATGAATGATTGCTTCCGCAAATTTGATTTCAGAGGAGCATTAAAAATCATGATGGATATTTCATCTTATGGGAATCTTTTACTTCAGAAAAATGAACCTTGGAAACAATTTAAAAAGAATCCAGAACAAGTAGCTGTAGTTTTGAATCTTGCATTGCAAATAGTGCATATACTTGGAATAATTTCAAGACCTTTCCTTCCTTTTACTTCAGATAAAATACGTAATTTGTTGAGCTTGGAGCCTCTTACAGAAACAGATGAATTGCTCATTTTACTTGATGATATGGCAGAGGGAGTCGAATTATTGCCAGTCGATCAAAAAATATCTGGTACGGAGTATTTGTTTTCAAGAATCGAAGATCCAATCATCCAAACACAAATAGATAAATTGCACAGTTCATTAGCTGAAAGCAATCAAGAAAAAAAGGAAAATGCAATACTATTCGAAGCTCAAAAAGAAGAAATAAGTATCGATGAATTTGCAAAAATAGATATTCGAACTGCCAAAATCTTGGAGGCCGAACGGATCCCGAAAGCTGACAAATTATTAAAACTAAAATTGGATTTAGGATACGAGATCAGAACAGTAGCAAGTGGAATAGCGGAGCATTTTTCTCCTGATGAAATTATTGGAAAAGAGGTACTTATTTTAGCCAATCTTGCTCCCCGCACAATTCGTGGTGTAGAATCAAGAGGAATGATTTTAATGGCTTCTGATCCTAATGGAAAATTATCTTTCGTAAGTCCTCAATCTGGGTGGAACTCTGGAATGATCGTAAAGTAAATAAAATTATTTTTTCTTCGCTTCCTTTATGCCGTCTATGAAATTCAAAATTTGAATTTTCTTCTTCTCATTTAAACTACTATGTTTTTTACATTGCTTGTAAGAATGTAATAACCATCTTGTCAACTGAGGATATTGAAATTCTAAATAATTTGCTTCATTAAAATTCATAAATCCAACATTCACTTCATTAGAATGAAGTAGTAGATACGAGGAAGTATTGATAGCATGGTGATCCTCTGAATCAATTGAACCATTAGAATCTGTAAGCACAAAGATTGAATTCTCCTTCAATAAATTTGTTTTAATAATATCTAGATGTAGGTCGTACAAATATTCATAGTCTCTTCTTTTCAACGTGCTATTCTCATACAATGAATTAAGCCTTAAAAATTCATGTTCAATAGCGTGCAAATTCCATATTTCTTCATATTTAACTGATGCATACATATTTGAAATTCGAACACAATCATCATATATTTTATCATCTATATTATCATTATGAAAAGATATTTTTTTCCTTTCTACTTTATTTAATAAAGAGCATGAACGAGAAAATATTTTGTATGCAGCTAATGTAGGATCATTAAAAAAATAAAAAAAAGGAATCTCATTTGAATAGGACTTGATCTCCATATTTTGAGTATGGCTTTCAGATAATATCTTCTGGAGTGATTCTGTAAAAACTTCAATAGAATCACACGAATCCATCAAAGCATTTAGATTATTTTTATTAACTAAATTTACGACTTCATCAAAATCGATTTTATATTTTTTCGATAGAAAAAGAAATTCATCCAATGAGTATGATGATTCAAATCTAGATTTTTTATAGACTGCATCTATTCCAAGATTAAGTGCATTCGCTAACTCTTGGACCCATCGTTTTCGATCGAAAACACGACTCAACAAAATCTTTTGAAATGACTCTGCAAATAATTTATAGTCCATCATTTATTTAAGTAGATTAAACATTAAAAAAAATTCATTAATTCCATTCAATTTAATCACAAAATTAATAATTTATTGAAAGCTCACTTCAATCTGAGTCCATCATTTTAACTTTTATAATTTATATCCAATAAAAGCATTATATTAAAGAATTATGTAATATTTAATTACCATCTTTTATGCAAGAATAGATATAAGCATAGATCTTAAAAAAATATTAACTATGTTGACAAAAATCATAGAAAATTGAGGCAACGTGGACAAAACGTATGCTAAAAAAGGAGGGCCTTTATAAATGAACAAGTGATCGACCCAATTTCGAATAAAAACAGATATTTACATAAACGACTTAGAAGTGCTTCTAAGAGTCATCAAGATTTAAAAAAATCTTGTAAAAAGGGCTATTATTATCCCTTATAAGATGCTCTCCAGCAGAAGCTATTCCGGTTTCATATGACGGAACATAATAAAGACGTTAAAATATATTCTGTTGAAGTTCCTAAAAAAAACCTACTTTTTGTCCACATGAACTTAACGTCTCAAATATAGCCTATTTTTTTTCAATCGACCAAAATTGACAATCTATAATAGTACATTGCCAAAGTAAGCATATATTCAAATTCAATTTAGTTGAAAAATAAGTATACAGCTTACGTTAAAGACTTTATATAAATGAAGAAAACTGAATTGCTTTCTAGTAGGAATGCGTATGCGAATTCTAAAATGCTGCGCTCAATATCTCTTTATATCACTTAATATTTTAATCGATTCAGCGATTTGGAAATCCTTACAAATTGACTTTAAAAAATCTTCATTCCGACCCACTCTTGAAGAGTCAAGATTGATGTAATCTTGATCAGCCTTCAGATTCGATGCTTGCATTCCAGCTATTGCATCTGCGCCAAGTTTCTCAAATTTCTTTGCTTCTTCATTTCTTTTTTCAACCAAAGATTTATAAGCGTTGTAATTCAAAGGAATTTCTGTTTGTTTTCTTATTTCTCTCAAACGATTTACATTTTCAACTGTCGTAACATATCGTTGATTTTTTGCCAATCGAGCAGCAGCTTTTTGCTTTATTTCTTCCATATTCGCAATGATGAATGCAGATTGATTATAATTTTGTTTTGAGATTTCATCAAATGGCATGGGATGCTCATATTCTTTTTCCCCAAGATCATAACTAGAATAAACATCCGGTATTAGCACATCTGGTTCCACTCCTTTTAATTGAACTGACCCCCCATTAACTCGATAATATTTCTGAATTGTAATTTTCAATTCCCCTAAAGGTCTTACTTCAATTTTGTTTCCACTTGCATCCGCAATGTCTAAAGAGTTTGTATTCACTGCACGATCTAAATTGATAAAACGTTGGACAGATCCTTTCCCAAATGTGTGAGATCCACCTACAATAACGGCTCTCTTATAATCCTGTAAACATGCAGCAATAATCTCTGAAGCACTTGCACTATTGCTATTTATCAATACAACCATAGGCCCATCAAATAATACAGAATGATCAGTATCATTGTATGGACTAACATTTGATCTATTTTTAACTTGTACTATCGGACCTTGCTCAATAAATAATCCGGACATATCGACAACTTCTTGAAGCGAACCTCCTCCATTATTTCGCAAATCTAAAATAATTGACTTTGCTCCTTCATTTTTTAATTTTTCTACTTCCTTTGCAATATCTTTTGCAGCACTTGGACCTCCTGGATTATCAAAATCTGCATAGAATTTTGGCAATTTAATATATCCAACATTTGATGATACACTGTCCAATGTAAGCATCGAAGATCTTGCAAATCCTTCATCCATGATCACCTCATCACGTATGATCGTGATATCTTTGATCGTGCCATTGGGCTTTTTTACTTTTAATATGACAACAGTGCCTTTCTTGCCTCTGACGATCTTTACGACATCATCTATTTTCATACCTTTGATGTCTACTGGCTCACCACCTTTTTGAGTGACTGACATAAGAATATCATTTGCTTCCAATTCTTTTTGCTTCCAAGCTGGACCACCAGGTACGATCGAAGCAACTTTAGTATATTCTTTTTCCGTTTGGAGTCTTGCACCTATTCCCTCCAATTTTCCTGACATATTGATATTGAAATCTTCTTTATCCTTTGGTGAAAAATAATCAGTATGCGGATCGTAAATATGAGCTAATGTGTTTAAGTACATTTCAAATCGATCAGAACGTTTAATCTCCTTTAATCTCTTGAACCATGCATCCATGTTTTCTTTCACTTCATTTCGAATCTCGAGTACTATACTATCTTCTGGTCTTGTTTTCTTCTCCTTCTCTAATGTCTTCTTCTCATCATAATATCGAGATATAAATTCATAGGTCAATGATTTATTCCATCTACTTTCAAGCTCTTTATTATTTGAAGCCCATGCTAATTTTTCTTCTTCTGTTTCAAGTGTTCCATTTGATTCAAAATCAAAAGGCATATCAATATACTTCTTATAATTCTCTTCAGCTCGGGTTACAATTTGCTCAAAAAGCACATTGCTTTTCTCAAAAAACTCTAGGTTTCCTGATTTAAAATGATCGTCAATCTGCGTCTTATAGCTTGCCAATGTTTGAATATCTTCATTGGAAAAAAATCTTTTTGTAGGATCTAAATTAATAAAGTATTCATCGAATGCAGTAGCTGAAAACTTATCATCTATTGTCATTGGTGAATAATGGTAGGACAATAAAATATCATGGATACTTTTTAAGATCAAACCTTCTTTAGTCTTTGGTTCTGGTCCATTAATTCCATTTGCTGAAAAACAAGCAAATAACATCAATATTGGAAAAAATAAAATCCATGATTTTTTACTATTCATTTTCTGTTCCATTTATTTTTAATATGCAATAATTATAACACAAATTTTCATTTTAAATGCTATTCCTTAAAGGTTTTACGAGTATTTTAACACTCTTAGCGCTAAAAAAGAGACAATTAGAAAAATTCGATACAAATATATTTACTTTTTCTAATGCGATTCAATATTTTTAAACACCGATTAAATACGAAAAGTTTCGTAGTTTTATTTTATATAAAAAGAAATTTCTTCAATTGCTTTCCTTTTGCGGACTATATTCGGTAATTCGGTAGGCCAACCAAGATAAAACAAACCTAAGCAATTCGTGATGTCCTTCAGCTCGAAATATCGAACTAGTTCACTAATAGCAGCAGGTGTACTCCAATATCCACCCAATTGATGTGCTGAAGCCGTCAACCACAAGTTCTGAACGGCACAGGCTACCGCTGCTGTTTCTTCCCATGATGGAATTACTGCTTCAGGGCTTCTGGTGATACAAATAGCAATCACCGCTCCAGATTGCAATGGTTTTTCAGCAGCTTTCTGCATTTTTTCCTGCGAAAAAACCTCCTGCGATGTATTGCTCCTATAATACTCGCCTAAAAACTTGGACAATTTGTTCAACCCATCCTCTGTAAAAATAACAAATCGCCAAGGTTCAGTCATTTTATGATTTGGCGCCCATCGAGCTGCTTCTACTAAGTCATTTATAATATCCTGACTTATAGCACCTTGTTTGAAATTATGAGGATAAATTGATCTCCTCTTTTGAATATTATCAAGAATTATTTGAAAATCTGATTTCATAATTTTGTATTTCTTAAAATTTATTTTAGATTTGTCTAAAATTTATAATTGTGTATACTGAAACTGAAGAAAATTATTTGAAGGCAATATACAAAATTGCTCAAAAACAAGGTGAAAGTTCTATCAATACCAAGTCAATTGCTGAAGAAATGGGGACAAGTGCAGCCTCAGTCACTGATATGATAAAACGACTTTCTGAAAAATCGCTTTTACAGTACGAGAAATATTATGGCGTTAGCTTAACCAAAGAAGGACAAAAAATAGCCGTCCATTTGCTTAGGAAGCATAGACTATGGGAGGTATTTTTACATGACAAATTAAATTTTACTTGGGTAGAGGTACATGAAGTCGCGGAACAATTAGAACATGTCAAATCCGATCTGTTAATTGAGAAACTTGATGCATTTCTAGGACATCCGAAATTCGATCCCCACGGTGATCCCATTCCTAACTCTAATGGCAGTTTTACTTTTCGAAATCAAATACCATTATCCAATATTCGCGAAAAAAATATCAGGATTCATGTTCTCGCAGTAAAACAACATGATAGCTCTTTCCTTAAACATTTAGATGATCTAAAAATAAAACCAGGAGAAGTATTTGAAATAATTCAATTTACAGATTATGACAAATCCATGAAGCTATTGACAAAGAATGGAGATCAAATCGTCATCACGCACAAAGTAGCTGATGCAATTTTAGTTAGACCTCAATGATCAATTGACTTATGAGATATATACTTGTACTCTTCCTTTTTTGCACGTTAACCATTCAGTTGAGTTATTCCCAAAAAATCAATGTGATCGCCACTGCATCTATGTGGGCCGATATGGCAAAAGTGATTGGTGGTGACATGATAGACGTAAGTAGTATTGTGCCGGTCGGTTCTGATCCTCATTTATATGAACCTACTCCATCTGATATTGGTAAAATTAAATCCGCAGATTTGATTTTTATCAATGGTCTTACATTTGAAAGTTGGTTGACTAAATTAATAAACAACATAAGTGAAGAAAAAAAAATAGTATTATTGACGAAAAACATAGCTCCAATCACAAGTACTGAACATAAAGGTGCGACAGATCCTCATGCTTGGATGGATGTAGAAAATGGGATTTCTTATGCCTTAGAAATTTGCAAAGCGCTACAAAAAATAGATCCATTTCATGAAAGAGAATTTCAATTTAATTTTGACATTTACAAGAAGCAATTAGAAGAGCTCCATATCTATATCAAAAGTCGCTTTGACGCTATTCCAAAAAACAAAAAAGTACTTATTACATCGCATGATGCTTTTCAATATTTTGGAAGAAAATATGGTTTAGAAATATTTTCACTTTTGGGAGTTTCTACCGATGCAGATGTTCAGACGAATGATCTCATTAAAATAAATGAGATTATACGGTTAAGGAATATTCCAGCGATTTTTATTGAAAGCACCATTAATCCAAAAATAATGCAAGGTATACGCTCTGAAAACAATGTAAAAATCGGTGGAAAACTCTATGCAGATTCCATTGGAGATGAAAATTCAGAAGCGTCTACTTATTTAAAAATGATGAAATATAATACAGACATTATTTCAAATGCGCTTAGCAATTCAAGTTCTGACGACACTAGAAATAATATACAATCTAAATCGCGTTGGATCATTCCTTTCTTGATTTCATTTTACATATGCGCATTTATTGCGCTCTATTTAATCAATAGAAAATAAACATGGCAGTATCAATACAAATCAATGGAATCTCTGTAGCTTATGGACACAAAAGAGTATTGTCTAATATCTATTTAAAAATAGAACCAGGTTACATCCATGGTTTAATTGGACCGAATGGCGCTGGAAAATCCACTTTGTTCAAATGCATTTTAGGTCAAGTAAAACCAAGCGCAGGTGAAGTGATTCTCCTTGGAGAACCTGCAAAAAATAATCTTGAGAAAATTGCTTATGTGCCTCAAAAAGATGACATTGACTGGCAATTTCCCACCACTGTTCTAGATGTCGTAATGATGGGCAGATATCCATATAAAAAATGGTATCAATTCATGAATAAAAAAGATAAAACAATGGCCCTTGATGCAATCGAACAAATAGGAATGAGTGAATTCATTCATAGACAAATCGGTGAGCTGTCTGGTGGTCAACAACAACGAGTTTTTATTGCTCGTGCACTATGTCAAGATTCAGATATTTTTTTAATGGATGAACCCTTTGTTGGCGTTGATGCTAAAACAGAAAAAATAATAATCGATCTATTGAAAAAATTATCAAACGAAGGAAAAACTATTCTAGTGGTGCACCATGATTTGGAAAGTGTGCAGCATTATTTTAATCGTGTAATCCTAATTAATCAACGATTAATTGGCTATGGAGATACCAATGTTGTTTTTACAAAAGAAAATATAGGAAAAACCTTCTCTAGTCAATCTCATTTAATACAACAACATTTTTAGAATGAACGCAATAATAATCTTCATTCGAAATCCTATTCTAGGAAAAGTAAAAACAAGATTAGCCAGAGAAATTGGCGATTTGCAAGCTCTCCAAATCTACAATCAACTTTTAAACATCACACGTGACGTATCATTAGAATCACATGCCATAAAATATTTATTCTATAGTGACTTTATACAAAATGACGACGAGTGGGATTCCAATTATAATAAAATGTTACAGACAGGAAACGATTTAGGAGAGAGGATGAAAGTGGCATTTCAATCGATTCTTCAAAGGCATTCAAAATGCATTATAATAGGGAGTGATTGCCCCTATATAAGTGAAAAACTTATAGAATCCGCCTTTACTTCATTAGATCAAAATGATGTTGTCATTGGTCCTGCAAAAGATGGAGGATACTATTTGCTAGGCATGAATAAGTTGATACTTGAGATATTCACAGATATGGCATGGAGTCAACAGCATCTTCTTACCCAAACAAAAGCCAAGTTGGACGAACTCAATTATTCTTACTGCGAATTAGACATATTAGAAGATATAGATACATTAAAAGAATGGGAGAATTATAAGAAATCTATAAATCAATCGAATTGAATTCATCAACCTTTATTTTATCTCTCTGTTATTTATTGCTATGGATTCATTGACTCAACTGGTATTGGGTGCTGCTTGTGGAGAAGTTGTACTAGGACGGAAAATTGGAAATAAAGCACTTGTGCTTGGAGCCATTGGAGGTACAATTCCTGATTTAGATGTGTTGTCAAGTTTTTTTCTCAACCAATTAGATGCCTTAGCTTTTCATAGAGGACCAATGCATTCGCTTTTATTTGCCTGTATTTTTCCATTTATTATTGGCTTTTTTGTAAAAAAATTTTACGATAGCGGCATATTTAATAAAAAAGGATATCGGATCTTTGGATTTATTTTTGGACTAGTGATTTTTTTAGGAATCGGGAGTATTTTATCCATTATTTTAGTTTTCATATTGCAAAGCACCGCTTATATTTTTATTTTACTTCTTGCAATTTTTGGTTTTCTATTTTTTAGATATATTTTTTTCAATTATGTAAATAAGACTCAAGAAATTCCGACTGCTACTTATCTAGACTATGTAAAATTATTTTTTCTATCTATACTTACTCATCCACTTTTAGATTCATTGACTACATTTGGAACTCAATTATTTTGGCCATTTTCAAATGAAAGAATCGCAATATCAAATATCGCTATTGTTGATCCTATCTATACATTTCCATTTCTTGGCTGTGTGATTGCTTGTGGTTTTTATGCAAGAACAGATAAAAAAAGATCGTGGATTATTGGGATTGGAATTTTGGTTAGTTCTCTTTACATGATTGCAACATTATTCACTAAATCAAACGTAGATCATGTATTTGAAAAAAATTTACAAGCGTCTTCGATTCCTTATACGCGAACCCTAACTACACCAACCATTTTAAACAATATTCTTTGGTATGCGATTGCAGAATCTGATTCTGCATAGCATTGTGGGTATTATTCCATTTTTGATTCTTCTGATAAAATGGAGATTATCACATTAGCAAAATCAAATGAACTCCTGTCTCCTTATAAAGATTCTAAACTTATCAAAACACTCAGCTGGTTTAGTGAATACTATTACAATGCGATTCCAATGCAGGGAGATACTATCCAATATAACGATTTGCGATATGGTACAATGAGTTTTAAATTCGACAGACCTGAAGATTTCATTTTTCATTTTAATCTAGTCAAAGAAAATAATGAACTTCGATTGTTACCTGAAGAACGACCAAAAAATGATAGAAGGGATCTTGCACTCTTTTGGAAAAGATTGAAAGGAAATTAAAAAGTAAAATTTAGTGATTCTTTTTAAAAATCACTCATATTTATTCTTCATGATTTTAAAATCACCTCTTTTCCATGCTTTAAAAAATTCAATCCAAGCACTTGGACTCATTATATTCATAGGTCTAAATTGACCATTATAGTATGCTTTTTGAGCTTCTGTCTTTAAATAATAACTTGCATTACTTTGACCATCATGTGGAGTAAACTCGAGCATTTTTCTGATTCGATCCTGCGCTAGATTTTCTTCTGCGATATCTCGAAGTCCTTGATCTACTTTCAATGCTAAAAATTCCTGTTTAAAGTGTTCTTTACGAGGCCAAGGATAGACGACTGTCTCTGGCAATAAAAACTCATCTTTTGTTAAAATTTGAAATATCGTATAATGATCTTGATTTAGAGTAGTTGGCACTATATATATGGCATCTTTGTAACCAATATATCTAAACTGCAAGGTATCCCCTATTTTGACAGCAATTGAAAAAAAACCATTTTCATTACTAAAGACTCCTCTATTTGTCGATTTGATTCTAATTTCTGCAAATGGCAATGGCACTGGGTCAGAATTCGACTCTGTCACAACTAATCCTGATAATTGCACAATTTCAACAGTTTGACTATGTGCAACATAGCCGAAGAAATTGAATAAAATAATATAACATGAAATTTTAATTAATTTCATTAAATGTTTCGATTGGATTAACAATACTTAAAACGAAGGTAATAGAAAATTGTGTATCTCAACTTACCTTTACAAGAACTTATTCTCAACTAAAGATTAAATTATGAATAAAAAGTTGCATTGGATCGGATTAATTCTCCTTCTTATCTCTTATTCTTTCAATTTGAAGTCGCAAATCATTTCAGGTCCAATGGTCGGTTATGTAGAACATCGCACTGCCAAAATTTGGGTTGAAGTGAAGTATGACAGCAAAGTCAGCTTGAAATACTGGCAACAAAATTTAAATTCCTCAGCTCAAATTGCATTCCCTACTCATAACAAACAATTTAATTTCCACACTATAATTTTCGATTGTGTCAATATGAATCCCGGTTCAATCTATGAATTTGAGATTTACTACAGTAATAAACCTTCCGGAATCCGGGGAAAATTTAAAACTCAAGAATTATGGAAATGGAGAAAAGCCGCACCAGATTTTTCTTTCCTGACCGGAAGCTGCGCTTATTTAAACGAACCAGAATTTGATCGCCCAACTCCTTATGGAGGTGATACAAGTATATTTAATTCGATGGCAAAAGAAAATTCTGAGTTTATGCTTTGGTTGGGGGACAATTGGTACACTCGTGAAGTTGATTATGGAAGTCAGTGGGGACTTTGGTATCGCGCATCTAGAGATAGAAGTTTGCCATCTATTCAAAATTTCACCAATTCAATTCCTCAAGTGGCAATATGGGATGACCATGATTATGGTCCAAATAATGAAGGTGTCTCCTATATCTTTAAAAATGAGACAAGAGAAGTTTTCTCTGCTTTTTGGGCAAATCCTACTTATGGATTAGACCAAAAAGGTGTTTACTCAAAAGCGAGTTACTATGATGTAGATATATTCCTTATGGATAATCGAACATGGAGATCTTCTGATGATATGATTTCTTACATTGATGAAAAACCAAATCCCGATAAAAAAATGTTTGGAAATGAGCAATTGAATTGGCTTAAAAATGCATTATTAAATAGCCATGCTACTTTTAAAATCATCGCCACTGGTTCGCCAATGCTCAATCGAATGAATAAGTTTGATTGTTTTGTGAATTACCCAATCGAACATCAAGAACTATTACGATTTTTAGAATTACATAATATTAAAGGAGTTTTATTTATAACAGGTGATCGCCATCATAATGAAATCATTGAAGAAAAAAGAGTTAATAAATACAGTCTTTATGATCTCACTTTAAGTCCTTTAACTTCTGGCGTTTATAAACTTCCAAATGAAGAGCTTGCCAATCCTGCATTGGTAAATGGGAGCGTGTATCAAGAACAAAATTATACGAGAATTTCTGTTCTTGGGAAAACAAAGGATCGTAAATTGAAAATAGAATATATGGACAAAACAGGTACCCCTCGTTTTTCTTGGGAGATCAATGAATCACAATTAAAATAGGTTTTCAGAAAGTAACTTTTTTAATCAAATTCATAAAGTATCGACGACTCATTCTAGCCAATGTGGGTTTAATATCGTATGGTCGTGCGGTAAAATCCATCGCATATTGAGAAGTATGTCAATCAGCTAAAAGTTGATCTCATGTGATAACAAAAGTATTTCCCAATACTTTGGATTGCTTGTGTTATATCAAAGTGAAATACACCCTAAGTTGAACGTCAAAGTTTCATCTGAACCAATGTATTTAACAAGAACCTAAAAAGAGCTAATTCCCTTGATAAAAAATCAAATACGCTACATTTTAAAAACAAAAACAAAGGCCACCCAGCATGAGTCTGAGCGGCCTTCACATTTACTGATTTTGGAATCTGTCTCTTTTCAGTATAATGAATTATCTCTTAATAGAACTTTGATCTATTGTCTTTGATATTTTCTTTCTTCTTCAATGCTTCCATGAAATATGACATCGCTGTATTTTTTGCAGGATGAGCATAGAATCTTTTGAAATTTGTAACATCTTGATTTGTAGCAGGCACTTTTTCGATCACCTTTATAAAATAAGCTCCATTTGTCCCTTGAACTGGTCCTACAAAACTTCCTGGTTCTTTTTTGCTTATTTCAGCTACAACTTTATGTTCTTTTTCATATAAATCAATATATCCCGCAACAGTATTTACATCTTTTGCAGTATCAATTGGAGCTTGATATGATCCGTATGTAGTTGATAAATCAGTTACACCAGCGCCTAAGCCCAATTTGATTTTATTAAATTTAGAACTTGCAATCAATTCGTCTTTTGCTTCTTTTCTTACCTTTTCTAAAGAAGGTACGCCCTTAGCATTTTTTGCAGAATAAGCTCCAACAACAAATCGATTTGTGAATTTTTTTACATCATCTTGAAGATCAAAAACATCTGGGCACACACTTCCCAATTCAGTAGCTGGATCATAAAGCCATTTTGCGATATTCCGTACTGTATTAGATGCCCCTTCACCAAATCTTGGTATTTTAAATGTACTTTTTGCAATCTGAGGCTCGACTTCTATTTTGTATTTTCCTTTCTCAGCAATTGCTTTTTTAAATGATTCGAAATCTCTATTATTTTGGATTATTTCCAATGCTTCGCTTTCCAATTGGTCTAATACGGCATCACCAGGTTGGATAGTTTCAGAAATAATTCCAAGTTGAATTCCTTCAGATTTTGTCAAGTATTTTTGGTCTGTAACTTCAACTAAATGAAATCCAAACTGTGTACCTATAATATAAAATTTACCTTTATCTGCTTTGTAAAAAATTAGATCATTGAATTCCTTAACCATACGATCTGGTGCCGAATATCCTAGATCTCCACCAATGCTGCCAGATCCAGCGTCTTGAGAAAACTGTTTTGCTAAATCAGCAAAATTTGCTTGACCTTTTTCTAGAACATTTTTCAAACTATCCAATAATCTTCTACCTGCGATAGCCTCTTGTTGTGTCTTCACTTGATATAAAATATGCCTAGATCTAACAGAATCAGGAATCATCTTACGATCCAAGACTTTTGCAACTCTCATTTCTCCATTTTCAACATATGGTCCAACTAAACTACCTTTTGGTGTACTAAACAATAATTCTGCATTTCCAGGAAATAGGTCAGTCTTTTTGTACAATTTCTCATCCCACTTACCTAATTGACCGACTATAAAAAGAGAATCACTTTTTGCGTTAGCAAAATTGTTCTTTCTTTCAGTCATGATATTTCGTAAATTTGTAGAATCCTCAGATGTTGGGTCAACATTGATGACTACATAACTAAAATCTCTACTTTCTTCAGGATTTGTGAATTTTGTTGGATTAGCTTTTAAATATGCCTGTAAGTCTTGATCTGTAATCTCAACTTCTCCTTCTATCGTTTTATATGGAATGATCGAATACGCAAGTTTCATCTTAGAATTACCTTCAACTAAATTACGTTCAATCATAAAATTGGGTTGAAAAAGTGATTTTGTAATAATAGAATTTAACTTCGTATACATTCTATCTTTCTTTATCTCTTTTTCTTGAATCATCCAAAAGTCTTTTGCTTGTTGCGGCAATTGGCCTGACTCCATATTTGATTTAAACTGTGCTAATTGCTCTCGATTCACTTGGCCAGTATTTGGATCTCTGAAGTTTCTAACCAACACTGGAGAAAGATTAACTCCTCCTTGTAATTCGGTCATTTCAGACTCTGAAACTCCAATTCCATTTGACTTTGATTCTTTCTCTAGGATTGCTTCTTCGACAAACTGTTCCCAAAGATATTCTTTCCTTCCAAAAAAATCAACATTTGAATTTTGGTACATAATTCCTTCCTTTCGTTGAAACTCTGTATAGTCTAAACTTTTTCCAGCTACTTTACCAAGCGTATTGGAGTTATTAAACAAAGCACCTGATTGACCTGTGGTCATATCCATCACGATAAAACCTAAAAGTGCTAATGCCATCAACAGTGTAACTAGCCAAAGTCTTTTGCGAATACTTGAAATTAATCCCATGGGAGCAATATAATTTATTAAGAATCAATACGTTAAATAAAATTTAATTCCTCAAAATCGTAATTTTGAAAAAACCTTGCAAAGTTAATACTTCTTAGCCGAAATTCAAGGACTAAGCTAAATTTATGGAAAAGAAATTTTGATAGCGCCGACGTAAGTATGTCGTCCAATCGGTATCTCAGCTGCCAGAAATTGACTTTTTGTGATCTGCAGCTGATGCAAGCTCTTCATAAAATGCCTCACCAAACCTCCGAGTTATGGATTCTTGCAAAAATTTATAAAGTGGAACTTTTTCTTTTTTACCAGCTTTACAAGCAGGATCACAGATTTCCCAACGATCATAATTCACTGCGATAAAGCCTTGTTTTGGATTCTCTGTAATTCGTATAGGATATAAATGGCAAGAAATCGGTTTTTTGAATTTTGTAAGTCCTTGGTAATAAGCTTGTTCTATTCCACACTTTGAGATGCCCAATTCATCTTTAATCAAAAACACACAGGGTCCACCATTGATTAACTGTGTTCCCATTCCTTCTAAATCTTTATAATATTTAGTAACCCCATTTTTTTCAATAACATTTCTATTTTCGCGGGGTAACATATGCTTTATTTTTTGATACACTTCCTCTAGAATTGGTACTTCTTCGTCACTTACTGGAGCACCGAGGTCACCTTCGTAACAACAAGCACCTTTACAAGATTCTAGATTGCATCGAAAATAGCTGTCGATGATATCTTCACTTATCAATATATTGTCAATCGCTATCATAGTGTAAAAATAAGAGAAAGATATTAATACTAACAGGATTTAGGGTGCAATCTGATGATTATTGGATATTGGGGTTAATAAAACAATTCAGTAGGAAATATTTCTTTATACCAAAATAATCAAATTAAAATCAAACAATTAAACAAAAAGTAGGTATGTAGATGTCTTTGGTTCACTTTTGAATCAAAAGTATTAATACCCTTCTCTACACTATAGTGTTAGAAGAGGATCTTTTGTTACTCTTTTTTAAACTTAATTTAAAAATTTTTTATAAATATCTAGAAACTCCTGTAAAATCATTGCTGTCGCACCCCAGATCCAATGGGATTCTATTTCAAATCCTGGCACTTCGATATTTTGAGCATAACTCGTATTCAATACTTTACGAACACTATGGCGCGGTTCTAATAAATTGTTCAAAGAAATTTGAATGATAGATTCAACTTCTGATGGTTGATTTTTGAATTGGGGAATCTCATCAATAAAGGCAATGAAAGGATGAACTTCATTTTGACTGACTGGAATATATAATGATGATAGACTAGCTATCACATGCTTTTTAAGCAAACGAATACCAATTTCCTCTTCTGTTTCTCGAAGAGCTGTGTTTAATAAACTGCCATCCGCAATATCATATCTGCCGCCAGGAAGAGATATCTGACCTGCGTGAGGATCATTTTTGTTGGTTGATGTCCGCTTGATTAGGGGAAAAACAAGTTCGCCACTGCACTCATACAATAAAATCACAACTCCAGCTTTTTTTACATTTTTTGGTGCTAATTCAAGCAATCGATTAGGCAATGGAGCCATCTTTCTATGGGACTCAAATTTATTAAATTCAAAGTTTTCAATGAATCTTTGAAATTGCAATGTAAAATCGATTTTGCTCTTCACCTTATCCCAAGGTCTTCTTAATATACTCTTCTAATGCCATTGCCATAGATGGTGTGGCAGGAGTTGGGGCTTGTATATCAATGATTAAACCCGCTTCTTTTGCTGCTTTTGCAGCGGTTGGACCAAATACAGCAATTCGTGTATCACCTTGAACAAAATCTGGAAAATTATCGAAAAGTGACTTTATCTCCATTGGACTAAAAAATACTAAAACATCATATTTTATATCTTTTAGATCTGAAAGATCTGCATTCACAGTGCGATGCATGATCGCTTCCTGAAATTTTACTTTTGAGGACTTTAAAAACTGTATCACTTCTACGTTACTTACGTCAGAGCAAGGAATTAAAAAAACACCCGATTCCTTATGCTTCTGAAAATAGTTAGCTATGTCTACTAGATTTTTTGTGCCGGAGAATACTTTTCTCTTCCTGAATAAAATAAACTTCTGAAGATAATTAGCCACAGTTTCAGTAGTGCAGAAGTATTTTGTCATTTCAGAGACTTTTAGTCTCATCTCTTCACAAAGCCTAAAATAGTGCTCAATTGAAGTGCGACTTGTAAAAACTACACATGGGAAGGCATTTGGACGAATTTTTTGCTTCCTAAATTCCTTCTCACTTAATCCATCGACTTGAATAAAAGGTCGCCAATCTATCTGGGTACCATATTTAGTCTCAATCTCATAGTATGGAGACCTTTCTGGTTTCGGTTGAGAAACCAAAATAGAAGATACTTTTTTAAGTCGCAAATCAGGTTCTGGTCCTTTTTTCTTCGTTTTTATTGGCATCTAAAAGGAATTAACTTAAAACACCCTCTATTCTTAAAATTTTATAGATTAACAAGAGAGGCGCTATTTCGAAAGCGCAAAGATACAATAAAAAGTGAAAAATAGAATTTCTCCACAAATTTGAACTAATTAGTATATCCCGACCATGTCTCACAAAATATAAAACTGCTATTAAAGCACCAATGATTAGAATTATTTTCTTGGCTAATTCTGGGTTAATAAATGCAATTAAAAAATCTGACGGGATCAACAGAATGCCTAAAAAACAACCAAAGGTGGTGACACTATAGGATAAGGCATACATCTCTTTTTCTACTCCAAAAATCCTTCCAAATAAAAACAAAGAAATATGTCGAATTACATAAATCAAACACACGATCCCTGCGATATATAAAAGATAATAAGGATGTCGAATTCCTATATAGTATGTATATCCTAAATATATAAATATTGATAAACCAATGAAATATAATCCATATAAGATAAAATAAATGAATCGTTGCTGTTCGTTAGAATCTCTCAATTGGAGACTAAAAAAATTAATATTCGTAAAACTTCTATAAATATTTAATGCGACATTCCGATTCAAATTTAGTGCAAGTGCCAACAAGAAACTCAAGAATAAAAGCATCCAAAAAAGGATATTTTTAATTTGTTGATAACTTGTTTTGCCAAGTGAAATAACAGGAAATAATGGCTTTGAAATTTTTATATTTCCCTCCTTATTTTGGACAATCGGATAGGTTGGTTGAACCAATTCGAATGGGTTAAATGCTTGAAAAATACTTCCTGTACTATCCTTCTGAACCTGTTCTGTGGGGTTAATTTCTCTAATTTCAAAAGGATTTTTAGGTAATTGTGCATTCAATACCCAAGAAATCAATGTAAAAATAAAGATTAAATAATAGTGATGATTCATTTATGGACAAATAAACTTAAATCCAATGCCATGAATATTGTCGATTTTAATCGCTGGATCTTCGCTGAGATACTTTCTCAATCTCGATATAAAGACATCCAAACTTCTGCCCATAAAATAATCATCTTCTCCCCAAAGAGTCTCCAGAATCATGGAGCGTTTAATTACTCTGTTTTTATTTTTTAACAAAAAGCCTAAAAGTTCGCTTTCTCTTTGAGTTAAGATCCTTGCATCTCCATCAAGAACCAACTGATATTCCATAGGCATATATTGGTATCTACCTATTGACAACTCTGCTTCTTGGCTTGGAGCTTCGAATACTTTACTTCTTCGTAAGAAGATTTCGATTTTTAAAATTAGCTCTTCAATGCTGAATGGCTTGGTGAGATAATCATCACCTCCGATTTTCAAACCGTGGATTCGATCCTCCTTAAGAGATTTTGCTGTCAAAAACAAGATTGGAATCTGTTGGTCTACCTTGCGTATCGCCTCTGCCACACCAAATCCATCTACTTCTGGCAACATTACATCTAGTATACAAAGATCGAATTTTGACCCTCGATAGGCTTCAATGGTCTTTGCACCATCTATGCAATGTACGATTTCGTATCCTTGCAATTCCAAATGATCCTTTGTGATGAAGCTCAATGTTTCATCATCTTCTGCGTATAATAATCTTGCGCGTTTCATCCGACTAATTTTTAAGCAAGATACGAACTTTTGTACCTTTCGTATACTCACTTTCGATAATTACTTCAAATCCATGTGCATCACAGATTCTTTTCACATAATAAAGACCTATACCAAAGCCTTTTACATTATGAACATCTCCTGTAGACACTCTATAAAACTTTTCAAAAAGTTTTGCCAATTCCTCGCCTTTGATCCCAATCCCTTGATCTTTGATTTCAAGGACTAATGTTTTGCCTTGATTGAATGTATCAATTTCTATTGTAGGAATTAGTTTAGAATATTTGATTGCGTTGTCCAATAAATTCGAGACAACATTCGTAAAATGAAATTTGTCCCCCTTAAAAGTATCTTTACTTGCTTTTAAATTCTTATGAATTTGACCATTCAACTGATGCGCTCTCATCTCATAGGAAGGTAGTAGCTCTTGAATGATGCTATGAAGCGAAAGTTCTTCTTTCCGTAAGGTAAAAGTCGACGATTCCATTTTGGCTATTTGAAGTACTTTTTCTACTTGATCGTTTAGCCTTTGGTTTTGATCTTTAATAATTTTGGCATATTGAAATAATCGAGCATCGTCTTCTACTAAAGGGTGATGTAGTAGCACTTCTGAAGAAATTTTTATTGAGGAAATCGGAGTCTTAAATTCATGCGTCATATTATTGACAAAATCTCTCATCATTTCTGAATATCGCTTTTGTCTCAAGGCTAAAAAAATCGCACCTGCAAAAATTAAACAGGCTATGATTAATAAAATTGAAAAAACTATTACAGAACTCATTTCCTGATAGATAAAGGATTCTTTATCGGGAAACTTAACAGTAAAATAGTGATTCAAATCTTTCTTTTGATTTCGTACCTTTTTGGGTTCTGGCTTCTTTGTAGCTGTGTCTAGAGCCAATGAATTGAATTCATAATAGATTAGATCATTGGTACCACAATTGTATATCCCAACTTCGAAAGGCGTATGTATATTTTGCTTATCAAATTCTGTCTCAAGTGAATATTTTAAATATTCTGTTACGATAGGAAGTTCCATATTGACTTGATAAAGATTGGAAGCTTCCCTTTTGATCAAGCCTTTTTTATCCCTTACACTTTTTTCACTATTTTGCTTTTTTGCTAAATATTCCGCCGTTGATTTCAATGCAATATTTACAGATCGATTGAACTCTACTTCTTCTTTATTATAATTAGCTTGCAAATAAAAATATTGCATCAGTATGATTCCAATTATGGAAGCAGTTCCTAAAAAAACTAAAATCCTTATCTGAAGTGAAGACAATTTATTTTTTTATTTGCGCAATGTATTTATTTTATCTCTAATTTAATTTAAAGCACCTAAAACAGCTCCCATGATTGTTATGATCAATATATACAATCCTGCTTCTTTAGCTATAGTATTGAAATCCATGTTTCGTTTTGAACCTGAAAGATAAAACACTGGAAAAATAATGCCGATGCCAAGTAAAAATCCAAACTTCAATCCATCAGCCATACAGCTATGATTGTCAGACTTAATCATCAAAAGATATAAAACAAATGCGAGGATTATGAACGCTATAAATTGGGGCAAAATATTTCTTGAATTTTCCCCGCCACCGTTTTGTGGTAAAAACTTTATATAATTTACGAAAAATAAATAAGATCCCAATCCTACGATTGTTGAAACTAAAAGCGCTATCCAATTCAATGAAGCCAACATATATTTACTGATTATTCTTGCAATTTGGGTCCATAGGAAAGATCTCCTGCATCTCCTAATCCTGGTACGATATAGGATTTTGCAGTCAGTTCTTCATCTATTGCCCCGACAAAAATAGTTATTTTTGGAAACTTGCGATGAATGTATTCAATTCCTTCTTTACTGGCTATTGCTGTCACCACAATTGTTCGCAAAGGAGTGCCATAAACTACCAATTCTTTTAATGATTGTTCGATGGAGGAACCTGTTGCTAACATTGGGTCTGCTATGATTAGCACTTTTCCATCAATATTAGGACAAGTAAGATAGGACAGATTGATCTCAAAATTGCCTCCCCGATCATGCTTTCTATATGCTGAAATGAACCCACTTTCGGCCATAGGCAGAAAATCCAACATTCCTTCATGTATTGTAAGTCCTGCTCTTAAAATAGGGCAAATCACGACATCCGATGATATTCTTTTTACAGTAGCTTCACCTAAGCTAGTTTCTGTATTCAATTGTTCATACTCAAGATGCTTGGATATTTCATAGGCACAGATCTGCCCAAATTTCTTCATATTATGCCTAAACCCTTGCCGATTTGATTGAATATCCGTGTTTCTCAATTCATATAAAATCTGATGAATAAGCGAATTGGATAGGGAAAGATCATTTACAACAAGCATAAGATTTGATTTTATAACGTAAATATAGGACAATATAGGCATAAAAAAAAAGAAGCTGTCTTAGTTAATATCCAAAGAGAATATTAGCTAGACAGCTTCACCTACTGATAATCACTTATTCTTAACGCCAGATTGGCACAAATTCTGTTCTTCTATTTTCTTGGCGACCAGCTGGAGTTGCATTATCTCCAATAGGTCTTGTCTCTCCATATCCTACAGTAACCATTCTTGAACTTGAAATACCTTTTGAAATCAAATAATCTGCGCAAGCTTTTGCTCTTTTCTCAGATAATCTTTGATTCATATTGTCATCTCCTACGTTATCCGTATTTCCTTCAATACTAAGGTTCATTTCAGGATATTTTCCTAAAACTGTAACGATATCATTTAAATTCTTGTATGATGCCTTTGTAATTACTGCTGTACCTGATTCAAACTGAACAGCTCTCATTGCTACATCTAATACTTTTTTATCTTCAACTTTGATTTCTGGACATCCGCCATTTGATGCAACACCAAATGTATTTGGACATCTGTCAAGATTGTCAGCAATTCCATCTCCATCTGTATCTGGGCAACCATTCATTTTACCATAAACATCTGGACATGGGTCTTTTGAATCTTCTACACCATCTTTATCTCTATCAGCTATTTCTACTTTAATTGGGCAACCGCCATTTGAAGCAGGCCCAGCTTCTTTTGGACATTTATCCTCCATATCAGCGATTCCATCTCTATCTGAATCTGGACATCCCATTAGAGTACCAGCTACAGTCGGACATTTATCATCTTTATCTGCAACACCGTCTTTGTCTCCGTCTGGACAACCTTTGATTGTACCAAACACTGTAGGACAAGCATCATCTCTATCATAAACACCATCTTTATCTCCATCTGCTGGACAACCCATATTTTCCATAACTCCTGCTACTGTAGGGCATTTGTCATCCTTATCTGCGATACCATCAGCATCAGTATCTGGACATCCCATGATTGTACCTGGATCATTTGGACAAAGATCATCTTTATCTGCAACACCATCTTTATCTGCATCTTTAGGTTCGCCACAAAGACAAGCTCTAATACCTATAGCATGTTGCCAATTGTCTAATCCTTTTTCAAAAGCAATTCTGTAATCAGTTTGCCCAACAATTGTTAAATAGTCGTTTA
Source organism: Saprospiraceae bacterium (assembly GCA_016722295.1). GTDB lineage: Bacteria > Bacteroidota > Bacteroidia > Chitinophagales > Saprospiraceae > Vicinibacter. The sequence goes on from JADKGL010000028.1 coordinate 49,034, forward strand.
CTTTGAAGTCAACGCCTAAACCAAGAGGCGCTTGAGCATAGAAATTGTCAAAATCTCTCATTGCTCCTCCAACACCTGCATAAACAAATGGAGAAATCATTCTTCCTCTAAATAAATGCAAATTCAATAAGGCATCTAATCCAGTATAATACTGACTTTTTCCATAACCTGTAACGCTGTCATTCGCATTTACAATAGGGAAATTAGCAGCACCAATTCTCAATGGAAGACCTAATGAAAAATACTTTCCAAAATGGCGATTGTACCCCACTTCAAAAGCATTGTTCAAATCTTCAAATAGACCTTTGTTGTCATTATTTGGAGCGTGATAATTAATCCAAACAGGCTTTACCGTTAATGTGTTAACAGGTAAATCTTGTGCTTGAGAAACTGTGCTCATAAATAGTGTAAAACCAAGAATGCAACCTAAAATAAATTTTTTCATGTGCAAGGGGCTTAAATTTTTTAAAATTTGTTTTCGTTTAAATACTGACGTAATTTTGTTTAATAGTAACCAAAGGTAGGGATTTATTTTATTCTAAATATCTTGTGGCTGAAAAATTTGATAAATAAAACTAAGTGACATTTTAAATAAAAAACATATAGAATTAAATATAAATATTTAATTACTTAATAAACAAAAATATAAACTTCATATTAAATTTATTAATTATATATAAATAACATACAATCTAATGTGTCTTTTTTCTTATAAAATTTGTATCCAATATTCCCAAAATTGCATTCTTTATGGATAAAATACTATTTAATGGTCAAGAGGTCAAGACATTTACCTTAAAAAATGAGCACATCGCGTTAATTTGTTCAAATTATGGTGCAAAAATAATTTCAATTAAGCTTCAAAAAAATAAAGATTCCTATCTCGAAATCGTTGGTGGCTATGACCAAATGAGTCAATACCTTGGAGGTAAACAGAGTTTTGGTGCAATCTGTGGCCAATATGCCAATCGAATCGCAAAAGGTAAATTTTCATTAGGTGGAAAATCGTTTCAATGCGATCAAAACAATAATGAGCACTGTTTGCATGGTGGTAAAGAGGGTTTATATCGTTTGATGTGGGATGTCATTGACTCCGATGACCAAAATATTCATTTTAGAATACTCTTGAAGGATGGTCATATGGGCTTTCCTGGAAATGTAGCTATTGACTTCTATATTAAACTCGATGATCATACCATTCAATTAAACTATACAGCAACAACTGATGCTGATACAATCATAAATATTGCTACACATTCCTATTTTAATTTAAATGGCTTTGGAGATATTCTCAATCACAAGTTATTGCTGAATTCAGATTGTATAACACCCATAGATAATACATGTATACCTACAGGCGAATACTACTTAGTAGATTCCACTCCATTCGACTTTAGAGAAAGTAAACATATTGGAAAAGAAATAAACGTAAAAGATGAACAGCTCATTTTTGGTAACGGTTACGATCATAATTTTGTACTCGATAAAAGACATTCATCTGAATTAGCTGCTGAGCTCATTGGTGATATTTCAAATCTAAGAATGAGGCTTTATTGCTCTCAACCAGGTCTACAATTTTATACTTGCAATTGGCCTGGAAGTGAGATCGAAATTGGAAAAAACAATCAAGAGTATAAACGCCATAGTTTTGTTTGTCTTGAACCACAGCATTATCCTGACTCGCCGAATCAAAAACATTTTCCAAATACAATTCTCCGAAAGAATGAAGTGTATTCGCATTGGGTAAAGTATGAATTTGATTGGTTAAAATAAAAGCAGCAAACGAGTATCTACCTGTCTGCTGCTTTAAAAATTTTATTCTGATTATATTACAAAGTTGAAATATACATTTTGATTTCGTCAAGTGTTGATTTATTCACTTGTATTGAAGTATGTTCATTTTTCTCAACTAGTTTTCTTACGTGTCCCAAATAATAATCAACCTTCCCCTTACCTACAATGATATATTCTACATCTTCACCTATAGGTATAGGTCCAAAACAAACTTCTTCTGTACCGGCAGGATTGCAACAAGGTGCAATGACTATGTTTAAATTTTTAAATACACAATAAGAAATTAATTTGATTGTGTCTCCAACATTGGCTATAGTTGCTTTAATACAAGGTTCTGTTTTATCCAAATCTTTAAACTTAGTAAAATAATCGCAATTCACCCATTTCAATTTTTCTGGAAAGCAAATTATTCCTTCAAATACTCCTCCTGTATTTGGACTCCTCCATTCGCTTCTTTGAATATTATTTTGAACATTTGGGTCGTTATCAGCTTCTTCCCAAACAGTTCCAAATTCCTTTTCAACTCCATAGAACATTTCAAATTCATCCTTGAAATTAGCTTGATCTAATGTCAAACGCAAAGTATAATTTTTACCTGGAATCAGCATTAATTCTTTATCACCACAATAAATGTGCACATCTACCATTCCTCCTGAGACCAGACTCCTATTTTCTGTTGCATTGGTTCCAATTTGATTTGCCACCATTTCTTTTTGGGTTCGTATGAACGTAATTCTTGCCTTCACTTTTTGGCAAGTCAAATTTTTATTTCCATCTTCATATTGAAATGAATTTGCTTGAAACATAATATTACTTTCATCAGGAAACGTCAATCCTGCATCTTTGATAGGATCAAATTCAAATTCATAAATTGAATTATTTAAATCTTTGAATGTAGATCTATAATCTGCTCCAAAATACTGTAAAGAACTTTTAGTATCTGGAATAAATGTAATTTGATCTTCACAAGAATTCAAACTAATAATAGAAATTAAAATAAATAAATACCTTTTAATTGCTGTAGACATCGTAACTAAATTTTATACTTATCTGACTTGATGTTTATGATATTTGTTGCCTATACGAATCGGAATTTGCAAACCTATTTTTACATTTGGTGCAATATATTTCTCTTGAATAGGAAAACTGCTTTCACTTATTTTAGGATAAAATTGGACTGAAGGCTCGATAAAATAATTTATCTTTCCTTTTAGATTACCAATCCATTGTACACTAACAAATGGTGAAACTCCTATGCGACTTTTGTATGCTTGTAGCGGATTATTGAATCGTTGGTCTTGATTTAAAGAATTCAACATAGCTCCTTTATGTGAAGTAGTAATATTGATTGCTGCACCTAAATGAAATGAAAGTGCATTTCGATGTAAATTCATTTGATAACCAAGAGAGAGCGGAATTTGGTATACGCGATGATAGTTGTGAATCTTAGCGATAGTTCTTCCAGTAATTGTGTCTGTTCGAATCAATTGATTATTTTGGATTACATTGACGATCTGAGTATCTCTACTTTTTTCATAGTTTAATTGATCGTATAATTGTTGATATTCAAATCCTGCTTTAAAAATAAAATTGCGATAAATCACTCCTGCTCGTACACCCGCCAAATATGAAAATCGATTTGTCTCTGTATCTTCTCTTCGCTTTTCCCAATCTACATATTCAGCACTTTTTGCTTTTAGTGATTGGATGCCATATAAAGGACCAGCATAAATTTCAAAAAAGAATTTGGCTTTTTTCTTAGGTCCAAAATCATAACAATCTTTGGTTCCTCCCCTTGGAAATTTTGGGAGTTGCTTTTCCCATACCAATTTTGAATTCATGCTTTCCAAACGAGAAATATTATAAATTTCTCTTGATTGATTTTTATCCAAACTGATCACATTATCATTTGAAACAGTTTGAATTGGAAATGCCAATGAGGAACTACTATTTGAAATATTTATCGAAGCTATCGTTTTGTTTGGATTTTTACTTATTGATCTTTTGCTACTTATAGTATTGTTTTTTTGCTCAATGTTTTCATTTATACTTTCATTGTTTTTACTAATAGAATTTGATTCATCATTTGAATTCTGTATTGTGTTTTGCATTACAATGCTTTTTACATTATCGTCATTCGAATTTGCTTCTGATTTATGATTATTTTCTACCAATAAAGCAGCTCCAATGGATGTGATAAATATTCCACTGAATAAATAAATCAACCACAAGCGATTCTTATTTTTTGCTTTTGGCAAGTGCAATGCGACGTTTTCCCAAACTTGTTGAGGAACTTTAGCTGTTTTATTATACTCTTTATCTCTTATTTCATCAAGCCAATGGTTCATATGCAGATATATTTATGGTTGAATTCAATTTTATAATTTGATTTGCTAACTGTTTTTTTGCTTTAAAAAACTGAGAGCGACAAGTTGATTCTGTAATTTGTAATAATTGGGCAATCTCTGGATATGAATACCCTTCAATTACGACCAAATTGAAGACTGTGCGATAACCCGTAGGAAGTGACTCAATCAAAAGTTCAATTTCATGATAAGAAAGTTCACTTATTCCAATTGCTTCTTCTTTGTAATTAGAATCCATCGTAGACTCAAAAGGCAAATTTTTTAATTCATTTGCTTTTAATTTTGTGAGACAGGTATTTACCATGATTCTTCGAATCCAAGCTCCAAGATTTCCATCTTTTTTCCAAGTACCCAAATATTGGAATACTTTAATAAATCCTTCTTGAAGAGCATCTTCAGCCTCAGCGGAATGTATCATATAACGATTACACAATGCCATCATAGTAGGTGCATACCTATCAAATAAAGCTTTACACGCTTTTTGATCCCCTTGAAGACTATTTTTCACCAATAGATGATCTTCCATCTTAATTATGACAGTTTTGCAGTAATTCTTGTTGCTTGGGAAAATGACTTTTTTTCATTACTTGGTCCATTCCAAAAAATTTGTGGTTTGTTTTTGTCTCAGTTTTGGTGGATTGGTATTTAATTTATTACCATTGACTACGTGTTGATACTTCTCCAAATAGGATTTTGCCATAATCTTTGAATTAAAGCAAGTTAAAGCATAATCATGACATCTTCTCTTATCAAACTGGCTTGTCTCTTGAATTGCTTTTGACAATTCTTTGGAGTCATTACTCAAATAACCAAATTCACTAGTGATTAATTCAGGCAGTGAGCCATGAGTTGTTCCAAATACCGGACATCCATAATATAAACTCTCTATTAAAGCTAATCCAAATGGTTCATACATAATGACTGGAAAAATCAATCCCTTTGAAGCGGAGAGTAAATCCCACTTTTGTTTCCCACCCACCATTCCATGAAAATGGATACGAGGATTCAACGTAAAACGGAATCCCATACTAAAATTGAGTCTTGTGCCTCCTAATACATGAAGCGATGCTCCTTTGACTCGCAATATTGTATCAATAGCACCTTGAACATTCTTTACTCGCCAAGCCGCTTTTGCTAAAAAATGAAAATACTTTCTCTCCAGATTAAAATTCGGCTTACTGTATTCGTTCCAATCCAAGCCATTGTAAACAAACGAATCTGATTGATATCTCCAAGCATGATTTTTAGAAACAAACACAGTATTCTGATCGTATAAAAAAGCTTCTTCATTGCTATTGCCGTGTATCGTAATTATATACGGCTTTCTAACTCTATCTAAATGCTTAGGCGTAAAATGAAAATGAACTAAATCAACCTCATCTGGAATTTGATCTATGATCTCTTTCGAATCATCAATGGCTATGACATCGGCAAATTCACATGAGGATCCACGTTTGACTAAATAACTGACCTTGCAATTCAATTTGACCAATTCTTTACCCAAATCCCAAATAACTCTTTCAGTACCTCCGTAAAGATGTACAGGAATCTTGCTATTATTTACAATAAGTATATTCAATATCTCTCCGTTTAGGCGAATGTTTTTTGTCTTATTGACAAAACAAATCTAAGCATTATTTACCTTGTATTGCCTATTTTACACTTTTGCCATAAAAAGTTTTTTAAAAAACATAAAATCTCACTAAAAAACATCGATCGCATTTTTTTAATTTAGAAAAATATCACATATTAAGTATTATTAATCAAACAATTACACATTAAATAAAAAAATTATATTATTTTTTTATACAATCTCGTACATATTACATATTTTTGTAATGTGAATGAGAAAAAAACGCCATCCCAGGCAGCAGTAGAAATTAGATCCGTCCTATCCCAAATACAGCATTGACGCAAGAGTAATCAGTAAACTTTTGATTTTCCCAAAGATCAAAATTTTCTTGGCTACTTTATTTTTTTAACGATTTAGCAATACACAGGTCTATGCGTATTTTATACTCTTTAGAAAGATCTATTCTTTCATTTATTTTTATCGCTGCGATATGCCAATGCAATGCAATGTATGGCAAAAATCTATCTTGCAATGAAGCAAATCATTGTACAGTAAATAAGCCTAAATCGGAATTAAATTCATTTCATTTACTTACAGTTTCTGCGCCTCCTGATTTGACGATTACTTTGCGTGGTATTGGTCGTTGTGATACTGTATTTCCAATGCCTCCAGCGACATTGGGTGCTATTTGTGCACCTATAAGTTTTATGGAAACGAAAAATACATTTACAAGTTTGAATACTAACGGTGGAAACTTATTTTTTCCCACAGGAGTATTTCAAGTAATATATACATTTACAGATGCGTGTGGAACATTTCGAGACACTACAAAAGTTACAGTATTTGATGCCACACCTCCAAAAGTAATTTGCTTACCAGATCATGTGGTTAGTTTAAATAATTTAGGTGAAGCAATTATCAATGCGAGTTCTTTTGATGGAGGATCGACAGATGACTGCGGTCATGTTTATTTTAAGGCAAAACGGATGAATATTCCACCGCAATATACATGTACTACATCAAGCAATCCACTCTATCGATTTGATGATGTAGTAAGATTATGTTGTAATGATGTAGATAGTGTGGCGATTCCTATTATTCTAAGAGTGTATGATGTATATCCAGGCAGCGGACCAGTCGTCGATTCATTGTATCGAGGACATTATGGAGAATGCATGGTAATGGTTTCTGTTGTGGACAAACTCGCACCAAATGTTTATTGCCCTTCAAATGTGACTGTATCCTGTGGCGCTGATCTGGATAGTGTTTTGCATTCTGCAAGACCCACTATATTTGATAATTGTACAATGTCAAGAGTTGACTCATTGATCACATATAAATTAAACTCTTGTGGTGCAGGAACTGTAGAGAGAAGATATACTGGAACAGACTCTAGAGGTCAATCCACTTCTTGCACTCAAATTATAACTGTCCTAAAAAATACAACATTCAATGGACTTGATACCAACCAATTATTATGGCCAGCCTCAAGAACTGTTTTTGCTTGTCGAGTCAATGCCGATCCAAGTATTACAGGTGTACCAAGAGTAAAAGATGCAGAGTGTGATCTCGTTGCTGTTAGCTATAAAGATGAAGTTTATTCATTTGCTCTATCAGGTGTTTGTGCGAAGATATTGCGAAAATGGGAGGCAATCAATTGGTGTGTGTACAATCGCAACCTAAGTCCAAATCCAAATATTGCTTCGAATGGCTATTACTCATTTATACAAGAGTTAAAAATCATGGATACAATTCCTCCAATACTGGCTGATATAAAACCTCAAACGGTAGGAATACAAACTTCGAATTGCGCACCTGCTTTTGTGAATTTAATTTCTGCTTCTGCTACCGATTGTAGTTCTTCGACAGCATTAATTTATTCCTTTACTATTGACTTTAATTCAAATGGAAGTATAGATGTGCGTGGGAATGGTAAAGATCCAAGTGGCGTATATCCTATTGGTATTCATCAGCTCTGTTATATTGTAGAAGATTCATGTGGTAATCAATCCAACAAATGCGTGGCACTTACAATTCGTGATGCAAAGTCACCAAGTGCTGCTTTGATGTCTGGTATCAGTACAAGTCTTACACAAATGTCTAATGGAATTATGGTGATGGTAAATGCTTCTATTTTTAATGTAAGCAGTTCAGACAATTGCAGTGCTGCAAGTCAACTGAGATATTCCTTTTCATCAAATCCAAATGACACCATTCGCACTTATACTTGCGATTCGGTAGGTAGAAGAAATGTAACAATTTATGTTTGGGATGAAGCCGGAAATTCAACTGCAGTGCAAACCTATATCGTCATAGGAGATGAATCAAATCTGTGTCCAAATACCCTCACTGGAACTATTAATTTATCAGGAATCATTAGAGATCAAAACAATAATTTACTTTCTGATGTAACAGTTGCTATCGATTGTAATGGTAAAAAAATTGAAGCAAACACAAGTCAATTTGGTTCTTTTGCTTTCAATCGTATTCCAAAAAATAATGTCTACAGTCTAAATGCAAAATCTAGCGAAGATTATTTACACCAAGTAACTACTTCCGATATTGTAAAAATTCAAAAATATATATTAGGTATACAAGATATCACAAATCCCTATGAACTCATAGCAGCAGATGTCGATCTCAATGGTTCAATAAGTTCAAGGGATATTTCTGATTTAAGAAAATTAATCTTAGGTTCAATTTCAGAATTTTCTCATAAAAAATCATTTGTTTTTATAGATGAAAAATACAAGTTCATTAATCCAAGTCAACCGTTTTCTGAATTTGCAAAAAACAGTACTTGTACAATGCAATCAGGAACGACTGATCAGCAGGTGAATTTTTTAGGAATAAAATTGGGAGATGTCCAACGCTCAACAAAACTGGGAATCAGAAATGCAATAGATAAAATTGCTTTACAATACCGAAAAACCAATAATGGTATTGAAATTTACTCAAGTGAAGAAATGAATATTGAAGGATTTCAAATGGAGTTTCTATTTGATGGATTATGCTTCATTAAAGAAGGAATTCAAAGTGAACTCATCAATGAATCAAACCTTCAAGAAAGTATTTTCCTCCAACACAATTCATTAAAAATCTGCTTTGTCAATGCGAAAGGGTTGCGTATTGAAAAGAATAAAACCCTTTTATTTATTCCATTTCAGTACAATGATCCACAGTGCGCTATTTTCAGATTGAGCTCTACTTTTTCTAATATTTTAATTAACAAATTAAATAGTCAAGAATTTGAAATCCAATTGGAAGAAGAGAATACAAAAGTTGATAAAGGCTTTACAGTATTAGGTATTCAATCAGATCCATTTCATGGAAATATGAATATTCGACTCCAATTATTCAATGATCAACAAATATCTTATTCGGCTATTTCGAATAGTGGAAAAATAGTATTTCGAAAGACTAAAGAAGGGAAAAAAGGTATCTATGATATTCATTTGCAAAGGGAAGAATTACCAATTGCAGGAGTCTATTTTATTCACATTGAATCAAAATTCAACAACGATATTATTAAGCTAAATACATTCTAAATCACAACCAACGAATTTAGTAGCTCATACTATAAAACTCATTATCATGAAACGATTAATTCAAGTAAATCCCATCCCAAAACAAAGTGTTTTCAATTTTTCAAAAAAATTGTTGACATGGATTTATTTATTGATATGTACTGTTCAAGTAAAGGCTTATACCACGTGTGAGCCTTTACAAGACAGGGCACAGAATTCTATTTGTCCTTATACTTTAAACATGCCTTTATCTTGCAAAGGATTAGTGCAACTATCTCTAGGTGCAGATGGAACAGGAATTCTTACTCCAAGTATGTTATTAGCAGAAATTATGCCTAGTTATTCACAATTCAAAGTATATGCAAATCATACTGGATCAAGAATAATTACTTGTGCTGATGCAGGTAAGACCATTATGGCAACTGTTCTGGATACGATCACTGGCCAAAGTTGTTGGTCATCCATTCTAGTTGAAGATAAACTGAAGCCTATAATCACTTGTGAAAGTGATACCTTACCATGCACCGAAGATCCATTTACGTATGATTATTCAGGTTATGCATTGGTTTCAGATAATTGTGATGAAACTCCAACTGTTGTTTATGATCTACGTTTTGAAAAATTGACTTGCCAACCAAGATATACAGGTATCGTTCATTTAACATGGAGTGCAACTGATAATTTTGGAAACAAGTCAACTTGCTCTAGTGAAATCTATTTCAAAAAGGCAAGTTTAGATAGCGTCGTTTTTCCAAATGATACGATCGTCTATTGTCCAAACCCCGATCTAAGTGCATTAAATGCGCCTACTCTTTTTGGATTGCCAATTGATCCATTTTGCGAATTGCTTGCTACACATTCTGATGACAGTATATTCATCTGTGGTGGTATGTATAAGATCAATCGATTGTGGATCGTAATGGACTGGTGCACACGTACCAATGTAATGGCGACACAACAAATTACTGTCGCAGATACCACGAGACCAGACATTACTTGTCCTGCCAATATAACATTGAGCACATCATCAAGTAGCTGTAATGTAAGTTATATTATTCCGACACCAACAGCTACAGATGCATGTAGTCCTAGTGGTACAATTCAATATTTTGTTAGAGTGGACAGTTTCTTTTTAGCTCGTCCTGGTAATACTATTTCATTAAGTGTAGGAATACACACGATGAATTATATCGCTATGGATCCATGTGGTAATTCTGATACTTGCCTTTCTACAATTACAGTAGTGGATCGCATTGCACCAACAATGTTGTGCTTACCAAGATTAATCCTATCGCTCGATCAAAATGGTTTTGCTTGTGTAACTGCTGAACAAATTTTAAAGCTAGGAAGCATAACAGATAATTGTGGCATTGATACTATTTTAATTCGACGAATGACACCGGGATGTATGCGTCCACAAGACACATTATTCCGAGATACAATTTGTTTTTGCTGTACAGATTTATTGACGACTCAAATGGTGGTTGTGAAAGGACAGGATGAATCGGGAAATATGAATTTCTGCATGATGGAAATTGTCTTACAAAATAAAAATACAATTCCTTCTCAATGTCCAGAGCCTATTACTCTAAGCTGCACAGCAAATTTCAGAAATTTAAATCTCACTGGCAGAATCGTTCCCGGAGGAACAGGATGTAATGATACCATTCGTACTGCTTTCCGAGATAGTATTGTCATCGATAGTTGTAGACAAGGCACCGTCACACGTAAATTCTTTGTATACTATTTTGATGGAAGGATAGATTCAAGTTGTCGTCAAACGATTACAATAGTCAATAATTATGTTTTTAGTACTACATCTATAATTTGGCCGAATGATACTATGGTAAACAACTGTAGAAGCAATCATCCAGATAGTATTCGTAGCAGACCGATAGTACCTACAGATAGTTGTGGAAGTGTTTATTTTACATTTACAAATTCACCAATTATGGTGAGATCTGATAGTTGTAGATTTATCCGACGATTTTGCACAGCTTATACAACTTGTACACCAAGAAGAACTGCAAGAGATACTCAAATTATTGTTCTGAACAATTTCATGGCACCACTATTAAGAGCGCCAAATGATACAACAATAGCTTCAATCATTGATTCATGTGCAAGATTTGTTATTTTACAATCTGCGACAGTTAGTGGTTGCAACTCAGAAGTAGTTATTACAAACAATTATACTCCAGGTGGAGCAAATGCTTCAGGTATTTATCCACCAGGATTAACGCGTGTGATTTTTACTGCACGGGATGGTTGCAACAATATTCGAAGAGATACAACCAATGTCCTTGTATTGGATCAAATTAATCCTCTTATACAATGTAGGCTCCTTGATACGATCATGCCAAGTGTAGATAGTATAAAATTGACTGCAAGAAATTTATTGGTTTTTTATAGGGATAATTGCACCCCGTCGAATCGATTGAAGATATCATTTACATTAGGAAATTTTAATGATACTTGTAGGGTTATAAAATGCAGCGATCTAACGTCACCTCCAGATACATTTATTTTCCAAATATTTGTACAAGATTCTGCTGGAAATATTGGAATATGCCCTGCAACAATTTATGTTAGTGACCCACTGAATCATTGCACTACTACATTTCAAGGTGTTGGCATTTATGGCTTTATAAAAAACACAAAAGGTGGTATTATTCCTAATGTAAATGTTGCATTAGAATCGCATCAACGAATTACGAAAACAGATGATCTAACAGGACAATATGTATTTGCACAACTCAATTATAAAGATTATGTCTCAGTAAGACCAGAAAAGAATACTGCTTGGTTAGAGGGTATCTCCACTCAGGATATTATACAAATTCAAAAACATATCCTAGGTATTCAGAATTTCGCGAATCCTGCTGAATGGATCGCTGCAGATATAGACAATAATGGACGAGTTACGACATCAGATATTGTGTTACTCAGAAAATTAATTCTTGGAAAAATTTCCAAAGTAAATGAAAACACTTCTTGGCGATTTATATCACAGTTCCAAACCTTTAAAGATCTAGAGAATCCACTTGAATCTGAGCTCTTAGAATCTTATGAAAATGATCAACTGAATCATGATTTGCGACTTGATTTCACTGGAATTAAGATCGGTGATCTCAGTGAACAAAAACCTAAGATCGTTAGTGAAAATGCAGAATCAAGAATTCGAACTCATGATTTTATTTTAGAAAATAAATCGACATCTAAAGGAGAAAAAATAATACAAGATGTTTTTATTGGAAAAAATACTGACTTCGAAGGATTTCAATTTGGTATAAATTATACTCAAGATGAACTTGAACTAGAATCTATTACCGAGTATATCACAAATGATCTTGGTGAAGAAATAAAATCAGATTATTACTCCAATCGCGATGGTTACTTTTTTATCTCTTATTCAATTTCACAATTAGCTAGACTATCACAAAATCAAAAGATCCTAAGGCTTAAATGGAAATCAAAATCATCAAAAACCTTAGATCAGATGATGAATTTTAAGGAAGGTCTTCAACGATTTGAATTATACTCAGGTAGTGGCCAAGCTGACCAATTAAAACTGGGATTCAAAAATTCAACAACACAGAATACAGATATCTTAACAAACTGGAAAGTGATGCCCATTCCGTTCAAATACAAATGTTATCTACAATGTAATGCTATTGAATCTGGAGTAGCTACGATAGATATTATCGACATGCAAGGAAGAATAGTATATAGCGTATCTAAAGTGGTAGAAAAAGGAGAAAACATTTGGTGGATCGAATCGCATCAATTACCGAATGTAGGAACATATGTCTACAAGGTAAGAATGAAGTCCCAAGTCATAGAAGGCAAACTAGTATTAATAAAGTAATTTGTTTGCTTATAAAAATCTAAATTTCGTAGTAGTTAAACAAAAGAGGAAGACATAATTGCTTCCTCTTTTCATTTCATTATTTCTCATCTATGACAAATGTTTAATCATATCTGCGGTCATTGATTGCAGATCAAACTCTGGCTTCCAGCCCCAATCTCTCTGTGCATTAGAATCATCTATTGATTCATTCCATGAGTCCGCAATTTGCTGTCGAAAATCTGGCTTATATTCTATTTTAAATTCAGGAATAAATTGCTTGATCGATTCATATAATTCTTCAGGAGTAAAACTCATACTTGCAAGATTGTAACTTGTTCGTACAGTAAGATTTTCAGAAGGAGCCTCCATAAGTTGAATTGTAGCACGAATGACATCATCCATGTAGATCATCGGAAGCCGTGTATTTGCTCGAAGGAAACAGTTGTAATACTTTTCCTTTATTGCTCCATGATAGATCTCAACAGCATAATCTGTAGTCCCACCTTCAGGGATCGATTGCCAACCGATAACACCTGGGTATCGAATTGATCTAACATCCAATCCATATCTACTATGATAATATGCTGACCACATTTCTCCAGTTAACTTGCTTATTCCATATACTGTGGAAGGATTAAAACTGGTGTATTGTGGGGTATTAATTTTTGGCGTCTTTGATCCATAAATTGCAATTGAACTCGGATAAAAAATCGTTTGGATTTTCTTTTCCACACAAAGATCAAACAGTTGAACGGTGGCATCATGATTTATCTTCCATGTCAAGGCTGGATTCTTCTCACCATTACCTGAAAGAATGGCAGCGAGATGGTATATTGTATTAATTTGAAATTGGTCAATTACCTTAGCAATATGTGCTTTATCACATACATCTATAATTTCAAACTGTGAGATTTGCTCTTTAGGCTCACGAATATCTGAAAGGATAACATTTTGTTTTCCATATCGCTTGACTAGAGCTTTACATAAGACAGTACCAATCTGCCCATTTGCTCCTAAAACGAGAATACGTTTTTCCATTTATTTTACTATCTCCTTTTATTAGGTATTACTTCAATTTTATTGAAGCTGTGCCAGAGAGGTAGCCTTTGTTGTATACTTCAATTTGATAAACACCAGCTTGAAATCCTCCTGCATTATGCCATTCTCCACATACATTTTTTACAGCATTAGAATAATCTGTTTTTACAACAGTAGAATATCTCACTTCATCACCAGTAGTTTCATTTGTAAAAATTCCAGAACCTTGTGATTCGATAGCTTGAGTCTCTCCCAAAGGATTTATAACGCGTAAATAGAATGTCTCATTGCCAGAATCTGCATTACTATTTGCTGCTGTATTGAAGCAGATTTTCAAAAAATCAGTGTTCTTTGCTTTCGATACATCGTTTGGTTTTTTACCATCCCTACTTTCATAAGCTTGAGCTTGAATTTTATCTACTGAAATCACTGAAGCTCTCACTACTCTTTTGTTTAACTCTGATTTTTCCTTACTCAAACTTTCTTTCTCTTTTGATAAGGTAGATTTTGCTTCAGATAAAGCTGAATTTTCAGCAGATTTTTTTTGCACTTCCATAGATAAATTTTCTTTGTCTTTTGAAAGTGATGTATTTGAAGACAACAGCTGCTCATTTTCTTGCTTGAGTTTGGATATTTCTGCGACATAAGAATCAACTTTTGATCGCATCTCTGTCATCTCTTTTCTTGCAGAGGAAAGATTTTTGCTGTCTTTCAATAAATTGGAAATTTTATCTTTTTGGATTCGAAGTTCTTCCTTTTGAGAATCGATCAAGGTATTGAGCTCTGTATTATTTGTTTTCATTTCATTCAATTCAGCAATTGAATTTTCATATTGCTTTTCAAGTTCAGTCTTTGCTTGATCAAGCTGAGTGATTTCTGTCTCCTTTTGAATATTGTCTTTTTGTAAACTTTTATTAGTTACAAACTGATAAACATTCAATCCTAATAATGCTAAAATTGCAACAATTGAAATTGCTTTTAAATTTTGGTTGGAATTATTTGATGCCATTGGTATTGTTTTTGCACAGTAAAATTAGTAGTATTTTGCATATAAGCCTCCATTTTCTAGTAAAACTTAAAAGCCACTTTTACAAAATTTAAATATTATGAATTTAAATAATATATTATTCCTAGATATTGAGACAGTTTCGCATGTAGATAGCTTTGAAGCCTTAGATGAAAAATGGGCAAAATTATGGGAGAACAAATCGAAATATTTCAAAAATGAACTAGAATCACAAAGTCCGGCGGATTGGTTTCCCAAGAAAGCTGGCATTTTTGCCGAATTTGGGAAAATCGTTTGTATTGGTTTAGGATTTTATAAAGGCAATACGTTGAGATTAAAAGCGATAAAAGCTGAAAGCGAAGCAGAAATTCTAAAAACCTTTTTTGCCATTGTTGAAAAGCATTTTTCTAATCCGAATCAACAAGGATTTTGTGGTCATAATATTCGGGAATTCGATATTCCATACATATGTAGACGAGCGCTCATCAATGAAGTAAATATACCTGAAATATTGCAACTAGGCTCTAGAAAACCTTGGGAAGTAAAATATATTTTAGATACTTTGGAGTTATGGCGATTTGGTGATTTTAAACATTATGTTTCATTAGATTTATTAGCTGCATGTCTCAATTTACCGAGTTCAAAAACGAATATGAATGGAAGTCAAGTAAGTGAAGAATACTGGAAAAGCAATCGAATAGACGATATTTCAGCCTATTGTCTCGAAGATGTCGCTTTGACTTTTAAAGTCTTTTGCAAATTAAGTCAACTTACTGAATGGAGGGATATGAATATTCAATACTCTGATTAGTAAAACTTTATGAATGTTAAATATAATTATGTATCCTTCAAGCTACAACGGCCGTCCAAAATACCGTACCTTTAATGTTGATTTAAATCATTTGACATGATGAAAAAAATACTTTATTCATTAACCTTTTTGTTTGCATGCCAGTTTGTGCTTACTGCACAGCCATGTATAGACACTGCTGCAAACAGTTTGACTATCCTAAGTAAATCTAGTTTTGGAGGACCAGATTGTTTATTTTCAGTAAGATTTTGTGTTCAAAAAACATCTGCTGATGCAAATAAAATTGACTATTCTGTGAATGCAACCTATGGTACAATGACTCGTACTATTAATGTGGGATTTTTACCCGTTGGCTCTATAATTTGTGAAACTTTTACATTTGTTGCAGATTGCAATTCTTCTGCAAGTTTTGTTGCAACAGGATTAGATGCAACTAATGACCCATGTGGAGTTGTTGTTGACTTTATTATTCTACCTATACGTTTGATGGAATTCACAGGTAACAAAACAACACTTGGTACTGCAAAATTGAATTGGAAGACTGGTTCTGAATCGAATTCATCTTATTTCACAATTCAACAAAGCGTCGATGGTAGAAACTTTAGAGATGTAACAAGAGTAAGAGCTGCTGGAAATAGCGTAAGAGAATTGAGCTACGCACAAGAAGTTCGCTTAGTTGCAAATTCTGCAAATTATTTCAGATTAGCGATGACAGACAAAGATGGATCGTTAGCTCATAGCAATGTGATCGTTTTGGGTCAGCGTGGTGGAAGAGTTGGAGTCAATCCATCCCCTACGTCAGGGAATGTAACCATCACTGGAGATGTTTCTGAAGTCGAATTATCAGAGTTAGAAATCTACGATATCGCAGGACGTAAAATGTCAGCATACCAAAGAATAGGTAAAAAAGAATTAGACTTGTCTGCTTTGGAAAGTGGAATCTACATCATCAGAGTAGGTGATCAAACAGAGAGAATTGTAAAGGAATAAAAATTTATTTTTCTTACGATATAAAAAAGCTACTCCAAAAGAGTGGCTTTTTTTGTTACTTTGCATTATGTCAAAACATTTAATTGCTCCATCATTTTTGTCATGTGATTTTGGTAGAACCAATGAAGAAGTAAAATATTACAATCAAAGCAATGCTGACTGGTATCATTTAGATGTTATGGATGGTAGATTTGTACCAAATATTTCTTTTGGTTTCCCCATTATTTCAAGTATAAAAAAATTAGCAACCAAACCATTGGATGTGCATCTCATGATCGTTGAACCTGAGAAATATATTTCTCAATTCCGAGATGCTGGAGCAGATAATATCTCAATTCATGCAGAAGCAAGTCACCATCTTCATCGCGCTATCTATCAAATCAAAGAAACAGGCGCGAAGGCTGGAGTGGCATTGAATCCTTCAAGTCCTGTGCAATCTATTTTTGATGTATTAGAAGATCTAGATCTTGTCTGTCTGATGAGTGTGAATCCTGGATTTGGAGGGCAAAAATTTATCTATCGCACCTTGCAGAAAATTAAAGATCTGAAAGCAGAAATCATCAGTCGCAATCTTGATGTGCTTATTGAAATAGATGGTGGTGTTGGATTGGAGAACGCTGAGGTGATCCTTCAAGCTGGTGCAGATGTTCTTGTCGCTGGAAATGCAGTGTTCAAGTCTACGAACCCATATCAGACGATTGATCAGCTGAAGGCTATTGAGGCGGTGAGATCATTCGATTAAAGAGTAGTTATGGTCAATTTTACTATAGAGTTTTGGAAGAACATTGAGTGAATTTTTACTATTGAGTTGCAATAAGTTTTTGCTGGGAACATTAAATGATTTCTTTTACCACAGAGTTGCACTGAGTTTGGCTTAGAGTTTCACAGAGAGTTATTGTTGCTACAGAGTTATTGTTGTTACAGAGTTTTTTGAGTCTTATATAAAGTTTTTACATAGAACATTGAATGTTTTCTTTTTAACATAGAGTTTGGGCTCAGAGTTTCACAGAGTTATTTGGAGTTTGGTGATTTTGATGATATTTTATCAGAGATTGTGAGTTGATGTTTGAAATGTTTATTTGCCTTTCTTCTTTTGTCCTCTAGTTATTGGCTTGCCATACTTTGCCATCATCTTTTCGCGACGGCTTACTCGATGATTTACTTTGGTATTCTTTTTGCTTTTTTCATGAAAAGCCGAATTTGTAATATCAATCTTTGGAAGCTTTAATTTAATTTCTGGTATTTCGAAATTCGGCATCTCTTCTGGTATCAAAACAGTAGAAATTTCTACTTCTTCTGGAAGATCGAATACTTCAATTTTTTTCTGAATAAAGGTCTCAATACTCTCATGCATTATCATTTCATCTTCTGATACAAAACTGATGGCTATACCATTTTTATCAGCTCTTCCTGTTCGACCTATTCGATGAATATATTTCTCAGGGAGGTCAGGTAGATCAAAATTGATCACATGCGAAACATCTTCAATATCAATGCCTCTCGAAATTATATCTGTAGCAATTAAAATATCAATTTTTCCACTTTTAAAATCTTCAACAGATCGAAAGCGATAGTTTTGCTCTTTATTGGAATGGATGACTCCAATTGGAATTTCTACTTTCGTTTGCAGCGTTTCAAAGATTCGGTCTGCCATTGTTTTTGACTTAACAAAAATCAATGTTTTTTTATAAAGTGCTTGCTTTAAAAAATATTGAAGTAGATTAATCTTCGTGTTAAAATTTATAAATTTATATGCGCATAAAGTGATTTTCTCCAATGGAGTACCTGATGGTGCAGCCTCTATTTTTTTTGCATTATTAAAAAAAGTATTTATCAGACTTTCTATCTCATCGGTCACTGTCGCACTAAACATAAGGTTTTGTCTCTTTTTTGGAAATAGATCAAATACTCTTTCAATCTGTGTGCGAAATCCTAAGTTCAACATCTCGTCTACCTCATCTATTACCACATGTTTTAAGGACTTCATAGATACAAATCCTCCTAGTATAAGGTCTAGTAACCTGCCTGGAGTAGCGACGACTATATCTTGTTTTTGACCAAAAAACAAAGCATGTGTTTTCATATTTGTCCCACCAAAAACACCGCAAGAATTGATCGACATATAGCTTGTAAGTTTTTTGATCTCTGCTTCCACTTGCACAACCAATTCACGAGTTGGCACAAGAATTATCACTCGTGGATGTTTCTCTTCGCTATACGGCAGTAACTGTAATAAAGGAATAAGATAGGCCAATGTTTTTCCTGTACCAGTCTGCGCTATTGCCAATACATCAACACCAGACATCACTACTGAGAATGATTTGTCTTGAATACTTGTCAGTTTATCATATTGCAACTCAGAAATTGCCTGTTGCAATGATTTATTAATTTTTAATTCCTTAAATGTCATTGTATTCTTCTCATTTAGCCAATTCTACTCGATCTTCTTTCAAAACGACTTTTTTTTGTTTGTATAAAGAGCCAAGGGCTTTTTTAAAATTCTTTTTACTCATTTTTAATGTCTTATGGATGAGTTCTGGATCACTTCCATCATGTAGCATTAATACGCCTTGATTTTGATTCAAATGATTTAAAATAATAGTTGCATTTGGATCAATATTTTTATAACCAATAGGAATTAGAGAAAGGTCGATTTTATTTTCTGCACGAATTAATTTTATTGTTCCTTTTATTCTTTGACCTACTTCGAGTTGTTCGTAGATCTCATTGTGATAGAACACACCGCGATGTTTATTATTTATTATTGCATTGACCCCAATATCTGAAAAATGGCTAATCAATAAATCAACCTCTTCGAATCTCTCCACAGTCAAATCCGTATTGGATAAATATTTATTTACCCGACTTGATCCCATCAAACGATTGGTATTTTCATCCAGAAAACAATAGACCACATAGGACTCTCCTATTTGCATTTTTATTGCTTGCTCCTTATTTGGAACAAATAAATCTTTTTCTAAACCATAATCTAAAAATGCACCAATTTCAGAAATCGCTGCTACTCGCAAAAATGCAAACTCATTAACTTTTATAAAGGGTTCGATCGTAGTTGCAACAATTCTTTCCAAGGAGTCTAAATATACAAATACCTCTAGGTCGTCACCAATTTCATAGTTTTCTGGAACATATTTATTTGGCAATAATACTTCATAATCTCCTAATCCGAGATATAATCCAACGCTTGTGGAGCGAAGGATTTCCATTCTGTGTGTAGTACCTAATTGGAGCATACCTATCAATATCAGACTGCAAAGATAGTCTGTTAATCGGAACTATATTTTTAACTTACGAAAATCATAGTTAATACATTTCTAATAAAAAATGCACAAACAATCTCTTATTTGTGCATTTACTATCTAATTGTAAGGGTCTTTCTTACCCTTGTGATTTAATTTTATTGCGCAACACGCTATGTTTTTTGCTATAACCAAAATAAATAATAATACCTAAAAATAGCCAAACAAACAATCTCAACCAATTCGTCCAACCCAAGCCAAAAATCATAGCCGCACAAACGATGACGCCAAGTATCGGTATAAATGGCACGAGTGGTGTTTTAAATTCTCTTTTAATATCTGGATCTGTTTTTCGCAAAATAATCACTGCAATACAAACTAATATAAAAGCAAATAAGGTCCCGATACTCGTCATATCACCTACGATATCACCCGGCACAAATGCTGCAAATATTCCTACAATTACAAATATGATCATATTTGCTTTATAAGGTGTGCGGAAGTTTGGATGCAATTCTGAAAATACTTTTGGCAATAATCCATCACGGCTCATTGAATAAAATACTCTAGATTGACCTAACAACATTACTAAAATTACACTGGAGAATCCAGCTAATATGGCTACTGTTACTAATTTACCTAACCAACCATAACCCAACATATATTTATTAATAGCAAATGCTACAGAAGCTTCTTTCCCAGTAGTTCTAAAATCTTCTGTAGTAGCAACTCCTGTCAATACATGTGCAAATAATATGTAGAGCACTGTACATATTGCTAAGGAGCCCAATATGCCAATTGGCATATCTCGTTTTGGGTTCTTCGCTTCTTGTGCTGCAGTACTGACTGCATCAAATCCAATAAACGCAAAAAATACAACTCCTGCGGCCCCTAAAATCCCCATAATTCCTCCAAAATTATGTGATATTCCTTGTGGGTCAATATATTGAGTGGCGGCTGGAATATATTCTGCATGATTTACTGGATTAATAAATCCCCAACCAACAACAATGATTAATATGACGATAGTTACTTTTGTGACAACTATTAAATTATTTACCAAAGCAGATTCATGAGTTCCTTTGATCAATAATAAACTAAGGAGCATAATAATAAACAATGCAGGAATATTCATAATTCCATTTACTCCAAGATCTGACACTTGCAATGGAGAATGACACCACTGATATGGAATGGCGGGGAGTCCAAGCACATTGGTCAAAAGATTATTCAAATATTCACTCCAAGCTATTCCTACAGTTGCTGCACCAACAGCATATTCTAAAATAAGATCCCAACCAATAACCCAAGCAAAGAACTCACCCATGGTGGCATAAGAATATGTATATGCGCTACCTGCGATTGGAATTGAAGAAGATAATTCTGCATAACAAAGTCCAGCTAAAGCACAGCCTATCGCAGCCACAATAAATCCAATGGTAACCGATGGCCCAGCGTTTTGAGCTGCTGCAGAGGCGGTACGGACAAACAAGCCAGCACCAATGATTCCACCTATACCTAAAGAAATTAAAGCCCAAGAATTCAGTGTTTTCTTTAGTCCATTTTCTGCATGTAATTGAGCATCAGCTACTAAATCGCTAATGGGTTTCTTAAACCAAGTATTTGCCATAAATTTTCTACGTTTTAATTTGTTAATTTCGTTTTGTACAAGTGCTAAAGATAAGAATTTATCTGAAATGCAATAAGTCGTTTGTAAAAAATCGTGTTATGTGGAATTTATAATAACAAATAATCTCTCAATGCCAACAATTGACATTGAGTTCTAGTAGCAAACTAATTACATTATTTACTTGATTTTGCTCAATTGTTGCTTGCGAATTTTACTGCAAATCAACAATACATTATGTTCCCAAAAAATACTGTACTACTTTGTTTTTACTATTGGAATGGTTCTTATCATTTTGCCTTCATCATTAATGATTCGAAGTAAATAGTAGCCATTGTCTAATGCACTGAAATCATATGTTTTGGAAGATTCAGTTTCATAGGATTTTACAATTTTTCCAAGAGGATCAATGATTTCTATTTTCTTCACTCCTGTATTATAATTGAGTTGAAAATAATTAGTAACTGGGTTTGGATAAAAACTCATTTTGATATTCCGAATCGAATTAGTTCCAACTGATTCTTTATTAAAAAGAAAATCTACAGAAATTCTGCTGTTTGTATCAGCTTTTTCAAACACATGAAGTTTGATATAAGCACTTCCTTCTTTAGCATTATCATAGGCATGTACATCTGCCACCATGTTTTGACTAGGAATTAAATTATTTGGATTATCGAGTGGACATTTTACGGTGAAGCTACCATAACATTGATTATTGTCACAGACAAACGACTCCCAGTCAGTTGGCAATATGACATCTTCTCTTTCCCACAAAAGTTCCAAATTTTGACCGCTTTGATTT
Source organism: Saprospiraceae bacterium (assembly GCA_016722295.1). GTDB lineage: Bacteria > Bacteroidota > Bacteroidia > Chitinophagales > Saprospiraceae > Vicinibacter. The sequence continues at coordinate 71,675 of JADKGL010000028.1, forward strand.
CGTATAAAATTATGGCAAACCCAATCTGTTGGGGTATTGACATCTGTTGTAAATTTTAATTTGCAAGGGTTTAATTCCGCTCCAAACTTTTGAGTTTGAGAATTTAGATGTAAGAAGGTACTAATGAGCACGAATAAAGATAGCAAATTTTTCATAATTCTAAATTTAGATTACAAAGATACAAGTTAATGTTGACACTAAATAAAAAAGCCTGCACGAAATCGATACAGGCTTTTTTTTAAAAATATTGAATAATAAATTAATTATATGATAATCACTTTTTTAGTGATAACACCCTTGCTTGTTTTAACTTCAACGAAGTACAAACCAGGAGTTTGATTTAATGACATTGTATAATTATTTACACCAGTCCTTAGAGATTTGCGCTCTGAAGAAACTGTTTTACCATTTGAATCATTCAAATTAATTGTGGCAGTAATATTTTCTTCTGAAGATATGCTTAGATCTATAAAGTTAGTCGCTGGATTTGGAGAAACAGAAATAGATTTAATGCTGCTTTCGTCTTTAGTAGCAACAACTGAAGAAACATTCACATCATCTAAAAAGTAAGCCCAACCATTACCAGCAGTTCCTTTCATTCTGATCATCAATTCTGGTGTGCCATCATAAGCACTTAAGTCTACAGAAGTTGTAGCCCACTGTGATGGATCTGGTAAGAAGAAACCAGGAATAAAAGATAAATTCAAATCTGGGTCGCAAGATTTTAATGCATCACCTTGTTTGTTATAAACTGTAGTCCAAGTATCACCACAATTTGTACTTACTAGAACCTCCATTTTATCTGTGCTCGCTCCATCTTTTGGCGCATATGCATAATTCCAAGTCATTTTTGTAGATTTAGAATTGGTCAAGTCGATTTTATCAAATACAACTGAAGAACTATTTCCTGCTACACCTCCATCAGAAAATGCAAAAAACACCATGTATCTTGAAGCGCCATAGCCACCCATACCATAAGGTGGATCTTGTCCTGAAGCATTACGAGCAAAACTTGAATCTTGCTTAAATATTCTAACGCCTTCGTTAAAAAAGAAAGTATTAGGTGGTGCTGTAGTTGCGATTGGAGTTTCAAAACCTTGACGAATATTCGTTCCAGCAACAGTATTATTTAAAGTGACAATACTTTGTTGAGTTAATGTATTATTCACTAAATTTAAATCTTTAAGAGCTCCTCCATTGATTTTATCTATAGAGATATTCACAAAAGCATTCCCTAAAGTAGCAATTTGATTAGAAGCTTTATGAGTGATTGTTTGGCCAGGCAATAATGTTCCTGTCCATGTCACTTTTGGTTTGTTTGCACCACCAATTGTTGGTATAAAATCAATTGTTTTAATTGTATCTCCAATGGTTGAATTATTCTTTACAGAAATCTCAAAACTGAAATTGTTGTCACAATTATTCGTTTTATCTGAAACTTTTATGCTTTCCATTGATAGATCAGCATACGGGATCTGTATAGCTTTAGGTTCAGATACACCAGTTTGAATTACTTCTTTTGATGAAGTCAAGTTGTTCTGTACATATGCCACAACTCCTAGCTCAGTATAAGAATAAATATAAGTAGGAACTGGAACTTTAAAAGAAATTACTTTTGTTGCACCAGCAGCAATAACATCTGTAATTTTTGTTCCTGTAGCTGAAGGTATCATTTTTCTCATTACATTATGGAATTCTACTTCTCCATTTGTTGCAGCTTGTTTTGCAAATCGAATTTCTTTTTCAATAATTGCAGTTTGTAATACATAGTTTGCATTCGAAAAATCAGAAGAACTCACATTCTTAATAGAAACATTAATTTCCATAGAATCTTTTGCTCCATTTGTTCCAAATACAATATCATGTTCAACATTTATTTCAATTGGTGAAGTAACAGCCAATCTATTATTCAAGTACGTTGCGGTAACATTCAATGGATGCGAAGGGCTTGAGGCACCAGGTGCTGCAATCTTACCATCGACTCTACAGTTTGGCGCTGAGTTGATTCCGTAATAGGTAACTCTAGCAGACACATCGGGAACATTTTGAGCATACATAGGATCACCAGTGACAGGTATATGACATTGAAATGCGACATTGATTACAGAATTGCCAAACTGCTCAAGAAAGGCTTTGAAAATAGGATTTGTCGTCGCGCAAGGAGGACATGTAGCACTCGAAAAGTCCTCGATAAGAACCGTTCGTGGAGCTTGACTAAAAAGCATAGAGCCTATAGCCAATTGAAACAAAATAATTAACAATGTAAATTTTAACTTCATAATTCTAAATTTATTAAACAGGTAAAAGTTTTGTTAAAGTTAGAAATAATCTATGACTTGTTGATAAAAAAAATAGATAATTACACATAGTTTTAGTCAATATATGTAACTTATTATTAAACAAACAATAACAAATATATTTCTCTACTATATTAAAAAATTTAAGCAGGATTTCAATCGACTTTATTCCCTATACAGGATACTCTATCAAATCGTTAGGATTAATTTCACAATTAATCACAATATGTTGTAAACGGATTGGACATTCCTTTTGTAATCCAGAGAAATGTTCAATTGAATGCTGCGCAGCATTCATTTATTATGCTAATTCTTTATGAAAAAATCTAAATTAAAAATCAAAAAATCGAATTGTCCGACGCATCCAATGGCTAATTATTCATCCAATTCAAGATCAATGGTCAATAAATAGTAAAGAAAATAATGAAGAATGCTCTGTGACAAATGAATCATTTTGAAGCAATAAAGATTGAGCTTAGAACAGAAAAATTTCTTACTTTATTTGAGTCAAGATAGGGATTGAATTTTAATTATAATGGCAAGCAAAAATTAAAATATAGGGAGAATATTTTTTAACTAATTTTAGGCTCCAAAATTCTAATTGAAAGTTTAATTAAATTTTTTAATGAATGTAAATTCTATTAAATCTTAAACTATTTTAAATGAAAAAGCAATTATTTATTGTTTTGTTACTCCATTGTAGTTTCTTATCAATGTCTCAAGATGTCATAGTACCCGATTTTGCATTTTGTGAACTCATTGGCCGTAAGAAAGATTTCAGTATGCAAACTTCTGTTTCTATTGACTTTGGTCAGAAAAGGACTTTCATGCAAGACGATAGAATTCGGAATGAAGAAACAGGAGAATTAATAAGGTTTAATTCAATGATAGACGCACTTAATTTTATGACAGAAAAGGGATGGGAATTTGTACAAGCCTATGTTATTACAGATGGTAGTGATAATTTTAAACACTGGATATTAAAAAGACGATTAAGTGAAGCAGAGAAGAAAGATTACAAGGCTATTAAAGAATAAGCTTATAGAAATTAAGCAAGGAACATATATTAGAAATTTTTTGCAGTAAATTCTTATACTGTTGTATGTAGCTATACTTTTTTAGTTAAGAGGGAAGCTTAGAAAGATCAAATATACTTTTTGAGTAAGCCTGACATAAACCTAATCTATTTTCGATTTTATTACAAATGAAATGAAATAAAATCCTATCAAACTAAAGAAACTGTTTATCTTTCCACTCAGATATAAGAAAAATGCAAAAAAAACTGAATTTAGTTGACGGAATATTATTGGTAACTGGATCTATGATTGGTTCTGGTATCTTTATCGTAACAGCGGATATTGCTAGAAATGTAGGAGGTGGCGGATATATTTTACTATGTTGGATTCTTGCTGGAGCGATGACCATCATGGCTGCATTGAGCTATGGAGAATTGGCAAGCATGTATCCCAAAGCAGGAGGTCAATATGTCTATCTCAAAGAAGCTTATAATCCTCTTGTGGGTTTTCTTTATGGGTGGACGCTTTTTACAGTTATTCAGACCGGCACAATTGCAGCAGTCGCTGTGGCTTTTGCAAAATTCACCGGAGTGTTTATTCCATTTTTTAGTGAAAAAAATATTCTACTTCAACTTGGATTTTTCAAACTCTCAGGTGCGCAACTTCTCGCCATTGGTAGCATATTGTTGTTGACATGGTTTAATAGTCGAGGTATCCAACAGGGAAGTATGCTCCAACGCATATTCACATTTACCAAACTTACTGCATTATTTGGATTGATATTGCTAGGTTTTTTTTATTTTGATAAAAACATTTGGTCATTGAATTGGAACAGTTTTTTTGCCGCAGCAAAAGTAACGAATGACAATGGTCAATTATCAGTAGTCACACTTTCTGGCATTGCACTTATTAGCGGTATTGGAGTTTCTATGGTTGGTACATTATTCTCAAGTGATGCTTGGAATAATGTCACTTTCGTATCTGGTGAAATGGAAAATCCTCATAAAAACGTCGCCAAAAGTATGGTCTTTGGGACGATCGTAGTGACGATTATTTATTTGTTGGCGAATATTATTTATCTCGGACTACTTCCAGTAGTTGGGTCGCCTGATGGCAATGAAGTAATCGATCGTGGATTGCAGTTTGCTACCAATGATCGCGTTGGTACTGCTGCTGCATATCAGATCTTTGGTTCTGTTGCTGTTTTTCTTATGGCAGGATTGATTATGATTTCAACATTCGGATGCAACAATGGCTTGATACTTTCTGGTGCACGAGTGTATAAAGTTATGGCGGAAGATGGATTGTTTTTTAAAAAAGCTGCCGATCTTAATTCCTCTCAAGTCCCTGGAAAAGCGCTTTGGATGCAATGTATATGGACTTGTCTTTTATGTCTCTCAGGGACATATGGGGACTTATTGGATTATGTAGTATTTGCAGTATTGATCTTCTATATTCTGACAGTTGCGGCAGTCTTCATATTACGAACTAAAGCACCTACGATGGAGAGACCATATACCACTGTAGGATATCCTTTCATTCCTGCAATTTATATTCTTTTGGCAAGTTTGATTTGTATTATTCTTTTAATCTATAAGCCAAGTTTTACTTGGCCAGGGTTAATGATTGTTCTTGCAGGAATTCCTGTTTATTTGTTCATTAATAGAAAAAAGTAGACTTCTTATTCCAACACACCAAATTACGAATTAGACTTTACATAAAAGTTTAAAATACAATTGAACGATCTAGAAAGGTAGATCATTTATTGTACTATTCAATTTTAATATAATAAAATATTATCCGTATTATTTGATTCAAAACTAGAAATAATACCAAAGTGAAATACACCCTAGTTCAATATTATATAATTCACTTAGGTATAACAAGTCTCTATCAGATCAGTCTATAAATCTGCATAATATCTTCTAGTACTTTTGGAAAATCTATATTGAGATCTATTAATTTTCCTGTTCGGATATTGAATACCCAACCACTAACAGTAATCCCTCTGTCTCTATAAGCTTCTTGTACTACTGCTGTCTTAATCACATTAATTGCCTGTTCCTGCACATTAAGCTCTACCAATCTATCAAATCGATCCTGCTCATTGGCGATAGCATTTAATTCATCTTTGTGAATCCTATACACATCTCGAATATTTCTCAACCAAGGATTTAAAATACCGAGATCAGATTGCTGTAATGATGCTTTTACACCGCCACATTCATAATGCCCACAGATGATAATGTGCTTGACTTTTAGATGTCGCACAGCATAATTAATCACTGACATAGCATTGAGGTCAATTGAGATGACCATATTGGCGACATTGCGGTGAATGAAGACTTCACCAGGCATTGCACCCATTAAATCTTCTGCTGTGACACGGCTATCTGAACATCCAATATACAAAACTTCCGGAGTCTGGCCTTTGGACAATTCCTTAAAGTAATCTGGATTGGATTTGAGTTTGCTGGCTATCCATTCTTCATTATTTTTAAATATTTTTGCAAAATCCATAATTCTTTTTTAAGTTAATATGCTGTTTATTGCTTTAATTGGTTTCAATTGATGTGGTTCATTTATAATTTCAAGTAAATCAATTTCAATATTTCTACTCATTGCGGTAATCGGAATATCATTTGCACTGCCTTCAAATGGATTCTCGGTGGCTTCACCAATTTTCTCCATACTAGTGAAAATCCATCCTGATAATGCAGAAAATGGAATAGACAGCCAGATAAACTGACTTCCTAGATCAGCAAACTCTTGAATCATTCCAAAAGGCAATAAACAAATAAAAATTTTAATCAACCATAGACTTATCGTCGTAAACTGCCGTGGATATGGAAAATTTTTTATCCGCTCACTGCCACCTTGCTGGTTATATAATTCAGCAAGAATCTTTTCCATCTCCATGTGTCTAAAATCTTCGATATAACCATCATCAAACAATCTCCTCACATGTGAAGATTGCAAGGCAATAATTTGTGCAGCTTTGTTAGATTTATTCATTATATGTTCTAACTCACTAGCAGATAAATAGGGGCGCAATGTATCCGCCATTTCGCTTTCCTGTTCATGAACAGAAAATCTCTTACTTTTGAATTCAGCATTATATTCCTTGTAAATCCCTTCCCATGGTTTTGCTTCACGAAGTTGATAACGCAATGCTGCCAACCAAGCAAAATGTCTATTCATTAATTCCAATCTGATTTGATGCAGTTCTGCTTCAGAAAGTTTATGCTCTGCATGTTTATTACTAATATAATCTTTTACCATCAATCCCCATGTCCTACTGAAATTTACAATAGCTCCCCAAATTTTTCTTGCTTCCCAGGTGCGATCATATGCAGCATTATTTTTAAATCCCACCATAAAGGCTACCGCTGTACCCAATAAAGCTACCGGCAACCAAGGTATTGCAATCCATTTTAAGTCAAAAATCTGATATAATACGACGGGGATAGAGGAAATAACAAGTAAAAGATAAATATCTTTTCGAGTCCAAAACAGCACTTCCTTAGTCGAATAATTATTACCAATATGCATGTAATATATCTATTTAAAAGGTAAATATATATATTTTACAAAGACTGCAATCAAAAATAATCTTCGCGGAAAAATGGATTTACTTTGTTAAAATAAACTTGTGGCTTTCATTAACTTCGCGATTAAAAATTTTTAGAATATATGTTCCAGCATATAAATCTTCTGTCGGAAAATAACTAAGCGTCTGACCTTGATGAATTTTATTGGTTTTAATAAGATGACCATGGATGTCAATCAACTCAAGATTTACTTCTTTCTCGATAAAATGCGTTGCTTGTATTGCAATAAGCTCTGCTGTTGAATTGACGATGACTTTAAAATTTGATTTATTAAAGTTCCCTTGCTCTCCAATTGATGTCGTATTCGGTGTATATTTTGTGACCGATTCATTAATATTAGTAACTTTTGAGGCAATGACATTGCCATAATACGTCGGTCCAACTAGATAGGGATAAGTCGAATTATGCTTTTCATCCACAGTAGCAAAATAACAATAAATTCCATTTGGATATTCTGGGGTAACACAAAATCTTCCATTGTGTACATCCAGATAACTCTGATCATTTGGATGAGAAACCCATTCGTAATCTTCTCTGAAATAGCCCAAAGGATAAGTATTGTTAACTACAGGTCCATCACCTACATCGGTGCCATTGGCATGGTGTGTGCGCACAGTAATATTGCGAAGTTGATATCCAGATTTAATTCTGGTGATGCCACCTGTGCCATCATTATTAGCATAGCCATAAGCTCCATAAACAGGATAACCATCATAGGCAAATCCGATTAGTGGCGAATGTTGTGCACTATTTATAGTATACAGCCCATCAGCATCATATAAATTGCAGATATTGGATACTACATTGAGATCCAATTTGAATGCGCTTGGATTCTGATGATGATGATAATTCGTTCCCGCTGGGTGTCCCTTTGCACAATCAAAACCTGCACGTTCTGCAATTACTGCATCTCGATTCCAAGCTTGAGTTGCACCCATTCCACCCGGACAAGGTGTTCGGCCAGGACCGCCACAAAGAGAATTGGTCGAAGTATTCCACGCTACACCATCTCTATAATCAAACATAGCAACACCATTGATGAAAACACCAATATTACCACCACTAGTGGCGGTTAATGCGCCAGTATTTTTGCTAGGATTCAGAGGAAATTTAAAGATTGCATTTTGACTTCCAGCTTGGTTGGGATTTCCATCCAAATATGGACCTACTGCATAAGCTGGTATACCATTAGTTTTAACATATACAGAATTTGCAGAATAGCTTACTTCTTGACAATTCACCAATATCCCATTCGATATTGCTGTTGAATTTCCAGAGACATAATAATTGCCTGTGACTGTTGTATTTTGAAGCCATTTGGTAATGGCAGGATTTAATTGTGAAAATGCAATATGGCTTATAAATAGCAAACTTAAAAGAATGATTTGTTTGAACATATAAAGATCTATTTTGAATTTAGATGATTTTTATTTTGAAAACTTGCGAAAAATTAATTGATTTTTTTAGGAAATTGGTGTTTTGGATTGAAAACAAATGCTTTATCATTTAAAGTCAATAAAAAAGAAATCAAATCTACCTTTTCATTTGAACTTAGAAGTATAGGGTTATTTAATTCTTTGGACAAATTCACTGAACGATCTATTCCATTTGAATAATGATCTATCACTTGCGAAATTTTATTGAAGCGACCATCATGCATATAGGGATAGGTATAGCTGAGGTTGCGCAAGCTGGGCACTTTAAATAAAAGACTATCAGATGGCATCTTAGTAATATTCCAACGTCCATAATCATTTAATGTCGTGTCTACTGACAAACCATTTGACTTAAACTGATGATTGGTAAATAGCGGTTCAGTATGACATGAATTGCAATGTTTTATAAAAAGATGATAACCATTTCTTTCTTGAAGATTAAACTCAACTTTGCCCTGCCTTACAGAATCATATCGCGAATTTGCTGAAATTAAAGTCAATTGAAACTGTGCTAAACTTTTCAAAATGCGCTCACTCGAAATGAGGCTATCATGGTAGGTCTTAAAAAATAATTCTCTATACTCAGACGAAGAATTCAGTCTTGTGATCACATCTTGTATAGATGAAGCCATTTCTTTTGAATGACTTATTGGAGCCAGAGCTTGAACATCTAAATGATTTATTGCTCCATCCCACATGAATGATTCATGCCAAGCAAGATTGAACAATGCTGGAGCATTTCGCTGACCAATTTGATCCTGAATCCCATGGCTCAAACTGTGGTCAGTATGCGCAAATGCATTAAACGGTGAATGACATGATGCACATGAAATCGATTGATCAGCTGAAAGTATAGGATCGTAAAATAATTTTCTGCCCAATTGTATTGTATTTTCATCCAGTGGATTTCTTGAAAAATCATATTTTACTGCCGGAAAATAATTGGGATAATCCAATTGATATTTATAAACACAGAAGGAGCCCATTAAAAATATCAATATTACGAAAACGAAAATTAAGCTCACTTTCATTTCGATAAATTGATACAATCTACAATTCTCTTTGAAAATAATAATGACTTCTCACTTGGGCTCATGATGTTGTACTCATTCTGTAAATGATGAATTGAAATAAGTTTTGACAAGTCAAGATTAAAACTCAAATCACTGGATTGATTGACTTCAAAGACTAAGCGCTGCATTGATGTAAAAGGATAGAGATAGCCTCCAATGTGAAAATTAAATTCATGATTCCTAGAAGGACAAACTTTGCTGCTACCTTCCAACTTAAAATTAATATAACCACTTTGCCAGGTCCAGTACATACCATGAATGGGATCCAGATCGCCAGACATGGCTCCAGATACATTGTCTAGGCTATCAGTCCCTAGGTTAAATTCAATCCTATTATAATGTACATTCGAAATTGAATCAAGCAAAATAAGCTGTGTCAATGGTTGTGAAAAATCAATGAGAAAATTCTTTTTTCCAATTGAACCAATAAATTCCTCATCGCGATAAAACTTAATATCGGAAATATAAAATTTTAAATTAGAGAAAGAAATACTATCGTCTCCAAAAGCATAATTATAATCAAGCTGTAATTTTTCACCATTAATACTAGCATTAAATGAGACAGCTTTTGTCTTATCTTGAGATAGAACAATGTTAAAATTAACAAACAAAAACAAAATGACAGTCACAAATTTCACAGCTATTATACAGTTGAAGTGTAATTTGGTTTAAAGGAAAAGGCTGCTTGAGTTTAAATTATTTGGTCATTATTTAGGGTAATCCATCCCATCTATAACTGGAATCTGGATTACTATTTTGCTTCCAAACCAAAGACTTATATAGTAAATTTAGTGCTTTGTTGTAATTTTTTTATTGCAATACATTATGAATTTTAAATTCATATTGTATTGTATCGAAGTTTAAAAACTTCGACAAGCAATCCTTGATTAGTCAAACGACAATGAATTTAATCCTACCTAACAAACGGATCGGAATATCTTTCATCATTCATAAAATGCTGATCCGTCAAAGTCTTCAAGAAGTTTAGTAAATCTTCCTTATTTTCAGCTGTCAAATCCATTTTTATAGGTTGGGTACCTGTATTCCAATCTAACAATTGACGACTTAAGAAAGGATGTGCTTGAATTCCAGAATTGTAATGTTCGATTACTTCCTCCAACGTCTTAAATCTGCCATCGTGCATGTATGGACCTGTATGTTCAATATTTCTCAAAGAAGGAATTCTGAAGTACCCTTCTCTTTTATCTATGAATTCACCTAAACCCTTGTCTTTATAACTTAGCTCTAATCCAATATTTGCAAAGGCATTTACATTTACTGAAGTTGAATTTTTAGTATTTCCATTTTCAGATCCTGCTCTGAAATTTGCTCCTTGATGGCAACTAAAACAATTTCTATTAAATATGAACTCCCCTTTTTTCTCTGATGAATTTAAAGCAGTTTGGCCTTGATCTATTTTTGCATCGAAGGATTGCATCGATCGGATGAATTGCGAAAGTGCTTTGGACAGTTTTTCCTTTGTAATTTCTGGCGTTCCAAAAGCATCATTAAATAACTTTGAATAATATGAAGTAGATTCCAATTTTTTCTCCAAATTTTCAATTTTCTCAATACCCATTTCAATATGATTATTCAATGGAAGCAAAACCATGTCCTCAAGTTTAGCAATTCTACCGTCCCAAAAATAAGAAGTTTGGAAGGCAGCATTTACAATAGACGGAGAGTTTCTAGTCGTTACATTTCCATCAAATCCTCTACTCAATGGCTTAACATCTGCAAATGCATTACTCTGTAAATGACATGAGCCACAAGCTACAGTATTATTGTAGGAAAGTTTTTTATCATAAAACAATACTCTTCCAAGTGTCGCTCCAGCATCGGTTATTTTATTGCCTGGAGGATTCAAACTTAAAGTATCAAGACCTCCTCCACTCCAAGATCCTGTAGATGTAGTAATATGTTTTGGTAATGATTTTGGGTAGGACAATAAATTCGAGGGTAAGATAGGCTCGACGCCATTCGCTTGATCAGGTGACAACTCTTTCTGACAAGATATAAGAATTACTGTTGCCAATAAACTAAGAATGATTAATTTTTTCATAAAAATGTATTTAGTATTAAAATTTGTAATTTAAATATATAGAAGTAGGGCCATAATAATAACTATCTAAACCAGTTTTAATTTGTTCAGGACTATTGAAATCTCTAAAATTATCAAAATAAGTTCTTAACTTTTCAGTAGATACGATATAGGTCATTCCTACTTCAGTACTTATACTTAAACGTTCTAAAATAGAATATTGTATACCAAATCGCAATCCTGAACCATAATAAATTTTTTCTTTCTTTTTTATCACTTGATCAAATCCTGAATCAAGTCCTGATTTGAATCCTGCATATCCAAACAAACCATTTACTGCTATAAAATTTTTCCATCGTCTAGACAACGACCAATGGTATTCGAAAGCTAAATTTAAATCCATTTTCCTTTGATCTTCACTTAAGACATCAGAATAGACGTCATATTTTTCTTGTTGCCTTTTTATACTGGCGCCTAAGCCTATACTAGTTGCAAAATTTTTTGTTAGAAAAAATCTATAAACTAAATCATAGACTAACTTAACATTCAGTGTGTCTATAGTTGATTTATTGAATCGATCTAGGAATGAAATTAAGTTTAAGCCAAGTTGATGTCGATCAAGTTTTGGGGTTTCTTTGGCAATATCTTCTTGTGCCAGTAAAGAAATATATCCAAGGCAAAAAATTAATATAAATGTACGCTTTATCATAGTTTTATTTTTTCAAGAAATAATTTTGCAAGACCTGTAAATTGATCGTTAATCTTAGTAATCGCATAAGCTTCATTATTATAAATAAAGAAATACAATGGGAAAAGTCTAGTTTTATATGTCATTACCTTATTATAAGGATTTTTATTTTCAATTTTAACGACAGATTTCTGAGAAGTGCTTGTGGCGTATATAAATTTATCATCAGATGAAAAACTACTAGAAAAATATGATGGAACTGCTGTGCTGAGTGTTGTCAGCCTAAGCAATTTATCATTCAATTTTTCATACAACATTCCTGAACTTCCGGATATAATTGTTGGACCATAATTGGCAATAATACAAGTCGTATTAGAAGAAAAGTCAATGCTGCTTTGAGATTTAATATTTGAAATTATTACATCATTATCAATAAAAGTATAGAGTGAAGCATTTGCCGCGAAATCTTGAGTAGCAACCAGTACATATTTTCCATCTTGTGTAACACGCAACATTATATTTCTAATTACATCTCCGAATCTTATTGACTTGCCTGTTGACGGATTAAACTTAGCCACTGCAGCCAAGGATCCACTATAACTATCTGTATAGTAAATATTGCCAAATTTGTCCGTAGCAGTATTATAAATTGATGCACCCTTTGTAATACCATAGAGGGTATCTTTTGGTTCGAGATTGTCTCCATCGAAGAAAATAATTTTATCTTCATGTGGTATATAAATTTCAGTTTTACCTGATTGATCATAACCCAAAGAAGGTGACAAATTGAAATTATAAGCTTGCTCTGTTTTTACCACTTTTACTTTCATATTATTTAAATCCACAACCTCAATAGTTCGATTGGAATAAAATAAATATAAGTTACCATTAACATGATCTACCAAATAATTCAAGACTGATAATCCTACTAGAGGAAAATTTAAAAAATCTACAAATTCTTCATTAGAAGCAAGGAGTCCATGACCTATATTGACATATACTCTATAATAGGAATTATCGACGGTAGTCGTGTCTGTTATGCTTGTTAAACTTCTTGACCTTATTCTAGCAACAATGGTGTTAGATTGTAGATCTGCCACACTGCTAAAAGCTGGAGTAGATTGTGTATTTTTAGTAACAATATATTCTACAAATGTCGAAACATTACTCTCACTCCAATGGAAAGTTGCACCATAATTTAATGGTGTTTTCGTTAATTTAATACTGCTTGAAGTATCTGTATATTTATTCCCATCCTCTTGATAACAAGAAGTAGAAAGTAAAGAAATAAAAACAATTAGTGTATATAGGTACTTCATAATTTGCTTCAACATTACTGCTACAAATATAATATTATTTTTAGAAAAACAAGTATTTTAATAAAATTTTGCTTAAAAAACATAAAACATCTTTAAAGCTGAATTCTTTTGGATTTAATTCTTTATATATAGACTCTCTCTAAAAGCAAACTATTAAAACCAGTTGTGGGATCAACAAAGTTACCAATTGTAAAAATGTTGCCTTCATAAACAAAAATGTGAGATGCATTATTCCTAACAAATATTCTATCTATAAATTTATATCCAGCTTTATTCTCAAACCTAAATATAAAGTTATTTATCCCTCCAATTGAATAGATAAATTTATCATTGTCATCAAATACGCTTCCAACATATCCCTCAACTTCATTTCCCAAATGTTTTTGCAATATAAAATCCTCAGCGTAAATAGATCCACTATTTCCAGCAACTATTGTAGGTTCGGCATTTGCCAATTTAAAATTACGAGTTGAGAAATCAATAAAACTTTGAGATTTTTTAATCGAAAGAATTTTGTCGTTTTGATCTATCCTGTATTGAAACATGTAAGTGAAGCCAGTACCAGCAATAATAGTTTTACCATCTCGAGTCACTTGAATTGCTTCTTGAAATGTACCATTACTTCCAAATTTTGAAATGTTCCTTGTCAATGGATCATATTTAGAAACTGAATCTGCTTCAGTAAAAAAAATATTACTATGTTCATCAGTAGCTGTACTGTAAATCAACTTCCCTCTTGGAATATTGTATATAGTATCTTTAATTTGAAGATTCTCACCATCGAATACTAAGATTTTTTCTCCATTAGAGGAATAGATCTCAGTATTTCCATCTTGATCATAGCCCAAAGACATAGAGTATAAACTTACAGTTCTTGTAGTAGTAATTAAATCTTTCTGCTCCATCCTCTTCAAATCTACTATCTCTACCAAGTTGGTTCGGAAGAGATATAAGTTTCCTTTTCTACGATCTATCAATAGTTGATTAAAAAATTGGATATCCAACATATAATAGTTTGAACTTTGAAATACTTCATCTGATGCAACGAATTTACCCCAAAAACAAGATAGAGTCTATAATAAGTACTTGATGTGGAAACACTGTCTTTCGTGCTAGTAATATGTCGGCTTTTAACTCTTGCAACAACATTTTCGGAATTTAATTTATTCAAATCCGATAAACTTTTCACAACGTCGGTAGATACATCGTGTTTTGTCACTACATATTCAGTAAAATTGGAAAGAAAAGATTGATCCCATTGAAATAAAATGCCATTACTAACTTCTGTTTTTGTAAAAACTAATCCACTCATATTGGAAGTGTACTTATTTGAATCATCTTGATAACAAGCAGGTAATCCAATAACGCATAACAGGACTAATGTTAGTAGGTATTTCATGTTTTTCTCTAGTTTATGCTACAAATATAAAATACTTAAACTAAAAAGTACTATTTTGACAACATAAATCTATAATACCATGTCTTTTTTATGTTGAATGCAATTTTTACAGAAATTTTCAAATTCAACTATTCATCGCAAATATTGTGATATATTGCTTCTTATGACACCCTTCACAGCATCCCAATCCATACCATTAATTGAAATTGGATCTTCTGATTCTTCCGCTTCATCAAAATAACTTAATGCTTGTGGAATACTGATAAGCAGCATCTGGGATGGAAATTTCTCCTTATGGAATGCAATGATTTCATTAAGTTTAAAATGTTTGAACAACTCTGCAATATCCCAAAAGTCCTTCTTTCTTCCTCGACCTAAAATTGCTTGTATCTTCATCGCTGCAATATCTTCTAGACTACACATTCTGATTCCATCTAAAACTTGTATTGGGCTTATGAGTGGATGTCTATATGGCACCAAATCAACTTTTACATTTTCCACAAAACAAAATATTCCAAATTGTTTATAATCACCTTCATAAATAAATCCACTTTGAAATTTCTTTCTTAAAGTGTTAACAACTCTATCTTGATCAAATTGAATATCACTATATCAATCTAGGTCAACCAAAATCTATATCCAAAAGCTGTTTTAGTAGGGCAAAAGGTCTGGGTTCAACTGTCTGAGTGTATAGCATCTGAATTCATTTACAGGTTTTCCAATTACTGCACTAGCAAGGTGTAATTTTCGCAATGGTAACTATTTTGCATTCAACCCATAATACGCGCATTGTCTTAAAAATCTCCTCGCTCAAAACTGCTCAAACAAAATAGCTTTCTTATCGTAATCGATGTCTTCAAATCTTACGTCCCAAAATATTCTTTTATCAAATACTGGTTTCTTTTTACTCTCCACTCTTACAATGATAGAATAATTTTAGTAGAATTTGATCTTTCGAAGTAAGAAATTTTTGGAATCCTACTTGGTCGTATCTGGTTTATGCGGTTTCTTATAGTCAGGAAAATTAACATTAGGTTTGACTGGCTTGATCGTATCTGTTGGAATGAATATACTATCCTTCTTAAGCGAATTAATGAGTGTGATAAGGTTTGAATCCGCTAGATGCTCTGCCTGAATCATAAGTTCTCTCTTACACCCTGCAATCTTATCCGAGATATATTTTTCTTTGCGGCTTTCAAAAATTTCGTTCGCATCTTTTACTATTTTCTCATCAGAATTGCATGCCATAAAGCTTAGGAAAATATATAAACTAATTTTTTTCATAATCCTTTTCTTAAGTTTATAATTTCCTCTTTGCGGAGTTGAATTAATGAATCAATCATGGGAGTCAAACTTGCATTTTTCATTTGCATACAAATTGAGTCAGCATAGAGATCCATGCCTTTTAAAGCTGAAACATAAAGACTATCAGAGATAAACTGCGTCTTGATCCTAATCTTATTTTCATCCGTAAAACATGAAGTAAGTGTCAACAGTATAAGGAAGCAATATAAATTTTTCATGAGTGAATTTTTCGTTTTCGCAATTCAAAATTTTGTCCTAAATAAACTCTTCTCACTTGCTCATCAGCAGCCAATTCTTCTGCTGTTCCATCTTTTAATATTCTCCCTTCAAAGATCAAATACGCGCGATCTGTAATGCTCAATGTCTCCTGTACATTATGATCTGTAATCAAGACACCAATGTTTTTATTCTTTAACTTCAAGACGATATTCTGAATGTCTTCTACTGCTATCGGATCGATTCCAGCAAAGGGCTCATCTAATAAAATAAAATTCGGAGAACTCGCCAATGCTCTTGCGATCTCAGTCCTACGGCGCTCTCCTCCCGATACAGAATCTCCCATATTCTTTCGTATCTTAACAAGGTTAAACTCATCGAGCAGTGATTCCAATTTTTCCTTTTGATCTTGTTTGCTCAGTTTCGTCATCTCCAAGATAGATTTAATATTATCCTCTACCGACAATTTGCGAAACACAGATGGTTCTTGTGGAAGATATCCTACTCCTTTCCGTGCTCGAATATACATTGGATCTGAAGTGATTGCATCTTGGTTCAAATAAACTGTCCCTTTATCAGGTGTAATAAATCCTACAATCATATAAAATGTCGTCGTCTTTCCAGCTCCATTAGGACCGAGTAGTCCAACGATCTCTCCTTGCTTTACTTCTATTGAGACTCCATTCACTACAGTTCTTGCACCATAGGTTTTATAAAGTTGATCTGTACTTAATTTCATTATTTATATTCCGATTTAATGTATAGTAACACTTATGGTTTTAATTCCAACTTCAATTTCCAATCTGCTCTTAATTCCTGAATATCCCAAAGTATTACTTTTTCTGGCAATACTTTTTTATCCCATTGTGCTGGATCCCAGCGACCATTTTTATTTTGATCTTCAATTAATTTCACTCGATATTTTCCAGGGATCACGTGAATAAATTCTACTTTACATTGATTCTTTTCAGCTAGTACGATTTTTTCTTCTATTACAGAATTTTCTTTAACCAATTGAACTATATATTGCATTTGATCTTTCAATGAATCTATGGTAAGCTCTACATTGGTCAAATTCTCTTCAAGCATCTGAGCATAAAAAAAAGTATCCATTCGATGTGTGCTACTATCTTGAAAACGAATGGCCAATGAATCGAGTAAAACATATTCTCTTCGATCAGATTTTGGTACTTCAATTACCAATTGATGAGGATTCAATGGATTAATTTTTATTGTGTTTTCTTGAGATGTAAAACTTGTATGAATCAAATTTCTGTCAAATGAAAGTATTGGAATTTTGGCTTGGAGCATTAATTTCTGAAATGGTTTCAAAAGTGTGTTTTCTGCCACGAGACGATTGCTCCGTTTTGAATTTATTTTAGGTAGAGGGATATGTAATGTATCATTTTTCTCTTCATATTGCACTATTGCAGTTTGCTTTTCGTGTGTCATATTGTAAACGAATAAAGTATCTTTTGAAATCAAGGTTGGTATACTATTGTTCTCTAGATCAATTACTTGAAATTTGTTAGGCTTTTGATTAAATAAAATTCTTGTGTGTCCATCCATTTCTTTGATGCTAATTATTTTTAAAGGTAAAAGCTCCTTTGAATGCATCAAGACGATTGATTTTAATGTATCCATAAATGGATTGACTGTGTGCTCCAAAAAAGCTATGGATTCTGTCTTTTGATCATAATAATAATTTTGATTATTATCTGTAATGGCGTAAATAGAAAAATTAGCAGCCTTTACATTTGAAAATGAAAACGCGCCTTTCTTATCGCAAAAGCTAATATAGTTTGGTTTCTTAGTAGTGAAAGCGGTATCTGAATTCTCTTCATAGAGCACTACCACTGCCTTCTCTACTGGTTCTTTAGTAAATGCATCCAACACGAAACCATGTAATGACAAAGAATCTATATAAGAGCCTGTAGAAAAAACAAATTTAATATTGCTTGCTTTATTCTTTGCAGTTATATCTTCAATAGCATTACCAAATGAAATTGAATACGTCGTCGAATCTTTAAGTACTTCTCTTTTGTCAAATTCTAAGTGAACCGTCTTCCCTTTAAGCCGAAATTTAATGGGGTAATTTACGCTTGGTGACACGATTACATTTTGTGTTGGATTCTGCAAAGCGATCCATTCATTAAAATTCAATTTAATTTCTTTTGGACGAAAATTTGTTTGCTGGTTTGGACTCGACTTTGAAAGTACTATTTTTGGCGCTGTCTTATCCTCTTTCCCTCCTTCTATGCCTTTTATATTTGCACAGGAAGTACAAATAATAAGAAAAGCTATGAATCTCCAAATCATGATGTAAAGGTAAGGAAAACGTAGCAAATACATAATTATGGTTTACTATGAAATTAATGAAAAGTGAGGCCAAGTAGACAATAAGCCATACAGAATGCAAGGGCCTCGATTACTTTCTTACAATCAAAACAGTCCCTGGAAGGACATGAGTGCCATTTGTAAGATTATTCCATTTTTGTAATTGAGAGATATTCAAGCCTTCATATTGATCTGCTATCATGGATAATGACTCTCTTGTATTTACGATATGATAGACGTAATCTTTAATGTTTTCTGAAATCGTCTTAGGTACAGATGTGAATTTCGCATCTTTTAAAAAAGTATAATTCAATTCTTGTGCTTGCACTTCTTGAATATCTTCAGGTAAAAATTGATATGGTCTATTAAACGTAATAATATCGATTCTTTCTTCTTCAATTGAGAATGTAGAATCACTCACTGAGGTGATGACTTTTGCATTCATTTCATTAAGATAATAATCGACAAAAGAGACCATTAAGCTATCGGGTAAATTAACATAAAAACCATTCTCCTTTGATGGAATAGTCTGCTTTTTAAATGCTGGATTATAAAGTTCAAAGACATCCTTTTCAATACCTGTCGCTTTGAGCATTTTTTTAATATCAACTTCCTTAAACACTCGTGCATAAGTCAAGGGCTCAACATTCATCTCTTCCATACTTGGAATTAGATCATGTTCTCCATAAAAATGCATTAAATAACTAACTCCAATAAATGCTGGAACAAACAATTGTGTCTGACGGGGAAGATCTTTTCTGATGGCCCAAAAATCTTTTGAACCAGTCTTTTCAATAAGGTCTAAAACTTTGTTTTCGCCACAATTATAAGCTGCTAAAACCAATGCCCAATCACCAAATAAACCATAAAGAGTTTTTAAATAATCAATGGCTGCAATTGTTGAATGGACAGGATCTAATCGTTGGTCTACTTTATCATCTACACGCAATCCTCTCAATTTTGCTGTGGAAGGCATGAACTGCCAAAGGCCAGCTGCACCTGCATAAGATTTAATCCCAGGATTAATTGCAGATTCAATTGCAGTAAGATATTTTAACTCCGATGGTAGATTATTCTCAATTAGTAATTTATCTATTAATGGAAAATAAAGCTCTCTACGGGTCAAAATTTTCCTAGAAGAAGCTTTATCTACAAAAACAAATCGTTTGACTTGATCTAATACATCATCATCAATGATAGGTCTCACAAGACAACTCATCGACTCCAATCTTAATTTTATCTCCTCTTCTACATAGCTATCACTTTCTTCAATTATAATAGGATTTGGATTGGCATTAACCAGCCAAAAAAGACTGCAAAAGAAGAATAATATGATGTTTTTTATTTTCAAATTTCTTTACTAAAGTTTAAAATTAAATCGATGTTCAGGTTCAAAGTAATATTACCATTCTAAAAACATGATTTCAGAATAGCGGAAAATGGAACGCAAAGATAGTACAAATAATTTTAAACAGATCGTTAAATCGCTAAAGACATTGTTAATACACATTATGAATAAATATAATATGAATTACATTAAGAATTAAAAAATGCATAACACCTTGAATAATAATCTCTAATATGTGAATTAATCATTTGCTTTGAAAAATATAAAGAGAAATAAAAGGGATGTTTTTTTTTATTTTTCGCTATTTGTAAAGCCATTTTATAAAATTTCATCTCTGAAAAGGCTTTTTTTTAACAAATTTCCAAATTATAGAAATACAATTATATCATGAGATTTCAATTAAAACAAAGGATGAAGTTAGACTTTAGCTACTCACTATAATACTACTATTATTAAAATATGTGCAAGATGCAGTAACAATTCAAATTCAAAAAAGAAATAAGTTGTCCTAGGAATTAAACTGCCTTTGATGCAAGATGTTCCGGGCAATCTATTCTCAATTCTTTGTCCGCTAGTTTTGTCTTCAACAATTTACAAAAATGTTTTTTGCCACTGTGATCCGAACTATAAAAATTACAATTAAAACACATACGCTGAACTGAAATTACACCAGAAGTATTCAGATGTTTAATTATATTCAATAAACTAAATAATAAACTTTCTTTATCATCAACATTCATTCGATCAACAGGAATCTGTATCTGTTGAGAAAATAAAGAAATTTTTTCAGTCAACTGCTTACCCTTTTTGCTGAGATGAATGACATAGCTCCTGCTATCTTCCTGATCAAACTCCTTCTTAATCAAAAGTTTCTGTTCTAATGTTTTTATAGTGTCACTTATTGTAGATTTTGTCATATTAAACTCCTCAGCCAAATAACTAACTTTTCGCTTTTCAGGAGAATGCGAGTATAAGAATATCATGATTTGAATCTGAATCGGACTCAACGAAAATGCTTTACTTTCATTCCATAGAAGCACTCTAAAAGCTTGTGAAAGCCGCTCTAATGATACTATTATTTTACTCTCTATATTTGAATTCTGATGCTCCAAATCAAAGACAGATTTCTTCATGTAATGTGACTTTACGAATTATATTTTTGAAATACTTTTGTTTCCTTTGGAAAAAATCATTACAACTTCCAATTGAAAATCAAATATAAAGCCAATTGCTGAATTTTATCGTAGGGGCCAAAAAATAGTTAACATTTTTAAACATAGAAGTTAAATTGAATTCATTTCTATGTACAATTTTCCATTTCGTAAATATAGTACCCTTGCTTTGCTATTTCATCATCCCACATAGCTATACTATTTTGAAAATGACAAAACGTGCATTCCTTTGAAGTAATTGGTTGCCCCGCTTGACCTTTTGACCTGAGATATGATCGCCCATATTGATGTATCAAATTTGACTCAGCCACACCTTCTGGTACAATAATATCAAAGTGCATTGTACTACCATCTTTCTTAGTAACAAAAGTATCCCAAACTCCAACTTTCATATTTTTTCTTACATATTTAATCCAAAAAAAATCATAAAGCCAGATTTTTCAACGAGATAATCAAGCTCTACTCATTGAAAAATCTGGAAAAGAATTAAACTCTCTACTTTATGAAACTAAACTCATTTAGCCTTTTACATCTGCCATTGAAGCCCCAAAATTGATATGCAAAACATTGCCATTAGGCGTAAGTAGTGCAGGTACCGATTTTACTCCTGCTCTTTCTGCTTCTGAAATCCTAGACCTATTACTACCAATGTGCACGATCTCCACTTTCTCTGGTCCCAATAGTTTGACGATATCCTGTTCAGCACTTACACATACAGGACAACCAGCGTGATAAAAAATTGATTTACTCATTTTTAATTAATTTTAATGGTTAGGACAAAATTGTCATAAATCTATATAGTTAGGATAACGAACTATATTCAATAAAGTTCTCAATTTTCACATTTTCTAATAATATTTTAATAAAATGCTTAAACACAAAATCCATAGTAGAAATATACTACATGAAAATCTTACTCCCCTATTTGTCACTTTCTAATTCAAATAAAGTCTAATTCGAAATTTGGGTCAAATTTGCAAAAGAAATTCTGTTAGTAACATACGTTCAATATCCTTGAAGTTAGGTTAAGGTTAAGCCAACTCTCTCCATATCGAGTGATTTTCATTATTCCTCATCAGGGTTCTAGGAAAAGAAAGGGAATACTTAAGGGATTAAATAATTCTTACGTTATTGAGTAAAATCATTCTCATGATAACTTCGTAATTTTCATAAATTGCAAAGCAACTATTGCTTACTCAAAGTCCAGATCGCACCATTTTTTGTATTGAATTTGTTTAACTTATTTTGACTTGTCAATTCATTCAATACTTTCTCTGCTTCATTCCTATTGGTCTCTGTCAAAACGGAAAATTCTTTTGCAGTTGAGCTGTTGTACGTTGAAAAAACAGCATTCCAATCTTTGCTATATTGCTCTTTTATGACAGATGGAAGAAGTTTTTTAATTGCATTTTCATAAGCCTCGTATGGTTTTGTGCCATAAACAATTTCCCTTTCACCAGTTTGATTCATAAAGAACAGACAAGGAAATCCTCTCACACCCAATTCTTTTCCCCTTTGCAAATCTGCATTGAATATCTCTTTTGCACGGCCTTCATAATCTATTTTCAGCTGTACTACATTTAATTCAACTAATTTAGCAGCTTCTTCTAAATGTTCCCACTTTGCAATATTTTTCTTTTTCAAGAAAACCATTTCTCTGATTTCGCGAAGAAATAGTATTGCTTTCTTTTCATCTTGCAATTGTGCAGCTTTAAAGGCAATAGAAGGAGGATATGATGAAGGCAAAGGATCCTCGAGCCAAATATCTCCATCTATAGGCATGTCATAATAAACACTTACTTCATCCCAATGATGAGCCACATCAGAAGGTTTACTGATACCACCACTGTTATAACTCCAATCAGGAAGTAATCCACCCATCTTATACTCAATCTCAAAATGCTTCCCATATTCAAGTTTTAGCTTTCTCAACTGAGCTTCGATGCCCCAACACGAAGAACAAATCGGATCAGTATAATAAATGATTTTTATCGGTTTTGCAATTGATTCGACAGTAGTGGAAGTCTCATTTTTCAATGTGTCCATTGGATTTATACATAGACCAATTTCTGGATCACAGAGTAATGCATTTTTTTGTTCTTGCATATTTTTATTGATTTGATTGTGACAACTCACATTACAAAAAACGATGAAAAAATATAAAAAAAGAAAACTAGATTTCATATCTATATATAGGAATTATCAATACAAATTTAAGAAAATATTCTTACTCATTGGAAAAAAAATTACGTCATCTCTATTATTCGATAAAGCTATTCACATTGGTCAGCTAAACAAAACAGGCATGTAATTTTGACAAATTCTTGGAATTCTATTTTTAAAAAATAGATCAATATTATTCATTTCCAGATCGCGAATTCTGCAACTCAAGTTTTTTGAATTGCTTCATCAGGTCTTCTAAGTAATCAGTTTGCAACTCTTGAATTTCCAACAATTTTTTACTCTGGTGGACTAAAAGATGATCCATTTTTTCACTCAATAACTTTATCTCTAACTCAGCTTTTAAGTTGATCTTGTAATCATGTTCTGCCCTAATTCGATCTTTTTGCTCCTGCCTATTCTGGCTCATCATAATTATTGGGGCTTGAATTGCGGCTAGACAAGAGAGTATAAGATTAAGCAAAATAAAGGGGTATGGATCAAATGGTTTCGACATCAAAAACCAAATATTAATCACTATCCAAATAAGAATGAAAAGAAAAAAAGTGATTATAAAAGTCCAACTTCCTCCAAATGAT
This sequence comes from Saprospiraceae bacterium, assembly GCA_016722295.1. Classification (GTDB taxonomy): domain Bacteria; phylum Bacteroidota; class Bacteroidia; order Chitinophagales; family Saprospiraceae; genus Vicinibacter. The sequence goes on from JADKGL010000028.1 coordinate 95,692, forward strand.
GCGACCAGATCTGCCACCTTTTGTCCAAAACTAAGTTGAGTTTCCATTTCATCTTGAATATTTTCAGAGAGTATTGAATTATTTTTAATCGCATTCATCACATCAGTATCAATTACTGCCAATTCGCCTTTCTCCTGTGTAATTAATGCGCTGAGGTAAAGTCGTCTATAATGATTTAACTCTTCTAAACTTATAAAACAATCGCGATTAAAATTTGGAAAATCAGACTTTATTAGCTGAAAAACACCTTCTCTGATATCGAATGCAGCTAAGGCTTCTCCCTTCTCAATTTCTCGATTACTAATGTGACTAACTTTCATTTTACATTTTTCTATCAATATCTAAAAACCAAAATTAGAGTTTATCTCTTTGATATAACTTACTTTGCAAACTATAAAATAACCAAATTTTTTGATCACAATTTTACAATTCTTTTTAATACAATTTGATTAGGTAAATACAATTTCAATACAAAGAGACCAGGCTTTTCAAGACTTATTTTACCCAATTTTGTTCTATCTCTTACTAATAAATTCCCCTGTAAATCTATCAAGTCATATAGAATATCATAATCTAATCCATCTATATAAACTTGATCATATGTAGGATTAGGATGTACAATGAGTTCATCTTTTCCAATCTCTGAAGTACTGGTCACATACCAAGTACTATCACAAGGATAGGACTGAAAATTAATCGTTTTATTCTCAGATGTAAAGCATCTTAAATCTGAGACAATATCTCGCAGTTCTATAAGCCCATATCCTAAGTGAAGTTTAATTTCAGATCTTGATGCCCCAATATATTTGTAAACAATAAAAGGTTCCTCATCAGGATATGATCCATTATTCTCGATTTTCAGAATCTGAGTTGGTATAGTATCAGAATTGACAATGGTATTATAGACAGAATCCACTTTTACTTTCGCTAAATGGAACTTTCCCAAAAAAGAATATTTAATTTCATAATCCGTGACAGAGGCAAAGTCATAATGCATTTCATAAGATTTTAATCCATCATCCCAAAAGAACATTTTATCATCTTCAAGGTAAAAAGAATCCCTATCACCTAAACAATAGATGAGTCTTCCATTTGAATGCACCGTATCCATGATTTGATAATTCTTAAACTTTACAAAATACTCTCCAGGCTTCGGTGATTCAGGTATATACTCAAAAGTCCAAGTAGTTCCAATCTGGTAGTTTGGCATCTGTTGACTGATTATCAGATTAAGACAAAAGAAGCTAAAAAATGTTAGTAGGAAATTTTTCATATGGTTGCTTTTTATTCATAATTATTATCACAACGAAAATACAAAGGTGATTGTAAAGCAAATATAATACTTTTTTAAGAAATAGAAGATTTTTTCATTACAAATTATTCTGATCTATGAACTCGTCTTCTTATAGTTGAGAATAGCCCAGACATTGAAAATTACCGCCATTCCTGACATAACGAGAAAGTGTTTTTTAATATCTTCAAATCCACTCGCTTTTAACACCACCATTCGCATGACTTCAATGAAATAAGTTACAGGATTACAACGTGCAATCCATTTTGCCCATTCAGGCATACTGTCAATAGAAGTAAAAAGTCCACTCATCAGAATAAAAATCATCATTGCAAAAAATGCTAAAGACATCGCTTGTTGTTGTGTCTCAGAGTAAGTCGAAATGATCAAACCGACACCAAGCAATGCAATGAGATAAACAGATAGAAAGGCATACATCAACAGTAAAGAACCCACTGGTACAATACCATAAACTAGCCTCGCTACACCAAAAAGTCCTATCGTAAAAACAATAATACCAATCACCCAAAAAGGAATGAGTTTTCCTAAAATAAAATGAAACTTCTTTATAGGTGTCACATTGATTTGTTCTATTGTTCCTATTTCTTTTTCTTTCACAATATTCAATGCACACATGTACGCACCGACCATAGTAACCAAGACTACTAAGATTCCTGGCACCATAAAAAACGGATAATTTAAAAACGGATTATACCAATTGCGTGTGGCTATTTCTATCGTTGGTGTAACATTGGACTTTTGAGGTGGCAACCAATCTAAACGGATATCTGTATTAAAGTTGGAAATAATATGAGAAAGATAAGTACTTCCAACTGCTGCTTTAGTCCCATTGATTGCATTAACTGCTATAAAAAGATTTCCACTATTCTCACGCATTAGATCTCTTTCAAAATGCTGTGGTATTTCTAATACTAAATCTGAATTATCTTTTTGAAATTCTTGGAACGATTGATTGAATGAATTACTGTAATCGTTCAGTTTAAAATATCCAGACACTACAATTTTCTCAATGAGTTTTCGTGAATAGGAGGAATGATCGTGATCAACAACTGAAATATTGATATTCTTAATTTCAAAATCAGCAGCCAATGGCATGATTAAAAGCTGCATAATCGGCATGGCAATAATCATTCGCAAAATCATGGTATTGCGAAATATTTGTCTGAACTCCTTTTGAAGTAAAAATTTTAAAGTCCTCATGCTAATCTTATTTTAAATTTTTTAATGCTTACAGCCAATAGAAACAAAGTCATCCCAGCAAGTATAAGCGTTTCCTTCCATATTGCAGAAATTCCCAAACCTTTGATCATGATCGATTTTACGGTGATGTAATACCATTTAGATGGAATCGCATTGGCAATAATTTGCAATGGCATTGGCATATTTTCTAAAGGAAACATAAAACCAGTAAACATCATTGTAGGCAATAACATTCCCATTAAAGAAATCAACATTGCAGCTTGCTGGCTATCGGTGATATTGGAAATGAGTAAACCTAATGACAAAGCGCAAAGAATCAATAACGAACTTTCAAAATACAAAAGTGGAATACTGCCATTGATCGGCATACCCATCAAGGTCGTACTAAGAATAAGTATAATCGTAAGATTCACTAATGAAAAAAAAAATAAGGAACTGCTTTGCTAAGTATAACTAAAATTGGATTGAATGGAGATACCAATAATATTTCCATTGTCCCCATTTCTTTTTCTCTTACAATAGAAACTGAAGTCATTAAAACACAAACGAGCAACAATACCAAAGCCATTACTCCAGGTACAAAATTATAAACACCTTTGAGTTCAGGATTGTAAATCATACGCACATCGGTCTTGATCTGAAGTGGTATCGAATTAATATTAAGTAATTCACGTTGATAATCCATTATAATATTACTTGCATACGCTGTAAGTGTACTTGCTGTATTTGGGTCTGAAGCATCGGCAATTATTTGGACCTGTGCTTTATTCAAATGGTGTAGATCATCATTAAAATTATTTGGGAATACAATAGCCAATTTTATCGTTCCGGTCTTGAATGCATCTTCAATTTCTCGATGACTTAATATCTTCTTTTGTATGTCAAAATTTTTGCTAAATTTCAACTTGTCAATTATTCGATGTGTTGCGATGTCATTTGAATAATCACAAACAACAATATTAGAGTTTTTTATTTCATTGGTAAGGGCAAATCCAAACAAAATAATTTGCGCTATCGGCATTCCAAAGAGCAGCAACATTGTTTTTGGATCGCGAAACACATGATAAAATTCTTTTCTTACAAAAGTTAGAAATTGCTTCATACTAATCTGCTTTTCGGTTTGCTCCTCTTGCCAGTTCAAAAAATACTTCATCCATTGTAGTGGCAGAGAATTGATGCTTAAGATTCGTGGGTGTATCCAATGCTTTTATAAAGCCATCAACCATCATCGTGATACGATTGCAATATTCAGCTTCATCCATATAATGAGTCGTGACAAATATAGTAATACCACTGTCTGATGCTGCATAAATCAAATCCCAAAATTGTCTTCGGGTAACAGGATCTACACCTCCTGTTGGCTCATCTAGAAATACGATCTTGGGTTCATGCAAGACTGCTACAGAAAATGCTAACTTCTGCTTCCAACCTAAAGGTAAAGACCCAACCAACTTCTTTGCCTCTTTCTGCATACCTAAAGTTTCAATTAGCTTATCTTTTTTCAACTTCAAATTTTGATCACTCATTCCATAAATTCCTCCAAAAAAATTAATATTTTCGACTACAGTTAAATCCTCATAAAGTGAAAACTTCTGACTCATGTAACCTATATTTTTTTTAATATTCTCCGTTTGTGAGTAAATATCAAAACCTGCAATCATAGCATCACCAGAGGATGGTGTAGAAAGTCCACAAAGCATTTTCATTGCTGTAGTTTTACCTGCACCATTTGCGCCTAAGAAACCAAAAATTTCACCAGAATATACTTCGAAAGTAATTTCGTTCGCTGCGATGAAATCACCATACCGCTTCGTGAGCTTGTCAGTTTTTATTACTACTTCAGTTGTCATATTAATTCATCAAATTTATAAAGCAATCTTCTATGGTAGGATTGATATGCTTCATTATGGTTTCCTTATGGTTTTGTAAAGTGCAATTCTTGTATGAGTAAGTCTGATTCTCCTTCTGAATTATTTTTAAAAGTAATATGATGATATTCCCCAAAAGCAAAACAGCTTTTTATATGCCGATTGTTTCGCAAATCATGTAATAGTCTACTCATACTATTTGATCTAATAGCAAATAGTTTTTCAGGAAATTGCTTAATAATATTTTGTGGTGTATCGATAGACATTATTTTTCCATCTTGTATCAATGCAATGCGCTCACATAATGTAGCTTCATCCATGTATGGCGTAGAAACCAATATCGTGATTCCCTGTTGTTTCAGCCGTTTGAGCATCTCCCAAAATTCTTTTCGAGATACAGTGTCTACACCTGTCGTAGGTTCATCTAAAAACAATACTTCTGGTCGGTGAATTAAAGCACAACACAGCGCTAATTTTTGTTTCATTCCACCAGATAATTTACCTGCACGACGATCTTTAAATGGTTCTATTTGTATATAAATATCTCTAATTAAATCATAATTCTCCTTTATGGTAGTATCAAAAATGGTAGCAAAAAAATTCAAATTTTCTTCAACAGTTAAATCTTGATAAAGTGAAAATTTACCAGGCATATAACCAATTTTCTTTCGAATATTTTTATATTCTTTTACGATGTCAAATCCGTTTACTGAAGCAGTTCCACTATCAGGAAGAAGCAAAGTGGTCAACACACGAAAAATGTTCGTTTTGCCAGCTCCATCAGGCCCTATCAAGCCAAACAATTCTCCCTCTTCGACAGAAAAACTTACATCATCTACAGCTTTAATTTCGCCTTTATTGTAGGTCTTTACAATATTATTTAATACAACGTCTGGCATAGTTTATTGCAATTTAATTTCGCCATACATCCCTATCTTAAATGTGCCTTCATTCTTTACTTTAACTTTCATAGCGTATACCATATTTGCTCTTTCATCCTTAGTCTGAATTGTCTTAGGAGTGAACTCAGCCTTATCATTGATCCAAGTGATAATCCCTTCAGTTTCATTAAACTTGCCATTGCCATCATCAGTATATACTTTAACATTCTGATTAAGTTTAATCTTTGGTAGTTGATTGCCTGTGATATAAACACGGAGGATTATATTCGATAAGTCTGCTATTTTATAAAGTGCCTTCCCGGTTGCAGCCATTTCATTTACTTCGGAATATTTTGTAAGCACAGTTCCTTCTTTTGGATTTATGATTTTACATTTTGCTAATTGATCATTGAGTTGTTCAATCTGAACAAGCATTGATGATGCATCTTTACCCAATCCTTCTATTGCAATATTTAATGAGGACTTTTGTGCCTCAATCTGCTTTTTAATAACATCGATACTCGCATTAATGTCATCTAATTGCTTGGGCGTTGCAGCATCCCCTTTTATCAAATTTGAAATTCTTATTTTTTCATTTTCTGCTGTAGCTAGTTGGGATTGCATTGCAGAGATTTGAACAGAAAGATTTGGCTTTTTACTCAACATAGCTTTAATTTGACTCTCCAATTGTTTCTTTTTAAGTACAACTGAGTGGTATCAATATAGCCGATAAATTCTCCTTTCTTTAACACTTGACCTTCTTCAATATCAAACTGTTTTATAGTTCCAATTGCTTCTGAAGAGATAATTGTTTCTTCAGCTTCAAATGAGCCTGAAGCATCAAAGTTAGATTTATTCTTATTGCAGGATGTCAAGGCTATAAGCCACATTGCTGCGATTGTTATTGTTGTGAATTTATACATTACGATTTGATTTTAAAATTTACTATTTATTTCCTGAAGTAATTTGATAATTATATTGAGTCATTAAAAATTGAATTTGATGCAATATCAAATTTTGTGCAGCCTGATCTTGAGCATTTACATCAATGAGATAATCAGTGCTTGTGGCTGTACCATTCTCCAACTGAACTTTTGTTTTATTTTTGATACTTTCACGCAAAGCGATAATGCTGTTGTCCGTCTCAATGAGCTCTTGCATTTTGCTTACTTCTGAATTCTGTTGATGCAAAATAACATTAGTATTAAACAAAAAGATTTCTTTCTGAATATCCAAACCTTTTTGATTTAGAGAAAGAATTTGCTTTTCATTCTTGTAAGTATATAAGCCTGCCAAATTCCAATTCAGACGAAGTCCAGCTAAGTAATACAGATTCACATCATTGCTCAACATATTTAAAGCTGGTCTTCCCAATCCACCTTGCAAAAACAAATTAAGTCGCGGAAGATTCTTCGCTTTTATTAATTTATTCTGAACTTCAAATGTTCTTTTCTGGAAATCGAAGAGTTTCAACTCAGGTCTATTAATAGTACTTGAAATTATTTGAGGACTTGGCTTGATCAAGATTGTAGTTTCTCCTATCGTTTGATCAATAAAATAGGAAAGCATAGCGGCATATCCGCTTCTATTTGATTTTAATTCTATCTTACGCTGATTGGCCTTCAATAGTTCTGCTTTCAAATTGTCAGCACTGCTTTTTAATGCTGTGCCATAAGCTATAGCTGTATTCACTTTATCTATTCCGCTTTGAATATCTTTTTTCAATAATTCAGTTTGCTGAATTTGAGCATCTATCAATAAGATTCCAAAAAATAAATTACTGATCCGTTCTTTTAGTTTGTATAACTCTACTTAATTTTTTGTCCTTCTATTTCTGCATTAGCACTTATCAATTCTCTATAATCATTAGTTGTGAACAAATCTGTAATAGCCTGAGAAACCACCATAAAGCTTGGTTGATCCTTACTCAATTCTGCAATTTTAACATTAGTGAAGAAATTGGAATGTGAAGGTGACTGCAGATTGGTAAGTCGCTTGGTATCCCTATATTGAATTGTGGTAAAATAACTTTTATTGGCATTATCAATGGAGTACGCTTTGATTTATCAATTAGAGCATTGCTTCACCAATGGAAAATCACGCTTCGCCATCTCAAAACAGCTGTCAATCGTGAGTGAAGTGACTTGTTGTGAGAAGGCTATCACTGTTATTGAACAATAGAGGGCTATTAATTTTATTCGTTTATTAATCATCTGTATTGTTGTTTTGTTTTAATCATTTGTTTAATTTCATTCAAAAAAAATCACTACGATTTCATTATCGCTTTTACCCATTTAGGAATGAGCTTTTTTCTTTCCACCATCATTTTATTGAATTGTTCTTGCTTTAGATCACCTACCATTTTAATTATAGGACATGCTACAAAAGGGAACATGATTAAACTCATAAGACTAATCATAAACTGTAGCGGAGGAATTTGCTGCTTATTATTCTTTGTGGCTTCTTGCCATTGCTTAAAAAAAACTGAATGCATAATGATTTGCTTCATTTTAAATTTTTCTCCAATTTCACTTGGATGATTGCGCAATTCATTGAGCAAAAATATAGGAATGTCAGGTTGAGCTAGAAGTAAATCGATGTAACTTTCGGTAACCACTTCTACTTTCCTTTCTAAAGTAGTACTGGTATCATTAAACACCACAGACAGTGATTGAAAGAATCCCTGCATGGTTTCCAACATGATGATGTCAAATAGCTTTTCTTTACTTCTGAAATAATAGTTGAGCAAAGCTAAATTTATCCCTGCTTCTTCGGCAATATCTCTAGTAGAGTGGCAGCATAGCCCTTTCGATGAAAATAATTCGAGCTGCGTTTATAATTTTCGCTTCCGTATTTATGTCCAAATTTCGATCCGCTTTTTTTATTGCCATGACGATTTTGAAATTAAGGGACAAAGTTAAGTCAATTTTCTTGATTTAAACAACTATTTTAATCAAATGATTAAA